>CAWHQH010000023.1:0-442574 GCA_963831465.1 Terriglobia bacterium | reverse complement strand
ATGGCTCGCATGGCGGAGCGCTCCGGCAATATCGCTGCAGCTGAACAGCAATATCTCAAACTGGCAGAAGCCGGAAATATTGACAGCGTGGAACGCCTCATCAGTCTCTACCTCAAGCAAAAGCGCTTTGCCGACGCAGAAACCTGGCTCCACAAATACCTGGCTGCCAACCCGCAGAACGCGGCAGCGCAACTTCAGCTAGGTAACCTCCAAGCCGCTGAAGGAAAAACCCAGGAAGCCATCGCCACGCTTGAGCCGCTTTACACATCTGCTCCCGATCCCAAACTCGCTCGCGCTCTCGCCGGCCTTTATCTTGAAACCAAACAGTACCCCGCCGCCGCTGACCTGCTTCGCCCACTCATCGCGCAGAACCCCAACGATGCGCAGCTTCATCTCGACTATGGCACCGCGCTCATGCATCAACTCAACTATCCTGAAGCGCAAACTGTATTGCTCAAAGCGGTTCAGCTCGATCCTAATCTTTTGCAGGCATATTCTGACTTGGCCTACGCCGCGGAGCAAAACAAAAACTACCAGCTCACCATCCGCGTGCTGGACGCACGAGCCAAGCTCCAGCCGGAAACCCCGGGCACGCTCTTTCTTCGCGCCACCGCTTACGATAATTTAAGGATGTACAAACCTGCGGTGGAAAACTATAAGCTTTTTTTAAAAGCGGCTGCCGGCAAATTTCCTGATCAGGAGTTTCAGGCCAGGCACCGGCTCAAGGCGATCTTACCGGACTAACGATGCCAAAATTCCTTTCCATCATAATCATGCTCTCACTTGCGCTTGCTGCCAGCGCAGAGCAGAAAACTGTCGATCAACTTAAAGCTGAAGCCGAGCATGCTTCGCCTGACCAGCAAGGCCGGCTCTATGCTGAAATAGCGGACAAGCTGGTCGCGGTCGCGGACAAGCAATTTACTGACGGCGAATCAGTGAAAGGCCATGCCACTGTTCAGGAAATCCTGCAATATGCCACCAAAGCGCACGATCTCGCAATTGAATCACGCAAGAAGATGAAGGAAACTGAAAAATCTCTTCGTGATTGCCACCGCCGCCTGGACAATATGAAGCGCACGCTCGCTGCGGAAGATCGCCCTAAAGTTGAGTCCGTGGAAAAGCAATTGGCAAAACTTACTGAAGACGTGCTTGAATCCATGTTCGCTTCGCCCGAAAAGAAAAAGGACCACAAATGAAAATTGCCGCCAAGATATTTTTTCTATTGCTGCTGTTGAGCGTGGCTGCCGCCGCAAAAAGGCGTGATCCCCTTACTGAAGCTGAAGCTGATCAGCTTCGCCAAGTGGCCATGGAACCTTACAATCGCATCAAGCTCATGATTAAATTTACTGAGGCGCGATTGACATCCATCGACGAGGTGCGCCTTGATCCTAAGCAGGCGGCAAACCGCGGCAAGCAGATTCACGACCTGCTGGAAGATTTCGGCAGCCTTATGGACGAAATCAATGACAATCTTGATCAATATGAGGCGCGCAATCTAGATAAAGATACCATTAAGCAATATCACAAGGGTTTAAAGGAATTGATTGAAGCTGACGCGCGCTTTGACACGAAACTTCAAGCTCTTAAAACCGCCTCAGAAACGGATACTGTCACCAAGAAAGAAGCACCCGACTTTCGCTTTGTCCTGCAGGACGCGATGGATTCACTCAAGTCCAATGCTGATATGGCGCGTGAATACATGGAAACCACACACGATCAGAAAGGTTCTTCTAAAAAATAGTTTGAAGAACGTTGAATTCCAAAGTGCTCTCCTGCTTGCTCTCGCGTGCATTCGCGGCTAGTTCCTGATCCAGATGACTTCCACTCTCACCCAGATTTTTGAGCATGCGTATCGCGATCTGCGTCCCCGTGCGCCTATGCCGGAGTTTGAAGTCCGCTTCTATCGCTTCGCCAATATCAATTGCACCATCCGCCTGCGCAAGGAGCGCATTTTTGTCCGCCTCTCAGATCTTCTTGAAGGCGCGCCCGACCCGGTGCTGTATGCCATCCTGCATATCCTCATCGCCAAACTTTATCGGAAGCCGATCAATGCCATCCATGCCGCGCGTTACCGCAAATACACCGGCAGCCATGCCATGGCGCAGAAATCGCAACTCATTCGCCAGCTTCGCGGGCGCAAGCGCATTGAAAGTCCACAGGGCAAGCATTACGATCTCGACCAGATTTTTGACGAGCTGAATCTTCGCTTCTTCCACGGCCTCATGGCTCGGCCGCAGATGACCTGGAGCGGCAACAAGTCCCTGCGAAGCCTGGGACACTATGACCCGGCGCATAACACAATCGTCGTCAGCCGCGTTTTTGATTCAGCTCGAGTTCCGCGCTATGCCATTGAGTACCTTGTCTATCATGAGATGCTTCACCTGCGGCATCCCGTCAAGCTGCGCGGCAGCCGAAGACTGGTCCATCCCGCCGCCTTCCGCGAAGAAGAAAACTTGTTCCCGCAATTCAAAGAAGCTCAGGAATTTTTGAAGCGGCTGGGTACCCTGGATTAGCGGCGAATCTTCTCATCCGTGATCAGTTTGTATCTCGTAGGCAGGTCGAGACATTTTATCTCTGTTATCCTGAGCGACACCTCGCGACCGCGAAGCGAGAGCTAGGTAGAGTCGAAGGACCCCGGAGATCTGTCCCGTGGCCATGCTGAACAGGGAATTCTACCGATGATCTGGTTCGTTTCTGTCCTAATCGCTGGGAAGCAGCTTATGCTGCAAATGCACGGAGAGAGCTCCCTGAAACTTGCGTGAGCAGGAGACACATCCTCGGGGTCATTCGCCTAGCGCTTATCCGGCCTTGCGGGACTTGCTCGGCGCTCAGGATGATAAGTCCGAAACGATTTCGAGTAAAAAACGATCTTTGCGGCTGTGGAAATCCAAACTTACCCACAACCAGCTCTCCCTCTCATGCCGCAGTCGGCAACTCTCTCGCTTTTCCAACAGCCGCCAGCTCTTCTGCCGTCGCACGCACCTTATACAACGGCACTGAGTTCGTCGCCAGCCGCATCTTGTAGGGCTGCTCACCGGTCATGTAATCGCAGTCCAGGCCATTCGCCAGAGACTGCCGCGTGACCTCATAGATGAGCGCCAGCGCCGGTGAATGCTTTTCATACTCAGCCGCAAACCATCCCGTATAAAAGCGCCTGCATTTATTGTCGCGAAGGGTCACCACCGCCGCTGCGCGCTGGGCGCTTCTTTCCAGCGTAAAGACTTTAAATACGTCCGGCATAAGCCCCGCCGCGCTCACCATAAAGTCAACGCGCTCGGCATCATGAAATAAGCTCGACTCACTCTGCTCGGCCTTGGCGACATAAATCGAGCGCAAAAGCTGTGGATTCGGGCCATCATGACTTCTTAACTCAAAATCCAGCCGCTCCAGCCGCCGCAGATTGCGGGCCAGCCGGGTATGGGTGACCGTAAACTCTTGCGCCGAAATCTGTGCGCAACTCACGCCTGGCGCTCCCGCAAACGGTAGGATTTGCAATTCATCACTTAAAGCGCTCAGGTCACTTTCGCGCAAAGCCACAATCTCCAGCGGCCGACCCAGTTCAGCTAACGCGCGCAGCGCAACCCGCAAAACTTCATCGTCGCCGCGATGTAGAAACGTCCGATAGTCGAACAATTCCTCTCCCAGCAGCCTGATCGTTCCATCGTTGCGCCGCACGACCGCCGGAACAATGGCCGCTCCGCGCTTTGACTCTGCGCAAACCACGTACGGATCTTCTCTGTCGGTAAACCGCGCGGCAGCTAACAGATTCAGATCAAAGCTCTGAAACACCGTGTAGTTCCCTGCCGCACACAGTTCCGTCCACAACCGGCGCAGCGGCAGTATCGCTTCCACGGATCGACAAATAGTGATTTTTGTTTTCTGAGCCACATAGATAAGACGCATCAAAGCGAGTACCGGGATGCGTGGCCTTGATTGTTAACATCAGTAAGAACGCTTGCGGACATACTATCGAAACCATTAACGGAGCGAACGATGTCAGTCCTGAGGATCAAAAAGGCTTTTCTCGCAGCTATCGTCATGGCGCTGTGCATTCTCGCTCCACACCTCAAGGGCCAACACGCGAACGACCCTCATCGCCCGCCCTGCACCAGCGCTTCCTGCCAAAAGATCGAGACTTTCTTGCGGGCTCACTTTTGCGGCGCTTCACCGTTCGGGAATGGTCCTAAAAATGGCTGTGATACCAGGTATGCAAAACAACTGCTCACCGGCGTCAACGTAACCGCAGCCTTCGATTGCGAAACGAACGTGACAAACGGAAGACCGAAATGTCGGCAGCGCACTGAGCCACCTCCCGCAATCCGGAACATTCTGTTGCGGGAAATGCGACGGCTCGGGTTACCGCCTAAAGCAGAGAAGGACATATACTTTACAGTCTGGCAGCCATCGTCAGCAAAATGGTTCCTTGCCGCGGCGGACTACGGCCAGGCGAGTGCCGGTGAATTGGCGCTCTGCCAGGTGATTCTTGTTGTTGGTACCGGCGGCCATGTCCAGACGCTCCGCAAAGTGCAGTTCCAAAAAACAAACGCTGATGCGCATACTGTTACCACGTGGTTCCCCATGGGCATAGCCGATGCGGACGGCGACGGTCAATTAGAGGTGATCCTGGAAGGAGACGCCTACGAAGACCATTGGCTTGAAGTCGACAAAATGCAGGGCGGTTCCTTCCGAAAAGTCTTTTCCGGCCTTGGCTATTACCTGTAGTAGTCGACCGTGCACTTCCGAGAAGATCACAATCAGGATTGCGATTCAGAGAAAGCTTGGCGGACGGCCTCAAAAACGTTACGGTTGTTGCTCACGAATGTCAGTAAATGATGGGTATCGGCTATGTATGACTCGGGTTGAATCCAATTGAGTTGACGCCAGAACAGAGGTACGAGAGCGTTTGGTTGGTGGAGGTCGAAGCCTTCGGCGAAGTTCACAAACACCTCGATTTGTCCCGCCGACAACGGAGCCTCAAATACGTTGCCTCGGCCCTTATCGCCCAAGTCTACCGGGGTCCCGAAAACGTACCACTCGTCAAAGCCTCCGCGGTCGGGCAATGTAGCAACGGATCGAATGAGAGGGCTGTATGCAATACCCTTGCGACTTTCCCAACCTGCAGACTTCTCCTCATCGCTTAGGGATAGTGAGCCACTATCGAAGCAGGTGACAGCCACGTAATTTCCGAGCACAGCATCCGGGCAGAGCGTCAGAAAGCCATCTAAGTCATGCTCACTGGTTGTCAGCCATTGATATGCATCATGCGACCCATATTTCAACGATGACGGTGAGGAATTGATCATCTTGTGATTTTAAGGCAGGAATTTTGCGCCGCTCAGCGGAAACCTATTTGCGCCGACGCCAAATATTTCCCGTTTCGGAATCCCTTCTATTTTCAATTTGTTGACTGCCCACCTACGCTCTCGGTACAATTTCTAATTGAAAATGAAATTGAATTTCATTTTCATAATTGAAAACCTTAACCCTATGTTCTCCGCCCTGGTGGTCACATTGCGTGAAGGCGTTGAAGCCGCGTTAATCGTGGGGATCACGCTGGTTTACCTGACCAAAATAGGCCGCCCCGATCTGCGCCGCACCGTCTATTATGCTCTGGTCGCCGCCCTTGTTGGCAGCATTGCCGGTGCCGTTGCCCTCTCTTACGCGCCCATTAATCAGGATAAAGTTGAAGGCTGGGTCATGCTGGTGGCAGCCGTGTTCGTCGTGAGCATGGTCATTTTCATGATGCGCACCGCGCGCAAACTCAAGGGCGAAATTGAAAGTAAAGTCGGCTCGCTGGCCACTGACGGTGGATCAAAATGGGGATTATTCGCTTTCGTCTTCCTGATGGTCTTTCGTGAAGGCATTGAGACTGTAGCCATTCTTGCCGGGGTTTCTCTCAATTCCACCGAGCTGATGAGCTTCCTGGGCACTCTGCTCGGCGTTGCCCTGGCCGTCGTCTTTGGCGTGATGTTCGTCAAGGGCAGCGTGCGCATCGACCTACGCAAGTTCTTCAAAGTCACCACTGTCATCCTTTTCTTCGTTGCAGCCCAGCTCACCATCTCCGGACTGCATGAACTTTCTGAGTCCGGCGTGCTTCCCTCCAGCAAGCGTGAGATGGCGCTCATCGGTCCTATCGCGCGCAATGACTACTTCTTCCCTGTCACCATGCTGGCGCTGGTCGCTCTGATGGTCCTGCTGGAGTACCGCCGTCGCAAGCCTGAGGCCGTGGCCGCCACGCAAGCCGCAAGCAAAGCAGAAGAGCGCAAGCTGCAATGGACAGCCAAGCGCGAACGCCTGTGGGCCGTGCTCGTCTGCGTGACCGCATTTGTCTTTATCACCACGATCACTGCTGAAGTAATTTACGCGGAAGGTCCGCCACCGCTCTCACAGGCCACTGAGATTACTTTCACCAATGGCAAGGCAGTAATTTCGACCAAAGATATACAGCAAGGCGAGTTGCAGCGCTACGCCGCCAACGTAAACGGCACGCGCGTACGCTTCCTGCTCTATCGCAAACCCGACAACAAGATTGCTTCAGTCTTCGACGCCTGCCAGATCTGTGGCGGCATTGGCTTTTATAAGGGCGCAACCGGGCTCATCTGCAAGAACTGCGCCGCGCCCATTAACCCGCAGAGCGTGGGACAGTCCGGCGGCTGCAATCCCATTCCGCTGCAATCGGTCCAGGATGGCGATTCCATTGTGATCTCGCTCTCTGACCTGGCGCAACAGACTGGACAGTTTTCAAAGTAATGTTCCTGCGACTGTTGTTTGAATCATTCCGAAGGCAAAAGCGGCGCAAGAGCGTGGCCCTGCTGGCCATTGCGCTGGGCATGAGCATTGCCACGGCTATGATCGCCGTGGGTAACGATATCGGCGACAAGATCAATCAAGAACTGCGCAGCCTCGGCGCTAACCTTGTTATAACTCCCATTGAAGACACGCTCGACGTAAACATTGGCGGCGTCAGCCTCAAGCCCGCCAGCGAAGGCGCTTTCATCAATGAGCAGGGCCTCATCAAAATCAAAGGCATCTTCTGGGGACACAATATCAAAGGCTATGCGCCGTTTTTAAACGCTCCAGAAAAAATCCAGACGCCCAATGGCGACTTCAACGCCGAACTGATCGGTACATACTTCGCCCAACCGCTTTACTATGGCAAAGAGCAATTCACCACCGGCGTGCGCAGCGTGAATCCCTGGTGGAAGGTGGAAGGCGCATGGCCGCAGGATTATGGCGACTTCCCTGAGCAGCGTCCACCTGACGTTCTGGCCGGCAGCAAGCTGGCGCAACAAGCCGGGCTAAGTATCGGCGATCAAGTTGAGATCGGCGGGCGCAAGCTGCGCATCAGCGGAATCCTGAATTCCGGCGGCGATGAAGACCAGGCCGTCGTTACCCCGTTGCATATCGCGCAAGTCATTCTTCACCAGCCCAATGCTGTGCGCCG
Organism: Terriglobia bacterium; assembly: GCA_963831465.1. GTDB lineage: Bacteria > Acidobacteriota > Terriglobia > Terriglobales > Acidobacteriaceae > Angelobacter. The sequence continues at coordinate 435,130 of CAWHQH010000023.1, read as the reverse complement.
CGTGACCGTAAGCGCGCTTACCAAGCCGGAAGACGCCTTCGCCCGCAAAGACCCTGACAAGATGTCCCCAGCCGTGCGCGATCGCTGGTATTGTTCGCCTTACGCAAACTCTATCGCTTACCAGCTTCGTGAAGTACTGCCCAACGCGCGTGTAGAACAGATCCGCCAAGTTGAACAAAACCAGGGCAAGGTACTTTCTCGCGTCTCCGGACTCATGCTCCTGCTGACCTTGGCCGCATTGCTGGCTGCTGCCCTCGCCGTCTCAGCCGCCATGGCCGCCACGATCCTGGAACGCCGACAGGAAGTTGGCCTGATGAAGTCTTTGGGCGCGGGAAACTCCGCCGTCGCTTCCCTTTTCCTTACCGAAGCCGGATTACTCGCGCTCACTGGCGGCTTGATCGGCTTTCTTGCGGGTGCTGTCCTGGCCCATCGCATCGGGCAAAGCATTTTCGGCTCCGCCATCGTCGTCCATCCCGTGGTGCTGGCAGTGGTGCTGTTTGCCGCCGTGCTGGTTACATTCCTCGGCAGCGCGGGTGCTGTTCGTAAGGCCATGCAGTTTGATCCTGCCGTCGTCCTAAGAGGCGACGCATGAAGCCTAACAGGAACACAAGCCAGCTTCTTCTTCGTCTGCTTTTCAAGGCCGCATGGGTGCGCAAGGACCGCGCTTTCACCGCACTAGTCTCCGTTGCTGTGGTCGCCACCATTACCACCGCAGCGCTTACGATTTATTCCGATCTTGAAGGCAAGCTCAGCCGCGAGTTTCGTGGATTCGGCGCGAACGTGGTTGTCACCAAGACCTTAGGCGCGTTGGCTCCCACCGAACTTGCAGAGATCAGTAAGATCGTCGGCGCTGGAGGAGAAATAGTCCCGGTGGGTTACGCCATCGCCACGGAAACCAGCAGTAATGTAAAGATCGTTGTCGGTGGCGCAGACCTAGATAAGCTTCGCCAGCTCAATTCGTCCTGGTCTTTCAGCAAGACTGGCCAGGGTAGTGCCCTTGTCGGAGCGCGCGTGGACGAAGCGATCACCCACGGCGCCGATCTATACCTTTCTTTCGGCAAGACTTCTGCCGTAATCAATCCGGCGGGATTTTTCAATTCTGGTTCCGACGACGACAGCCGCGTCTATATTCCTCTGAATGACTTCGTGCGCCTCACCGGCATCCAGCCCAACACGACGCTGGTCCGCGTGGACGGCAAGGCGCAGAAAATTCAGAACACCGTCGCGCACATCCGCGCTGCACTGCCCAATGTTGAAGTAAAGCCTGTCCGCCAGATTACCCAGGCCCAGACCGCGGTTGTCGGCAAGACCCGGTCTGTCGTTCTCGCCTCTTCCGCCGTCGTCGTCATATTGATCATGCTCTGCATGGTGGCCACGTTCACCGGCTCCGTGCTTGAACGCCGCAAAGATTTTGCCGTCATGAAAGCCCTGGGAGCTTCCAATCGTACAGTCAATTTTCTGTTTGCTTCGGAGTCCGCTCTGCTGGCGCTTGCGGGCTCCGCCGCGGGATACGTTCTCGGCTGCGGCATCGCCTTCTGGATCGGCAAAGCAAACTTTGACGCCGCCATCCTGCCGCAACCGCTGCTCCTGTTTCCGGTTTTGCTGGGAAGTGTAGCGCTGGCGCTGATTGCCTCCACGGCTCCATTAAGATTGCTGCAGCAGGTACAGCCCGCAGGCATCCTGCGAGGAGAATAATGCCGATAGAACTCAAGAACGTGACGCGAGTGTACAAGAGCAACGTCGAAGTGCGCGCGCTCGATGACGTCTCGCTCTCGGTAGCGGCGGGTGAATGGCTGGCCGTGATGGGCCCCTCCGGCTCGGGCAAATCCACGCTGGTTAATCTGATGGGCTGCCTTGATCAGCCCACCACCGGCGAAATCTGGATTCACGGCACGAACGTTTCCAAAATGACGGCTGCGGAGCTGAACCGTTTCCGCGCGGAAAAGATCGGCTTCATCTTCCAGCAATTTCACTTGATCCCCTATCTCACGGCGCTAGAGAACATCATGCTGGCGCAATACTTCCACAGCATGACTGATAAAGCCGAAGCCTTGGCGTCGCTCGACCATGTCGGCCTCAGGGACCGCGCGGACCATCTGCCTTCCCAGCTTTCCGGCGGCGAACAGCAGCGCGTCTGCATAGCGCGCGCCCTGATCAATGATCCTCAGATCATCCTGGCCGATGAACCCACCGGCAACCTGGATGCCGTGAATGAGGAAATCGTGTTGCGTAAGCTGCGTGAAATGCATGCCCAGGGGCGAACTATCATCATGGTCACGCACGATCCTGTCGTCGCCCGCCTCGCCGATCGCCGCCTCGAACTGCATCACGGCAAAATTGCAGCGCAGGAAATCTTTGCGCTGGCGGATGAAGAACAATTCGATGAAGTCTTGGAAGAGCTGTGGGTACTGGCGGAAAATGGCGAGCCTGCCGAGTTAGGTCGCGTTGAGGTTGAGGGCGCTCTGCCTATGCGGCTGGCTCTGGAGCGCATGAAAAGCCTTGGCCTGGTTAATCTTACAGAGCACGCCTTGGAGCCGCATACGCACAAGCAGGTGCTCAATCGCTGCCATGTGGCGTTCCGTCCCGCTATTGAGCATAGTGGCCACGGCGACCACATGATCATCTTCACGGAAAAAGGACGCAAGCGCGCTGAGGACGTCATCCGTCGCCATCGCCTGGCGGAGAGACTTTTTACCCAAACATTCCACGTGCACGATGAAAAGGAAATCGCGGAAGAAGCTTGCAAGTTCGAGCACATTCTTTCACCGGAAGCCACGGAGCGTATCTGCACCTTCCTGGGACATCCCCGCACTTGCCCCCACGGCAGCCCTATCCCCGCGGGCGAATGCTGCATCGCGGACAAGACTCAGAGCACGCAGGAATCAACCGTCAGCAGTCAGAAGTAGCATTCAGCGGTCAGCACTTAGCATCTAGTCCCAAACCATTTCCACCGCAAGAAACGCGGAGGGCGCAAAGGAGTTTTAGAAAAGGAGTTTTAGATCGCAGAATTGGCTCAAAAGACGGGAATTGGATGTTAAGCCAAAGAGAAATCGGAAAGAGCTACTGCAACTTCTTCCTCTGCGTCCTCTGCGGTGAAATCGTTTGAGTGCTGAAAGCTGCATGCCGCTAGTCCCTAAAAGGACGTGAGATCAAAGAGGCTTTGCGCGGTCTTACTTTCGGTTCTTCCTCTGCGCCTACTGCGGTGAAAAATGTTTAACCTGAATGGTGACGGCTGAGTGCTGAATGCTCCTTCCAAAAACCAAAAAGGAGAGGCAGGTTCTCCTCTCCTTCTCAAGTTTGCCAGGCTGGCCGGCTCGCGCGCCAGCTGGCTCAAAAGGTGCTGATGGCTTCTTCCGCGGGGCAAAGCACCCAAGCGGTGTGGAGCGCAGCGGCAGAATTACTAGAACAGTCGGAAATCCACCTCAAAATTCATCGCAACCGCTACCGGCGTGCCATTCTTCTTTCCGGGTTCAAACAGCCAGGTTTTTACCCGTTCGACAGCTTTCTCATCCAGGCCCATGCCCAGCCCCCGGACGACTCTGATGTTGCGTGGACGGCCGTCGGGACCGACGATTGCAGCCAGAACCACCGTGCCTTGATACTTGGCTTTGCGGGCTTCTTCCGTGAAATCCGGCTCAGGCGTGAATTTGGCCACCGGAGCCGTTACTCCAATATCGCCAAGCTTATAAGTGCCGCCGCCAAAACCGCCACCCTGTCCCGGACCATGTCCTGGACCGGTGCCGGAACCAATACCGTTGCTGGAGCCGGAACCGATGCCGCCACCCGTGCCACTTCCGTTGGAAGCAGGTCCAGTTACGCGGGCTGACATGGGATTACCCAGATTCGGCATGTTGGGATTGTCCGGTAGTTTCACGTTTGCCGGCGCAACCACGGTTGCTTCCACCGCCAGTTTTGGTTTGTTATTCAGGACCTCAACTGTAGGAGGAGCAATCTGCTCTGGCGCCACCTTTGGCAGGTGCCCTTTGCTTTCAAAAATCTTTGAAGCGTTGCCGCCACCGCCGCCGCCCGCCAGGGCTTTGGGAGCTTCAACCGGCTTCATGACTGGTTGATAATCGGTGAGTGGCGGAGCAATTAGCGTTACGTGCTCTTCCGGCTTCACCACAGTGGCGGAGTGTCCGCCCCAAAGCGAAATCGCGATGAGGCCCGCGATTGCGAATGCGTGCAGCGTGAGTGAACCCGAAGTTGCCTTTTTGGGCCGGGCAGTTGTCCAGATCTCACCAACGTTTACAGGACGCGCGGTAATTCGGAGAGGCGGCAACTTTTCCGGGAATATCGCTTCCTTGACGTTCTGGAATAGAGACGTCAGCATCGACTGATGCATCTGCGGAAGGCCGTTGAGCTTGGGAACATCCTTACCGAAGAACTGATTGGGAACGATTACGTGATTCGCCATTGGTCCGACCCGAGAAACCTTTTCACTACCGAATTCATGTGATCTGCTTACATTCATAGCAGATGAGGGATTCTGGGTGAGAGTTGTATTTCTCAGGTGAAGTTTCTGTGCCTCATCTTCGCCTGAATGCTGCGTCGCCGTGGGCGAGGAATTTTCTTTAGGCAATGTTCTGTCCTCGTGTTCCCTTGGATTCAAAGTGGGCGCGTGTTTCATTGGATGTTCATATTGTGCCTTACGATTTGTAAAGAATGGCTAAATTACGTTGAAACTTTCGTAACATCCGGGGCCAACTCGTCATTGGTCTTTCGCGTCAAGCGCCAACCCGTCACTCTGACTGTTTATAATGAGAAATTAACCCCTTTCGGAGTGAAAATGCGGCCGCCGCTTGAACTTAAGAAGACCCTGAATCTTCCTAAAACCGAATTCTCTATGAAGGCGAACCTGCCTCAGAACGAGCCCAAGTGGCTTGAGCGCTGGGAGAAGATGGATATCTACCGGAAGATCCGCGAGTCGCGCCGCGGCGCGCCCACTTACGTCCTGCATGACGGACCTCCTTACGCCAATGGCGCAATCCATGAAGGCCACGCACTCAATAAATGCCTGAAAGATTTTGTCGTGAAGTCCAAAACCATGGCGGGCTTCGATTCACCCTATGTTCCCGGTTGGGATTGCCACGGTCTGCCCATTGAGATCAAGGTGGACGAAAAGCTGGGCCGCAAAAAGCTGGAGATTCCGGCCATTGCCGTCCGCCGGGAATGCCGCGCGTACGCGGAAAAGTTTCTCAATATCCAGCGCGAGCAGTTCAAACGCCTCGGCATCCTTGGCCGCTGGGATCACCCGTATTCGACCATGTCGCCGCATTATGAGTCTGTCATCGTCCGCCAACTGTTTGACTTCATGGAAAACGGCGCGGTCTATAAAGGCCTGCGCCCAGTGTATTGGTGCATCCATGACAAAACAGCGCTGGCTGAAGCTGAGATTGAGTACTCCAACCACACCAGTCCCAGCGTGTGGGTGAAATACCGGCTCACCAGCGATCCGGCAAAAATTGATCCGGTGCTCGCAGGTAAAAAGGTTTCAACCATCATCTGGACCACCACTCCCTGGACGCTTCCCGCTTCCATGGCTGTGGCGTTTCATCCCGATCTTGAGTATGTGGCGCTGGAACATAACGGCGAGCTTTATATCGTTGCCGAAGCTCTGGCCAAAGCCACTATAGACGCATGCAAGCTTTCAGGTGCGTCGATAGCTGCGCGCTTCCCCGGCCGCCAACTGGAATTCGCCACGTTTGCGCATCCATTTCTCGATCGCTCGATCCTTGGCGTGTTGGCCAACTACGTGACCACGGAGCAAGGCACGGGCGCGGTGCATACTGCGCCTTCTCACGGCGCGGATGACTTCTATACCGGGACGAAATACAAGCTCGATCAACGCACCAACGTAGATGAGGCCGGCCATTTGCAACATGGCCTGCCTGAGTACGAAGGCAAGACTGTTTTCCAAGCCAATCAGCCGATCATCGAGCTGCTAAAAGCGCGCGGCGTGCTCATGGCGGAAGCCAAGATCGATCACTCGTATCCGCATTGCTGGCGCTGTCATAATCCGGTGATCTTTCGAGCTACCGAACAGTGGTTCATCTCCATGGAAGCTCCAGTGGATGGCAGCACCCTGCGCCAGCGTTCACTGGATGAGATCAAGAAGGTAAAGTGGATTCCGGCATGGGGTGAAGAGCGCATCAGCAACATGATCGCCACGCGCCCGGACTGGTGTATCTCCCGCCAGCGCGTCTGGGGTGTTCCTATCGCCGTGTTCTTTTGCGAGGGCTGCGGCAAGCTGCTGGAGTCCAAAGAATCGCGCAACGCGGTCGTGGATCTTTTCGCACGTGAGGGCGCGGACGCCTGGTACACCAAAGACGCCAAAGACATTCTGCCTCCCGGGACGACTTGCCCCGGCTGCGGCGCCACTGCATTTCGCAAAGAGACGGACATCATAGACGTATGGTTTGAGTCCGGATCCAGTCAGGCAGCCGTGCTGGGCCACGAACCCGATCTGCCTTGGCCTGCCGATCTTTATCTTGAAGGCGGCGACCAATATCGCGGATGGTTCCACTCTTCCCTGCTCGTTGCCGTCGGTACGCGTGGGCACGCTCCTTATCGCGCTGTGGCTACCAATGGCTGGACGCTCGATCCCCAAGGCAGGGCCACATCCAAGTCTCTCGGCAATGGCATTGATCCGGTGGAGATCGCCAAAAAACTTGGTGGAGAGATCATCCGGCTATGGGTTGCGTCCGTCGATTTTCAGGAAGACGTTACGGTCTCAGAAGACCTGATGAAGCAGGTCGCGGAAAATTACCGTAAAGTCCGCAACACGTTCAAGTACCTGCTCAGCAATCTGCCGGGCTTTAATCCAGCGCACCATGCAATCAAGTTTGACGATTTGCAGGCGCTCGACAAATATTGGCTGTTGCGCACGGCTGAGTTGGTAGATCGCGTGCGCGGTTACTATGAGCGCTTTGAATTTCATCGCATCTACCATCTGGTGAACGAGTTTGCGGTCGATCTAAGCACAGGCTTCATTGACGTGGTGAAGGACCGCCTATACACCTCCGCCCCCAACTCGCACGGCCGGCGCTCTGCACAAACTGCGACTTGGCGCATTGCGGAAGCTCTCGTGCGCCTGGTAGCTCCCATCATGAGCTTTACCGCCGATGAAATCTGGTCATTCCTGCCAGAGGTTGCCGGCCGCCAGGAAAGCGTACACCTGGCGCATTTTCCCGCAGCAGAAGACATCACGGGACCAGTAAGAGATTCCGCGAACAGAGAGGCTGTCTGGAAAGACTTTGATACGTTGATGAAGGTGCGCGACTCGGCGCTTAAAGCACTGGAACTGGCCCGCCAGGAAAAGATCATTGGCAGCGCGCTAGAGGCCGTTGTCACCATCTCTGCTCCGGGTGAGCTTGTGCCATTGCTGCAACGCTACCGCAATGACCTGCGTTTTCTGCTGATTGTTTCCGGAGTTGAAGTGAAACCAAGCTCCGTAGGGAACGGTAGTACACCTTTGCACGTGTCTATACAGAAAGCTCCGGGACAGAAATGTGATCGCTGCTGGAATTATTCCCCTCATGTCGGAGAGAACGAGCGGTATCCGACAGTTTGCGAGCGATGCACAGAAGCGCTCAACGAGATTGAAAGCGAGTTGGTAGGGTGATGGTCGGTAAAAAGTAGCACGCAGACAGAATCGCCCTGCAAGATGAAGCGTCTAATTGGAAAGCATGCGTAAGTACCACATCATGATTGCGGCTCTCATCGTCCTCTGTGACCGGATGACGAAGTGGCTGGTGTCGCAAAAAATTACCCTGCATGACAGCATCGATATTGTCCCCGGTATGTTCCGCCTGACGCACGTACAGAACCAGGGGGCGGCCTTTGGACTGTTCGCAGAATCGCCTTCCGAGTGGCGCGTGGCCATGTTGATCCTGTTTTCTTTGGCTGCTCTGGCCGTGGTCTCTGCCCTGCTCTGGAAGAATGGCAATGCATTGAACACTACTGCCATTGCGCTTTCTCTGGTCTTTGGCGGCGCGCTTGGCAATCTGTGGGACCGCGTGACCAGCGGGCGAGTAATCGACTTCATTGATTTCTATCTCGGCTCCCATCACTGGCCCGCATTCAATATTGCTGACAGCGCCATCGTCGTTGGTGCGCTCCTGCTCTTAAGTGAAATCTTGCTTACGCCACAAGAAGAGAAGCCACGGGAAGAGAAAGTGGCCACCCAGTAAATTACTTCATGCCCAAACGCCCGCTGCTGATCGCACTTGCCGTGCTGTTGCTGGATCGAATTACCAAGTGGGCAATCTCGCAGACCATCCCACTGGAAGATGCTATTAATATCATTCCTGGGTTCTTTCGCCTCACTCACCTGGAAAATACCGGCGCCGCGTTCAGCCTCTTTGCCGACTCTCCTTCACCATTCCGTACCACCCTGTTAATCGCCTTCTCGGTGGCAGCTCTGGCCGTGATCTCTGTTCTGTTGTGGAAAGACCGTAGCGTCTTCCACTCTGGCACTCTGGCCCTCTCTCTCATTCTCGGCGGAGCCGTAGGCAATCTCTGGGACCGGGTCTCTGATGGCAAAGTCACGGACTTTCTGGATTTCTACATTGGTACTCACCATTGGCCGCCGTTCAATGTTGCCGATAGCGCAATCGTTGTAGGTGCCCTGCTGCTCTTTATGCGCATGCTCCGCAAAACTCCGCACTCCGAATCTGCAGCTTGAAACTTCTCTCACACATTCTGCTGCTCTCTCCTGAGCAGCGCCTATTTTCGAGAGCTGCTTTCATTCTTGAACATCTCTTTTAAAGCGGGCCTCATCTTATCCAGCAATTACGCGGTTATTCCGCATACACGCATCGGGGAGCCACTTCACATGCAGTATAAGAAACTTTGGATTCTTGTCGTTTGCCTTGGTTTTATTTTTCCGTTGATGTCACACGCGCAGTCGCGCAATGTCGATAAGCGGGATCTCAGAGGCATCAGTCCGCAACACTACAAATACATTTTCTCCGTAGCCGGAGGAGCAGCCGTGGGCGCTGGTCTCGGCTATATTTTGCCCGGCGAAAAGACGCCGCTAAAGCTTATGATGATCGGTGCAGGCGGAGCCAGCACATGGTTCCTGCATACTCATCGAGCCACTCTCGGACCATTCCGTGATTGGGGCATGATTGCCTCCAACACAGCGCTAGGATCTGGGATCGGCTGGCTGGGCTGCAATTGCCATGACGGATTAATCGGCGGGGCATTGCTAGGCGGGGGTGGTACCGCAGTTTGGGAAGCGCTTAAGAACGATCACGCGGCGCGCAACACATTTAACAGCGCTAGAAATAGCACCGGTAAGTAGCGCGGAAAAGTTTCCTCCGCTGCAAAAAAGAGCGCAGGCCAGTGGGTGGCTTGCGCTCTTTTTGTTATTTGCCAGCGATTTGCTTTTGGTTCTCAATATCTTTTTGTCGTGCCAGGCGCTTTGCGGAAAAACAGCCTGAGTCACTTTGTAACCAATTCGGCTCGAATCCCTCTATTCATTAGGTACAGCTTTTTTATGTCTACATCACAAGAAAAGGGAGAAAAGTACATGAATTGGAAGAAAAATTTGGCAGTAGGCGGCATGGCAGTGCTGTTCGCCGTGGGTTCGTCTGCTGTGGCACAGGACAAAGACAAGAGCAGCAGCAAGCCGTCTGACCCGCAGATCGTTGGCGTGGTCACGGCCGCGGACCAGATCGACATTGACACCGCCAAGCTGGCGCTCAAAAAGACAAAAAACGATCAGGTTAAGCAATTTGCGCAGCAGATGATCGATGACCACACCAAGCTGCAGAACTCAGTCAATGAGCTGGGCAAAAAGCTCAACGTAAAGCCGGCGCCAAGTGACATCAGCAAGTCACTCAAGACCGCTGCTGCGGCTGAGACGAAGAAGCTGCAGGGGCTGAACGGCAAAGCTTTTGATACCGAATACATCAACCATGAGGTTGCATATCACCAGCAGGTGCTTGATGCAGCAGGAAATGTGCTGATCCCCAACGCGCAGAACGCCGAGTTGAAATCAGCGTTGCAGGGTGCAGCGCCTCTGCTTCAGGGCCACCTGGATCATGCCAAGCAGTTGCAGTCATCGCTGGGTGGTTCGAGCGGCGGCGGATCCCGCTAAGACCCATGTCGCCTTTTTTAAGAGCGTGGCGTGTGCGGCTGGGGATTGTATTTCTGGTACTCCTCAGCGGATCATGCATCTCAGTCGCACACCCGCGCTTCGGCACCGCTTATTTGCGGGAAACAGGTTTAGCTCTCATCCTTCAGTCCCAAGGGACAACGCCACAGAACCCCTCCGGCCAGGTCATCATGAAAGGCATGCGCTTTCAACCTGCGGAGCTTACGGTCCATCCTGGTGAAACCGTTGAATTTAAAAATGAAGACATTTTCGCTCACACCGTTACCGCCGACGATGGGAGCTTTGATTCAGGGCTGATTCAACCCGGTAGCTCCTGGAAAATGACTGTTCAAAAGGCCGGAACAATTGCCTACCACTGCGCGCCGCACCCGAACATGAAGGCGATGCTGGTCACGTCAAACGCTACACAAGCGAAAGAAAAAAATGGCGCGGCACATGGTTTGCCCGGCTTTACGCCCCCGCACTCCCCCCAGGAACTTCATCCCATACTCGTCAACTTTACCGCTGCATTGTTGCCGCTTGCGCTGCTCAGCGATCTGCTGGGTCTCTGGCTAAAACGGTCATCACTGCACAGCGCAGCAGCATGGATGGTCCTGTACACCGCGATTATCACTCCGCTTACGGGCGCTGCCGGATGGTGGTGGAAAAGCAAGTCTGTCGGAACGCTTCCGCCAGAGTTAATCGCCGTCCATGAATGGCTTGGAACATCGCTGGCGCTGATCTTTATTGTTCTAGCCATCTGGCGGTGGCGCATTCACAAGCAGAATGCTGTCCCTACTTTGCCCTATCTAGTATTCGCCTTGGTTGCTGTGCTCGCACTCGTGTATCAGGGAAGCCTGGGTGGAGCAATGGTTTTTGGACGGTAACTGAGTACTTGCCCCAATCCTTGTCAACTTATGTTTTCGAACGCAGAGGCAATCAAACGTAAGAACACAAACCAGCTTAAGCTGATGCTTACCCCTTCGAATACAGCAACTGGTAGAGCGCGGCATTCCTCATGATCGCCTGTACGTAATCGCGCGTCTGCGCGAACGGAATGGATTCCACAAACTCATCCATGTCGGCGAACTTTCCATTTTTGCGCCAGTCGTCAACGCGATCCTCGCCGGCATTGTAAGCGGCCAGCGCGTATTCAACCTTACCGTCAAAGTGATCCATCATATGCTTGAAGTAGCGCGTTCCCAGTTGCAGGTTGGTGTTGGCAACCAGCAGTTCGTCGGTGGAAAAATGCCTGATTTTCAGCTCCTTCGCCATTCCCTTTCCGACGCTGGGCAACAATTGCATAAGGCCATAAGCGTTGGCCGGGGAAATGGCGGCGGGATTGAATTCCGACTCCTGCCGGATCAATGAAGCCACTAAATGCGGTTCCAGGTGGTTGGTTGCTGCCTCCTTGCGCAGCTCTTCCCAGAAGGGACGCGGAAACAGGGCTTCCCAAACTTTGCGGGGGACCTGTGGAATTTCTGCGGAGAAATAGCCGGGAACAGCGCGCTTGAGCGCCTCAATGGCATGAATATAGCTGCCCTGCTCAAGGTAGATTTCCGCTACGGACCTGGCTTCCCATGGGGGCGTGCCAGGGCTGGCAGCCTGCATTTCTGCAATAGCAAAATCGTAGAGAGCGGCGTTGGCCAGGAGACTTGCTTTCTGCGCGCGCTCATTATCAGCGGGCGGGTCCCACTCCTGCGACGGCGCCGGGGGGCGCGGCAGCTTTTCCAGCGCCGGCGGATCGACTACCTCAGTACCTAAGTTGGCCATGCGTTCGCGCGCCAGATTAGCATAATAAAAATACCGGTAATTTTCCGTGAGCTTCTGATAGTAGGCGTGAGCCAGCGGCTTGTCGCCATCGTCTTCTGCCAGTCGGCCACGCCAGTAAATGGCCGCGGTGACCTCGGCGGAGGCAGGATACATCTCCAGTTGCTCTTCAAACAGCTTTTTTGCCTCGTCCTTCTTTCCCATCAGATAGGTCAGCCACGCCGATCTCCAGTGTGTGTAAGACGAGTAACGCCCGTTCTTCTGCCGCTGATAGATCTCGGCATAGAACGGCACGGCGGTTTCATAATCGCGCCGCAACATGTACATGTTGCCGGCTGACATCAGCGCCTCCTGCATCCATGGGCTGTCCGGCGCCAAGGTGCGCAACTGGCTGACATAATCCCGATGCTTCTGGCCATCGTCTTTGTCGCGGGCCAGTTCTGCCAGATAGTAAAGTGACTGCGCCCTGGCATCGACGCTGGCTGAGTTGTTCTGAACGATGCTCTCAAAGAGATGCTGCGCATCATCGCGCTTGTGCGTCCTGTAAAGAGCTGCGGCGAATTCAGCCTGCACGTCGGACATTTTGTCCGGCGGCGCTTGCTCCACAAGCGGGCTTAGCTCATTCACCACTTCCTGATAGCGGTGCGACTTGGCCAGCAGCGTGACACGCGTGTAGCGCTGATCAAAGCTTCCTGTGGGCGAAGGCTCTCCCATTCCGCGCAGTTCCATTGCCGCTGGTTCTGCTTCGGCGCTGGTCGGCATCTCAAAATAGATTTTGTGGAAGATCTCGGCTGCTTTGCTCTTATCTCCCGCCGCCGCATAGGCGCGGCCCAGCGCCAGTTCGATATCGGACTTGGTGGGCAGGCGATGCTTTTCCAGATATGCGACCGCCGTTTGCGGCTCATTGGTTGCCATGAGCGCGTCGGCATAGAGCAAGGCAATATCGTGCGTCAGCAGCGAATCAGGATACTTCTGGTCAAAGCCTTCCAACTCCTCAAGGGCTGATGCGTACTTCTTCTCGTCTGTGTACGCACGGGCCCGCATGTAAGCAAGATAGTCGCCCAGCACCGGCTCCAGTGCTTTGCTATGTTCCCACGAGGTCTGTGCTTTCTCGTAGTCGCGATCGAGATAATGCGCATAGCCGAGTACCAGCCATGCCAGCGGTCCAGCGTCATCCTTGGCATGTTTGCGGGCATACGCTTCCACGCCCAGATAAGCCTGGGGAGTGCGGTTCTCCAGAAGCTGCTGCGCCATGGGCCGCAGGTCGGCGGAGGCAACGAACGCTCGCTTGATGTGCCCAAGTTTGCGCTTTGCCAGCGCTTTTTTCCGGGCCTCAGCAGCCGCTTTTTTGGATTTCGCAGACGACGATTTAGCGGACGAGGATTTCTTTTTGGATGTCTGCAGCGAAAAGCCGGCCGGCACTGACACCAGCAGTATGAGAAGAGCGAATAGGAGACGTCTGACCTGCACTGATTTCAACTTCGCGAAAAACTGGCGCCCATGAGCGAAGCATCATTGTCCGCCAGAGTTCTAATTAATTCCTGTGTAAAGTAGTCGGCTGATGCAACAGCGGACTCCGCATAACGCTTGTCATACGTGGACCGGCTCTTTTCGATGTCCACTTTCAAGCGGTCATACAAATCTTTGTGTTGCCTGCCTTCTTCAACCCTGGGTTGATTGTACAGCTTAATTTCTTCCACCAGCAGCTTGGCGAAGCGTCGAGCCTTCTTGTGTAACTCCTCCTCTTCTGAGCCCGATGCAGCAGGCGCTGACGCAGGAGCGCTGGCCGCCATTGCTGCTGCGGGTTGGGGCTGAGCAACGTCTTCTGTGGCCGATGTTCCCCCGACCTTGCGCAATGCCGCTAGTTCCAACCAGATCGCCGCAAATCTTGTAAGGGCCTGAAGACCGGACGAATCAAGCGTGCCGCCCGGGACCGTGCCGGCGTCGGCATAAATTACTGCAGCAACTTTGTCTTTCACTACCAGCGGCAACACCAGACATTGGCCATCGACCGGGGCCTTCGTCGATTTGATAAACCCGGCGTCAAACTCCTGCGCAGATCCCGAGGCCGGAGTCCGTGCCTGAATCGCCTTCCCCACCAGCCCAGATCCGGTTTGAATGCTCAACGTCTTGATAGAGTCGTTATCTTCAAATCCGATTCCTTGCCAGCCGCTGATCGCGTTGCCCTTTACGACGAAGAGCGCTACGCGTCCGGCAAATCGGGCCTCACCCTCCAGCAGATGGCGCAGTATGTCTGCCTGCGAACCGGACTCATGGATGGCAGCAGCCGCAGCGTTCAACAGGTCGCTGGGCGAAGCACCCGGCGCTGGTGCCAGAGACTCAACCACTTCCACCGCGCGGCGCACAATTTCTGAGCGCAGCTTTGGCAGTGCTGCATCGAGTACTTCGGCAACCGCCTCTTCAATGATGTTTTGGATTTCTGTCGGACGTGGCATTCCTGGCCGCGATTATTAAAGTTTCCCTGACTGCTGTCAATCTGTGACTTACCCCAAGTTTACACCAGCTTTTACCCCGGGGAGCAGGCGGACAAAGGCCCACACAGTTACCTCCGGAACACTCCGCCAGGCGGTCAACAGCGGATTCTCCACTTCCTTCCGCTCTTACGGCGTTTGAAGTTGCCTTGAATGGGGAAAGCCTGCTTCCATTCGAATCGGGGAGCCGGAGTTCTGGACTTCGCAACCACAGGTGAGAACCGCAATTTCAAGGAAAATAAAGATCTAACGCACGGTACGGAAGCCGTATCACCTGGTAATAGCAGTCAATAACAAGCGATCGGCCCCTGACACCCCCGTGACATGGTCAAAATTAATACACGTCTGTACTAGGTGACACGATGTGAACAAGTACTGAAGTGACGTTTGATCAGGCAGCCATCGCTGTGGCGTTCGCTTCTCTGGTCAAGGGAATAAAAGCCACTACTTTTGTCCCTTGCTGCGGCTGGCTTGCAATGGCGACTTTGCCGCCGAGACCTTCTGCTCTTTGCCGCATGCTGGTTAACCCATACCCACGCTGTCCGTCACTACGTGATGCGGGAACAAAGCCGCGGCCATCATCCTTCACCGATAACTCCAACGATTGCTCCTGGTAAGTTAGTTTCACCTGGACATTGGTCGCTTGAGAATGCTTGAGGGCGTTCGTCAAGGCTTCTTTGCCGATCCGGAGAAGTTCAAAACGAATACGCGACGGCAAATCAAAGGGCTGCTCTTGCAGTAACAACTCACAGTGAACGGGCGTGTCCTTGAAAAGCTCTTCCGCTGCCAAGGCTAGAGACGTAGCCGGATCAACATTTCCCATTGCCTGCCGGGAAAACGTCCACATCGAGCGGCGAGCCTCCTGCAGTGTATCCTTGGCAACTTCATATACACGACGCAGTTGCGTTCCGAAGGCTTGTTTATTTTGGCCAGCCGACATCTCAACGGCTTGCAGCATGAGCACAATAGCGTTCAATCCCTGGCAAAGCGTGTCATGCAGGTCGGCCGCCATGCGACTGCGCTCCTTGGATATTGCGCTTTCCCGCAGTACAGCTTCGCGGTGCTTGACTGGGGTGATGTCTGTAAACATCAGTACAGCACCTGCCTTTGTTTGGCCCGGCGTTGCCACTGGCGCTGAACTGAACATCACGTCATACGCGGTATTATCCGACTGGACAAGCCGGCATTCTCTTACGGTAGTTGGTCGCGCCAACAACGATTTCAGCGAAGGCCATCCGCTCATCTCAGGTTTGCCTTCGCTTGAAAGCAACATGCCCCATATAGAAGATGCAGAATCCAAACGCATTCCCTCAGGCTCTATCCGCGCTATCTTTTTTGCCGCAGCATTCGTAAGGATGATTCTTCCCTCTGCATTTATGACGATCACGCTCATCGGGTGATGTTCCCAAACTGTTTGGAAAGCTGCATCTTGCAGTGCTTGCTGCTGGGATATGATCTTGCCGCCAATCTCCTGCTTCAATACTGTTATCGTTTGCTGAAGGCCGTTGCGCCCTGGACCGGGCCCACGCTGTCCTTCACGTACAGCCGGCGGCATGCTCAGGAAATGCATATGACCGTTCTTTAGTGCCTTGCTTTTAACCGCTTGCCGCGACAACCTTGATCCCATGATCTCTCCTCAAAATCTTACTTGCTTTTATGGCGCAGAGGATGCGCCCCGAGCTGCGAGATTTCCCTGCATCCCCGATTCTGCTCCGGAATAGTTATCCCTGGGCGGAATCCATTCTTATCAGCCCGCGTTTCAGGGCCACGCTGATAGCTTCAGTGCGGCCGCTGGCTTTTAGTTTCTCGAGAACGTGCGTTACGTGGACCTTGACGGTGCTTTCGGCGATATCCAGCAGGCATCCGATCTCCTTATTACTCTTGCCTTGCACCAAAGCGCGCAATACTTCCATCTCGCGCGCGGTTAGTTCCTGTCCTTTTACGCGCCTCGCCAGTTTGGCGCCAATATGGGACGGAATCCATGTTCTGCCTTCGCCCATGGAGCGAATGCACTCAATCAAGTCCTCGGCCGGAGCATCCTTCAGAACATACCCTTGCGCGCCTGCGCGTAGAGCGCGATAAATCTCTTCTTCGCTCTCATAACTGGTGAGAATGGCCAGCCGTGCGCCCGGTTCTTTTTCGCAAATTGCTGCTATTGCTTCCACGCCGGTCATGAGGGGCATGCGCAAATCAAGCAACGCTATATCGGGTCGATGAGTGAAGAATTTTTCCATCGCTTCCTGCCCGTTACTTGCCTGCGCAATCACTTTCATCCCCGGCTGTGTATGAATGATGGCCACCAGGCCTTCCCGCACCACGGGATGGTCGTCCGCAATTAAGACCGTTAAAACTTTATTTGTCGTTTGGTCGGATTTCGCAGGCTCTTGGCTCCTATTTGTACCTTCCAGTCTGCTGGCTTGGAACAAACCGCTCCTGCCATTCAGACTCGACTCATTATTCTGTCTATTCTCCTCAACAAGTGATCTCTGATTGCTTTCTTCCACAGGCTCTTGAACTCTTGTCAGAACGGCAAGCTTTGTTGCGCGCCTGCTGTAGTCGATTTTTTGGCTTTTCCAATTTCCGGCTGGCATGATGTCCTTCCTCGCCGTCACTCTTGGTGTGTTCGGCTAAGGTCCGCGCTTCGTCATCACGGCTTGTTAATGATTCTTTTCGAAATGTGTTTCGACATCGTTTCGGTCGATTGTTTGTCCGGTTTTGTAGCTGCAGTTTCACGGCTCTGGTGACTCATTCTGGTTTTTGCAGCATTTGTTTCCAGGGATCAACGGTCCCTGGATCTTTTTGGTGAACTGGCGCCGCTGGGCAATGGCTTCTTGTGGGTCAGGCCTCGACGTCATACATACATTACTCGGCGCCATACATACTCAGATGATAGGGTAATGGCAATCGAGAGCCAGCGCATCGGCCAAGGTCTGCCACTTACGGATGGTTCCAGCGAATTCCAAAGAGGAACTCAGATCACGGGCGAATACTTCGTTATAAATTCATCGAGCTCGAACATTCGAATTGAGCAACAATGTTGGGTGTTGCTGGCCTTCAACCCTGGCCAGAGTTATGCAACTGTCAGAGCGGCTCGGCATCGACCTGGCGGACACCGGGCGTTGCGGCGAAGTGTAAATCAGCGTTGCCGTCGCTGGATGAACGCCTCTTTTCTGTTACACGGAGGAGTTTGAGGAGATACTGCACATTGCTCGTGTTCCCGTGCTTGTAGACTTCTGGGCATCGCGGTGCGGCCTATGTCAATATGGCTGCCAAAGCTCAGCAAACATAAAGTGCCCCCGGCCTATTTGCCCGCTGATGAATGCCCGGGCTCATCTTCGGCCATCGGGATGGCGGTATTTCGAGGTCACGACAGCGTTGCCTAGACAGCTTATTTCGCCATAGCTTTTTCAACTTCTTCCGCTGTGCGAGGCAGGCCGTGGCTCAGCATGATCAATTTACCGTCTTGCCCAACGGCAAATATATCTTCAATGCGCACGCCGAGTTTTTCTTCCGGAATGTAAATCCCCGGCTCCAGCGTGAAGACCATGCCTTTGTCGAGCGGCATGGCCGGATCGTTGGCATCATGGACGTTTAATCCGACGTGATGTCCCAATCCGTGAATGAAATATTGGCCCAGCGGTTCGCCGTGCAGATCTTTGCCATGCGTGTTGATGTAATCAAAGGCCACTTTATAAAGCGAATCAGGATCAGTGCGGCTGGTGGGGAGCTTGGACTTCCCTGCCTGGAACGCTTGCATCGCGGCTTCCTGTGATGCCAGCACAATGTTGTAAATCTCACGCTGGCGGGCGGTGAACTTGCCGGTGACGGGCGCGGTGCGCGTGATATCCGTGGCATACATGGAATACTCGCCGCCCACGTCCATGACTACAAGGTCGCCGTCCTGCATGGTGCGATCGTCGGCCGAATAGTGCAGGACCGTGGAGAAGAAGCCGGAGCCCACAATGGGCGCGTAGGCAGGGCGCTCACAGCCGCGCTTGCCAAATTCATACTGCATAAGCGCGGAAATCTCGCGCTCATTCACTCCGGGATGGATGGCTTTCAATGCTGCCAGATGCCCGGCGACTGAAGCGTCTGAGGCGCGACTAATCATCTTCAGTTCACCGGCATCTTTTACCGTACGCAGGTGCGCGATCAGCGGCTTGGCGTCTTTAAATGAAACGTAATTTGGAAATGAGTTGCCGCGACGCAGCCATTCCAGCGGGCCGGTTGAGGCCGTCGTTGCGCCGTTGGCGCCGAGATCGGAATAAATGGTGGCACGCGGCTGTGGCAGGAGCTTGAGCAGCTCGTCGTGCATCTTGTCCAAGCTTTCGACCTTGTCAAAGCCCGTCTCGTGCGGGGCTTGCGGGTTCTCCGGGCCAAGCTTGGGGCCGGTCCATTTTTCCTGCGTTACGTTGTGCTCGGCCAGAAAGAGAATTTCGACATACGGATTGGAGTTGATCAGCACCGCAGCGCCGGGCTCCAGCCATCCAGTGAGGTAATAGAAATTATCTTCCTGGCGAAAACCGTAAAGATTATTAGGGCCTTCAGCCTCAGTGGGAGCAAACAGGACAAGCGTGCCGCCTTCCATCTGTTTGGCCAGCGCGACGCGGCGAGCATGATAGTCAGCATTGTTCTGGCGCTCGGTTGCGCCGGCGCAAATGCAGGCGGCAAGCATACAAAGGCACATCAACAAAGATTGCTTTCGCAGACTCATTCTGTTTTTCTCCGAGAAACGCAGCGAATTTTATCACGCACATGTGCGTCACCCTGTCCCGGTACGCTTCCTCGTCCTGTATTACAACGCGATTGCCTATAATAGGCACCCATGAATTCCGACTCAACGCTGTTGCAGGGAGTAAAGATGGTAAGCCTGGCGCTGAATGTTCCCGGCCCGGTGGCAGCGGCGCGCCTGACCAAGCTTGGCGCGGAAGTCACCAAAGTTGAACCGCCGACTGGCGACGCCGCCAAGACCGCAGCGCCGGCGTTGTATGAGTCGCTATGCCAGGGACAAACAGTTTTGCGGCTTGATCTTAAGTCTCCGGAAGGATGTGCAAAGCTGGATGAGTTGCTGGCGCAAGCGGATTTGCTGCTGGCATCTTTTCGACCCTCGGCCTTGCAGCGGCTAGGGTTGGATTGGGAGAGTCTGCACGCGCGCCATCCTAAGCTGTGTTTCGTGGGGATCATTGGATACCCTGCCCCACTCCAGGAGCGCACCGGCCACGATCTAACGTATCAGAGCGATTTAGGGCTTTTGCGCCCCCCACAAATGCCGCCCACGTTGTTTATCGATTTGGCAGGAGCGGAGCGCGCGGTCAGCATGGCGCTGGCGCTGTTGAATCGTGTTGCTCGCGGCGGGGAGTCGGGGTGCGCGTGGGTTTCTCTCCATGAATGCGCGCAGGATCTGGCAGCACCACTGAAGGCCGGTCTCACATCATCAGACGGGATACTCGGAGGAGCGTATCCACTTTACGGTTTCTATCGGGCAAACGACGGATGGATTGCCATAGCGGCCCTGGAACCACACTTCGGGGAACGATTGTTGGCTGAACTTGGATTGAAGAAAGCAGATCGCGCGGCACTTGAACGGATCTTTCTGCAACGCAAAGCTACGTCATGGGAAAAATGGGCTCAGGAACTTGACCTGCCGCTGGTGGCGGTGCGGGACGCGGGCACTTAATAGATGCCTGCGATTAAGCTCGTTATGCAAGAGCAGCTTCGCTGGCGAGTGAACCGTTCGCCGTGTAGGATGTTTCGTCAATCCCTTAACAAAAGGACGTTCAACCGTGTTTGAAAAAAATTTACTCGCAGGCAAGAAGATTCTGGTCACCGGTGGCGCAACCGGCCTAGGCAAGAGCATGGGCAAACGTTTTCTGGAACTCGGGGCATCGCTCTATATTTGCGGACGCCGGGAAGACGTGCTGGCACAAGCCGCTGACGAACTGGGCAAGGCCACCGGCGGAACGGTGAAGACCTTTTCCTGCGATGTACGCAATAATGACCGCGTGGAGGCAATGATCGAGATGATCTGGCAGGATGGGCCGCTGGACGCTCTGGTGAACAACGCTGCCGGTAATTTTCTCTGTCGCACAGAAGAACTTTCTATCGGGGCATTTGAAGCAGTGGTTGGCATTGTCCTCATGGGCACAATTCATTGCACCATGGCGTGCGGCAAACGCTGGATCAAAGAAAAGCACAAAGCGAGCGTCTTGAGCATCACTACGACCTACGCGCAATGGGGCTCGCCATATGTGGTGCCTTCGTCGGTGGCCAAGGCGGGCGTGTTGAACCTGACACGCAGCCTGGCGGTGGAGTGGGGGAAACACGGAATCCGGTTTAACGCCATTGCGCCGGGGCCAGTACCGACAGAAGGCGCATTTTCACGGCTCATGCCGGTGAAGTCGCTGGAAGAGATGGCTAAGAAAAAGAATCCTCTGGGACGTTTTGGCACACATGAAGAGCTGGCTGATCTGGCCGCGTTCCTGGTAAGCGACAAATCAGGCTACGTTAACGGAGAACAGATCGTGATGGATGGGGGCGAGCAGCTCAAGGGCGCAAGCGAATTCTCTCATATGGGCGACATGCTGACGGAAGAACAATGGCACATGATGAAGCCGAAAAAGAAATAAATCCAGTGGAATTTTGGGCAGAGCTTTGCGCAAGCTTTTGGGGATGAACATTCCGCTCTGCTGCTGGCAGTCCCCACGCGAAAGCCGCTTTGGAATTACAATTCCTGGGACGCTGTTATACGCACTTCTTCAAGGAGCTCTCTCATGGCTGGAGTCAAGTTGGTTGTGATGTATCCCCGTCCCAAGGATGTTGATGCGTTTGAAAAGCTTTACCAAACGGAACACGTGCCGATGGCAGTGGAAAAGTTGAAAGGCAAAACTAAATTAGTGGCAACCAAGGTAACCGGATCGCCGCAGGGAACTGCTCCTTTTTACCGCATCGCTGAAGTCCACTTCCCTTCCATGGACGCATTGCAGGCTTGCGCCGCGTCAGAAGGCGGCAAGGAGACGATTGGACACGCGGTAAAGATCTCTTCCGGGGGTCCTCCCGTGATCATGATTGCAGAAGAAGACTCGTTCAGCTTCTGAGCAGAAATCGAACAGCTCTGCATTCCATTAACGATCAACCTCTATATTTCCGGCGACGCACATTCAGCGCGGCGCATCCAGGGCTACTATGAAAGCGATTCAAGTACAAAAAACCGGCGGGCCAGAAGTGCTGACATTGGTCGATCTGCCGGTCCCGAAGCCTAAGGCGAATGAAGCCGTGGTAAAGATCGCGGCCATCGGCGTGAATTTTATTGATGTCTATTTTCGCGAGGGCCGTTACCCCGCGCCCCTGCCGTTTGTGGATGGACAGGAAGCTGCCGGAACGGTAACTGACGTCGGCAGCGAGGTAAAAACGGTCAAGCCGGGGGACCGCGTGGCATATACCGGCGTGATTGGCTCTTACGCGGAGTATGCGGCGGTGCCTGCGGATCGCCTGGTACGCGTGCCGGACAAAGTTACTGACCAGCAAGCCGCCGCTGCCATGCTGCAAGGGATGACGGCACACTACCTGTTGAACAGCACGTATCCCTTGAAGAAGGGTGAGACGGCGCTGATCCACGCGGCCGCCGGCGGAGTAGGGTTGTTGCTGGTGCAGATGGCCAAAAACATGGGCGCGCGTGCCATTGGAACGGTGGGTACCGAGGAGAAAGCCAGGCTTGCGCGCGAAGCCGGCGCTGACGAGGTCATCATTTATACGCAGCAGGATTTTGAAGTTGAAACCAAGCGGCTTACTGAGAACAAAGGTGTGCACGTAGTGTATGACGGTGTGGGCAAAAGCACGTTTGAAAAAGGGCTGAACCTGCTCCGTCCGCGCGGCTACATGGTGCTTTTTGGGGGCGCGAGCGGCGCTGTTCCGCCGTTTGATCCCATTGCGCTCTCACAGAAGGGATCGCTGTTTCTTACGCGGCCCAGCTTGTTCCATTACATTGCCACGCGGCAGGAGTTGGAGCAGCGCTCCAGCGACATTTTCAACCTGATCACCGCAGGCAAGTTGAAGCTGCGGATCGGCCACGTTTACAAATTGGAAGAGGTACAGCAGGCACATCGCGATCTGGAAGGCCGAAAGACGACAGGCAAGATTTTGCTTGTGCCGTAAAGGAGAGGCATGTCAACGTTGGGATTTATCGAATATGAAAAAGCCAGCCCGGAAGTGCGCGCCGTGTATGACGACATCAAGGCCACGCGGAAGATTGATAAAGTCACAAACTTCTGGAAGGCGCTGGCGCATGATCCTGTCCGGCTGAAGCGCGTATGGGAAGACACAAAAAGCATTATGGCTGCGGGTGCTCTTGATCCGCTGGTGAAAGAGTTGTTGTACGTGGCGGTAAGCGTGAGCAATCAGTGCGATTACTGCATCGCCGCGCATACTGCGTCCGCGCGCAAAAAAGGCATGACCGAAGCGATGTTCAATGAAATGCTGGCGGTTGTCGGATTGGCGAATTCCAACAACCGGCTGGTGGCGGGACTCCAAGTAGAGATCGACGAGCAATTCAAAGCAATAGGCTGAGTTCGCGGTATCACATCCCATGGACCTAAGTAGTTATGAATGATCTCTGTCGCAAATATGGCCTCAGTATTCCCGTGGTGCTGGCGCCGATGGGCGGCGGCCCGTCAACTCCCGAGCTTGTGGCAGCAGTTTCCAACGCAGGCGGCCTGGGATCTCTGGCTGCGGCATACTCCAATGCCGAGCGCATCCAGCAGGATATTGCCGCGATCCGAAAACTCACGACAAGGCCTTTTGCAGTGAATTTGTTTTCGCCGCAGGCGCAGTTGCCGCTGAACGATGGCGTTCAAGCTGTAGCCGATTTTCTGCGTCCTTATCATGAGCGGCTTGGGCTGAAAGCGCCTGAGCTTCCGCAAAAGGCGATTGAAGATTTCAATGAACAGTTGGACGCTGTGGCAAAAGCGGCTCCGCCCATTGTGAGCTTTACATTCGGATTGTTGCCGACAAAAGCAAACGATCAGCTCAAAGCTCAAGGAACATTCCTGATGGGCACGGCCACTACCGTGGAAGAAGCCAGGCAGTTGGAAAAAGCAGGCGTTGATGCCGTGATCGCGCAAGGCAGCGAAGCGGGCGCGCATCGCGGGACGTTTGCTGTGCGGGCTGAGGAAGCGCTGATCGGCACAGTGGCGCTTGTCCCGCAGGTGGTAGATGCTGTCCGCGTCCCGGTGATTGCTTCCGGCGGCATCATGGACGGACGCGGCCTGGTGGCGGCATTGGCGTTGGGCGCAAGCGCGGTGCAGATGGGCACGGCATTTCTGGCTTGCAAAGAAGCGGGGACAAACGCTGCTTATCGCGAGGCACTGCTGCGCGGCGGGAAAGGTGCGACGACACTCACACGCGCTTTCTCCGGACGCATGGCCCGCGGCTTGAGCAATGAGTTCATCGAAAAATGGAATGCGGCGGGGGTGGAACACCTGCCTTATCCCTGGCAAAACGCGTTTACGCAACCCATGCGTCGAGCTGCCGCGAACGTGGGACATGCAAGCCTTCTTTCTTTGTGGGCGGGGCAGGGCGTAGGAATGTTGCGCGAAACGACGGCGGAGCAACTGATAACGGAATTACGAGAAGAAATGAAAGAAGCGTTGTTGAACCTGAACGATCGACTTTAGATCGATATCCCCCTAATCGAGTGCCGGGCTCGCATTCGAGATTGACATCGCAGCCTGCGACAACAAACCGAAACAGAAACGTGTAAGTGCATCTGAATTTGTGGGCTGAATAGCGAAGGGCTAGCACCAATGTAATTTGCCGGCATCTGGGCGGGCCGATACTCTCATATCTGGTGAGCCAACTCCGGCAATCTTCCCCATGAAGCAAGAGGTTAACCTGCGCGTATTCGGTTTGGTTTCACGCTGCCTTTTTGCGTTGCTGCTGGTTTTTACTTCCTTTTACTCGGTTCTTGCCTACATACCAGACACGTACATCGCCTTGATTCAGGCCCCCTTCCTGGGTTGGATTCCAAGGCTCATATCCTTACAACCCTATTTTTATGCAAGCCTTGTGACCGCAGTCTCCATTTCCCTATGGAAGGAACGCGGTCACGACCGCATCTCCAGGCGAATGGCGCTTGAGTTCATAATTGCTGGATTGCTGGTATCGATCTATTGGATCGTTGAGCGCCCTTATAGCGGATTGCGCAATGATTCGCACAGCATGGTACTGGGAATCGCAACTATTTTCCCCATATTGTGGGCCGGAGTCATTGATTGCCGCGCATACTGGCGGAAGAGGAACTGGACAGCAACCGCCTCTCCACGATTTGGCGTAGCTCTGTTGTCATTGCCGGCGCTGGCGGTCGCAATTGTGTATCCCGCGACTGGATATTTGCGGTATTGGATTGCAGGAATGCCGCTTCCCCCCATGCGCCGGGTCGATCTTCTGGTTTGGATGGGGACAGTGCTCGCTCACGTCCTATTCTTTGGCCTGGTCTTTGGACTGCTTGCCTTCTGCGAGTCCGTGGCGTGGAGAACGCGCTGTCCCCTGAAGGCGAGGTTCGTATTATTTGCCGCAGTCGCCTGGATCGCGATTGCGCTGCTTATGGATCGTGTCGCATTCGGTGCGATACCGTTCCACGCCACGGAATCCCTAGTTTATTCGTGGGTATTCGGACTTGCGGGAGCATTGTTCGGGGCAGGCTTGGTTTTGCGCGCTTCATCGCAGACAACTACAGATCTTCAGGCTGTTCCGCAGCGTCGTTATAGTTCGGAAACCGCTCTTCTCTCTCTGGTACTGGTGGGCGCAGCATTTGTCGTGCCGGCAATCATTGGGTTGATTGATTGGAACTCTATCGTGGAGAAAACCTGGGTGCTTGTCTTCTGGACCTCCACATTATTGATTCTCATCAGGATCATTCCCCGTCCTACGCGTGCTCTCCACCCACTGGCCGCAATTCTTTTACCGGTCTTGGCCTACGGCGGTTACACCTTCAGCTTTCAGTCGCAACGGTGGACGTCGCCCGAATCACCACTTTTCAACGCGATCAGCATCCACAGTTCCTACGACGTTTCTTATGCGCTAACACGTGATCTGCTGGCAAGCACCGCTAGCCTGCCCTGCAATGAACAATGCAGTTATCTCCACGAACAGACCAATATTCCTTCAGCGATGTTACCATTTGCGCCCGAACTGGGCCTCGTCGACGATATGCACCGTGGGCAGGGAAAGCTCCCCGACATTTATATTTTTGTAGTTGACAGTCTGCGCCAGGACTATGTGACTCCCTATAATCCGGCGGTCGATTACACCCCAGAAATAGCTGCCTTCGCCACCGGTAGCCTGGTCTTCCACAACGCGTTCACCCGCTACGCGGGCACCACCCTTTCCGAACCTGCAATCTGGGCCGGATCCATGTTGCTGCACGCACATTTCGTGCAGCCATTCGGACGCGTAAACAACCTGGAAAAGCTCGCTGTTACGGACGGCTATCAGTCGTTTGTTACGGTCGATACAACGCTGAAATCGCTGCTCGACAATCACACTGACCTCGTCCGCCTTAATGATAAGGCAGGTAAATGGACTGACGTGGACCTTTGTTCAACGGTGGCTGATGCTGAGTCAAAGATTTCAGATCGAACCGATCAAGCGCGGCCGATTTTCATGTTTACCCAGCCCCAGAATATGCACCTGCTGACAGTCTATAAACGCCACTCGGATATGATTCTCCATACTCGAGAACAGATAGAACGCGCATATATCGAGGATCTGCGGCGCATGGATGGTTGCTTTGGCGGCTTTGTTAGCTTCCTGAAAAAGAAGCACATGTATGACAACAGCATCATTGTGGTTACGGCAGATCACGGTGAATTTGGGCACGGTCCACACACCACATCGATCGAGCCCGATATAATGAAAGTGCCGCTTATCATCCATGTACCCGAGAAGATACGCGAGACTTACTACTACGATACCTCTAAGCTGATCTTTACCACCGATATAACGCCAACCCTCTACTATCTGCTGGGACACCGGCCGATTCGAAACGACGAAATACTGGGACGGCCAATGATCACTCAGACGCGAAAAGAATCTTTCCAGTATGACCGCCCGTCATACCTAATGGCGTCCAGTTACGCACCCAATTATGGAATTCTGCGTGATAATGGTCGCATACTCTTTGCATTGGACGACTATAAGCGCGAGGAAGCCGTGTACGATCTCTCGTCAGACCCACATGGAGATCGTAATTTGATCACGCCGCAGCAAGCGCATTCAGAAGACAAGGAAATTCGTGGACATCTCGCGCAAATCGCGAAAGCCTATAATTTTCAATACAGGCCACTCACACTGGTGGGCTGGTTGATGCACTAAAGCAGAAGTGCCTGAATTGAGGTTCTCTACAACCCGAGGTAGGCGGCTCGAACCATTTCATTGCTGAGAAGATTTTTAGCCGCGTCAGCCAGCAGCACAGAGCCATTCTGCACCACGTAACCGCGATCAGAAATGCTTAAGGCGCTGACGACGTTTTGCTCGACGATGAGCATGGTAATTCCGGTGCGGCGGACTTCCTGAATTTTCTCAAAAACTTCTTCAACGATTTTCGGGGCCAAGCCGAGAGAAGGTTCATCGAGCAGAAGAAGTTTGGGCTGGGCCATGAGGCCGCGCGCGATGGCCACCATCTGCTGCTCGCCGCCGGAAAGAGTTCCGGCCAACTGGTCGAGCCTCTCCTCCAGTCGCGGGAAGAGCGCGAGCTGTTCCGCCATCAGCTGTTTTACATTTGCGCGCGCTCGCGGAGTGTACGCGCCGAGCGAAAGATTTTCTTTGACCGTCATGAAAGGAAAAACCTGGCGGCCTTCAGGCACGTGGCTAACGCCGCGGGCCACCATGTCATGCGCGGGAACGCGCGAGACATCCTGACCCGCAAAGCGCACAGAGCCGCTGGCCGGCCGCTTCATGCCGGAGATGACGCGCAGGATCGTGGTCTTCCCTGCTCCGTTCGCGCCGATGAGAGTGACAATCTCGCCAGCATTTACCTGGAGAGAGATATCAAAGAGCGCCTGCAAATCACCGTAATACGCCGTCACGTTGCCGAGTTCCAGCAAGGGCGCGCCTGCCATGGGATTGAGCGAACTGGTGGGCGCGTTCACTGGGTCAGCTCCTTGTATTTAGGTCCGAGATAGGCTTCGATGACTTCAGGCAGTTTTACTATTTGAGCAGGCGCGCCTTCAGCGATTTTTGCGCCGTAGTCGAGGACGATGACGCGATGCGCAATCTTCATGACAACCTGCATCACATGCTCAACGCCGCCCACCACACTTACGCCCCATTCCGGCAATCGCTTTACCAATTCTGCGAGAGCAAGCGCCTCACTGGTGGTAAGCCCGGAGACAACTTCATCGAGAAGAATGAGTTTGGGCTTGGTGGCCAATGCGCGGGCAATTTCTAGACGCTTGAGGGCGGCCAGACGGCAAGCCTTTGGCAGGAAATTTGCCAAGGTGCGACATCTGCAGAAAGTCGAGAACCCTGGCCGCTTCCTGCGCCGCGTGACCGAGGCTGCGAGTATGCATGAACGCGCCCAACATCACGTTTTCCAGGACGGTCAGGCTGGGTATGGGCTTCACGATCTGAAAGGTGCGTCCAATGCCGAGGCGGGCAGCGCGATCTGGCGACATTTTGGAAATATCTTTTCCCTGAAAGCGAATTACGCCTTCATTGGGATGGAGAAATCCGCTGATCAGATTGAATACTGTCGTCTTGCCAGCGCCGTTTGGGCCGATGATGAACAGGATCTCGCCCGCGTTCATCGACAGTGAAACGCCTTTTACGGCCCTGAGTCCGCCAAAGCGCTTGGTGACGTTTTCCATTTCCAGAATGGGCGTCATTGGGCAGCTCCGCCTAATACTGGCTGGGGTTTAGCGTCTTTGGGCGGCTTAATGCGCTTGCGGAAAAGGTGCTGCAATCCACCGACGATACCTTCAGGCATGAAGAGCACCACCACAACAATTAAGACGCCGTAAATCAGAAGATGGCTTTCCTGAAAAACATTCTTGAAAGCTTCAGAAGCGCTCAGCAGCAGCACCGCGCCCACAATTGGGCCAAGCAATGTTCCGGCGCCGCCCAGCATGGTAATGATGGCAATCTGGATTGAGATATCGATAGTGAGAATGCTGTCAGGAACAACGAACTGGAATGCGCTGCCGTAAAGAGCGCCAGCCAGGGCGGTAATGAACGCGCTTATCAGCAGGGCATACAGTTTACAGCGAGCTGTGTTGATTCCGACCGCTGCCGCCGTATCTTCATCTTCACGGATGGCCATGAGGTAATAGCCAAAACGCGAGCGCGAGGCCCAATAATTCGTTAAAAATGAGATTACGGCCAGCGCCACAGCGGCAAGATAAAAAGAACGCCAGAATGCTCTGCCTACGAAGAGCGCGGGCATGGTCAAGCCAATGGCCCCGCCGGTTATGTTCAGGTTGGTAGCGGCCAGACGCAGGACTTCACCAAACGCTATGGTGGCAAGCGCAAAATAAGGGCCGCGAAGGCGAAAAGAAATTACACCGATTACGGCAGCAACTGCCGTGGAGACAATGGCGGCGAGCAAAGCAGCAAACCAGACGGGGACCCCAAGTTGAGCAAAGATCGCGAGCCCGTAAGCACCCACGCCAAAAAAAGCAACGTGACCGAGCGAAAGCTGTCCGGCATAGCCGCCCACAAGATTCCAGGCCAGCCCGAGTGCGGCAAAGAGGGTGATGCGGAAAAGCACCTGAAGCTGATAGTTGTTGTGGATCAACCACGGCATGCGCGACCACAGAAGCAGGACGATGATCGAAACCCAGAACTTCCAGCTCTTTAGAAGGCTCATGCGCGCTGCCTCCCAAAGATTCCGGCGGGTTTGAATGAGAGTACCAGGAGAAACAGAACAAAATCGATTATCAGGGCCCACTGATTGCCAAGATAAAGACTCGTGAGGCTTTCAGACAATCCGAGCACTAATCCGCCGAAGGCCGCACCCTCAATCGATCCCATGCCTCCGAGCACAACCATGACGAACGCTTTGGTGGTGTAATCCTCACCGACCCCAGGAAAAAGATAAAGCCGAGGCAGCAGCAGGCCGCCTGCAATCCCTGCAAGAGCAGTTCCCAGAGCAAAGCTGATGCCCTGAATGCGCACAAGGTTGATGCCCATGAGCGGGGCAATCTCAGCGTTCTGAGAGATTGCGCGCAAAGCCTGGCCGGTAAGACTTCGAACTACGAATGCGCGCAGTCCGATGACAAACGCAACGGCGATGGCAAATGAAAGGACCTCAGCGGCGTTTGCTCCAAACGGTCCGAGATGCACGCTGCGATTGATGAGGTCAATGTTCGTCTGCCGATAGTCGGCCTTGAAGATAAGTTGCGCGGCATCAGTGAGAATCAGGCCGATTCCCAGTGTCATAAGGATCTGCATGAAGTGTGAGCGATCACGAATAGGCCGAATCAGCGCCAGATATACAAGATAGCCGAAGATGAAGAGGACAATGCCGGCCGGCAGAAACCCGATGTATGGATTGAGTTTGAAATAATCAAAGAGAACATAGGTGGCATACATGCCCACCATGAGAAAAGCGCCATGCGCAAAGTTGACAATGCGCATGACGCCAAAAATCAGTGCCAGGCCCATACCGATGACGGCGTAGAGAGCCCCGGTCAACAGGCCATCAGCACAGGCTTGTAAGAAGCGAACCAAACGTGTTTAGCTCCTGCCCGCAAACGCACGCGGTGTTACTTGCCGTGCCGCTGACTATCTTTTCGACCACACCGGAGCAGGAATAATCGGCTTGGCTTCCGCGACGTCTGCGGGGAAGACCACCCGATATTGTCCTTTCTGAACTTGGGTGATCAGGACCGGATGCTGGTTTTGTCCGTTATCAAATTTGATAGGGCCAAACGGAGTGGAAGGCATGTTGATGTTCTTGATGGCATCGCGAATTTTTGCGGGCTCCAGCGACTTGGCATTGTTGATGGCCTGAGCAGCCACGCGCAATGCGGCATAGGCCTGGATGGCATGGTAGGCCGGGTGAGTCTTGAAGCGCTTGAAATATTCAGCGTCAAATTCTTTTGAGCCTGCCCACTTGGCTTCCGGCAGCCACTGAGAAACGGAGAAAGTGTATTCGGCATTTTTGCCCGCGCCTTTTTCCGTAGGAAATTCCGCAGCGGCAAACCCAGTACCGGCGGAAGTGTAATACTTGGGGTTCAAATCAACTTCCCGGGCCTGACGCATCAGCGTACTGGCATCAAGCAGGTAGGAGCATAAGTAAATCACATCTGGATTTGCCTGCTTGACTCGCTGCAAGACAGCCTTGTAATCCGGCGACTTGGCTTCATAGGACTCAACTGCTACCAACTCAATGCCAGCTTCTTTCGCAGCTGCTGTCATGGCCTTCATGTTCGATTGGCCGAAGTTAGTATTCTCATACACGATCGCCATCTTTTTAGGAGCGCCATTGGCCTTTAAGAATGCAATGGTCTCTTTGGCGTAATCATTGGCTCCGGCACAGACGCGGAAAATCCAGGGTGACTTGGAGTCCATCACGTTATCAGCAGTGGCGGTGGGAATGATGAGAGGCGTTTCTCGCTGCGAAACAGCAGGCACAATAGCTTTGGTGCTCTCACTGGAATACGAACCCAGCAGCACGGGAACCTGGTCCTGGTCAATCAGTTTGGAGACACCCTGAACGGCCTG
Organism: Terriglobia bacterium; assembly: GCA_963831465.1. Classification (GTDB taxonomy): domain Bacteria; phylum Acidobacteriota; class Terriglobia; order Terriglobales; family Acidobacteriaceae; genus Angelobacter. The sequence goes on along the minus strand of CAWHQH010000023.1, from coordinate 404,053 downwards.
ATCCGGCTTGCTCTGGTCGTCATAAAAATCAAGCTCGATTTTTTTGCCCAGAACACCGCCCTTGGCATTGATCTCGTCCAAGGCGATTGCATAGCCATTTTTGTGCGCTTCACCAAAAGCAGCCAGGCTGCCGGTGAGAGAAGTAATGACGCCAATCTTGGTTTGTCCAAAGGCCGGAACGATGGACGCAAGAGACAGAATTGCTAACGCAGCGATTGCTTTTAAGCGCATATTCCCCCACAGTTTTTCCTAGTTGATCGCCGAGCCCGAGCATTATACAGCCTGAGCATTTACGGCACACAAACCAAAACCTTACCACTGATGACACTGATAAAACTGATTTACACGGATCAAAAAGGTTCAACAGGAGCTTTTGAATTTATAAATCCGTACTATACGTGTCCATCCATGGTGGGATTTGCTTTTTTGTGCAAAGCAAGCGGAGACTTCTTGCTTACCACCAAGAGCATCGCAACAATCTCAGCTCCGCATCAACAGGCCCACGATGGAAGCTGACATAAGATTTGCCATGGTGCCGGCAATCATGGCCCGGAAGCCGAGCTTGGCGAGTTGGTCACGTTTATTTGGCGCAAGAGCTCCGATGCCGCCAATCTGAATTCCAATGGAGCTGAAGTTGGCAAAGCCGCAGAGCGCGAAAGTAGCGATGGTGACGGAGCGTGGATCGAGCGCCGCTTTCATCGCACCCAAATCTGAATAAGCAACCAGTTCGTTAATCACGGTACGCGTGCCTAGAAGACTGCCGACCGCGCCGATGTCTTTTCCCGGCACGCCGATGAGCCACGCCACCGGAGCAAAAATGACGCCGAGAACCTTTTGAATGCTGGCGGGAAAAAACGCAAAGTGGTTGTGAGTCCAGCCCATGATGCCGTTAACCATGGCGATAAGGGCAAGAAAAGAGATGAGCATGATGGCGACGTTGAAGGCGAGCTGGCCACCATCGATGGTGCCGCGAGCGATGGCGCCAAGAATGTTGGCATCCTTATGCATTTCTTCTTTCGAGATTTCAACCGTCCCAGCTGTTTTGGGTTGCTCACTTTCCGGCACCAGCATTTTGGCCATCAGAATAGTTCCCGGCGCAGTCATGATTACGGCTGCCAGCAGGTTTTCCGCTTTGATTCCGTAGCTGATGTAAGCAGCCATAATTCCGCCGGAAACATGCGCCATCCCGGCGGTCATAATGGTCATGAGCTCTGAGCGTGTGCATTCCGGGAGCAGAGGCCGAATGGTGAGCGGGGCTTCAGTCTGTCCCATGAAGATTGACGCTGCTACGTTTAGCGATTCCGCGCCGCTCACGCCCATCAAGCGGTTCATGACCCAGGCCATGGCCTTGATAATGATTTGCATTACACCAAGGTGATACAGCAGCGCAAAAAAAGCGGAGATAAAAATAATGGTCGGCAATACCTGAAAAGCAAAGATGAAACCAAGCTGAGAGGAACCTGGATCGAGAAAAGGCAAGTGCGCGTTGGGATCGGCAGGGTAACCGAGATTTCCAAAAACAAAAGTTGATCCCTTAAAGGCGTAAGCCAGCAGTTTATTGACAGCTGTTCCAGCTGTTTGCAACGTACGCTGGCCCCAGGTAAAGCGAATCACGATCCAGGCAAAGAAGAATTGCAGGCCGAGTCCCCACAGCACCGTCTTCAGGCGAATGGCTCGGCGATTTGTGGAGAAGAGATATGCAATCGACAAAAAGACAATGATGCCCAGCAAGCCCGCGTATCGCGACATTGGGTCCTTCTAAGGGAAAAGTTGAGATGGCGTTGAAAAAAATCCCGTCTATTGTAGCTGGAGTTGTCAAGGAAGATTGCCTGAAGCACTACGATTGCCGCAATTGAAACCTAAGAACAATGAACCACAAAGGACACGAAGGAAGGCAAAAATGTTCTGAGCAGCGATAAACATTTCATTGCATTGGCGTTTGAAATCCATTTTCAAATTTAGAAAATTCCTTTTCCAGCGCCCATTGCTGGCGGGCTTTTTCGCTGGCGTCAAGGAAATGCGAGCAGCTTGCGGATGCCTTGGACGAAGCTGGTTCATCTGAACGACAACTGAATGCAAGCAGAGCTTTGGACGAATCTTTCCAAAGACTTCCTCCGGGTAAAAAGCTGTACTCAAGGCTGGCGCGGGCGAACTTTTTTAGCTCTTGATATTTCAGATGGTAGGTCTCGGTGACGCGCTCAAATTCCTGCGTGATGTCGGCGCGAGAAACGCCAGGATCGTCCGTGGCCAAAGCGACGGGCACGCCGAACTTCAGATAGATCGGCAGCGGATGATGATTGCCGGTGACGTTGAGAATCACGTCATTGCTGGTGAGGCAGATTTCGACGAGCACATTCTGATGTGCCATCATGCGCAAGAGCGATTCGGGATCGGGTTCCTGCATGACATCTACTCCGTGCCCGATGCGCTCTGCATGGCCTTGTTCAATGGACGCGCGAATGTGAAACAGTTCTTCCGGGGGAACAAGCTTTGCCGTCAGCTCTCCGGCGTGGAGCGTGATGTGAACTTTGGGATAAAGGCTGTGCAGAAAATCCAGCATACGCATGTGCAGATTGAAATCGTGAATGGGCAGGTACGCGTCTTCAGGCATCACAAGATTCAGGCCGACGACGCGCGGGTCTTTAGAAGCCATTTCAAAACCGGCGAGGATCTGCGCGAAAACCATTTCTTTCGGCAGGCCACGCGCTACCTGATATAGATAGCGTGCCTTTACATTGCAGCCATGATCGGCTTGGGGCTGGCCGCAGCGGAGTTCTTCCTGCTCTTTCGTTTCGGTATCATCGAGAAACTTGCTGGCATTGGCGACAATCTTGGGCAGTCCACCGGACAAAAACTGCTGGCGCAATTTTCTGAGATCGTCGTTCCATCCGAGAGACAACCCAAGGTGAGCTGCGGCTCCTCCATCAGGGTTGAACATGAGCTCCATATATTGCAGATTGCCTTCAGCAGCGCGGGACCGCGCTTCCGCCAGCATTTCAGCGGTGTGGTTGTTGGCGGCAGCGCTGAACTTACCAAACGTGGCAAAGAAATGATCATGGCCGGATTCAGCACCGGGAATGAACTGCCGCATGGAGAGCGCGTCCAGCAGATGGCTATAGAGCGGGCTGTCCTGCAGGGCCGCGCTCGCAGGAAGCTTGCCAGCGCCGGGGTCGCAAGGTGGCTGCGTGATCGCAAGATCCGCGCGATCCACACACAAACCATCTTCCACAGCAAACTTGATAAAGCTCTCCGCATAGACCGCGCCGGAAAGATGGTTGTGAAGATCGCCGCCCTTGGGCATCTGCTGCAGGAAGACGTGCAGGAGCAGTGGCTGATTGCGGATCGACTCAAAATATCGTGCGGTCTTTTGCTCCGCTGACGCAGCAAGCGCCTGCTTTTTCTGCGGCCACGCAGAAGGAGCATAAATTGAGATAAAAACTGCCAGCAAACAGATGCGCAGAGTTTTAAACGAGCGCGAGACTAACATGGACGGAACTATAGCATTACAATTTGAGTTTCGCATGGCGCTGTGCCGCGCTTGCGTTGGAAAAAATTTGCGCGACCCATATTTACGCGACCCATACTTGCGCGACCCGATATTTGCGAGAACAACGATGAGCATCAGCGACGATTTTACCCAGGCGGAATTTGCAGCCAAGCATATCTTCTCAAAGAGCCTGATCAAACCAACGGTAGCCATTGTGCTGGGGTCGGGGCTGGGAGGATTTGCCGACGAGATGACAGAGGCTGTCCGCATCAGCTACAACGATATCCCCCATTTTGCGCGCTCCACTGCTGTGGGACACGCGGGCCAACTAGTGATGGGCAACATCGGCGAGTGCCCGGTGGTGGTGATGCAGGGACGCGTGCATCTTTATGAAGGATATCCGGTGCGCAGCGTGGTGTTTCCCATGCGAGTGTTTGCCCGCATGGGAGTGCGCGCCGCAATCCTGACGAACGCAGCCGGCAGCATCAACGCTGAGTACGGACAAGGGCGGCTCGTGGCGATCCGCGACCACATCAATCTGCAAGGGCAGAACCCCCTGGTGGGACCGGAAGACCCAAATCTCGGGCTGCGTTTTATCGACATGAGCGAAGCATATTCGCGGGATTATCGACGAATGGCGATTGATGCCGGTAAGCGGCTGGGGATTTCAGTGGGTGAAGGCGTGTACGCAGCCATGCTGGGGCCGAGCTATGAAACGCCGGCGGAGATCCGCTTTCTGCGCACCATTGGCGCCGACCTGGTGGGAATGTCCACCGTGCCCGAAGTGATTGTTGCGCGACAAATGGGAATGAAGGTGCTGGCGATTTCGTGCGTGACCAACATGGCTGCGGGAACGACGGACGCGCCCATCAATCATGAAGAAGTGCTGGAGATAGGCAAGAAAATTTCCGGACAGTTCAAAGCGCTGCTGCGCGAAGTGGTGCCGCTGATCGCCAAGGACGTAACGCAGGGGTGAAATATTATTCAGCGTCTCCGATGACGCGATGAACCAAGGGCCGCTTTTGTAACAGCGCAGTGGGGGCAATTGCATAGCTCTTTTCAATGAGAGGTGCGGCGCTGGCAAATCGCTCGGTGGAGTTGTAATAAACGGTGCAGAGTGCTTCACCGGGAGAAACGGCATCGCCAACTTTCTTGTGGACGATGATTCCCACGGCGGGATCGACGGAATCTTCTTTCCGCGCGCGGCCGCCTCCCAGCAGCACTCCTGCGGTACCGATCTGCTCACACATGATGGCGGCGATGAAACCAGAAGCGGGGCTTTTGACTTCGGCTTTGTGCTTAGCCTGCGGCAGAAGATCGGGATCATCCATCACCTTGGCATTTCCGCCCTGAAGGCGAATCATCTCGCGAAACTTTTCGCGGGCCTTGCCGGTGGCGATCATCTGCTCAGCCAGTTCCCTGCCTTCAGCTACGCTGCGAACGCGCTTTCCCAAAAGGAACATTGAGGCGGAGAGCACCACGCTAAGTTCGCGCAGATCGTCGGGGCCGTGGCCGTTCAGGACATCGATGCACTCAGCAACTTCCAGTGCGTTGCCCACCGCTCGGCCCAGAGGCTGGTCCATATCAGTAATTAGCGCTGAGACGCGCTTGCCCAGGCGTTGTCCGGTTTCCACCATCAGCTCGGCCAGAAACACAGCGTCTTTTTCTGACTTCATAAACGCGCCGCTGCCGGTTTTAACGTCGAGCACAAGAGCGTCAATGCCTTCAGCCAGCTTTTTGCTCATGATTGAGGCGCAAATCAGATACGGGCTTTCCACAGTGCCAGTAACGTCGCGCAGCGCGTAAAGTTTTTTATCGGCGGGAGCAATCTCAGCAGTCTGCCCGATCAGCCCTGCTCCGCACTGCGCCAGCACGCGGCGAAAATCGGCAACCGAAAGATTCACGTTGAAGCCGGGAATGGATTCCAGCTTGTCCAGCGTGCCGCCGGTGTGTCCCAGGCCGCGTCCGCTGATCATTGGAACATAGAGGCCGGCCGCCGCGACAATCGGCGCAATGATCAAAGATGTTTTGTCGCCGACTCCGCCGGTGGAATGCTTGTCGATCTTGGCCGCCGGAAGCTCGGAAAAGTCGAGCACCTGGCCGGAGTTGAGCATGGTTTCAGTCAGTGCCGCTAGTTCAGCGCGCGCCATGCCGCGCAGCAGCACGGCCATCAGCCACGCCGACATCTGGTAATCGGGAATCTCGTCGCGAGTGTAGCCGTTGACGAGAAACTCGATTTCATTGCGCTGCAGCTCAACGCCATCACGCTTACGGCGGATCAGGTCTGTGACTAGCATGATTTTCTTGGAAAAAACCAAAACTTCACCGCTGATAACACTGATTTTCACGGATCAAAAAGTTCAAAGGCCCATTTTGAATTTGCAACCCGTGTGATCCGTTCATCCGTGGTGAGATTTGTTTTTTGTAAAGCAGCCGTTGTGCACGATTAAAAACGTGCCCTGCCACTTGTCTCGCACGATGAAACATTTTTTCTGAGCTGCAATTATCAGGTCAGGCGAAAAGTTTCCGGCAGCATGTCGGCGATGTTCATCTCCATGTAGTCGGTCTGGCCGCGAAAGACGACAGCCGTATTCGCGCCGAATTCGGCAATCACCTGCCGGCAAGCGCCGCAGGGAGCGCAGGGCACGTCATTTTCCGTGACAACGGCAATGCCCTTCAGTTTGAGCTTGCCCTGGACTTGATGCACGGCGTTGAAAATGGCCGCACGCTCCGCGCAGATGGTCAGGCCATAAGAAGCGTTTTCAACGTTGCTTCCGGTATAGAGGTGGCCGTCGTCAGTAATGACGGTGGCCCCAACGCGAAACTTTGAATATGGCGCATAAGCGTGCTGGAGCGCAGCGGTGGCCATTCCCAACATCATGGCGCGCTCCTTGTCTGTGAGTGTGATTGGTGGCATTCAGTGACTCCTCAATGAGAACAGATACAGTAACATTTTGTGGTGGATAGAATATCTTAACGTATGTCGATGAGCGAAGCAATGGCGAATGAGAGTCGGGATTGCAGAAAATCAGATCGCCTGTTCCAGTGGCGCAGGCGGATTGAGGCTTTCAATTTTTACGCGGGCGATGCGGTGGCCTTCCATCTGGAGGACGGTGTAACGGCGGGTATCAAAATCGAAGCGTTCACCGCCTTTGGGGATTTTGCCGAGTTGCGACATCACGAAGCCGGCCAGCGTTTCAAAGCCTTCTTCTCGCGGCAAAGCGATGTCATACTGGGTTTCAAGGTCACGCAGGTTGAAGCCGCCATCGAGCACGACTGCGCCGGAAGCCAGTGCGACAGCGGGGCGTTGGGCGATATCAAATTCATCTTCCAGTTCGCCGACGATTTGCTCCAACACATCTTCCACGGTGACCAAGCCGCTGATGGAGCCAAATTCATCGACCACGACGGCGAGGTGGCGCTTACGTTTTTGAAATTCGACCAGAAGATCATCGAGGGTTTTGCTTTCCGGAACGAAGAGCACTTCACGCATGATGTGGCGGACTTTGAGGTCGCCGGAGCGCTGGGCAAAAGCGTCACCGGCGGAAAGGCGGATCTGCATGATGCGGGAAAGGTCTTTGGAATAGAGCAGGCCGACGATGTTTTCGCGGCCTTTTTCCGGATCGTAAACCGGAACGCGTGAATGCTGCTCGTCCACAACCTTGGCCATGGCTTCATCGAGCGGCATGTCAGCCGGCAGGGAGAAGATTTTATGCCGAGGAACCATAATTTCGCGCACGGTCACATTGCCGAGTTCAAGCGCGTTGTGGATCATTTCTTCTTCAGCGTCAGGCAGCAGGCCGAGGCGGCGGCTGGCAGTAACGATCAGCTTGAGTTCGTCAGGCGAGTGAGCGCCGCCATCGCGACGGAGCCGTGATCCAAAGCCACGCAGAACGAGGTTGGCCGAGCGGTTCATGAGCATCAGGAAGGGATGAGAGACGGTCATGAAGACGTCCATGGGACCGGCGACTGCGAGAGCGACGCGCTCCGCGCGTTCAAGAGCCAGCGATTTGGGAACAAGTTCGCCAAGGATGATGAGCAAGTACGTGATAACCAGGAAAGCCAGCGTTGCGGCGAGTCCGTGAGCATAGACACGGGCGTAAGGAATATTGCCGAGCCACGGAGCAATCATCGCGGCAAGCGTTCCTTCACCGACCCAGCCCAGGCCAAGGCTGGCCAAGGTGACGCCAAACTGGACGGCGGGAAGGAATTCGTCGAGGTGCTGCTGGATTTTGCGGACAGTACGAGCGCCGATGCGGCGCTGGTCAATCAGTTGCTGAATCCGCGTATCCCGGACGCTGACCATGGCAAATTCAGCAGCAACGAAAAAGGCGTTCGCTGCCACAAGAAGAACCACCAAAATGATCCTCAGGAGGACCAGGGTGACCATGGCTTTCAATCATATACTGAGGGTACCCTCAGGCAGAAAGCGCAAAAGGACAAGGGCGGGGGGCGTTTGGTCAGAGGGTGGTAAGTCAAATCGGCGAGCAAGGAATGTTTAGATCGGCGTTCTTGTATTGGTAAACGCAAAGTAACGATCCAAAAAACGTAGTCATTAGACGGAAAATTAGCGGATAAACGGCGAGATTGATCACAGATTAGCTTGGGCGTGAAATTACGGTTGGAGCCTTAGGCCGCAAGTAGCACATGACCAGGAAGTTTGCTTCCTTTTACCCCGATTTCCGGTCTAAGGCTATTGATTGTCACAGAATAAGTGTGTCTTTTCGGGAACTTCTTTCTTTTACCTGACGTATTTACCAGTGGCATATTTTAAAAAGGGTCATTCTTATGGCAAATGGCAAAAAAAAGAGCAAACGGGCCATTTATATATTGAGCGCGTTCGCGCTGCTCGTCGTGATTGTTGTGGTGCTAGTGGCGGCAACGCGCGGCAGCACCAAAATTGACTCTTCAAAACTAGCTAAGGTGGAACGCGGCGACCTGGCAAAAAGCGTGGTGGCAACGGGGAAAATTGAGCCCATTACCAATGTGGAAGTAAAGTCCAAAGCAAGCGGGATCGTGCAAAAACTGCTGGTCGATTACGGAGAAAAGGTCAAAAGAAACCAGGTGTTGGCTGAGCTGGACAAAGAAGAGATCCTGGCTCAGGTGAACCAGCAGAAAGCGTCATTGCAGGCGTCTGAGGCTGCGGCACGAGCGGCAGAAGCCGATCTTGAACGCGCCAAAGTGGACGCTGAGGGGCCAGACCTTCCCATGTTGAAGCGCGCTTATGAGCGCGCACAGCAAATGGCTAAGGACGGCGTGGTCTCTGAGTCGGCGCTGGACGATGCCCAAAAGAACTATGAATTAGCCGTTAACAAGCAGGAGTTGGGCAAAGCAAACGTAATTTCTGCAACATCGAAGCAAAAACAGGCTGAAGCGCAGGTAGCGCAGGCGCGTGCCCTGCTGGCCCAGGTGGAAAGAGAGTACCAGAACTCAACCATCGTTTCGCCAATTGACGGCGTGGTGCTCTCCCGCGATGTCGAAGTTGGCACGGCTGTAAGCTCCATTCTGGTATTGGGATCTTCCGCCACTCTGGTTATGACGCTGGGCGACACGCGCGAAGTTTACGTTAAAGGCAAAGTTGACGAGTCTGATATTGGCAAGGTTTATATCGGCCAAGTGGCGCGCATCAAGGTTGAGTCATATAAAGACCGCACATTCACCGGCAAAGTAACCAAAATATCCCCCATGGGCGTGGAAAAGGACAATGTCACCACGTTTGAGGTGCGCGTTTCCATCGATAACTCCAAGGGCGAGTTGAAGTCGCAAATGACGGCCAATGCCGAGATCCTGCTGGAAGAGCATAAGGGAATTCTTATGGTTCCCGAAGGCGCGCTGATATACGACAAAGACCGCAAGGCTTCCGTCGAGGTTCCCGAGCCCAGCGCCAAAGATGGACGCAAAAAAGTGGCTGTAACCGTGGGAATCTCCAACGGATCCAAGACCGAATTACTTTCCGGCCTGAATGAAGGCCAGCAGGTCATCCTGCAATAACCTCAATTTGAAATTGGAGGGCGAAGATGAAATCAATGAAATCTCTGGGTTTAGGGGTTTTTGTGTCGCTATTGGCGGTGCTTCCGCTGAATGCTGCCACAACCGGGCATTTCGAACGTACCCTGCAAGTAAGCGGAACAGTGGAATTGGAAGTAAATTCCGGCTCGGGCAATATCACTGTTCATCAGGGCGGAGCGGGAACGGTAACGGTCACGGCCAAACTCCATGGCAATAACGGCACGTCATGGTTATTTGGTAGCGGCAACATCGACGAACGGATTCACAAGATTGAGCAGAACCCGCCGATTGTGCAAACCGGCAACATCATCCACATTGGCAGGTTTGAAGACCGGGACCTGTCGAGAAATATTTCCATTGATTATGACGTTACTGTTCCGGCGCAGACGCGTCTTACGTCGCACACCGGATCTGGCGACCAGACCATCAGCGGCCTGCAACTGCCCATGACAGCGAAGACAGGCTCGGGCAACGTGACGGTGGATCGCATCTCTGGCGAAACACGGGTGAGTTCCGGCTCTGGAGATTTGAAGATTAATTCAATCAAAGGGATTTTGTATGCTGACACCGGCAGCGGCAACATTCACGCTGAAGATGTTGCTGGCGACGTATTCGTCAACACCGGCAGCGGCGACGTTGATGTCCGGCAGAGCGCGGGCGGAAGCGTAAAGGCACAGACAGGGTCCGGCAACATAAGGCTGCACGGGATAAAAGGCGGTCTGCGCGCCGATGCCGGCAGCGGCGATATTCAGGCTGACGGTGAGCCGACTTCTGACTGGCGTCTGGGAGCAGGCTCCGGCAACATTACCCTGAAGGTCCCCTCCCAAGCATCTTTTAACGTTGATGCCCGCACTTCTTCAGGGACGCTGCGGTTCAACAACCACCAGGTCACAACTCAAGGCACGCTGGCCAAGAACCATATTCAAGGCAAGGTGGGGAATGGCGGCGTGCTGCTGGATATTCACACTGGATCGGGCGATATCGAGCTTCAATAAGGACTGTGCGGTTGCACCGTCGCCCACGCGCTGGGCAGAACTTGCCAAGGCTCGGCGTTTTTTGACGGCGGTGCAAATCGAAAGCTGGAGAACGGGTGTTGCCATAATTGAAAGCTATGCCTCTTATTTCAATATGAGCAGCTGGCAATCTCTTTCTCCTATTCCTGCCATTTACGATTTGAAATTAATTTCATAGTTCAAAGCTATCGCTTGCATCAAAAAAGTCACTGATTCTGAGAAGTTCTAATTTCTTTCCAACTGTCCTCTAATCCAGCCGCCTCATCCTAACTTCGTTCGGCGGATTACTTTAGTCACGTACGGGCCTCGGTCTGAACCATAGGAAGGGCCTATATCACTCAAAGTTCCCGCTCCGGGCAATCAGGCTACGCAGGCTGGTTGTATAGGGCACTTAAGAGTTCAGGGATTCGTGTGCAAAGCCAGAACGCGCCACGGCTGCTGCTGTGGAAGCATTCAGCATAACCCTGCCTTTTTTTACCCATCAACATTTCCAGCCGCCATGTAGCAAGTGGGATACAGGGCCGGCTTTTCGCGCCGCAATCACCTTGCGGATGCGCGGGGAGACGTTCGCTCAAAGATCCCGCCTGAATCAACTCGACGGAAGGAATAAGGGCGATGAAAGATCTCCGGGAAAACAGATTCACGCAGCAACCAATCGCAAGGCAAATCAGGGAATGGTCAGAGGCGCCGGCTTTAACCATTGTGACTCCTGGCGTACGCGATTATCTGGCAGGATTCATGAGGGCAATTGTACAAACTCTGTCGCCTTCGTCCGCCCGCGCATTCTTCCGTGAACTGGATGCCACTGACCCGGTACTCTCTCGCCTGGGCTGGGTACTCCTGCTGGTAATCCCGGTCTTCGCAACATTGGCACTAGTGGTTCCAGCGGGAACCGTAGTAGTAAACCCCTGGGTCAAGCCCATTAAGTTCTCCTTGTCTTTTTCGACCTTCGCTTCCACCATAAGTCTGTTCTTGCTGGCGTTGCGGATACCCAAATGGCAGCTCACGCTTGCACGTCGCGCAATTGCCATAAGCGTGGCGTTCGAAATCATGAGTCTGGCGGCGCAGGCGTGGCGCAGCACTTACCACCTTTCAGGACAATCGCTACTAGACAATTCCCTTGCCCAGATGACCAACAGCATGGTCATGGTGAACACGGTAATAGTGTGCTGGATGCTGGCTCTGTTCTGTGCCGATCGCGTACAGACGGACCGGATCGATTGGCCGATGGTTTCGGCGGTTCGATACAGCATTGTAATTTTCCTGGCCGGCAACGCTATTGGTGGATATATGCTGGCGCGCGGTTCGCACACGGTTGGCACCGCCGACGGCGGCCCGGGGCTTCCCTTTGTGAATTGGAGCGTGATTGGCGGCGATCTGCGGATTGCTCACTTCATTGCCATTCACGCTATCCAAATTGTGCCGCTTTTTGCTTACGTCCTGTCGCAGATGTCACCGATCCTGCCGGTTAAATATCGGCGCATGGCTACTGGTGCGGTGGCCCTGGGTGTGGGCGTCGCCGTGGGAGCAACTTTCGTACAGGCCGCATTAGGGCATCCGTTGCTTTCTCTACGGTGAGGATTTCAGCAGAGATTCACCGACTATAAAGCAACGCGCGACTCACGACCGCAACACGAGGTAGATTACCTAACAAAGGTTGAATTTGCCCTCTTATCCTGAGGGTGTCGTCTTCGCTTGCCCCAGATGCTCTCACAAAATTGAGAGAGCACTGCTAGCATCTTGCGCGATTGATCTTCTTTCCCTAACATGTTATAAAATCGAGTTTTTACTGGACTGGCCAAAAGCGGAAAATAGGATTTCTGCAGGGGCCAGCCAATGATTCCAACGCGGCCAAACCTCAAACCACTAGTTCTTGATGTGGAAGCGCGTTTCGGGAATTGCCAGTAAAGCGCAGTGAATCGACTAAAGTCCACATTTACTTAGATCTTGGAGGATTTTACATATGCACACCTGGCTCACAACGGGCCTGATGGGCCGCGTAATCCGCTCGACTGCCCCATCACGCGAAAAATGCGCGTATTGGGGGCCCAGTCGCCGGATTCTGGCGCTGGTGGCCGTGTTGGCCGTTCTAGCATTCGCCATTCCTGTGGCATTTGCCCAGCAAGGGCAGGCCGCGCCACCAGCTTCGCAGGTCGCAGCTGCCGTGAACCCGCAGACTGGCACAGCAACTCAGGAGACTGCTCCTGCAGCACCCGTATCGGAAGCTGCAGGAGAGGCTAATCTCAAGCTGCCGGACATGAAAATTGTTTCTTTCATGAATGATTCCATCAACGGCTATAGCCTTCTGAGTATCGGGTTGATCTTTTGCGGACTGGGTCTGCTCTTCGGGTTGACCATCTACATGCAGCTGAAAAATGCGCCAGTCCATCGCGCCATGAAAGAGATTTCCGAGCTGATCTATGAAACCTGCAAGACCTATCTGGTGACGCAGGGCAAATTCATTCTCATCCTGGAAGCATTCATCGCGGTTGTGATTGTTCTTTACTTTGGCGTCCTCCAGCACAACGACGCGTCCAGGGTAATTATTATCCTGCTGTTCAGCCTGGTGGGAATTGCCGGTAGCTACGGTGTGGCCTGGTTCGGCATTCGCGTGAACACATTTGCCAACTCGCGCACAGCATTTGCTGGTCTTAGAGGCAAGCCTTATCCGATTTACGCCATTCCGTTGAAGGCAGGAATGAGCATCGGCATGATGCTGATCAGCGTTGAATTGCTGATCATGCTCTGCATTCTGCTCTTCATCCCGGGAAGCCTAGCCGGAGCATGCTTCATCGGCTTCGCGATCGGTGAATCGCTGGGAGCGGCGGCCCTGCGTATTGCCGGCGGCATCTTCACCAAGATCGCCGACATCGGCTCCGATTTGATGAAGATTGTCTTCAAGATCAAAGAAGATGACGCCCGCAATCCCGGCGTAATCGCCGATTGTACCGGCGACAACGCCGGCGACTCCGTTGGCCCCAGCGCTGATGGGTTTGAAACGTATGGCGTCACCGGCGTGGCCCTCATCACTTTCATTCTCCTGGGCGTCCATGATCCCCGTGTGCAGGTCCAGTTGCTGGTCTGGATCTTCGTCATGCGCATTATGATGCTGGTATCGAGCGCGGTCTCTTATTTTGCCAATGAGGCCTTTGCCAAGGCAAAGTACGGGACCTCTGACGTAATGAACTTTGAAGCGCCTCTGACCTCGCTTGTTTGGCTAACTTCAATTGTCTCGATTGTCCTTACGTTCATCGTTTCTAAGATGATAATTCCCGAGCTGGGTGGAAACGATACTTTATGGTGGAAGCTTGCCGCCATCATTTCCTGCGGCACGCTTGCCGGAGCTATCATCCCCGAACTGGTCAAAGTGTTTACATCAACGAGTTCAGCTCACGTGAAAGAAGTAGTCACGTCGTCGGAGGAGGGCGGGGCATCACTGAACATTCTTTCCGGCCTGGTCGCCGGCAACTTCTCCGCTTATTGGTTGGGAATCAGCATCGTTGCCCTGATGGCGATTGGTTTTTACATCAGTAACTACGGCCTTGGCGCTATGTATCACGGGACCCCGCTCATGCTGGCGCCTGCGGTCTTTGCCTTTGGCCTGGTTGCCTTCGGCTTCCTCGGCATGGGACCGGTAACCATTGCCGTGGATTCCTACGGTCCGGTCACTGACAACGCACAATCCGTTTATGAACTCTCGCTGATTGAGCAAGTCCCCAACATACAGGCGGAACTCAAGAAAGACTTTGGCTTCGACGTCAAGTTTGCTCGGGCCAAAGATTTACTGGAGGAGAATGACGGCGCGGGCAACACCTTCAAAGCCACAGCCAAGCCGGTGTTGATCGGGACGGCAGTGGTGGGCGCGACTACCATGATTTTTGCCATTATGATGTCCCTCACAGACGGGCTCACGCGGCACACGGACTATCTATCACTGCTGCATGCGCCATTTGTTCTGGGCCTGATCACCGGAGGCGCCATCATTTATTGGTTTACCGGCGCGTCCACGCAGGCGGTTACCACCGGCGCATACCGCGCGGTGGAATTCATTAAGAAGAACATCAAGCTTGAGGGCGTGGAGAAAGCATCGGTTGAAGACAGCAAAAAAGTGGTGGAGATCTGCACCAAGTACGCGCAGAAGGGCATGTTCAATATCTTTTTGACTGTGTTCTTCGCCACGCTGGCTTTTGCTTTCATCGAGCCGTTTTTCTTTATCGGCTACCTGATTTCCATTGCGGTCTTTGGTCTCTACCAGGCCATCTTTATGGCGAACGCCGGCGGAGCCTGGGACAACGCCAAGAAAGTCGTGGAAGTGGAGCTGAAGATGAAAGGCACCCCGCTGCACGATGCTACGGTAGTAGGAGACACAGTGGGTGATCCGTTTAAGGACACATCTTCCGTGGCGCTGAACCCGATTATCAAATTCACCACGCTTTTCGGCCTTTTAGCCGTGGAGTTGGCAGTGAAGATGACTGCGGAGAACGGCAGCATGCTCACGACTGTCCTGGCTGCTCTGTTCTTCCTGGTGTCAGTGGTCTTTGTGTTGCGGTCTTTCTATGCCATGCGAATTGGCACGGAGAAGGATTCCCATGCCGCCAGGGCCGCTGCCTGAAGCGCTTAACCGAAATAACAAGCCCGCCGACAATCGGCGGGCTTCTTCGTTTTTAAAAAGTATTAATGCTGGAAGGGCGGAGGAGGCGTCGGCAGTTCCTGCTTTACCGGTTGTCCTACAGACTCTTTCATCTTCTCTTTCACTTTTTTCGCCAGCTTCTCAACGTCCTCAGCTTTGCGAACTACTTCAAGCGACAACAGATTTTCATTGCTCTTGTCGACGGCGGCTTTCAGCTCAGTGGCAAGCTGAAAAAGCTTATCGGTATCATTGCGAATATCCTGCTGCCTTTTCTTGTTGGCTTCACGCGCCATCCGGTCCTGCATTTCTTTTTGCGAAGGGTCTTGTCTCGTTTCGACCTGCGGATTGACGGTCGCCGGGCTTGCCGCTAACAGCGTGCCGCAAACCAGGCCAAAAATAGTGGCCCTGATTGTTTTTCCGAACACAAAGTGACCTCATTCAGGATTTTAAGACTGAGCCGCGATTATAAAGTTATCCCAGGCGTCATGCTTTCGTAGAATCCGTATAGTTAATGTGCCCCGCCCATGAGCATACTGTCGTTCAGGCGATGGCGAACTCTTCTGGCCAGCTTCTCCAACTCATTTGCTTTGTGCACAGCTTCAGGCGGCAGCGATGATCCATCGGCGGCGTCAGCATATTGCTTTAGTTCGGCCGCCAAAGACACCATCTTCTGCATGTCATTAGTATTTTCATGGTGCATCCGTTCGTGTGCTTCTTTCTGCCGCAGCAGTTCAAATCGCCGCTCCACGTTAGGGTTGACGTTCGGAATATTGATCTGCGCCGCAGGTGCGGCTACTGAACCGCTGGCGTCAGCAGCGGTTACAGAAAAACACAGGCACAGCCCCACGAGCAAAGCAGGTTTAAGTCCCATAATGCCCCCACCGCAAAAAATATTGGCGGCATTATAGGACAGATTCCCTCCGCTATAATCCAGAATTAATCAGCATGGAAGAAAAATTCAGTAATATCTGGCACGAGTGGCACAACTACCTGGTCACATGGACCCGCGATCGCGCTCCTAAGTTACTGGTAATCCTGGTAATGGCGTTTATTTTTGTGCGCCTGCTCGGATTAATCACACGCAAGCTGGTAGCGCTCGCCGAAAAAAGCTCTCATGGGCCGGTCCGGGCACAACAGGTCCGCACAATTACGGGAGTGGTCCGCAGCGTGGGCGTCTTCTTGATTGTGTTCTTCGCCGGCATGACGCTTCTGAAAGACGTCTTTTTAATCAACATTGAACCGCTCCTTGCCAGCGCAGGCATTGCAGGACTTGCCATCGGATTTGGCGCCCAGACGCTGGTGAAAGACGTAATAAACGGGTTCTTTATCCTCATTGAAGATCAATTTGAGGTGGGCGATACCATCCGCGCGGCTGGCGTGACCGGAGCGGTGGAAGAAATCACAATGCGCCGAACTACCATGCGTGATAGCGACGGAACCCTGCACATTGTGCCCAACAGCGCAATTCAAATCGTCAGCAACATGACGCGTGATTGGTCTCAGGTGACCCTCCACGTGGCGGCCGATTACAGTGAAAACAGTGATCACGTTGTGGAACTGCTGCAAGAGGCGGCAAAAGAGTTTTATAACGATCCGGCTTTTAAGAACGATATAGTTGCGGAGCCTCAGGTTCCCGGCATTGAGCGGGTACGAGGCAATGAGGTCGACTATCTCATGCTGGTCAAGGTCCGCCCCGGCAAGCAGTACAGCGTGGCACGGGAGCTGCGCCGCCGGATCAAAGTCTGCTTTGAAAAGAACAACATCAAGGCCGGCGCTCCAGCACAGGTTTACATCGGACAACTTCCGACTGGTGACAAGAAATAGTCAGGAGCAAAATATGGATCTTGGACTCAAGGGGCGGGGCGTGATCGTCGCTGCGTCGAGCCAGGGGATCGGCTTGGCGACAGCCGAGGCATTTGCCCGTGAAGGCGCACAAGTGGCAATGTGCGCTCGCACGGAAAAGATTCTTGTCGAAGCCGCCGCCAGACTGCGCAGCCAGACTGGCGCTGAAATTTATGCGGAAGCACTTGATGTAACCGACGGTAACGCCGTCCAGCGCTTTACTGAGCAGGTGGCAAAGAGGTTTGGGCGCATTGATGTATGCGTGGCCAATGCCGGCGGGCCGCCGGCCAAGAATTTCCTTTCCATCCCTGCCGAAGAATGGCGCAAAGCCGTAGAGTTGAACCTGATGAGCACCGTGCATCTGGCCAAGGCGGTAATTCCCTACATGCAGCGCCACCGCTGGGGCCGGATCATCACGATTACGTCGATTTCCGTGAAGCAGCCCATTGCCGATCTGGTGCTCTCAAATTCAGTGCGCGCGGCGGTCGTGGGACTGGTAAAAAGCCTTTCCAATGAATTCGGCAAAGACGGAATTCTGGTTAATAACGTTGCGCCAGGCTATACGGCAACAGATCGCCTACAGGAATTGGCGCAGGTTCGCGCCTTGGCTGCCGGCCGCTCAGCCCAGGAAATATGCGACAGCTGGGCTGCGGAAACCCCGGTTAAAAGGCTGGGCAACCCTAAAGAAATTGCAGACGTTATTGTGTGGCTGGCCTCGGAACGAGCGTCTTACGTGACGGGTCAAACCATTTTGGCAGACGGCGGCATGTACCGCGGCTTGTAGCGGCCCTGCCGTTCCCAATACAGAACTGCCTTTGCTCAAAATCGGCTGGAAGGTGCTCATTTCCTGACATCTAAGAGCCTGTGGAAAAGCATCTTACTCCCGGAATGGCCATCTTGTTTGTTACAGCAGTCGCGTTTATCGCGCTGTTTACCACGTGGTATACAGTCTCATTGCGCCGGAAGCGTGAGAAGGCCAGAGAAATTCTGCGCTGGATTCAGGCGTCATTGGCCGGACGTGGCCACGTGGTCGGCATTTCCTGGACGGCAGCATCCCGCTTTCGCGTGCCGTTACGGCTCACCTGCGGTGTCTTTCGGAGCGCATGGGTCCTTGTGGAAATGCGAAGACAGGAAACTCCGGTGCAATGGCTGATTCATAAAATCGCCAGCCCGCGGGAAGTAATTACTTTCCAGGCCGATCTGGATTTTCCTCCCACGTTCTCTCTGGCAATGCAGAATTTTCGCTGGTTTGCGCGTAGCAGCCGCAAAGCGGAAATTGAGCGGCCAGGATGGCAATTCGAGCGCTTGCCGTCTGTGATGATCACCACAAAGACAGAAAGCCAGAGAGAAATCGCCAACACCATGACTTCTCTCAGCCGGGGTGATAACGGCGAATTCCTTGAAGTAAGATTCCAGCGCAGCTCTCCACACTTTTCCGCCACACTTCCTTTGGACGCACTGGCGCCCGGCGCTCCCGCACGGACTTACATACTTGACGCGATGAGAGAGATGGCTGGCAGCGCGGCGTTTTACTAAAAACCGCAACTCAAATCACCGGACGGATGAATGGCCCTGAGCATTCGAGGCCGTCTTGCTGCCGCCCATACGCTGTTCCAAGTCAGCCACTGCGGAATCATTCAGCACGCCCGTCCAAACCTTCTCCACTTTGCCGGTCGGATCCACCAGGATGGTCTGCGGCGTCAGTTGAAAGCGGTAATTCACCATTGCACGGGGATCAAGCTTTACAAAAACCGGCAGCCCTGAGAGCCGATGCTGCGAAATAAACGGGGGCGTTGCGGTCGAGGTCACATCCACGCCTACCGGACGCACCACCGAGCGGTCCAGAGACGAGATTACCTGCTCCCACTTTGGCCAGTTTTGATCGCAGAAAGGGCATGTTGGAGAAAAAACCAGAACCAGGACTTTTCGGGGGTCCTGTCCGTAGAGCACCTCAACCGGTTTGCCTGCGGGATCGAAGCCCTTTAAGTCAATTACCTGTGCGCCGACAGCGGCCTCCAGAGAAGGTGGCGGCAAAGAAATCTGCGCTTTTAATTGCCGATTCTGGCGAAGCAAGGCGATGTTTGCCGCCAGCAGGACTACGCAACAAGCCGAGAGCGCAACACTCCACTTCATGTTGTTTCCTCGTAGAGAATGAGAGAAGTTGACCGGCCGAAATTCATTGAGATGTTAGCAAACTTCAACCTGGCAAGACCGATTCCAGCAGAGAAAATCGAGTGACTTAGTTCCAATTTGGCACGGTGGAGAATCGGCAATTTGCCCGACAAAATGGCATTCCATCCATCCTGCACTCGCGGCCAGCATCCACTTAATTCTGCTACGACGATGTTGGAAACTTTAGGACAACGCCCATTTCGTTCGGCCTTGTCCTTCCGACCCGACGATTACACAAGTATTACAATCCGTCCGCTTCCCCCGCTGATAGGCTTGAATCAAATAAACACGCACTAATCATCAAGGAGACTTAAGTCGTGAACTTTTTCAAGCGGGACAGGACATTTCGGGAACCAATCGGGAAGCTCACAACTTTTTTCATGGTCGCCTTCCATATAGGCGCGGTGGCTGCGCTTTTCATGTTTACCTGGAAGGCTTTTTTCGTCGCGCTGCTTTTGTGGTGGCTTGCCGGGAGCCTTGGCATTGGCATTGCTTATCACCGGCTGCTCACGCACCGCGGATTTAAGACGTATAAGTGGTTCGAATATTTCATTACCTTCTGCGCCACGCTGGCACTGGAAGGCGGCCCGTTTTTCTGGGTGGCGACGCACCGCGTCCATCACCAGAATACTGACGTGGAAGGCGATCCACATTCGCCGCGCGATGGCGGCTTCTGGTCGCACATGGGCTGGATCATCACCGGGCGCACGTTGCACAACCATTCCGCCTCTCTGCTGCCCTATATTCCTGATCTGCGCAAAGACAAATTCCATACGTTCATCAGCAAGTGGCATTGGGTACCGATCACGGTTCTGGGCATTTGCCTGCTGGTTTTCGGCGGCTGGTCCGTAATGCTCTGGGGAATCTTTTTCCGCACGGTGATGGGCCTGCATTTTACCTGGCTGGTAAATTCCGCTACGCACATGTGGGGATCGCAGCGCTTCCTGACCGGAGATACTTCCAAGAATAGTTTTTGGGTTGCGATGCTGACATGGGGTGAAGGCTGGCACAACAACCATCATGCTCATCCTCAGGCGGCACGTCACGGATTGGCATGGTATGAAATCGACCTGAACTGGTATAGCATCTGCGCTTTGCGCGCAGTGGGCCTGATTTGGGACGTGAAAGCGCCCAAGCTGAAAGACGCAGTTAAGCTCAAGCCGGCCAAGGTGCCGCTGGAAACATTTTCTGCCGCGACTTCTGGCGACGACTAGAGAAGGACACAAAGGAACACTAAATTTCAAGGGCGGTGCGGCAACGTATCGCCCTAAGCTTTTTCTAGAGCATACTTCCTGCCGGTCTGGGTTCATCAGCGCAAATCCGCGACTGATTTCTCGCTGCTTCCTTTACAATTTCTTCAGCGACCATGCGCATCGGAAGCAGGGCCAGGACAATCGCATTCTTTATCACACTAGGCTCATGCCTGGTGGGACTGGCCATTTATCTCAACATTGTTTGGCTGGTGCATAACTGGCGCAACGTTGTGCCGATGGTGCTGGGCATCATCTTCTTCAGCCTGATCATTGCGGGGCTGGTGCTCTATACGATCTTCCTCGTCCGCGAAATCCGCCGCAGTGAGCAACAGGATAGTTTCCTGAACTCCGTTACACATGAGCTGAAGACGCCTATCACCTCTATCCGCCTTTACTTGCAAACACTGGAGCGACGAACGTTGACCGACGATCAACGGCACGATTTTTATCGGCTGATGCTGGATGATACCGACCGTCTTATGGGCACGGTAGAACAGGTGCTGCGCGCTGGAGAGATTCGGCAGCATCGGTCGCGTGATCGCTGGAAGGACGTAGACTTCACAGCCATTGTTGAAGAAAGTTTGGAATTGGCGCGTTTGCGCCATCATCTCTCGGCGGAGACGCTACGCTTTGAAAATGCACCGCCGGAGCCGATCACGCTGCTGGGCGATCCTGAAGAATTGCGGACCGCGGTAGGCAATCTGATTGAGAATGCCGTGAAATATTCCGGTCAGCAGCCCTCAATCAGCGTGGAGGTGACGACCCCAAATATAGACACGGTAATCTTGCGCGTCCATGACAAGGGCGTTGGAATTCCGCGCCAGGAGCTCAAGCGCATCTTCAAGCGTTTCTATCGAGTACATAGCCACGCCACAGGACAGGTGAAAGGGACCGGGCTTGGACTGTTCATTGTGCGTTCCATTGCGCGTCGCCACGGCGGTGAAGCGTTTGCGGAAAGCGAAGGCGAAGGCCACGGCAGCACCTTCACTCTTCGCCTGCCCAGGGTGTATCACGTATGAGCCGCATTCTGGTGGTGGAAGATGAATCGCACATTGCTGAAGGGCTGCGCTTCAACCTTGAGGCGGAAGGTCATCAAGTGGAGATTGCAGGCGATGGAGAAGATGCATTGGACCGCATGCTGGTGAAGAACCAGCCTTTTGATCTTGTTTTGCTGGACGTGATGCTGCCGGGCAAGGACGGGTTCACGGTAGCCCATGAATTGCGCCAGAGGCAAAATTATGCGCCAATACTGATGCTGACAGCCCGTGGACGTCCGGAAGACATACTGAAAGGCTTTGAATCCGGCGCGGACGACTATCTGCCCAAGCCTTTCAACCTGGATATTCTAGTCGCGCGCGTAGGCGGGCTGCTGCGGCGCAAGAACTGGTTGCAAAACGCAAGTGAAACTACTCAGCCACCTGCCGAAGAGGAGTTTAGTTTTGCGGGTAAAACCGTGGATTTCCAAAAACTGCAGTTGCGCAACGGCAAGCAGGTCTTCCAGCTCACGCTGATGGAAACGGAGCTACTCCGCTACCTCATCCGCAACGGCGGGCGTCCAGTGGCGCGCAAGGAAATTCTGGAGCAGGTTTGGGACTTAAAAGAAGACACCGATACACGAGCAATTGATAATTTTATCGTGCGTCTACGCCGCTATATAGAAAGCGATCCCACAAAGCCAAAGCATTTGTTGACCGTGCGAGGATTGGGCTATCAGTTCGTGGCCAAACCGGAATAACTCCTTTGGGGCGCGTCCTGATGGAGATTTTCTGCATCTATCTGTATACACCCCGCCTGAACTCCGTTTATTAAAACGGTGTTGGTTTTTCGGCCCAGGAGCGCACGTGACCCAGCGAGTCGGATTTGCCCCGTTAGTTCTAGCCACTTTGTTTATTTCCGTCTGCGCATTTTCCCAGAGCCTTCCAGACATCGGATCCGTTAAAGATTTGCCTTCGACTGAGTCTCCATCACCAAAATATCAGCGGCTCGGCCCGGTTTCCATCCATTCACAAGGCGCTGCTCTTCAGGGCGCTGCTCTTCAGGGCGCTGCCGCTTCCACAATTCAGTCCGGAACGTTCGGCTTGCCCTTCAGCCGCACAAATGTTATTTCGGTTCCAACTTTTTCAGCTTCATTCATCAGCCGCGGCCAAACATGGCAGCTCAACATGATGGGAACGACTCCCTGGGATGGAGCTTCAACCACGATTCCCGCCCACATTCTTGCGGTATCACTCAGGTTGCAGAATGCGAACCTTGTTACCTTCACGAATGTTTCAGTTGCACCATTCTTAACGCCTGCTCTCAATTCACCCAACTTTCGGCTCGCCAATTACTCCACTGGCGCCGGCATCCAGTTTGGTGATGCCGTCCAGCGCGCAGAGTTCTTTCACAAGATGAAAGCCGGCTGGCACACAAACCTCAATCCCGCTACCGTGGTGCACGGCGTTACCATTACCGTGCCGCGCTTTATGACTGTCAACGTGAATGGCTTTAAGACCCAGGTACAGACTTATTTTTCACAAAAAACCAGTGACGGCCACACTGCGGTTTTTCTTCTTGATCAGTTTTTCAATCAGCAGATTTTCAACATCGTAACCAATGAAATCAAAGCCGGACGCTTCAGCACCAATGCGCTGAACATCGCGCTTTTCCCCAATACGTTTATCTTCTCTCTCAATGCTGAAGGCGGTGTAGGAAACTGCTGCACGCTGGGGTTCCACACGTTCTTTACCAACTCAGCAGTCCCCAAAGAATCACGTTGGATATTTGCCTTTGCCAGTTGGATCTCTCCCGGCGTCTTTGTCGGCTTCCAGGACGTAACAGCGTTCAGCCATGAGATTTCTGAGTCGCTCAATGATCCATTTGTCGACAACCAGGTTCCCGCGTGGCAATTCCCAGGCGAATCCGGCACCTGCCAGGACAATCTTGAAACCGGCGATCCGGTAGAGGTGCTTTCGAATCCAAGCTTCCCTGTTCACGTTGCCGGCACAACGTACCATCCACAGACGGAAGCTCTGCTGCAATGGTTTGAACAGAAATCAACTTCCACAGCGATCAATAGCGCGTTCAGCTATCCCAACACGAAGACGCTCACGCGAGGCGCAACAGCTTTTGGTCCGCTTACTTGTCCGTAAAAAGATCCGTAAACCGTCAGGCTTTCACTGCCACCGCCAGCCCATCTCTTAAAGGCAGGATAGTGGTGAAGAAATCCTTCATCGCGTAGAGGCGCTGGTTGAATTCCTGGATCGCCCGTGTTGTCTCGTCTTTTGAGTCGGATTCAGTCACGCGGCCATACCATAGGACGTTATCTATAATGAACAAGCCGCCGCTGCGTAGATGGTTCGGAACCAGATCAAGCACGCGCGGATAATATTCTTTATCCACGTCGTTGAAGATGATGTCGAACTCGCGCTGCCGCTGCGCCAGTTGCTCAAGAGCATCGCCTACGCCGATGTGAATTCTTTCCGCCACCCCGGCCCGTCGAAAATATTTGCTGGCCTCGTCCGCATTTTTGGAATCGCTATCGGTATAGAAGACTTCCCCGCCCTCACCCACTGCGCGAGCAAACCAAAGCGTGGAGTATCCAATAGCCGAACCCAGCTCAAAAACTTTCTTGGCATTGATCAGTTGCGCATATTGAAAAAGCACACGCCCCACTGCCGGTCCCACGATGGAGATGTCACGCTTGGCGGCCTGCGCTTCCATCTCCTGCAGCACGGAATCGCGTGCCGGCAGCAGTGACAGCATGTATTCATCAACTGCGGGTTCGGTAATTCCGGGCATGGCCACGCTCCCAACGTAGAAGACGTAGCAGGCTACGTCTCTACTGCAATCACTTCTGTGATTCCTATTAGATCGTCTCTCCTGGTTTCATCGTGATCAGCTCGGTCTGCACGCCGCGGGCATTCAACTCTTTCTGGAACGCCTCCGGTGTGCCGGTGAGTAGCGGAAAAGTGGCATAGTGCATGGGGATCACGGCTTTCGGCTTTAGCAGGGTGCAGGCGTACGCTGCTTCTTTGGGCCCCATGGTAAAGAGATCGCCGATCGGCAGCATGCAAAGCTCAGGCGCGTAGAGCTCACGGATAATAGCCATATCGCCAAACACACAGGTATCCCCAGCGTGATAAAGTTTGAAACCATTTTCAAATTCGATAACGTAGCCACAGGGCTCGCCGCCCGGAACTGATGTTCCGCCGTCATCGATTGTATTGGAGTGATGGGCGTTGACCATGGTGACCTTGATATCGCCCACTTGCTGCGTGCCGCCCTTATTCATTGGAGCAATCTGCTTGGCGCCCTTCTGCTGTACAAACGTGCAGAGCTCATAAATGCTTACTACCTTGGGATTGTGTTTCTTGGCCAGGTCAACCGCATCGGCAAAGTGGTCGCTGTGTCCGTGCGAGATCAGCATGTAATCAAGCTTCTCGATTTTCTTTTTGTCGGGGGGCGTAGCCGGATTGCCGCTTACCCACGGGTCGAGAATTAGCGTCTTGCCGCCGGGCGTTACCACCAGAAATGTTGCGTGTCCGAGCCATGTAATTTTAATTCCGTTCAGTTTCATGGATGCGTTCCTTTTTGGATAACGAAGAATTTTGCTTTGGTAATTGATATTTAGATCTTGGTATTTGGTGACCCGTTGAGCCGACTAGCACCGTAAATATGAATCAATTGCAAATGAATACGATGCCTCAAATCATTTGCGATTGCGCGAAGCACTTCGCCAAAATACCAAATACCAAATACCAAGTGCCAAAAACACCCGTTAAGAGCTATTTTTCCACCCCTTATATCCTCCCGCCAGCGACATCACATTTTTGAACCCCATCTTTTTCAGCGACTGCGCAGCAAGTGCGGAGCGTCCGCCACCGCCGCAATAGCAGACAATGGGCTGGTTCTTATCGGTGGTGATCGTGTCAATCTCGTGTTCAAGCTGCCCACGTGGCAGCGGTTTCGATCCAGCAATTGCGCCCTCCGCCACTTCGTCTGGCTCGCGGACATCAATCAACGTAAAGTTCTGCCTCTGCTCTTGCATGCGTTTCAGTTCCGCAGGATCGATTTCTTTGATCTCGCGCTTTGCTTCGTCGACCAACTGCTTGTATTCGGGAAGGGGCATGGGGAAATTTTAAAGCAGCCGCTAGCTTCTTGCTACTGCCTGCTAGCCAGAACCAAGACATTGTAAATTTCATTGTGTTTCAATTCGCGGATTGCCTTTGTATTCGAGCGCGAGTGAATTGCCCCATTGCGGAAATCTCAGAATCCCACAATTGCAAGTTTTTGGAGGCACGCAAGTGACGCTGGAGCCCGTTTAGCTAGCAGCTAGCCGCCAGTAGCTAGCAGCTTTTTGATACAATCCCTCTTCCCCAAAGTGCCGACTAACATGAAGGTCCTCATCACGCGCACGCAAATTGCTGATGGCGTTGCCCGTATTGGCCAGCAGATCACGCGCGACTTCGCGGGAGAATCCGTAGTGCTGGTCGGTGTATTAAAGGGCGCGTGCCTGTTTCTTAGCGATCTGGCGCGCCAGATCGAGCTTGACGCGACTTTTGATTTCATCGCCGTGCGCAGTTACGGCACACAAAAAGAAAGCGCCGGCGAAGTCCAGCTCATCAAAGACGTAACCACACCGCTGGAAGGTAAAAACGTAATTTTGGTGGAAGACATTCTAGACACCGGACTGACATTCAGCTTCCTCAGAAAGTTACTGATGGCACGCAAGCCGCGCACTCTCAAATTCGCCGCGCTGCTGGATAAACCTTCTCGCCGCCAGATGCCGGTTCAGGCTGACTACGTCGGCTTCAAGATACCAGACGAGTTTGTCGTGGGCTACGGATTGGATTACGCAGAGCGTTTTCGTAATCTCCCCGACATATGCGTCTTTTCAGAAAACGACTAGCGGGTCTTCAACTGATCCACTATCGACGCCACGTCCAGGAATTCGCATACTGCGAATCCGTTCCGGCCGCGCAGGACATCAAGCTTTCTTCACCCCATTTAGTTAGGACGCGATCATTTGCTAACAATCATTTCGTCAGCAAGCGGGCCCAGCGATCCTGTTTTCATGACTTTTTGCCTATTGGTTTAAAATCAACCTATGGCAGATCACAACAAAAAGAAAGACCCAAGCGGCCTTGCGGAAAGCCCCATTGCTGACGTTTTCGAAGGCCGCCACCCGTCTGATTCAGAAAAACGCTGGGCCGAGACTACTCTAGCCAAAACGCTGGAGAAGTCGCCGGAAAGACCCATTGGCGCGGCCACGGGCATCAATCTAGATGAGAGCGGACACGCGCAATTTACAACGATCAGCGGCGTGCCCATCCGTCGTCTCTATACCCAGGCCGATCTGCCTGAGGATTGGAGTTACGAGAAGTATCTTGGCTACCCCGGCCAAGCGCCATACACGCGCGGCATTCATTCCAGCGGCTATCGTGGCAGGCTCTGGACCATGCGCCAGTTCTCCGGTTTTGCCTCTCCGGAAGAGACCAATGAGCGTTACAAGTACCTGCTAGCCAGCGGCGGCGGCGGCCTTTCTGTCGCTTTCGATCTGCCCACGCTCATGGGTTATGACTCTGACCATGCGGCGAGCGAAGGCGAAGTCGGCAAATGCGGCGTGGCCATTGATTCGCTGGAAGACATGGAAATCCTCTTTAACGGAATCGATCTGGAGAAGACGACCGTTTCCATGACGATCAACTCCCCTGCGTCTGTCTTGTGGGCAATGTATCTGGTGGTGGCGGAAAAGCAGGGTGCAGACTGGAAGAAAGTTTCCGGCACACTGCAGAATGACATCCTGAAGGAATACATCGCGCAGAAGGAATATATCTATCCGCCTGCGCCGTCGATGCGCCTGGTGATCGATACGTTTGAGTTCGGTGCGAAATTCACGCCCAAGTTCAACTCAATTTCCATCAGCGGTTACCACATTCGCGAAGCCGGTTCAACGGCGCTACAGGAATTGGCGTTCACCATTTACGACGGAGTGGAATACGTGGAGTGGGCACGCCGTCGTGGCCTCGACGTGGATGACTTTGGCCCTCGTCTGAGCTACTTTTTCAATTCTCACAGTGACTTTTTCGAAGAGATTGCCAAGTTCCGTGCCGCACGCAAAATCTGGTACCGGCTGATGAAAGATCGCTTTGGGGCAAAGCAGGAGCGCACATGGCTCATGCGTTTTCACACGCAGACCGCGGGCGTGTCGCTCACGGCGCAACAGCCTCTTAACAACATCGCACGTGTCGCTCTGCAAGGACTGGCAGCCGTGCTAGGCGGAACACAATCTCTCCATACAGACTCCTATGATGAAGCCCTGGCGCTGCCAACGCAGGAAGCCGCCCGCATCGCGCTTCGCACACAGCAGATCATTGCTTATGAATCCGGCGTGGCCCAGACGGTTGATCCGCTGGCCGGCTCTTACTTTTTGGAAAAATTGACGCTCGATATGGAAAAAGGTGCGTTCGACTACTTTGAGCGACTTGACGCCATGGGCGGCATGGTCAAGGCCATTGAGAACGGCTTCCCCCAGAAAGAAATCGCTGAAGCTTCATACCAATATCAGCGCGCCGTTGAAGCCAAAGAGAAGATCGTGGTCGGCGTAAACGATTTCGCCGTTGAAGAAAAGCAGATGGACACGCTCTACATTGACGAATCCGTGGCCCGCCACCAGACGGAAAAGCTGAAAGCTCTGCGTGCCCGCCGCAATAATGACGATGTCCGCCGCACTCTTGACGCTCTTAAGAAAGCTGCTGCCCAAGAGCCTATTGTGCGCTCCGATGGCCGCATCAGCGACGCGAACACCATGCCATTCATTGTCGACTGTGTCCGTGCGTACGCGACTGTGGGCGAAATCTGCCAGGCGCTGAGAGAAGTGTATGGGACGTATGAAGAAGTCAGCATTACTTAGATCGCCGTGATCGCGCGAGATAGCCGACATCGCGTAATCGGAAGAGCAAAGGCTTTCTACCGGATTGACGCCGATTTCACAGATATCTTGCAATTCCGTTGAAACTGTTTTATCCTCGGTCATCAGCGCGAATCTGCGGTGAAAGATTTTCTGATTACGCGCGATGCCGGCGATTACGTGCGATTTCGGCGATTGCTATACACCACCCACTGCTCCGTTCCTGCGATTTTTTCCAGCCATTCACTCTGCTTCAGCAGTGTCTCCAATTCAGGATATCGATAAGCCACGAGCAGCGGTCTGGGATTGTTGAGCAGCGATTGCTGTAGCCGCTCCAGCACTGCCGCCATAATCGGCTCAGGAAATGGATTGAAGAGATAGACGACCAGCGGTCCGGCGGGAAATTCGAAGTCGCGCGCGTCCATGCAAAGGTTTTGGATTGCAGGAGCAATCTTGTGCTCGGCCACAAACTTGCGGATGTTTTCTTCTGCAACGTGGTGCCACTCCGGCATGTACTCTACGCCGATGATCTCTTTGAATCCATATGGTGCTGCCATGAGAAGGACGCGTCCTTTGCCCGAGCCCATATCGACAAACGTGAAGTTCTCCAGCTCGTTACTGGGTGCGGCGCCCTGCTGCGACGGCTGACCGCTGAGTGCTGATTGCTGAATGCTCTGGGCCAAGGCTCGCATGATTTGCTCAAATAGCCACGGCTCAGTGGGAAAGTACTGATGGCCGCTGAGCGCCGCGGTTAACTGCGCGCGGAAGCCGACGTTTGCCCGAGTGGTATCCACCATGTGGTCAAAGTCATAGTCCAGATCGCCGTACTTCGCTTTGCGTCGGCCCGGCAAGAACTCACGGAAAAAGCGGTAAGCCGCTTCACTAACTTGCGCAAGCGTATGCCGCAGGCCGTAATAGCGCACGCTTGCCTGCCAGTGCCGGGCAAAGGCGTGCCAGAAGCTGAAGTCGGTTTCAGCAGAGGCAGCAATCAAACCGGCTGGTTTAGAATCAGCATTCATGAGAAAAGCCGTTAATCATCTTAAGAAGTCAGATGCCATCCTTGCGTCTATTATTGCCCGTGTAGGGCCGTGCCAAGTTGCGTATCGTGAACCCACATTTGAGATGCTGGCGCGGCGCCATTGTCTTCCAGCAGCTCTCAACCAAAGCTGCGCGGACGATCTATGGCCGTC
This sequence comes from Terriglobia bacterium, assembly GCA_963831465.1. GTDB lineage: Bacteria > Acidobacteriota > Terriglobia > Terriglobales > Acidobacteriaceae > Angelobacter. The sequence continues at coordinate 374,566 of CAWHQH010000023.1, read as the reverse complement.
TTGAACAGGCTGCCGGTGGCGCGTTGACACCTGAATCCATTCAGAACCTCAGTGTGGGAGAGATGCGGCGGGCCGGCCTTTCACGGCAGAAACTCGGCTACATTCGCGATCTGGCAGAGCACGCTCTCAGCGGCAAAGTGGATTTTGCCAAGCTGCCCGCCATGAGCGACGAAGAAGTGATTGCGTCGCTGACTGACATCAAAGGCGTGGGCGTGTGGACAGCGCACATGTTCTTGCTGTTTTCATTGCGAAGGCCCAACGTGCTTCCCACCGGCGACCTCGGGGTGCGTATGGCGATCCAGAAAGCCTACAGAAAGCGCAAGATGCCAACGCCCAAGCAGGTGGAACAGATGGCTAAAAGCTGGCATCCGTATTGCAGCTATGCGGCATGGTATTTGTGGCGGAGCCTGGAGCTGCCGAAAACAGAAAACGTGAACCACAAAGGACACAAAGGAACACAAAGAAAGCCCAAATCAAAGTGAGCTCGGACTCTTTGTGCCCCTTCGTGTCCTTTGTGGTTAACTGCTTTTGGTAGAATCGTAAGTTCAATGGCTGCTGATCGCAAAATCCGCGTACTTGTTGCTAAACCTGGCCTGGATGGCCATGATCGCGGCGCCAAGGTAATTGCCCGCGCACTCCGCGATGCCGGCATGGAAGTCATCTATACCGGCCTGCGGCAGACCCCGGAAATGATTGTCAGCTCGGCATTGCAGGAAGACGTGGACGTGATTGGGCTCTCCATTCTTTCCGGCGCTCATAACGCCATCGTCCCGCGCGTGTCTGATCTCCTCAAGCAGAACAAAATGGATGAGGTGCTATTCGTGATCGGTGGCATCATTCCAGAGCAGGATTTCGATTTCCTGAAAAAGGCCGGAGTCAGCGCAATCTTTAATCCGGGCACGCCCATGGATGACATCGCGGAGTTTATCCGTAAGAACGTAAAGCCACGCGGCCTCATCACGGCCTGATGCTTTTTTCTGTTCCCCTGCTCCAAAACCGCTTGAGCAGCTCGCTTCAATCAAAGGATTTCAGCTCCCGAGGCAGGCGAGTCGGCGCGCAAGCCGGCCCGAGCCGCATATGATCGAGGGCCATTTGTAAGCTGGGATGAAATGCATTCATCTGCCGTATGATTTCGTCGCAAACAAGGCTAACCAGTCCTCAAGTCAGCGGTCTAATCTTTCCGAATTGAGAGGTAAGACCATGAAAAAGATGATTGCCTTGTGCCTGGCATTGCCACTGTGCTCGGTTCTGGTTCGCGGGAGAGCGCCCCAACTGGAGTGGTTCAACCATCACAACGAACGATGATTCTGCAAGCGACGACTGCCGCGACCACTTGCGCGTAGGAAACGAGGACTATCGCGCGAGCGTGCGCGATGAAGAAGTCAAGACCGTTCCCAATCAGCCGCTGACCATCACTGCGGAACACAATGGCGGCATCCAGGTAACCACCTGGGACAAGCCGGAATTCAGCCTTAAGCTGTGCAAGCAGATCGCCGTTGACGATGAAAATGAGGGCCGCCGCCTGCTGGCAGATACGCGACTGGAAATTAACGGGTCCAAAATCTCTGTACATGCGCCGGAAGAAAATCACCACTCGCTAGGCACGCTTCTTCTGGTCAAAGCGCCCAGGAACGCGGATTTGAACCTCAATGTTCATAATGGCGGAGTGTCTTTAACCAACTTCACGGGGACGGCTGAAGCCCATGCTGAGAACGGCGGTATTTCCTTTTGGCGCAGCAACGGCAAGCTTACCGCAGAGGCAGAAAATGGCGGCATCTCCATCAAGGATTGCGGCGGGGACGTGAGTGCCAAAGTTGAAAACGGCGGACTATCTATTGCTCTGCCGGAACGCTGGGAAGGCAAGGGACTGGAAGCTCATGCGCGCAATGGCGGCTTGGTGGTTTCTCTCCCAAAGACTTTTGCTGGCAGCCTAGAGGTGGTGGCATCAGAGCATACTTCTATCATCTGCAAAGGCAACGCCTGTGACGCCGGTGAGCGTACCTGGGACAGTGGACACAAATTGTTCCGAATGGGCGGAGCGAACCCGCAGGTAAGGGCCAGCACCGAAAATGGCGGCATTGTGATTGAAGACCGCGCACGGGCTCACGGCGAGTAATCAACAGTTTTTTCCTGAGTATCGGGCCGTGATGTTGAGCAGCGTGCAAAGAAATCGATTCGAACAACCATTTTAGGAAGCCAGGTAGAACCAGATAACCCTGAGAGGTTGCATGAAATGGTTTCGTCCAGCTTGGAATATTGTTGATGCGCGATGCAAGCATCTTGAAGCTATGGCGCTTCCAGAATGTCTTACATTACGCTGGGTGCGCCGATTCCCATTAGCTCAAGGCTCTGGATCAGCGCACGTCGCACCACTGCCGCTGTCGCCGCAAAAAGCCTTTCTTTGCCTCGTCCGTCTCAGTAAGGATGTGGTGCTTGTGGTAGAAGTTGTTGAACTGCTGCGCCAACTGGAACGCGTACTTGGCCGCGTAAGCCGGCTCCGTGGTGGAGATGCACTGCCCGACCATGCTGGAAAGCTGGCCGGCTCTAAGCCAGAGTTCCCATAGTTCATCGTCTTCTTTCAGAAACCGCAAATCAATTTTTTTGGCCAGGATCTCTTCCGCGCTCAGGCCGGCTTTGCGAAAGATATTTGTCGCGCGAACAATCGCGTATTGCGCGTAAGGGCCGGTCTCCCCTTCAAAGCTCAAGGCTTCCTTAAAGTCGAACGCGATCACTGAGTTCTTGGTGAACTTCAGCATGAAGTAACGCAGCGCGCCAATGGCAATCTGCGATGCGATCTCATGCCGCTCCTGCTCGCTCATCTCAGGGTGGCGGGAATCAACTTCCTTTTTCGCTGCGGCGATCAGTGAATCCAGCAGATCATCTGCTTTTACTCCAAAGCCCTTGCGCCCGGATACCTCTATATAAGAACGCTTCTGATCTTCTTCGGACACTTCATAGCCCAGATCCATGGCGCAACGCGGCGTGAGCGCCACCATTTCATAAGAGAAATGGTGGTAATCTTCCGCCTGCTCGGTGTAACCAAGTCCGCGAATTGCTTCAATCACGTTGTTCTGTGGATCGGCCTGGCGCGAGTCGATCACGTTATAAATAGCATTCACGCCGCCAAAGTGCGGATGCTCTTTTTCACCCGTCTCGGCTGAGATCCAGACCTTCGATCATTGGGATAGCGATAGAAACGCTGGTAACCGAAGTCGCGTCCCAGCAAGCCGAATTTCCATAGATGATAAGCAATATCTTTTCCGACGTAAGTTACCGTGCCATTCGACCGTACGATCACTTTGGCGTCTTCATCAGGACCTTCTTTGATTTCTTTGGCTTCAGGCGCGTCATTGCTTTCGGCAGCGGCTTGCCGTCTTGGCGGATTGCGGAGAGGACGCCCGCTTCATCACCCAGCAGCCTTTGTTCTTGCCTTCAGTCTCAAAGTAGAGCACGCCCTTCTGCTTTAACTGCTCAAACGCCGACTCCCAAAAATGGAGATGAAGAATTTCGCTTTCCTGCGGCAGAAAGTCATATTCAATGTCCAGCCGCTCCATGGTTTCCAGATGGCGGCGAATGATGGCGTTCGAAATCAGTTTGCCGATCTCAGCCGGCTCGTTGCCGCCGCGCTCAATGTCATGCAGCGTTTGCAGTCGAAGCTTCAGGTTCTCCTTGCTCTCTTCATACCATTGCGAAACGCGCGCATAGAGGTCCCAGCAGTAGTAATCGAAAGGCTTGCCGTGGGGAGGTGCGGCGATGAGCGCCTCAATTTCGCTCTTCCCTTTCTTCTCCAGATATAGAAAGCCCACCACCACGTCCGCCACCTGGACGCCGGTGTTGTCGATATAGTTCTGCACATCCACGTGCGCGCCCGCGGCCTGAAGCAGGCGGACAAACGTATCGCCCAGAATGGCATTGCGCAGATGGCCGATATGAGCTGCTTTGTTGGGATTGATGCTGGTGTGCTCGACGAGAATCTTTTTGCCGCTGGCCGAACCCGGCTGCGTCGCCTTTGGATCAAGCAGCAGTCGCGCCGCTTCTTCGCGATTGATCCGCGCATTGATGTAACCGGCTCCGGCGACTTCAAACTTTTCAAATCCCGGCACCTGTCCTAAGCCAGTTACAACCTCCTCCGCGATCTTGCGCGGCGGCTTGCGCAGCTTCTTGGCCAGCTCAAAACTCAGGGGCAGCGCATACTCACCCAGGCCGACGTTCGGCGGCTGATCAACCACGATGCGCGGCAATTCGACATCATATTGCCGCTTTAGAAGATCGCTAACGCGTTGGATAAGCTGCTGCTGTAGTTGCAGGTACAAGTGTTTGCCTTTGTCTGGATGTTCAGCGGTTGGGGCTCATTTCAAGCCGTAAGTTGCTGACAGAAAAGGTGATTATAACAAAGCAAAAAAAGAACGTCTTTCGAGGCAAAATTGAAAAACTATGGCGCTGTTTTCCGTTTCTCAATGTTTATGGCAGTCTACTGACTCTAGTCGGGAATATTACGCCAACTTCGCCCCACGGTACTTTCGACAAAAATGATCGCTACGGGTTGGATTGCAAAGCCACGGCTGCGACCGGTTGTTTCCGCCTGTGCCAGTAATCCAAGGCTGCAAAAAGAAGGACGGCGGGCACGCCGGTCAGCCCACAAACGATAAAGAAAATGCCGTATGCATGAATAAGACCGTGCGTGGTGCTCAGTCTTTCGACTTCAGCACCCGAAAACCCCTTCAAGTATTTTTCCCAGCCAGGCATAGGTTGAACTCAACAGCGCATACTGCGTGGCGGTGTATCCAATATTGGTGAGACTCGACATGTAGGCTATAAGCGTAACGCCCGCAAAGCTGATGCCGAAGTTATCACCTGCCATGATCAGCGCAAAGAGAGGAATCGTGGCGCCCGCAAAGGCGAGAGCCGCATACGCGGCAATCGCGGCAGACTGCAATACGCCCCCGATGATGAGCGCGCGCATGTAGCCAAGCTTCAGCGAGCAGAACCCGCCGGCTGCAATGCCTGCAAAGGTCGCGATGAGTCCGATTGACCCGCGGACCGCACCGACGGTTGCCTTGGAAAGACCGACGTCGTGGTAGTAGGGATTCGCCATGGGACCCATGATGAAGTCCGGCACCCGGTACAGGCTGATTGCCGCCAGCATCACCAGCGCGAGCCAGCCATGGGCGCGAAAAAAAGCGATGAACGGTCCCACCACAGCGTCAAAGAAGCCGCGCCACGTCCAAAGCGGCGCGTCGCGCTGTTTTTTATCCATGACCGCATCCGCGCGCTCCGGTTCTTTGGCAAACCAGGTGGCGATCATTCCAACGGTCATACATGCGCCGTAAACAACGTAGGACATGCGCCAGCCCACGGTCGCGGCCAGGATGAGGATCAGGGAATCTGTGGCCAGGAGCGCCAGGCGATAACTGAACTGATAAGCAGAAGCGAGAAGGCCTTGTTCATCTCCATCGTCTGCGGATTCAATTCGCCAGGCATCGACAACGATGTCTTGTGTCGACGAGGCAAATGCGACAACCAGCGCAAGAGCTCCGAGCCGGCCGAGCCCGGCTTGGGTGCCAGTTGCGCCCATCGCGCACAATGCCACTGCGACAACAATCTGCGAGAACATCAGCCATCCGCGCCGATGTCCCAGCCGTTTGAATAGCGGCAAATCCACGCGATCCATTACGGGCGCCCACAGAAACTTCAGCGAATAGGCAATGCCCACCCAGGAAAGAAACCCGATGGCCGTCAGGGAGGTGTGTTCATCGCGCAGCCAGAAGCCGAATGTATTGCCAACCAGGAGAAAGGGAAGCCCTGAAGAAAATCCGAGCAACAACATCGCAAGCGTTTTGGGCCGCAGATAGTCGGTGATCCGGTGCTTGTGCGGGCTCACGCGTACATTGTCTACCGGAGTCTCACGAAACACAACCATGTGCTGCAGCAGCGCGCATTGATCCTACTGAACTCGCCAATGTTGCCAAGTTATGAGTCTCTGTTGCTGCGCAATCCGAGACGCATCGGCGCTGTGAGGTCAATGAGTAAAATGGGGATTTTTCAACAGTTAGGCCCGTGCTCAATGACGTGGCCGCGCAATTCACATCCTTCGCCGCCGACTCCAAAGCCATATTCCAATAAGCAAAACCCCAACCCAAAGCGCAACGAATGAGTACCACGGATATTCATGGAAGGGTTGATAAGGCCCGGGCCAAGCTCGACGGAATCGCTGTCCACTCCACATCGTGACCACAGCCCAGAACACCAGAAGCGTCGTGCCCATAAAAAGCAGGGCTCTTCTGACCGATTTTCTAAAGTCCAAATGTGCCCCCTGCATAACCTTGCATATAGGAATGGACAACCCCGTTTCCTTCAGGTGTTCCTCATAGTAACTGCTGAAAAACAGGCGAATTACACTCACAACCCTTGTCAGTGTAATCGCGATATTACCCCAACTTCACGCTAGGGGCTTTGAACAGAAAAGATTTGCTAGGAGTTCGATTGCAACGTCATTGTGGCTACTCGGTTCGCAGCAAACCACTGGATGACGTGACAAACCAGAAAAGCAAAAAATGCATTACCGGCAAAAGCAAAATGGATCTGAAAGTTTCTGACCACAACCCCACCACCGGGAATGGACGTGTTCTCAATCACACGGTATGCAGACTGAAAGCTTTCAAAGAGCACAAAACCAAAAAGATAGAAGGCCGCCAGCGTGGCTTGTTGCAGGTTCCTGACACGCTTGCCAATATCCACCGAACTGGTCTGAATAGGAGCTGCGCGGTTGAGAACGCCTGTTGTTCTATGAAAGCGCAGAACAGAAAGGGCCAATAAGAACGAATAAACAGCCAGTATGCACAATGCGAAAAAAGACAGCCTTTCAATCCACGACAAATGCGGCCAAATCACCCAAACAGGATTTGGAGCGCTTGGATCGAGCATGTGGCCTCCTATGATGGGATTCTCGCCTTATGACGGGAGTTCCCACGCACTATTAGACACCGGACAATTTCCGGCGAGGCTTTATCACATCGGTAACTGTCGAAATCAGGCGATTACACTCGGAGCTGGATTCTGAGTGAAATGGCAATGTTCGCCAATTATGGGCAAGGCGTGGGAACGGGATAGAGAGGTGGCTCCTCCCTTGGAATGAGTTGTCCCCCATGCTAAAAGGCACTTGACGTTGGCGAATAAAATACGATATAAACCTACGTGCCTTTTGCAGGCAAGGGTGAGTTTTTTGACAACCGAAAATGGAAGCATAAAAAAGTGGGATCGCGACCGTCTGCCGGTGCTTGGGTGACATTGGGTGACATTGGGTGACCTTGGGTGTACATAGGGGGTAAGGGGAGGGGTCAGGGGTTTATGGGACCTTATTGTTGAAACCACAGGGTTTGACGCCGCAGAGAGCGTAAAAAAACGACGCAATATTCCGCTGTAAATGACCCTAAATCAGACTCAGTATAAGGAAGCAAGCAGAGGGTTGCTGTCTGGCGCAACGGGATTGCCGTTCAACCAGACTGGCCCATTAAACCTCGTCCGCTGGTTTGACGCGGCCCACGGCTAAACCTATGATGAATGTTTGCGCCTTCTTTGCGGGCGCAAGCCTAGAGTACTGCTTAAATCATTTGGTCTTATGCGCATTGCCTACCTAGAGTGCTTTTCCGGGATCAGCGGCGATATGTTTCTGGGCGCCCTGCTGGACGCCGGAGTTCCGCCTGAGGTCTTTACCCGGACAGTGGAAGCCCTGGGCGTGGACGCTCGCCTGGAAATTTCTCGGGTGGACCGGAGCGGGATTAGTGCAACCAAAGTCGATGTGATCGCTGCTGGTGAGAAAGAGCTGCCTCGGGAAGAGTTCTGGGCAGGAGCAGTCAGGACAGAGGCACTCAGCCCGGCAAGACCTTCGATAGCGGCGCATTCACATGATCATTCTCACTCACATGATCACGGACACTCACATGGCAATGAGGAATCACACAGCCATCCCCATGAGCATAGCCATGGACACGAGCACGGGCATTCCCCTGAGCACAGCCACGAGCATTCGGGGCGCCAACAACATGAACATGGATTGAACCATGCGCACTCGCACCGGGGGCTAAAGGAGATCCGGCAGATTATTCAAAGCGCTGGCATTAGCCAATCGGCAAAAGATCGGGCGATAAAGATCTTTGAGGCGCTGGGCGCGGCGGAAGCCAAAGTTCACAATACTGACATTGAGAAGATCCATTTTCATGAAGTCGGCGCAATTGACGCCATCGTGGATATCGTGTGCGCTTCAGTCGGCGCAGAAGCACTGGGCGTGGACGAATGGGTGTGTTCTCCGCTGAACGTCGGAGGCGGAACCGTGGTCTGCGCGCATGGAACATTTCCTATTCCCGCGCCTGCAACGCTCGAACTGCTGAAGAAGGCTCCGGTCTATTCTGGAGAAATCCAGAAAGAGCTGGTCACGCCTACCGGCGCGGCGATCGTCAGCGTGCTGGCATCGCGTTTTTCACAGTTCCCTACTATGAAGACAGAAAAGATCGGCTACGGCGCAGGCACTCGCGATTTCAAGAATTCTCCCAACGTCTTGCGGCTGACCATCGGAGAAACCGCGGCTGCGCAGCATGAGTCATCATTTCCGGTGGAAGAAATCACCGTGCTCGAGGCCAATGTTGATGACATGACGCCGCAGGTTTTTGGCTATGTGATGGAGCAAGCGCTGCAAAACGGCGCGCTGGATGCATTCGGCACTCCGGTACAGATGAAGAAGAGCCGCCCTGGAATGCTGCTGACTGTGCTATGCCGCACAGAAGACAGCCAGCGGCTTACGAAATTTATTTTGTCTGAGACCACCACGCTGGGCGTAAGAATGCGGCGTGAAAGCCGCGCGGCGCTCACGCGACGCCACGTGAGCGTAAGCACCAGGTGGGGAAATGTTCGCATGAAGCTGGCCAACCTGAACGGCAGTATCAGCAACTACGCTCCTGAGTATGAAGATTGCCGCGAGATCGCAAAAGAAAAGAAAGTACCATTAAAAACCGTGATGCAGGAAGCCATTAAAGTTTATCTGGAAAATACCAATGGATAAGGGCCGGGAAAAGTTTTACATTACAACGCCCATTTATTACGTGAACGCCCGCCCGCATATTGGGCATGCATATACCACGCTGGTGTGTGACGCCATTGCGCGCCGCAAGCGCATGCTGGGCTTTGACACCTACTTCCTAACAGGGACGGACGAGCACGGCCAGAAGATTGAGCGCTCCGCCGTGGCCGCGGGTAAAACGCCCAAGCAGTTCGCCGATGAAGTTTCCGATCTCTTCCGGTCGCTCTTTGAGAAGATGAACATCTCCAATGACGATTTCATACGCACGACTGAGCCGCGCCACAAAGCCGGCGCGCAGGAATTGTGGAAGCGTATCCAGGAGAATGGATACATCTACAAGGGTACTTACACAGGCCAATATTGCGTTTTTGATGAGCTGTATGTAGATTCCGTCGGACCCGGCGCTCCCTGCCCTGAATGCGGACGACCCACGGAAACTGTGAGCGAAGAGAACTATTACTTCAAGCTTTCCGCTTTCGCCGACCAGTTGCTGGCGCACTACCAGCAGGACCCCGGATTTATCCGTCCTGAAACACGTCGCAATGAAGTTATTGCTTTCGTGAAAAGCGGTTTGCGTGATCTCTCTGTCAGCCGCAGCACTTTCAAATGGGGTATTCCCGTACCCGGCGATCCCAAGCACGTAATGTATGTGTGGCTGGATGCGCTAAGCAATTACTGCACCGCCGTTGGGCTGGGATCGAAGGACGAAGCGGAGCAGAAAAAATTTGACCGTTACTGGCCCGCCGACGTGCACATGATCGGCAAGGAAATCATCCGCTTCCACTGCGTTTATTGGCCGGCATTTTTGCTGGCTGCCGGCCTGCCACTGCCAAAATCAGTCGTTGCGCACGGATGGCTGCTGTTTGAAGAGAGCAAGATGTCTAAGTCGCGCGGCAACATTGTGCGGGCTGAAACCGTCATCGACGTGATGGGCAATGACGCGTTGCGTTATTTCCTGCTCCGTGAAGTTGTCTTTGGTCAGGACGGCTCATTCAGCTTTGACGCGCTGGTACAGCGCTACAACTCTGATCTGGCTAATGATCTGGGAAACCTCTCAAGCCGGACTTTAACCATGATCAACCGTTACTTTAACGGTTCAGTTCCCTATCCCTCGCCCACGGTGGCGCGCAAGGCCACGGATGACGTGATCAAAGAGCACGCGCAAGCGGTGATCCGTGAGTTCGGAGAATTGTTTGACGATTATCAGTTTTCCAGAGCGCTGGAATCAGCATGGTCATTGATTGGCGCGGTCAACAAATACCTTGTGGATGAAGAGCCTTGGATTGTCGCTGAAAAAGAAGGCGAGGAGAACAAATCGCGCCTGGCAACGATTCTTTATACAGCGGCCGAGGCATTGCGTATTGTTACCGCGCTCTCGCATCCGGTGCTGCCGGAATCCACCGCAAAAATATGGGCACAGCTTGGCCTGGGTGAGATCAGCAAGTTCAACCTCCGCGACCTCAAGTGGGCGCAGCTTCCGCTTGGCGGCAAACTGGGCAAGGTAGCGCCAGTGTTCCCGCGCGCTGACAAAACTTCAATCGAGAGGATGCAACAGATGGAACAGGAGCGCGCAGCACAAGCGGCTTCCACCACTTCATCATCGACAAATGGCGCGGCTGCAACTTCCGCTCCCGCTGGAGAAGGCGCACGTGCAGGACAGCCTGCAACACAAGCTGCTCATGGCCCGACCGAGGCTTCACCTGCCGCAAAAGCAGCGCCACCCGCTGCTGCACCAGCAGCCGATGGGAAAATTTCTATCGACGATTTCATGAAAGTAGAGCTACGAGTTGGCCAGGTGAAAGCCGCGGAAAAAGTAAAAGGCGCGGACAAATTACTGCGCCTTGAAGTGGACATAGGCACTGAAGTGCGTCAGCTCGTCGCAGGAATTGCGCTGGCTTACAAGCCTGAAGACCTGATCGGACGCAAAGTAGTGATCGTGGCCAATCTTCAGCCGCGCAAGCTACGCGGACTAGAATCCAACGGCATGATCGTGGCTGCTTCCGTCGGAGAAGACGGCAAGCCGGTACTGGCAGGATTTCTGGAAGATGTGCCGATCGGGGCCAAGCTGAAATAGTTTTCTGTAATCCCGAGCGCAATGAGGAATCGCTATACCTGCAGAACTTTTAGTCCACGATGCTTGATTCACTGGCCTATGTCACATCTTTGAGGGTAGTGATCCCTCACCCGCCAAAAACGCGGATTCTGGATTACAGAAAAAACTGATGTACATCGACTCTCACGCCCACCTTGAAGGGCACAAATTCGACTCTGACCGCGCAGAGATGCTGGCGCGCGCACGCGAAGCCGGGCTGGAGCGCATCCTGGCCATCGGCAGCGGAACAGGTCCGGGCACATATGATTGCGCGCTGAAAATTGCCGAGCAGCATGACTGGATCTTCGCCAGCACAGGATTGCATCCGCATGAAGCCAGCGTAGCGACCGCGACCGACTATGACGAGATGGCGCAGCTGGCAAAACATCCAAAGCTGATTGCGTGGGGCGAGATCGGCCTGGATTATTTTTACGATCACTCACCGCGCGATGTGCAGAAAGAAGTCTTCCGCCGCCAGATGGAACTAGCCAGGACCGCCAAACTGCCGATCATTATCCACTGCCGCCCGAGCAATAACAGTGAGAACGCATGGGACGACACTTTAGAAATGCTCCGCGATCATTGGGCGCCCAGCGGTCTGCCAGGAATCCTGCACTGCTTTACCGGCGAATGCAAGCACGCGCAGGCCGCGCTGGATATCGGCTTCTACATTTCTTTTGCTGGCAACGTCAGCTTTCCCAAGGCGGAAAACATTCGCGAAGCCGCGAAACAGGTTCCGCTCGACCGCGTGTTAATCGAAACGGATTCGCCATATCTTGCGCCAGTTCCGCATCGCGGCAAGCGCAATGAACCCAGTTTTGTGGTGAATACGGCCGAAGCAATTGGCCAATTGCGCGGCACGAGCAAAGAAGAAATCGGGCAGCAGACGATGCAAAACTTCTACACGCTATTTCCGCAAACGCGCTGATGATCAAGATCCTCTGAACCCCAATCCTACCGACTCATACGAAAGCAGCGTGGCAAATCCGGGAGTTTTCAGTTCATACCAAGTTGCGCTGTCAGGAATGCAAGCTTCAATGAAAGCTCATCCACTACCTGGCTGAACGGACGTCCTCCTGAGTGGCCCGCTTTTGTGTCATACAACAAAAGAACTGGATGTCCTGAAAAGCTTGCCGCCTGCATGCGTGCCGCCATTTTTCGCGCCTGCTCCGGTGGAACACGTGTGTCGGCATCGCCGCTGGTGAAGAGCACGGCCGGATATTTTGTTTTAGGCACCACATGCTGATAGGGCGAATAGGCATAGAGAAACTTGAATTGTTCCGGATCAGCGGCATTGCCGTATTCCAGAAGCGCTGGCGGATTGTTGTTCTTGGTGAACTTGTAATAGCGCACCATGTCCAGATCAGGATGGTCGCAAATCACGGCCCTAAATAATTCAGGACGCTGGGTCATCACCGCCCCCATCAGCAAGCCGCCATTACTGCCTCCCCAGATCGCCAGCTTCTCAGGATTCGTATATTTGTTTTTGATCAGCCATTCAGCCGCAGCAATGAAGTCATCAAAAACATTTTGCTTGTGTTCCAGCATTCCGGCCTTGTGCCAGGCTTCTCCAAATTCAGAGCCGCCACGCAAATTGGCCACGGCGTAAACTCCGCCCTGCTCCACCCACCATGCCGCATTCGTATTAAAATTGGGGCTCAAACTCACATTGAATCCGCCGTAGCCATACAGAAGAGTGGGCGTCTTGCCATCCGGCTTGTATCCTTTGCGATGCACCAGAAACATCGGCACCCGCGTGCCATCTTTTGACGTGTACCAGACCTGCTCCGTCTCATATCGGTCTGAATCAAACGGCACCGGGTTCCGGAACCAGAGACTACGCTTGCCCGTCGAAGCCGAGTAACGAAAGATGGATGCCGGCGTTGTGTAAGAAGAAAAAGTAAGAACGCCTTCATCCCTCTCCCAGCGGCCAGAAATCCCTGCCGATCCCAATGAAGGCAGCGCAACCTCACCCATCGGCTTCCCTTCCGGGGAGAAAATCGCAATGCGTGAAGTTACGTTGTGCATGTAATTCACAAACAATTTGCCGCCAATCAAAGCAAAACTCTGGATTGAGTCTTGTGTGGTGGGCACAACTTCCTTCCACTTTTCTTGCTTGGGATCACGCAAATCAATCTTCAAGATGCGGTTGCGCGGCGCTTGCCAATCCGTCTGGACAAACAGGTAATCGCCGGCAAAGCGCGGGTTAAAGTGAGCATTGAGCCCTGTAATCAACGGATGAATCGCGCCACCATCCTTCAAGCTTTGGATGAACAATTCATTCTTGGCCCATCCTGCTTGTACATCAATCAAGAGATAGCGGCCATCTTCTGACACATTGGCATCCAGCCACGTGTCTTGCCCGTATCCCTCGCCAAAAATCACTGCGTCCTTGGAAATATCCGAGCCAAGCGCGTGATAGTAAATGCGCCTGCCGGAGTCGCGACGCCCCACTGTGTAGTAGAAACCGCTTTTGTCTTTCTTCCATGACGTGCCCTGATACAGCGCGCGCGGAAACACTTCCGGCAGATCATGGTGCGCGTTCACATCCATAATGTGCAGTTCAATTTCATCTTCTCCGCCGTGGCGCACAGAATAGATCATGAGCGCGCCATCAGAGGTGACGTCTTCCATGCCTACGCTGGTAGTGTGATCAGCGCTCATGGGAAGGGGATCAATCAGCAACTCATCCGGCCCTGAAGGCCCTTTGCGCCGATAGAGGCTGACAAATCCTGGTCAGCGCCTTTCTTGAAAAAAAAGTAATAGCCATTCTCTTCACGCGGAAAGCCGATGGTGTCATGCTTCAGCATTTCCATCAGCTGCTTGGAGATAGCGGCACGCTGCGGCAGCTTGTCCAAAAGCGAGTGAGTGTAAGCATTCTGCGCCGCGACCCATTTGCGCGTCTCTTCGCTATCCTGATCTTCCAACCAGCGGTATGGATCAACAATCTCAACACCATGAATCGTTTCTTTTAGGTTGTCCTGCCGAGTTGGTGGCGGCGCGGGCGTTTGCGCTACGACCGGCAGAGAGCAGAACGTAAGAATAGCGATCTGAAGACACTGACTCGTCCGCCCTGCGACAGAAAACAGCACTTGCCGAAGATTCATAGCCTACCTTCTATTTCGATGGCGCTGCACTCTCTCCAGATGGTGTCGGCACCTTCTTTGTTCCTGCAAGCTCAGCTCCAGTCTGCATGATGTTGCGCTTGGAAAAGGCGTTGAAAAATCCCCAGCAACTGGCGGTTGGATCCGATGGTTTCTTGTCTGCTGATGGAGCCGGGCAATCTTTCCCATACTTTTCCTGCAATTGCGGCAGCACAGCATCGACCAGCGCCTGGTCGGTCTTCCCTGCCGCTTGGGCCTTGGCTACCGAATCGCGTAGCGTCACAAGATAATCGTGAAAGTCGCGCACGTCGGCCACGGTGGCAACATCACCATGCCCGGAAACAAACGTCGCCGCAGGATGATCGGCCAGCAACTTCTCCAAAGTTTTCACCCAATCGCTCGTGGTGGCGTCGATCAAGTTGGGCACATGCTTTTGCCATACCAGGTCGCCGGCAAAGACCACATCGGCATCCGGCACTGTCACAACGGAGTCGCCGCCCGTATGGCCCAGCATGTAGCGGACCTGAATCTGCCGCGCGCCCAGATAAATATCAACCGCATCACTGTAAGTTTCGTCCGGCAGCACCAACGCTTCCACCATGGCTTTTTGTTCCGGCTTGGGATTTGGGCCAAAAAACTTCAAGTTTTCCGTCCGCAGCCAGCCACGCAGGTTGCGTTGCGCCAGGATCGTTGCGCCAGCCTGGGCAAACACGGCATTTCCGCCGGTATGGTCGAGATGGTAATGCGTGTTCACGACAAACCGAATCGGCAGGCTTGTAATCTTGCGAATCTCCGCTAGCAGGTCCTTCGCCGGTGCGAGTTCTTCAAATGTATCTACCACCACCACGCCATTGCTGCCGATAATAAATCCGGCATTGCTGCCGGCTTTTCCGCCGTCAGAGCCAATGGCCGCATAAACGCCTTCCCCGACTTTCTTAACGGTAAAATCGGCGGAATCAGCGAAACCCGCGATCGAGCAAAAGGAAAAAAGAGCCAATAAAATTACTGCCGTTCTTGTGCGCATGCGGAGGATAGTAACATCTTTCATGGTCAGCTCGCTTCAGACAGCACAATCGCTTTTGCCAACTGAAACGCATTAGTAAGAGCTGAAACCCAGATGCTTCTCTGCTCTCGCCCTCTGACCCTCGCCGTGCAAAAACAGATTTGTTACGATTGGGTTGCGGGCTCCACTGCTACGTGCCGGGCCCAAGTGCAATCCAAACAGCTTCAGAATTCGTACTCCTATGAAAGCGAGAAAATGCGCGTGAGCGGCACGCAAGCGCCAAATCATCAGGACGACGCGGCCTTGATCACCCGCATTCGCGCGGGGGACCAGAGCGCCATGGCCGATCTTTATGACCGCTATGCCGGAGTGGTATACGGCGTCGCGCTCCGTGTGCTTGCCAGTACCGCCGCCGCAGAGGACGTAGTGCAGGAAGTGTTTCTCCAGTTGTGGCGCAATCCGCAGGCTTTTAATGCTGACCGCGGACGTCTTGCCCCCTGGCTCGCAGTGATCGCTCGCAACCGCGCTATCGATCTGTTGCGGAAACGCCCTCCTGAAGACGATATCAATGAATTGCCCATTTCTACCGGAACCAATCTGGAAGATGAATCTTCCCAGAAACTTGTGGTGGATAAAATCCGTGTCGTCCTGGGCGGGCTGCCGCAAGACCAGCGCAAAGCGCTGGAAATGGCATTTTTTGAGGGCATGACGCACTCAGAGATCGCCGGCAAAACCGGCGACCCGCTGGGAACCGTCAAGACCCGCATCCGTACCGGACTGCTGGCCTTGAGAAAAGTATTGGCATGAGCGCGCATCCACAATTCGCTGAGGCGCTGGCGCTGTACGCCATGGGGGCGCTTGACGATCCGCAGGAGCTCGCGGCGCTGCAATCCCATCTGGGCACGTGTGGCGATTGCCGTCGCGAACTGGAAGCGTTGCGCGCCGACACGGCATTGCTTGCGCTCTCTGCCACCGGGCCGCAGCCTGCTGCAAGGTCGCGTGAACGGTTGCTCAGCGCCATTGCTGCGGAGCCGCGCGTGGAAAGAACTAATCCACAGCGCTATGCGGTTGGCAGTTTGCGTCCACACTGGTTTAATTTAGCTCCCACGTTGGTCATGCTCCTGCTGGCCGTCTTCAGCATTCTGTTGTGGCGTGATCTTCGCAATACCCGGCGCACACTCAGGCACACGCACGCGCAGATGGAACAGTTGCAGAATGAGCTAACCCAAAAGAATGCCGAGCTTGCAGAAGCCAAAATGGTCCGTGACCTGTTGCACGCTCCGGACGCATGGCCGCTTACTCTGGTCAGCAAGAAAACACCGCCTCAGCCACAGATCAAGACCGTTTATTCCAAGCAGCAAGGATCGCTGCTGTTGATGGCCAGCAATGTTACGCCTTTGCCTGATAACAAGATCTACCAGATCTGGCTGCTTCCAGCCGATGGCAGCGCACCCATGTCTGCCGGCTGGTTTAAGCCGGATAGCAAAGGCAACGGCATGATGTTCCACAAAATGTCGTCAGGCATCGCCGCCAAGGGCTTTGCTGTAACCATTGAGCCCCCCGGCGGAAGCCAGACGCCAACCATGCCTATTGTGATGGAGCCCGCTGGCTAAGCTCGCCTGAAGTATGAATCCGGACGCGAGATGTGATCGCCTAAACAATTGCAGAACTGAACACGATTGTTCCCGAATCTTAGCCGATTATCCAGATCTCCTGCCCTACCCTCCCCCACCCATCCCAGACTGGCGTAGGCTTGAGAGGGGTGCATTCCAAGTCATCCCAGATTGGTGTAGAGTTCAGCGATCAGTCCCCATTTTGGCGTAGAGTTCAGAAATTTAGGGGTGGGTTGCCGACGATGCGATGTCCCAATCCCTTACGGTTTGAATCAGTGTTATCCGTGTCATCAGGCGCAAGTCTTCTAACTTATTCGTGCTTCCGCTCCAATTATTCAGTTTTCAAAGGATGTTAACCGCGCCGCCCTGGGGCAACAGACGCCATGCAACAAACACACTTTGCTCATTGTGTCGGATTCGAATTCATCATAGCGCTACCTCGCCGGCAATTCACGCGCGAAGTAGTTCATCAGCACAGATCATGTCCTTTGCGACCCTCTGCTTAAGCTCAGGCCATGTCCACACAGTCAAGCTCAGGAGGTTCTCTTTCTCGCCTGGATCGGTGCAATCACATAGTCTACTTGAGTGCGGCGCGAACTTAGTTTCTGAGAAAGATGCATAGACCGAAATCTATTTCTTCCGCTTCCCTGCCCGTGCCAGAATCCGCCGCACCTTTTTGGGCGATACAGAAAGGCGCTTGGCTACTCGTGCAACCTTCTTGTCCTCTTTTTCCCAGACCTTGGGAATTACAATTTCGGCAAACTGCTCTGTCAATTCCTGAAATGTCTCTTCGCCAGTAATCCCCTGCGACCACGCGCGCAGCAGAGGATCGATACTGCCTTTAGGCATGACTTTCTGTTTCAGTAGCTGAAGCTCTTCCCAGAGGTCGTCGTAGTCGACCGCTTTCAAAAATGAGCTGGCCAGTTCGCAACAGCGTTTGGCATCTTCCGTGTCATGGATCGCAGGATGGCAGGCTGTGAGGCCGCGCCATATGTAAGCCCGCGCCAGCAGACGATGGTTCTGCGTGTGCTTGGCTGCTTCCACCGCTTCACGCGCATAGTCGCGTGCGGTCCGCGCATGTTCCCATGTGTGCGTGCTGCCTTCAATCTCTTCTTCCAGCTTCCCGTTTTCCACTTCACATTGAAGAAGCCGCGCACGGGCCATCAAGATTGAATCATTGACCTGTTTGCCCAGCTCAAATGCCTGCGCCGCCTGGACGCTGGCATTATCAAGGTCGCCCACATCCAGATAGAGCAGCCCGCGATTTTCCAGCACGCTGCCAATTCCATGATGATGGTCATGATGGCGATAAATATTTTCGGCCATGTCAAGGTTGGCAAAAGCTTTGCTGCGCAGTTCCTCATGCTGTCGCAACTGTGTCTGTTTCTGGTCGCGGGTAAATGTGGTCTTAGCCCCCTGGCGACGCTCTCGTTCGGCATCAATCTGCTTGCCCATCTGCACCGCTACAAGTCTCTGCACGTAAGCGATGTTGGTGAGCGTCCGGGCTAGATTTCTGTGCTGCGGGTTCGTCTTCTGAAAGTGCTCGATGGCGCGGGAAAAGAATTTAAGGGCTTCCTGATAATGTCCCTGCCGGCGCACCATGCGGCCATGGGCGGAATAAATATTGCCCAGGGTGATGTGGTCGTCGCTGTTGCGCAGCGCGGTTTCGGCCTGATCCAGAATTCGCGATGCTTCGCGGAACTGCCCTTTCTGAAACAGCAGCCAGCTTTCCAGGACACGCATGACCGCAGCCATGTTAGGGAAACCCAGCACCTGCGCCAGTTCACGTCCGACGCCCGCGCGCTTCAGCGCTTCGTCATACTCGCCCTTCTTGCGATGGCAGCGAGCGTTCCAGAAGTGCGCAATCGCAACCACTTCTTTGTCTTCAATTTCGTCCTGCATGGAAAGGACGAGATCGAACTGGCGCAACGCTTCGTCAGGATTGTCGCGCAGCAGCGCAAGCAAACCTTCAGCCATTCGCAATTGAAGATAGTCGTTTACAGCGAGGCGGGCGCGTGTTTCTTTGGGAAAGCGCGTCAGCATTTGCTGAATCAGGTTCGGCTCTCCAAAGCCGACATCCACCCACTGGGCAATGCAGCCTACAAAGGCGGCAGAATTCGGCTGCTCCGGACCAACAGACGCAAAAAGATGCTCGTGCTGATTAAGCAGTTCAATGCCGCTGGAGACCTGGCGCATCGCAAGGTTGTAGCGCAATTCATGGAGAAGCTGGCGCGGAACGCCAGGATTCTTTCTGGTTTTGAGCCGGACTGTGGCCACAGTGTTGAGAATGATAGCACTTTTTTGTCCAAGTCGTCCGATTCGGACGACTTGGTTTGCAACTCCCAACTACGGGCGCATCTAATGGGGGCGGCGGAAAGAAAAGTCTTTTTTGCCCCGCAATCATAGACCGAGATATATGGAGGCTTTACCGTGAGACAGACCCCAGAACAACGCTTACAGGAAAGATGGATACAGGATCCCCGCTGGACGGGTATTGAACGGCCTTACTCGGCCAAAGACGTGGTGCGACTGCGCGGAACCGTACAAATTGAACACACGCTGGCTTGCCTGGGATCGTTGCGTCTCTGGGACATGCTCCACACTGAACCATATGTAAAAGCGCTGGGCGCCATGACGGGCAACCAGGCCGTGCAGCAGGTGCTGGCCGGATTGAAAGCAATCTATCTGAGCGGCTGGCAGGTGGCCGGCGACGCTAACCTCGCCGGGCAAATGTATCCCGACCAGAGCCTCTATCCCTGCAACAGCGTTCCCAACGTGGTGAAAGAGATCAACAACGCATTCCTGCGTGCTGACCAGATGCATCATGCTGAGGGCAAGAACGGCATGTACTGGTTTGCTCCCATCGTCGCCGATGCAGAAGCGGGGTTCGGCGGCAACCTGAATGCGTTTGAACTGATGAAGTCGATGATTGAAGCGGGCGCGGCAGCGGTCCATTTTGAAGACCAGCTTGCATCCGCCAAAAAATGCGGACACATGGGCGGCAAGGTGCTCGTTCCCGCGCAGGAGTTTGTACAGAAACTGGTCGCCGCGCGGCTGGCGGCGGACATCCAGGGCGTACCGACGATCCTGATCGCCCGCACAGACGCGAATGGCGCAAAACTTATCACTTCAGACAGCGACCTGCGCGACGTGGAATTCCTGACGGGCGAGCGCACACCTGAAGGTTATCTGGGCTTCAAGGGTGGTATCGATGCGGCGATTGCCCGCGGCCTGATCTATGCCCCTTATGCTGACATGATCTGGTGCGAAACTTCAGAACCGAACATTGAAGAAGCGCGGCGCTTTGCTGAAGCCATCCATGAGAAATTCCCCGGCAAGCTGCTGGCGTACAACTGCTCGCCGTCGTTCCACTGGAAGAAGAAGCTGGATGAGGCCACCATTGCAAAATTCCAGATTGAGCTTGCTGCCATGGGATACAAATTCCAGTTTGTCACGCTGGCCGGCTTCCACGCGCTGAATTACAGCATGTTTGAACTTGCGCACGGCTACGCTCGGGAGGGCATGACGGCATATTCGCGGCTCCAGGAAAAAGAATTCAAGAGCGCGGAAAGAGGTTATACCGCGGTGCGGCACCAGCGGTTTGTCGGCACCGGATATTTTGACGAAGTTGCACAGACGATTGCCAGTGGCCAGTCTTCCATCACCGCGATGGAAGGCTCCACGGAGACGGAACAGTTTGTTGAGCCTGCAGCTGCGCCTGCTCTTAAGCCTGCTGCTTAGTTGTATCCATTGAGGTGACTCGGCCTTCTGCCTGGCCCGGCAGAAGGCCATTTTTATGGAGCCAGTAGTTGGTACTTGGTAGTTAGTACTTGGTAAAGCGTCGCAAACCCTGCGGGTTTCGTCCGCCGACAAACAGTAATATTTTCGAGACAAGGCTAAGTACCAAGTACTAACTACTGATCGCTGAATGTTTCCACCAGCAGCTTCGTATCATCAGAAATGATTCCGTCTACACCCATAGCAGCGGCTTGCAACATTTTGTCTGGATCATTGACGGTCCAGGTGATCACGGTCTTCTCGGCGGCGTGGAGTTCGTCCACCAATTTTTGGGTTAGCAATCCGAAGTGAGGCACCACATAGCTTACCGGCAGCGACTTCCACCGGCGCAGGTGCCAATAAGACTTGGAGATCGCTCCCAAAACCAGCGAACGATCCAGGGCATGCAGCTTGCGCACAACGCTGGGCAGGAATGACGAGATAAAGTATCCGCGCTGTGGAGGAAAGCGTTTGACGGCCTCAAAAACCACCCGCTCCATGCCACGCACCTTCACTTCAATATTGAGAAAGGCCTTGCGCGAATAGAGTTCAAGCACCTCTTCCAGGCAGGGCGGCTTGCCGTCCACAGAACATTTTGCGTGGATCTGCTCCAGCGTGCGCGTACGCACAGCTATGCGGTTGAATTTTCTGTCATGACAAACGATCGACTCCTTGCTGCGCGTGCAGCGGACATCGAACTCAAAACCATCGGCGCCATGATTGAGCGAGAGATTGAAACCTTGGACGGTGTTTTCCGGCGCGTATAGCCGGGCGCCCCGATGTCCGAGCAGTAGGAGTTTGGCGGGCAAAGCGGTCAGCTAATCCAGGTCAAAGTCGCGTAGCGGACGGCCTTCATCGGGTGTCTCTTTGGCCTTCTTTACTGCTTCCTGAAATTTCTTTTCCAGCAGGCTGGCATTGTTTTTCTGCGCGTCCACGGCCTGGCGGAAAATGGATTCCTTGCGGCCTTCCTGCTCACGCATGGCCCTGGCGGCAGCCTCAAAATCATTGAACATCTTGGGCTTCACCGCTGCCACGTGCGAGAGCACCGCCTTGGTTTCAGGATCGACTTTCAGCACCGCGTTGCAGCAGGGGCAGCCAACTTCAAAGGGTTCAGACGGAGACTTTGCCATAAGGGAATTGTAAGCCCTTGCCTGTGACCCTGCCAGTAGGTCCCAGGGTTGTGAGGGTTCTGTAAGCCCGAACGCATCCAGAAAGAAACTCATCTTTGAGTTCTCTTAACTGTCCCAATAGCCAAAGGAAGTAAGGTTAATTTTTCAAGGAAATCAAATCCAGCAGCAGCTTGGGGTGGCAACTCTAATTGAGCAGTTTCCATCAACAGTAGTCAGACGACTGAATCCCCTGGAAGTCGAGTTTTAATTTTTAATCGACACGCTTGAAGCGCGCTGCATTGATGCGTGTGGGTGGATGAGGTATCACTTGTGAAGCAATTCAGGGCCCCGGTTGCATCGTTTCTCCTTCTCCTCGTAGTACTCGCTTTACTCGCATTCGTCGCCAATTGTGGCGGCTTAGGCAAGAGCAACAAACCGGGCTCCAACGGGCCTGTTAGTGTAACCGTCTCGCCGGCTACTGCAACAGTTTCCACGGGTAGCATCTTCAGTGCTTTTGTGGCCACAGTGGTTGGCACCACCAATACCGGTGTGGCATGGATGGTTGACAATGTACCGGGCGGCAACAGCACCACAGGCACGATCGACTCATCCGGACATTACAAAGCGCCCTCCGCGCCAGGCAATCACACAGTAACGGCTGTAAGCGCGGCGGATTCAAGCAAGAGTGGCAGCGCTCAGGTGACTGTGACAGAAGGGTTCAGCGTGAGTATTTCACCAGGATCAGCGACGGTTGCCGCTAAAGCAACGCAGCAATTCACGGCCACAGTGACTCCCATCCCAAATTCGGGAGTGGCCTGGTCCGTGGACGGCGTCGCGGGAGGAAATGCCTCGGTCGGAACGATCGATGGGAACGGCTTATACACTGCTCCAGCTACTTCTGGGACGCACACGGTCACGGCAACCAGCAAAGACAGCCCTACGAGCAGCGCATCTGCCCAGGTAACTGTTCCCACTGGCCTTTCGATTAATCCGTCCGCGGCCCGCGTTGCGGCGGGCGCGTCACAACAATTTACGATTACGCCAACAGATCCTTCTCTCGTTCCTGTAACCTGGTCTGTGGATGGACAGGCAGGCGGCAGCAGCACATCCGGCACCATCTCCAACACAGGTCTTTATACAGCGCCTGCAGCGGCTGGCGCTCACACCGTCAGCGCGATCAGCGTGGCAAATAGTACCTTGAGCGCAACCGCCCAGGTAACGGTGGTTTTGCCAGATTTCGGTTCTGTGGCTGTGCTCACCTATCACAATGACGGCCAGCGGACTGGCCTGAATGCGAACGAAACCATTCTGAATCCTTCCAACGTCAATGTTTCAACGTTTGGCAAGCAATTCTCGTATCCGGTAGACGGCCAGGTCTATGCCGAGCCGCTGTTTGTCTCGAGCCTGAGCAATATTGCAGGCGGCACGCACAACGTGGTGTTCGTGGCAACTGAACACAATTCCGTCTATGCCTTTGACGCTGACGGCCTTAGCCCAAACGCTCTCTGGCAGAAAAATCTTGGCCCAAGCGTTCCATCAAAGACGGTAGAAGGAGTCAGCATAGAAAAAGGAATTACCGGCACACCAGTGATCGATGGCACCACTGACACGTTGTACGTTGTGGCGGAGACGCAGGGAGGTGTTTTCAAGCTCCATGCTTTGGACCTCCATGATGGGTCAGAAAAGTTTGGCGGGCCGACCCAGGTAACTGCCACCGTTCCCGGCACCGGTTTTGACAGCGTGAACGGCAGCGTTACGCTGGAACATTCCTGCCTGCAACGCCCGGGACTTGCCTTAGTCAATGGCATCGTGTTCATCGCTTTTGGAGGCTGTCCACATGGATGGCTGATGGGTTACAACGCTGCTTCCCTGCAGCAGGTAAACAAAATGAATACCACGCCGAACGGAGGCGGTGGCGCACTCTGGATGGGCGGGGGTGCTCCTGCCACGGACGGTCTGGGCAATTTGTATTTGATGACCGGAGTTGATTTTGGGGACCCGGCACCGGGCTTTAATGAC
Source organism: Terriglobia bacterium (assembly GCA_963831465.1). Taxonomy (GTDB): domain Bacteria; phylum Acidobacteriota; class Terriglobia; order Terriglobales; family Acidobacteriaceae; genus Angelobacter. The sequence goes on along the minus strand of CAWHQH010000023.1, from coordinate 350,776 downwards.
ACATTCCTGAAATTGAATGCGGCCGATCTTTCCGTGCTCGATTCCTTTACACCGTCAAATGAGGCTTTTCTGCGCGCGAACGACGCCGACCTGGGCAGCGGAGCCCCCATGGTGCTGCCCGATAATGCTTCGGCTCATCCGCACGAACTGGTTGGGGGAGGCAAAGACGGTCGCGTGTTTGTGCTCGACCGCGATCACATGGGCGGCTTCAATCCTCCCAGCAATCCTGCTTGCGATGGCACTTCCACCCCGCCAACATCTTGCGATAATGTGGTGCAAACTATTCCTGATATTGGCAACGCGCAATTTGACAATATCTTCAGCACTCCGGCCTATTTCAATGGATTGGTATATTTCCATCCTCAAACTTCGACTCTGCAGGCCTTCCAATACAACAACGGTACGCTTGCCCGCACCGCCTCCGCATCCACCACTTTTGGCGACCACGGAGCCACGCCCTCTATCTCAGCCAACGGAACCAGCGGCGGAATTGTTTGGGAGCTGCAAACGGACGCATGGAGCACGAACGGACCCGCCGTCCTGCACGCGTCTGATGCGACAAATATAGCCACCGAACTTTACAACAGCAGCCAGGCCGCAAATGGCCGCGACGCTGCCGGTCCGGCAGTCAAATTCACTACCCCAACCATTGCCAATGGCCGAGTCTATGTGGGCACTGGCAATCAACTGGATGTGTACGGTTTGCTTTCGCACTAGCCCGGGCGATTCAAAGATCGAACGCCGCAGAGCGTGTGACCGGCAATTTCTACCAGGACGTAATCTTCATCCGATCACTAATGGAGAAGTCGTCCTGGTAGAACTCCAGAGTGACATCGTTCCAGGCGATGACTTGCGTGACAAATCAGCAGAAATTGAAATGAAGGATTTGCTAGAATTTGGTGCAGAGCTCATTGCACCATGTCATCGTCCAACGCATTTACCGACGTCCCCACGGCCATCGAGGAGATTCGCGCCGGACGGATGATTGTGGTGGTGGACGACGAAGACCGCGAAAATGAAGGCGACCTGACCATGGCCGCGGAGAAGATCACGCCTGAAGCAATCAACTTCATGGCCAAGTTCGGACGCGGCCTGATCTGCCTGGCCATGACACCTGAACGGCTCGACTACATGCGCATCGGCCCCATGACCCGCGAAAATACTTCCCCTTACGGCACGGCGTTTTATGAAAGCGTAGAAGCACGCGAAGGCGTTACCACCGGAATTTCAGCCCACGATCGCGCACGGACGATTCAAGTTGCCATCGATCCGGCCAGCCGGGCGGCGGATCTCGTCCGTCCGGGGCACGTATTCCCTCTTGCTGCACGCAAAGGCGGCGTGCTGGTCCGCGCGGGACAAACCGAAGCCTCAGTCGATCTGGCACGTATGGCGGGCATGATTCCCGCAGGCGTGATCTGCGAGATCATGAATGAAGATGGCACCATGGCGCGCGTGCCTGACCTAACCGAATTCTGTAAGACCCACAACCTGAAAATGCTCACGGTGGCGGAGCTAATTCGCTACCGCATGGAGACAGAGAGTCACGTGGTGCGAGTGGGCGAAGCCATGCTGCCTACGCGGCACGGCGAATTCAGGATGATCGCGTTTGAAAACCAGCTCGATGGCGAATCGCATGTTGCGTTGGTAAAAGGCGATGTGGAACACGCCACCGGCCCCGTGCTGGTCCGCATGCATGCGCATTGCCTGGCGGGCGATGTCTTCGGCGGTTCACTTTGCGATTGCCAGCAGGTCCTTGATCGGTCGCTGGAAATCATTGCGCGCGAGGGCACCGGGGCACTCATCTACCTGCACCAAACTTCCAAGGGCTTCAATGTGGATGATGAAAAACGGCTCGCGTTCCATCGTGAGCCACGCTCTGCGCCGGCCCATCAGAGAAAAACCCAGCGCGACATTGGCGTGGGAGCACAAATTCTCTCCGGCCTGAATATCCGTTCCATCCGCCTGCTGACCAATCATCCTAAACGCGTGGCGGCCTTGGAAGGCTTCGGGATCAGGATTGTCGAGCAGGTGCCGGTGCCGACCACAAAATCAGCGAAGCAGTATTGATCAGAGCCAAGGGCGTTGTGGCACACGGTCAGCGCAGCTTCAGATGCACGGCCTTCACATCATTCGACGTAAACACTGAGATGAATGGCGCTGGCGCGGCGGCCTTCTCCACTGCAGGACGCCCACCGGCTTCAAGTCTTTCCACCAGGCACGCGACACCCGTAATGTTAAAGCCAAATGCGCGAGCTGCCTCAATGGCCTGGATTGTCGAACCTCCGGTGGTGCAGACGTCATCCACAATCACTACGCGTGCGCCTTTTTCCTGAAAGCCCTCTACTCGACGTCCCATTCCATGCGCCTTTTCTGCCTTGCGCACCAGAAAACCATGGATCGGAGCGCCAGCCTGTGAGCTGATGACCGATGTGGCAACAACGATAGGGTCAGCTCCCATAGTCAGGCCGCCCACAGCTTGGGGATGCCAGCCCTGCTGCTGGATCATCTCTAGGAACACGCGTCCGGTGAGTTCCGCGCCGTGCGCGTGAAGCGTGGTGGTGCGGCAATCAATGTAGTAGTCACTCTTGGCGCCGGAAGAGAGCGTGAATTCACCCAGACGGAAGGAGTTGGTTGCCAGCAGATTGAGAAGCTGTTCGCGAAAAGTTGAAGACATGGTCAGATTTACTGTATCAGTGCGGCGGGTCCCGAGCTACATTCCCTTCATGTCACGGAAACCATTGCTTGCGATATACGTCTCTATCATGAGCACAAAATTGTATGTCATGTGAGTAAGAACGCAGGTAGCCACGGATTTTGTAACAGCCCGGATGATAGTGAGCGTTGCACCGACAATAAAAATCGGCGTCAGAGCGGCCCAGGAGTATCCAAGTTGAGATCCGTGCAATGCGGTAAATGCAAGTGAGGTTATCAACACGGAAATTACAGGGCCGGTCCATCGCGCAAGGGCCGGGTAAAGCACTCCGCGAAAAAACAGCTCTTCCATAAAGGGCGCAACCAGGACGGCAAATGCGGCCAGCAGCAGTGCTGACGGACGGTCCTTGAAAAACTCAGCCATGGGGAGAGATTTTGGTATCCAGCGATTTAAGAGAGCACCGCCGAGAAGAGAAACCACGGACAAACCAACACCGGTAAACACCGCGTACGTGGCCAGCTTGCGGTCTGGCTTGTTCCAGTAAAGAGCTTCAAACAAAGGCCTTCTGTGCCGCGCCCAGATTAGAAGGGCCATAAAGCCAAGAACGGCCGCATAAATAGCGAATTGCACAGGCAGGAGGAAAAAAACATTCGTCTCCATTGCCTTGGGATTCAAAGACTGCCCATGATGGGCTGCGGCATAAATACCAGTGGCAACAATGAATAGAACAATTGATGCCCCAATCACCGCCAGAAGAATAAATAGAGCGTCCAGCAGATCCACTTCTGTCTTTGGCAGCTCAATCACAATAAGCGGCGGTGGCGGAGGCTCAGGCTCCAAAACAATCTTTAGAGGAGCAATTGCCTCTGGCGAAAGAGGCTCGGGCGCGGAAGCGCCGGGTTCCGACATCGGATCGAAGGGCTGCATGTGAACGAAGGATTAGTTCTTAAGCCAATTTAACACTATGCGGTTTTTACGGAAAAGACTAAAGGGGTAGCGTTTCGAGCATTAGAAAGCCAAAGTCGCTACCCCTCGATTGTGCCCAGGTATAAGGAGAAGGTTGAAAGCAATTTACTTTATTAAAATTCATCAGGAGATAACTTTTATTCCTTGTTACGAATCTGGAACGCAACGCAATAACACTCGCGTAATCAGTCACTTGCGGGATCGACTCAGATATTCCGCCAAAGCCTGCCCCGTATAAGATTTCTTAATTTTGGAAACCTGATCCGGTGTTCCCTGCGCCACAACCCTCCCACCATCTTCTCCGCCCTCCGGTCCCAGATCAATGATCCAATCCGCATTGCGAATGACATCAAGATTGTGCTCAATGATGACTACCGAGTTCCCCAAATCGGTAAGCCGATGGATGACTTCTAAAAGCTTGCTTACATCTTCAAAATGCAGGCCGGTCGTCGGCTCGTCCAGCAGGTAAAGAGTGCGCCCGGTCTGCCGCTTGGATAGCTCTTTGGCCAGCTTCATGCGCTGAGCTTCCCCGCCGGAAAGCGTTACTGCGGATTGACCGAGCTTGATGTAGCCTAGTCCGACATCTTCCAAAGTTTGCAGCTTCTGCCGGATCTGCGGAATGTCTTCCAGAATCGGCAGCGCATCTGCAACGGAAGTTTCCAGCAGATCGGCAATAGATTTGCCCTTGAATCGCACCGCCAGCGTTTCATGGTTATAACGATGTCCGCCGCAGACCTCGCACAGCACATATACGTCCGGCATAAAGTTCATCTCGATGCGGCGCTCGCCCTCTCCCTGACAATGCTCGCAGCGGCCGCCGGTTACGTTGAATGAAAAGCGTCCTGCTTTGTAGCCGCGTTCGCGTGATTCCGGCAGCATGGCGTAAAGATCGCGGATATGCGTGAACACGCCGGTATAAGTGGCCGGATTGGAGCGTGGCGTCCGGCCAATGGGCGATTGATCAATGCGGATTACCTTATCAATGTGCTCCGCGCCGGAAATTGTCTTGTGCGCGCCGGGCTCTTCACGCGAGCGATAAAGCGCCTTAGCCAGCGCTTTATAAAGAATGTCATTCACCAGCGTCGATTTTCCCGAGCCCGAAACGCCGGTCACAACCGTGATAACGCCTAGCGGAAACGTCACGTCAACACTACGCAAATTGTTGGCTTTGGCTCCCAGCACCGTAACGGATTTACCGTTGGTGGCGCGCGGCTCAAATCGTGCGGCAATATTCTTTTGTCCAGAAATGTATTGGCCTGTGAGCGATCCAGCCTGATCCATGATCTGCGTGGGAGTGCCTGAAGCCACCACGCCTCCGCCCAGCAGTCCCGCTCCCGGGCCCAGATCAATCACGTAGTCCGCGCGGCGAATGGTTTCTTCATCGTGCTCCACCACCAGCACAGTGTTTCCCAAATCACGCAAGTGTTCCAGCGCCTCTAAAAGGCGGTTATTATCACGATGATGAAGGCCGATGGAAGGCTCATCGAGAACGTAAAGCACTCCGCGGAGCTTCGATCCAATCTGTGTCGCCAGCCGTATGCGCTGGCCTTCTCCGCCGGAAAGCGTAGCTGCTGAGCGATCCAGTGATATATATCCCAGCCCGACGGCATGCAAAAACTGGAGTCGCTCGCTGATTTCATGCAAGACACGGCCCGCAATCAGCCGTTCACGGTCAGTCAGCGTTATTTTAGCGGCCACATCTACTGAGCGCGAAACCGAAAGCGCAGTAAAGTCTGAGATGGAAAGCCCATTCACCTTCACGCCAATGCTTTCCGGACGCAGGCGCTTGCCCCGGCAGACCGGACACGTTGTCGCGGACATATAACTCAGCATCCACTCGCGATAGCTTTCAGAAGTCGATTCTTCCAGGTTTTGCTTCAGGAAGCCGAGCACGCCACGAAAACCAAGACGCGGGGCTTCTTTTTCGTCCGGCCCGTAAAGCAGAAGATTCTGGATTTTTGCCGGAAACTTTTCAAACGGAGTTGAGAGATCGAGCTTATAGGCCGCAGCAACAATATCGACCATCCGCTGAAGATAGGATGAGCCTGATCCGGGGCCAAGCGCGCCATCCAGCAGCGGCTTTGACCAATCAACAATGATCTTAGCCGGATCAAAATCATACTTGCTGCCCAGCCCATTGCATTCCGGACAAGCGCCATACACGCTGTTAAAGGAAAACGATCGCGGCTCCAGGGACGGAATGTTAATGCCGCAGTCGGGACAGGCCATGCGCGCCGAATAAAGATGCTCTTCCCCATTCACTACAGCAACCTGCACCAGCCCTTTACCTAGCTTCATGGCCGTAGCTACGGATTGTTCCAGGCGTTTTTCAATACCTGGCTTCACCAGCAAGCGATCAATCACTACTTCAATCGTGTGGTTCTTGCGCTTGTCGAGCTGAATTTCGTCCAGCTCTTCATCAAGATGCCGCAGTTCGCCGTCAATCCGCGCGCGGACAAAGCCGTGTTGCGCCAGCTTGGCTAGTTCTTCTTTAAACTCACCTTTGCGCCCCCGAACCAGAGGAGCCATGATCATGACCCGGTCTTCGGCTTTCAATTGCATCACGCGTTGCACAATCTGGTCAGACGTTTGGCGGCTGATGGGTTTGCCACACTTGGGGCAATGCGGCACTCCAACTGAGGCGTATAACAGGCGTAAATAATCGTAAATCTCAGTGATTGTTCCGACTGTAGAGCGCGGGCTGCGTGAGGTAGTCTTCTGCTCAATGGAAATCGCCGGGCTCAGGCCATCAATTGAGTCTACGTCCGGGCGCTCCATTTGATCGAGAAACTGGCGCGCGTATGCGGAAAGCGTTTCTACGTAGCGGCGCTGGCCCTCCGCATAAATAGTGTCAAAAGCGAGAGACGATTTGCCTGAACCGCTGAGTCCCGTAATTACCGTAAGGGTATTGCGCGGGATCTCTACCGAAATGTTTTTCAAATTGTGCTGGCGAGCGCCGCGCACCGTGATGTTGCTGATTGGCATGGACCTTATAAACCTGGTTCTGTAAAACTGTGTACAAGCCCAACAAAACAAAGGGAACCATCACCGGAAGGTCCAGGAGGGTATGCGCACAGCTCTACTCCGTATCTTATCGTCAGGGCTTGGGATGGTCAATTCAGGCATTTGGGCAGGTTGAACTCGAGCTTCGAGCTAATCACTTCAGTTACTTGCGGGTTTTATGACCAAAGGGCATGATGCAATACCAGGGGTCCAACAACGGCGGTAATGCAGACATTTGAACCAATATTGCCGACAATGCATATGGCTGGAGAAACCAACCGGCCTAAGAAAAGGACCATCAAAGAGATTGGACAATGAATCCCATTCTGGCTTCCTCCACCGTGCTCTTTACCATTCTGTTTTCACTCGTCTTTGGTATTGCTTGCGGCTACGCTGTTATCAGCGCGATCCTGCACGCTTTTGCCCATAGACAGGTTGAAAGCCCGGCAACAACGGCCACTGTAATCGCGACATCAGTGTCCAGCCACTAGCTCTTATCTCTCTGCATCCGGCGGCGTTGTGAAGGAGCTAGCCGGCATGCCGATCCATTACTCCCGAATGCGGAAACTTTCTCCGCTGCAACAACTGTAAGGCCAGCCACCCGCCAAAAATTACATCGAAAGTCAGGCAGAAACCCGGCCACCAGTGCGGCACTCCGGGATTTGCAATAAAGCTGGGACGGATAAAATCAAATATCCCGTGGCCCAGCAATGCAGCCGCCACCAGCCAAAAGTTCCCTTTGAAACCAAGTACGGCAAAAAGAAAGAAGACGCTCGCTATCATGATTTCGATTATCAAGGTCCGGCGTGACACGCCCATCACGGCAAACAGCACATAGTAAGTTGCGATGACAAACAGCACGGTCGCATAGAAGATCGGTCCCGGTCTAAGCCGATCACAGCGGCGAAGACTACAGTCCCCAGGGACAATAAAAAGCCAACGAGATATTCCATCGTCACCGCTTTCTTAACAACAATTCTCAAAAGGCAGCAACAACAGGCTTTTGCCTCGCAATAAATAACTATTTTTATCGTGGAGGCGTTTTCCGCGGAGCGGGATTGGGATTGTTGGTTGGATCCTCAGGCGATCCTTTTTGGCGGCGCATTTCCTGTAGCTCCTGCAGCAATTGCTCGGGCGTCTTAGGCTGCTGGTTCTGCGGCGTCTCAGCTTGTGGAGGCTGAGGCGGTGCAGTCGCCGGTTGGACAGGCGTATCCTGCGGATCGCCATTGTTTACTTGTTCGTCCGGAACTTCCTCTTCTCCACCCTGATTCGCTGGAGGTTGCTGCTGTGCCTGTGCTTCAGGTGCCGCTCCGGGTGCGCCCTTAACCGTCAGAATTACTTTTTGCACAATGCTGGGGCTATCTGCCCTGCCGATGGCAAGAAAGTCATATTTCGAACCCGCAAAAATCGCAGCCAGAACATCGCCTTCCGGCGCCGGTCCCAGGGCGATCGCTACCCGTTCTGAAATTCCTTCTGCACCTTCAAATTCAATTCCCGTTTTGTTCCGGATAGCTGACACTACGCTGCTCAAGCTTGAGTTCAGGGCCTGCACACTTAGCAGGCCATCGCGATAGGTAACTACCGGGGGCACGGGCGGACCGGCGGGGCTTGGCTGAACGGCCGGTTGCGCTGTCTGGCCAATTTTCGTGGCAGGCGCGGGTGAGCTTGTGGGCGATTGCGGGGGCAACTGCGGAGCCAGGTTCGCTGGCGGCGTGGGGCGCTGAACGGGCGCTGCCGGACGCATGGTTTGCGCCTGAAGCAAGGCAAGTGAGCCCGTAAGAACAAATATCCCACAAGTTATTGAAGAAAAACGCGCCATAAGATGCCGAAGCGAACCTGCAGCCCCTCTGAATTTGTTTGTACTAGATTTTACTCCCTTATGTCCAAAGAACGCGGGGCGCACGCAAACTTGTCGGATTTTTTCACCACGCTGGCACGGCTTCGTTGTCCTCTCCCCACTTCCCTCAACATCCTTCAAAGGATATATTTGCCTATCAGTTACAGGCTTAGATCAGAGACATCGTACATCTGAAAAGCCGTCCAAAGCATCCTAAACGGAGTAGCGCACTTTTATGAAGCAACTTACATTTAAAATTTTTACAGCAATGCTGGTTCTGGTTGGAAGCTTTTCTGCTTGGGCACAGACCTGCCAGAGCAAGGACGAAATCCCTGAGCCTACGCGTAAGGCCATTGAAGCTGCAGCGCAACAGGCTTTCGATCAGAGTGCTGCCGACAACGTACAGGGGCTCCAAAGCAGCGCAGTGCCTTCATTGCAATCGAATTTCGCCGGCATCTCCGGCGCCGTTAACGATAATAAAGACGCTTTTGTCGGCGCCAAGGCGCAACTCCGCAATCTATATTTTCTTGATACCGGCGCCAATCCGGGCCCAGACGGCACTTTTTATTGTGGCGTATTTGGCGCAAATGGCATGAATCCGAACACCGCCGAATTTGATCTTGCCGGAATTGGGGTGGGCAAATATGCCATTACCATTCAGGACTTCATCGGCAACAAGGGGCCTTACGCTCTTACCATTATTTTTCAGGACCTCGGCGGCTGGAAAATTGCCGGATACCAGATTCGTCCCGGCAGCGCGGCCGGCCATGACGGCCTTTGGTATTTGTTGCAGGCGCGCGATTACAAGAGCAAAGGCCAGACCCACAACGCGTGGTTTTATTATCTGAACTCTTACGATCTACTTCAGCCGGCGCCTTTTATGAACACAAAGATGCTGAGCAAGATCACCGACGAGACCAACAGCATCCAGCCAAAAGACGTGCCCGTGGGCGGAAAACCTGTTGCCTTTACTGCAGGTGGCAAGACCTACAACATTACGGAGATGAGCTATTTCCGCAATGACAAGAACTTTGATCTCACCATCAAGTATTCGGTCCCCAGTACTGCGGACTTCAACGGCACGCAGGCCGATGCGCGCAATCTGGCCAATGCCATGATCGCCCGATATCCTGAATTGAAAGACGGATTTAACAATGTGTGGGTCCATGCCGTGGATCCAAACGGCGGAGATGTGGTGGGACTGGTAAAACTTAAATAGCTCGATCCTGATGTGTGGGCACGCTATCTCCACAGCACGAGTTTTCCGCCGCTCGTTGTAATGATGGCCAGATTCATTACGACCAACATCAGGTCGTAATGCCAGCCATCAGTCCCGTGCTTGCCCCAGAAACCAATTTTCCAGACAAAGATCTTCTTTTGGATTGCGCCCAGCATCAGCAAAATCAAGCCTACGGCGGCAAGTTGCGTCAGTACGCCGAACACTACTCCTAACGCGCCGGCAAGCTCTGCCGCGCCAAGAAAAACAGTGAATCCCTTGCTCATGCCGATGCTCTTGCTGCGGCCTTCCGGATCTTTCAAGTGGCTCCAGCCGCTGCTGGCGAAGATAGCGCCCACCATCAGCCGCAGCAGCAAAATCGCAATATCTTGAAACCTGGCAAGTTGAGGGAACATAACGCGCTATTCTCCTTTGCCATGTGCAATTCCAACAAGATCGAGCTCCCATGCCCTCGCCTTAAAGGACGTGAGACTGCTCTATAGCTTTACAAAATAACTCATTCTTTGCCAATTGTTTACATTTTCGCGGCAAACATCTGACGGGTAAAGACAATCCAAATGTATTACTCTCATAACTATTGAGACCGTCCGAGGAAAGAGATTTTCCCATGCGTAAGTTGGCATTGTTGCTGGCAGGTGTATTAATCCTTGCAAACGGCTGCGTGGTATCGCCGCGCCGCACTGTAGGATCCACTACCGGCGGCGGCAGCAACTCAGAGTTTTCTCTATCTGCCAATCCCACATCCCAGATAATTACCGCAGGTGCTTCAGGCACCTACACGATCAGCGTTGCCGCGGTCAACGGTTTTACCGGCACGGTATCGCTCAATGCTTCCTCGTCAAATTCAAACATTGTTGCCAACTTTGATACCACTACGATCACCGGTGGCTCCGGCTCGGCGGTTTTGACGGCATCCACAACCAGCGCCACTCCGGCGGGCAGTGCGACCATTACCGTAACCGCTTCAGACCCCGCGAACAATGTCTCGCAGAATGTTGCCGTCACTGCTTCGGTTCAGAGCGCGGCTGCAACCGCAGGCGCGGTCATGTCTGCTGAGAACGCGATTGCTCGAACTGGGTGTGTAAGCACACCCGTAAGCTCAAGCGCGCAACGCGTGAGTTTCCCCGTATCGCCCGCCACAACCGGCTTCACTGCCACTTTTTCCGTGACACCATCTTCGTCCGCCATGGACGCCACTCTGGGTTTCTTTGTGCCAGCTTCCGGCAATCAATCCAGCCTAGGCAGCTTGATTAACTTCACTCCTGCCGGTGTAATCAAGGTTAGAGATGGTGATTCATTCACTTCATCTGGCATTCCGTATGCTGCCGATGAAACACTCCAATTCCGATTGGTAGAAAACCTGCCGGCAACCACCTATTCCCTGTTTGTCACACCTCCGGGCAGCGTTGAGGTCCCATTGGCGACCGATCTTCAGGTTCCTTCCGACCAACGCGGAACAACAACTCTGGGCGGCTGGGGACAGATAGTGAACGCTCCCAATGGTGCGACGCTCGCCGTCTGCAATTTCTCTATTCAATAGCAGGTGGCACAGGCCAATTCCCTCGCGCCGTAAGCCGGCAACAGCCTGGAGCGCGGTTAATGATCAGCGATGAAGGGAGTGGAAGAACAATGCTTCTCCCATGTGCGGCATTGCAGATCAGCTTGTTCGCGTCGGCTCTGGGGTAAAGCTCGTTTTGAATCGTGCTTAAACGTACTTCCAAAAGGCGACGTTAAGATGATCCGCTTGCGTCCTGGCGAAGAAGTTTCATTGCCACGTCGCTCATCGCTTAAACAACGCAGTGCTTACAGCTTCCTTCTAAGCTTGCATATAGAATAGATTTTCAGCCCTGAGCCCAATGAGTATCCAGAAGAGCCTGCTAGCGAAACATTTTGGTTTGCGCGGAATTGCCTTGTTGGAAGCGGCCAAGGGCCTGCTTGCTGTGCTGCTGGCGGTATGGCTGGTGAGTCTTCTGCACAAGGACGTAACCGATGTTGCTGAGCACCTATTGCACTTCCTGCACAAAATATTTCGTCTGAATCCCGACGGCCACCTGGCCCGTGCTGTTATTCGCGGGGCTGAACGCGTGACTTCCAAGAATCTTGATTTGTGGATCGGCGGTACCTTGGTTTACTCCGCGATCCGTTTTGCAGAAGCCACCGGTCTCTGGCTGGAAAAGCAGTGGGCAGAATGGTTCGCGCTGATCAGCGGTTCTTTGTATCTTCCAATTGAAATCTATGAACTGGCACGCCATCCCACGCCAATAAAATGGACAATCTTTGTCATCAATCTCCTGATTGTGGCGTACCTGGCGTGGCTATTGCGGGACCTGCATATACAAAGGAAGCACGAAGCCGTTCTCAGCCAGGAGGCAGAGGTTTCGTCCTAACCGACAATTAGTGCGACTTGGAAAATTCCTCGAACACTGTTTTGCCGCCCACCACGGTCCGCAGTACGCGCGTTTTCAGAATTTCCGGCGGCGCGACTTTCGTGATGTCGCGGTCAAGGACGACAAAGTCGGCCAGCATGCCGGGCGTGAGCGAGCCCTTTTTCTTTTCGGCAAACTCCGCGTAAGCCGCGCCGATGGTATAGGCGTAAATGGCATGGCCGATGGTCAGCTTTTGCTCGGGATAATACTCTTTTGTCCCCGCTTCATTTTTGCGCGTTATCGCAGCGTAAAGTCCACGGAACGGCGTAATGGGTTCAACAGGATAATCGGTGCCGAACGCCAAAGGAATTCCGTTGTCCTCAAATTCTTTCCATGGATAAGAGTGCTTTGCGCGTTCCGGTCCAATATGCCCTTCAGCCCAATTCATGTCAGTAAGCAGGTGATTCGGCTGCACTGAAGCGATCACGCCAAGGTCTTTGAATTTCTTGAAATCTTCCGGGGCAATGATCTGGTCATGCTCAATGCGGAAGCGCAAATTCCTCTTATTGCTTTTCTGGATGGCATAGGCAAATGCGTCCAGCGCCATGCGCGCGCCGCGGTCGCCAATGGCGTGAAAGCCGATTTGGAAGCCATCATTCGCGCGCTCTGCCGCCATAGCGTTCAGTTTGTCTTGCTCATACCGCAGTATGCCGGAGTTTTTTGGATCATCACTGTACGGGGCGAGCATGGCGGCGGTGCGCGAGCCGAGCGACCCGTCCATAAAGCCTTTGAGCATGCCAGTGTGCAGCATAGGATCATCCTGCGAATGGTATTGGCGCGCGTGGAGCAACTGTGCCGGCGGAGCGTCAAAGGGAAGCCACTCGGTGATGCGCAAAGTCAGCTTGCCCTCTTTTTCCATTTGCTGATACGTAAGAAAATCTTCCCAGTCAGAGTTATCCTGCGCGGAGGTGATGCCAGAGCGAGCAGCGTCCTGCAATGCAAGTTCTGCGGCCCGGCGCCGCTGCGCCGCGGTCGGCGGCGGAATCTTTTCGCCGACCAGGCTCACAGCGGTCTCACGCAGAATACCTGTGGCCTCGCCTTTGTCGTCACGATCGATCTTGCCGCCGTGTGGGTCAGGGGTTTGTGCGGAAATGCCGGCGGCCTTGAGCGCAGCGCTGTTGGCGATGGCGATGTGCCCATCAACTCGATTGAAGATCGCGGGATGGCCATTCGTTACTGAGTCAATATCTTCACGCGTCGGCGTTTTCTGTTCCGGCCAGAGGGTGTGGTCCCAGCCGCGACCGATAATCCACTCGCCGGGCGTAGCGGTCTTGACCCGTGCCGCAATGCGCTGCTTCATGTCGTCCAGGGACTTGCTTCCCACCAGATTGACGTTCAGCTTTTCAAATCCACCGGAGCCAAGATGCACGTGGGCGTCATTGAAACCCGGCATCACAAAGTGGCCGCCGAGATCGACGACCTGGGTCTTTGGGCCCTTGAGTTTTTGGATTTCGTCGTTAGTTCCGGCAACAATGATGTTGCCACCCGAAACAGCGAGCGCCTGTGCTCTTCCATTTGCCGGGAGCTTTGGACTGTCCTTGGGTCTGACTGCACCAATGCGCAGTTCAATGTGAGGCGCGCCAAGATAAATATCCCCATTGATAAAAATCATGTCAGCGGACGATTGCTGTGCGGAAGACAAACTTGCCATGGTTAGCACCATCAGGACAGCTAAAATAATTTTCATTCCTGCACTCCGGTAAGAGCCAACAAGACTAACAGAATCCGTTTCAATCCAAGGTCGCGATTGGCGCAGTCAAACCATTCGCGCAGCGTGTGCGCGCCGCCACCATCGCCGCCTGCGCCGATGGTAGTGGATTCAATCGCCAGAGAGAGCGGAACGTTGGCGTCTGTTGACGCCAGGCGCGAAAAAGATTCAATCCGCAAATGTTTGTCAGCGGCGCGGACAATTTGCAGAATGCGCGCATCAGGCGGCAGCTCGGCAGCAGGGCGGTCACCAATGCTCTCAATGGCCAGGGTAACTTTGAGTTCGCCGGAGCGATGCGACGAGGGCGCTTCTCTCCATGCTTCAGCAACGCATTCACGCAGGCGGTCTTCCAGCTTTTGCAGTTCTTCCATGGAGGCAGACCGAAGATCGACACGCGCCGTTGCCGATTCAGGAATAGAGTTGACCGACGTTCCGCCGGAAACCACTCCCACATTGAAGGTGGTGCGCGGCGATTCCGGCGTCTGCACTTCACTAAATCGCGCCAGCGCGCGCGAAAGAAGAATAATGGGATTGGGTACGCCGAAGTCACTCCATGAGTGCCCGCCGGGACCGCGAAAGGTGATCTCAAAGCGACGGCTGCCCAGCGCCTGATTGACGTAAGTGTCTGTACCTGCGCCATCGACCACGAGAAGAGACCGGATGGAGTCGCGCCACGGCGAGGTTGCGAAGAGATGCCGCATGCCACGGAGATTGCCTTCGCCTTCCTCACCTACATTGCCGATGAAAAGGATATTGCTGGCCGGTTTGAGTTGCGTTCGCTTCAGCGCATTGGCGATCGCCAGAAGCGCCGTGACTCCGGCCGCGTTGTCACTGATGCCGGGGCCATAAAGTTTATTGGCTTCTTCACGAGTTTGCAGTGCCGTACCCTGCGGGAAGACGGTATCGAGATGCGCGCTGATGCCAATAAGCGGCGCAGTTGGCCCGCTATGCAGAAGCCCGAGAACATTTCCCAGATCGTCAATCTGGACGTTTTCCAGGCCGAGCCCGGTAAATCTCTTTCGCAGCCATTCACTCCGCGCAGCTTCGCCAAATGGAGGAGCTGGGATTTCCGTAAGCTCACGCTGCCAGCGGCGAAATTCCAGTTCCTGATTGTGCAGATAGGCAAAAGCAGCATGCACGCTCCGCATCTCCGCGATGCGGGTTATCTCACGTTGGGCGGAAATCCGCGAGTTCTCAGGAATAGGTGGGCGGGTAGCCATTTCTCTTAATGCTTAACTATATAACCCGCGGTGCCCGGAATGAAGTTTGGTATTGCTTCAGCCTTGGCCACCAGGCGAATTCAACCAAAAGAAAGCGGCCGCAATGGGCCGCTCTTGATACACAAATGTTTCAGGAAAGCCTATTTCGGAGGGGGGGTAGTAGTGGTGCCGCCGGAGTTCTTCTTGCTTTTTTTGCCGCCCTTGTGGTGGGCTGTTTTCTTGCCGGATTTGGTGGTTGTGGTTTTGTCAGCTGCGGGTTTGTCAGTGGATCCGGTGGATCCGCCAGCGGCCTGTGCAAATGACAGACCAGCGCCGAGCAGCAGCGTAAACGCGATTGTAAGTAGCTTCTTCATTAGTCTCCTTCAGAGGGATATCAGTTTTTAGAATCGTTCAACTCTGCAAAGAATTGTTGCGCAACATTTTAAGCAGAGAAGCTGGAAAAAGGAAAGCTTTCTTGTAAGCCAAAAAAAAGCGGCCTACCGAGAGGCCGCCCTGTTAGACAATAGAACGCAATTTATTTGGGGGATGGGCTTGGGCTGGCTGCCGGTGCGGCAGTCGTGTCGGCGCTCTTCTTGCTTTTCTTGGACTTTTTGGCGCCATGGTGGTGGTGCTTTTTGGTGGTGGTGGAGGTGCTGGTCTTTGTCTGCGTCTGATCGCCGCTGGTCGACGTTTGTCCGCCAGAGGGGCTGCTTGTTTGTGCAAATGCCAAGGCGCCGCCGAGTACCAGCGTGCACGCGATTGTAAATAGCTGCTTCATTCTTGCTCCTTTAAAGGGAAGTTCAGAGTGTTATTACAGGAAACCCGCACCGCGGAAAATAGTTGCGCCCTACCTTTCGGACGTAGGTTTTTGCCCTCCAAACGGCTAAGTGTGGGCTGAAATCTTTTGGCAGCACGCCAGAATTTCCTCCTCCGTAAGGCAGCGGTCTGAAGCTTTGGCCCGCTGGAAAATGCGGTCCACCAGCTCTTCTGAAGCGGTCATTCCTTTACGCTCCAGCCAAAAGATCACATTCGATTTGCCGGACATGGGGCCAATCTCAATGATCTGTTCCAGGCCAAAGTAGTGCGAAGGCACGCCAGAGTAGACGGAATTAGCCAGTTCGATATCGCCCTTGCGAAATGCCTTAATCACCGCTGCAGCATGTACTCCCGTTGCAGTGCGGAAGGCATCTTCTCCCATTACTGGGTAATTTCGAGGAATTGGCACCCCAGTAGCGTCAGAGACCGTAATGCAATATTCCTTCAACTTTGTGAGGTCCTGCTCCGCCCAGGGAGAAACGCCCATGAGCTTCAGGTTCACCAGCATTTGGTCAATCTGCGTATTGCCCACACGTTCTCCGATGCCAAGCGCTGTTCCGTGAACGCAATCTGCCCCGGCGGCGAGCGCGGCCAAAGAATTGGCCACTGCCAGCCCGCGATCAGAATGGCCATGCCAATCCACACGAATCTTCTCTCCGGAAGGCTTAACCACTTCGTCCAGGACAAACCGGATCAGCGCCTGCACGCCGCTGGGAGTCGCGTGGCCCACAGTGTCACAAATTACGATGGCCGTAGCGCCACTGTTGATTGCCGTCGAATAAAGCCGCTTGACCGTCTCGGGATCGCAACGTGAAGTGTCTTCGGTTACGTACATCACTTCCAGGCCCAGAGACCTGGCGTAGGTCACGGCTTTTTCCGTGGTCTGGAATAGAAAGTCATCAGTCCAGTTTTCTGTGAATCGGCGGATAGGGCTGGAACCCAGGAAACACGCGACTGCAATTGGAATTCCGGCGCGCTGCTGAATTTCGGCTACTGGACGGATATCATTCTCATGGGTGCGGGCAGCGCAGTTGGGTTTGATCTTCATCCGGCATGTGGCGATTTCACGCGCCAGAAGTTCAACGTCCGCCACCGCGCGCGGACCAGCGCCGGGCAAGCCGATATCGACAAGATCAATGCCCAGGTCTTCCATGAGGTGCAGGATCTTAATTTTTTCTTCGATAGGGGGATCTTTGACTGAAGGCGACTGAAGGCCGTCGCGTAGGGATTCATCATCCAGCATGACGCGTTGTTTGGGTGCTTCGGTTCCGGGGAGGGAGTTCCAGTCGTAAATCAAATGAGAGTGTTTCAACATTACTTTATTAGTTCCCGACAAACCCGCTTATGGTTTGCTGGGGTAAAACTGCCTCAAAGCCGATTTTACGCTTAAAGGAGCCGTCGACGAAGGTATGATTTTGTGCTTTTCACCCCTCCACGCAGACGTTTTGTTAATCCTTTTGCGAACAGCAGTTCGATAAAGCCGCCCATCTGCTGGCTGAAGGCAGGACCATATCCGTACCACCAAAGCTTCTTCATACGCGGCATGCGATCTGAATCCACGTACTTGGGCCAGACCATCTCTTCCAGGCCAAAGCGTCCGTGCGTACGTCCAATTCCGCTGGCCTTGATGCCGCCATGCGGAGCTTCACTGATGCCAAAGCACGTAAGCACGTCATTCACCATCACCGTGCCGGCCTGTACGCGGCGCGCCAGAGCTTCACCGCGTTTGCGGTCATCGGTAAAGATGCACGCCGCCAGGCCGAACTCGGAATCATTGGCCAGCGCCACCGCCTCGTCTTCAGTCTTAAAGCTGCACACCGGCAGCACCGGGCCAAAAGTTTCTTCCCGCATGATCTTCATGGAGTGGTCCACGTCCGCAAGGATGGTGGGCGCAAAGAAGTTTGGACCAAGCTGCGGCGTCGGCGTGCCGCCGGCCAGCACGCGCGCGCCACGAGCCAGCGCGTCATCGACATGCGATTGCACGATGCCGAGCTGGCGTTCGTGGATCATCGGGCCTACGTCGATCTCAGAGTCGGGTGCTCGATACTCGTGTGGCACAGCCGCCCCCGGCTGTGTTGGGCGCAAAGGGTGGGATTGCGCCGAACCTACTCGAAGCTTGCTCGTCTTCTCGACACACTGCTCCAAAAACTTCGGATAAATTTTTTCGTGCACATAGCACCGCTCGATCGATAGACAAGTTTGTCCGGCATTCATGAACGCGCCCCACACTGCGGCGCTCGAGGCCACGTCAATGTCGGCATCTTCCAGCACGATCATCGGATCTTTGCCGCCAAGCTCCAGCACCACGGGCAGCAGTCGCGCGGCGGCGGCCTGGGCTACGCCCTTTCCGGTGGCTACGCTTCCGGTAAAAACAACCTTCTGTATGTTCGCGGCAAGCAGCGCCGCTCCGGTGGCGCCCTCGCCGGTGATGACCTGGAGCAGGTCCGGATCAAGGCCTGCGGCGTGTAAAAGTCTTTCCAACTCCAGTGACGAGTACGGCGTGAATTCAGATGGCTTCAGCACCACTGCATTGCCAGTGGCCAGTGCGGTGAGCGTTTGTATCGACGGCAAACTGAACGGATAATTCCACGGGCTGATAATGCCGACCACTCCGTAGGGCTCGCGCAGCAGCGTGCCGCGCTTAAGCTTCATCACAGGATTTGCGTGTGGCACCGGCTCAGGCCGCAGAAACGCCGGCACTTGATTTTGCAGATATTTCACCGTGTCCAGCACGACCAGGATTTCCGTGGAGAGCGCTTCAGCCTCGGGCTTGCCGGCTTCGCGGCTGATCACGGTAGCAACGGAATCTTTCTGGTTGCACAACAGCTCGGCAAAGCGCTGGAGAATCTTTAGCCGCTCCCGCACTGGAGTGGCAGCCCATCTCTTCTGCGCCACTCCGGCCTGGACGACAGCGACCATGACTTCAAGGTCCGTCAATTTTGGGACTTTGCCGATAATTTCCTGAGTGGCGGGGTTACGAACGAGCAGATATTCTTTTTGCTCGATCATGGCGTAATCGCCTTTTGGACTCGGCTTCATGGTAGGTGGTGGATATTCTACGCCACTGGATCGCGTGGCACAGCGCCGCTGGTCGCAATCAAAAAAAATCTTTATGGATCGTCGCCGCCCACGGCTGGTGCTCAATCGAGCACCGAGCCAAAAATATGAGTAAAAGAAACGGACTCACTCGATTTACAATGCTCAAAATTGAGCCTCAAAGTTTTGGCGTTTCCGGTTCGCACCATTGGACCCGGTTCCAGACAGGAGCGCATCATGCATGGCAGCCTGAAAGTGAAGTTCTTCACGTCGATTGCGTCGATTCTAGTGCTATCGCCAATCATATCTGCGCAGAAACCGGCCGAACCAGCGGACCAAGTGGCTATGGGCGTGACGCAGCCGCCCAAGTCGATGGATAAAGTTTCCGAAGATAAAGTCGCCGCAAAGAAGCCCAAACTCACCCCGGATCAAGTGATGGGCAACCAGATTCTTGAGTCGGCGGAAAGCCAGGCACGTGGCTTGGAAGCGTCTATGCGCAGCTACAGCCTGTTGCAGATTGCCGCGGCATTTGCCGCCTCTGATCCGGCCAAGGCCCGCGGACTGCTCCAGGACGCGTTCTCCGCGTCAGTTGCGATCCCGGATGACTCTTTTACCCGGGACTTCCTGCAACAAGATATTTTTCGCATGCTGCTTCCCATTTCACAGTCCGACGTGGAGGAGAGGTTGACTCAGGCGGAGAGCCGGGCGCGCAGGCAGGCGTCCGACAGCATTATTGCGAGATACGCCGAGAAAAAGCAGTTCGATAAGGCCATCGATCTGGTACAGCAAGTCACTTCGCTTGACGAATTTCCTTATCCCGCAGCGGGCCGCCTGCTGGAAAGCCTGTCGCCGGAGATGAACGCGGAGAAGCAGACCCTGTTTGCATCCGCCATTGCCAGTTATCGCGCTCACGACCATAGTACCGGCGCCACGGTTGGTGATGGCACCTTCACCGATCTGGTCATGCGCTTTGGCGATAAGGTGCCGCCCAAGCTGGCTTTGGCGGCGATCGACGAAGTTCTCAGCCAGGCCCACAAAAGCGACGACAAATCGGCGGTTACAGTGGGCGGATCAGGCGGCTCAGCAACCTTCAATTCCAACTACGACTATCAACTGTTTGCCTTGCTGCCTCTCTTACGAAAGCTGGATGAAAGCGGCGCGAGGCGCTTAGTGGAGGAAAACGCCGCGCTCAAGTCCGCCACGGAGCGCTTTCCTGACGGCATGGATTCTGTCAGCCCTGTGCCGGCGGGGGCTGCGGACAAGGATGGCCACCCGCCTCGCCAAGGCGGTACCTCTTTCAGCACCAGTAACAGCAGCAGCAGAGCCAACAGTAATGAAGTGTTGCGCCAGGAAATGCAACGCCGCGCAGACCTGATTTTGAAGCAAGCGGAGACAGACCCCACGCAAGCCATTGCGCAGGCATCCGCCCTTACGCTCACCATCGCTCCGTGGATACCGTCGCCGCGGGCCACCACGCTGGAAGCCATCGCCCGCATGAACATGAAGAAGCAGCCTGCCGGCGCGCGCCAGGCCCTGGCGGAGATGCGCAAAACCATCAAGGACCTTGCTCCCCGCGATCAAATGAGCTTCATCTCCGCCATCGCGGACATATATCTCCAGATGGGTGACACGGAGAAAGCCGAGGACGTGGTGAGCGATGGTCTTTCTGTTGCGGCACTGCTTCTGGAGAGCGACCTCAACGGCGACAATCCAAACAAAGCGCTGAAAGCATGGTGGCCTTCGGCGGACGCCTATCGCCGCTTGATTGAGATTGAAACCAAAATCTCTCATCCAGCCACGGCAAAATTATTGGAGTCAATTAAAGATCCTGACCTCAATACAGTGGGATCGATCATGTTCGCCCGCTCTCTTCTCGGCGTGCCTCTGAAAATTTTCAGAGTCGTGGAAAAAAACAAAGATGGCAACCGGGTGAGGATGGGAGACCGCTAGTTCACACGCCGGCAGGTCACGCCCCGCTGGGCAGAACTCGAAACGTTCCACTAGGTTTGAGCGGCTTGAGCGCAGCTAGGCAAATCCAGGCGCTACTTACTCCCACAATCCTTTCGCCCGGTGTCTGCGACATTGGCGATAAGCCATTTGCCGTCAGCGCGAACAAGATTGAACAAGTCTGTTCCGCAGTGGTCAACCTTGCCGTCCACCAGAAAATCGAATGGGGCCCATACCACGGCCAGGTCGTTATCAATGCGCACCAGCGGATCGTGAATGCGTTCCTCAATTTGTGCCTTCCCGGGTTTTCCTACGCGGTCGGCAAAATCTTCAAACGTCATTTGGGTGGGCTTGCCGTCGCGCATGAGGACCAACCCGCCGCCGGGCAGCAAAGGCTTCTTGATGGCCGCTGCATCGCGTTTAGCCATACCCTCAAACATGGCCGTGATGGGAGCCATGACCGCCTGGGCTTCCTTGGCGGAAGGCTCTGCTGAGAGCGGTGTTGCGGCGTGGAGCGAGTTGATCAGAAAGCCCGCGGCTGTTGCTGCGGCAAGAAACAGAACCAGGTGGAAGCGATGAAAGATCTTCATGGCTTGTGATTGTAAACCCGGCGCAGAGATTACTGCCGAAGTTTCACCACAGCTTTACGGTACGCGATGATTTTTCAGCTCAGGTCAGTTATGGATGATAACTGTTGGATCATTCACGCCCTTTTCTCCCACCACTGAGTACTTGTAGCGTTTCTCGGCCTGCGCCGTCGCTTTGGCCGGACCGCTGGAAACGCTTCCTCCCGCACGAATATGGAAAGTGGTTTCTTCAAACGGGGAGCCAGTTTCCGATGAAAATGCGATGATGGCTTTTGAGCGCGAAGACCAGGTAACCTGATGTCCGGCGCTCTTGCTTATGTGGACAGTGTCATTGTCCACCTGTCCGTTATCTTCGGCATGAACATGACGATTATCATTTCCTGTAATCGGTATTACTTTTTCCGTTGCCATACTCCTCCTTTTCCAGATCTATTGCTTATTTCGTGCCTTTGCCATCACCGCCGCAAATCTTGGATTGGCGGCAAACCTCCGCCATGCAGGATTGTCAGTAACTTCACTGGCGGGCAGGCCCCCGGCTAGCGCGCGGTCGAGTTCCGCCAGAGCGCGGCCGTCCTGATGCATTTGCGCCAGCACCAGGGCGGAGTTGAATCGAGCTTCTGGATCGTGCCCTGACAACGCGATCCCGGACTTTCTGTATTCCTCCGCTTTTGCATTTTGCCCCAGCATGGCGGCATAAAGTGCGGCTTGCAGGAGCGCGTCACCATCGTTGCCATTCGCGACCAACCGCTGCTCGGCCAGCTTCAGCGCCTGGGCATAACTTTTACGCTCGGCTTCCTCATGGCCCTCCATCTGGGCGTACGCTTCGCCCAGATTGCCAAATATCCGGTAATCATCAGGTGTAAGTTGGGTGGCAAGCTCGTAACTGCGCGCCGCATCTGCGTACCGGCGTTGATAAAAATAAACCGCGCCAACATTATTCAGCGCTGAAGCGGTGGGCTGTATCCTGATGGAGCGCTCCAGGGCATCAATCGCCTCTGCGTATTTGCCCTGCTCCACATACACGGCCCCCAGGTTGCTGTAGCCATCAGCGCTGTCAGACGCCATATCAACCACGCGTTTGAACTGTTCGGCTGCCTCATCATAACGGCCATGCGCTTCGTAAAACCGCCCCAGCCACTTGTATGCGGCCCAGTAATGCGGACGCAACGCCACGGCTTTTTTGAGCAACGACTCGGCATCACTGAGCCGCTTCTCTCCTTCATAAGCGATGGCCAGTTCGCGGTACGATTCATCGCGCGTGGGATCCAGCTTGAGAGCGTTTTCCAGATGTTGCGCCGCCGCATCATACCGGCCTGTTGCGTTGAACAGCATTCCCAGACAGATTTCGGCATCGGGACCGCTTGGATCAAGCTGAGCGGAATGCCGGCAGTCGTCATTCGCTGCTTCCAGCGATTCGGGAGAATGCGCCAGAGCATACTTATGCAGAAAAGACTGGCCCAGAGCGGCATAGGCCAGCGCGAACCGGGGATCCACGCGGAGGCTGCGCTGAAACTCCGCTATTGCGTTATTCAGGCTGTCAACACGGTCATAATCCTGCAAATATCCCCGACCACGAAGATAGTAATCATAGGCCTGGGGCTGCGTGGTGCCGTGTTTCTCCATACGCCCACGGTCTTCTTTGGCCAACTCGATATCCAGATTCTTCAGCACTTCCGCAATGACCCGGTCCTGGACGGCAAAAACGTTTGCATTGTCCACCGTGATCACTCCAGAGTGCACCTGCCGTAATGAGCGCGTATCCACGATGCTGTAGATAATGCGCATGGTGTTCCCGGACTGTTGCAGGCTTCCTTCAAGAACCAGGGTTGCGCCCAGGAGCGAGCGTGCGTGCCTGGCATCGTGCACATTCTGCTTGCGCAGCTCGGCCTCAGAGACAATCTCCAGCGGATAGCGGTCAGCGATCTCTCCCAGCTTGGCGGCCAGAGTCGCAGTCAACCCTGCGGCGAACGCGCGGTTGTTGGCGTCCTGCGTCGCTGCTTCAAAGGGGAGCACGGCCAGTTGCCGGCTGGATGCGTTCACTGGAAGCGCCGACCATGGCATTGGGATAAACGCCCCCCGCAGCAGTTGGGCAATCAGCACAATCAAAGCCACCGCGGCAGCAAGCCACATGACTCTTAGCCATGCGTGGTTTGCGAATCTTTTTTTCTCTCCGGCGGGGTTGCCGCCGCCATGGATGGCGCGAATATCGTTCAAAACCAGAGTACAAGTCTGGTAGCGCTGAGCCGGCTCCTTCGCCAGCATCCTTGCAAGCACCTCGTTCATCCCCGCCGGCGCGCTGGGCGGCAGAGGAGGCGGGTCGCAACGCAGTGCACGTCCAGAAGTTGACGTTGCATAGTCCACCCGGAAAGGATGGCGCCCTGCAAGGGCTTCATATAAGACAATTCCCAAAGAGAAAATGTCGGAACGTTCGTCGGGTATGCTTCCCAGAAGCACTTCGGGAGAAATGTACCCGGGCGTACCACCTAAAGTCGCGCAGCTCAGGGTCTCGGTTGCACCCATTAGAGGTGTGGGCTGCGCGAAGCCGAAGTCAAGAATTTTGATGATGCCTTCCGGCGTGACCATTAAATTCTCCGGCTTGAGATCACAATGCACAATCCCGTGCTGATGAGCTACCGCCACTCCCGCCAAACATTGCTCGGCGATGCTGAAGAACTCAGCCGGCGACAGGGGCTCGCGCAGTTTCTCGCGCAACGTCTGCCCCTCCACATATTCCATGACCAGAAATAGCTGGCCGTCCTGTTCGATAAGGTCGTGGATTGCAGCAATGTGCGCGTCATTCAGTTGCGATGCGCGCTCGGCTTCCTTCTGCATGCGATGGCGGAAAGCGGCGTCCTCGCTGCGATCAAGCCGGATCACTTTGAGTGCCACCCGCCGCTTGAGCAGGCGGTCCTCGGCAAGAAACACGTCTCCCATTGCGCCGCTACCGAGTTTTGCTTTAATCACAAAGCGATCAGTGCGGTCGGCAAACTCCCTGATTTTTACCGCTTGCTGCATGAACTACCTGCCAACGAACGAAAAGAACTCCATGCCCGCAAAGGAATGCGCGGGCCGCTGGCTAACGTTAAGGTTTCTCACTGCAGGCGTCGTGATGTCCGCAAAGAGTTATGCATGAACAAATCGATCCTGGGCAATCTTCCTGGCACAGTGCAATGCAGAGCAGATGCCGTCACCGGCGACTGAGAGCGTTGCACATCTTCTTACGATTTTACGCCTTCCCCTACTTCAATAGTGATGTGAATCGCCGATATGTTACAAGCTGAGCACGATTTCCGCTGAACCAGCTTCTCGGAACGACTGCGGATCCCTTAATCCCTGCGCGGGCGTCAGGCTAAGCACTCAAGTCGTGCCCTGAGATTTGTGTCGTGGACCGGGGTTGTGAGGAAGTGGATCAATCCCATTCTTTCCGCAAAGGGCGCGGAAACGATGGGGCACGCGGCGGGTAAGACGTATTGCTAATACTATCTTTGAGTCCTTTCGCAATCTGGAAATGTTCATAACATTCATCCGGTAAACTCTTCATCGGTATCTCTGGAAGCACTTTGGCCACAGACTTTAAATTTAGGAAAGACGCTGTGAAAACTCTCGTCACTGAGATCGGCGTGTATATCCTCTGTGACCTAGATGGAGTGCCATTATACGTCGGCCAGTCTACGGACGGCATTCGGCAACGGGTCGCACGCCATTTAACCTCCGCCCGCTCCGACATCATCGCCAATCGACAGCTGGATGTCTGGGAGGTGGCCTACGTTTGGACTTACCCCGTTAAAGCAAAGAATGAAATCAGCGCGCTTGAAGCATTGCTATACCACCACTTTAACCCCAAGTCGCAGTTAATCAATGGAACCGTGCCACCGAAACCGGATAACGTAGCGAGCGTGCCAGAACCTGCACAAAAAGTGCAGATTATGAGCAATCAGAATATTGCAGCCAGGCAGGACCCCACGCAGCGACTACCGCGGCAAGCCAGTCACTACGCAGAAATCGTGGGCCATTTTCTCGAAGTGAAGCAATCGAAGCAAATTGCCAAGGCCATGGCGGCGCACTTTCAGAGACTGTCCCGTTACCACAACGACTTACTAGGCATTGCTACTGGGGCTGACGATGAATTCTCAGACGATTGACGGGCTTAACTCAGACGATCGACGGGCTTAATTAGAAAAGGGTTTTCGAGAAGGTCGATACTGTGTTTTCAGGAATCTTCGAACTTCGACCTTGGTTCTTTGCTCGTTCCGGAGATCGCATTCCCATATAACCAAGGATCTCCAACCCATCGCCGCAAGGCGTTCAAGACTTTTCTGATCTCGAGCCCGGTTCCCTGAAATTTTTTTAAGCCAGTACTCACGGTTGCCCTTCGGAACGCGTGCACCGCGAGAGCAACCGTGACCATGCCAAAAGCAGCCATGCACAAAGATTACCTTATTGAGTTTCGGAAAAACCAAGTCAGGTTTGCCGGGAAGATTGTCGCGGTGTAAGCGAAAGCGATAACCCATCCGATGCGCCAAGCTCCGGACGGCCAGCTCCGGCGCCGTGTTGCGGCTTTTTACCGCCCGCATGGTTCGGCTGCGCAACTCTGACGTTTTTCCCATTATCACAATCTAGCGTTCAACAAAGGAGGGTCGTTATCTCAGCAGAGCGAGTTGCTCGTCATGGCAAGCTTGGCCTGGTTCGGCCATTTCATTTTCAGACGACGTCTTAGATAGCAGTGCGCCGAGAAGATTGGTTGCTAGAAAGCGCACCACGGGAACCACAACTCCGTCGCCAGCGAGATGGTATGCCTCATTGTAATTTTCGGGAAGGATATAGCTATCCGGCAGGCCCATAAGTCGCGCTGCTTCGCGGGGCGCCAACAGTCTCGTTCGAATTTTCCCATTTTTTATGAGGATTATGGATTGGCGACTTGAGCCGCCTACGGGGGTTCGGAGGCAGCCAGAGAGATCATCGAATCGAACTTCAGCGCGCTGCACGCGTTCGCCATCTTCATCCTCGCGCATGCGTTTATAGATGCCGCCAACTTTCCTTACGCCTGCCTGCATTGCCTCCCGCACCTTGCGGCGATGAGTAGGAGCCATAAGCGATAAAAGCTTTTGCGTTTGCTCCGGAGTATGCCACGAGTTCTCAGGTTCGTCATCTATCAGGTCGGAAAGTACGGATCGTCTTCTTGGAGGCTTCGGAAGCCTCCACCAGATCCAGGCTTCCTTCGATTGTTGAGATAGTTTGTGCCAAGCAGCAACCAGATGGGAAGGATGCCATTGAGGATCGAAGTGAGACAAGCATAACTCTCGTGGAATTCTAAAATGCTTTTGTATTGCTACTATAAAAAGTCGAGGGCGTGATTGCGGTACGAAATGCACTGCATCAATTAGAACGGCGCCAAAGCGGTAATCTTCCGCTGCAAGCGCCGCCCCAATTGCAGCAAAATCTTCGCCCCCGTGTGAGGAAAGAGCGCCAGGTACATTTTCTAGGACAACCAGTTTCGGAGCGCGTCCTTCTTTCCGCAGACTCTGCATCAGAGACCAGAACGGCCAGAAAGTGCCAGAACGTTCGCCTTTAAGGCCCGCCCCGTCTCCGGCTAGAGACAGATCCTGGCAAGGAAAAGATGCCCACGACAGATCAGCGCGATCCGGAAGATGTTTAGTGGTTAGCTTAGCAACATTCTCGATAGTGAGATGTGCGGCACCCCAATTAGCGACGTAGCTCGCGCCTTTTTTGGGTTCGACGTCATTGGCAAACAGACAAGTCCATTCTTCCCCAAGGCCCGCCCGTGCCATTCCGCCGCCTGCAAAAAATTCATAGAATGATGGCATAATTATTTCTGTCCTTTGAACAGCGGCCACTTGCCCTCGATGTATTGCTCTGCCGCATCCCGAACCACCCACGCTAAGGAAACCTTTTTCTCACGCGCGATATCCTCCAACGTGTAATAAATGTCGGACGGAAAGCTAATGGTGGCCCGAACCGAGGATGTTTCGGGCAAGGCCACCTTCTGTTTTCGTTTTGCGCCTCTTATCACTCGTAACGTCTCGCTTGGTACCGAATTATAGCACGCACCATAATTCACCACATAGGTGAATTGTGTTGGAAAACGCAGCAACTGCTCCCCAAAATATGTAGTTCCGATTTACTGCCAAAATACTCATTTCCCCTATTTACAGCAACCGTAGTATTCGCTTATTATGCGTATTGGTTCTCGCCGGGAGCGGCGCCGTCGAACCATCGCTGAACAGGGATTGAAAACATACCTGTTAGCGATCCGGGTATCCCACATGGAGGCGGGAAGCCCAAAAAGGCCAGCACCCACGCGATCATAGCCGGCCCACCGTTTGGGCCACAGATTGTGTAGAGACAAAAAAACCAGCCATTAGCAGTTAGCAATTAACCATTAGCCAGAGCGCGCATATTTCCGCTTGGGGAATGGGCAGTTGTGCTTGCTATTGGCTCGGAATCGAAAATACCCCAACAATCTAAGGCACAGAGCAAAACACACAGGCAGGAGTGCCGGTGGATCGCCGTAATCGCGTGTAATCGCCGTGAGCGGAAAAGCAAAAGGCCACGGCCGAGGGCGGCTGTGCTCCACAACTTTTATTGGATAGCCAATTGAACGCCACGGCAGGAGTGCGGGTGGATCGCCGTGATCGCGCGTAATCCCACCCCAGCAAGCCAACCGACTTGCGGGGGTCCTCGGTAATCGCCGTGATCGCCGCGATCGGAAAAGCAAAGAGTCAGATTCAGGAGCCACCCGAGAGTGGCTTTCTATTCAGGAGAAGACGCATGACGAAGCAGGAGATCATGGATGCAATCACTGGCTGCGCGGAAAAGCTGGGGCGCACGCCGAGCATTTTTGAAGTGATGAAGATGGGCCAGGTATCGCGCCGGCAGATAAGAGCGGAATTTGGCTCATTTACGCAAGCGTTGCACGAGTGCAATCTGGAACGCGCGACTGCCAGCGGACAGAGAGTGCCGCTGGAACAATTGTTTGTGGACTGGGCGGCCGTGGTGCGGAAAGTGGGAAAAGCGCCCAGCATGAGCGAGTACGAAGCGACGAGCAAGTTCAGTTGCAAACCGCTGGTCCGGTGCTTTGGGAGCTGGCGGCAGGTGGCGTATGGCTTGACGCAGTTTGCGGAGGGTCGCGGCCTGGCGGAGCAGTGGAAGGCGGAGTTGGAACTGGCGGCGGTGAAAGGCGGTGACCAGGATGCGCAATGGATGTTATCGCGGGAGGCGCCAACCGCGAGGTCCAAGATGCTGGCGGCCTTGAAGGAGCGGGCACTGACGGCAGGGCCAACCTATGGGACTCCGATGTGGCCGGGGCCGCTGGCTTACGCGCCAGTGAATGAGCTGGGCGTGGTGTTTCTGTTTGGATGGATGGCGCCGCAACTAGGCTATGTAGTTCACAGGATACAGCCCGAGTTTCCTGACTGCGAAGCGATGCGGTTGGTGGGACACGACAGATGCGAGCTTGTGAGGATTGAGTTTGAACAGGAGAGCCGCAACTTTTTAAAACACATGCACGACGTAAGAGGATGCGACTTGATTATCTGCTGGCGGCATAACTGGCCGGAGTGTCCGCTGGAGGTGCTGGAGCTGAAGAAAGTGCTCAGCCTGCAGCAGACAGCTAACGCTTTTTTACCGCAGATTTGCGCGGATGAACGCTGATCAGGAAAAACCTACCACGGAGACACGGAGGCACGGAGAAAATCAAAAACTTACCGCTGATTAACACTGATGACACTGATCACGGAAAACCAAAACCTTGAAACACGGAGGAACGGAGGCAGGGAGAAAACCAAAACCTTACAGCGGATTAACATGGATAAACGCTGATCAGGAAAAACCTACCACGGAGACACAGAGACACGGAGAAGAGCGATTGGTTCTTGTTTTATAAGTTTGAGTCTTCCTTTGTGCCTCTTCGGGTTCTTTGTGGTTAAGTTTCTTGGTTTTCTCAGTGTCTCAGTGTCTCCCATGAATAATGTCTACTCAAAAGTTGTTTTGGCTGGGTTTAGGCAGCCAGGGTAAAGCTGGGAAAGTCTTCGAAGACCCACTGGTTTTTCAAGGTGTCATACACGATCTTGACCAGTTTCCTTGCTAGAGCGATTTTGGCCTTTCCTCCTCCTCGACGTTGTTTGATCCGTTCATAGAACCCTTGCAGATAGGGGCTATACCGCTTTGCCGACAACCCACACTGCACCAACGCCGTGCGGGCCAGCTTATTGCCTTGTTTGGTGATGCGGCCGCTCCGCTCACTCTCGTTGGAGTTGGCTATTTTGGGCACCAATCCCAGATAAGAGGCTAGCTTGTTTTCATCCGCGAAGTCGCTGATCTTGCCAATCACCGTCAGTAGAACCGTTGCACTCAGCGACCCAATCCCCTTGATGCTGGTCAGGTTCTCGTATCCGGGCAGTTGTTGGCCTTCTTCTTCCAACCGCTCGTCCAACTCCGCAATGCTCTCTGATAGTGCCCGGATCTGCTCCACCAGAATCCGCAACTCCATCTGCACCATCCCGCTGACCGGCAGTGCCAGCACCCGCGCCAGCGCAATCTTGCTCGACAAGGCTTCCCGCTTCAACTCGATCCCCTGCATCGCCAGCAGGTTGTTGATCTTGCCCTTCAGCGCCGAGCGTTGTTTCACCAGCAGGTCGCGTGTCTCGGCCAAATGCATCAACTCCCGATTCTGCTTCGGCTTCATTCTTACCTCCGGCAACAGGTCCTTTTCCAGATACAGCGCCAGCGCCTGGGCATCGTTGCGGTCCGTCTTCTTCACCGATTCGCTGATCACCTTGAACTGATGTGGATTCACCACCACCACTCGCTCGACTCGTTCCACTACCGCATCGTAGAAGCGCGCCGTCGTACTCGTGGCTTCCACTGCGATCTGGTCCTCGTGGCGCAACTGTTCCACGAACTTGGACAGCTCCCTGATCCGCCATTGCCGTATCTCTTGCTCTCCGTTCTCCCACCGAGTGCATACTACAAACTGTGTGCGATGCAAATCCACTCCCAAATAACGTTTCATTCTCGTCTCTCCTTTGGTTGGTTCTGGAGTAGACGCAGCTCTTAGGCGATCACCACACTCCCATTCAAGCTCATACCGGCCTTACGGTGACGCTTCGATCCGCAGGTCTGACTAATCTCCGTGTCGAGGTCGTATTGCCTCACTGCACGAGCACAGCCTGCAACCTGTCTGCTCCAGATTCTTTCCCCTTGGAGCATACCGCCTCAGAACTTGCACTTTATTCATGCCATCTCCGTGGTGGATGTTAGTACTCCACGTTGACTAGAAACAAACCGCTGGCAGGGGCGGTGGCTGCAGCGGCGGAGCGATCACGCAATTCAAGAATGCGTCGGACGTCTGCGACAGTGAGGCTGCCTTTGCCGACCATGAGAAACGTTCCGACGAGATTGCGCACCATATGGTGGAGAAATCCATTGCCGCGGACGGTGTAGATCAGTTCGTCGCCTTGGCGCTGCCACTGGGAATGAAAGATGGTGCGGACGTTGTTGGGTTCAAAATCGGCATCGTCGATTTCAAGTGCTGGATGATTCATTTCAATCGCCGCATTGACTCCAGCATTGGTATCGGTTCCGAATTTAGTTTCGATTTCCGATTTAGTATCGCCTGATTTGGTTTCGACCTCAGCATTCTTTGCGAGTCCTTGTTCCGTTTTGATTCCGGATTTGATATGGAGCGCGGCTTTGGCCATAGGTCTCATTCGATGGGCTGCGAGAGCTTGCTTGCGTTTTTCAGGATCGACAGCGGCGAAGCTGGTGAAGTCATGCTCGCCTTCTACGAGCGCGGCGGCCTGGATCATGCGCGATTCGTTGAGCGGATAAGGATGGTGGTAAACGTAGCGCGCCTGGAATGGCGAGCAAATTGCTCCTCGATAGATGTGGTATCGGTAGGTTTTGGCGACAGCCGAGCGGCGCGCATGGAACTCAGGCGGCATTTCTTCCACGGCAAGAACGCGGATGGAGCGGGGAAGAATGTCATTTAAGGCGCGAACCACATTGTCGACCGGAATGGGCGAATTGGTGGTTACGGTGGCGATTTGAGCGAGCGCGTGGACGCCTGCATCGGTGCGGCCAGAGCCTTGCGGGAGAGTCTTTTCGCCGGTGAGGTGTTCGAAAGCGGACACCAGCGTCCCCTGAACGGACAGTCGGTCAGGCTGGACTTGCCATCCGGCGAAGTCATGTCCATCGTAAGCCAGCGTGAGTTTGAGGTTGCGTGACAAATTGATACCGGATATTCAAGCGTTCGGGGTGTGCTTTTTTGTTGCGTCCGCTATGCGCTGCGCTCACCCGCGGCTATCTTGGGCTATGGCTAGGAATTTCGCAAGCTAGAGGTGGCGTGCAAGTTTTACAAACTGGCTCTGCCCAACACTTTTTAACGCCTAAAGCAGCACTGAGCCGATATACTAACGGGTTTCCGCAACACTGAGCTTTTCGAATCTGGAACCGCAAAGGGGGTTCCCGCGTATCTTGAGTGAGCAAAGGTGACGGAACCTGAAAACTACCGTCTCTATAAATTACCAATCGGGCGAGTTACAAAAGGTCTGGAGAAAAAGAATGTCTGTAGGATTCATACGCAGTAATGTTGTAAGAAAAGCAGTTTCGGTGGTGTGTCTGTTGAGTTTTCCAGCAGTGGCACAACAGGCGAATACAGGTCTATCAATGCAGGCGACGCAAGGCACAAGCCAGCAACCATCGGCGAACCAGCAACCGACCACGCCAGCTTCAGATGCCAGCCAGCAGCCGACGGCGTCGACGCCAAACGCAGGCCAGCAATCGACAGCGTCGACGCAGCAAGGCGGCCAGTCGCAACCAGGCCAGCCACCGCTGCCCGAAGCGCCGGAAGTGAAGAAACTTCCGGAGCCCACGCACGTGGATTATTCCAAGCCCACGCCGCTGCTTCCAAATCCTTTTGCCCGGTACATCCCGCAGGATGTTCCGCCCCCGGCATTTACCAACGCGCCAAAGATCGAGCAGCTCGTCCAGAATGGGAAGCTGATGCTGTCATTGAATGATGCGATCTCGATTGCGCTGGCAGATAATCTGGATATCGCCGTAGCACGTTACAATCTCCCGATTGCGGATACCGATATTTTGCGCACCAAGGCTGGCGGCTCTTTCCTGGGCGTAAATTCAGGCGTTGTTGCTAACACACCCGGTGGCGGTCAAGGCGGAGTTGGATCTGGGATCAGCGGCGCCGGAGCTGGTGGAACCACAGCTGGCGCGGGTGGCGCAGGCGTCGGAGCGGGCGGTTTTGTCGGCAGCACCAGTGGTGCTGGTCCGCAACCGGACAGCTTTGATCCGATTATCAGCGGCACGTTCTCTCTCGAGCAAGTTTCTTCTCCAACAAATTTCGGCTTGCTGAGCGGTCTGGGCAATTCCGGCGCCGCTATCCCAACTTCCACAGCCCACAACACCGTGGGCGACCTCAGCTACTTTCAGGGTTTTTCTCCTGGCACTGCTCTTACTGTTTCATTCAACAATCAAAGACAATCCACCAATGGGTCGGCACAAAGCTTCAATCCCGCTCTAACCAGCAATTTCCGTGCCTCGATCCGTCAGCATCTCCTCCAGGGATTTGGACGCAGCCTCAATCTGCGCTTACTGCGTACCGCCCAAAATAACAAGAAGATCACGGAAGAGGCTTTCACGCAGCAGGTGATTTCGACGGTGAGCCAGATTGAGAACATCTACTGGGATCTGGTCAATGCCTACGAAGCTTTCCGCGTCAATGAACGCTCGCTGGCTCTGGCACAAAAAACTCTTTCAGATAACCAGAAGCAGGTTGAAATCGGCACCTTGGCGCCTCTTGACGTTGTTCGCGCCCAAAGCTCCGTCGCCACCGCCGAGCAAGCCCTTATCGCCTCCAGGACGAACCTTCAGCTCCAGCAATTGGTGATGAAGAACGCTTTGACCCGCAGCTTGCCCAGCAACTCTGTCCTGGTCCAGGCAGAAGTAATACCCACAGACACAGTCCAGATCCCCGATCAGGAAAACCTGCCGCCTGTGGAGCAATTGATACAGATGGCCTTTGCAAACCGGCCTGACTACAAGCAGCAAAGGATCACCCTGCAAAATAATGAGAT
Organism: Terriglobia bacterium; assembly: GCA_963831465.1. GTDB lineage: Bacteria > Acidobacteriota > Terriglobia > Terriglobales > Acidobacteriaceae > Angelobacter. Next base: position 317,251 of record CAWHQH010000023.1, on the reverse strand, counting down.
CAACATAAAAGGCGTCAACAATGGCCTTCTGCCTGTAGTGGATTTAGTTGCGTTTTATGGGGGTGCAGGACTGGCAGGCGTGCAGAACCCATTGGGAACATGTCCTCCGGGTATAACAACCCAGTGCACTCCGGCAGGAACGATTCCTAACAGCGGGTTTACTGATGCTTTTGGCAACCTGTTCAACTCCACCGGGCCGGATAAAGGTGTAGCAATCAATATCCAGATACCGCTCGGCAACCGCGTTGCTCAGGCAACCCAGGTGCGCGCGATGTTGGAATATAGGCAATCTCAGCTATCTCTTAAGACGGTGGAAAACACGATTGCTATCGGTATTCGCAATGACGTTTTCACGCTGGAAAACAACCGTGCCAGTGTAGTGGCGGCGCAGAAGGCACGCGATCTTGCCGCGCAAACCCTGGATGCCGAACAGAAGAAATATAATCTGGGCGCTTCTACTTATCTCGCGGTATTGCAGGATGAACGCGATCTCGCCGCCTCTGAATCCACTCTGGTCAGCGCCATGACAAATTATGCCAAGGCCCGCGTGCAACTGGATCGCGACACCGCGCAGACGCTTGACCGCAATAACATCAAAGTTGACGAGGCGGTCACGGGAGACGTAAAAACCCAGCCCAACGTGCCAGGCATTATGCCGAACAAAAATGCCTTGCAGGAGTCAAACACGCCGGCACAGCAGCAACCGCCGAAATAGCACTTTTCAATCCTCGAACACTGCCGGCTGGCCTTTTTTAGGCTGGCCGGTTTTTTGTTGTAGAACTAGCTCTGAATATCAGCGCTTCATGCCCAATATTTATTTCCGTACGGACTTGAATCCTCGTCTTCAGCTGAGCGGTTTTTATTCTGATAACGGTCAGACCAGTTCGTTCTGTATAAATAAGACGTACAACTACGGTGCGTTCCATCAGAACAATGGTAATGTGATTTCCATTACCAACAACAAAAGACTCCAACTGGACCCAGGCTTTTACATATGATCAGCTGAATCGCATCACTGCCGGCTCGTCTTCAGCCAATACAGGAGATTATTCCTGGGGCGAGAATTACGCGGTGGATGCGTGGGGCAACTTGCAGATCACGCCGATGTCAGGAAAGGCACACGGCGGCAATTTTGCTCACAGCGGCACAGTACAAAATCAGGCTGCGGGTCTGGGATACGGCGCTGCTGGTAATCTCACGAATTAGGAACTCCACCCAGCATAGATTCGGAACTGATCCTTCACCGCACCTGTCTGTGCCTGACGAGCCGAAAAACGCCGTGCCAACGCAAGGCGGGTTCCATGTAGATAGAGACGCTCCGGGCATGAAACATTTGGGCTGTGCAACACTGGGGGTCGGATGCAGCGTAGCAAGCTTACTCTATCTAGCCTTTCTCCCGCTCCTGTCATTGCTCGTTGCATGGAGAGTGTGGACGAAAACGGGGCACAATGTTGCTGGGGTTCGTAAACACTTGTTTGTGGTCGGAGGCCTAACTACATCGCTGGCAGTTCTGATCTATTTGGCTTTCAGCATCGAGACCTTCCGAAGACACGGCTGGTTCAGCGATTTATCGGACTTCACTCTTTGGCTGCGTGTCGGGTTGTGGACGAGCGTTGCTGGCCTCGGCTTGTCGTGCTTCGGCAAGGGTAAAAGCCGTGCGTGGACTATTATTGTTGCCGCTCTGTTATTAGCGCTTTGGTTGGTGATGGCCTGGGCACCAGCGTAAGGGGAGCAATGGCGTTTCCGCCCATGGTACACCCCGATTCCGCGGGTAGGCCGGCGTCCGTCATTGACGGCAATGGAACGCAATACGTAAGCAGCACAAGGTACTACCCAAATGGCGACGAATATCAACGCTTCATGCCCAATATTTATTTCCGCACGGACTTGAATCCTCGCCTTCAGGTGAGTGGTTTTTATTCTGACAACGGTCAGACCAGTTCGTTCTTTATCAATAAGACGTACAGCTAGGGAGCGCTCCATCAGAACAACGGTGACGTGATGTCCATTACCAACAACAAAGACTCCAACCGGACGCAGACTTTTACATACGATCAGCTGAATCGCATCACTGCTGGCTCGTCTTCAGCCAATACAGGAAATTATTCCTGGGGCGAGAATTACGCGGTGGAGTGCCTGGGCAACTTGCAGATCACGCCGATGTCAGGAAAGGCACACGGCGGCAATTTTACTTATAGCGGCACGGTACAAAATCAGGCTGCGGGTCTGGGATACGACGCTGCTGGAAATCTCACGAATTACACTTCTCCGGGCCAATATGTGTATGACCACGAGAATCGCCTTCTCTCAACCGCTGGTATTACCTACACCTATGACGGCAATGGCGAGCGCGTTCTGAAATCCAACACCAGCACCGGAGCGGCAGTGAAGCGTTACTGGTCCATGGACGGCAACACTTTAGCGGAAAGTGACGGCTCTGGAAACCTTACCGCAGAGTACATTTATTTTGGCGGCAAGCGGGTCGCGCGCATCGATCTCCCGACCAGCACCGTGCATTACTACCTGTCTGATCATTTGGGTTCGACGAGTATCGTCGCCAGTTCGGCGGGGACGGTTGAAGAAGAGTCGGATTACTATCCTTTTGGAACAGAGGTAGTAGTTACAGGCCCAGGAGTGAATCACTACAAATTCACCAGCAAAGAACGCGATAATGAATCCGGGCTTGACTACTTCGGGAAACGATACGATTCATCGAACATGGGCCGGTTCATAACTACTGATCCGGTTATAGTTACGACAGAACGTCTGAAAAACCCGCAGCAGCTCAATCTTTATGCCTATGTTGCAAACAATCCGTTGCGCTTTATTGATCCCACCGGAGAAAAACTGACGGTCACCGGCGATAAAAAGGACGACTTCGCAGATATATGTGCCATAACTGGGGATGCATGCGATCGAGTCAAGATTGACGAACAAACTGGCAACGTGACGTTTGACACGACAGGCCTTGATTTGAGCAAGAACGAAGGGGCGGCGCTAATCAACGACCTTGTGAGCAGTAAGAACACGTATGAGCTCAGTGAAGGGCCTACTGTAATGACAGACAAGGGTGCGGTAAAAATCGATTTCATAATAGCTAACCTGCCCACGTTCGGCGACCAAACCAAAGGCGGTAATCCCCAGCCCGGTGTCAGTGATGTTGTCGGTCTGTATTTCAAAAATCCGAAGTATGACCAAACGTCAAACACCCGTCTCAAAGTAGCTCCAGATTTTACCGTGGCTTTTCATGAGCTTGCAGAGGCATATGAGAAGATCGACGGCGGAAAGGGGAACGACTACGTGGCTGGTCACAATGCGGCTCTAAAGAGAGAACAGACGTTGGGGGACCAGCGCCCCTATTTGAAACAGTACAACACCGGCGCTGGAGGTGTAACGAATGATCCACATCCTGAAGGGAATCTCGTCATCAAAAAATAATATGAAAAACTCAAAGTGGACTATTTGTCTCGTCTATTTTTTGCTGTGGTCGCTATCGCTGGTAGAAGCTCAAACGACGCTTGTCGTTCAGGAGGCGGAGATCGTGAGTCGCTCCCTTTCAGGCCATGTCAACATCGGGCTGCAAAAAGCGGTCGGGAAGGGTGTAACTGTCGAGCTGTGTAGTCCCAACTGGAAAAGGGTCCTGGCTTCCACTAAAACTAACGGCACTGGATACTTTTCGCTTGAAAAAGCTCGAGGGCATCTGTTCTACCTGCGCTTCTCGTCGCCGGGCGTTAATCCATTCCAGGTTAAGGTGCGTATCAGAAAACACAGCGCGCCCGACCTGAGTATCCATCTGAGTATCGCCACATGACTCATGCATAAGTCTTAGCGCGCCATAATCGTAGCATCATAGCCGTGGCGAGCGCAGTCGGAGCGGTCGAGGAAACGTCGGATTATTATCCGTTTGGTACAGAGGTTATCGTCACAGGGCCCGGCAACCCTGTCCATTGCCCCAAGTAGCGTCAATCGAGCGGCTCGGCCTTCCCTTTCAACCAGAGACTCTGGTCAGATCGCCTTTCTTGTTATATAGTCTGCAGCCTGACGGCCGGATCACGGAATTTACCGGCAAACCGTTTCAAAAAACGGTCATTAAGGCGCGCGGCGTAAAGGTTTTGGCTAAGGCATTCACCATGCCGGAGGTCAATGTAGGCAGCATTATCGAGTACAAATACAAAATAAATTGGCCCGGCATCATTACGGATAACTTTTGGACCATCCAGCATGACCTCTATACCGTGAAGGAAAGCTTCCGCATGAAGCCTTATTCCGGCCAAATAGAAGGGTTTGACAAGGGCTATCAGATCGCAACCCTGTACTCGCACATGCCCAACAATATCAAGCCGTTACAAAAGGGCGGCGGCTATGAGTTGGATGTCGAGAACATGGCGGCCTTTGAGTCTGAAGGGTCCATGCCTCCTGAAGAAGATTTAAAACCGCAAATGCGCTTCTTCTCATCAGCCCTGGAAATTCCACTCCAGATGGCAATGTCCTTAAATACAGCCGCGAATACAAGATGCAAACTACCCAGGTGCCCGTGGAGCGCATTGAACAGCTCAGAAAGCTTTTTACCCAGATTGGCACGGACGAAAAGAACATGGCGGTCTTGAAAAAGGCGAACTAAGCCACTGGGAAATCGCTAGCCTGAATTTACACTCGATCTGGTGAAACATGCGGCGCGGAGCGACAATGAAACCATCGTTGTGGATATGGCTGTTTTACTGCCGCCATGTTTTGGACAAAACCAGGAATTGTTAGAGGTCACGGCTCAGGACCGCGAAATAAGGAAGTTTACGCTGAACCCGGAGCTTCAGCCGTCCAGCTCTTTCTTGCAGACGCCAGCTCTGCAAATTTTTTCGCAAATCATGATTTTCACCGCATAGGTTTCTTTCGACACTTCACAATGGGAAATATTTGGACGCATTTGTGCCCCAGAGTGAAATCGCCCTGAATGAGGTTAGAAGCTGGAATGTGTCCACATCACTAGGCCGATCATTCCGTTGCAATCAAGCGCAATGGCACGAGCGAATAATCTCGGACTGGCAATGGAAAATACATCAAGCAGCAGGCTAAAGAGAAGCTGGCGGCGGGCAAAGGTGCAAGCAAAGTCTGATGTGGATTCTCCGCTCCCTCTACCCTGTTAAAATCATCTATTACCATTCATGGGCAAAAATCTCAAGCCGCTGTGGCCCTACCTGAGAAAGTATCGCGTCACGCTGTTTTGGGGCGCGATTACGGTGCTGTTCAATAACGGCCTGTGGGTGCTCTGGCCCCAGGTGGTGCGCCGCGCCGTGGACGACCTGAACCACGATGGCATTACGCATCAAAAGATCCTGATTTTTGCGGCGCTATTGGTCGGGCTGGCGCTGGGCAAGGGCGTGTTCCAATTTCTTACCCGCTGGCTGGTGATTGGCGTCTCGCGTGAGATTGAATACGATCTCCGAAATGACATGTTTCGCCACCTGGAGTCGCTTTCTTATTCCTACTACCAGAAGAACCGCACCGGCGACATTATGGCCCGCGCCACCAATGACCTGAATGCGGTGCGCATGCTGCTTGGCCCGGCGATTATGTACACGGCGAACACGCTGGTATTTACTGCCGTGGCGCTGGTGTTTATGTGGCAGATCAGCCCCAAGCTCACCCTCTATGCTTTTGCGCCGCTGCCTGTCGCCAGCATTGTTGTGCAATACATTGGACGGCGGATCCATGAGAGGTTTGAGAAAATTCAGGCACAGTTTTCTGATATTTCTGCGCGGGCGCAAGAGAACTTTTCTGGCGCGCGCGTGGTGCGTGCCTATGCCCAGGAAGAAGCCGAGATTGCGCTGTTTGAGACCAGCAATGAAGAATATGTAACGCGCAGTCTTCCTCTGGCGCGCCTTACCGGCATGCTGTGGCCGACTCTGGAACTGCTGCTTGGCTTTGCCCTGGTGCTTGTGCTCTGGTTGGGCGGACGCGAAGTGCTTCTGCACAAGATCAGCCTGGGCGATTTCGTGGCTTTTAATACTTATATCGTAATGCTCACGTGGCCGATCATTGCGCTTGGCTGGGTGATCAATCTCTTCCAGCGCGGAACCGCATCGATGGGCCGCATTAATGAGATTCTGATCGCCCGCTCAGAAATTACGGATGCGGAAGTTGCGCCTGACCTGAAAACTGCCACCACTTTGCGCGGCGAGATTGAGTTCCGTCATCTTGATTTCAGCTATGACGGCGTGCCGGTCCTGAAAGACGTAAATCTCACAATACCGGCAGGCAGCAGTCTTGCGATTGTGGGCCCGACCGGCTCCGGCAAGACCACGCTGGTAAACCTGCTGCCACGCATTTATGACGTGGCTCCCGGTTCCCTGTTGATCGATTGTCGGCCTATCCGCGAGTATCCGCTGGAGGTTTTGCGGCGCAACATTGGATTTGTTCCGCAGGAAACTTTTCTGTTCAGTGACTCAGTGCAGGAAAATATTGCATTCGGGGTTGAGACATCGACTGACGAGCAGGTGCAGCGCGCCGCCGCGGCCGCCAACATCGCGGTCGATATCGAGGGCTTCCCCGAAGGCTACCAGACGATGGTAGGCGAGCGCGGCATCACGCTTTCCGGCGGGCAGAAACAGCGCAGCGCGATTGCGCGCGCCATTATTCGCGATCCTCGCATTTTGGTGCTGGATGACGCGCTTTCCAGCGTGGATACGTATACCGAAGAAACCATCCTTAATCACCTGCGCGAAGTAATGCGTGACCGCACGACTATCTTTATCTCGCACCGCGTCTCTACCGTCCGCAACGCTGACCGCATTGCCGTGCTGCATGAAGGACGCGTGGTGGAACTGGGCACGCATGAAGAGCTGCTTGAGCGCAACGGCTACTACACTGACCTCTACAACAAGCAGTTGCTGGAAGAAGAATTGGCCCAGGTCTAAAGCATGAAGTCTAAAGCATGAAGCGCGTCGTGGTGGAAGAACTGCTCGATAGCGACGCCGGCACGCCCGCCGAAGTCGCAGGTTCAATCAAAGACCTGCGCATGTTCAATAGCGTGTTTGGCGGCGTACATACCATGGCAGCCTTGCTGCGCCGCGTGGCGCAGCAGCGCGGACTAAAACAAGTTTCCTGGCTTGATGTTGCCGGCAGTGAAGGATACGTTGCCATGCAAACGCAGCGATCGCTGGCGCGCTCAGGCATATCATCCCAACCACTAATTCTGGATCGTGCTCCTACACACCTTGGCAATACGCATCCGGCCGTCTGCGGGGACGCTCTGGCGCTTCCCTTCCGCGACAACAGTTTTGACGCGGTAGGGTGCTCGCTTTTTATGCATCACCTTGAGCCAGATCAGATTGTCCGCTTTGCCAGGGAAGGCCTGCGCGTGGCGCGCCACGCATTTCTTGTTCACGACCTTGAACGTCATCCGCTACACCTTGCACTTAGCTATCTGGGTATGCCGCTATACCGCAGCCGCATCACCCGGCACGATGCCGTGGCTTCAATAAACAGGGCTTACACGGTGAAAGAAGTTAGAACGATTTTGTCAGGCATGGCATCGGCAGAGGACATCGAGATCAGGAAGTTTTTTCTTTTCCGCATGGGAGTGATTGTTTGGAAGCAGCCCAATATGATCTGATTGTTGTGGGCGCGGGGCCAGCCGGGTCTGCGTGCGCGATTACTGCCGCCCGCGCAGGAGCGAAAGTTTTGCTGCTGGAAAAAGACCGCTTTCCCCGGCAGAAAGTCTGCGGCGAATTTGTTTCGCCGGAGTCTTTGGGATTACTGCGCGGCTTGCTGGAAGACGGACGCTTTCAATCCTGCCCGCAGGTCGTTTCGTCGCGGATATTTCTGGATAATAAAATCCTCAAGCTTCCGGTCTCTCCTGCCGCACAAAGCATTCCTCGTTTCGATCTGGACCCCGCGCTTTTCGCGGCGGCAAGGAATGCGGGCGTAACAGCGCATGAAGGCGTTGCCGTCACTGAGGTGCATAGCGATGGAATCTTTTATGTTTGCACGTCGGAAAGTACTCTCACTGCACGTGCTGTCGTCAACACCACCGGACGATGGTCAAAGCTCACGCAATTTGATGTTGCTGGAAAAGACAAATGGATTGGCTTGAAAGCGCATTTCACTGAGCCCTCGCCGCCGCAGTCTGTCGATCTTTACTTTTTTTCCGGCGGCTATTGCGGAGTCACTCCGGTCGGAGCAAATTCAGTCAATGCATGCGCTATGGTCCGCGCCGACGCGGCCCACACTCTGCAAGATGTTTTCTCCAAAGAGCCGCGCTTATATGAGCGCAGCCGTGCATGGCGGCCTTTATTCTCCACTGTAACAACTTCGCCACTATATTTTCGCGAACCAGAAACTGAATCGGAGGGCATATTTCTTGCGGGCGATGCCGCTGGCTTTATCGACCCATTCGCCGGCGATGGAATTTCACTGGCACTGCAAAGCGGAACGCTCGTCGCGCAATCCATAGCTCCCTTTCTGCGGGGATCGTCTTCACTGGAGGAAGCGCATCAGCAGTACCAAGCCGCATACCGTAAACGCTTTGCGCCAGCATTTCGCAATGCTGCTCGTCTGCGTAGCGCATTGGCTGGACCCAAGTTGCTCCGGAGCGCCGCACTCGCATTTGCTGCCATGCCTGGAGTGGGAAAGATGCTGGTAAGGGGAACGAGGGCGCGTTAGTGCGAAGCCGATGCCGCCCTGACTCGCCGCAATGCGCGGCGCACCACTGTGAGCAGATCGGAAACCTCAAATGGTTTTACCATGCAGAATATCTTCGACGCATCTACAAAAGCGCGCACGCCGGGATCTGATACATCGGAAAGAACAAACACCGTACGCGGCACCAGTTCCGGACGATTTTTCTGCAGCCATTCGAACACCTGTTCGCTCGACCAAGTTCCGGGAATCTTGCTGTCAAGCAGCAGAATGTCGAAGTCTTCATTCTTCAAGCACTCTACAGCCTCCGCGCCTGAGCTTACGGTAACCACCTGCAAGCCCGCAGCACTTAGAACTTCGCGCGCAAAATCAAGCACTGCTTCTTCATCGTCCACCAGAAGCACATTGCCTTCCAGCCGCGATTCTCGCCGAGCCACAATGCGTTCGCGCTCTGTCACCGGCTTCTCGCCCACAGCAATCGGCAGCCGCACTTGCAGCAGCGCGCCTCCGGCAGGATGGTTTTGCGCGGAAATCTCGCCGCCATGTTCCTTCACAATCCCGTAACAAATACTCAAGCCCAGGCCAGTGCCTTTGCCCACGCGCTTCGTGGTGTAGAACGGATCAAAGACATGCTTGGGATCGTAAATTCCCGGTCCCGAATCATGGAATGAAGTAACCACGCTTCCGTTCTCCGTTGCGATGCTCACGCGCAACCGGCCTCCACGGCCACTTTCCATCATGGCGTCTGCCGCATTGTTGATGATGTTGAGATAGACCTGCTCAAGCTGATGCGGATCAGCCACCACCGAAGGCAATACAGCTTCAAATTCCCGCTCCACCCCAATGTTATTGACTTTTAGATCGTAGTCGCGCAACGCGATCGTATCTTCAATAACACTGCGTAAATCCACATGCACGCGCTGCGGCTTGTGCTGGCGCGCAAATGACAGCAGGTTCTGCACGATCCTCTGGGTCCGCTGCGCTTGTTTGCGCAACTTCTGGATAAAGTCTTCTATGCGCGGCTCCAGCTTTTCGCTTTCCAGCAACTGGGTATATCCCAGGATGGCAGTCAGCGGGTTATTCAATTCGTGGGCCACGCCTGAAATCAATTGTCCAACGGCGGACATCTTCTCGCTTTGCAGCAATTGTTCCTGAGTGCGGCGCAGGTCTTCATAGGCTTGTCTGGTTTCGCTATAAAGATGAACTTTTTCAATCGTAGTGGCCAGTTGGCGGCCCACGGCAATCATCACACCTTGTTCTGATCGTGAAAATTCACGCTTCGCACGGCTGCTGGTGGCCAGCACTCCCAAGATCCTGTCTTTCCGCCACAAAACCACCCATAGCCATGAATGCAGCCCTTCCAAGGCCACCGCTCGTTGCAGCACTTCTGGCAGGCGCGGCAAGTCTTCTTGATCGATAATTTCCGCATGTTTGGCTTTTATTGAATTGATGAATGCCGGCGGGAGCACAACATTTTCGCTTTCCTCGGCCCATGTGGTGCGATGTCCATAGGAGGATTTTTTGCTGAGAGTGTTCGTTTCCTCATCGAACAGGTAAACGGCAGCCGTGTCTGTGGAAAATAGTTCCACCATCTGCAGCATGATCAATTGCAGAATTTCGTCCAGATCAAACGACTGGTTAAAGGTGACCGCAATATTGTTCAGCACATACAATTCGCGGTTGCGGCGCCGGATCTCGTCTTCCGCGCGCTTCATGTCTGTTACATCCAACACAACGCCCTGGTAGCGTTCAATCTTGCCGTTGGGCGCGCGTGTGGCAAAACTGCTCTCAATCACATGGATCTTGCGTCCATCTTTGCAGCGCAGCAGGATCTCAAAGTTCCTTACAAATCCTTGCCGTGAAATCTCACTCAGGAATTTTTTTCGGTCTTCGGTATCAACGTAAACAGATTGAGCCACGTCCAGCTTAAGTATTTCTTCTTTGCTGTCATAGCCCAGCATTCTTACGAACGCTTCATTGCAATCCAGAACGTGGCCTTCCGGAGTGGAAACGAACACGCCTTCATGCATGTGATTAAAGAGCGAGGTGAAGCGTTCCTCGGCCGCTTTTGACTCCGTAATGTCCTTGATCACGTGCACCGTGCCAACCCGCGAGTGGTCCTCTCCCGTGTAGGCTGATGTGGAAACAACGGAATAGCCGCCAAAGCAGGGGTCTTCTTCACCGGCGCAGTCGGCATGCGCACAATAAGGGCATCCGCTCCAATTCGTGATTGCTCCGGGCAACACCTTTTCACAAAAATTGTGCACCACTTCTTCCCGTGTCCGCTGGATCCTCCCCAGCAACGCGCTATTGGCACGCAGAATCCGGTAGTCGAGGCCATGGACGAAAACGCAGTCCGGGATAGAGTCAAACGTGCTTGCCCATTCATTACGGGAATGGACAAGTTGTTGCAGAAGTTGGCGATTCTCCGCCGCCATCCCAAGCTGTTTGCCTGCCAACTTGAGAAACTTCTTTTCCCGCACCGTATATTCGCGGAAGCCGGACATTCCGAGGATGAACATGCCCACCGGCGAATTCTTGCCTTCCACCGGCACCAACAGCAGGTGATGCATACCCTCACGGTTGAGCGCCGCACGAATTTCCGGTGCTGATTCTGTCCACCGGAGGACGTAAACCTCACCTTCACGCAATGCAAAGCCGCTCACGCCACGGCCGGTGTCAATAGTTGAAACTGTGTCAATAAAACTTTGGGAGAGCCCGCGGTGGGCCGCCAACTCCAGCTTGTCACCAGCCAGCGTACGGAACCATGCAGCCTTCGCCCGCGTCAGCCTTCTAAGCTCTTCCAGAATGGTGCCCACAGTAGGATCGAACTCACGTGAATCGGAGATCTGATGCGTGATAGTATTCAGCGCGTCCAGCCGCTGCACCTGGGTCCGCGAATCTTCCAGCACAATGGTCATCATGCCTAGCCCCAGGAGCAAATCAATCGCAATATCGGTTCCTATCACGTGATGCACATGGCCAACGGTATCCAGATGCAACATCACCAACATCGCGGCGAGCAACCAGCGTCCCACGCTGGTTCTTCCCCATGCAAAACGGACAAGCTGTACTGACGCCAAAATGCTTACGAATGAGCAAAGAATGAATGCCACATAGTGCAGGGAGTAATGTGGCGGCCATAGAGAATAAGCAATTTCCAACGGCAACGCCGCGCCCAGGGCAAGAATGGCGGGCAGCAACAACTTTGGTTGCGAAACGTAGAAGAAGACTGAGGTCGCAAAAAGCCCGACTGCAATGACGTATGTACTGTAAGCCAGCGCGGCCCACAACGGGGCTTGGGGATGCGAGGCGCTCAGTACCAGAAAGACCTTAGAAACGGCAAAGACGCTCCAACCCGCAATCCAGGGAACAAGATACTTTTCCCGGAAGCTGCTGTAGAGGAGTATCGCGCCTGCCAAGAGGATCAGCAATGTTGACATTTCAGCCGGAAATGCTGATTGGAGACTAAGATTCATGGTCGATTTAAAGGTTTTTCTTGTTCAAGCAGGGGTAACCTTTGTATATCACGGATTTCTCGGTTTTCTGCCGTTTTTTAGGTACTAGTACCATTGTATTTTCTGGAACTCTGGGTTACATTAAGGCTCCCCCACAGGTAAACTTTCCGAAATGGCCACAGAACGCATACTGGTTGTTGACGACGAAGAGCCGATCCGGGAGATTATCTCTTCCATGCTCAGCGCCGCGGGGTACAAGACCCGCCAGGCAGCGTCCGGCATGGAAGCGCTGGCCATTCTCAATTCCACGGGCGAGTTCGAGTTGATGCTGTCAGACCTGATGATGGCGGAACTTGACGGAATTGCGCTGCTCGAGCGTTCAAAAGAAAAGTATCCAGACATGCCGGTGATTATGGTCACCGCCGTGCACGATATATCGGTCGCGCTGGCTGCCATTCGCAACGGCGCTTATGACTATCTGTTAAAGCCCTTTGAGCGTGAGCAGCTTCTGGCGATGGTCCGGCGCGCCCTTGAGCACCGCCGCTTAAAGCTGGAAAACCGGGCCTACCAATCGAACCTCGAATCCCTGGTCGCGGCGCGTACGGAACAGCTTCGCCAGGCCATGACCGACCTTGAGCGCTCTTATGACATTACGCTGGAAGCGTTGGGTGACGCCCTGGACCTGAAAGATGCGGAAACAGAAGGCCATTCTAAGCGGGTTACGGCGTTCACCATCGCCATCGCCCGCGCCATGGGGCTTTCAGGCGACAAAATCCGTGTAATTGCCCGTGGCGCATTCCTGCATGACATCGGCAAAATGGCCATTCCAGACGCCATTCTGCGCAAGCCGGGCGCGTTGACTGAAGCTGAAACAGAAATCATGCGCGAACACTGCTTCCGCGGCTACCAGATGCTCAAGAAAATCCCATTTCTCTCTGAAGCCTCTGAAATCGTGTACTCCCATCAGGAGCGCTTTGATGGCACCGGCTATCCGCGCGGACTGAGCGGCCAAAACATACCATTGGGCGCCCGTATTTTCTCCATCGCCGATACGCTGGATGCCATCACCTCAGACCGGGTTTATCGTGCGGCCCAGTCTATTCAGGCAGCGCGGGAAGAAGTAGAACGATTCTCTGGCCGACAGTTTGACCCTGAAGTGGTTCGCGTCTTTCTGGACATGCCGGACACCATATGGGAAGATTTGCGCAAGGAAATCAATTCCCAGATTGATCATTTCAGCTATCCCATGAAACAAGTGGCGGCCCTGGCGGGCACAAGCCGCACGATTTAGTCTCATTTCCTCCCAGATTTCAAACCAGCATTTCGCACTATCCACCGGGCTGCATTACGCGCTTTGTGGCCATTCCCGGAGGGTGATCCCACCGGGGGCTTGCCAAAGGGAGTCCTTCATTTGCAGTGCCTCACCAAAACAATTTGCCCTTATCAGCCAGAATCCATTGGACACCGTATAACTTCAACCATGAAAAGCAAGTCTGAAGGACAATCCGCCTTAGAACTGGGCCTCAGATATGCAGTCCCGCAGAAAAATTCTGCTACTTCCGGCTAAATTGTGCTTCAGTTTTTAGCGTAACAAGCGATAAACTCTCTGCGAATCCGATTCATACTGACGTATTGTTGACTCGGCCAATTCGGCGCTCTGCTTACCCGCTTCCGCCCAACGCCATGCCCGCACATACGGTGAAATTGATTCCGGCTTTACCCCATCCGCAAGGAGCACCTGTCGCACTTGCTCGTCCATGGAAAACCTCCAAAGAAGGCTTCGATTATAATCCAGCAATGAACCGTAATCAGCGGGTTCGCAAGAACTGCGCTCGGATGATCGAACAAGCAGTCAAGCGCATTTCACAAGGGAAGCCGATTGAGGCGCAACGACTGCTGGATGCTGCCAAGCAGTGGATGGACGAAGATTACGTTGTCTACACTGATCCTCGAATTCGGCAGGCGTACTCGGAAGCAACCGCCCAGCTCAAGATTTCACAGTTACTTCCGCAGCAAGGCACTAGAATCAATGCCGATTCTGATTTAGAAAGGTGCTTATGGCTGTCCTAACGGATGCAGAAATTCAGCAGGAACTCACTTCATTGAATGGTTGGCAACGGAATGGCGAGGCGATTCAGCGGGTCTTCCGCTTTCCTGACTTCAAAGCGGCAATGCAGTTTGTAAACAAGATTGCCGAGGCGGCGGAGCAGGCCAACCACCATCCTGACATTGATATTCGCTATAACACGGTCACCATGGCCATGGTGTCACATGATTCGGGGGGCGTGACAAAACGCGACGTTCGAATGGCGGGAACTATCAACAAAATCGCCGGTTAGCTTGGTTGGGCCTCTTCCAGGGCTTTGGCAAGGCGATCAAGGTTCTGCTGGATCGTTTCCAGTTGATCTTCACAAAACTTGTTGAATTCGTTGAGCGGATCACCATGTTCCATCAGGCCTTCAAGAAAATGGCGGACACGGTCGCGACCTCTTTCGCTGGCAAACACGAGCGCCAGTCCACTTAACCCTAATAATGTTGCGGGCAAAAACCAGTTCTTCATGTCACATTCCCTTCCGGGGGAATCGGCACTTGCTACAGATATGATGCTTCAAAATAGCCGTTAAGTGTACCTATGGACAGTTACTTTGGTAATGTCCTGATTCCTGCAACACCATGGCCGGATTTCAAAGGATCATTCCAAAGTAAGGCGCGCAGCTTTACAAAAATTGTAGATTCCAGAGCAGCATTTCTGAAACTTCTACGCATCTCATGGGTCAAGACTTCTAAATCCATTGAGGTGGAACGCCATGCAGGCAAAGTGGACAGTTTCCGTTTGTGCCATTGTGTTGATTTTGAGTCTGGGTGCTATTGCTCAGGAAAGCGGTAGTTCGAACGACCCGGTTCTTAAGTCACGTCCTAACGACGGAAATAGCAGAACTCCTTCTCCTCAGCAGGGACCAGCCTCTTATCCAGGACCCGGCAATCCGTCGTCCACTTATGGGGTGCCTCCAAATGCCATCCCTGACGGATCACGGTTCATCATCAAGTTGAAAGATACGCTTGACACCAAGAAGATGCAGGACGGCAAGCACTTCAAAGCCGAACTCCGCGAAGATCTGGTCACGCCCAGCGGACTCATCATTCCCAAGGGCCGCACGATCAAGGGCCACGTGGGAAGATTTGAGCACGGCTTTACCGGCTCCAAGATGCAATTGGCCCTGGACGAAATCGAAACCCGCAACGGGTGGGTTCCACTGATTGGAACTGTGACCGGCGTTCCTGGCGATCCTTCCATTAAGGCCACGGGTGAAGAAGGCGAGGTCTATCGCAAAGGCCCCGATAAGAGAAAAGTAGTTACAGACGCTGCCATTGGCGCGACGGTAGGCGCGGTTTCAGGATCGGTGATAGGCGGCAAAAAGGGTGCCGCAGTGGGCGCGGCTGCAGGCGCAGGCCTTGGAACAGGAACCAGCTTTCTGTTTAAAGGTGGTGAGATGAAGCTGGAAAAGGGCACGCAGCTTGAAGTTCGCCTCGACCGTGATTTGGTGGTTCCCACACACAATTAAAATTCACATTTTAAAGGCCATGGAGACAGGCATCTGCCCCGATCCATGGCCAAAATGTTGCCTCAAACCCGCAATTTCCCGATTAGCAAAGTTTCCTTAAGTTTCGTCTTTAATCGACACTTAGTCGTAAAAATTGCGTCTAAGCTACCATGACACCCCGCTCCACAGGGCGACGTTCTGATACGGCCGGGCACAATTTCGGAATTTGTATGCTTGCGGTCGTTTTGTTTCTTGTATTGCTGATGTGGTTTTTCAAAGCCCATCAGAACTCCCAGCCTCTGCCACAGCATCCGCCGGGGATAATGCACGCGATCTGACCTGCAGGCTTGTACAGCGCTTATTTGCCCTTTTCAGTTTCGCCAGCTACACTCACCTGTTTTCATCAGGGACGTCCAAAAGATCACGTCTTTAGATTCTTTAAAGTGGAGTGTATTCATGCTGCTGCGTCGCGCCTCGTCTTTTTTGATTGTTGTTATTGTTCTGTCATTCTGTGCTTTTGGCCAAAGAAACCGCGGCGAACGGCCTCCCGCTCCTGCAGCCAGCCCCGCCGAGCAAGCCAAGCCGTCCGGTACACCCGCAGCCGAGGCAAAGAAAGAACAGGCGGAGCAGCCGCCAATCGTTACACACCATGAAATCCATGTTAGCGGAAAAACCCTGCGCTATACCGCTACCACAGGGATGATGCCGCTCAAGGACAAGGACACTGGCGAGGTTGAAGCGCACATTTTCTTCATCGCCTACACGCTGGACGGTCAGAACGAGCACCGCCCGCTCACTTTCTCTTTCAACGGCGGCCCAGGCTCTGCCTCCGTCTGGCTTCACATGGGCGCGATTGGTCCCAAGCGCGTGCGCATGCAGCCCAATGGCATGATGCCTCCAGCGCCGTACCAATTAGTCGATAACGAATACACCTGGCTCGACCAAACCGATCTTGTTTTCATCGATCCCGTCGGCACCGGCTACAGCCGTGCAGTAAAGCGCGACCAGACAAAAAAGTTTCTTGGCCTTAAAAATGATATTGAGTCAGTGGGTGAATTCATCCGGCTTTATCTCGGCCGATATGAGCGCTGGTCATCGCCGCTCTTTATGGTGGGAGAGAGTTACGGCACTACACGCGCCGCCGGACTCTCTGGTTACCTGGTAGAGCATGGCGTCGCTTTCAACGGCATCATGCTGATTTCCAGCATCCTGAATTTCCAGACCACTGACGGCTCTCCTGGCAATGACCTCCCCTTCGTGCTCTTCCTGCCGACCTACGCCAGCGCTGCCTGGTATCACAAGAAATTGGGCCCTGAGTACGAGCAGAATTTTGACAAGCTGCATTCTGATGTCGAGCAGTGGGCCGCCGGCCCCTATGCCGACGCACTCGCTAAAGGCGATCGCCTTACCGCGCAGGAACGTCAGGACGTCATCGATCATCTGGCGCGCTTCACCGGCCTGAGCAAGACATACATTGATGAAAGCAATCTGCGAATTGATGAGTCGCACTTCACCAAGGAACTTCTGCGCGATAAACGGTTGACCATTGGCCGTCTCGACAGCCGTTTTACCGGGACTTCAAGCTCAGACGTTGATGACACTGCCAGCTTCGATCCCAGCATGAGCGCGATTCGTCCACCGTACACTGCCATGTTTAACCAGTACGTGCGTACCGAACTAGGCTACAAGTCAGACCTGGAGTATTACATTCTGGGCGGGGGCTTCCGCTTTGATGAGTGGGATTGGGGCGTCCAGCGCGGCGGTTTCCCTGATACGGCCCGCGCGCTGAAAGATGCGTTCGATAAAAACCCATTCATGAAGCTGTTTGTCGGCTCTGGTTATTTCGATCTGGCAACACCATATTTCGCCACCCAATACACGCTGAACCACATGAATTTGGATCAGGCCCAGCACGCCAAAGTCAGCCTTGGCTTTTACGGCGCCGGCCACATGATGTATATCCAAGATTCGTCTTTGGCGGAGCTGAAGAAAGATGTCACTAACTTTATGACAAATGCGCTCAAGTAAAGGATCGGGTGATCGTACGCAACTGAGATTTGAGATCGCCGTAATCGCACGAAATCGCGCGTAATCGCCGAATCGGTCGATAGCGAAGCTCTTACGATGAACTCAGAAAAGCATCAGGAATTAAGGACGAGAACCAAGGCATTTGCTCTTCGTATCATCAGGATGTCTCAGGCGTTACCACGCAGCCGCGAAGCAAATGTCCTTGTTCAGCAAGTACTTAGATCTTCTACCGGAATGGCAGCAAACTATCGAGCTGCTGGCAGGTCAAGATCAAAGGCTGAATTCATCGCCAAAATCGGCGTCGTTGTTGAAGAAGCAGACGAAACAGTATTCTGGCTCGAAATGCTTTTGGACAGCGGAATGGTCCGACCCGAAAAGCTTCAGAATCTGCTTGCGGAAGCGACACAGCTAGTCGCCATCTTCACCTCATCACGAAAGACCGCCAAAAGTTAAGGAATCATTGTTCCACCCGTGTATCGACGATTTCCGATTCCGCGCGATTCCGGCGATTACGTGCGATTCCGGCGATCTTTATGCCTTCGCAAACGGCCGCTCCAGATCCGGGCTTTGGGGCGTAAATAGTTCTGCCCCATTCTCGGTAATCCTCATGTCATCCTCGAGCCTTACACCAAACTCTCCGCGAATATAAATTCCTGGCTCGTCACTAAACGTCATGTTAGGAGCCAGCGGCAACGTGTTACCGCGCACAAGATAAGGCCATTCATGGCCGTCCATACCGATCCCATGTCCCACGCGATGCGTGAAGTGTTTGTAGTTCGGGCCGTAGCCCGCGTCGGTGATCACTTTGCGCGCTGCGGCATCGACTGCCTGACATTCCACGCCCGGTTTGGCAGCAGCTAGCGCCGCTGATTGCGCTTTGTGCACGATGTCAAAGACCTGCTTCATCTTATCGGTCGGCTTCCCCAAGACCACCGTGCGGCTGATGTCGGATTCGTAACCTTCCACCTTACAGCCACCGTCCATCAGCAAAATCGTGCCTTCACGTATCACCTGCGGCTTTGCCGAACCATGCGGTAAGGCGGAGTTCTCACCCACCTGTATGCTTGCGCCGCCCTCGAAGCCCTGCTGCGAGTGCGCAGCCTGTACCATCGCGCCAAAATCATTCTGCGTCATGCCTTCTTTGGTGGAAAGATAAGCCGCTTCATAAGCCGCAAGCGTGACTTCATTCGCCAGCTTCATCAATTGCAGTTCATGCTTGCTCTTGATCATCCTGCAGCCCGCCGTGACGGGCGTCGCGCTCACCAAATGCAGACCGGGAGCCGCTTTGCTCAGCCCGTCGCTAAAAACGTAGCGGACAGTCTCCTCCATCCCAACATTTCCCGTGGTAAGGTTTCTGTCTTTCAACCCTTCGGCAATCCGCTGGTAAGGACTTTCATCTTCCTGCCAGGTGCGGATTTCTGCATTGTTTCCTCCAGGTCCGCTGGCAATCTGCTCGCGCGCGCGATCTTCCTCAAACGCCGGACACACATAAAACGGATTCCCTTTTACCGGCAAAATCAGCGCAAAAGTGCGTTCGCTCATCCACCAGTGAATATTTGAGAAATAAACCAGCGATGTCCCGCCCATCACCATAATGGCGTCAATCTTGTTTTCGGCCATTAACTGCCGAGCTCTCTCGATCCGCTGCTCGCGTTCCGCCGTGGTGATTGGCTTGGCTTCCGTCTTGCGCGACTTCAATTTCGCAATGGCTTCGGGCTGTTTGCTCTTGCTATCTTTGTCAGCGGCAAAAGCTGGATGCGTCATCGCGACTGTTGCCATTCCGGCGGTCTGAAGAAAACTGCGGCGGGAAAATCTCATTTGATCAAGAGCTCCTTGTCAAGAAATCTTGCAATAACTTTTCTGAAAATCCCGAAGGCGTCGTTTTTTGCGCGTGAGGGATCGCTATTCTCTTCCACGATTTTCAAACATCGCAATTTATTACTAAAGCTTCTTTATCACTATAGCGATCTCTCGCTTCGCTCGAGACTTCGGAAAGGGTTCCCTCTGTGTCTCCGTGGTAGGTTTAATTGCCCGCCGACTGCTGCTGGGTAAACTTCTTCACATCCGCCGGTGTTCCCTTCAGCAGATCGCGCAGAATTGTCACCTCAGCCGTCATACCGGTCTTGAGTGAAGGTTCAGCGACCGGAGCGAACAGCGGCGAATGATTGCTGGGCAACTGCTTACCCGCTGCTTTCGCCTCAGCCAGTTTCTGCGGATCGGCAACGCCAAGCGTAAAGTAAAATGACGGCACTCCCTGCTCGACAAAGTATGAATAATCCTCTGATGTCATGATGGGATCCTCCGTCACCACAGTTCCCTTGCCCAGAACGCCTTCGAGCGTCGCGGCTAGATGCTGCGTCAACACCGGATCGTTATACACCGCTGAGGTGGATTCGTATTTTTCCACCAGCGGCATCTTTTCTGCGCCCGCAGCCATTGCTTCCGCCTTTGCCACGCGTTCAATGCCCGCCAGCAGATGCTGCCGCACGTCGGGCTTGTAAGAACGCACGGTAAAGCCCATCTGCGCGTCGTCAGGGATAATGTTGTTCTTAGTGCCCGCCTGTATGTAGCCAATGGTAATAACGGCTGCGTCTCCCGGCTTGATTTCGCGTGACACGATCGACTGGACCGTTACCGCAATCCTGGCCGCGATCAGCACTGGGTCAACCGTGGTTTGCGGCTGGGCTCCGTGCCCGCCTTTGCCGTAGACGGTGATTCGGACCGAATCAGCATTGGCCTTGGCGTATCCCGGTGTTATTCCTACTTTGCCGACGGGAAGACCATTAGTATCGTGCATCGCAATTCCGATATCCGGCTTGGGAAAGCGCGTGAAAAAGCCATCCTTAATCATCTTGTCCGCGCCGGTAATGGTTTCTTCTGCTGGCTGGCCAATCAGCATCAGAGTTCCGTGCCATGAATCCTTGTTGTGCGCCATGATCGAAGCTGTCCCAAACAAAGCCGCCATATGAATGTCATGCCCGCATGCATGCATCACGCCTACGTCGCGTCCGCTGTCATCTTTAGCCCGGACTTTGCTCGCGTACGGCAACCCGGTTTTCTCTTCCACCGGCAGCGCGTCTAGTTCCGTGCGCAACATCACTGTTGGGCCGGCACCATTTTTAAGGATGGCAACGACTCCAGTCCCACCAACGTGTTCCGTAACTTCGTATCCAAGCGTGCGAAGTCGATTAGCTAGCTCCGCCGCGGTGCGCGTCTCATGCGATGAAAGTTCAGGATGCTGGTGAAGATCCAGATACAAAGTCTGCGCCTCAGGAAGCACGGAGCTGACCTGCTTATCGAGCGGCGAGCTCTGCGCTGAAGCAAGAATTCCTAGCAGGGAAAAAAGCAACACTGAAAATCCGGCAATCCTTAACGCACGCAAGCTGCGGATGGACAGCATGGCGGCCTCCTTATGGACTGGATAGAGTACCACCCCGGCTCCAAAGCACAACATCGGCGCGCAGAAAATTGCAGAGTTATTCGTCTCTGAGGGCTTCAATCGGCTCGACCGCCGCCGCGCGACGGGCTGGAATGACTGCCGCTAGAGAACCCACCACAATCAACAGAATTGCTACGCCTGCATAAGTCCAGACATCCAGAGGTTTCACTCCGTAGAGGAAGCTTTTGACCAGCCTGCCCGCCCACAACGCGAAGACTACGCCCACTGCCAAACCAGCCGCCACAAGCACCAAACCCTGCTTAAAGAACATGCCAAGAATTTTCTGGCGCGTGGAACCAAGAGCCAGCCGGACGCCGATTTCGCGCCTCCGGTAGCTCACCAACTGGGCCAGAACTCCGTAGAGTCCCGCGATCACCATCAAGACAGCCATACCGGCAAATGCTCCGGTTAGATAGAGTAATAGCCGCCGACTGAAATTGCTGGCATCCACTGCTTGCTGCATGGTCTGGAAGTTATCCAGAGCAAAGTCGGGGGCGGTCTGCCGGAAAACCTCTCGCATTGCCGGCGCCACGGCAATGCTTCCGCGGGTCTTTACGGCGAAAAAGACGACTGTCTTGATCAGAAGCTGGTAATAGAGTGAAGTGGATGGAACCTGTTCATATGGAACGAGGAGCAGCGGCTTAGGCGAATGCGACACGCCATTGTCCACCTCATCGCCAATGACCCCAACGACGGTGTAAGGTTTAATTGCTCCAGTATCTTTGCCGCCCAGGTCTATCTGCTGCCCCAGCGGATCTTTCCCTGCAAAATATTTGCGCGCGAGTGTTTCATTGATCACGATCACAAAGGGGGCATTTGCGCTGTCGTCGCTGGTAATCATCCTGCCGCGGATGACCGGCGTTCCCATTACGTGTGCATATCCGCCACTCACCGCCGAAATCCTGGCCTCAAGAGGATGCGTGGGATCTTTGGGCTGGCCAACCACGGCGAAGCTGGTATTCATGTCAATGCCGGAAAGAGGAGGAGCGGTGATGAGCGCTGCGTCCTGTACCCCCGGCACATGCCGCATCCGTTCCAGAGTTGGCTGATAAAAAAGCGTTGCAATGGAAGTTGGGGCCGGCTCGTTGCTCTTCGATACGTTCATGTTTGCGAAACCTGCAGCATCTGCCGGCATGGACGTGAAGGTGCTCACACGCGTAACATCAAAGCCCAGCTTGGTGTGTTCCAGGTTCCACAGCGTGTGAAAAAGCAGGCCGGTAGCGATCAACAGCAGGGTTGAAAGAGTGACTTCCCCTGCAACAAGCCAGCCGCTTACGCGCGAGCCAACGGAACGCGATCCAAGGCCGCGTGATGCGGTCTGCAGCGCCGGCTGGGGATCAGTCCGGGCTACAAAGAGAGCAGGCAAAAGCGAAGTCAATACGGTGGTGAGAGTTGCAATTCCTGCAAGTACCAGCAATACCGGCCAGTGGATCGCGATGGTCTCATCACGCGGGATTGTATCGGGAGGCAATTTATGAACCAGGCTTACGGCAAGCCAGGCAATACCCAAACCAAAAATACATCCCAGGACGCTCAGCAGCCCGCCTTCGACAAAGAGTTGACGCACTAAGCGAAACTGCCCTGCTCCTAAAGCCGAGCGCACAGCAAATTCCTGCTGCCGCCCAAGGCATCGCGCAATAAGTAAATTTGCAACATTGCCGCACGCTATCAGCAGGACAAGACCAAGTGCGATCACCAGGGCAAGCAAAACATCGCGCACGGGACCCGTCAGCATTTCCTGATAGCTGGCAATCCGAAAGCCGACGTCTTTGCCTTCCTCTGGGTCGGTTTGATGGATGTATTGCGCAATGGCAGCCAACTCCGCTTTGGCTTGCGCCATGGCAACGCCAGGTTTCAACCCTGCAACGATATAAAAGAAGTGGCTCCCACGGTCCTTTTGCATCTCCGCGGTCGGCTGAATTGGCAGCCATAAGCCTTTGTGCAAATCCTGTCCCACTATTTCTGGAAAAAGAAAGCTCCCAGGCATCACTCCCACCACCGTCCGTGGCTTGCCATCAACGCGAATGGTCTTGCCGGCGATTTCCCGATCGCTACTGAACGCCTGCTTCCATAGTCCTTCAGAAAGAAGCACCACTTGCGGACCGCCGGGCTGTCCTTCATTCTCAGTGAACGTTCGGCCCAGAAGCGGCTGGACGCCGAGCAGTTTGAAGGTGTTCGGTGTCACGCCGGGCGCAACTACACTCACTGACCCTTCTTTGCCCTGTACCACGCCCACGTCTTCTGAGAACAGAGCGACATTTTCCAATTTTTGCGCTTGATCACGAACGTCGCGATAGGTGACCCATGAAGTAGATTGAAAGCTGTCTCCGTCCGCGGGCCCAATGTAGACCATTCGATCAGAATGCTGGTAAGACAGTGGATGCAAAAGGACGCTCTCAATCACCGTGAACATTGCGGCGTTCGCGCCGATTCCCAATGCCAACGTCAATACAGCAAGCAGGGCAAAGCCCGGGGCATTTCGTAATTGGCGCGCAGCGTAGCTAATTTCTTGAAGCAATGTGGACATAGTGATCAGCCACCATCTCTTGTGTTCTTTCAAACATTCGCTTATCAAGTTTAGTTCAGTTCTGTACTAAGGTGTTCTGCATTACCCGGTAAAGATTTGCAATCTCATGAATTTCAGAGGGGAATTGCTGAATCAGAACAGCTGGGGCAACCTGCTTTCCGCAGCAGCTATCACATGCTCAGAAAAGCTTGCGTGTGCCTGCACGGAGGCCAGTACCCAGGAGTTCCTCAATGTCACATCGTCGTGCTACAGAGTGTTGCGCTGTGGTTTTTTTTGCGTTGTTAATGTCCGGTTGTCAGGGGCTTGGCGGGGGATCAAGCGCTGTTGCGCCCACGCCCACTCCAACACCTGTGCCCGCAGGAAGTTTGAATGCTTCCATTAATCACATTGTTCTTTTCATGCAGGAAAACCGTTCTTTCGATTCCTATTTCGGACAATTGAATGTCTATCGGGCAAAACAAACTCCTCCTTTGCCCCAGGACGTCGATACCTGGACCTCTGGTGCAGACAAGACTCCGGCAAACGTCTCAACTCCCAGCTATGACCCAAATACGGGAAAACAAGGGCCGCCGATCAAAGCGTTTCATATGAAAAGCGCATGCTCTGAGAATCTGACGCCTTCTTGGAATGAGAGCCACCGTATATTCAACTTCTCGGGCCCTTTCACCATGAATGGCAACGCTTTCATCGAGGGAAAGTTTGCTCATGACGAGTTCGTGAACGGCGTGCCGAATTTCACCGATTTTACCGGCAAACGCGCCATGGGTTTTTACGATGATAGCGATCTGCCGTTCTACTACTTCATAGCGTCAAATTTCGCTACTTCTGATCGCTGGTTTTCTCCAGCTCCTACCCGTACGCATCCCAACCGCTTTTACTGGATGGCCGCCACCTCGCAAGGTTTTGTGGTGCCGCCGCTCCAGCAGATAACCGCCAAAACGATCTTTGAGGTGATGGACAACAACCATATCTCCTGGAAGATTTATACGACGGATGGGCACACATACTTCTCCTATTTCGCTTATTTCAATGCCCACCATGCGAACGTTGTTCCGTTGAGCCAATACTTTACCGACGTGCAAAACGGGACGCTGCCCCAGGTTGCGTATATAGAGACCGGAATTGAGGTCAACGACACAAGTAGCAGTGGAGTTGACGAGCATCCTAAGAGCAATATCCAGTTGGGCGCGCAATTCGCGGCCAAACTGATCAACGCCCTTATGAACAGCCCATCATGGAAAGATACCGTTATGATTGAAACTTTTGATGAAGGTGGAGGGCTGTATGATCACGTTCCGCCGATTTCTGTTCCCAGTCCAGACGGCATACCGCCAATCATGCCGGCGACAAACCAGCCCGGTGACTTCACCCTGACCGGTTTCCGTGTGCCGCTGATGGTGATTTCGCCCTTCTCTAAAAAGAATTTTGTTTCGCATACGCCCATGGACTACACTGCGGCACTCAAGCTGATTGAAACCCGATTCAATTTGCCCGCTCTTACCAAGCGAGATTCTTCCATGCCTGATATGACCGAGTTTTTTGATTTCACCACTAATACCGGGCCGTGGGCTACGCCACCTACGCCTCCTACGCAGCCGGTGAACATGCCTTGCACCTTTGGCGTGCCGATAGGGTGAGTAAGAGGATTTCAGTCGTTACAGATTTATTTCAAGGTATTCGCGGCGACTCTCAATCGCCGCGAACTTTTTGCGATTTCAGAGGGCGTTGCACGAGAATTCTTCAAGCTGTGATCGCTCACAGTTTGACGCGAGCCAATTTCAGGTTTCATAATATAGAGTTTGCCTAGCAAATCTGATCGGAGCATAGCAGTACATGGCTAGCATTGCCTCGCCTGTCGAGCGCGGAGTCCCCCCGATTCGTGCCGGCAAGGGCCACTCATTCTTTCTGCGTCGCCTGCATTCGTTGAGCGGGATCATTCCAATTGGCGCATTCCTGCTGGAGCATTTCATCTCAAACGCGTTTGCTACCAACGGGCCCAGGGCGTACGCGGACCAGGTAAAGTTTCTCACTGGCCTGCCTTTTGTCCTTGTTCTCGAGATCGTTGGAATTTATATCCCGCTGCTGTATCACTCCTTCTACGGTTTCTATATCTGGTTTCGCGGCAAATCGAATGTCAGCGAGTATCCCTGGGCGGGAAATTTCATGTATGCCGCGCAGCGCTGGACCGGCGCCATCGCCTTCGCGTACATCGTGTGGCATACCTACACAATGAGGTTTACGGGCATCCATCTGTTAACGAATTCAGAAGCCGCCTTTCACAAGGTGCAAATGGAATTGCAGCACTGGTGGGCAGGAGTTTTTTATCTGATCGGCATCATTGCCGCATCATGGCACTTTGCTTACGGTATATATCTTTTCTGCGCCAAGTGGGGCATCACCGTCAGCGAGAGATCGCGCAAATGGATGGGCCGGGCATGCACGGTGCTTGCGCTTACTTTGATTATCATTGGTTGGGTCACAATGGCAGCATTTTTCCGGCCACAGTGGAAGAACACTCCGGCTGAACTTCCAGCGCAGCAAAGCGCGGAGCAAAGCACACATTAGGAACTGAACCACAAAGGAAACGAAGAAACACAAAGGCAGGATGAATCGGTGAAAGCTCTGCTCTCGATTCTCAACTTTCAAGCATCTTTTAGCTCGTGCGAAAATCAAACAGAGCAGAAGCATTTTCTTCGTGATCCTTCGTGTCCTTTGTGGTTAAAGAATTTATGGTAACGACCCCAAAAATTATCGTGGTAGGCGGCGGGCTCGCAGGGCTGGCTGCAACCATCAAGATTGCTGAAGCCGGCGGCCACGTCGATCTGTTCTCAATCGTGCCGGTCAAGCGCTCACATTCTGTATGCGCTCAGGGCGGCATCAATGCCGCTAAAAATCTCAAAGGTGAAGGCGATACCACCTGGCAGCACTTTGACGATACGATCTACGGCGGTGATTTCATTGCCAACCAGCCGCCCGTCAAGGCCATGTGTGAGGCTGCACCTGGGATTATCGATCTGCTGGATCGTATGGGCGTCACCTTCAACCGCACGCCCGAAGGATTATTGGATTTTCGTCGCTTTGGCGGCACACTCTACCATCGCACCGCATTTGCCGGCGCTACCACCGGTCAGCAGCTTCTCTATGCACTCGACGAGCAGGTACGCCGTTATGAAGCCGAAGGGAAAGTCACTAAACACGAGCATTGGGAATTTCTGAGTGCGGTACTGGACACGAATCGTGTCTGTCGTGGCATCTGTGCCATGGATTTGCGCAGCATGGAAGTGCGCACCTTCCCTGCCGACGCGATCATCATGGCTACGGGCGGTATCGGCGCGATCTTCGGCAAATCGACTAACTCAGTGGTATGCACCGGCTCTGCGCAATCTGCGCTTTACCAGCAAGGCTGCTATTACGCTAATGGCGAATTCATCCAGGTCCATCCGACATCTATTCCCGGTGAAGACAAGCTGCGGTTAATGTCGGAGTCGGCACGCGGTGAAGGCGGGCGCGTCTGGGTGCCTAGGAGCAAGGGCGACAAGCGCGACTGGAAAAGCATTCCGGCAGCAGAGCGCTTTTATTTCCTGGAAGAGTGGTACCCGAAATATGGCAACCTGGTGCCGCGCGACGTGGCCACCCGGGCCATCCACAAAGTGGTCTACGAATACGATCTGGGCATCGACGGCCAACCGATGGTCTATCTCGATCTAACGCATATTGACCGCGAGACGCTGAACCGAAAGCTGGAAGGCATTCTGGAAATTTACGAGAAATTTGTTGGCGATGATCCTCGCGACGTCCCCATGAAGATTTTTCCCGGAATGCATTACACCATGGGCGGCCTCTGGGTGGATTACAACCAGGCGACGAACATTAAAGGAACTTTTGCCGCCGGTGAATGCGAATACGGCTATCACGGAGCCAATCGGTTGGGTGCAAATTCGCTCCTCTCCTGTATACATGGAGGCTTCGTTGCCGGACCGCAAGCCATGCTGTACGCCAGGAACAACACCAAATCCACTGACGGCGTAAGCAGCACGGTGTTTGACTCTGAGCGCAAGCGCCAGGAAGAAGCCAATGCTGCGTTGCTGAGTTCAAACGGCACGGAGAACCCATTCCGTTTGTGGCGGGAACTGGGCGAGTTGATGACGCGCAACTGCACCGTTATTCGCTACAACAAGAACCTGCAACAGACTGACGCCAAGCTGGTGGAGTTCCTGGAACGCTTCAACAACATCAACCTCAGCGACAAGAGCCAGTGGGCCAACACCTCATTCATTTTTACCCGGCAGCTTTACAATATGCTGCAACTTTCACGCGTGATTGCGCAGGGCGCTGCTTTGCGAAATGAATCGCGCGGCGCGCATTACAAACCGGATTTCCCAGACCGCGACGACAAGAATTTTTTAAAGACCACCAAGGCTTACTTTGCTCCGGATGCCGATGAGCCCCGTTTCGAATTTGAGCCGGTGGATATTTCTTTGCTGCCGCCGAGACCGAGAAGATATGACATGGCGAAGTAGGTCTTAACCACAAAGGACACAAAGGAACATGAAGATCAAAATCTAAGGAATATGAGAATCGTTGAGCAACTCCGAAACAAAACCTTTGTGACCCTTCGTGTCCTTTGTGGTTAAGCGTTTTTTATGGACCAGCCACAGCGCACAACATCGCCCAAGTTCTATCGCAACGCAGCTGTTGTGTTTTTTGTGATCGGCTGCATCCTGGCTTGGCAGGCGATTGGACGCCATGATTGGGTCTACGGCGCGTTTGCCGGCATCACGTTTCTCAACGCCCTTATGACCACGTTGAAGCTTATTTCGTTACGGGAGAGAAAACAATAATGGCCCAATCGGGTACAAAGACCGTCATCCTTAAAATCAAACGCCAGGAGAATCCAAAATCCAGCCCACGCTGGGAGGAATTTGAACTCACCTGGAAGCCGGGGATGAACGTGATTTCGGCCATGATGGAGATAGCCGCCAATCCCATTACGCGCGACGGCAAGCCCACAACTCCAATCGCTTATGACTCCAACTGCCTGGAAGAAGTCTGTGGCTCCTGCGCCATGCTCATCAACGGCAGGGCCCGTATGGCCTGCTCGGCATTGGTAGATAAACTGACGCAACCCATCAGCCTGGAACCATTCAGCAAGTTTCTTGTCGTGCGTGATCTGGCGGTGGACCGTAGCGTGCTTTTTGAAAACCTGAAAGCCGTAAAAGCCTGGATCCCGGTGGATGGCACTTATGATCTTGGCTCTGGCCCGCGCATTTATCCTCCTGAGCAGGAGGAGGCTTACCCACTTTCCCGCTGCATTTCCTGCTGTTGCTGTATGGAAGCATGTCCGCAATTCAATGAGAGCACCGGTTTCGTCGGCGCGGCGACGATTGCGCAGGTCCGGCTCTTCAACCAACATCCCACCGGCAAGGCGCTAAAGCATGAGCGGCTTCAGGCATTAATGGGCGATGGAGGCATTCAGGAATGCGGCTTCGCACAGAACTGTGTAGAGGTCTGCCCTAAAGATATTCCGCTCACTAAAGCCATTGCTGATACCGGCCGCGAGGTCATGAAGCAGGCTATCAAAGATTTCTTCCGCGGCTAAGCTGGATGCTAAAAGGCTCGTCCCGGTTTGGGATCGGGATCAAACCTTTTGTCTCAAAGAGAGACGCAATTTTCGTCTATTTCGAGGCCAGGACTTCCAGCCTAAAAAAATTTTGGCGAACAGAGCTGGAAACTAGCAAATTTTGTCAGACACTCTAAGCTATTGATTACCAAAGTCTCTGCTTGCAAATGTCCAAGTGTTCCGTAAATTTATGAAAATTCAGGTAAATAGCTGGGTACAGATGCGGCAGCTCTGGTTTAGAATTTGCCATCTAATGCCGATGTTGTATGTGTCTGACATCTGCACGCAAACAGGACCCGATGAGCGCTAAAAGGATTTTAATCACTTCGTCGATTTTCCTGATGGCGGTTGCCGTCACAATGCCGGCTACTGCCGCCAGCCGCTATACCACCACGCATTATCGCCATCATCGCGGGCACGTACGCCGCGTGGCCTGGAACCCCGTTCTGAAAGGCTCGATGGATTCCATGGTCCGCCAGAACGAAGAAATTGACCGCCTGCAGCTTCCGCGTATCGCGGACAACGACCAGCTGCTGGAGCTGGAACGCACGCAAGAACTGGTCCCGATCCAGGAAACCCGGGCCCTCCACGTAAGCCCGTCCCTCCAGGCCGATAAGAAATATTGCCGCCCGTGGTGCAATCAGTTTCTTCAGGACATGAGCGAAGCTTACTACAAAGAATTCCGCATCCCGATGCAGATAACTTCCGCTGTGCGTACGATGGAACAGCAGCAGAAGCTGCGCCGCCACAATGGCAATGCGGCCCCGGAAGTGGGAGAGCATGCTTCATCCCATCTGGCCGGTATTACCTTTGATTTGGCCAAGCGCGGTTTGACGCGCGCCCAGCACGCATGGATTGAAGAATACCTCAAGAATATGCGCGACCAAGGACTGGTGGAAGCTGCGGAAGAGCGTCGTCAGGCGTGTTTCCACGTGATGGTTTCAGATCGTTACACAGAATGGCGTGAGGCGAACCAACTGGCTGATAAAATTGCCAGAGAATGAACCTAAAACATTCGCTGCCCTGTCTTCTGCTGCTTACAAGCTTCGCGCTCGCACAACATCCAGTTCCACATAAGAAAACTGCCAAGGCCGCGCCCACAACGCGGCCTAAGGCTGATCCTGCCACGCTAATCCACCAATCTGCGCTGATCATAGATACTCATGCGGACACGCCGCAGCGCTTTCTTGACTCAAACTTCGATCTTGGCCAGAACACGCCCATAAGCGAAGGGCACATTGATCTGGAGAAGATCAGGCAAGGCAATTTGGGGGCAGAGTTCTTCTCCATCTGGGTTGAGCCGGAGTTCAAGGGCCATTACGCCCAGCGGGCAATGGACCTGATTGACAGCGTGTACCAGCAGGCGGCGCGCCATCCTGACAAGATGACGATGGCGTTCTCCGCCGACGATATTGCCCGCGCCCATGATCAGCATAAATTTGCGGCTTTGATGGGCATTGAAGGCGGCCACGCAATTGAGAATGACATGCGCCTGCTGCGGGACTTCTATCGCGTAGGCGTCCGATATATGACGCTGACTTGGTCCAACACGAACGAATGGGCAGATTCCTCCGGCGACATACAGGATCCCAACGTCAAACACCATAACGGGATGACCGACTTTGGCAAAGATGTCGTCCGCGAGATGAACCGGCTCGGCATGATCGTGGATATCTCCCACGTTTCCGATGCTACGTTTTACCAGGCTCTGCTCGTAAGCCGGGCGCCGGTGATCGCATCGCATTCGTCGTCGCGCGAGCTCACCAACCAGCCCCGTAATATGACCGATGACATGCTTCGCGCCATGACCAACAATGGCGGCGTAGTCATGGTGAACTTCTATTCGGCATTCGTCGACGAAAACTACCGCAAGGCATCTTCCGATCCGGAAAAGATCAAGCAGCGTGACGCCGAAGTGGAAGCGTATAAAAAGGCGCATCCGCATCCTGATGGGAGTCCGGTAACGTACGATGAAACCGCGGGGATAGAGAAGAAATGGGCATCGCAGTTTCCTCGTCCACCGCTGAAATCGTTAATCGATCACATTGATCACGTGGCTAAAGTGGCCGGGATCGACCATGTAGGATTGGGATCGGATTTTGACGGCGTTACTTCTCTGCCGGAGGACATTGATTCCGTAGCAGATTTACCAAAAATCACGCAGGCGCTTTATCAGCGCGGCTATACACGCGAACAGATCCTAAAAATTCTGGGTGGTAACTTCATGCGCGTAATGCGCGAAGTTGAGGCCACAGCTAAACGTCTTCAGGACGAGCGCAAAGAATCTGATGCTCTGAGCTTTGAAGACATTGAGCTGATGGCAGCCAATCGCGTGAGCGCTGCACAATTGATCGATCGCATTCAGCAGCACGGCGTGAATTTTGAATTAACTCCCGAACGACGGACGCAGCTCAAGGGTGAAAAGGTTGATGAGTCGGTGCTGGATGCGATGGTGAAGGCGAGGAAGAAGTAGTAACCGCGCTGCCTGCCTCATGTACACCCGTCTTAAGCAGGAGATGCCATCCCGAAGCGGAGCCGGAGAGAGTGCGTTGTTCTTTCATAGCCTCTGGGCGGAGCTGAGGGATCGGCTCCGCTACTCTGAAGGTTAACGATTACGCCAGCTCCGGATCTTACAAATGTCGCGCCAACTCCCCTGTTCTGTGTCTGGCTATTCATTTTTTGCTTTTTGGCATAGGCAAGAGTTCTGTGCGACATAAATGAGGATCGCTCTAAAAGCAGCGGAGCCGATCCTTCGCCTTCGCGCTGTAAGTCTCCAGAAGTTAAGACAATGCTGCGCTTCGGCTCAGGATAGCAGGTCATGGGGTGGGACGCATGATAGCGGAATAGATTTCTTCAGCACGATTCGAAACATCGCCAGCGAATCAATCAGGATGCTGTCGCATGAAAAACAAGGCCGGTTACAAATTCACAAGAGCTGTACCCGGCCATTTGTTTCAGAAATCCTACTGCTTCGCTCCCGCCTTTCTGATGTAAATGTTGCCATTGAAATTCTTGAACTGGATTTCTTGGCCGCCTCCGTTGATGGTCCCGCGGACGTTTTTATCGATCTTCACTTTGTATTTTCCGCCTTTGCCGCGATTGTCTTCCACCGTCTGCTGGGGAGCGGTGGGTTGCACTTTCACGTCAAAGTCGCTGTAAACCTCGCCATTGTCGGTGCGCAGGCTTACGTTGGCTTTCAGATCCGCAGGGAATGTCACATCAATATCGCCATTAAGAGAGCTGAACGCCATAGGCTTCTGCGGATCGATACGATTAAAGGTTGCCGCTACATGGCCGTTCAGCGCATGCGCTACCACGCTGCCGCCAATGTTTTTCAGGTCAACTTCGCCATTTACGTCATCGATATCAAGTTCACCGTCGACCCCGCTCACCAGGATGTTGCCGTCATTCACGGTGTGCAAAGAAACCGAGGTGTGCGTTGGAACTGTGATTGTGAGGTCAATTGTCCTCTGGTAGGAGTCTGTGCTGATCCGTACATTGTTATTCTCGGCTTCAATGTTCAGGCCGGTGGAAGTCATGGGAATACGTTTCATGCCCTCAGCCCGGCCGCTGTTGTGGGATTCTTCGCCGCCCCGCGCTTTGGCTTCGACCACTACCTCTTTTATGTCAGCGCCCTTTACGGTAATGCTACCGCTCACCAGGTGAGCACGGAGCGTGACCGGCCGCGAGGGATCGGAAAGCGGAACGGTAACACGGTTGTCATTCTGCGCGGACACTGGCTGCGCCAATGCGAGCAAGGCTACTACTGCGATCGAAATGATGGATTTATGGCACTTAAAGTAATAGTTCATATATTTAGTTTTCCTTGTTTACTCATGGCGCTCAAGAATTCGTATGTCGCCATTTAAATTTTCTGCTTTAATTTCTGGCCCGCCGGAACCAACGCGGCCTCCGGTAAATCTGTCTGACCTGAACACAAACTTGGTGCCACGCTTCTCAGTGCTTACGGGCTGGGCCGGCAATGACGTCATCTCAAAATCGCTATAGACTGCACCGTTCATCGTCTTAAAGCGAAAATCGCCTGACAGCCCGCGAACAAAGGAAAGCTCAACGTTGCCATTGATGGTGGCGAAGTCAGACTTCTCGCGCGGATTCTCGCGGAATGAAACCTTCACCGGGCCATTCACGGTTTTGGCAACTCCGGAGCCAGCGACATTCCTCATCTCAATGCCGCCATTCACGTTGTGGACAGAAAAGTCGCCGGTTACGTCCTGCACCGTGACGTGACCTGAGTTGACAGTCTTCAGCTTGACTTCAATGTTTCGCGGCACCTGAAGCTGGAAATCCATTTTCACTCTGTAGCCGCGATCTCCGTGCCAGTTGCTGCATCCATCATTGCCGTTCTCACACCTGCAGCGGAAAGGGCCGTTCACGTAGAGCTTTAAGAAATCCGGCTGGTCGGTAATGTCCAGCGTGACCTCTTTTTTGGCAGCCTCCATGCGGTCTTTGGACTCAGCCGAGATTGTCTTATTCACCACCAGTTGCACTTGATCGCCTTGTCCGCCGGTGACCTCTATCGAGCCGAAGATGTTATCGATATCCAAAATTTTGTGGGCTGCGGTGAGGTTAAAAGTTTTGCGAATCGTCTCTTTCTCCTCCAGGCGCATGCCTGAATCGGAGTCATCATCGTCGCCGACTGCATGCAGCGGGCTCGCAATCGCGGGCAAGAACAACAAACCAACGGAATACATCAAGATGAATGCAAGGAATTTTTGTTTGATCATAATCTCCTCCAATTCTCTTCAATTGATAGCGATCCCTCATTGCTCGGCATAGAAGCTAGTTCAACTGCTGGATTCCCCAATCCACGCGTTTCTTCACCGTAGGATTGACGTTCGGGTCCTGCTGAAATTTTCTAAATTGCGGCACTGCGCTCTTGTCATGCAGGTCCACCAGCAAGTCGATCAATGCCACCTGCACCATGGGCGACTGTGTGGTCTGGAGCACGTCAACCAGTTCGCGGCGTACCTCAGGTCGATCGGCATAGCGGCCCAGCGCGTCCAGGGCAGCCAGACGCACATCCACGTTATTGTCAAAACGCAGGGTGTGCATTAAAGCGCCCATCACTTTCGGGTCTGGCTCAGGCAGGCGAGTCGTCCAGCTCACGCCTTCCAACCGCTGGCTGGCGGACTGTTGCTGCAACATGGAAAGCGCAACCGTTTGCCGTGTAGCGCCAAGTTCCTGCCGCAGTTCATTGACCAGCGCTTGGGTCGCCGGGTCGGGACCGCGATCCGCATGTTTGCCGATGAAATATCCGCAGGCCAGAAAGAGACATGCCCACACAATCCCCGCAGCGGGCAGTTGTCTCCAGTTGCCAAGGCCCCACAACATCGGGACGGAAGCCTTTGTCTTCTCCGCCGCAAGACTGCTTTTTTCCCAGCGGCCTTCCTGATAACTCTCAAGCATCGCTTTAAATCGTGATTCCAGCGCCGGACTCGGCTGCTCTTCCGGCAGCAATGCCAGCTTCTGCCACAAAGCAGCTTCTTGCCCACACACGGCACACTCGGCCAAGTGCTTTTCCACCACTGCCGCACGGTCAGCGTTCAGGCTGCTTTGCAGATAATCCGGTAAAAGTTCGCCAATTTGTTCGCAGTTCATTGCACACTCCCGGGGGCAGGCCATCTTCCCTGCGGTCCCTTGCCGCGTAAAGCTTTTCCGTTTTCAAGCTGTTGGAATATTTCTTTCAGGTCTTGCAGCGCGCGATGGACCCTGGTTTTCACCGTCGCAACTTCGCATCCCATCAGTTGGGCAATCTCTTCATACTTAAGGTCTTGGAAGCGACTCAGAACCAGAACTTCGCGCTTATCCTCCGATATCTGCATCAGAGCGCTATGTAGAAGCCGTGCTTCCTGGCTTTGCTGGGCCGTATCCACCGGGGCTACGGCAGGCGACATCTCCGGTTCCAGGCTCGTCTCTGGGCGGCGCTTCCTTAGCAGATCGACCCGCGCGTTCCGGGCGATCTGGTACATCCACGCGCGAAATGCCGTTTCAGGCCGGTAACTGTGGCGATACTTCAATATCCTAAAGAAGACTTCCTGCACCAGATCTTCACTCGCGGTCCTGTCGCCGGTCAGCTTCAAGTAAAAATTGAACAAAGGCACGTGATAGCGCTCAAATAACACGCCCAGCATTTCGCCCACGCCGCTGCGCACCTGCGCCATGAGCTCTTCGTCAGACATCGAATTGGCCATCGGTGGCGGCAGGCGGTTATTTGTCCTTTCGAGGATGATTACTGAGGGCAGCCGAAAAGGTTCCGATCTATTTCTGTCGCTTCACTCCCACCCGCCGGAGATTCCCTTCCTCGTTGATCATTTATGCGCCTGAAGCACGCCGCTCGGCGCGCGGGTCGGCCTCGCGGTGGTTTCCCGCCTAAGAGCCTTTACATACTATCGCCTCTCCATTTCTAATATCCGGTTACGCTCATACAAGGAGAGACGAATGGTGACTCGTGCAGCGTTGATTTTACTGTGTTTGGGCCTTGCCGCTGGGGCGCAAAGCAAGCCGAAAACTGCGGCTTCAGGAACAGCCCCTAAGACCGGCACCAAGACGGCCAGCAAAGCGGCGTCGACCAAGGCGTCCCCCACAGCCATCATCCATACGACCGCCGGCGACTTGAAGTGCACGCTTTTCCCGGACAGGGCGCCTAAAGCGGTAGCTAATTTTGTGGGACTGGCCAAAGGCACCAAGCCGTGGAAGGACCCTGCGACCGGCAATACAGTGCACAAGCCTCTCTATGATGGAACGATCTTTCACCGCACCATCCCTGAATTTATGATTCAGGGAGGCGATCCCTCCGGTACCGGAAGCGGCGACGTGGGCTTTGAATTTGAGGACGAGTTGCATCCCGACCTGCTTTTTGACAAGCCGGGTAGGCTGGCCATGGCGAACCGCGGACCAAACACAAACAGTTCACAGTTTTTTATTACGGAAAAGGAAGTTCCCTTCCTCAATCCTTGCCTGGATCCCAACGGATGCATGGGCGGACGCCGCCGCGCCCAACAGCGGCTATACCATCTTTGGCCAGTGCGACGATCCCAGCGTGGAATTGGTGAAAAAAATCGCCCGCATGCCTTGTGGTGGTGGTGTCGCATGCAATGGTAGCAACAGCCGTCCAGCGAATCCGGTAAAGATCACTCACATTGAGATTCAGGGAGCGAGCGCGGCATCAAAACCAGCAGCCAAGAAGTCGACGGGAACAAAAGCTACTGCAGCACCTAAGAAATAAGCAAAATATCTTCAACCACACGCAGAAGATTTTATTGAGAGGAATAATCTATGGCACGCCAGCCAGGCACTTACGCGATATTTGATACTACTGAAGGCAAGATTGTTTGCCGGCTCTTTGAAAAAGAAGCGCCCATAACGACAAAGAACTTTACCGACCTTGCCGAAGGCAAACGCAGCTGGAAAGACAGTGTAAGCGGCAAAGGCGGTGATGGCCCACTTTATAGCGGCACAGTCTTTCACCGCGTGATCCCGGACTTTATGATTCAGGGCGGCGACCCCAGCGGTACCGGCATGGGCGGCCCGGGCTATAAGTTTGGAGATGAGACCAAAGGTTCGCCGTACAAATTCGATAAAGCCGGCAAGCTGGCCATGGCCAATGCCGGTCCCGGAACAAACGGCAGCCAGTTTTTTATCACCGTTGCCGCTACGCCCTGGCTCACAGGCAACCACACGATATTCGGCGAGGTGGTAGAAGGCCAGGACGTGGCAGACAAAATCTCCAAGGTAAAAAAAGGCGCTCAGGACAAGCCAGTGACGCCGGTGGTGATTAATTCCATCACGATTGAGCGCACTTAGTCGCGTTAAGAATGGATCCGGTCAAGGTTGTCATTTTTGTTGTCGCATTTTTGCTGCTGGTCTTCCTTGGCCGGAAGCTATCATCCCGTGGCGAGTCAATCCCGGTTCCTGCTCCGATCAGCCCAGGCGGTCCTGTTGAAGACGGAAAACAGACAAAGCAGCCTGCTGTAATTGGGGCCGAACTTCCCTTTCCCATCTCTCTCCCTGATCTCATCCGCGATCCAGATGGCAGGTATAACAGGCCGGAATTTCATAACTATTATTTTGAAAAAACCGATCTGCTCAGTGGCCCAGATGATCCGGCAACGTTTTACGATTATTTCCTTCTCGAAGCCAGAGACGTAGAAAATGATCACCGAATCCACTACAAGTATTTTGTCGCAACGCCCTTAGGATTGCAGAAGGCGCTGGCCAGCAACCATCTGCCTGCCCTTCACTTAAAAGAGCATGCATTTATTGTTGCCCGGTGGGACCTGCCTTTGATCCTGGAAACAGTGATTGCTCACATTATCAAGTTCTATTCGGAAGAGTTGACGAAGAAGCAGATGCTCTTCCCAACCCGGATTCCTGGGAATAAATCGGCATAAAAAAGCCGACGCATAGCGCGCCGGCCTGTGGAATCAAAACACTTTAAACGCCAATCACCTTCACCAGCTCAGTCACCGAGTCCGCGCTCTTTTGCAAGGCGGCTTGCTCTTCTGCTGTGAGCTTGATTTCAATGATCTGCTCCAGGCCGTTTGAACCCAGCTTGCACGGCACACCGACAAAAAGCCCTTTAATGCCGTATTCCCCCTCAAGATGAACGGCGCAAGGCAGAATCTTTTTCTTATCTTTCAAAATAGCTTCCACCATCTCCGTAGCAGCAGCGGAGGGCGCGTAATACGCGCTGCCGGTCTTTAGATATTTTACGATCTCGGCGCCGCCATCGCGCGTGCGCTGGATGATGGCATCAAGGCGGTCTTTAGGAATCAGTTCTGTGATCGGAATTCCGGCGACGGTGGAGTACCGCGCCAGCGGCACCATGGTGTCACCGTGCCCGCCCAGCACAAATGCCGTCACGTTCTCAACGCTTACGTTCAGTTCTTGTGCGATAAAAGTACGGAAGCGCGCGGAGTCGAGAACACCGGCCATGCCAATGACGCGATTGCGGGAAAACTTGCTCAGCTTGAATGCCGCCTGGGCCATTGCGTCCAGGGGATTGGAAACCACGATCAAGATGCAGTTGGGCGAGTTCGCGACCACTTTGGCGATCACGTCCTGCATGATTTTGTAGTTGGTGTTGAGCAAATCGTCGCGGCTCATACCCGGCTTGCGGGCGATTCCAGCGGTGATCACCACAATGTCAGAGTTCGCGGTATCAGCATAATCATTGGTTCCCAAAACGTACGAATCGCGTTTCTCAATAGGCATGGCTTCCAGCGGTCCAGCCCTTTGCCCTGAGGAACGCCTTCAAGCACGTCAATCAAAACCACATTGGCCAGCTCTTTTGACGCCACCCAGTGAGCGCATGTTGCACCCACATTTCCTCCGCCTACGATCGTTACTTTTTTGCGCATTCCTTTTCCTTCCTGAATTTTGTGAAATCTATACTGTTGTTTTCTTGCGCCGGTCAACCATGTTTTCAACCATGTGCTTGGCAAACTCGCTGGTCTTAACCTTGGTGGAGCCCGGCATCAGACGCTCAAAATCATAGGTGACAAACTTCTGCTGGATTGTTGCTTCCAGTGAAGTTTCAATCATCCGCGCCGCTTCTGACCATCCAAGGTAATCGAACATCATTACGCCGGAAAGAATCACCGATCCGGGATTGATCACGTCTTTGTCCGCATATTTCGGGGCTGTCCCGTGGGTAGCTTCAAACACAGCGTGCTGGTCGCCGACGTTAGCTCCCGGCGCGATGCCGAGGCCCCCCACCTGCGCTGCGCAGGCGTCTGAAATGTAGTCGCCATTCAGGTTCGGCGTGGCCAGAATGTCATACTCAGCCGGGCGGATAATTACCTGCTGGAAAATCGAGTCGGCAATGCGGTCATTAATCATGATCTTTTTCTTCCACTCGCCATTGCCGTGCGACTTGCCCAGCGATTCCAGCACCTGCTTTACTTCAGACTCAACTTCTTGTTTGAAATTTGCCGGAGCAAAGTCCATGCCTGGCTCAATCATTGCAGCGTTCTGCTCGACGCTCAAGTTCGCATTCTTATCTTTGTTATCCAGAATCCAGCTCTCGCGTTCTGTCACGATCTGGTCGCGGAATTCGTCGCGCGCGACTTCATAGCCCCATTCGCGGAAAGCGCCTTCAGTGAATTTTTGGATGTTGCCTTTGTGCACCAGCGTCACGGAACGCCGCTTGTTCTTCACCGCGTGCTGAATGGCCATACGCACCAGCCGCTTGGTGCCTGTAATGGAAATCGGCTTGATGCCCACGCCGGAATCTTCACGAATGCGCTTCTTGGTTCCTACCAGCATAGTGTTATTGAGGTAGTCGATCAGCTTTTTTGCTTCAGGCGTTCCCTGCTTCCATTCGATGCCAGCGTAAACGTCTTCAGTATTTTCACGGAAGATGATTACGTTGAGTTGGTCAGGATGTTTCACAGGCGAGGGCACTCCAGAGTAATAGCGCACCGGCCGTATGCAGGCGTAAAGGTCCATGATCTGCCGCAAAGCCACGTTCAGTGAGCGAATGCCGCCGCCAACGGGAGTGGTGAGGGGGCCTTTGATGGAAACATGGAGATCACGCGCAGCGTCAACCGAACCTTGCGGAAGCCAGTCCTTGAATTTGGTGAATGCTTTTTCTCCGGCAAAAATTTCATACCAGTGGATCTTGCGCTTGCCGCCGTAAGCTTTTTCTACCGCGCCATCGAACACTTGTACGGATGCGGCCCAGATATCGCGGCCCGTGCCGTCGCCTTCAATATAAGGAATAATTGGATTATCCGGAACCTGCAGCTTACCGCCGCTGTAAGTAATGGGGCTGCCTCCTGCCGGCAGTGGGACCCCGTTATAAGATGAAGCCATGCTTCCTCCCCGAAATACATTCACAATGCAAACTTCTTAAGTTACCATCGCAGCGGAGATGGCGCAAACGCTGTGACAACGGTCACAAGTTGGATTGCCGTCATGGCACGAAACGGAAAGTCTAAATCTCACCACGGCGATACGCAGGCGCGGAGAAATAGCAGCGGATACCCCCAATGGGAACTATAATCCCCATCGATAAATTTGACTGAAAGTGAGCCATGCCTTTATGCGCTATAGATACGTGCACGCCTTGTTTTTTCTGTTGTGCTGCAGCATGCCGTTGTGTCTGGCCGCGCCCGCGTTTGCTGCCGACAATCCCTATCTCTATAAAGTCACGCTGGTGCAGGCTGCGCCGGGGAGATTGCTCGATCTAATCGATCTCTACAAGGCACGCGCCGCTGAGCTGAAACAGGCCGGGGATGAGTCGCCGCTCTGGATGCGCCACAGCCAGGGCGACCACTGGGACCTGATGGTGCTCTTCCCTGTCGGCAGCTATGCGGAGTACTACCAGCCAGCGCGCATTGCCAAGCGCCAGCACGCGCAGCAGGCCGCAAAGCTCGATGAAAAGTTCAAAGAGCAGATCGCATGGCAAGAAGATTTATTTGCTTACGGGCCACCGCTGGCTGATCTTAGGAAAGCCTTTGCCGGCGGAGCGTTCTTTCACGTTGAGATGTTTGTGGCGCTTCCGGGCAAGTTTGCTGACTTATATAAAGAGCGTGAGATGGAGAACGCTTATTCGAAAGCTCTGAAACAGCCGGAAAATTTTATCTTTGTGCGCGATCAGGGAGCGGCGTGGGACATCTTCACCATTGGCGTGTTTCGAGACCTAAAGCACTATGCGGAAAGTGCAGACGCCTTACCGAAAGATCAGGAAGCCGCTGCCAAAGCCGCAGGATTTGAAGCTCCAAGCCAGATAGGCCCGTACCTACGGCGTTTTATCCGAGAGCACCATGACACGCTTGCGGTCGGTATAAAGGACGTCCTGTAACGCAGGAGGCTGGTGTGGTAGGCCGCAAACAGATGGAAAGGTGGCTAAATCGCAATTGCTGCCGCCACGGTTTATTTCTCCGTTTCCGGTGTCTGGTTAAAAAAGGTCCTGGTCTAAGCCGCTTTATGGCGTGGCCGTGAACGGTTGACTAATTGGTAGCTCGGGCCGTGATCTTGCCCATGGCATGCACATGAATATGCACGGTATCGTTCACGCGGAGAATAAATGTACTGGGATTCTTCATGCCCCATTCCTGATACTTAACGCTGAAGCTGCCATCGGCAGAGCCAGAACCATCTTGCAGTTGGACTTCAAGACGCATTGTCATCGGCTTTGATTTGCCATGCATCGTCAGAATTCCTTCTACTTCGACATTTGACTTACCTTCATTTGCGACTGTTCCCTTAACATGTTGCGGTGTGAAGATGATGTCAGAGTATTTCGGGCTTTCTAGAATATCTTTGTGCATTCTCTTGTCGCGACCATCACTTCCGCTCTCGCCACTGGCCGAGTCCACAATCAGCTCGCCTGCGGCGACGCCCGTACTGACTGTCAAATTGTATGCTGCCGCGCTTTAAACGAAATTTGCCATGGACGGTGTGCAACGTGGAATCCACCGTGAAATTAACTTTGGTCTGGGCCGGATCGAGCATGAAAGTTTCTTGCTGTGCCTGCGCTATACTCGCAGCGGCCAGCACCAGAATGAATAACGCAATTTGACGAAAAGCACGAACTATTAAACTCATTCCACGTCCTCATGTTTGCAAAACAATTGTATGCTGCGCGAATGAAGCAACAGTCCCCGCAAAGCTTCTCTGGCGCAACCAGTGGCTTTAAGCACTTGGGAATTATCTGTCTTTTCCGCCCGCAACTTTTTTCTACCGGTAATTTACGAATAGTTTACAAGTTCCTTACTTTACTTTTTGGCTGCAGGACAGATAATCAGCATCACACACCAGAGATCAACTCACCGCAGATAATTCCAGGGTCGGCGACATGAACCCCTGATTTCCTTTCACTATCCGCCGAGAGCAGGTCGACCGCGCCGGCATTTCCATGGAGGAAACACATTTTGCCAAGCAACAAATTGGATGGAAATGTAATGCGAATTTCGCTGGCTGTTGCGATTTTCTGTCTATTGCTGGTTGGGGCGCGAATGCGCGGCCAGGAAAAAGCGGACATGACAGTCCACGTGAAGGTGGTAAACGTGCCCGCCACCGTTCGCGATAAGCATGGCAAGATTGTAACCAACCTGACCAAGGATGATTTTGTCCTGGAAGAAGACGGACGCCCGCAGACTTTGCATTATTTTTCACAGGAGAACAGTCTGCCGCTTACGCTCGGTTTGCTGGTTGATACAAGCATGAGCCAGCGGCGGGTGTTGGGACAGGAGCGCACCGCGAGTTCCAGCTTTATCGATCAGATGTTGCGTCCGGAAAAAGACAAGGCGCTTCTCATCCACTTTGATCGTGAAGTGGAACTGGATCAGGATTTAACTTCGTGTAAAGAGAAACTGCGCTCTGCTCTGGATAGCTTGCAGGCGCCACAATTCACGCAAACAGGCGCAGGCAATTCATCTGGTCAAGGTGGTTATCCGGGCCGCCATGGCAGTCATCACGACGGAAGCACCCACGGAGGCGGCACTCTGCTGTATGACGCAGTCTTTCTCGCTTCTGACGAACTCATGAAAAAGCAGACCGGACGAAAAGCTTTGATTGTTCTTTCTGGTGGAGATGATCGCGGCAGTAAAGAGACGTGCGCACTGCTATTGAAACCGCACAACCTGCAGACACAATCATTTACTCGATCTTATTTAAGGATGACGAAGATCGATCCTTTGGCGGCGGCTTTGGAGGAATAGGAATGGGCGGACATCATGGCGGTATGGGTGGAGGACGTGGCCGATATCCGCAGGAGCCGCGTGTGGATGGAAAGAAGATATTGGAGCAGGTGTCGCGCGAGACAGGCGGAAGGATATTTGAAGTTTCGGGCAAGCAGACAGTCGAAAAAATCTACGCTCAGATTTGAAGAAGACCTGCGCAATCAATACAACTTGGGATACACGCCCGACAGAACCAATCCGGGGGAAGGTTTTCATAAGATCAGCGTCAAAACTAAACAGAAGGACCTGGTGGTCCATGCCCGGGAGGAATATTACTGGGGACAGTAAATAACTTAAGACCAGATCAGTAACAGGCGTGCATGTACCAATGAGTTACTAGTTCGCCCAAAAACCAACTC
This sequence comes from Terriglobia bacterium, assembly GCA_963831465.1. Taxonomy (GTDB): domain Bacteria; phylum Acidobacteriota; class Terriglobia; order Terriglobales; family Acidobacteriaceae; genus Angelobacter. The sequence goes on along the minus strand of CAWHQH010000023.1, from coordinate 273,935 downwards.
TGGAATGCATCAAACCATCAGACAATGAACCTGGCCATAATCATTTGATCTGATGCGATCTACCCTAAACTTCGCGTTACTGTTTTTGTGCCTTCTGGTCGCAATCGCCGGCCCAGCTGCCAAGGCCGAAACCAATGACGATTACGGCCAAACAGTATTGGTGTCACCCGAGCAGGGCGAGGCACTGGCTGCGTTTGCATCGTTGGCAGAAAAACGAATGCGTCCCAAACCGGATTGCTCCCACCTGGTGCATTTGCTTTATGCGCGCGCTGGACTCATTTATCCCTACGAGGACTCCCGCGTTTTGTATCGTGGTGTCAGTGATTTTCAGCGAGTAAAAACTCCACAGGCAGGCGACCTGGTAGTGTGGCTGGGCCATGTGGGGATTGTGCTTTCCACTGAAGAAAAGACATTTATCAGTTCGGTGCATTCGGGAATCCTCACCGAATCATGGAAGGCTCCACATTGGGCTCGTCGCGGCCGACCACGTTTTTACCGCTATCGCCTTGGGCCTGAAACCGACATGAATTTGCTATCCAAGGTCATGGGTGGCGATAGCGGCAGGCAGGTTGAAGCTCGGAACAGCGCCGGCCCTGACATCAATGTTCCACTTCCCTCGTCGGCGGCTCCATCGACTATCGGTACTGAACCAGACGGCGTGCGACAACAGCCCACTGACCTTCCGCAAGAAGTCAACAAGGGGGATGAAAGCAGCCAAGATTCAGCTTCAATCATTGCGACTATCACTCAACACCAGATGCCAAGTAGAAGCCAGATTGCCGTAGCCATTATTGAAGCCAGCAAGGCTCATGCACGGCGCTTAATCGACGGCGAGGCACTTGATGTTGCGCGTCCATTCACAGTTTTCAGCCGGTTGGAAGTCGAAAAAATAAAAATCAAGCATGAGAACGGATGGGTAACTCTCCGAGTGAGTGAAACGATGTCTCAGGAAGATGGGCGCATTTTGCCGGCGAGAACCAGGGAACTCGAACTCTCAATGGTCCACAGGAAAGATGGCGTTTGGGTTATCTCAGATCCACCGGAACGGACCTATCTGGCTCAGGAGCAAGCCCTGGAAGTATTTGAGCGTCAGACTGAATTATTTTTGCGGCAGGCTCCTAACAGTAGCAGCGCGCGCATTATGGTGAAATCTCTTGATCACCTTTTCGACCAACAATCGGACACTCCGCAGCGCGCTGCAATCAAGTAAGCCGCGCAAGCTACCGTTCAAGAAATTTCTAAGCGGCTGAAGCGGAGTACAGGTTTTTATCCAGCCACTCTGCCACTGGTGTCTGCAAGGCAAAGTGAAGTTTGATCTCCTCCCCATCAAGAATGCGCCATTTAGCCGATTGAGAGTACGATTTGCCCTGATTTTCGACCGCACGAAATTCCACAGAGTGGTCCTGAATACGGTATTCATTGCAGGAACCACCGTTCTGCGAGGCTATCCTGAGGCTGCGCAGTCCTGAAAGCACTATCCACTGATCCCGCAAAATGACCTCCTAAATAGGCTCGATTTCAAGGCTATTTCGATACATGCACATGAATAGCTCTCGACCTTATCAATGTCTGATGTAAGACTTAGTGACAAGGTGTTGTACGCTAAATCCAAAACGGCAAAACTAATCGAGCCAAGACCCTGCTTTGCACGGTTTCGGGGACAATTCTGAGGGAATCCGGTGTCACTGACGTTGGCTGCTGAGCAACAAAGCAAATTGCGAGTACCCGGCATTGATCTGCTCCGCGGCCTATGCATTGTTGCTGTGGTGCTGCACCACATCAATCTGCGTATTCACTTCCGTGACAGCAGCCTGGGCCAGCTACTCGGCCCGGCGGCAAATCGCGCGCTGTTTTGGAATGGATATTACGGCGTCAGGATGTTCTTTGTGATCTCAGGATTCCTGATCACCTCATGGTCGCTCAAGCGATGGGGTAAGCTAAGCAAGCTTGATGTGGGCCAGTTTTACAAGATGCGTTTTGCCCGCATTATGCCATGCCTGATCGGCCTGCTCCTGGTATTGGTTTTGCTCGACCGGGGCGGCGTTCCGCGCTTTGTGGTGAACACGCAGCATACTTCCCTGATACGCGCCACGGTTGCAGCGGTATCGTTCCATGTGAACTGGCTGGAAGCCAAAACCGGGTACCTGCCTGCCTCCTGGGACGTGCTCTGGTCGCTCTCAGTAGAAGAGGTTTTTTATCTTCTGTTTCCGATTCTGTGCACGTTCTTGAGAAAGCAGTCACTCCTGATCGGAATGCTCGTCTGTTTTGTCCTGATTGGCCCTTTTGCGCGGGTACGCACCCAAAATGAGCTCTGGGCGGATTATGGCTATCTTTCCTGCATGGATGGGATTGCACTTGGTTGTCTCGCAGCGATGATCGCCGCAAAAATTAAGTTGAGCGATAAAGCAAATGTGGCATTCAGGATTAGCGGCGCTCTCCTTTGCCTGCTGATTACCATATTTCGCGGTACTGCTGCCCGGTTGGCATTCTATAAAGCCGGTCTTGATGTTACGCTCCTGGAGATTGGGAGTGCTCTGCTTTTGATCGCGATACAGCAAAGCTCTGAAAATGATGCTGGCAGTAAGCAAATTTCTAATAAGCCGATCAGGGCATTTAGTTTCAAAGGCCTCAGTGAATCTGTGTATGGCTCAACAGCTTTACTGCGCTGGTTCGGACGGAATAGCTACGAGGTTTACCTCAGCCACATGTTCGCAGTATGGTCGATGGTGGGTCTCTTTTTCCATTTCCATCAGGACATTCACATGGCTCCACTCTGGTTTGGCGGCGCGCTAGTTCTTGCGGGAGGGCTGGGATATCTGGTAGCACGTTTTTATTCAGAACCTCTCAATCATCGGCTGCGAACAAAGTGGCTGGGGACTGCGCCGGCAAGGACCGCAGCCTCAGCAGACTGATCCCATCGGGCAGATTTGTTTCCCCCTCCAACTCCGCAAGGTGACAAAAGTTGCATGATTATCTGGCGTCCTTTAGTAATCGCAATCCAGAAACTTACATTGCAGTGCTGGGTTTCATAGAGCGGAACCATTCTCAGAACTTGACGATGTACCGGGCAGGCTCGAGTATGGGCCGTGAAGTCCTGACACCAAACATCCTTACAGGAGAACACCTGCAAATGAAGAAAGCCCTGATTCCGCTTTTTGTTATAGCCTTGATGATCTACATTGCGCCTTCAGCCCATGCCGACAACTGGACATATCTTGGCCAAGCCCACGTTGACGGCCAGCACGATCATGACAATATTGAAATTGGTAAGGCCGCAGGCCGTTACCGTTTCCTGCAAATCCGCATCAAGAATGCACCCATCGAGTTCGACCGCATCGTGGTCCACTACGGCAACGGTGAGCCGGAAGTTTTGCAGGTGCGGGAGGTGATCCGTCGGGGCGGCCACAGCCGGCCTATCGCTCTGCAAGGTGATCGTTTTGTGAAGAGCTTTGAGCTGTGGTACGGCAAAGCCAGACCCAATTCGGTCAGGCCTGAGCTGACGCTCTGGGGACAGCGCTATTAGTGGCTGCCTGGCCACCACAGCCTGAATGCTTTCAACTCAGAAAAAATGATTGATTCCAGCAGGCCCTGCAAATCTGGGGTCTGCTGGCTTTTAGGCGGGTACGGCTCAGGCTGCCTTGTTACCGTTTTCTCTCCGTACATCTTGCTTACTCATGCTTTCTTTTTGCATATCCGCACCCTCTTTGCCGGAAGCCTGCTGGATAGTAAGGTTCATGGAGCTGGAGCCGATCTCAATGTCCTGGCGCTCGCGGATTTGCCGGAAACTTTCTGTAAAGATGTAAGTGCTGGCAGCGCGCCGCTTCTTGGGGTCGACCAGATACCGCAGCGTGAGTTCCACCCAATTGTCAGTGACCTTCAGAAAGACCACCGGCTCAACTTCAAAGCGCTGCACCATGAAGATGCGCTGCATTTTTTGAATTTGCGGCTCCGCATCGTGCATGAACTCGCGCGTGTATTCCCGGCCCACGGTCTTCAGCATTTCCGCCGCGCCCTTGATGTTACTGTCGTAGGCGAGAGGCAGCTTAACTTCATCCCAGATATAGGCAAAATTGCGAGTGTAATTGAAAACCGAAGCGCCAAACACCTGTGCGTTGGCGAACTGGATAATGCGGCCGCTGTATTGGTCGCCGCCAATCCAGTTCCCGATTTCCATCATGCGCGTATAGAAGAATCCCACATCGATCACGTCACCGCTCATTTTGTTAATCTCAATACGGTCGCCCACGGTGTACATGTGCCCAAAGAAGATGGCGATCCGTCCGGCGATGCTCAGCAGGGGTTCACGCAAGGCTACCGCCAGCCCTGCGCCAACCAAACCAAGAAATGTGCTGGCATGCGGCACCAGCTTGGCCCACAATCCAATAATGATGGCGCCGCCTATCACGACGACGATCGTCGTCAGCAGGCGCTGCCGCCGGTATTGCTCTTTAGGATTGGGGCATGCGTATCAATGAACTTACGCCCCAGGCCGAACACAATCCAGCCAACCACCAGAACTCCGAGCGTCCCAAACACCGAAACAGGATGCGGTACAAATGTCATCTCTCGTTGAGATGCGGCTTGCGCAACGTACGAAACGTGAGCTGCAGGAGCTGCAGCCCTTCCCCAGATAAGTGATTACGATTCATCTTTTAGAGTAGCGGGTATTCGTAGCTCAATCGGCTTCGTCAGGCACACCTAGCTTGCTCAGCCGATACCTGAGCGCATTGCGCGAGAGTCCCAGCAGCCGCGCTGCCTGGCTCTTGTTGCCGTTGGTCCGCCGCAAGGCTTCGCGGATCATATTGTCTTCCCACTGCTCCAGGGTCATGCCTTCAGGTAAAAATTGTCCAGCGGCAGATGAAGCAGTGTTGCCAGGTTTGCTCTGCCGTGTATCGAGGTGGATGTCTTTCTCATCAATCATCGGGCCCGTCGAGAGTGCTACTGCCCGCTCCACGCTATTTTCAAGCTGGCGAATGTTTCCCGGCCAGTGATATTCCATCAACGCGTCGAGTGCGGCGGGTGTAATGCGTTCAATTTCTTTCTCACTGTCAGCGGCAAATCGAGCCAGAAAATGATTCAACAAATCGGGGATATCTTCCTTGTGTTCCCGCAACGGCGGAATATCAATGGGCACAACATTCAGCCGATAATAAAGGTCTTCGCGAAATGTGCCTTCTTCCAGGGCGGCGCGCAGATCGCGATTGGTCGCGGCGATCATGCGTATGTCCACTTTCAGGGTCTTTGTTCCACCCAGGCGTTCAAACTCACGTTCCTGTAAGACGCGGAGCAGTTTCACCTGAATTGCCGCGGGCACGTCCCCGATTTCATCAAGAAAAAGCGTACCTTTATCAGCCAGCTCAAACTTGCCCGGCTTACTGGCCAGCGCGCCGGTAAAAGCCCCGCGCTCAAAGCCAAACAGTTCACTTTCAAAAAGCGTATCTGGGATGGCGGTGCTGTTAATCTTGATAAACGGGCCGGATGCCCGCCTCGAATTCTGGTGAATGGCCCGAGCAATCAGGTCTTTTCCTACGCCGCTTTCACCGCCTATCAGCACCGTAGAGTTTGTGGGCGCCACGCGCTCAACTAATGCAAGCACTTCCTGCATCTTCTTGCCGCGCCCAACAATGTTCTGGAAATGATAGCGTTTACCCAGGGCCTCTTTCAGGCGCGCGTTTTCATTGCGCACCTGCTGGACGTCAAGTTCTTTATTGATCACCAGCTTCATCTCGGCCATGGTAAAGGGCTTCAGCACATAGTCGCTGGCGCCGGCTTTCATCGCGTCCACTGCTGTTTCAACGCTGCCGTATGCTGTCATCACAATGAATGGCAGCGCCGGATTCAGGCGCTTCCCTTCCTGCAAGAACTCAAGACCGTTCATGCCGGGCAGCTTCAGGTCAGTCACTACAAGATCCGCCCCAGCTTTCCGCAGATGCAGCAACCCGCTTTCGGCATCGCCTGCGCTATGAGTGCTGTGGCCGTCCTCACTCAGGCTGATTTCAAGCAGCCGCCGCATACGCGGCTCATCTTCAACGATAAGGATGTTCGCCATAGATCAGTTTATTTGTGTACCAAATTCGATTTGAGTAGGGGCTACTGCCGGAAACTCGATCCGAAAGCAAGCTCCGTGTCCCGGCTCGCTCACAAGCTTGAGAGAGCCTCCGTGAGCGTCGACAATTTTGGAGACAATCGCCAGACCCAGACCGACACCTGATTTTTTTGTCGTGACAAAAGGATTGAAAATCTGTTCTTTCATTTCAGCGGGAACGCCCGGCCCGCTATCTTCAATTTCCACCACCACACCTCGAGCTTCTGGTTTTTCGTCGGACGCTCGAAGCCTGACGCGCAATTCTCCACCTTCTTCTCCCATCGCCTCACAGGCGTTCATAAATAGGTTGGTAAAAACCTGGTCGCACAAATCGTGGTCCAGCATGACCTTGGGCAGACTGGGGGAGAAGTCACGCTTTATGCTGACGTTTTTACATACACCCTGTTCCGAAACAGTCTTCAGACACCGTTCAACAACCGTTATGAGATCATAGGCACCCAGATCGAGCTGAGATGGTCGGGCAAAATCAAGAAAGCGACTCACCAAAGCACTTACTCGATTCACCTCAGTGTAAATATAGCCAGCCAGTTCTTGCGCCAACGGATTTGCCTTGTCCAGCTTTTGAGTAAGTATTTCCGCCGAACCTTTGATCACGCCCAAGGGGTTGCGTATCTCGTGGGCCAGGCCCGCGGAAAGCTGTCCGAGCGCGGCCAGCCTTTCCGCTCTGCGTGCTTCATCTTGAGCTAATTTAAGGTTGCGGTTCGCCTCAATAAGTGTTTCGGAAAGAAGCTGATACCGCCGAACCTGCAACCGATACTGCATCACAAAGCGATTGACAGTCATGGCCACAAGAAAGAAGAACAGCACGCGCATCAACAGTTCAGACATGCTGTTGGCTGTGATCGTAAAGTGCAGGTTCGCCTGATAGAGATAAGAACTGTAAGCCAGCGATGCCGCCAGGGTCCACAGCAGAGTGCCCGCCGGCCCAAAATACATGGCGGCCGTCATTACCGGCAGGTAGTAAATAGGGTAATAACCGCTGTTGATGGCGGCAGGGTCGCCCGTGTGATTGATGAGAACAGTGGCTAGAACAACCTTAACCAGCACAGCCATTGACGGCCCAGGCTTCCCCGCAAGCCGTACAAATTGATTCTCCAGCAACTGAAAGATCCCGATAATTAGCAAAATCAGCTGCTTATGTAATTCGGCAACGGGCGGTATAAGCGCAAGCCCGCCAAGAAAGAGCAGCCAAAGAACATCAAGCCAACGCGGAGTAGCGCGTTCTGTCATAGGGAAAGTTGAATGTATCACGAGTAGGGCTTGGCTCGGGAGCCTGGGCGGCTGATCAGCTTTCTTCGTCAAGTATTGCTCGAATTTTTGCACTCAGGGCTTGGAACGTAAAAGGCTTCTGGAGAAAGCAGGAGGGATCCAAGGCGATCCCATGCCGCCACACAGCGTCATCGGAATAACCCGAAATCAGAAGCACCCTGGTACTGGGACGCACTTTGCGCACATGATCCACCAGTCCGCGGCCGCTCACCTTTGGCATCACAATGTCGGAGATCAGTAAAGAAATTGAGCCTGTGTAACAGTCACAAATCTCGATCGCCTCTTTTCCATTTCCGGCAGTAAGAACCCGGTAACCACAACTCTCCAGATACTCGCCTGAGGCGTTGCGTAGATCCTCTTCGCTGTCGACCAAAAGAATGGTTTCGTGCCCCGGGACGTGTGAGCGTTCCCTGTATTCCGCGGGAGCCGGATTCAGGTCACTACCGCTGATCACCGGCAAATAGACGTTGAAAGTTGAACCGCGCTGTTCCTCTGAATGCACGGTAATGTATCCACCGCTTTGCTTCACGATTCCATAAACCGTGGAAAGCCCTAACCCGGAGCCGGTCTTTTTGGTGGTGAAGAAGGGCTCGAAAATCCGCGATTGAACTTCCTGGTTCATGCCAATACCAGTATCACCGATAGATAGACGTACATATTCGCCCGCCGGCAGTTCGGGTTGATCATTCGAGCTGAGATAGCGATCAATTGTAATCACCAGAACTCCACCCTCGGGCATGGCTTCGCGGGCATTGGCCGTGAGATTCATGATGACCTGTTCCATTTGGCTTTGGTCGGCACGCACCAAGCCCACATTCTTCTTAGCTTGAATGCTGATCTGCACTTCCGCGCCCATCAGGCAATCCACCATACTGCTGACGCCCTGCAGCACAGTAGCGAGATCCACCAATTTAAGCGACATCACCTGCTTGCGGCCAAAAGCGAGCAATTGGCGCGTAAGGGACGCTGCTTTTTCTGTGGCCGAAATAATTTTTTCGGCACGAACGCGCTCCGCCTGGCTGGATGCGGCGGATTCCAGAAGTTCTGCGTGGCCGCTGATAATGCCAAGAATATTGTTGAAATCGTGTGCTACCCCGCCGGCGAGACGGCCTACAGCCTCCATTTTTTGTGATTCTCGCAGTTGTTCTTCCATGTCTTGCTGCTCAGTGATGTCACGCAGCATAGCCAGATGCTGGCCGGGAAGAATATTTGCTGTAAAACAATAATCCACCAGCCGCCGTGACCCATCCTTTAATTGTGCCCAGAACTCACCTCGACCGCTTTCAGACGCGCTCAGCTCTGCCCACACTTGCTCAAAGCCTTTTTCGCAGAAGTCGCAAAGGCGGGAACCGATCAGTTCATTGCGGTGGAGCTTTACCAGGTCCGATGCAGCATTGTTAGCTTCCAGGCAGATGCCATCATCGGCGAAGATCACAATGCCGTCCAGGGAACTCTCAAAGATGGCCCGGACAGTGGCTTCGCTTTGCCGCAACGCTTCTTCAGAACGCTTGCGCTCAATGGCATAGCGAATGGAGCGCAGAAGGAGCCGTCCGTCAAACGTGCCTTTTACCAAATAGTCCTGCGCGCCTTCACGCACCGTTTTAATCGCCAGATCTTCATCATCTGAACCGCTCAAGACCAGAATGGCAGCCCGGGGGGCTGCCTGCCGGATGCGGTAAAAGGTGTCATAGCCTGCGCTATCTTCAAGATTGAGGTCAAGCAAGATTACATCAGGATGGTTGCGTTCAAGATGCCCTAAAGCTTCCACCATGCGGGTGACGTGTTGGCATTGCAAAGCCGCAGTGGGCAAACGCAGCAGCCCTGTAATGAATTTTGCGTCCACCGCATTGTCCTCGACCAGCAATACTCTAAGCAGTTCTGTTTGCCGAGAATCCATCACCAACGTTGACATCGTTACAGACGCTCCTTCAATCTCAATGCTCCGAGTTGACGGCCACTCTAACGCGCTTGGCCGTTTTGCAACATAGCACGCAATGTTTGCTGCAACACACTTATTTCTTTTTTGAGCTTTTCCAGCAACATTCCGCTTTCACCCATGAATCCAGCCTGCGCGTTCTTTTCTAGTTGTAGCGCAATATTGGCAGCGGTGTGTGCGGAAAACTGAAGCATAGATCCCTTAATCTTGTGACTGGCTTTTTGCAGTTCAGACGGTGAACCCTGCTGGATTGCCCTTTCAATTCCCGCCAGCATCCCGGGAACTTCCGTGGCAAATAAATCCACCAACTCGCGGAGCAAGCCCAAATCGCCATGCAACCGGTCCATTAATCCTTGCCGATCAAAACCTTCGTAACTCAACGAATTGAACCCCTGATTCAATCCTGTTTCGCTCCAAGAGCATGGGCAATTGTTCCTGACCAATGCAAAACTCTTTGTTTTTTAAAGATCATAAAGTGTTGTGCCGCGTTAATAATTCTTAGCCTGAACTCCACTAAGATAATCGGAGATTGCATTTCTGTGGCTTCTCTCGATTTTTTTAATACTTTTGAAAACTCGGATAACAGCTCTGCTCAATTTCACAATTAAGACCAATCTGGGCATTCTACGTCTATAAATAAGAATTGGCTTAGAACCGCACAGCTGGAATATTGGTTGAATTTGGGCACACAGAGCGCTTATTAGCAGCCGGCAGCAGCAGACCAGTCACGATTGGTCCAAGAAAAATGCCCTCGCTTCCGCGAGGGCACTTTTTCATGGCTGCAAGCCGATCATTATGTTGATTGCAGTTATTCTTTCTTTTTCGGTGACGCCAATGCCACTGATGAATGCCCTTTTGTGCGAGTCACAGGCATCAACTCGCCTCGGGCAATCGGCTGGCGGTGCAACTCATAGTCTGTAGCCCACGCTCCCTGCGCAATGGCGCTCCGGGCATTAAAAAAGTTTTCCAGCGCGATCGCAACCTGAAATGAAAAATCCGTCGAATAAGTGTGCTCGTTCATTGAAGTAGCACAGCGCAGGTTCTGGAACCACGGCATCCACTCAGGAGTACCGCCTTTCGCCGGCGGATCTGTTTGCCCATCAGGAACCGCGGTAGGAGGTACCAGGCTCGTCACCGCCGGATATTGTGCGGCAACATGGCAGCCCATGCATGAGGTGGTGTTCAGGTCAGCGGGACCGTTTAAACGGAAATTCCATCCCAGATGCTGAGGAGGCAAATCTTTATCATCGAAAATCGCCTGCTCTTTCAGCTCTGGATTCACAGTGGTATGGAGCACTGGATATGCGCCGCTAGTTTTGTTGGTCTTGTTTTCAGGATCATCTCCCCACATCAGACCAACCGGAACCAGGTTCATAAATTTATTCTGGTTATTCAACTGGCCGTTGTAAACAAAGGTGCCAAACACCCAGCCTGTGAGTCCGGGAGCATCTGCGCGTGCGTCACGCACGGCAATATCCATTTGCAGCAGATTGACAGGGGTTACTTTGCGGGTAGAAGAGTTCCAGAAATTCTCAGTGATATACGCCTTCCACTGCAACGGATTTTCAAGATACGCAATTTTGTCTGTGCCCTGTGGCGCATCAGTGAACAGGAGCTTGGCGAAAACTGTGCCGACGGGAAATCCGCCTCCATAGCGCGCGTCGGTAGCGCGTGGATCAGGATTGTTAGGATCTGCCCACATCTTCCCCATCGTGTATCCGGCCATGTCATTCACCAGAGTGATCGCATACACCGAGTAGTTTCCGTCTTTGCCCTTCTGGTCTGGACCCAACTGGTAGGGCGTGACTGGCGCTTCTTTGATGAGTCCATGGAATCCTTCAGTGCCGCCGTTCGGTGGATACGCCTCCGGGCCTGTCGTCGTAGGATGAAGCCACGGAATGTGATACCAGCCCCGGACATGGTTCTTATATGGATCCCAATCCGGCAAATTGCCTTCAAAAGCGTAGTCGCGGGCAGCCAGCAGGTATTCTTTGGGATTCTTTTTGAAGTCTATCTTCTCTACGAACTCAGGCACGTGTTCCGGCTTCTCTCTGGGAAAATCAGCTTTCAATCGAAAGATAGGCTGATCAGAATATTTCTGGATGTACTCTGCGGGCTTCACCATGAAACCAAAATCAGGAAAGCCTACGCCGCGTTCCTTCTCGGCAGAAAGTGTCTTGGCCGAGGCTGACTCTGGAGCCGGCGGCTTATTATCCGCCGCCGCTGGTTGAGCAGATTTTGAATTGCATCCAGCTAAAAATGGCATCACGGCCAGCAGCACGAGGGCTACCGCGCCAACAAAATGTTTGCGCATCCGCAAACTAACTGCCGGGACTGTGCGATCTGAATGTTCCTTATTGTTCCACCGACGATTCATTCATTCTCTCCTTGCGAGGTTAGGTCAACTGCGTGGGTCCGGGACTTGGGGGGGAAGGCTAGGCCCGGAATTTTGCCTGGAAGGGCACGGCCCGTGCCATGCCTTTCCAGTCATCTTCTTTTAGTGGGGATTCTTGAAATCGCTGATAGAAACATCACAGGCCCGGCGAACTTCCTGCACGGTAGCCGGAGCATCCATTCGGAACAAGCCGTTGAGGTTGCGTTCCAGGCGAGAAGCGCGGACCGCATCCTTCACGGCAAAAAACACGCTGTTCGACAAGACTAAAGGGGGTTCTCCAACTTCTTTCGACGAGAACAGATCATTGGGGTCCTCAGGCACGTTCTCGGCTCTGTCGCGCGGGAATAGATGGACGTTCATCTCTAAAGGAATTGTCGTAACTGCCGGAGGCTTATAGCGCCAGGTATTTACGCTGTTCAGCCTTCCCTTCTCCGGCCCTTCCTGCTCGAACACCAGCTTTTCCGTCAAAAGATAGCCGACGCCCTGGATAAAAGCGCCTTCTACCTGGCCGATATCGATGGCCGGATTCAGGCTCCAGCCCATGTCATAGACAATATCTGCGCTCAGGATTTTTACCTCACCGGTTAAAATGTCTACTTCAACCACCGAACATGCGCCGGAATAGGTGAAGCCGATAAACGAATCAACAATACCGCCGATTGGCCCTGGCAGGCTAAGTTCGATGCCCGGTATTACCGGCTGGTCTTTCGCGCTCTTGAATGTCATTGCCGGCACCGGGGTCGTGCCGCCCTGGATGGGCGCGGTAAAGCTGGCAATCAGGTTCACGCGATTGCTGTAGGCAAGCTGCACCAGGTATTGCCAGATAAGTTTCTTTACTGGTTTGCCATTGACCTCAGTCACTATTTCTGCTCCCCAGCCCTGCTGGCCGTAGTTCCAGAAATCTATGTGCTGTTGCTTGCAATATGCGGGTCCCTTTTCTTTCAGCATCTCATAAGCAAATTCCATGAGCCGCGAGCTCAACTGCTCGCACGTCCTCTTTACAGCAGTTCCGTTGTATGTGGTTCCCGTGGAGCCGCCGGTGCTGGTGGGATGCGGAGTCACGCTGGTGCGCGTGCCTTCCACATAGATCATCTCCATTGGCACATTGAGCACGTAGCTGGCAACCTGCACAATCTCGGTCGTCAGCCCCTGTCCCATCTCTACGCCGCCCTGGTGGATGATCACGCTGCCATCACCCTGATTAATGGAGATGATGGCCGCTGCCTGCTCAATCTGCACAAAGTTGTATCCGGAGCCGTACTTCACCGGGATCATGCCCAAGCCGCGCTTGCGCCAGCGGTTCTCTTTGTTGTACTTCAGCACCGCCTGCAGTTTCTTGTCATATTCGGATACTTGCTTCAGGTACTCCCAGACTTCTTTCATGTAGCAGTAAGACAACGCCTGCCCGAACGGAGTGACATCCCCACGATCATAAAAGTTCTTTTCCCGCAGAACTTCCGGCCGCATGCCGATGGAAAAAGCTGCATCGTCAATGGCGTTCTCAATAATGTTCTTCCCCTGGACATCGCCAAAAGCACGCATCGCCGTGCTTGGGGCGGTGTTGGTGCGGCAAACATCAAGCTGGTTTTCAAAGTTCGTAATCTTGTAAGCGTTGTCGGCGCGAAGCTGGATGCAGTTCGATACGATAAAAGAGCAATCGTAGAATGCCCCTCCATCGCCGTACATTTTGGTCTGGAAGCCGCGAATGATTCCTTTGTCAGTAGGATTGGCGAGGCCCCGATCAACCGCAATCTGGTATTGGCCGTAATAAGCGTGGCGCTTGCCGATCATGATTGTGTCTTCTTCACGCGGCACCGCCACTCGCACCGGCTGCTTGCTTGAGTACGCAGCTACAGCAGTGGGGCCCACAACAAAACGCGCCTGTTCCGTCTTGCCGCCAAATCCGCCGCCTACCGCCGGCACCTGCACGTCAATACGATGGTATTCAATGCCCAGCGCCATGGCCGTGGTGGCATGCATTTCCATGGGGCTTTGCGTGGAAGGTTTCATGATGATGCGCCGCTCATCTGCGGGCAGCGCAATGCAAGCCTGCGGCTCCATGTAGAAGTGCGCCTGGCCGCCATTGATCTGTGTGCTCTCCACAATCTGGCAGGAGAGCCCATCCACGCTTCCTGTCCGGTTCACAATTTTGCGGTCAAGCGGGTCCTTTTTTGGGGTCATCCAGTCAAAGCGGCTCCCCGGGCGCGTAATCTTCCAGATGTGGGTCGCGAAGGGCGCGCTGGCAGGAGCATCAGCAAAGATGCTGCCCATCGCAATGGCCTGCTCCAGATCCAGAATTGGTTCATACCATTCTTTGTCCCAGCGTTTGCCATCGCGCGGCGGGGGCTGTTTGGGCCATACTACCGTCGTATAGCCAATACAGTTCTTTGTCACGTACAGGGCAATATCAATGGCGTCCTGCTCGGTCTTTGCCAGCACCATGGCAATCGATTGTCCGAGGTAACGCACCTGGTCAACCGCAAACAGCGGCTGGTCTCCGCCCATTCCCTGAAAGTTGATGCCGCCATCTTTAATCTCATTGGCAGTGATGAGATCAACAAAGGCCGGGGAAAATTCCGAGAGATGGTCACGCAGCTCATCTACCTTCACCTCGCCCTTCTTTCCGGGAATGATGAAGTTGAAGTTCGCCAGAGCGCGGCTGCTCTGGACGAATGCTCCATTCACCGTCAAAGGCGGCACCGGCAGCTCATGCGTGTAATGGATTTGCCCCGATGTCTGGTACATCGCTGTCAACTTGATGTAAGGCTGGCCCACGGGCGCCTTCCAGGTCTGGCTCTTGTCCCAATCCTGCGTTCCGCTGCTTGCCGGCCAGCGCCCCCAATAGATAATGCCGCTCGATCTGATGTCCTCAGGGATCGCGCCTTTGTCCGGCAGGAGCGCGTTCACAACCGCCTTGTAGAGGAACGAGACCGCAAGCTGAGTGCGGTATTCGTCCGTAAATCCTTCTGAAGGCAGCCCTTTCATGCGTGGAGCCCAGCGCTTTAGCTCCGCGAGCACTTCTCGCTCCAGGATTTCAGCCAGTCGCGGCATTTCCGCCAGCGACAGCTTGTTCCCCTTCATCGCCCGCTCGGTTTCTTTTGCATGCCATGGATAAGGAGCAATGCCTCCAAAGACGATTGTTGCTCCTTCTATTGCCAAATCACGGCCCAATTCAAACCGCGTGGCGACGTTCACGATACTGTGCGCGTTTACATCACGCAGGGCCACTTTTTGCGCCAGAGTAACTTCGCGCCGCTCGCCCAGCGGCAGGTCATAGCTGATCAGGATGATATTGTCCGCCAGCTTGGGATCGGCGACCACCTTCTGCACCAGTTCTTCCACTGTGCTCTCTACCCGGCGCTGCCTGCCCCTGCTGATATCCAGATATTCAATGCGCGCCTCAACTGCCACCAGCGCGGTGAAAATATCAGAAGGGAACGGCTCGCCGGTGCCTTGAGCAATATGCTTCAACACCAGCATGGTGTTGCCGCCCAATGATGCCGCGTTGCGAACAATTCGTCCGGCGGTCCTGCGCGCCATGAATTGCGTGGCCCACAGACGGCTTGAAACCGGCAGATCTTTGGCCTTGAGTTCAACTTCAATCGCTTCAATCAGGTCGTTATAGCTGATACCGGAACCTACATGCAGCGCGCCTTTTCTGACCTTGGGCTCAGCATAAAAATCAGGAATAAGCCGGATGTCCACCATGACTTCGGATTCCAGATATTCCTCTTTATAAATTCCATATCCGGTATTGCCGTGTACCAGCCGCAGCTTTTTGTCGCGGTTCTTATCAATGATCTTGACCAGTTCATTCAGGGTGACCGGCGTGTACCACGTCTGCTTTCCATGCTGCACTGAGACAGGTTCCGGCGGCGCTTTGGCGGCATCAGGAAATGGAATTACCAGGGGAGCAGGTTTCTGCGCCTGACATCCGGCATCGCCGATGCACGGCATGCGGTTTTTTTCATCTTCTGCCGTCCAGTCAGAAGCAAAGGTCTTCATTCCGGTCAGAATGGCGCGATATCCGGTACAGCGGCAGATGTTGCCGTCGAAAATGTCTTCAATTTCCTTCTTGGTGGCCTTGGGATTGTTCACAATGAACTCTGACATGTTCATTACAAAGCCCACGCTGCAATAACCGCACTGGCTGCCATTGTTCATGGCCAGCCGGTAAGCTACCGGGTTCATGCCTTCATGCACAGCGCAGGAAGGATGCTCAGCGGCTTCCTCTCCCACTTCCTTGAGTTCAGGGCCGTCTTCATCGAGGTCATCCACAGCCCGGTTTGCAGCTCTTTGCACTTCTTTCCTTTTTATGTCCGTCTGTAGCTGGGCCTGAAGTATGGCAGGGGTCGGTGGGGCTTCAGCTGGAGCGCCGCCACGGGAATATGTGGGAGCGTGATCCGGGTGGGCGGGATTCGGACGCCGGGCCGCGCCCGTGCCTTCAACGGTGGTGACCACCAGTCCGCCAAGCGCGCACACTGGACGCAAACAGGAATTGATAGCGCGATGCTCAATCTTCTTATCAGCCGGATTCCAGTTCGAGAGAATGACCGTGCATCCGCCGCAGCCGCCTTGCGCGCAGGGCTTTTTGGGACCAGCTAATGCCACTTCAGGAGAGCGCAAGTAATCAATCAGCAGCAGGTCAGGTGAAGGGTCTTGGATGGAAACTTCTTTTCCATTCAGGTAGAAGGAGACTTGATTTGGCATTTCGTTCAGGTTCGGCTTTCTTTGTGCGTCCAGCTATGTTGGTTTGTGCATCCAGCTATGTTGGGTTGTGGTCGAGGGTTACAATTTTTTTGGAGTTGCGCAAAATATATCTCTCCTCGCGACATTATGCAACTTGGTTTTTGTTAACAGCGGTGCGAGACAAAATGAAAAGGCATCACTTGAAGTATGTAATCCCGATTCGGGAAACGTGGCGGATTCTGCAAGAACAAAGCACAGTGTTACAATTTCTGCAGTCACGGCTATCACGAGCGGGAGTAATTCAGTGGTAGAATGCCAGCTTCCCAAGCTGGACGTCGCCGGTTCGATCCCGGTCTCCCGCTCCACTTCCTTATCTCCTGAAGAGTCTTAATTGCCAATATGCTTTGCGAAATGGTGGCTATTTACTTTCCCTCTATAAGTGCACCATTGCCGGAACCAGTTCGGCTGCCGCCCCAAGATGGACTTCATCGAAAAATCGCCTATTGGCCGGCTCGGTTAGCCCCAGGAAAATTGTCCGGGCAGGTTGTGGCTTTTGCTTAAGCATGGTTGCAAAGCTCGCCACCGGCTGCACTGATCCTGACGTGCCGATGGCGATAAACACATCGCATACTTCCAGCGCAGCATAAATCCGGTCGAGATCATAGGGCTGCTCACCAAACCAGCAGACATTGGGCCGCACCAGTGCTCCGCAACCGCAACGTGGCAAGTCATCCAGCGTGTAACCCTTATAGTCATCAAACTCAGGACGGCCGCAACCATCGGCACAGCGGCTCTCAAACAGTTTGCCGTGAATATGGACCACATCTTGCGAGCCAGCAGCTTCATGCAGGCTGTCCACATTTTGCGTGCAGAGAAAAAGTCTGCCGTGGCCAGACTCTTGATTCCATCTGGCCAGCGCAACATGCGCCGCATTGGGTTTAGCATCGCGCGCACCGGCGCGACGATCAGAGTAATACTGCCAAACCAACGCCGGATCCTTATCCCATGCTTCAATGTTCGCCAAGTCGTAATGGCTGTAGCCGTGCCAATTGGTCCCCTGAAAGACAGGAATTCCGCTCTCTGCGCTGATACCAGCCCCGGTCAGGATAAATATGCTGTCGCGGCCCTTCATGTGAACTGTTCCCTGTCTCCCATCAAAAGTGGCCTATAATTTAGATACCTTGAGAAAGCCAGTTGGTATTGTTCTCTCATTGCTGCTTCTGGCGGCCTTGGCAGTTCCCTTGTCGGCGCAGCAAGATCCCGGCGCTGCACGTGTGAGCCGGCTGCTGTTGATCATACCCTTTGAAAATGTTTCCAGCGCGCCGGGAACCGACTGGATCAGCGAGTCTTTTCCTGAGGTTTTGAGCAGCCGGCTCGGCCCTAGCGGCTTTTTCATCATGGGACGTGACGATCGCCTCAACGCTTTCGATAAGTTTGGCATACCCCCGGGCGCCAAGCCCTCCCGTGCCACTCTTTACCAGGTAGGACAGCAACTCGACGCGGATTATTTGGTGATGGGTGACTATCGCATTGTTCAATCCACCATCACAGCGCACGCACGACTTATGGATATGGAGCGGCTACGTCTCAGCCCTGAATTCACGGAATCCGGGCCTTTGGCCAATCTTATCCCGATCCAGACAGCTCTGGCGTGGGACATCCTTAATACACTCATCCCCGGAATGGTCGCGAAAGAGACTTATGTGGCCCGATTCCCTGCTGAGCGCCCGGACGTTTTGGAGAATTATGTTCGCGGCATTACAGCCACCAACACGCAAGAGAAGATAAAGTACTTCAGAGAAGCCGTGCGGTTGGATCCAACGCACGCTCTTGCGATGTTGCAATTGGGAAAGAGCTACTACAAGGGGCGGGATTATGAATCTGCTGCGAACTGGCTGGCACGCATACCCAAAAGCGACGCCAACGCCAATGAAGCGCAGTTTTATCTGGGACTCGCTACTTTCTACGGCGGCCACATGGACAAAGCAGAGAGCGCTTTCAGCGCGCTCGCGGCCCGCTTGCCACTCACTGAAGTTTTAAACAATCTCGGCGTGGTTGCAGCGCGGCGCGGCGAGAAGAGTGCGCGCAGCTACTTTGAAAAGACTGTGCAGACCGACCCCAATGAGCCGGATTACCGCTTCAATTTGGCTGTAACGCTGTTTCGCGAAGGCGATACGCAAGCAGCAGCGCGGGAGTTGCGCGAGCTGTTGGCTATCCATGCCGATGCAGAAGCAAAAGCTTTTCTTGAAGCCATTGCCTCCGGCACGCAACCTGCGCGCATGCCACTGGAGCGGATCAAGCGCAACTATGATGAATCCACGTTCCGCCAGATTGCCCTGGAAATCGAGAACACCAATGAAGCACGGCTGGCGAAGTCTGATCCGGCAAGCCATGCGGCGTTTCACGTTCGGCACGGCCAGGAGCTCTTGAAATCCGGCTTGCCCGGAGAAGCTGAAAAAGAGTTTCGTGAAGCCGTGGTGCTTGATCCCGGCAGTGCGGGGGCCCATGCTGGTCTTGCCGCAGTTCTTGAGAACGATCAGGACAGAGCGGGCGCGCGCAATGAGGCCCGCATGTCTTTGAAGTTACAGCCCACAGCTGAGGCGTATTTACTGATGGCCCGGCTCGACCTGGCGGAAAACAAATCAACTTCAGCCGCACAAAATGTTGATCACGCTTTAGCTCTTGATCCTGCGAATGCGGCGGCGGTTGCGCTTAAGCGGGATATCGCGTCAGGAGCCGTGGGCAAGGCATCATCTCAGCATCCTTGAGGTAACACGTTATGTGTGGTCTGTTTCGTCAAGCCGGTATTTTCAGAATCGCAATCGTATTTGCGCTGCTATTTGCGGCCCGAGCCGCGTCAGCGGACGTAGTAAAAATTGTGGTGGATGACACCATCAATCCCATCACAGCGGAATATGTTGACCGCGCCATTCAGGAAGCACAACGCACCCACGCCGACGCTCTGCTTCTGGAATTGAATACTCCGGGCGGCATCATGGGCTCCATGGAGCGCATCATCCAAAAGATCCTGGCGTCGCCTGTTCCCGTAATTGTTTATGTATCTCCGGCAGGAAGTGACGCCGGTTCAGCAGGCTTCTTTATTCTTGAGTCTGCAGACATTGCAGCCATGGCGCCCGGCACCCATGCCGGTGCGGCGCACCCTGTACGAGGCGATGGCGTCACAATGGATCCGGTAATGAAAGAGAAGTTGGAGAATTATGCTTCTTCATTGCTCAGGTCTTATGTGGGTAAACGCGGTCGCAATGTTGAAGTGGCGGAGAGCGCAATGAAAGAATCAAAGGCTTTCACCGCGGAAGAGTCCCTGGAAAAGAACCTGATCAACTACATCGCCAAGGATGAAAACGACATTTTTGCGCAGCTCGAAGGCAAGACAATTACCCGCTTTGACGGCTCAAAAACCGTGCTTCACGTTGCAGGCAAGCCCATTCATGTTTATGAGATGACAACTAAGCTTCACATCCTGACTTTTTTGATGGATCCGAATGTGCTGTACCTGCTTTTCACCATTGGGTTGCTGTGTGTTTATTTCGAATTTAACCATCCGGGCGCAGTGGTTCCCGGCGCGGTTGGCTTCATCGTGCTTCTGCTTTTCTTTTACGCATTGAACTTGCTGCCGTTCCGCTCTATCGCGCTGGTGCTGATCCTTTCGGCCTTTGCATTCTTTGCTCTTGA
Organism: Terriglobia bacterium; assembly: GCA_963831465.1. Classification (GTDB taxonomy): domain Bacteria; phylum Acidobacteriota; class Terriglobia; order Terriglobales; family Acidobacteriaceae; genus Angelobacter. The sequence goes on along the minus strand of CAWHQH010000023.1, from coordinate 253,847 downwards.
AGCCAAATTTCAGACGCATGGCGTTCTGGGTATAGGAGGCGTCGTGCTGATGTTTTTGGGCGGTCTGCTACTGATCGATGGTCCGATCCCGGAAATGCGCGTTAATATCTGGACGGCCCTGGCGGTCAGCCTACCTCTGGGAGCGATCACGGTCTTTCTTATGACCATCGCTTTGAAGGCGCGCAGAAACAAAGTCGTGACCGGGGAACAAGGGATGATTGGCGAGGTGGCCATTGTTTGCGCGCCGCTTACGCCTTCCGGCAAGGTTTTTGTGCAGGGCGAACTCTGGGACGCAGTCTCTACAGTCAATGTAGATGCAGGCCGCAGAGTGGTTGTTCGCCGCGTAGAAAATCTGGTGCTTTACGTGGAGCCAGTGCGCGAAACAATCCCTGAGCCATTGATTGCAGGATAATTTTTGCTTTTGTCATCCGTGTGCCATAAAATCCGTTCGACTTTCCCACTCGCTATCTGATGGAGGCGCTTGTGCTCTTTGTGCTGATTCCCGTTGTCATTTTTCTTCTCTATGTTTTGAATTGCATCAAGATCCTGCGCGAATATGAACGCGGCGTGATCTTTTCCCTTGGCCGGCTCCAGGAGGATGCAAAAGGCCCAGGACTCATCCTGGTATTCCCTCCAATCCAGAAAATGGTTAGGATCGACTTGCGGCAACAAGCCCTGGAGGTCCCGCCGCAGGACATCATTACCCGCGATAACGTCACGTTGAAAGTGAACGCTGTGATTTACTGGCGGGTAGTCAACGCTCCGCAGGCAGTGGTCCAGGTACAGAACTATTATTGGCAGACGCAGCAATTTGCGCAGACTACACTGCGATCCGTTCTGGGTGAAGTGGAGTTGGACGAACTGCTGGCGCACCGTGACAAACTGAATACCCGCATCCAAAGCATTCTGGACCAGCACACCGCGCCCTACGGCGTGAAAGTTTCAAATGTCGAAGTAAAACAGGTTGATCTGCCTGAATCCATGCTGCGCGCGATGGCAAAGCAGGCGGAAGCGGAACGCGAAAAACGCGCGAAGATCATCCACGCCGAGGGCGAGTTTTCCGCTTCGCAACGCCTTCAGGAAGCGGCACATATTCTCTCCGGCGAGCCTATTGCAATCCAGCTGCGCTATCTGCAAACCCTTACCGAAATTGGCGTGGAAAAGAACACCACAATCGTCTTCCCGTTACCAGTGGACATGATCTCCGCGATTACCAGGGCAGTGGAGAAAATTGGCAAGTAAGTTGATGAAATCGGGTTACACTGGGGCAAGCTCCAAGCCAAAAACAGGGACGAAAACGGGGGATGAATGGCGACTGGCACGCAAATGGCCGCAAAGGACACCGATCAGGTTCGCGACACTGAAATCACGTTGAGCACGGGCAAACTTCTTGGCATGTTTTTCGCCTTGGCGATTGTGTGCGGCGTCTTCTTCACCATGGGCTACCTGCTAGGCAAGAGCACCAATGCAGGCGGAAGAACTGAGATCGTCGCCACAGTCCCCAGCAGCAGCGCTGGCAAACCTTATGCCGGCAACAAGGCTCCTGAAGCAGTCACGCAGACGTGCCCTCCCGGATCGGCGAACTGCGCAACTACGGCCGCCGGTGACCCTAGCCCATCCGCTAGAGCTGCGGATCAGCAACCCGCGCCGCAGCAATCTTCCAGCAAGCCGTCAGATCAGGGCACGCAATCCGCGGGAGCAGATGTGAAAACCGGAGCTGCAAGCTCTTTTATGGTTCAAGTGGCAGCCGTATCGAAGCAGGAAGATGCTGAGATACTGGTCACTGCGTTGCGCAAGAAGCAGTATCCAGTCTTCATCGCCAATGCAACGGGCGATCCCCTGTTCCACGTGCAGGTTGGCCCATTTACCGACAGGAAAGATGCTGAAGCCATGCGCACCCGTTTATCTGGAGATGGGTATAACGCGATTGTGAAGTAGAGGTTTTTCTGAAATCCCGAACCCCGCAGAGCGGTGAGGGGACCCTATTGCAGCGAGACCGTTCTGGAACATCGCAGCTGAGATCCTTGAAAAGCCTTTCTTGATGGCGCGAAAGAGTGAATTGCAGATTATAGGGTTCCCTCGCTACGCTCGGGATTGCAGAAAAAGCTCAGTCAGTATCAAACCGCTGCTCCAGAAATGGATCGCCATACATGTGGTAGCCGTTCTGTTCCCAGAAACCCGGAACATCGTGGTCTGTGAACTCCAGCCCGCGCACCCACTTCACTGATTTCCAGGCATAAAGATGCGGCACGATCAGCCGCAGAGGATACCCGTGGTCGGCGCTGAGCGGCTGGCCGTCATGGTGAGTGGCAAAGAGTACGTCATCACGATCAAGGTCGATCAACGGAACGTTTGCGGTGAAACCCTGCTCGGCATGGATGAGCACGTACTTCACTTCAGGCTTGAGCTTTACCAGCTTAAGAACTTCCTGGAATGCGACGCCTTGCCAATCATTGTCAAAGCGGCTCCAGCGCGTGACACAGTGAAAATCGCTGTGCGTTTTGACTTTAGGTAGTTTATTGAATTCGTCCCATTTGAGCCGCAGCGGTTGGTCCACCAGACCGCGAATGTGGAAATCCCACCGCGCGGGGTCGAAGCGCGGCACGGAGCCATAGTGCAGCACAGGCCACTTCAGGGTAAGTGACTGGCCTGGCGGCAAGCGCCCAGCTTTGAGCATCTGCTGCTCTTTTTCTTTGCGTTCATTGCCGGAAAAGACACCAGTATCGTCATCCATGAGACTATTTTTACAAAAAATTGGACCGGCCGTCGTCGAAATGCTGCGGCTGCTTCTGATAACGCCATTGTTCAGGTCGGAATCAGTCAATCATGCATTTGCCAGCTTGTTTCAAACGTCTGCCCCAGTATCTGGTTCAAATGATGCTTTAGGTGTGCGACGTAGTCCCGGTGATCCAGCCGAGCGTGGCCGGTGGATTGTTGCCGATATCGCAGGTGACTTTTGCGGCGTCTTCCGGCAACTGGCCGATCACATGGGCAAGGAAACGATTGTAAGCGGCCCAGAAATCGACGAGAAAATTCCAGTCTATTTCCGCAAAGTTCTGGAGATCGACCAGCGAGTTCTGATCGTAGCCGGGAAATGTCGAGGCTGCTTTGCAGCGCGGCGCGAACAAAGCGTTGATGATTGTTCGAAGCCGAGTCGAGCAGATGGCCGAGGATTTCCTTCTTGGCCCATTTCCCTTCAGCAGGACGCGCGGAAGTATCGGCGTTATCAAGTTTCAGCAGCAGCGGTTTGGCCTGAGCGACTGTGCGGCCGAGATCGGAAGCGATGGAGGAGAAAAGATCCATGGGTCACGCTTGCAATAGATTACAGTTGCCAAGGATTTAACGTATTGATTCCGGTAACCTGGACATCCTTTGTGTTCCGAGTAACAAGAATCAGGTTGATGATGCAACGCTGTTGCAGCCATTAATCCATCAACCATCCGCAAGCTGCGCTCCGGCTATTTTGGCTTGAGCTGAAATCAGGCCCCAACGTTCGGCAATGTCCAGATTCACGTCAAGAATACGCCCTGCAAAACGCAATACCAGATCATTGGCCAACCAACTTTCAAGCAGAGCACGTTTGTTGCTGCGCGGAAGCGAGTCAATGCCTTTGCGGATTTCTCCGATGGTCATCACGCTTAAGTAGAGCAACTCCTCATTCGTCGCCTGAAACCAGGAAATGACCTTTGCTTCCGGCCGGCACTTGGTCAGTTCGGAAATTACATTCGTGTCAAGCAGGTACCCGCTCACAGATCGATTTCCCTGCCATAATCGCGGGGTCGATCAAGCTCCAGATTTGCCCCTGCTAGAGGGGACTTAGCAAAAAACTCGACCAGGCTTTCTGGCTGTCTGGATCGGGCTCTCAGGCGTTGAAATTCTTCAGCCGCCACAACTACAACGGCATCTTTGCCCTGCCTGGTAACCCATTGTGGGCCTTCCGCCCGCGCTTTTCGGAAAAGCTCACTGAACCTGGGCCTTGGCCGTTTGCAGTTGCCAATTCTCTATCAGCCTGGAAGTTGGCTCGTGATTTTTGTTTCTTTTTCATATTCTGACCAGTCTGACTAGTCAATGTAGCACAAGAGGGCTGCAAATCAAATGACAGTTCGCCTGGCGCGGCCATAATCAGGGTTCTTTTTTCTGCACCGACGGAACGCCAAGTATAGAATGACGAGTCAACCTGCATGGGTTGCGTAAGAAGGGGTGAGCTTTGTCGCGTATACGCCATGAACTTTTTGTTCATGTAATGTTCTAGCACGAAGGGTCGCCAGCCGACGATTCCCGATGATATGAAGGAACGCTTATGGGCTCACATAGAAAGCACATGCAAGCAGGACAAGATAGGCGTGCATGCGATTGGAGGCACTACAAACCACGTTCATCTTCTGCTTGAGCCTCCGCCCACGATTTCCGTGGAAGAGATGGTGCTTAAGATACAGGCAACATCGGCTGAATGGATGAACCGCCATGTAGATAATTTTTTCTGGCAAGAAGGCTATGGCGGATGCAGCATCAGCAAAGCCCACGTTGGAAGGGTGGTGAAGTACATCCAACATCAGGAGCAATATCATGCGTCGACGACTTATGAAGAAGAGTTCTTAACTTTTCTGAAGGAGAATAGAATTCCTTACGATCCGCAAGATGTTTTTGGATGAGAAGATCAGAAAGTTTTTTTGCCGCGAATTCAACGCGACCGCATTTCCTTTGCATCTGCGCCTTCATCAGCGCTATGATCTGCGGCATCTCTCCTTACTCAATCCCCAAATCCTTCCACTTCTTATCCACCAGCGCCTTAGTCTTTTCGTCCATCAGGATTTCGTCGGGCCAGGGACGAGTGAATCCTTCTGTCGGCCATTTGCGCGTGGCATCGATGCCCATCTTGGAGCCGAAGTTCGGCAGGCGCGAAGCATGGTCGAGTGAATCCACTGGACCGAGCGTGTATTGAATATCACGTTCGGGATCAATATTGTTGAAAACTTTCAGAACCACTTCACCGATATCCTGCACGTTTACGTCTTCATCGACTACGACAACGCATTTGGTGAACATGGCCTGTCCCAGCGCCCAGATGCCGCTCATGACTTTACGCGCGTGGCCGGGATACGACTTGCGGATGGAGACGATCATCAGGTTGTGAAAGACGCCTTCGACGGGCAGGTTTACGTCCACTATTTCCGGCAGCGTGAGCCGCATCAGCGGCAGGAAGATGCGCTCCACGGCCTTGCCCATCCAGGCATCTTCCATGGGCGGCTTGCCCACGATGGTGGTGGCGTAAATCGGATTCTTGCGGTGCGTGATGCAGGTGACGTGAAAAACGGGGTATTCGTCTTCAAGCGAATAAAAGCCCGTGTGATCGCCGAACGGGCCTTCTGTGCGCAGTTCGTCGAGCTTGACGTAACCTTCAAGCACAATTTCTGCAGACGCAGGAACTTCCAGATCGACGGTTTCGCACTTGACGAGTTCGACCGGCTTCTGGCGCAGGAAGCCGGCGATGATGAACTCTTCAATCTCCGGTGGAGCGGGGACGATAGCCGAAAAAGTAAGCGCCGGTTCGGTGCCGATGGCGACAGCAACTTCCATGGTTCCGCTGGGACGATCACCAGCGGCAAGCATGGAGCCTCCGCCGGAGCGGGCCATGATATCTACCCCAGCACGCGCAACACCGGCGCGCGCCGGGGACCCCGGCGGCTGCGCTCCACTTTTCTTGCTCAGACACGCCGTGGGCGGCTGTGCCACACGAGTTTTGTCACTTCCTGAAGCTCCCTGGCGCAGCATGTCACGGTAATGTTCGGCGGCGACCTTTTGGCGCTGCCAGTGCATGCCCGCCGTGGTGGCGTCATAAACCTGGATGCGATACATGCCGGTGTTGCGCTTCCCTGTTTTGGGATCGCGGGTAATCACGCATGGCAGCGTGATAAAGCGGCCGCCATCCTGCGGCCAGCATTGCAGAATGGGAAAATCGAGCAGGGAGAAATTCTCTTTCTTGATAACCTCTTTGCACGGACCGGTGGAGACAATTTTGGGAAAGAACTTGCCCATATCGGCAAGCATGGGAAGCATTTTGAGCTTTTCCAAAAAGCCTTCCGGCGACTTCATATTAAGCAACTGGCGAATACGCTCAGCGATCTCGTCGAGGCTGTTCACGTCCAACGCCATTTGCATGCGACGCTCTGAGCCAAACTGGTTGATGAGCACGGGCACGCCGTTAGCGCCTTGCACGTTTTCAAACAGCAACGCGGGGCCGCCGGGACGGCCATACTTTTTGGCCGTGCCCTTGGAAACACGATCCGCGATCTCAGTGATCTCCAGTATGGGGTCGACTTCCGTCTTGATCTTCTTGAGTTCACCGGCTCGATCCAGCGCGGTAATCCATTGTCTCAGGTCGTCAAATGCCAAGCAGCACTCCTGCGCGATCAAAATCTTTGGCTGAACCGAGGATTATATAAGGAAGAGTAGACCTCTCAGCGGTCGGCCCGAAGAGATTCACCGCAAAGGACGCGAAAGGCGCAAAGGAAGAAAAGCACCGGATACCAGCTTCTTAGCGACCGCAACATTTAAGCATCAGACCAAATCAGCAAGATCCTTTAACTCCGGGCTTTGCGTCCTTCGCGGTAAACCGATCTGCTTTCCTACCCTCGACAACCTGAAAGCAGCAGCCCTCATCCTAACCTTCGAGTAAACCACGAGGAGTCCTTGGTCCCATGGCCACAGCAATCAAGAACGAAAGCCAATATATTGATGCATTCTTAAAATTAACTTTGCGGCCCGCTTCGGCGTCTGACCTTATCCCCATGCTTAGCTCGCTTACGCCGGAACAGCGGCAGGATTTTGTCGAATTGGCTGATTCCAATCATGTGGTGATCCGCGCATTTGAGGTGCTGAACCGCGTAGCCGGAAACCGCGGAAATGCCGATGTTCAAGCCTGGGCGGTGGAAACACTCGCGAAAGAGCGAGCGCGTATCTCCAATGCGCTGAATCACCTGGAAGCGGTATGTAATGCACTGGAAGAGGAAGGCTGCCCTACGGTTGTAATGAAAACGCTGGACCACTGGCCTGACCTGGGCAATGACCTTGATCTGGTTTCAACCGGCTCAAAGACTAAGATTGTGAATGTGTTCACCAAGCGCTTTGGCGGCAAGACGGAAGCGCGGAGTTGGGGTGACCGCCTGGCCTGCAAGTGGAATTTTTCCATTCCCGGATTGCCGGAGTCGATTGAGACGCATGTTGGACGACTGGGCCAGACCGGAGAGCATATTGGCCTGGCCAAGCGATGCATTGATCGCAGGGTGACGATTCGGCTGAACGGAAATACGTTTTATGTTCCGGCGCCCGAAGAACGGATATTTGCCGCCACGTTGCAACGCATGTATCGCCATTTTTATTTCCGCGTGTGTGACATCCTGAACGCGACGGCGATTGTGGAATCCGGCAAGGTGGACTTCCGCGAGCTGCGAGCGGCTGCAATGGTAGCAGGCATCTGGCCGGGCGTTGCCAGCTTCTTGAAGATTGTTTCCGACTATGTGCAGCGGTATCGGGGCACGCCGCTGGAGCTGCCGGCAGACGTTATCAAAGACGCCACTATAAATGGCGACAAGATTTACACTCGCGCGCGCTTCCTGCGCGTGCCCATAATGCCGTACGGAGCAAGGCTCTATACGCGACAGATTACCCAGGCTGCGTTCAGCGGGAACGTTCCGGCTACATTCCGCCTGAGCTTGTTACCACCGTTGGCTTCCGCGGCGGCTGTAGCGTTCAGGATTACTGGCAGCGATAAAGGCGTCTGGTAAACGGTCCGTTTCATCCTTGAAAGCAGAAAGAGCGACGGTTGGTTGTCCGTCGCTCTTTCTTTTCGTCGAGCAAAACTAAGGTTTTGCTGCCTCTAGCGATGAGAGCTAGAGCCGGAGTGTGATTCGCTATGACCTCCGCCACCGCCACTGTGTGAAGAAGAACCGCCCCCACCGTGAGACGATGATCCACCGCTACTATGGGATGAGTGTCCACCACCGCCGCTACGCGAGTATGAGCCACCACTGCTGTTGCGCGCTCCCGAGCCAGATCCTGAGTATGATCCGCGTGAGTCACTGCGTGGCGCGGGCGGATTGTAGCGAGGCTCATTGTGTTGTGCCGGCGAAGAATTGCGTGGTTGGTTGCTCGGCTGGTCTCTGGGCGTCACGATAGGCCGGTGGAGATCCAGCGGAGGCCTGCTGTTTCCGCCGGAATTCCCTTGCGATGCATGGTCAACTCGATCAGCGGCGGAAATTCCAGGACCTGAGCCGTGGTCAACAGGTGAACTGATGATCCTGGGTTGAACCGTGATCGGCGTTGGATGGAAATTTCTGCCAGCCGCCGCTTTCCGCGGGGTGGGAAGTTTGTCCGGCGTTGTGGTCTGAGGATTGCGACATTCCGGAATTAATCTGGTGGTCGCTCATTTGACGGCCATTGACGCCGCCAGAAGAGTTTCTGGGATTTCCTGAGGATTCAGCGCGGCCATTGCCCACGCCACCAGAATGGCTGGCGGGTGAACCAAACTTGCTCCAGCCATCATGCGAGCGGTCTTGTGCAGCGTTGTTGCCAGTGCTGGAGTCGCTGTTTGGGGAATGTGCATTGTTCATACCGGACTCTATGCGGCCTTTTTCGCCTTCGTTGAACGAATGCTGGCTTGCGCTCGTGTTGCCGCTTGGCGACCCACTCGATCTGGATCCTTCAGTGTTGCCAGTCCGCGCATTCACGCCGCCAGAATTGCCACGGGAAGCGCCCGCAGCTTCCGGTCCTACAACGCGCTGCACGCGCTGGATCTGCTCATGGAACGATTCCTGCTTTGTTGAAGGAGGCGCGTGTTTGCTGAAGAAGCGATCGCTGTTGCGCGTCTGTAGGCCAGCGGGTGCGCCGCCATTGCTGTTGCCGGCATGCAGGCTCTCGCGTGAAGGGACCACAGGCAAGTTCGCCGTCATCACGCGTGATTCGCGCAGCTCACGCTCGTCCACTCCGTGACGCCAGCCTTCATGGTTTCCGCGGCCAAAGTTTTCGGCCGAAACGCTGGTGATCGAGCCGCGAACTCGAGCATCGGTCAACGCCAGATGAGCGTTGGAGAAGTATGGCTGACGTCCGCGAACAGCGAGCGGAGCAATGAAGCCGCCGCGTCCGTGAAAGTTATTGATCACTGTAATGTTGACCACATTTACGCGATTAAAGCCGCGCCCATACCACGGATAAAAGGGATCATGCGGGCCCACTGGGAACCATCCGATGGAGCCAAAGCCGAAACCGGAACGGTGTCCGAAGCCGACAAAGAAGACAAAGGCCGGAGACCACAGCGGGCGATAGCCTACATAAAGCGGTCCAGGCCACCAGCACCAAGAATCGCGATAGTAGAACCACCTGCCATAGTGATATGGTGCCCAGCCCCAAGGCTCGTAACTGACCCACGTCCAGCCGTAGTAGGGCTCCCAAACCCATCTTCCGGTTTGATAAGGAGCCCAAGTCGCTTCCTGATAAGGCTGCCAGACATTCCCATAACCCGGGACGTAAATCCACCTGCCGTGCTCATCAAGATCATTCACGCCGGTGTAATATCGGTTTGTATGGCCGACACTTTCTGAGTCGCGCACCACATGGTCGCGATCGCTATTCCATATATCCCAATCGTCTCTGTCAGGAGCACTGCTGACTTTATATTCCGGCTGGTCCGTTCCACGGATACTAATAATCTCTCCCGCATGCACCCGAGTGCTACCCTGCGGCGTGGTAATTTCGGCTTCGCCTTCCCGCACGATCACATCCGTCTCAGAGTCTGAATTCACCTGCACGCGGTAGCGCCCCGGCCTCACCGGACGCACCGCCACATTCGGCGAATCGATCTCCACATCCGCCTCGCTGCCTTTCATCATGGTGTAACTCGCATATCCCTGCCCCACTTGCACTTGAATGCGCCTGGGCGTCAGGTCAGCAATCTTGGCCTGGCTATGCGCCGCCAGCCGCAGGATATTCGCGTAATCAAGCTGAATTTCCGCGCGGGCATCCTGGCCGGTGGCGACCTGGTCACCGCGCACCACCGGCGCATTGATCGACGTGCTGCCCCAATCGCCGCTATCACCGCGCTGCGTTGACACGTCACCATGAATCAAGCTAACTCTCGCCACAACCGGCGCAGGCCCTTCACTTTTTGGCGCTGCTTCTCCGTTCGGACCCTGGGGATAATTCTGCGCCAGCGCTGGTCCTTGCCCATCGCTTGCAGCCGCTTGCTCGCTCGACGACGTCTCCCCACTTGGCCCCGGCGGATAGTCCTGCGCCCACCCGCCCGCCGTCAATCCTGTCACCGCAAATAATATGATTGCTAGCTTTCTCATCGGTTTCATCACCCTGAAACTCCCTTTGTCTAAACGGCGCGACGGTCACCCAACCGCCGCGCCCTTATCACTCTCGCGCCGGGGATCAGCTCGGCGCGTTTACTTCCCTCTTGTAAAGCTACTGACTTCAACCGTTGACAAGGTGATTGCAACTGCCGTGCCAATTGGAAGCCACGATATCTGCATGATTTAGGGCCGTTTAGAGGAGAGTAAAACATTTTTCCAATCCGATTGGTGGTTTTCAACCAGCCACAGCGGTGGATTTAGGCCGGAGCGCCGCCATACAAGATCGTGTTGATCTCCGGTAACTTTGCTTTTTCCGATCAGCGTTATCAGCGTTTATCAGCGGTAAGCTTCTGGCTTTTCCGCGCGCATCCGCCGTGCCGAAAGCTAAAAACACAAAGCCAAGAGCCAACAGCCAACAGCTAAGAGCCGCCCTTATCAGTGTTATCAGCGTTAATCAGCGGTAAGGTTTTGACTTTTGGTTTTTCTGGTAGATTTTGTTTTCCAAGAATCACGTCCCGTAACGCCAGCACCTCCACCGGACACTCCGGCCAATTGTGTTCCCAGCAAATAATCAAGTCGCAGCCATTCGGATCGTGTCCATGCTTCAGGAAGTTGCGGCTCTCTTTTTCAAACTCAATTTTCAATCGTTGATACCGGTTCGGCGCTACCTCCACAAAGGCTTCGCAGTCCGGAAATTCCGCTTGTACCAGCGTCACCATAAAGCCCAGCCGGGCGGCCTGTGTCCCAAACAGAAAAACCACTCCCATTTCATTAATGGGCTCATGCATCAGCGTCACGGGCGCCATCGCGGGCCCATACACTGGACGGTCGGCCCTTATACCCCGTGGCTGCAGCGGACCGCTTGACCACTTGTCACCTGTGGCCAACAGTTCTCTCTCGTCCTTTAGCCGTATCAGTTCCAGCACGTCCTGCCAGTCGCCTTCACAATCGTGCGTCATCGCAAACTCGCGCATCGCTTCCGGAACTTTTGTCCAGTGCCGGCATCTTCTCTGGTAAGGGCCCACCGTGTATTGGCTCGCTCCTTCAAATTCCACCATGCTCGGTAGCTTCCCCAGCTTGCGTGCCACCCTGGCCCATTCCAGGAAAAGCATCTCTTCCGGTATCCGGCGGCTGTTGAATCTCGATGTCAACCCGCATTCCTGCAGCGCCCAAAGATAGTTGCGAAAATGTTTTCGAATGTGGCGTCTCCGCATGGGCGTCATGTCTTCCAGTTGTGAAAACGTCGGCGGATGTCCCAACTTCTCCGCCGCCTCGCGAATCATGGTCACGATCTCTTCTTTCGTCATGGTTTCCTCCGATTTGGTTGGTATTCCGTGGCAGATTTGTTCGTGTTCTTGCGTCCAATAAAAAAAGCCACCGCTCTGGTGGCTTGTTTTCAAAAATTGTGTTTGGCTGTTGCTCTTGCTCTTTCCGGCTAGAAGCTAGTGGCTAGTAGCTAGAAGCTTTTTTGTGGCACAGGGCTGGGCTCATGCAGCCCGGGTTTGGCTTGCATGGGAAGATACTCTTGCCTGTGATCAATAAATTGTGTGGACCACAGCCGCCCTCGGCTGCGCGGCGCTTTTCAGCTCCTTGAATTTTAAAGGGTAATCGATGCTGGCAGCTCAAACACAAAGCTAAAAGCCAATGGCTAAGAGCCAAAGGCTGCTTCTTGGCTAAGAGCCAATAACTGGTTTTTTGCACATCCGCCCTCGGCTGTGGGCTTTCTGTTTGAGGGAATTACTTCAAAGTTGGATAGATGTTGGCAGCTAAAAACACAAAAGCCAATGGCTAAGAGCTAATAGCTAAGGGCTGGCGGCCTTTGGCCGCCTCGCGCACTCCCGCGACCTATCCAATGGCGAATGTCTTGCGCGGGAAATACACCCTTTTCGGGGCACACTTTCCAGTCCACTAGAGGCCGCGGAAGCTGGGACCCAAACGGTAGGCCACAGTCCACAGAGGTGCAGGCCGTTTTGGGGTTTCCCCCAGACAGCCAAGCTCTAACTCTGGCTGCTGTTCCGCCGGCGCCGCTCCCGTCAGAACATAGCGTACAATAACCGAAAGGCACATTCCGAGTCAATCGAAATCTGCATTTTCTGAATGTTTTTTACGGTGGACGCGCGCATTCATGCCTGATTTCTCCCCGGCGAAGAGCGGCCCCTTCAGGGCCGCGTCAAGGGAACAACAAAATGGGGCTTCAAGCCCCGGTTTTCTGATTCCCGGATGACGGCGATGTCCGATTTCGGCGATCCTCACACGGGCCGGAGCAGGCATAAATGTGTAAAGTTGCACGACATCATTTACAGAACGTTCCGACACATCCTTTACACTTCATTCCCTTGCCTGGGCCCTGGTGCTCAACCTAAATCGGGTTTTATCGCCTTAGGTTCGTATCAGGGCACGGGTTTATCCGTGCCGCAAGGCTTCCGGGCTTTAGCCCCTGAAAACCAAATATCTGCACCAAACCACCTCCAACCACAGGGTGGAGCAGACATTTATGTCTGCGGTAATGGCTTTAAATTTACCGGGCTTTAGCCCCTGAGGTTCGTATCAGGGCACGGATCATCCGTGCCACGCCATGCCCCTCCCCTCTCATCTTGAGCGCCGCCCCGAGAGAGCAGCGCGCCTAAGGGCAAGTCGAAAGTTGAGCAGTTCTGCGGGCGTTTGCCGGAGCCCCCAGCACGCGCGGTTTTCGTGTGCTGGGGTGGGAATCCGCAGGCGAAATCCCGAGCGAAGCCGAGGGAACTTCGAAAAGTCCAGATAATCCATCCTCTTAAAATAAAAATTCAGAGAGTTCTACCCAGGCCGTGTACACGCCGACGCGAAAAAAGCTGCGCCGCGCAAAATCGCGGCGCAACAAACCGTCATCAAGAATGAGCGGCAAAGCCGCGAATGAAGGACCTGAATCCGCATCCGCTCCGGGCTCGCGTCCTCTTCGCCTCTGCATAAAAAACAAAGCGACACCCGGCGAAGCGCCCGGTGTCGAGTTTGGGGTATCTCCCCGTGCATTGTGGCCACCCGACAAAACCACCCACACCATTCACAATCCAGCGCCGTAGGCGCGATCAGGTCTGGGTTTCAACCCAGACCGAGCCCGAAGGGCGAAGCGAAGCACAGCCCGAGGCGCGCTTGCGCGCTGAAGGGGCACGTGCTGGGTAAGCAAGAAAAGTATTCATTCCTCGCTGCCGCAAGCACGCGCGCAGCGAAGCGGAGTGCGCAGAAACATTAGAGGAGATAGCATTGTTCCCGTTCTACTCCGCAAAGGCATACTCATTGATGTCGAGAAAGTTCAGGGAGCCTGAGCCTTACATCATGCCCGCGACGCATGTTCATCCATTAGGTGCTGGACGGTATAGATCCGTCCCAAGGGAATTCCTGCGATCGGCGCAATCCAGGAAGCCCGAGGGTGCGTCCTCCCCCGTGCAGCAGAAACGGGAAGAACGCTGCCGTCGTCTGCACGAAGTTGTTCCCCGTAATTCATTACTTGGCAGCTATAATCTCCGCCACACAACTAACCCACTGCAACGGAGGATTATGCGCCGCATCGCGAACTCCCTACCATTACGTTTCATTTCTCTTTTTCTGCTGCTTGCAACTATCTCTGGTCCTGCTTTCGCGCAGAACCGGCAAACCATGCCGCCGGAAAAGACGATTCCCATCTTCGGACAAACTATCCATTATTGGGACGTAGGCTCCGGCCCCGTTATCGTTCTGGTTCACGGCCTTGGCAGCAACAAAGAAGATTGGCTCCCAGTCGTCGGCCATCTCTCCAGGAATCATCGCTTGCTTATTCCTGACCAGATCGGCTTCGGACACTCTGACAAGCCTCTCGTTAGCTATAGCGTTCAAACTTTCGTGGATTTTCTGGATGAGTTTCTCCGTCAACTGAAAGTGGAGAAAGCAAGCCTTGTAGGCGAGTCTCTTGGCGGTTGGATCTCCGCTCTGTACGTGGCAGAAATCTCCGGCACGGAACGTATTTCGGTGCTGGACAAACTTGTCCTCGCAGACGCCGCGGGCCTGAAAGAAGAGAAACCTACCATTCCTGATTTCAATGCATCTTTGCAAGGCTCAGGGCGTCTCTTGAAGAGTCTTTTCTATGACAGCAGTTGGATTAATAATGAGCGGCTTCGACAGAGTTTTGCGCATAGACTTGCCGCGAATGACGGATACACTATCCAAAGCTTCTTAAATAATCCGGCGCTCGCGTCAGAGCTGCTTGACGGCAAGCTCTCACAGATCCGCGTTCCTACTTTGGTCGTGTGGGGTAAGCAAGATCAGATCGTCCCTTTTTCCTCGGGAGAAAAATACGCTGCCGGAATTCCCGGCGCTCGCTTGGTCGCATTCGACAAGTGCGGACATATCCCCAAGGTCGAAAAAACTGCGGAGTTTCTATCTGCGGTCGGTGCCTTTCTCGATACGCCCGCTACTGCGACCAAGTAAGTAGCCAAGGCGGGATGGGTGCCGTTCAATTGTTCGAGCCCCGTCCCGCGTGCACACGTGTGGCGATTCAGCGAGTTCTACCCAGCTCGCCTGTGCAAGTTCCAACTTTGCGCATAGGGATAAACGACCACGCAAAAGCAGCGACGATTCAGTCCCGACAGGGACGACCGATAGTAGCCCGCTACGTTTCCGAGGCGCGCTCACGCGCTGAGGAATAAGTGGCGGGTACGCAAAGAAAAGATTCCTTCCTTGCTGCCGCAGGCTCGCGCGGGCGAAGCGGAGCGCGCAAAACTCAAAATCCCCGGCAACATATTGCTCTTTCCAATGATTCATAACCTCTACTGAGGTGACGTCATGCCTTATCGCATCCGCCAGTTCACTGACGCCCAATTATCTGAACTCCTGCAACAATTTCGCGGCTCCGTTTTTCGCACTTTTCCCAACGATGCAGGCCTTGCCGATGAGATTGAAGATCAGTTAGTTAAGAGAGGCAAGCCGGAATTGACCGAGAAAACGCAAAAGAAGCTCGCCCGATGGTGCCGGACAAAGGGAACCCTGTATCAGCAGGCAATGCCCGTCGCCCAACAAATCAGCCGCTTGCTCTACGGCGAAGTCATCGATCGCGAAGTTCTTCGCACATGAAGCCATTCCAAGCCTACGTCACCTACGGAAACATCCAGAGCTGACAAACAGAAAGGCCAATATGAGCACACACAAGTACCAATACGTGAGGTTTGCACCATGGAAAGGAAAACGATACGGCCGCAGCAAGGCCGGCCTCAAAATTTTGGTTATTGGGGAATCGCACTACTGGCGTCAAGCACGGATCCCAAAGGATCTGACCCAATATGTAATCGAAAAAGTTTCTAGCAGAAAATGGCAGGCGCGAGCGACCTTGGCAGGAATAGAAAGGACATTCAGCTCAGTCTTGCCGTGTGTGAACGGAGGTGAAATCTGGCACGAGATAGCGTTCTACAACTACCTTCAAAACTGGATCGGCAAGGAAGCATCAGATCGTCCCAAACAAAAGGAGTTTCACCACCCAGCATCAGTCAAAGGATTGATTGAGGCTCTATACCGACTGAAACCTGATCTCGTCGTGATACTGGGTACCGGCTTATTTAAGGTCCTTAGCGAAAATGAGCCCGGTCCGCCTATAAGGATTGGCCACGAACAGATTCCAACCTGGCTCTACCAGGTCGGCAGAGCAAAAACTGCTCTGGTAATAGGCATAAAACATCCCGGTAAATATTATTCGCCCACAAAATGGACGCCCATTGTTAATGCGGGCATCCGTGCCCATCTATGAGGAAGTCGGCGGTGTCAAGCTGATTTTGAAAACACGAATCTTTTTGGAGCAGAAGCCCCAAGGTTTTCCCTTCAAAGGGGTTTTGTTTTTGGTGTTGCTGTTGCTTTTGTTCGTGCCGACCAAGGCTCGCCTTCGAGTTAATCGTTCGATGGAACACCGTGGTTCCACCAGCCATCTATTCGATCCCAGGAACTTCAGGACCATGATTCTCTTGTTCAAACTCCCTTCCATCAAAGGGAGGCAGAGCGCCCAATCAAACACGTCGAGGATCAACTAAACCCCACTGGGCTAAGCGAGCTGCTCTGCATGCGAACGGGACTCCATCATCTGCCCGTAGTCGAGTCCCAACTTCCACATCCACCACAAACGCACCGCCAGACATCGGGCGACGGCAACTGTAGCAATGGAACGGTTCTTCTTCATGGCCAGACGCAGATACTTGCGCCGCCACTGTGGGTCATACCGGGAGGCAACCTGAGCTGCTTCGGTCAACAGTCCCCGCAATAGACTGTTGCCTTGCTTGGTGATATGGCCTAACCGCTGGCGTCCTTTACCACTGGAATTTTCCAACGGCACCAATCCCAGATACGCCGCTACCTGTTTACTGGTTTGAAAGCGTCCTGGTTCACCGATGGTCAACATGAAAGCCGTGGCTACCACTGGCCCTACTCCTGGATGCGTCATCAACAACCGCACCTCGGGTCGTTGCTTGGCTTGTTGTTGCAGCGCTCGATCCAGAGGATCAATCCGTTGGTTCAACTCGCCCAACAGCTCTTGCCAGTCCTGGCGCCGCACCGTGGCCCAGGGTGACAAGGGTAAAGCCATCAACTCAGTCTGTCCCGCCTGACTCCATACCCGTCGTTTGGGAAACAGCCCTTCATTTCGGGCAATGGCCTGCAACTGGTTCTTGGCCCGCGTCCGTGTTTGCACCAAACGGTGCCGATGCAGTATCAGTTGCCGCGCATCGCGTTGTTCCACCGTCGGCACCCAGATCCGCGGAAAACGTTTCTCCAGCAACAAGCGCAACAACAGTTCTGCATCTTGTTTGTCGGTCTTGGCTTTCCTGGCTGCGGCGGCACGTATCTTCGTCGGATCGCCCACCCACAACTCAAACCCTAGTTCTCCCAACAGCCGTTCGAACCAGCGCATCCCCCGGTGGCCTCCACTCCCACGCATACCTGCTCGCCGGCCAAACTACGATAAAACTTCTCGGCTTCTCCACCTTTGTGCTCCAGCCGCAGGTTGCCATGCTCGCCTGTCGCCTGGTTCACAAAAGCAATTTGCTGAAAGCTCGGATGATAATCACAGCCTATAATCCACATGTCGGCTCCTTTTCCCGAGCCTTGGTCTTTTGAACAACCAAAGTTTACTCGGGTGATCGAGCCGACTTCCTCATGGAATCAGCACGGCCCGAGGCGCGCTTGCGCGCTGAAGGGACAAGTGCTGGGTAAGCAAGAGAAAAGATTCCTTCCTCGCTGCCGCAGGCCCATGCGCAGCGAAGCGGAGCGTGCAGTCTTCCTGAACCGCTAAGCAGAGTTCTTTGGGTAGTTGCAAGCGAGTGAACACATTCACTGCGACCTCAGGAAAGAGTCTGTGGACTACATCCTGAGGCCACAGTGCTGTTAGTGGGAAAGGTTTGGTTCAGGTCCACGGCAAAAATGCTCGGACCGTCCGCTCACCCAACCCAATCTGTTCACTAAGCCGCTCCTGCCCTGGCTTCTTCTTCTGGTTCAAGTGCATTCTTGCTCATCTTGATCGCACGTTTGATCAGCTGCTTCTGCGCAGAAGTCAACTTCCCCGTAAAGGAACCGAGCCACACGATGTATTCTTTTAGAGGCTCGTTTTCTTCGTTATCGTCAGAGTTGTTTAACTCCTCAACCGCAATTTTGAAGGCAGGATAAGCAATGTCACCGTTAAAGAGCTGCGCGACATGGTCATCATTTTTGGGAGCCGTTTTCAGAACCTTGCGAAGCTCTCGCAAAGCATCTTGGGATCGCTGGCCTTTGGCCCGTAATTTTCCGCCAAAATAGACTTCAAGTGCTTTTTCCCGGGCGCTCTCACCTAATGACTTGAACACTTCGGGGTGCTCCCGCTTGAGAGTGTTCACCACGCTGTCCAACTCCTTCAGCATGTCAATGCCGAGAACTCCAGCATTGTCATCGTGCTCGATTGCTATACGGTGAATGAGCTCTGCTGGCCATTTTGCAAGAAGCTTAAGCTGCTTCTGGGCCTTTTCTCCCAGGTTGATGGGAAGATCGGCAAGAAGCAAATCCATATCATCCCCGTTGGCGAGATCGAGTTTCCGAGTTTCGGCCAACAACCTGAGATCTTTTAAAACTAACGGGGCATCGAAAGGCTCCTGAGCAGCACCAAGTACCTGTCTCAGCCGAATACGATCCTCCAGCTTCATCGGCGGATACACAATGCAAGCCAATTCCGTAAGCCCCATTTTGGTTGCAAGACTGTAACGCCCGTGTCCATCTACCAAAATAACGTCGTCAGATCCTGCCGTTTTTTGGGTAACGACTAGTGGATAAACAATACTGTCAAGAATATAAAAGGAATCTCGCATAGCTGGCTCTCGCCGGCTATACCTCTCGGAAACCATGGCGTTCGGATTCCCTGGGTTAGTCGGATCAAGATGGACATTTTTCAAACGGATATGCTTGAGCCCAACCGGTTTTACCGCGTGCAACGGGCTGCGCCGCATTTGTTCGACGCGCTTAAGATCGAGTGTTTCTTCAGTTTTCGCTTTCTTGGGCATTGTTAACCTCAGTTGAGGGTCCTGCAAGGCATGCTTAATATGCAGCGTCGGACCGCTCTGAATGTCAACGTTAGAAGGGAAAGATATAGGTGGGAAGTGATTACGCTTCCACGATCCTTGGCATCTGCCGGATCTAAGCGTTGCAAAAACATAATAACAGAAAAATAAAAAATTGCACAACTTTGGTAATAGTAGTTGGCAGCCTGAAAAAGTTAATTCCGCAAAGCGAAAAGCGATAGCGCATCAGCGCTGCGGAGCAACGGAGATGACTTGTACGAAAGCTTATGTTCTTCCAGCCAGTCGCGGGCGATTCTTGAATTGCTTGTTCGCGATAGCGATACCAGGCATCCAGCAGTCCGAAATGTTCCATGTAGTTGCGGAAATGGCGAAACGCGCCGGAGCCATGAATCGCGCCGAGCAGCACCTTTGCCGAAACCTCCGCTAGCAGAGCGCCCTAAAAACCTTCCCTCCAATGTTATCTTTAACCCTGCACCAAATTGCACCGGGAACCCGCTGAACCATGTCGATTGACATTCTTAAACGCCTCTTTGAACAGCATTTCCACGCGCCACCGGATCGCGTGCAGCCGTTGCAGGGCCAGCTTGGAGGCTCAGGTCGCGTCATCGTCCGCCTATCGGGCGGCGAAGAGGACAAAGCCCGGCTTGAAAGCGCTGAAAGCAGCCAGAGCGCTATCGGCATTTTGTATGACGTGCGGGAAGAGAATGTCGCGTTCCTGGAGTTCTCGCGCCACTTTCGCCGGCACGGCCTGCCTGTCCCGGAAATTTACGCCGACGATCTGCGCCACGGCGCTTACATCGAACAAGACCTGGGCGACACCACACTGTTTGAGTTTCTGGTGGCGAACCGCGCGGGAGAAGACATTGCTCCCGCCGTGGTGGACGCCTATATAAAGGTGGTCCGGATGCTCCCGCGCTTTCAGATTGAAGCCGGACGCGACCTGAATTACAAAGTCTGCTACCCGCGCGCAAGCTTCGATCGGCAGTCGATTGCCTGGGACCTGAATTATTTCAAATATTACTTTCTGCGGCTGGCGGGGATCGCGTTCAATGAGCAGGCGCTGGAAAACGACTTCAGCCGCCTGACCAAATTCCTGCTGACGGCGCCGCGCGATTATTTTCTCTATCGCGATTACCAGTCCCGCAACGTGATGCTGCTCAATGGCGAACCCTTTTTCCTGGACTATCAGGGTGGGCGGAAAGGCGCGCTGCACTATGACATTGCTTCCCTGCTTTATGACGCCAAGGCGGACCTGCCTCCGGCGCTGCGGGAGAACCTGCTCACGCATTACACGGATGCGCTGCGCGGCATGATTGGCCTTGAGCGCGAAGCGTTCATGCATCATTACTATGCCTTCGTGTACGCGCGCATTATGCAGGCGCTGGGCGCATACGGCTTTCGCGGATTCTATGAACGCAAGCCGCATTTCCTGCAGAGCGTGCCATACGCGATCAAGAACCTGCGCTGGCTGCTGGCAAATGCTACTCTTCCAATCGCATTGCCTGCACTGACCAGTGCGTTCCAGGGCATTGTAGATTCGCAGAAATTGCTTGCGCTGGTAACGGAAGGTGATCGTCGCGGACGCGCCACAACCCCAGACAAGCCGCAGCACCTTTTGCCCGTTGCCGCGACAGATAAACTTGTCGCGCGAATTTTTAGTTTCTCCTTCCATCGCGGCGGCCCTCCTAAAGACGAGACCGGCCACGGCGGCGGATTTGTTTTTGATGCGCGTAGCCTCCCCAATCCCGGACGCGAAGAGCGCTTTAAGATGCTTACCGGCAAAGACGCTCCCGTAATCGATTACTTGAAGCAACACAAAAGCGTGGACGAATACCTGAAAAGCGCCGAGGCGTTGGTCGATGCCAGCATCAGCAATTACCAGAGCCGAGGGTTCAAGAGCCTGACAGCTTCTTTTGGCTGCACTGGCGGCCAGCATCGCTCCGTCTATCTGGCCGAGCAGATGGCTAAACATCTTCGCGCCAAAGCAGGCGTGGAAGTTGTGCTGCGCCATATCGAACTGGAGAAAATGGGCCGATGAAAGCCATGGTGCTTGCCGCCGGTTTGGGCACGCGGCTGCGTCCGCTCACCAACGATCGCCCTAAAGCTTTGGTTGAAGTCAACGGGCGAACGCTGCTGGAAATCACGCTCACGCGCCTGCGCGACTTCGGCATTCACGACGTCATCATCAATGTCCATCACTATGCTGACATGGTGATCGATCATGTAAAAGCCGCCGGCAATATCGGCATGCACATTGAGTTTTCCCGCGAAGATATTTTGCTTGACACCGGCGGCGGCCTGAAAAAAGCCGCATGGTTTTTTAGCGAAAGCGGCAATCTCGACGGCAATCCCAGCGCAAGCACAACTAAAGACGAGCCCTTCATCCTCCACAACGTTGATGTCATCAGCAACATCGACCTTCAACGAATGGTTGAAGTTCACAAGGAAAGCGCAGCGCTCGCAACTCTCGCGGTCCAGGAACGCAAAACGTCCCGTTATCTCTTGTTCAACGATTACCTTCGGCTTTGCGGCCGGCGGTTGGTAAAAGAAGAAAAGACTGAGATCGTCCGCCCATCACAAAACATGACTGAGCTGGCATTCTCCGGCATCCACGTGATCTCGCCGCGAATCTTCCCTTTGTTCACAGAGGAAGGCGTCTTTTCTATCATCCCTGCGTATCTGCGGCTGGCAGCGCAAGGTGAAAAGATTCAGGCCTTCCGCGCCGACAAATACTACTGGCGCGACCTCGGCAAGCCGGAAAATATCCAGCAAGCGGAGCAGGACATAAAAAGCGGCATTATCAAATGAACAAGGTCGAGGCATCCGGTAAAGCTCAGCGCAGCGTCGCAGTTACCCAGGTAAGATCGGTCGGATCGGCCAATGGATAGCCAAGTTCCTTCCATTCGGCAAAGCCGCCCTGCAATGGACGCACGCGCGTGATGCCAAGTTTCTGTAGTTGCTGTGCCACACGGGCACTCGTGGCTTCGTTGGGTCAAGTACAGTAGAGAATGATCTCCTGGTTTTTAGGCAATGTGTTAGCGCGGCTGGTAACTTCGGCGGGCAGCACGCGGATAGCTCCCGGCAGAGTCCGCTCGTCGGAAATTGAATCCAGCGGATGCCGCAAATCCAGGATCACAATTTTCTCGCCGACTTCAAGCATCTGGCGAACCTCTTCCGGCGTGATGCGCGACTTGTACAGATCGTTCAAGAATTGCCGGCGCTGCACGTACTTAATGCCGACATTCAACGCCAGCGCAAGCAGGCTGGCCTCAAATAGAATCGGTCCCACTGCAGAGGCCACGTGCATGCGCTCGACGGGAAGATATCCGGCGAGCATCAGCACCACAATCCATAGCGCAGATCCGGCTGTGTTGGTCACAAAGAAATGCTGGCGCTCGATTCCAGACAGTCCGGCTACGGCAGGCACCACATGGGAAACGCCGGGCAGCCACTTGGAAAAAATCAATGTTCTATTCACGCCTTTTTCAAAAAACACTTTTGATCGCCGCACGCAGCTATCGGGCTCCAGGGAGATGCGGCAAAGCATGGCTAAAACACGATCGCCTTTTTTGCGGCCAATCTCGTACCATAGCGTATCGCCCAGAACGCACGTGGCCAGCGCAATCCATACGGCAACATCAAAGCGCAGGTGTCCGCCAGCAGCCAGCGCGCCTGCGGCCACCAGCACGGGGGAAAACAACAGCGGCGCGCCAACTCGCTCCAGCAGTCCAGACGCCAGCAGCACCATATAAGGATGCCCAACCAGCAGTTGCATGAATGATTTCACTTGTACAGGAGTCCTTTGAGTTTGCCTTGGTTACAAAAAGCTGAGTTCTTTCTGCATTTTAGATACTCTAATGCCTGCGGAGATTCCAGTTCGTGAAAATTTTTGCTGTCATTCTCGGTATTGTGCTCATCCTCGTGGTGCTATGGGAAACCTTTGAGACCATCGTGCTCCCGCGCCGCGTCACGCGCCAGTTCCGGCTTACCCGGTTTTTCTATCAAGCCACATGGCGGCCCTGGACATGGCTTGCCGCCCTGCGCCACACCAAAAAGAAGCACGATTCCCTGCTCAGCTATTATGGCCCGCTCTCACTGCTTCTGCTGCTCGCTCTGTGGGCGCTTACGCTGGTTGCCGGATTTGGACTGCTGCATTATGGCCTGCACGATAAGCTTTCCGGCGCCCTCTTTGCCAGCGATCTGGGCAATGCCATGTACCTGAGCGGCACCACGTTGTTCACGCTTGGCCTGGGCGATGTCCTGCCCGCTTCGCCGCTGGGACGATTCATCACCGTTCTTGAATCAGGTATCGGGTTCGGCTATCTCGCTCTTGTCATCGGCTATCTGCCGGTGCTGTATCAGGCGTTTTCCCGCCGCGAAGTCACCATCTCATTGCTCGACGCACGTGCCGGATCGCCGCCCACAGCATATGAAATGTTGCGCCGCCAAAATGGCATCCACGGCATGGAAGCGCTCACGCAGTTGCTGGAAGACTGGGAAATCTGGTCCGCCGATCTGATGGAGAGCCATCTTTCTTATCCCGTGCTGGCATACTTCCGCTCCCAGCATGATAATCAGTCATGGATCGCATCACTCACCGCCATTCTCGACGTTTGCTCCCTCGCCATGGTCGGACTTGAAGGCATGTGCCAATATCAGGCGCGCATGACGTTCGCTATCGCGCGGCATGCACTGGTCGATCTGAGCCAGGTCTTTAGCGCTCCACCGGCAAAAGTAGAAAAGGTCAACCGCCTTCCCGCGGAAACCCTGGACGAACTCCGTAAGCGCCTGCATTCTGAAGGCTTTGTCCTGGCTGACGGCGATGGCGCGCTGCAGGAACTAACGCGCCTGCGCAACTTGTATGAGCCTTATGCTCTTTCGCTGGCTACTTATTTGCGACTCGATTTGCCGCCGTGGATCAAAGGCGTCGTCGCCAAAGATAACTGGCAAACCACAGCATGGCAACTAAGCCAGACACAACAGCAGGCGATACCGGCGCATGATGAGCACCAGTAAGGTTCGGGTGCTTTCTAACATTTCCAACGGGATTGTGAGCCTGAGCCTCGTGCCAATTATTGCCGTGTTATTGGAGCGATTCAAAAAAGTGCTCAACAGCTTCCGAAGAGGGAGGGCGGGTAAAGTGCAGATCGTTATGGTGTGCGCCCGGTACTACCACAAATTGTTTTTGTATCGCCGGAGAAGCGCCAAGCACCTCCCGGCCTTGAGTGATTGGAACCACATCATCCAATTCTCCTTGAATAACAAGGAGCGGGCTGCCGACGTTACGAATTGCGGCAGTGTTTTCATAAACCTGCGTGACCTCCGGATCCGCCTTCAGCTTCACCATTCCGCGTGCGTACCAGGGGACATCGTGTTTTGAAGCCCATTGCATCATTTCCTTGGCATCTGCTGGCGGAGCCTGCAGAATCAATGCCGCGACGTGCCGATTCACTGCGACGTGAATCGCCATACTCGTTCCGATGGAAAACCCATAGGCGACTATGGGTGTTGTCGTATTCGCCGCAAATCGTTGCTTCACATAATCAAACTCCTGCAACACTGCGGACTGGATCGCGGGAATTCTGATTGATCCACCGCTGAAGCCGTATCCAGGATAATCAAAACAGACCGCGTTAACATGCAGAGTGTCACTCAGCCAGGCAAGCCGGCTCGCTTCGTGAGTCAGATCCTCGTTGCTGCCATAAAAAAACAGCACGAACGGCGCATCACGTTTATCGCTCCAATAAAGCCACCCGCGCAGCTTCGATCCCTCTGTCGTTTGAAATTCCAGGGACTCTCGCCGGGGAGCTTGCTCACTCCATTTGCTTCGAGCCGAAGGCTTGGGCGGTTGGAAGACATCTTTTGCGTGTAGCGTATGACTCATTCCCAGCGCCAATAGAATTGCCAACATGTAATGACCTCACGACTGGTTGGGTATATTTGATCCTCTTCGGATATACGCGCAAAATGGCCCGCAGTTCCGTTTATCTCATAAAATCTGCGATGATCACGCTTCCGGTTTGTCGGCAATGCTGAAGTAATCCGGGCCCCCCTCAGCGCTTCGTGTCTCACCGTCCATAAAGGGCTTTAGAAAACCACATCCGTTCTTCCCGGGCGGTCGGCAATTAGGAAAGATTCCCTTGCGACCACGGGCTCTGAGAAATTCTAAGGCCGACCGCTATACAATTTCAGATGGTCATAGCTTTATTGATACCGCACCGCACTCTGCTGCCCGTCGCTTTATGAACCGACAGGTGCTGATCTACGGGTTAATCGGTGGGGTCCTGATTGCCTTGCTCAAGTGGACGGCATATCGGTTCCTTGTAATCGAGCATTCCATTGAAATCTACGGTGGCCTGATTACGACGACCTTTGCCGTTCTTGGCATCGGGCTTGGCCTAAAGCTAACAGGAAAACAGCAGCCGGTCGTGGTGAAGGAAGTTCCTGTCCCGGCTGGGCAGCCCTTCATTCCGAATGAGAGAAGACGAGAGGAGTTCCGAATCACCTTGAATAGGATTTTTGTCGCAGGAACGCCTTTTAGTTGCTTGATCATGCGGCTAAGACGAGAATATGCCCAATTTCCTCAACATCTTTCTGCGGCATCTCTCAAAAAGCCTGTTCCGGTCTCCCCAGATGGCCCCAATTTAGCGTAGGCTTATCTGTTGGAGGTTGCTTAAGAGAATGGCTCTTCCCGTAACCTTGCCAGAAGTTGCTGACCAGACAAAAGACATCAAAAATGCAGGCGATATTGATCAGCTCTGCATCAACACCATCCGCACGCTTGCCATGGATGCGGTGCAGCAAGCCAATTCCGGCCATCCAGGAACGCCTATGGCCCTGGCGCCTGTGGCTTACGTGCTCTGGCAGCGCTTTCTCCGCTACGATCCTGAAGATCCCATTTGGCCCAACCGTGACCGGTTTGTCCTTTCCAATGGGCACGCCTCCATGTTGCTTTATTCGTTGCTCCACCTTGCCGGCGTCAAGTCCGTAAACCCAAAGTATGAAACTCTGGGCACGCCTGCCGTCTCCATGGATGACATCAAGCACTTCCGCCAGTTGGACAGCAAATGCCCCGGACATCCCGAATACCGGCTGACTTCTGGCATTGAGACCACTACAGGCCCTCTGGGCCAGGGTGTGGCCAACAGTGTAGGCATGGCGATTGCCGCCAAATGGCAGGCCGCACATTTCAATACGCCAGATGTTGAGCTGTTCAATTACAACGTCTATGCCATCTGTGGCGATGGGGACATGATGGAAGGCGTCTCCAGTGAGGCGGCATCGCTCGCGGGGCATCTCAAGCTGAGCAATCTGTGCTGGCTCTATGACAACAACCACATCACGATTGAGGGCAAGACCAAGCTCGCTTTCAGTGAAGACATCGCCTCCCGATTCATAGGATACGGCTGGAACGTCACGCGCGTCGGCGACGCCAATGACTTGGAACTGTTGACCCGCGCTCTCAATGTCTTTCAACAGACTAACGACCGCCCGACATTCATCATTGTTGACAGCCACATTGCTTACGGAGCCCCCAAAAAGCAGGACACCAAGGAAGCCCACGGCGAGCCCTTGGGTGAAGAAGAAATTCGCGGCGCAAAGCGCGCCTATGGATGGCCTGAGGATTCAAAGTTCCTGGTGCCGGACGGCGTGCGCGAACATTTTGATTCCGTCATGGGCAAGCGCGGACACGACCTCCGCACCGCATGGGAAGCGACGTTTGAGCAATATAAGAAATCATTACCCGTGCTTGCAGACCAGGTCACGCGCATGCAGCACCGCCAGCTTCCTGATGGCTGGGACAAAAACCTCCCTGTCTTCCCTGCCGACCCTAAAGGCATGGCCAGCCGAGATTCATCCGCCAAAGTCCTGAATGTGCTTGCGCAAAACGTGCCCTGGCTCATGGGTGGATCAGCCGATCTTTCTCCCTCAACCAAAACGCACCTCACTTTTGAGGGCGCTGGCGAATTTGAAGCCGGCAGCTATGGCGGGCGCAACTTCCATTTTGGCATTCGCGAACATGCCATGTGCTCCATCCTGAACGGGCTGTCACTCAGCAAAATCCGTCCTTACGGCTCCGGCTTCCTGATCTTCAGTGATTATTCGCGTCCGCCTATGCGGCTGGCTGCGATCATGGAAATTCCTGTCATTTATGTCTTCACTCATGACTCTATCGGAGTGGGCGAGGATGGTCCCACGCATCAGCCGATTGAGCAGCTTGCATCACTCCGAGCGCTGCACGGATTTATTACTCTGCGTCCGGCGGACGCGAATGAAGTCACGGAAGCATGGCGCGTGATCATGCAGCTGCGGCATGAACCGGCTGCGCTGGTGCTTACCCGCCAGGCCATTCCAACGTTTGATCGCAGCAAGTACGCCGCGGCCTCCGGCGTGGCAAAGGGCGCGTACATCTTGGCCGATGCGCCAGACGGAAAACCCGAGCTGATCCTTATGGCCACTGGAAGCGAAGTTTCTCTCTGCATCTCCGCCTATGAAACCCTGAGTGCTGAAGGCCGCAAAGTGCGTGTGGTAAGCATGCCTTCATGGGAAATATTTGAAAAACAATCCCCCGAATATCGTGAGAGCGTACTGCCCTCCAGCGTGACCGCCAGAATTTCCGTGGAGCAGGCTTCGACTTTCGGCTGGTCACAATATGTAGGCCATGCGGGAAAGAGTATCGGAATGCGGACCTTTGGCGCTTCCGCTCCGCTCAAAGAGTTGCTGAAGAGGTTTGGCTTCACGCCGGACGCTGTAGTAACGGCAGCGCGCGAGATGCTTTCAAAAAAGTCATGAAGATCACCATCGGTTCTGATCATGCTGGTTTTGCCCTGAAGAAGGTGCTGATTGACCATCTCCAGAAGAGCGGCCATCAGCTGACTGACGTTGGCACTCACAGCACCGCGCCGGTGGATTATCCTGATTACGCGGAAGCGGTTGCGAATGGCGTACTGCACGACGGAACAGAGCGCGGTATTCTCATCTGCGGCAGCGGCGTGGGCGCTTCAGTGGCAGCAAACAAAATTCCCGGCACCCGTGCCGGCCTTTGCCATGACTCATATTCCGCGCATCAAGGTGTAGAGCACGATAATCTAAATATATTAGTGCTGGGCGCGCGCGTGGTGGCAGACGAGTTGGCAAAAGATCTATGTACGATTTTTTTGAACGCCCGGTTTACCGGCGAGGATCGACACCAGCGCCGCCTGGCAAAGATACAGGCAATAGAAGAGCGGTATTCGAACGGCTCGGCCACTGTTGCTTCGGCTATTAAGGAGAAGCTTTTATGAACCCCGTTACTACCCCAGAGAAAACCCAGACCACCGGCACTCAAAATGCGCTGCTCGGCCTGCAAAAATATGGTCAATCCGTCTGGCTGGACTACATCCGCCGCAACATTATCCTCAATGGTGACTTGCAGAAGTTGATTGATCAGGACGGCCTGCGCGGCATTACCTCGAATCCCTCGATCTTTGAAAAAGCCATCGCCAGCAATGACTACACGGATATTCTTACCGAACTCGGCAAGCAGGGTGTCCCTACAGGCCAGATTTACGAGCGCATTGTGGTGCGCGACATTCAAGACTCGGCTGACAAGCTGCTGCCCGTTTATAAATCCACGAACCGCCGCGACGGCTACGTAAGCCTTGAGGTCTCTCCCACGCTGGCGCGGGACACGCAGGGAACCATCGAAGAGGCGCGCCGCCTGTGGAAGGCGGTTAATCGCCCCAACATCATGATTAAAGTTCCCGGCACGCCTGAAGGCGTGGAGCCGGTGCGCCAGCTCATAAGTGAAGGCCTGAACATCAACATCACTCTGCTCTTCGCCCAGGAAGCTTACATTGCCGTGGCTGAAGCTTACCTTGATGGGTTGGAAGCCGCGCTCAAAGCAGGCAATGATATCAGCGGCATCGCCAGCGTAGCCAGCTTCTTTGTCAGCCGCATCGATACGTTGGTGGATTCAACGATTGACGAGCGTCTCAAAACTGCAGGGGCAGAAGACGCACAGATCCTCGAATCGTTGCGCGGCAAGGTAGCCATCGCCAACGCCAAGCAGGCCTATCGCTATTACCAGAAGATGATCGAGAGTTCGCGCTGGAAAGCTCTGGCTGCTCGCGGCGCACAAAGCCAACGTCTGCTCTGGGCCAGTACCAGCACCAAAAATCCAAAATATCGCGATGTGCTCTACATTGAAGAGCTGATCGGCCCGGACACAGTAAACACCATCCCGCCGACCACCATGGACGCCTTCCGCGACCACGGTGTCTTGCGCCGCACACTGGATACCGATCTCGCCGCCGCTGATAAGACCATGTCTGACCTCGAAAAAGCCGGCATCTCTATGAAGCAAATTACCAGCAAGCTTCTTGATGATGCCATCAAGCTCTTTGATGATGCTTTTACTCAGCTCCATCAGGTTGTCGACCAAAAGAGAGCCCGGCCGTGAGCACAAAAACAAGTGTTCAATTGCCTCGCTGGGAATTCTCCGCGCCGCTGACGCAAGCGGTGCAGTCTACGCTGAAGGACTGGCAGGCTGGCAACAAGATGGCTCGCCTATGGCGCGGCGATCCATCCCTCTGGACCGGCGAAGATGAAAATAAGTGGGTCGGCTGGCTGCCGATTGTTGAAGACCAGCTTGCCCATTTGAAGCAGTTGAATGATGCAGCAGGAGACGCAGCTAAAGCAGGCTTTACGGATGCCTTGCTGCTGGGCATGGGCGGTTCCAGCTTGTGTCCTGAAGTATTGAAGATCACTTACGGCAGGCAGCCGGGACATCCCGAGTTGCATGTTCTGGATTCCACCGATCCAGCGCAGATCAAATGGATTGAGAGCCAGGTCGATCTGGAGAGGACGCTGTGCATCGTTGCCAGCAAATCCGGCAGCACGCTGGAGCCAAATATCTTCAAGCAATATTTTTTTGATCGCATGCAGCAAGTTGTTGGCAAAGACAAAGCTGGCGAGCACTTCATCGCCATCACCGATCCCGGCTCCAAGATGCAACAGGTTGCGGAGCGCGATCACTTCCGCAACATCTTCTTCGGAGTTGCCAGCATTGGCGGACGCTACTCTGCCCTTTCCAACTTTGGCATGGTTCCTGCCGCCATCATAGGACTTGATCTCAGCAAATTCCTTCAGCGCACCCATGAAATGGTTCAGGCTTGCAAGCCGGAAGTTCCGGCAGACCAAAATCCAGGAGCGGTTCTGGGCGCAATCCTGGGAACGATGGGAAATCTTGGCCGAAACAAAGTCACCTTCATTACGTCGCCGGGAATTCACGATCTTGGCGCCTGGCTTGAACAACTCATCGCTGAGAGTACTGGCAAGATCGGTAAAGGACTGGTTCCTGTGGATCGTGAAGCTCTAGGCGCGCCGCAAGTTTATGGCGATGACCGTGTCTTCGTTCATCTGCGGCTTGCCGATGAGCCTGACACAGCCCAAAAACAAAAACTGGATGTTTTTAGAGCGGCTGGCCATCCCGTTGTCGAAATCGAACTGGCGGATACTTACGATCTCGGGCAGGAATTCTTCCGCTGGGAAATTGCCACCGCAGTAGCGGGCTCCATTCTGAAAATCAATCCTTTCAATCAGCCTGACGTCGAAGCCAGCAAGATCGTCACGCGCCAATTGACGGAAACATATGAGAAAAGCGGAAAGTTGCCGGAAGAAGCACCGCTCTTTGATGATGGCAACATCAAGCTCTTCACTGACGAGCGCAATGCTGCCAACCTGAACAAGCTTGTCGGCGCGGATCGTTCACTCACCGGCTTTCTGCGCGCACATCTCAGCCAATTCAACTCGGGCGACTACATGGCCCTGCTGGGATACATCCAGATGAACAGCGCGCATGAAGAAGCATTGCAGGCAATCCGCCATGCTGTGCGTGATCGCAAGCATGTGGCAACGTGCCTGGGCTTTGGCCCGCGTTTCCTTCATTCCACCGGGCAAGCTTACAAAGGCGGCCCGAACACCGGCGTATTTTTGCAAATAACCTGCGATGATGGTATTGATCTGCCGGTACCTGGACAGAAGTACACTTTCGGAATCGTAAAGGCGGCGCAGGCTCGCGGAGATTTCCAGGTGTTGGCCGATCGCAAAAGGCGTGCGCTCCGTGTGCATTTACCGAAGGGTGTGGATGCGGGGTTGGAGAGTTTGGGTCGGGCTGTGGGGAATGCCCTGAAGGCCTGAAATCCCGAACCGAAAGTGAGGGATCGCTGTTGTATCGACGCAGTTTAAGACACAAACGGGCTTTGATCCTAACTATTTCGCAGTGATAGGGTTCCTCACCTACACTTCGTTCCGGTTCGGAATTTCAGAAAAAGAAGGAGAACGATGCAACTTGGAATGATTGGGCTGGGCCGTATGGGTGGCAACATGGTGCGCAGGCTCATGCGCGCCGGACATCAATGCGTGGTCTCGGATTTGAGTCCGCAGAATGTGAATGAGCTGGCCAGAGAGGGCGCTACAGGATCAACATCACTCGACGACTTTGCGGCCAAGCTCACCAAACCGCGCGCTGCATGGATCATGGTTCCGGCTGGCGATCCCACTGAGCAGACTGTAAACGCTCTGGCCCAGCGCTTCCAGTCCGGCGACATCATTATTGACGGCGGCAATTCTTACTATAAGGATGACGTCCGGCGGTCACAGAAATTGAAAGATCGCGGCATTCACTATATTGACGTTGGCACCAGTGGCGGCGTTTGGGGACTGGAACGCGGTTACTGCATGATGCTCGGTGGCCCGAAAGAAGCGGTGGAACACCTTGATCCTATCTTTAAAACTCTGGCTCCCGGCACAGGCGGCATCCCAAAAACGGCAGGACGCGAGAAATTCAAAAGCACAGCAGAAGACGGATATCTTTATTGTGGGCCTTCAGGCGCTGGACACTTCGTAAAAATGGTCCACAACGGAATCGAGTATGGGCTGATGCAGGCCTATGCGGAAGGTTTTGATATTTTCCGCAATGCCAATTCCAATCAGCTTCCTGAAGGCCATCGCTACGATCTCAACTTGCCGGATATTGCCGAAGTCTGGCGTCGAGGCAGCGTGATTTCTTCCTGGTTGCTGGATCTCACTGCAATGGCTCTGGCGGAAAATCCTACCCTCTCTGAATACACTGGGATTGTCCAGGATTCAGGCGAAGGCCGCTGGACCGTGACCGCGGCATTGGAAGAAGCTGTCCCTGCTGACGTGCTTACTGCGGCGCTTTACACGCGTTTCCGCTCGCGACAGGACCACACCTTTGCCGAAAAAATGCTGAGCGCTATGCGGCAGAAATTCGGTGGTCACATTGAACTAACCAAAAAGAGCGAAAAAGCTTCCTGATCAGGAGATTACCCTCACATGCCTCAACTAGAAAGAGAATTGCCGGCCCTGGACCAGCCGCCTTCGGGTTCGCCACCACCTACAGGCCCTTGTGTGATGGTAATTTTTGGCGGCACTGGGGACCTGACGTCGCGCAAGCTCTTCCCCGCAATCTATAACCTGGTCAAGAGCAAGTTGCTCTCTTCAGACTTCGCCATCTTGGGCGTCGGCCGCAATGATTACAGCCGGGAGCAATATCAGAAGATCATGGGTGACAATCTTGATAAATTTGCCACCAGCACCGTTGATCCCAAGCTCCGCGATTGGATGGTCGAGCGGGTCTTCTATGTGGGCGGCGAATTTCACGATCCTAAACTCTATGCTCAGGTGGGAGATGTACTTTCCGAGATCGACAAAAAATGCAACACGCAAGGCAATTACTTTTTCTATCTCGCTACCAGTCCAACTTTTTTTGGGGACATAGTCGACCATCTCGGCGCTTCAGAGCTGGCATGCGAAAAAGATGGACACTGGCGGCGCGTAGTATTTGAGAAACCGTTCGGCAATGATCTGGGATCGGCCAAAGCGCTGAACCGCCAGGTTAGCAAGGTGCTGACTGAACGTCAGATTTTCCGCATCGACCACTACCTTGGCAAAGAAACCGTTCAAAACATTCTAGTCTTCCGTTTCAGCAATGGCATTTTTGAGCCCATCTGGAACCGGCGCTACATTGACCACATCCAGATCACCGTGGCGGAAACTGTGGGCGTGGAAAAACGCGGCGGCTATTTTGATATGGCGGGAACGCTACGTGACATGGTGCCCAACCACCTTTTCCAATTGGTTTCTCTTACTACCATGGAACCGCCAATCTCATTTAGTTCGACAGCCGTCCATGACGAGCAAGCGAAAATATTGCACGCGCTTCAGCCTTTCAGCGAGGAAGACGTATTGCATTGCGCGGTCCGGGGGCAATACGGCGCAGGCGTGATCAAGGGAGAGCGCGTGCCGGGATACCGGCAAGAAGAAGGCGTGCCTCCCGAATCAAAGACTGAAACCTTTGTCGCTCTACGATTGATGATTGATAACTGGCGCTGGGCCGGGGTTCCTTTTTATCTCCGGACTGGCAAGAGGCTGGCCGCGCGCCACACGGAAGTAGCAGTGCAGTTTAAGCGCGCACCACTTGTTTTGTTTCGCGATACGCCAGTCAACAGTTTGGACGCCAATCAGCTCATTATTCACATTGCGCCGGATGAAGGCATTTCATTGCGTTTTGGCGCGAAAATTCCCGGTGCGCAAATGAAAGTGGGCGAAGTGGAGATGGACTTCAATTACGGCGATTATTTCGGCACCACTGCCAATACCGGATACGAAGTACTTCTCTACGACGGAATCATGGGCGACCAGACGCTTTACCAGCGCGCAGACATGGTGGAAGCCGGGTGGACAGTCGTCGACCCAATCATCGATGTGTGGAAAGCGCTGGCTGCGCGAAATTTTCCCAACTACGCTGCCGGATCATGGGGCCCAGCAGAAGCCACCGACATCATCGCCCGCGACGGCCGCTCCTGGAGAAAAATCGTGTCTTGAGCGTGCATCGCGCTACTCGCTATTCATATGGGAGCAGAAATCAACATTGTTTCTGACAGTGGGACGCTTGCGCGCGTTGCGGCAGACGAGTTCCATCACCTGGCCGGAGCGGCAGTTCAGGAGCGCGGCAGATTTTCCGTTGCGCTTTCAGGCGGCAACACTCCCCGCACCGTCTATTCATTGCTGGCCAGCCAGCATCAGCAATTGCCTTGGGACTGCATTCATATCTTTTTCGGCGACGAGCGCCACGTTCCACAGGACCATCCTGAAAGCAATTTTCGCATGGCCAACGAGGCGCTCTTGAGCAAAGTGCCAATTCCTGAGAAGAACGTTCATCGCATCCACGCTGAACTGGACGCCGAAACAGCCGCCGCAGAATACGATCAGGAGTTGCGCAATTTCTTCCATCTACGAGATAACGACTGGCCGCGCTTCGACTTGATTTTTCTGGGAATCGGCGAAGACGGGCACACCGCTTCCCTTTTCCCTGGGAGCAAAGCTTTGACAGAACAATCGCGCCGAGTAACGGCAAATTGGGTGGAAAAGTTTCAGGCTTTCCGGATCACGTTAACTTTCCCAGTCCTCAACCATGCCGCCGAGATAGTCTTTCTGGTCTCTGGTGCTGGAAAGGCGCAAATTCTCAGTGAGGTGCTCCGGCCAGGAGCCAATAAATATCCAGCCCAAAGTGTCCAACCGGAAAATGGTCGGCTGCTCTGGCTTATAGATCAAGGCGCGGGCAGTTTGCTGCGCTCTGGGGTACCTCCAACTTCCTAACCCCCTACTCAGATACGCCTTGCATTCGCCCACTGATTCCTCATATACTAATGAGCGAATAAACCACGAATATCTATGGATTGCCTCTTTCCTAATTCTGAAGCGCAAGTCCCTTTGGTCGGCATTGCCAAACTGGCTGCCCACGGAGAAGCAATCTCTGAAGGCCATAAGGTTGAGTATATTTCTCTGGAGAACCGTAGTCTCCTGACACGTTGTGATTCTCCGCGGATGCCTTTTTCCTGGCAGATCAATCCGTATCGAGGATGTGAGTTCGGCTGCAAGTACTGTTACGCGCGCTATACGCATGAATTCATGGAAATGCGCGATGGGCTGAGTTTCGAGCGCAAAATCTATGTAAAAAAGCACGCTGCATGGCTGCTGCGGCAGGAATTAAAGCAGGTTCGCACTGGGCAAAGTATTGCCATCGGCACGGCTACCGATCCTTATCAACCCGCCGAGAAAAAGTTTGGGATTACCCACGCCGTGATGGAAGAGTTTGCGCGACACGAAGGACTTTCTCTGGGCTTGGTGACAAAATCGGACCTCGTTGTGCGCGATCTCGATCTTTTGCGGATTATTGCAGCTAAAAACCGTCTGCGAATCCATATCACCATTACGACCACAGATACGAATCTTGCGCGCATTTTAGAACCACGAGCCCCAAGGCCGGATTTGCGCTTCACTGCAGTTAAAAAACTCATTGCTGCTGGAATTCCTACCAGCGTAAATTGCGCGCCTATCTTGCCCGGCATCACAGATTCGCCAAAAGAACTGGAAAATGTTGTTCGGGAATCAGCGGCTGCCGGCGCGATTTCAGTCGCCGCCATACCGCTATTCCTAAAGCCGTGTTCAGCAAAAGTTTTTATGCCCTTCATGGAGGAGCAATTTCCTCACCTTGTACCGTTGTATAAAGCGCGCTACAAGGACCGTGCTTTTTTGCCGGATGATTATCAAAAGCGCATTTCAACGCTGGTGACTAAATTGTGCCGAAAGTACGGCATCACGGTCAGGAAGCATGAATCCGAAGGGCAGGGTCACGGAAGGCCGGCGTCAAGGCAGCTCAATCTGTTTGCTGCATAAGTGGGGCAGATGAGCTTGTTTACTGCTCCTGACCAAAAGTTTTCCACAGGAAAGATTCATCACTCAAGTTTATCTCTCTTCCCAATTGATCCATGAAAACGGCAAACCAAACAAAACACTATACTTAATCCATTTTCAGGTAAGAGCATTTGATTTCAGAGATAGTACATGTCCATTAGTACAATATCTTGATATGTCCATATGGACATGATATATTGCTTTTGCTCGCGCAGCTCAGATGTACTTCACGAGTCTGCAACCAGAAAAAAGTTTCAGCTCAGAAAAATTTTATTTTGTGTTTTCGTAAATTTGTGTACTATAGGACAACTTAATCACTGTACTAAAGAACATGTACTTTGATTGCAAGTCGCCCAAAACAGCAAAAAAGAAATCCAGACAGATCAAAGCAAGATGTCGCTGCTGGAATCAGTGATCGCAAGCGCTTGGCCGTACGGACAGTAAGTGACATTACAGACGTACAACATAAAAACCGGCAGAAGTGAAACGATTCGATGTCCTGCAGCACAAATATACGGTAGCTAGTTCCAGAGACGTATAAACAGGTTTGGGGTAAACAGCGGATGGACTTTGCACGTTGCTGCATTTAAAGTAACGGCAACTTTTCCACCGAAGCGGGAGGTGGACTTATGCGCATATTGGTTATTGAGGATGAGCCGAAAGTAGCACGCACACTGGTGAAGGGTCTGGAAGCAGATCACTTCGCTGTAGACCTGGCTGGGGACGGAGAAGAAGGCCTCCAGCTGGCAACCGAGATTGATTATGACGGAATCATTCTCGATTGGAACCTTCCTAAACTTGACGGTCTAACCGTTCTTCGCAAATTACGTAAATCCGGTTCCAATATGAGGATCCTGCTTCTGAGCGCTCGGAAAGATGTTTCTGATCGCGTTTGTGGGCTGCAGGCGGGCGCCGACGATTATCTGGTGAAACCGTTCTCGTTTGAAGAGCTGCTGGCCCGGGTTCACGCTCTTCTGCGGCGTCCGCAGGAATTGCTGGACAAGCTCAGCGTAGAAGACCTGGAGCTTGATCGCATGCGGCACATGGTGACTCGCGCGGGCAAGCCGATCAACCTGACGCAGCGCGAATATGCGGTGTTGGAATATCTCATGCGCAATGCCGGCCGCACTGTTACGCGTACCATGGTCGTGGAGCATGTCTGGAATCTGGGCTTTGAAGGCCTGACCAATATCGTCGACGTTTACATTAATTATCTTCGCGCCAAAATTGATCACGGTTACGAAAAGCAGCTGATCCATACCGCTCGTGGCGTAGGATACATGTTGTCTTCAGCTTCCCAATGAAATCATCGCTTCTACGCCGGCTGAGTACCCGGCTCGCGTTCAAGCAAACAGTAACATTCGCGCTCCTGGTCGTAATGCTGGCCTGGGGCGCGTATGCTCTGCTGGCCCGCCGCATCTATGGGCAGCTGGATGAAGAACTCCAGGACCGCGCTATTTCAGTGCGGAGCATGCTTCAAATTCGCGCCGGTAGCGTGAAGTGGCTCAACGCTGAGGCTGATCCGGAAGTGCGGGCTCAGTTTGAGCGTTCCATGCGGTACTACGAACTGCTGGACGAAGAAGGCCACACGCTCGACGCGTCTCATGCAATGGCCGCCCTACACGCGGTTTCTTCTGAGCCGCCTGCATCCGATCATTCCGTATGGCAAATCGTGACTGCGGGAAATACTCGCATCCGTATCCTTGACGTCCCAGTGTTGGGCTTGGCTGGACGGCATTACCTCATGCGAATTGGCACATCCATGGATGAAGCGGATGAGGACTGCTGGCGTCTTCGCATGTTTCTGTTCGCCTTGATTCCCTTCATCATTCTGGCCCATGCCGCCAATGCTTCAATTATGACCTCTTATTCCCTGCGTCCTTTGGAACGGGCATCTGCGGCGGCGAAGCAGATCACTGCTTTCGATCTAAGCAATCGCTTGCCCGTAAGTGGCAGAGGTGATGAGATTGATGAACTGAGCACATCTCTGAACGCGATGATCTCGCGACTGCAAAGCTCTTTTCAGCGGATGACGGAGTTCCTGCGAACGCTCTCCCATGAAATCCGGCAGCCGCTTACTGTCTTGCGTTCAGAGACGGAACAAGCGTTGCGGATGGGAAGCAGCGAGACCAATTATCGCGATACGCTTTCCAAGCAGCTTGAACACGTGGAACTACTGGCACGGACTGTTTCAGACCTGATGGAATTGGCCCAATCCGAAAGCGAGCAAATCAAACTCAACCTGGAAAAAGAAGATCTTTCCGAGCTGGTTCAAACCGCTGTGGATGGAATGCGCAACCAGGCTGGTGAACGTGGAATCAAGATTTCAGGAACAGTCCAGCAGAATGTGGTGGGCGCGTTTGATGCCGGGCAGATCTGGCGTTTGTTGCTCAACCTTCTCGATAATGCCATCAAGTTCAATCATAACGGGGGGACCATTGACGTGGTTCTGTCCGTGCATAATGACATGGCGATTATTTCGGTAAGCGACTCTGGCAGCGGCGTCCCGATTGATGAGCAGACACATATTTTTGAGCGCGGATACCGTTCTTCATCAGCGCGGAAATCCCAAGTCCCCGGCACTGGATTAGGCTTGCACTTTGCCCGCAACATTGCGGAAGCTCATGGCGGCCGGATTGAAGTGGCAAGCTCATCAGGCTCAGGATCGTGCTTTCGAGTGTCACTGCCGCTTTTGCACGCCGCATCTGGCGAAGCGTTGACACCTGCGCTTCATCGGGACGCCTCCATCAATTAATTCGCAGTTGACCGGGCGATTTAGCTGAATGGACGCATGGCGGGAGACGCGCTACCGGAAAATGTGAGATTTTAATGTTTTTTCAATGGTCAAGCTGCCGCTGACGCTGCACAATTACAAAGCATAAAGTCGGCCCTTTAAGGAAGGTTGGTATGAGGATTGCGAAAACAGCTGCGCTGGTTATGGCCCTGACGCCTTTATTGTCATTTGCCCAGCAGCAAAAACCCAGTCCTTCTACCACTGCGGCATCCACCCCTTCATCACCATCTGCCACGCAGACGGCCCCCGGTTTACAGCCAACGATTAATCCCTACCGCAGAAACCCTGGAACCAATGCCGGCCCAATTACACCTCAGCCAACGGCTGCTCGCCCCGTTATGCCGGTTCCGGTAGCGCGACCCGTGCTACCTATTCCCGCGCCGCAAGTAGCTCCTCAAGCCGTGCCGACTTCCGTTGCGACATCTGTGGTTGCGGCACCCGTGGCACAATCGATTGCCACTCCTGCGCCACCTTCTGAGCCGACGGCTGCCGTAAATTATGTGCAAGGACAGCTCACCGTGGTCTCTCAGAGTGCTTCGCTGGGAGCAGTATTGAAGCTCATCTCAGCAAAGACAGGCGCGGTTATCGATTTAGCCCCTGAATTGCAGAATGAACCCGTAATTGCTCAGATCGGACCCAGCGCAGTAAGAGAAGTAATGACAGCCCTGCTCGATAGTCCAAAGATCGACTACATCATTATGGGATCCAGCAATGCTTCAGGTGGGTTGGAACGGGTATTGGTCCGCACAAGACACTCTTTCGGTCGGAACGCCATTGCCATGAATCGGCCAGTGCAGTCCGCTCCGGCGGAAGCTCCCGAATTTAGATTCAATGCAAACGGCGCCGCAGCCGGCGTGGCCAAGCCGCAAACAGCTTTGACGCAAGAACAACTGATGGAGAACTGGAAGAAGGTCCGCGAAGAAAAAAAGCAGGCAGAAATAGCGCAGCAACAGCAGGACCGTGAAACCGAAGCAGGCCAAGCGGAGCCGCCGCCACAGCCGGAAAACCAGCCTGAGCCTCAGCCAACGAATGCAGTGCCTGAAAATCCGCCGCTGAAATAATCAAATCACTTCAGTTCCCTCGGAATACATCTTCCGAGGGATTTTATTTGCGTGGTCAACGCGGCAAAACCCATGAAAAAGTTTAATGTGGCCTTGAGGGCTTTCTAATCAAAGTGCACGACAATTCAATTCTGTAAGCAAGACCGGCGGCATAAGCAGTTTGTGTAGACGCCGAGCTTGCTGAGAATCTTGTTTTGCGGGTCCACAGAAGAGGGGGCAAGCCCTGGAACTTGCTTTCTCTGAGCCACTCCCGCCATGAATCGTTCGGAAGCTGAAGTTCAGTCCCGCTTAAGCTGAACCTTCTCCTCCGTTAAGTTTCCTGGCCGCGCGGCCAGGACTATCAGGCAAGGCCTTGCTTGGATTTGAGGTTGGACGATGTTGAATCGTCCAGCCTCGTTTTTTCGAGCACGGCGACAACGGCATACGCGAAAAATGCAAAAGCGAACCCCTTGCCCGCTACAAGGCGAACCATTGACTATTAGTTGTCTTGCTTAATTTGCGCTGCCACGCAGAACATTCGCGGCAAGAAAGCCTTTAGGCCCCTTCATGAGCTCGTATTCCACTGTTTCGCCCTCATTCAGAGTTCTATAACCATTTTCCTGAATCGCAGAAAAGTGGACGAATACGTCTTCCCCGGTTGAGCGTTGAATGAAGCCATAGCCTTTGGCTCCGTTGAACCACTTCACAGTACCCTTCTCTTTCACAGCAACTCCTTTCGCCTCAGCTTCAGATTGGAAAATCTCCCCTTTCAACTGAAAGGTGGAGAAAAAGGTTGTTGCTTTGCCGGCCAGATGGCTCTTTTCCGCAACCGATGGCTGCCGTGCCGGAAGGCCCGAAGGCGACTCCAGCAACCGGATCGTTCGGCGAGTTCAAACTGCTGTACAAAAACATCAACCAGAGCGCCCCGCGTCTTAAGTCGCCGGGAGCAGAGCATAATATTCAGGAACTCTGGTTCTTGTAAAGCACTTTGTTTGCACAGCGGAGTAACGCCAAAGGGAACTGGCTTTATGATACTTTCGTTCCTCCCAAAATGGTTCTTATAAAAGCTGGAAAGAAGCCGTTTCTGTTACGATTTTGCAAGGAACTCCATGACCTCAGGTTCAGTTTCACAGGCCGTTGAAGCGGCTCCAAATACCGCGCCGGAATCGCAAGCCACCACGCTATTGCTGCGTCCGTGGAAGCACATGCTACGGCAGCGCGGTTGGCCCACCCTGAAATATCTGGCTCGAACGGAGGCGCATACTTACGCTTTCTCCGTGGCGGCGAATGCAATTCTTTCATTTTTCCCTTTCATGGTTCTCCTCATGTGGCTGATTCGCAATGTGTTTCATTCGGTCACCATGTCCAATGTCGTGGTGGACCTATTAAAAGACCATTTGCCTGCCGGGCAGGATTTCGTCATCCATAGTCTGCAATCCCTGGTAAAGACGCGGCAACGGGTCAAGATGGCGTCACTGGTGATCTTGCTGATTACCTCCACAGGGGTGTTTGTACCGCTGGAGGTGGCTTTTAACCGGATTTGGGGTTTTGCAAAGAACCGCTCTTATCTTGGGAATCAGATCATTTCACTGGCACTGGCTTTTGCCTGCGGCATTCTGGCATTGATCTCAGTGGCAATGGCGGCGGGCAATGAGTTGGTCTTAACTTTCATGATGCGCGGCAACGAAAACATC
Source organism: Terriglobia bacterium (assembly GCA_963831465.1). Taxonomy (GTDB): domain Bacteria; phylum Acidobacteriota; class Terriglobia; order Terriglobales; family Acidobacteriaceae; genus Angelobacter. The sequence continues at coordinate 212,681 of CAWHQH010000023.1, read as the reverse complement.
GTGTTTCGGGCCGCCACTTTTGTAGCGCTTAAAATCTGCGCCACACTGGCGAGCATAGCCATCTTCTTTTTGATTTATTGGCTCCTTCCAAACGGCAAAATCAAAGCCAGAAGTGTGTTGCCGGCGGCGGTCGCCATGGGCGTTCTATGGGAAGTAGGAAAAGTTTTGTACATCAAGGCATTGCCCTTGCTGAATTTTCAGGAAGTTTATGGCCAGGCGTTTTCTGTCTCAGTGGCCCTCATGTTCTGGGCATTTATCTCCGGCCTCATGCTGCTGGCGGGTGCACATTTGTCATCTGATTTCACACCTGAAGCGGCGGAGGCTGCAGAGGAAGAAGACGGAATTGAGTTTTCGTGATTGTTGCTTTTGCTGAACTTTTTAAATATTAAATTCTCTCGTCCTTGCTGCGCGTTCCCCTGTATTGGCGATAGAATTTCACGCAGTACCTGGATTCCCTCCCCTGGGCGTTTTGCCCATTCACCTGCGCTGGTTTCCACGGGCCCGAATTAAGGTGAAGTCGTCGACGACTGCCTGATCTCAAGGAGGAGTATGCGGAAAAGTGGAGTTCGCACTTGCAAGGCAATGGTTTTACCAATGACCCGAAGGCGATGTAAGAGAATGCGGCAACTGTCCCCCGCTTTTCCCCCAATTACCGCCAGTTAAGTTGCAATTAGATTTCTTCGGTTAAGGGCCTGGGAATAAAAATTTTCGGTCGTTGCTCGCGCGATGACCGCCACTCTAAAAGGAGAATAGTATGAAAAAAAGTGTGATTCGGATGGTGTTGGTAACGGTCTTAGTGATGGCAGGGAGCGCGATTCAAGCGCACGCGGCAACTGTCCCCGCGCCTGTTCCCCAACTGCCGCCCGTAAGTTGCAATTAGATTTGCGGTCGGTTGAACCCATGGGTTAATCTTGCCCACGCTCTCGTGAAGAATAGCGAATTAGTTTTGACCGTGGTGGGCACGGGACTGGAAGCAGTCCTGTGCCTACTCCTCTTCGTGCGCCGCTATTACCGCAACTTCCCAATATTTTTCGCATTCGTCACTCTATCCTTCGTTGCGACAATCGTCTTATTAAGCGTCAGCAGCAACACGCGATACTACTCCATTATTTACTGGACTAACGATGCAGTAGGAGTAGGGCTAGCATTTTTTGCCCTTAATGAAGCGTTGCGTTCGGTATTTCGGAATTTTTTGAGCATGAGATGGTTCCGGTGGCTTTTCCCGGGAATTGGCATCGTAATGGTCGCGGTGGCGGTTTTGCGCATTATCATGCAGCCACGACCCGCCTTCAGTTTGTTTACTACAAGCGTCATTGGCCTGGAAATTGCCGTGGGATTCCTGCAATTTGGCATATTTTCCCTGTTTATCATGCTGGTCAGGCTCTTCCATCTGCGCTGGGGGCAGCACGCCGCAGGCATCGTTTTCGGCTACGGCGTAAGCGCCGCCGGGTCCTTGGTAGCCTTTTTGCTACGTTCTGAATTTGGAACGAAATTCGATCCTGTTATCAGAATTGCCCCTCCTATCGCGTACATTATTGGGGTGGCGATTTGGCTGGCCACTTTCTTAAAGGCGGGGTCTGGACAGCCGGAAATAGCATGGTCCACAAAGCTCACGCCGGAGCAAATGATTACAGAGCTGAGGCGGCACACTAAGACGGTGAAAGGCATCCTAACGCGATGATGGTCGATATCATCATAATTTTCCTGGTCGGCATACTGCTGTTGGTTGCCGTTTATACCGCTATCCAGTTTCGTGGAAAGTTTCCCAAAAGAACCATTGAAGACGTAACCCCTTTTCTGCGTCCGGCAGAGCATGACGAACTTGAGTCATTGCTGGATCCAGCGCAGGAAACCAATTTCCGCATGCGCATGTCACCGCAGGAGTTTGCCGACTGGCAGCGCCGGCGAATCCATCTGCTGCGCGAATATTTGCTGCGCATGTCGCATAACGCCCTGGTGCTGATTGAATGGGGCAACATGGAAAGCGCTGAAATCGGAAACGATGCTGAAGCCTGCCACCAACGGCAGTTAATGGCCAAGGATTTGGTGCAGGCCGCCACCGAATTCAGGCTTTATTCCATGCTGGCTCTGGTTAAGCTCAAGCTGTGGCTGGTTCTGCCTTCCCCGTTTAGTCTGCTGTTTCCCTCCCCCAGCCTGCCTTCCATGCGTCACGTTTTTGGCATTGACGCGCTTGGCTCCTACCAGCGCCTTAGGAGTGCCGCCAGTGGGCTGAGCATGGCGCATGGCCTCCAGTTTCGTGATGCGTTACTGGATCGACTTTAATATCCACTCTCATTTGTGATTTTCCCGGCAGGCCGCTCTCCATCGATATAATCTGTAAAGATTGACTTTCTGGTATAAAGTCACGCGCAAGCTGGCCTTTGTGGGTATAGCTCCCCATAGTCGCCTGGCCCTCTCTGCCCTTTACCTGGCGGGGATAGAGGCTGTACTGCTCTTATTGCGTTGGGTGCTTAAGCTTGCCGATGCGCCGCGGGCTGCTGACGCGCTTTCAGGATGGACCGTCTTTCTCGGCTGGGCATTGGCCACACTCCTTTTATTCCTTGGATTGCGCTGGATCAGGGACAACGTGATGTGGAGCGTCCGCAATCGCCTGATTGTTACCTATCTTTTCATTGGCGGCGTGCCTGTAACGCTTGCAGTGGCCATTGCGCTGCTATCGGGATATCTGGTGCTGGGAGATCTGGCTGTCTTCAGCGCCGTTTCTGAGATCAAGGCGGAAGCCAACCGCCTGAGCGCAGCCAATGCAGCGGCGGAAGAAGAAATTGCGCGACACAGCAGCACCCCGGAGAAGATCGCAGCGACCGACAAGGCGTTTCCAGAACGATCTATCACCGTGCAGCCCACATCTTCTCTACCAAAGTGGGTCAGAGATGGCTTTACCGGGTTAGTAAGCGACAAAGGCCACATCTACCTGCGCGCCGCAAACTCTCATCACAATTCCGATGGCCCTGCGATGGTGGTCTCAAGCGTTCTTTTGGATAAAAACTTTCTGGGCAAAATCGCCAGCAAAGTTGGATCGCTGACGCTTTATTCACTGGATACAGAACTGAATGGCCATGAAAAATCTCTGGAGAATAATCTCTCAGGCGCGCAAGGGACGGCGAGACCGCTGACTTCCAGCCGGATCAGTGCCGGCACTGTATCCGATCCGGTAATGCCCTTGGATCGCGAATTCGACTTCGGCGGACCAATTCAAGTCATAGATTGGGCGAGCGGCTCAGTGCGAACACGGATTCTGGGAGGTACCACGCGCCTTTCCACCGTGTATTCCTACCTCACTGCATCAATGGGGATTGGGAGCACCGCCATTGTTATTGCGTTGATCGGTCTGGCGTTTGCGTTTGCCATTGTAGTGCTCATCGCTCTGCTCATCGGGATCAGTTTGACCCGAAAAATTACTTACTCGGTGGCAAACCTGTACAGGGCCACACAGCATATCAACCGTGGAGACTTCACTCATCGGATTGATGTACGGGAAAAAGACCAGCTGGCTGCCCTTCAGGTTTCCTTCAATTCCATGACGGACAATCTGGAAAAGTTGATTGCCGAGCAGAAAGAAAAAGAACGCCTGCAGAGCGAGCTGGAGATTGCCCATGAAGTCCAGGCGCAGCTTTTTCCACGGTCAGATGTTGGGACCAGTACGCTTGAACTGCATGGGATTTGCCGCCCGGCGCGCATCGTAAGCGGCGATTATTACGACTTTCTCTCCTATGGGCCTGAGCAGGTGATGGTGGCCGTGGGCGACATCAGCGGCAAAGGAATTTCCGCAGCGCTGCTGATGGCCACAATCCATTCCGCTGTAAGGGCTTATGAACAGGAGCAGCTTTCTTCAGTGGGCCTGGCTGCCGCTTACGGTACCACCAGCAGGGTTGCTGCGCTTGAGCCGCGAGTGGCGCCTCCTGCTCCGGGGCAGATGCTCTGGCTTTTGAACAGACACTTATTCCAAAGCACACAGCCGGAAAAATATGCCACGCTTTTCCTCGGCTTTTACGACAACGAAAAACATCGCCTTACATATGCCAATGCTGGCCACCTGCCGCCGATTGTTCTTGCCGCTGACGGCACAGTCCGTCGCTTGCAAACTGGCGGCACTGTTGTCGGCTTATTCCCTGACTGCAATTATGCAGAAGAGACTATAGAGCTGTATCCCGGTGATATTTTTATCGCTTTTAGTGACGGCATTACGGAACCGGAAAATGAGTTTGGCGAGTTTGGCGAAGACCGCCTGATTGAAACCGTCGCTGCCCATCGACACAAGCCGCTGGAAAGAGTCACTGAACAGGTGATTTCCGCTGTCCAGGATTGGATTGGCTCAATTGAGCAGCCGGATGACATAACAATAGTACTTGCCCGCAGGATCTAACCGCTCGGTTGCCATTCATGCGCCCTCGCTATTATCAATCTTGGTGACTTCCGCGTGTTTTCCCTTACGCCGGAAGCCATCTGCCTTTATGGTGTACACCTGACTCTTGCTCCTACTGGAAAAAACTAGCCCATGAAACCAGCCGGCAACATCCATCGCCTTCCCGTAATCGATTCGTGGCAGCGCCAACCGCAGATAAAAAATGCGCTTGTAAACCGTATAAAAAACATTACTGACGAGATCCATTCCATTCAGGCAGAAATACATAACCAGATGCATGACCCTGCAAGCGGAAGCAGCGTTGCGCGACTATTTGAAAATGAAAACACGGTCCAGGTTCTCAATGATTTCAAAGCAGAGCTGGATCAACTCCGCCGGATATTGTGGTTTTATATCGAACAAGCCTCCGTGCCGTCGTCAGCTGTAATGGATACCGAGCAGCAGGACAAACGGCTGCAACGCGTGAACGAATTGCTGCGTGCCCTAAGCCCGCCAGCAGCCACTTCGGCGATTGCTCGACAGAACACCCAACCCTCAGTTTCATTCTTTGAGCGGCTCGATGTAGTTATCGACACTTACATGCAGGAAAAAAAGCCAGTCGCGCCGGCAAAAGCCAAAGCTGCCAAAGCAGGCTATTAATGTGAGGTCGCCAGCCTGTGGTCCAGGTTGGCGATTCGCCATCCCGTTTCAAATACCAGCCGCGCTACTTTTGTCATCTTGGTGAAATCTATTTTGTCGATCGTATCCGTTGGGCGATGGTAATCCACTGAAGTGCCGTCAAAATAGAAGATGATTGGAATTCCGTGCTTGGCGTAATTCCAATGGTCTGACCGGAAATAAATCCGCTCCGGATTACTAGGATCGTTGTAGTAGTAATCCAGCTTCATTTTCTGAAACTGCGCGTTGGTTTCTTCGGAGAGTTGGTGCAGCTCCGGGCTGATGCGGTTTGATCCCACCAGATATACGGTATTCGCGTCGGTAAGATGCTCGTCCTGCGCGGCATTGTCTCCGGGCTGCTTGGAACGCCCTATCATATCGATATTCAGATCAGCCACCATTTGCTTCAGCGGCACTACCGGCGCGTAATCTGTGTTGTATTCCGATCCCAGCAATCCTAGCTCTTCACCAGCATGGAACATGATCAGCACGGAACGCTTTGGCCGATCCAGTGACATGGCATGAGCAATCGTCAGTACAGAAGTAGTTCCCGACCCATCATCGTCAGCGCCGGGATAAATCTCGCCGCCGGGGCCTGTCTTCAGATGGTCGTAATGCGCGCTGAACACCACATACTCGTGCTTAAGTACAGGATCTGAGCCTTCAAGAATGCCCGCAACGTTTTGCGTTGTGGAACGACTCAGTTGCTGCGCGACCGTCATCTTTGCAGTGACATCAAACTTTTTGGGCTCTGCTTTTTCTTTGTGGCTCGCCATCTCGTACGCGCTCTTCACATCCATCCCGAACGCCGCCAACAGTTCTTCCGCCAAAGCCGGGCCAAGCGTCACTACAGGCAGGCTGTTTTCAGAGCCTTGGGCCAGCCGAACAGTCTCGCGTGAAGCCGCACGCTCCTGAAAACCTTTGTTCTTCATCAACTCCAGAAAGCGCTGCGGCGGCAACTGCAGAATTCCAATAGCTCCATGAACGCGCGCAGCTCCCTGGCCGTGCTCATTGTCATCCAGGCGTGACGTGTCCACGCCGGGGGGAGTGCCGGCCACGGCCAGGACAATCTTTCCTTTTACGTCCACGCCGGCGTAATCATCGCGATGCTGCGATGGCGAGGAGATTCCTGGTCCCACAAAGACGATCTGCCCTTGAGCATCGCCATTGCCGGCTTCCGCTGGAATGTAGAAGTCTCCGAAGTGGTAGGATTTCGCCTTACCGCCGAAAGTCAGATCCAGCGAACTCTTCGCTGTGTCAGGTTTTGCTGCAACCACCTGGAAAGTCTGCAAAAAATTACCGTGCTCGCCCGCGCCCTTATAGCCATACGCCTCAAGATGGGCCGCGAGATAGCGGGCCACAATAGCAAAGTTTGGTGAGAGCGTATACCTTCCACCTAGCTCCTCTGAAGCAAGAAATTGCAAGTGCATTCGCAATTCTCCCGGCGTGATGGAATCAACCGTGGAGGGCACCGGAGGCAGGACACCAGCCGGAGATGCAGCGTGCATTACGCCTGAGGCCACAAAGGCCACGGCAAGGACTATTTTTGCGGTAAAACTGTTAAGACGATTCACGCTTTGATGGTAGCAGCCCTCATTGGCGCTTACAAATAGCGGGATTTTGGCTGGCCCGCTGTGGTTGCGATTAAAATCGTTATGCAGACACACTGATCCCTTGAAACAAAATATTCTTGTTCTCGAAGACGATTCGGACATTGGCAATCTGATCAGCCATCACCTGCAGATGGCCGCGCAACCAACATCGCTGAAGACGTTATCTTTTGGGTTCGGGGCGCAGATGTTTGACATTACGGACAAATCTAGCATTTCCATTGTGGCCACCAGAATTTTTAAAGTATTACATGACCATCACGCTATCGGAGTGACAACTGTCTTTGCCGGGAAGAATTACAATAGTCGTGAGGCGTAAAGCTTCTGCGAATGGCTTCAAACCTGCCTCCCTCCAGCAAATGAATCGGTCAGTTTCAGATCCGTCACTTTACATCAATCGTGAGACTTCATGGCTTGCGTTCAACCGGCGAGTCCTGGAGGAAGCGAACGACGAACACAACCCCCTGCTGGAGCGCGTAAAGTTTCTGGCCATTTCTGCCAGCAATCTCGATGAGTTTTTTGAGGTTCGCGTAGCCGGTCTGCTGCAGCGCATTGAAGAAGGCTTTATCGATGCCGGTCCAGATGCGCTTTCAGCTCAGCAGGAACGAGAACTGATTGCCCTGGAAACCCGCGAGTTCGTCCAGGAGCAATACGATTGCTGGAACAATAAGTTAATGCCGGCATTGGCCAGGGAAAACATTCGCGTTCTTGACTTAAAAGATCTTGATTCTGAGCAAGAAGCTTTTATCGACGCGTATTGTGAAAAGGAAGTTGATCCGCTGCTCACGCCTGTAACGGTGGATCCGGCGCATCCTTTCCCTCGCGTGCTGAACAAAGCGCTCTGTATTGCATTGTTGCTCAAACGCAAGCGGCGGGCCAGCGGCACGTACATGGGCGTTATCACCGTGCCCCGAGTGCTTCCTCGCCTGGTGAGGTTGCCGTCGCAGACTGGCATAGATTACGTTTTTCTTGCCGACCTCCTGACCTACCACGCCGCCAGCATGTACCGTGGATATGAGATTGTTTCGGCTGCATCATTTCGCGTTACCCGGAACAGCAATCTCTATCTTGAAGAGGAAGAAACGCGCAATCTTCTTGAATCCGTAAGGACAGAGCTGCACCGCCGGCGCAAAGGCGATGCTGTGCGGCTGGAGATTGATGCCAATGCCAATGCTGAAATCGCCCGCCGATTGCAGCAAACGTTTGAGCTTGACGACTGGCAGATATTCCATACACAAGGGCCTGTGAACCTTTCTCGTTTATTTAATTTTTATGAGATCGAGCGCCCTGAGCTGAAATTTAAGCGACTGGTGCCCCGCGAACTGCGCCTTCCGCCAAGTAGTCCCAACATTTTTGTGGAATTGCGTAAACGCGACATTCTGCTCCACCATCCGTATGACTCATTTGACGCGGTGGTTGATTTCGTGGAGAGCGCGGCCAGTGATCCAGCGGTAATCTCTCTCAAGCAGACTATTTATCGCACCAACCGCGAATCTCCCATCGTGGGAGCGTTGATCGCTGCTGCAGCTGCGGAAAAGGAAGTTACCGCTGTACTGGAATTGACAGCCCGTTTTGACGAAGCTTCCAACATACAGTGGGCGCGCACGCTGGAAGACGAGGGTGTTCAGGTCTATCACGGGTTAGTGGGCCTTAAGACACATTGCAAGCTCTGCCTGCTGGTGCGTCACGATCCCGACGGGAAGACTCGGCGATATGTTCACATCGGAACAGGTAATTACAATCCCACGACTGCGCGCTTCTATACGGATTTGAGCCTGCTTACAGCCGCGCCCAATATCACAGCGGCCGTTCACTCAGTCTTTAATTACCTCACCGCCTATTCTGAAGCGCCGAGCTACAGTCCGCTGGCCATTTCTCCGATTGATCTTGCCGCTACCACGCTGGAACAAATTCATCGTGAAGCCGAGCATGCAGCCAACGGACGGCCTGCGCGGATTATCGCCAAAATGAATTCCCTCCTGGATAAAAACGTGATTGAAGCTCTATACATGGCTTCGCAGGCTGGCGTTCCCATTGATCTCACCGTGCGCGGCATGTGTTCCTTGCGTCCGGGAGTACCCGGCATCAGTGAGAACATTGTGGTCCGCAGCGTAGTGGGCAGGTTGCTGGAACACACACGCATTTTTTATTTTGAGAATGGCGGCGAGGATGAAGTTTATATCTCCAGTGCTGACTGGATGCCCCGCAACCTTTATGAGCGCGTTGAAGTGCTTTGTCCGGTGTTGGATCCACAACTGAAGCAGCGAGTAAAAAGCGAGATACTAGCTGCTTACCTTGCAGACAATGTGAAAGCCCGCTTTCTTGATCGCAATGGAGACTATACGCGAGCGATACGCAAGCGTGGAGAACCGCCATTCTCAGCCCAGGATTTTCTTATCGCTGTGGCAGAAGGCTCAGCCACTGCAGCCGATATTCCTGGACCATCCACACCCCGGCCTAAGAGATCCAGCGGCCGGCGCAAAAGACAGGTGATTGCCCGATAGCTTATGCTTTTATATTTCCTCCGTCATGCTTCTGCCGGCAAAACCATGCTGAATCCCAAGAAGGACGAACGCCGTCCTTTGGATGAAGAAGGCATTCTGCAAGTGCGCTACGTCGGGCGACTGCTTGCAAACCTCGATGTTCAGGTTGATCAGATTATCAGTAGTCCACTAAAGCGCGCCCGCCAAACGGCGTCCTTGGTAGCGAACGAACTGGCGTTTGAGGGAGCTGTCCAGATCGATGATGCTTTGCGCCCAGACGCAGACTTTGATCAGTTTCAAGCCATGCTGGCTCGTTATAAAAAATATGACGCCGTCATGGTCGTGGGGCATAATCCTAGCTTTACAGAGTTCCTGAGCAAATCAATCTCAGGACGTACTGGCGCTGCACAGATTGACTTTAAAAAAGGTTCGGTGGCCCGCGTAGAGATGAATGGACGCACCGGCACCTTTAATTGGCTGGTGACCCCCAAGATTGCGCGCACGCTTCAGACCAGCTTGAAGTCAAGTTCGCGGCCAAGGACCTCGCGGAAGTAAGCGCGCTCTTTTTCTCCCGCCCACAATTCCAGGTCTGCTCCGGCGCGACCTGCTTTCACCGCGACTATCACTTCCTCGCCGCTCGCCACAACGCGAATAGATTCCACGGCTGAAAGCCGGCCCTGATTTAGCGCCCGAGCTACCCGTAGCAATGCGGTGCACTTAATGACATCTGATCTGATTTGTGCCGGTAAAATTTTAATGAGGCGATCACGCAATTGCGGCTTGGAATTGCCCTGAAACCGCGCGATTGTAGCAATCACCTTTCTTTGTAACGGAGTAAAACCAAATAATTCTGAGCGCGAGATCACGTAGTATGCATGGCGGTGAAGCCCAACAGGATTGATGTATGTCCCCACTTCATACAGCATCGCGGCGGCGGCAATCCACTCACGACAATCTTTGCTTAGGCCGTGCATGCGCCGAGTCTGGTCAAAAAGAGAAAGCGCCAGCTTGCGCACCTGTTCTGCATTTTCCAGGTCAACTCCATACCGCCGGGCAGTTTTTATCAGAACGTCCTGACGGTCAGCTTCAAGTTGACGATGTGAGCGCGTGTGCTGGTCATACTCCGCGGCCATTTGCGCTAGGATTCCGTCGCGCAATCCAAGGGGAGAGTATCGAAAACCCTTGAGCCCGCAACCAGCGAGCACATGCGCATATACCGCCGCGCCTGCCACAATAATTTGTGCCCTCTTGGGATTGATGCCCTTGACGGCTGCACGCTGACGATCTGTCATTTTAGCCAGCCGTTTGGCAAGCTTTTCCGCAACGGCTACTGATATGCCGCCAGTTCGCGTGAGATGCAAAGCCTGGGCCGCACCAGCAAGTGCCGCTGCCGTTCCAGACGTGGCAATCACTGCACGCACTGCGGCCCGCGTCATTTGGCGCGATGCGTTCGCCGCTTCCTGAACAATGAAGTCATGCAGGCGCTTCAGTTCAGGTTTGCTAGGTGGGTCATGATGAATAAACTCCTGCGTCAGCCGGACGGCCCCAAGCGGGAGCGTAACAATTTCTTTGATGTGTCCTTTTTCAGACAGGGTGAGTTCGCAACTGCCCCCGCCCAGGTCGATCAATAACATCCTGGGCGGCGGCGTACGCATGTTTGACACCACGCCAAGATGAATGAGACGGCCTTCTTCCAGACCGGTGATAATTTCAAGGTTCCAGCCAGTAACTGTTTTCACCCATTCTTCAAAAAGGTGTGCGCTGTTGCTGTCACGCAGCGCGCTGGTGCCGACAACACGCGTGCGCTCCACCGCATAGCTCTGCACAGCGCGATGAAAACGCCGCAGAACCTTCAACGTTTGCGCCATCGCCTGCGGATCAAGATTGCCATCGCGAAATACACCTTCACCAAGGCGTGTGACTTCCCGATCCTGATGGAGAGAAACCAAGCGTCCACGACGAAGTTCGGCGATGCTGAGTCGCACCGAGTTGGAACCGATATCGACTGCGGCAAAGACCGGCATGCTTTATCAGGCGCGGCGGGCGGCAGTCTGCAAAGATTGGGCGGCGCGTGAAGGCTTTCTGGCGGGCTCCTGCGTCACCGAAAATAATTTGTGCACAGCAGAAATTGCATCTGAATACCGCGCGCTTAGAACAGTCCGCGCTTCGCGTAAAAGAGGGCAGCTTGCGCGATCTGAGAAATGTTTTTCCGCCCTTTCAGTCAGCTCGTGCCAATCGTGCCACTCGCCCAGTGCATCCTGGACAGACTTGAGTTCGCGCATGAGCTCCTTTTGTTCCGTTGATTCTTCCGCAAGCTCTGCCATGTAGCGGATGCGCTTCAGAGCAACCCGAACTCCATGCAAGCGACTGGGCTTCATTGTTTGGCTTGGACTAAAATCTTTACCACTGGCCGCAAGCTGCGCTTTGGCCTCTTCGAGAGGAGCATGCGAACGATTCTTGCCATCCTGTAGTGCACTGGCGTGTTCTGCGATCCGGTCAAGGCGGCTGAAAAACTTCGCTTCATGGATTTTTTTTACCGCAGAATCCAACCGCTTGGCCTGCCGGTCCCTTTTCTTTTCCAGAAGCTCTGCCAAAGTCTTTCGGTCTTTTGTTGCTGACCCATTGCCCAAGGTGCCCAAAAGATCTGTTTGCACGTCCAGGTCGCGTACTTTTCCTGCCCGCTTGCGCAAATCCGTCAACTTTTCCAGGCTGCGTTCCTCTTTTTTACCGATATCAAGGTTGGCGTAACCCACAAAACTCTCTATGCGGCGGATGGTGCTCCGCAGCCGATGAACGCTCTTCGGCTTGGGGTCATCAAGCACCTTGGATACAGCATTGGAAAGGTCTTGATTGAGACCTCGCATACGTTTTTCCAGCAAAGTCATGGGAGAGGAGTGCACAAACAATTGAATAATATATTAGATACAAACGGACGGGCAAAATGCCTCGTTTTGTGTGCACACTTGGCCTTTGATATCAATTGTCTTTTGGAAGTTGCTTTTAGCAAAATGATTTGGCGTTTCTCTGGTACACAATTCCGTGTTTTAATAACCACAGGCGATGGAGTTCGCCTTTAACCGCCCGCTGACGGCTGATGACTCCTACCAAATTTTGCAACTTTGGAGCCATCAGCATGCAATCCCTGATCGATTGGAAACCCTATCTCTGGGTATCACTAGGCGCTATTCTCGGCGCTAATTTGCGCTATTTTCTCAGCCGGATCATTACCCGCTTTACTGACGCTGCATTCCCGCTAGGGACTCTCATCATCAATGTTACAGGCAGCTTCGTGCTCGGGTTTTTCCTAGTGTGGACAACGGAACGGGTCTTGGCTGACCCGAAATGGCGGCTCCTGGTGGCCATTGGATTCTGCGGATCCTATACCACGTTTTCCAGCTATGCTTTCGAGACCATGTCCAATTTTGAGCAGGGACACTGGGCGCTGTTTGCATCCAACATCCTGGCCAACAACGTCCTTTGCCTGGGAGCAATCCTTGTGGGCGCCATGATAGCCCGTGCCGTTTAACGGGTGCGGTAAAATTCTGAAAGCAGGACGCAGTTTTTATCCATGAGTTCATCTCGCGATGCTGTGCAGATTTCGATTTACCTCAGTGAGGCCGATGAGTGGCGTCGTCGGCCGCTTCATCTGGAATTGCTGAAGTATCTGCGCGAACAGCAGATAGCGGGAGCCACTGTGCTGCATGCCGTTGCGGGCTTTACTGGTCGCGGTCGCGTAAAAACGGCAACGCTGGTCGATGCAGGCGGCAAACTTCCATTGGTGCTTATCTTTGTCGATACGGCGGAGCACGTTGATCGCGTCCTTCCTACCATAAAAGAGATGTCAGGACAGCGATTGATCGTGCGGGAAAACGTAACTATTGAAGCGGGAACGCTCGAGTAAAACGAACTGGTTTATTCCCCGATCTTTAGCGGTAATATCCTTGCCTCGCCTCCACCATTACCTTGCCAATTGCTTTCTTCGCTTCCGGCGTCAACTTTACCTTGATGGCGCAATACTTCCCTTTTGGCTTCTGCGCGGACGGATGATATCCCAGGGTGTAGCGCATCCGCAGATCGTCAATCAATAGAGTAAACTTTTCTTGCAGCTCTTTTTTCTTGAACTCAATCACCTGGCCGCCGGTGACACTAGCGTATTTGTAAACTTCTCCGGGTGGATAGAGCATGCGTTCCGCCGGTTTCGACATCAGCCCGGATTCCCCGCTGACAGAGAGGTCGCTTTGCTTCAGCAGCGAACACACTACCGTGCTGGTTTGCAATAAATGGCGCACGGCATCGGCCTGGGTATGTGGGACGGCGCCGTGCAGACTTGTCCTATAACGCAACGGGACTGCGTTTTCAGAAGGGATATTCGGAACATTGTCGGTAAGCCAGATAATCACTCGCCGGCTGGTTGCATTCTTGCTTTTTGCCAGCTGTCCCGCCGCCTGGAAGATTCCTTCGTTGAAGAACGCCGCTTCTCCACTCTCCATGCGGCTGGCCTTTTCGATTGCTGCCGCTGCCAGCGCGCGATCGGTAGTCGCCTCCTGCAACACCTGTGCCGACGCTGCGTATACCATCACGGTGACTTCGTCTTCGGGCTTCAGATGGTGAAGAGCTTCCAGCGCTCCGTCCGCCAGAGATTTCAATACGGGTCTTACGCTGTCAGTAAGATCGAATAGCAGGACAACGGAAAGCGGCAGTGTGTCCTGGCTGAAAGAGCTTACCTGCTGGCGGACATTATCTTCATAGACTTCAAAATCTTCCTTCTTCAATTCCCGTGCTGCGTGATGCGTTTTCTTGTTCAGCACCTGCGCATCTACCTGCACCACGCGAACATTAACGCGGAGAACGCCCGCTTTGTCGTCGAATGTTTGCCCTTCCACTTCGATATAGGCAAATGCGGCAACCAGAAATAAAGCTGGTAGAGTTCTCATGAGCGCTCTGAACATCATGTTGTAACCACGATATTTGACTTTCTGGCTCTAGTCCACAGCAGTGGCTTCCGTCAACTCCCCAGAAAATAATATTGTGGCGTGCAAAAGGACTGGCCTACAATTCCCGTTCTAATGTTCAACAAGTATTTCTATTGACGGACGCGGCATAAGCCGCATTAATCGGTTTGGCGGGTCTATTCGATACGAAATCTTTGTCCGGTCGCGCTAGGGCAAGAAAGAAGAATGAAATGAACGGACTTTTCGGTTCCACTATCCTCGAGGTGGCTATAGGATTAGTTTTTGTCTATCTGCTGCTTGCCGTCATCTGTACTTCGCTCAATGAGTGGATTGCAGGGATTTTAGGGTTGCGTGCCAAAACCCTTGAACTCGGCATCCACCAATTGCTTGACCAGCAACCAAAACCGGCCAAGCCGGGAGATCCCGCGACGGCTGCCACCAATAAGGACTGGCTGATCGCTGAGTTTTATAAACATCCTCTGGTCACAGGAATGAAGAAGGGCGACGAGCACCCTTCCTACATTCCTGCGCGCACCTTTGCCACAACCCTCATGGATATTGTCAGCGGCTCTGAAACCCAGCTTACCTTCGCCAGTTTGCAGGCCGGAATCAATAATCTTCCTCCGGGGGATGTAAAGACTGCATTATCCAGCCTGCTCCGCACTACCGGAAGTACTCTGGCCGAGGCCCAGAAAAGCATCGAGACATGGTTTGACGACTCCATGGACAGGGTCTCAGGCTGGTACAAACGCAAAATCCAGCTGAACACTGCGATTATCGCTTTGTTGCTGGCCTTTGTTACAAATGCGGATACACTCCGGATAGCCAGCAAGTTGTGGCACAATCCTGAATTGCGTGCAGAAGCGGTAAAATTGGCCGAGCAGCGCGCGGAAGCCAGCAAAAATGGTTCTGAACCACCGGCTGCAAACGCGCCCACTGTGGAAACCACCTATCCCGATGCAAGCGATCCACTGAATCCCAAAATGCAGCCGGTCACGCAACCGGAGCGGGCCGTTTTGACCGATCTGCTGGGGTGGGAAAGTGCTCCGCATTTCCAGGGCATGGAGCACGGAGACGCAGCAAAGGCTATTTTGCTCATGGTCTTGGGCTGGCTGCTTACCGGCATCGCAGTCTCGCTTGGCGCTCCATTCTGGTTTGACATTCTCAACAAGTTCATCAACATACGGGGCTCCGGGAAGGCACCCGACGAGTTGCCCAAAGCGCCATCGGCCACGCCAATACCGGCATCAGCAGAGAAGAAGGCCTGAGGAGCACTCACGTGAAACTACTGAGAAATCATGTTTTCTGGACCGCGCTTTCCGTCTTGTTTGCCTGTTCCCATGTGCAGGCCGGAACGCTTGTGCTGAGTTCCAAATTTGTCAATGACAACAAGGATAAAGCCACTATTATGATCCAGTTGGAAGTGGATGAACATCTGGCTCATGCCCACAAGATCGATAAGGGCGGCGATGACGGCGATGTTCACATGGCGGGAAGAGCAGATGAGGTGAGGCTGCCTCTTGTGGCTGAAATTCTCAATGCAGCCAAAGAAACAAGCAGTATGCAACTACTGAATCAGTCTTCAGACGCTAGCAAGATTGCCGTGAAAGGTGTGTGGCGGTTGTGGTTTGAGCATCCATCACCGGACCAAATGATCCAAGGCAATACCGTGGCTAAACCCATCAACTCCAACCCAGACCACGTCTTTGAAATCCATCCGATTACGCAATTTGGGAACAACTCAGTCGTCGATTCATTTGTCCCGATTGCCAACAAGACCACTCATTACACGGCCTATCCTGCCGCTACAGCGTTTCCCAAGTATGAAGCTTTGAAGAGCACGATCAAAAATAATGGTAGCGCCATCAGCATCACGTCAACCAAGGCCGGTTACAACTACGCTGAGTTCATTATCGAATTGGCGGCCAAACCGACGGCGGTTTCTGATGGCGCTTTTGTCCTGGCCCAAATCTTTGACACCAACGACGAAGAGGAGCCGGTGATTCCCGACCTTCGGCGCATGGTATTTGTCAAAGGAACGCCGCCGGCGGACGCTTTGAACGGCTTGGGGAAAGGCGATCGTTTGCATGTGATGGGTATTCCTCGCGTTAATCTTACAGAGGTTGTAGCAGCAGCAAAGGCCGGAAAAACAGTAAATACGCGATTACCCTATGAGATGATTATCGTTGCGGTTTTCCCTGAGTAAGGAAGAAACCCATCTTATTTCCCGTTCGGATATTATTCAGAGCAAAATGCCGGCAAGCAGAAGGCAATCCTTAGAGTGTGGAATTTTAGTCGTCCAGCGATTGTTCATTATTTCTTCCGCTCTTCCGGTGGTACTTGATGTCGAAAGGCGCGCCAAAGAAGGCCGTCGTAAATGATCTTCAATCCGCCGCCCAGTAATAGCGGTGCGGCAAAAGCCACTTGCTGCATGAAGACTCCCGCTACTGCCGATGCCGCAGCCCATGCGCCATTCCGGACTAGATTAGTCACGCCAGCGGCAAACGTCCTTTCCTCGGGTTTCACCACCGCTGCGACATACGACTGCCGTGTCGGTACGTCCATTTCTACCAGGGACTCGCGCAGGAGAAATAACAGCACTGCCCAGCGCGGCGAAGGCACAAACGCTGCTGCTATCAAAAACACACTCGAAGGCAGATGAGTAAATACCATGGTCCTGATCAGGCCAATTCGTTGTGCCAGCCACGCCGCGCCTAAATGAGAGAGCGCGTTCAACACGTGCACCGTGAAGAAAAGCAATGCAAGCTTGCTTTCAGCGATGCCGAAACGACGAAAGAACCAATATGAAACTAACGCGTCTGTGAGAAAACCGCCGCCGAAAGCATCGATTGAAAATAACGCGGAGAGTCTTTTGACGGTGGATTTTGTTTCCGGTGAGATGCCAGCCCGCGGCTGCAGCGGCAGGCCAGCTTTGCGCATCTCCACTTCGGGCGACAACAAGAGATACAAAAATCCGGTCAGTACGCTGATGGCTGCATAGCCTATAAACAGAAGCCGGTAGGAATGGCCAAGGTCCACGCCCCACCACTTCTGCGCCACAATCGGAATCCCGGCAGCCAAAGCTCCAACCGCACCGCTGGCGTCCAGCACCACGCTATACCATGCCAGCGCCCATGTACGCTTTTCATCGGCTACTAATCCCGGGATTGTCGCCTGCTCCAGTGCGAATGCGGGACTCCTGTCCGTCCCCATACCGTTCAGCATGCCCAGAAAGGCAATTGCGATCATTGCCGGAAGTCCGAAGTGAGATATAAGCGGAACTACACCGGCGGCGGTCAGCAGCGAGAGCACAAACAGCGTCCGCCGGCGGCCCAGATGATCGGCCTTGAAGGTGATGAACACGGTGCCGGTGGCCGCTCCGGCCAGGCCTGCGGCGATCATCAATCCAATGGCAGTGGAAGAAAATCCTTCGCGATAAAGAAATACGCCGAGCACAACGCCCAACAGCCCAATGCCAAATGAACGCATCCAGGCGGCGACGTAGATGATGGCGAGGTTGCGGGATGATTTTCGATCAATACTGGCCACTTACCAGCTTACACTCTGAGCATAAGGCGGTTATGGAGAGCTTTGGAGGACGGCGCTTACGCCGCGTTAAACCTGGTTTCACTCAAATCCAATTCCTGCAGAAGCTGGCGCAGAGTTTCATCATTGATACGTCCGCTATTGCGAAGGTTTATGGCTGTCTCTCGTTCCACCCGCAAAAGCTCGAGGGAAACTGCCAAAAATTTCGCATACGCTTCCGCTCCAGAACCATCCTGATCTTTTCCTTCCAAAGGCAAGGACGACAGTCGTCGACGATAATGTTCTTTCAGGTCGTCATACAATGCCGCGGAATCCGGTTCGGATCTTTCGCTGATCTTGTTCAGTTGGTCCAGCGCCGCTTCAGCCACAATGCGCCGCGCCTCACTCTCTTCGCAGTTCGCGCCAGAACTCCCAGCCAGACCAAGGGCGCGTATCAACGCAGGCAAAGTCAGCCCTTGCAGTACAAGTGTCACCAGGATCACGCAGAACGTCAAAAAAATAATCAGGTTGCGCTGCGGAAACGGGCTTCCATCGGCCAGCTGTACTGGCAATGAAAGCGCCGCTGCCAGGGCGATAACACCACGCATTCCTGTCCAGCCGGTCACAAAAATCTGCCGCGCGGGTGGACGTGGTTCATTCTGGTGAAGGATATGTCGGCGAATCCAGTAGGCCAGCGCCGTACCGGGAAAGACCCAAAGCAACCGCAGGACGATCACCAGCAAGCTGAACAAACCACCGTAAAGCAGCAGAGACACTGCACTGTAATTCCTAATGCCTTCGCGAACAATAGGCAATTGCAGGCCAATTAGAACAAACACAAAGCCATTGAGGATAAAGGTAAACACATTCCACACCGCATTGGCCTGAATTCGGACTGACGGCGAAAAAAAATGCGCGCTTCCCCGCCCTAAGTAAAGTCCGCAGGCCACCACGGCCAAAACTCCGGAAGCGTGGATAAATTCCGCGGCAAGATAAGCAGCATACGGCACCATGAGGCTGACAGTGATTTCAATCGGGCCGTCGTCGATATGGTGTTCCACCCAATGAATGACCGCGCCGATGAGCAGCCCCACAGCAACTCCCGCGATGGTTAGGTATGCCAGCCGCAGAACGCCTGAAATAAATGTTGGCGTCTGGCCGGCTACCACGATGGCCAAGCCGAACTCCAGCGCCAGGAGTCCGGTTGCATCGTTGAGCAGGCTCTCTCCCTCAAGCACATCAACCACTCGCTGTGGCAGGCCAACTCGCTTGGCAATCGAGGTTGCGGCAATCGCATCCGTAGTGGCTACTACTGCTCCCAAAACCACTCCCAACCGCCAGTTAAATCCGGGAAAAGCCACATGCGCGGTTCCAGCCACTCCCAGCACTGTAAATCCCACCAGCCCAAAAGCCAGAAATGAGATGCTGATTAGGTTATGGACAAAATCCCGCCATGAAGTAAGCCACGCAGCGGAAAAAAGCAGCGGCGGCAACACCACAAGAAAAATAAGATTGGGATTGAGCGTAACTCGTGGAATACCCGGGACAAGGCTCAACCCCAGCCCCGCCAACACCAGCACAATGGGATAAGGAGTTTGCAGCTTACGCGCCAACGCGGTAAAGCCGGCGACAAAAAGCAAAAGGAGAAGCAGCACGATCTGGATGGATTGAATACCGCTCCCCTGCATGAGGCCTCCGCTCCTGAAGATAACCCGCTACGGGGTAAGGCTCAAGCGCGCCAGCAGCGTAACGAGAAGCGGAGCAGGGTAAGCGCTAACGCAATCCGCTTCCCTGCCCCGGCATCAGCCATAGCACCATGGCCAAGCCTGCCAGGACTGCCGTAAAGTAAGCAGCAATTACGTTGCTTTGCTCCTCCGGAGCATCGCGGGTAAAGAGACGGACGGCCATCCCAAGCGCAACCAGCCCGAATACCCATTCACCCAGCGCATAACCAAGGGCGGCGCTCACTACCAACACCACCGCTCGTTCCAATTTGCTCAGAGCATTGGTGGCGCTGCTGCCATCGAAGATCCAGAGCGGGATCAAATTTAGCGCGTTGAACCATGCACCAGTTCGAGCCAAAGCGGCCCATAGTCCATAGCCAGTCTGGTGCCACAACAGGGCGCACAGTCCTGCGGCCAGGGCTCCTGCAAACGGCCCAGCAAGACTGACAGCAGAGCGGGTTTCCAGCGAGACGCCCAGTGCGTTCCACTTTACATAAGCCCCAAATCCAGGCAGGAACATGGGCATATCCGCTGGCAGCCCTCGGCGCTTGATGTCGATAAAGTGTCCCATCTCATGAATCAAGATCAGCAGGGCAAATCCGACGCCGAATTTTGCTCCCCAGATCGTCCAGTAAAAACCAAAAAAAGCCACAAAACTGAAAAGTGATTTGAATTTCAATAGAGCCAAGAGAATCGTGCCCAATGGCCCAAGCCTTTTGGCCCATTGCGGTGCCGTACTGGAAGTGGGACGGCTGCTTTGCGGAGATGCGCCAGCCTCTAACTCACGCACGTGGTTGCGTATCCATTCAGCCTGCACAGACTGTGTGGGCAATAGCGGCAGGCACGCCAGCCATTTCTCGCGGGCGTCCTGGAAATCGCCATGCGTTTCCAGTGACCGGGCGTGAGCAGCCAGCTGCTCCATCTGGTCACTGTGAACCAAAGTCCGGCATTGCGGGCACTCCAATGCGCCCGTCGGAATTTCTCGCGCACACCGTGGACATTTTTGTTGCGTTACTTCAGAACTAAATGGGGCAGCCAATCAGCCAGGCCCTCCTGACTGCATCATCTCATATTGCATCAATACTTTTAGCGTCTCACACATAGGGTGGTTGCAATTATTCCAACTCCGTGCTGATGGTATATTCGCCTGCCGACATATCCCAGCTTACGTGCACGATGTTAGGTTTGCAGCACACCTGGCAGTCTTCCACATATTGCTGGCGCGTTCCCGCGGAAGAATCTACGCGGGTCTCATTCCATTCGCCACATCCAGCGCATTGGAAGCCTGCAGTCATGATCGCTTAACGATGGTAGCAAAAAAGAAGCGGCCAACCTGTTAGAGCTGGCCGCTTTGTTTATCTGGACCTACCACGGACCAAACAATAATCGATTTTTAAGTACGGGCACGTCGCTATGCGTTTGCTCCCGCGGTAGCACGGCTCGCGGATTGCACTCGCATACTGGCTGTTTCACTTGCAGGCTGCCGCGAAGTAGCGTCTATAGGACTGGAAGATTCCCGCCATGATCGGCAGCACCGCCAGCGGTACCTGCCAGCCAACTTCCTGGGTAAGCGTCAGCGTCAATCCTGCAATGCCGGCGCTTGCCACCAGATACGGAAACGAAAGCTGTAGCATCTCCAGCCATGTGCGTACCATACTCACGGCTTCGGTTAAGCCGATTACAATTGCGACCGGGACCGTGTTCGCCAGCGCATACCCCGCTGCCGCAACGGCCAGACGAAGTGAAGGCGAGCTAATCACGGATGCCACCGGAAGGCGCGGCATAGATCAATCGCGTTGCGGCCACAGCCAGCGTGATTGCACTGCAATTAAATGCCACCTGCATTGAATTGAACTTCTTACCTTTGGCAAAGCATTGAAAGAATGTGCTGACAAACCCTACTGCCAATGCTTCAGCCGTATTCATCTGCGCTACCGCCACCAGAATGAACGGCAAATTTACTGACATTGTTCCGGTCACGCCCGGAAGCTTGATCCTGAGTCTCGCCGCCACACATGCGACCAATAAGAACGCCGCAAACCGTGCTGAGGGCATTGACTTAGCGTTGAGAACGGCATCTCCAAGTACCAGGAGACCCGAAATGACAATCAACGCCACGAATATTCGCGCTGAAAATGACTTCGGCATGGCTAGTTCTCTCCGTCCTCTCCGTCGCTCAGAGCATTCATTGAGTTAGCGCCCCATATGATTGAGTCGCCCCAGATAATGCTGTTGGCGCCAACTGTCGTATCTCCCCACACAATTGAGTCACCCCAGATGATGGAGTCACTGATGACGCAGTTACCGCCCCACACGATCGAGTTGCCCCAGATGATTGAGCTACCCCAAGTGATACTGTTGCCCCAGGTAATCGATTGGCTGTTCATCAAACTGTATTTGCCTGTAGCCGTGTTGCGATACGCAATTGGGGATGGCGCGCCGCCATTGACAACATCTGCGCTTCTCAAGGACGAATAAATGTCCAGATACCCCGCACCGATGGTAAATACGTCATATTGTGAGAAGTAACTCTTTCCCGAATTGTCAGAAGCCCAGCTGTTTCCCGGATAGCCTTTCCAGGCTGTCTTCATCATGCGTGCCTTGATGGTGTCCGGTGTAAGGGTCGGGTCTTTCTGGAACATCAGCGCGGCTGCTCCAGCAACGATCGGTGTTGCCATGCTTGTCCCGCTCAGCCGTGTGTATTTCCCGCTGACCCCGCTAGAACAGTTGTTGCCCAACAGGCCAAGAAGGCAGGTTGTAATCGGCTGAATGTTCAGGCTAAGCAGAGACGAAACCAGGGTGCTACCAGGCGAAGCCAGAGAAACAACCCGATTACCAGGCGCAACCAGATCCGGCTTTACAACGTGGTCCACAAGAGTCGGCCCTTTTGAGCTGTAGCTTGCAACCGTGTCATCCAACCGGCCCGGCGTCCCGTTGGTCTTTGTTGCGCCCACGGTGATCACGTTAGGATCGTTGCCGGGTGCCTGGATTGTGGCATAGCCTTGTGTTCCGTAGCTGTTATCGCGGCCTCCGTTGCCTGCGGCTACAACTACTACAATGCCTGCCTTCCAGGCCGCTTCAACCGCCTGGCATACTGGATCAAGAGCATAGGACTCATAAACGCTGCGTCCCAAAGAAAGATTAATCACGCGAATGTTGTACGTGCTTTTCAACTGGATGGCGCGCTGAATCGCGGCGATCACCTGGCTGTCAGTGCCGGATCCTTTCGCATCCAGCACGCGCAGGTTGATGATATTGGCGTTCGGCGCCACACCAACATACTGCGTTGGATAGCCGCTCACTGAATCATGTCCGTTGCCGGCAACGATACCCGCCACATGTGTTCCGTGACCGTAGGCGTCGTTTGTGCTGGGATCACCAGGAATGAAGCTTTCGCTATAGACGATGCGGGATCCCAATCCAATCGACTTCTGCAAATCGTCATGGTTAAAGACACCGCTATCAATGATGGCTACTCCGATTCCGGTTCCGTCCAGACCATATTGTTGACGAGCAACGTCGCCTTCGACGGCTGGAATGGCGTCATCGGAAGCAACTTTGTTCGGACGATCCGGGCTCACGTAAGCGACATCCGGATGGTTTTCTAACCAAGCCAGCATCCGTACGGGTATCCGATAGGCTGCTCCGTTGATGTGATCGAACGAAAATTTCAGTCGTCCACCCTGTGCCGCCATTTCAGAAGCATGCGCTTTGGGTGCTTGCTTGAACTGAATAATGACGCTCACAGTTCCGTCGGCATTCAGCGGAAAATTGGCAAGATCGGCCGCAAGTTTGCTATGCCCATTTGCTCCTGGATCTTTGGGCGCAGCTTGCGCAATGACAGGGACTAAAACGAGGACTGCTACCACCGCCATAAGGAAAAACCGAAGCCAGCTCAGGCCTTTTTCGGTTGCAAATTTTTTGTTTTCGAGTCTCATTTTGTTTTGAACTCCGGAAGTTCTGGTAAAGCCGCTTCTCAAGCTGCTGCTATGAACCCCATACCGCCGACGCCAGGGGTGTCGAAACGTGTTTAAGGCTAGTGAAGGCGTGGCATAATCCAGCAACGGCTGCGATTACGCCTGAAGTGAAAACCACAACTTTATTTTTGAGAGACATACATTTACCTCTGCCTTTCTATTTGCACGTCGGAAACCAAAGTCATGGCTTGTAAGTTATTGATTTAATGGTTCTTGTAACAGTATTGGTGTGCCACGGTGCGACACGGGGGAGTGCCGCAGTCACAGCTGAACTCTTCTGCACACCTATAACTATTTTGTTCTTATTAACTTAGAGCGGTGCGACAACTGCGTCACACTGTTTTTTGGCTCTGATCGGACTGGGAAACAATCTAAACGGAAGAATTACTTAATAAGCTATTTCTAAGATTCAAAAGCTCTTAGTAGCGAAGGGCCTGTTCAATCTCGGTAGGACTCGGAACGCTCGGCAGGGCCGCAATAAGCTTCTGGGTGAAGGGTTCTTGAGGACTGAAAAAAATCGCTTGCGGCGTGTTGCATTCCACAATTTTTCCTGCATTGATTAATGCAATCCGATGGCACAGCCCGTAAGCTGACACGAGATCGTGGGAGATAAAAAGCATGCTCATACCCAACTTGCGGTTCAATTCTCCGAACAGGGCGAGGATTTCCGCCTGTGTCACTGCATCCAGCGCGCTGGTCGGTTCATCGGCAATCAGCAAGGCGGGGCGGTGCATGATGGCCATAGCGATCAATACACGCTGCGCCTGACCAACGCTGATCTCTGAAGGGTAGCGTCGCAAGAACTCTTCCGTGGCAGGCAGAGCGACATCTCGCAATGCCTGAAAAACAGACTCTTCCATGTGATCGCTGCCGCCTAGTCCGTGCAGCTTCCATGCTTCGTTCATCTGTGTACCCAGCCGCAATGCTGGATTGAGCGACGACATAGGGCTTTGCGGCACAAAAGAAATGACTTTGCCGCGCAGTTTGCGCCACTCTTTTTCTTTCAGAGTTAATAACTCGTGGCCATCCCACAGAATTGAACCACTGGCTCTGCCGCCTTTCAGGTTGAGCAACCCAAGGATTGCCAGAGCTAAAGAACTCTTGCCGCAACCGCTGTGTCCCACCAATCCCAATACTTCGCCCGGATGCAATTCGAGACAAAGGTCATCCAATACCGGCGGTTTGTCCTTGTAGCTGACCGTTAGTCTCACCGAGAGCAAATCCATATTGATTCCTAGTGGGCAAGCGCCAGCATTTCTGCGTTCCAGAATGCCTGAGGACGAAATACGCTGGGTTCGGCGTTCTTCACCGATGGCGCAATTGCCACCAAAGCGTCTTTATTGATCAAGTAGATGAAAGGTTCCTGCTCCCAGGCAATCTGCTGTACCCGGTCCCAGTATTGCTTACGTTTGTGCTCGTCACCTGAAGCTGCCTGCGCGCGCATCAGCTTGTCGATCTCGGCTTCCCATGTGGTTGCCGGCGATTTCTGGTTCGGATTCCATTGATGATTGTCCGCCGAGCTGAGCCAGACAGCCATCTGTGAATTGGGATCGAGTTCCACATTCTGAAATCCCAGCAAACATGCTTCATAGTTAAAGGATTGCGTCATCCGTTCCAGCAGAGAGTTAAAGTCCAGCGTAACCACGTTCACTTTGATCCCAATTTTCTTCAGGTCCTGCTGGATCATTGTGGCCATGCTTTCACGCGCTCGATTGCCTGCGTTCGTGGCAATGGAGAATTCCACTGGATTTCCGGCTTTGTCTTTCAGGGTATCGCCTTGCAGTTGAAAGCCATCCTGTCGCAGCCTACCTAATGCGCTTGAAATGTCATAAGCATGCGGCTTCAGGTCAGTGTTAAACCAGAACTTGTTACTGGGTGAGATGATCCCGATTGCAGGCACCGCGTGCCCGCGAAAGACGATTCGCGCCATATCATTGCGATTGATGGCTTCAGAGATTGCCCGCCGGAAATTTGTGGAAGTAAACCACGCCTTTTTATAAGCAGGTATCGGTGCCCCTGAGACCTGGTTGAACCAGAGTTGTTCCGTGTCTGTAGAAGCTCCGGCATCACGAACGGAAACGCTATCTGCGGAAAGCTTCTCAAAGATCGATGGTGAAACCGTATTGATCAGGTGGACTTCGCCGCGTTTAAACCGCATCGCTTCAACGTCTGGATTCTGTTCAATATCCAACCGGATTGAATCAAGATATGGAAGCTGCTTCCCTGCTGCATCTTTCTTCCAGTAGTAAGGATTCCGCTTCAGCAGCAGGTAGGATCCCGCCTTGTGCTCTGAAACATAAAACGGGCCTAGCGCGGCCATTTCTTTTTGCGGCGATTTTGCCGAAAGTATGGCAACGGTATCAAAAAGGTTCACCAGGTTTGCCACTGACGCGGGAAAGTCGATTTCAATTTCGTTTGCCGAAACAATGCGCGTAGTCAGCTTGCCTTCAGCCGAGCGGAATGCGTCGCCCGTGCTGGAGTGCAGTGCAGGATCCATCAACTGCTGCATGGTGTAAGCGACATCTTCGGCTGAAAAAGGAGTGCCGTCAGAATACTTCAATCCCTCGCGCAGCTTGAACCGGATGCGCTTGCCGCCTTCTGAAACCTTCCACGAAGTCGCCAGATCAGGCTCCGCTTTGAGCGTGAGCCGGTTCACCCGGACCAGCACACCGCCGGTGAGGTAACGAATGGTTTCAGAAGCTTCGTCTTCTACCAAGAGAGGATTAAATGTCTTTGGCTCAGAACGCAAGCAGAAGCGTAGTTCTCCCCCGCTCTGGGCAAACACGGAAATAAAGCCCATCGCCCAAATGGTGAGAACTAAATAAAGCCGCTTCACGTGCGTACCTCCTGTTTGTTAAGCAATACCTGGAACGAGCTGATTACCACTATAAGTACCGCAAGCGGCAGCAATCGCCAAGGTTCCGGACGTAACATGATGGCATCCTGAAGTTCACGCAGGAGGCTGCCAAGTGAAGGCAACGGCTCGGCCACGCCTAGCCCCAGGGCACCAAGATTAGCTTCAGCAATAATGAAAACCGGAATGGAAATCCAGAACTGCGCCAGCAATGCCCCACGAAGATTTGGCAAGAGATGCAGCCGGATCAGCTTGAATCCTGAAAAACCGCAGGCCCGCGCCATCCATACGAACTCAGACTTCATCAGGCCTTTGGCACCGGCACAGATCACTCGCGCTGATGCTGCCCATCCCAATAATCCCAGCAAAGCAAATGTCACCGTTACAGATGCTTCCGGAGAAACATTTAATGGCAGGACCGCTCGCACGGTGATAAGAAGAAAAAGCCATGGCACAGAAAGGAACAGATCGATCAGCAACTTGCAGCAGCGCTCCGTCCATCCGCCAAAGTATCCCGCTATTCCGCCGACCAGCCCGGCTAGGACTGTAGTGAGCAGGGCCCCCACCGGTGCAAGCGTCAGAGAAACTCGCATGCCATACAGCAACCGTGCCCAGCGGTCGCGACCCAGATCGTCGGTTCCCAGGAGATGATGCACAGATGGCGCTGCCTGCGGTATTTCTCGAAATTGCTGCTCGTATCCTGCCGGAGCCAGGTAATGCGCTCCCAAGACGGTCACGGCCGTCAGCGCAAGCACCGCAATCGCTACTACACGCACTGCCTTCATGCGGCGCTCCGGCTAAACCCACGCTGGGCGGCATCTGAAATCAAGGTGGCGCAGACCGTCATCAACGTAACCACCATTGTCAAATTCACCAGCAACGGCAAATCGCGTGCTTGCGCTGCGTGCCAAGCGAGTTGCCCAATGCCGGCAACATCGCTCACGACCTCAATCGGCAG
This sequence comes from Terriglobia bacterium, assembly GCA_963831465.1. Lineage (GTDB taxonomy): Bacteria > Acidobacteriota > Terriglobia > Terriglobales > Acidobacteriaceae > Angelobacter. The sequence goes on along the minus strand of CAWHQH010000023.1, from coordinate 185,557 downwards.
CAACACGCCTATTCCAATGCTGATTGAGACGCCCACCAGCGCGATCAGCTGCGGGAATGCAACCGGCGCAACGTGCCACGCCAACACCCTCCAGGGACCAGCGCCTTTTGCCCGTGCCATGAGGACATGCGGCATATCGCTGCTTTGCTGCAAGAGGTTTTGGGTGTAGCGATAGATTTTAGGAAATACCAGCAATGCGGCCGCAAAAGCCGGCGGCCATCGTAACAGCAGGAAGACCATCGCCAGCGCAGCCGCGGGAGTGGAAATAAATGTTCCGCTCAACCCATTGGCAAGAAAACCTAATCCTCGATTGTCCCAGAGTTGCGCCGCAATCGCCAAAGCCAGTCCCAGCAGCCAGCCGGCCGCTAGAGCAAATGAGAGGTTGGCCAGCGTTATCGGAAGCCGCTCACGTAAAAGATCTTTCACTGGTTGATTGAGCGAACGCGATGTACCGAGATCGCCTCTTACCAGCGACGTGACATATCGCAGGTAGAAATGCGGGATATCTGCATCCATGAGATGCGCCCGCCGAATGGCCTGAATGCTTTGTGCCGAGAGACCGGAATTGAGTTCCTGGTGGTCGGAAGAAAATCCCGGTGCAATACGCATGAGCATGGCACCCGCAAAACTCGCCATGAGCATGACTGCGATTACCCGCAGGACAGCCCAACTCCAGAAGCGCAGCATTTTATCCAGCCACCGCGTCGCGGACGGCAGCCGGCCGCTTCTCATCCGTAAGGGCAGTAAATACCTTCAGAATTTTGTGGTGCTCCTGCTTCTGTATGTACATGCGGCGGTCCGCTTCTGCCAGGAGTTTCTCGGCATCCACTCCGTCTTCCGGATAGATGGCGCAGCCCACGCTCAATGAGAGCCACTCTACGCCACAGATTTCACGGCCGGCATTCCCTGCCAATTCACTCAGGCATATCCCACGCGCTTCCGCGGCTGACGCGCTCAATCCGGGCGCGACAATTACAAATTCATCCCCGCCCATGCGTGCCACATAGTCATATTCGCGGCAGGAACCTTGCAAGGTTTCAGAGAAATGACGCAAGATTCTGTTTCCTTCAAGGTGGCCAAATCTATCATTGATTTTCTTAAAGCCGTCCAGGTCACAAACCATCACGGTCAAAGAAGTATCCAGGCGTTTGCAACGTGCCAGTTCGCGATCAAGGTGGATAAACAAGGACCGGGCATTCGGCAAATCCGTTAAGTAGTCGGTCGTTGCCGAGCTTTCGGCCTCCTGGTACGCCAAAGCGTTCTCAACTGAGAGCGCCACTTTTGAACTGATGGCCTTGAGAATGCGGAGATGGTCTGACGTATATGCTTCCGCCTCAGAGTGATAAAGCGTTAAGACTCCCACAACACCCTGCAATCCCTCCAAGGGGACTGAGATCGCCGAGTGCAGCGCGCTATATCGGCTGGGATCGTGTACGTAACCGTGCTCCAGGGCCGGATTGCCGTTGAGCATGGATTTGCGATTTTGCGCTACCCATCCTGACAAACCTTCTCCTAATGGGATTCGTAAGGCTGCAAACAAGCGGAAGTTATCTCCGTTTACATACTCCGGAAGCAACTCGTCCCCTCTCACAATGTATGTGGCGATTGCGTCATACGGCACAAGCCGTTTCAGTCGCCCGCTGAGCACAGAAAGTGTTTCACTCAGGCTAAGCGAGTTGCCCAGGTCCTGCGTGAGTTCAAAGAGTGCCTGCGCCTCCTGGCGCGCCGCAGCAATTGAGGAAAGAAAAGCAGCCTGGTTGCCTGTTTCATTGGCTTTGTCAACCGCGAATCCATTTGCTGGAGCTTTGCCGCGTTCAACTTTAAGCTCCGTCGAAAGTTTCTGACGGTCCGGAAATTGAGAATATGAATGGACAATCGCTTCCAGCTCTTTGTAGCTGGTTTTCAGCAGGCTCACTATCTTTGGATCGTAGGCCTTGCCCGCCTGATCAACTACCCATTGCATGGCATCATCCAGGGGCAGCGCTTTGCGATACTGGCGGTCCGTGGCCAAGGCGTCCAGGCAATCTACGGCTGAAAGAATCCTGGCGCCAATGGGAATTTCTTCACCCTTCAGGCCGTCAGGATAGCCGCTTCCGTCCCAGCGCTCATGATGTGCGCGCACAATAGGAACCACAGGATACGGGAAATGCACACGCTCCAATATCTCTGCACCGACTACCGGATGGATTTTCATTTTTTCGAACTCTTCTGGTGTAAGGCGTCCCGGCTTGGAAATAATGTGTTCAGGTACAGCCAGCTTGCCGATATCGTGCAGCAATGCCGCCGCGCGCAATGCTTCAACTTCGTCCGGAGGAAGATCAAGCCTTTTCGCCATCTCTACTGCATACACGCGAACACGTTCCAGATGATCGTGGGTAGTCTGATCTTTTGCTTCAATGGCCAGCGCCAGCGCCTCAATGGTACGCATATGCAGGGCCGCCATCTCCGATACGTGGTTCTTCTCGTTCTCCAGCTTGCCTAAATAGAGACGGTACGAGCGATAGATCACAAACATGCCGGGCAAAGCCAGCAGCGTTGGTTGCCAGCCAACTTTTTGCGTAAGCCACCCGAACATGGCCGTTATAGCGCCCCCGGCCAGATAATATGGCAATGACCAGAAATAACAATCAGTCCAGATCTTTTGCAGCTTTTTGTTTTCTGTAAGGGCGATGATCGTCGCGACTGGAAGCGTATTGAACAGGAAGTAAACAGCGGCAGAGAGCATCAGTAAAAACGCCGCATTGGGGTGCAGCCGCGTGGACCACGGTCCGTGATCAGTAAAGTAAGCCGCAGCAATGGCAACAGCTGCACTAGAGGTATTGAACAGAACTTGTTCAATCCGGGGCCACCGCCGCCGCGTAAGAAAGCATTGCACCAGGATTGCAGAACATCCCAGAATCAAGGTTTCCGTAAAGGTTAACTGGGCGATGCCCAGCAGGATAAAAAGGAAATTAACTGAGAGAGTTCCAGTAATCTCGGGCAGTTCTACTTTGAGTCTTGAGGCAAGCAACGCGGTCAGAAGATAGGCGACGAATTTGGGTGGATCATCGATACTCCACGCAATGCCGCCATAGACCACTGTGGCCAGCCCTGCGACGCAAATTGCGTAAAGGAATATTCGCGCTTGCTTCGACATACCTGTTCCGTCTCCGTAGGATTATGTAGGCAACTGCTGGGCCAAACATCTCCTAAACAGCGTTTCCTCTTGTTGATTCAATGTTTTAGCGCGTCTGCTGTTTCAGGCCGCTCGGTTTTATGCCTTACATGCCTGTGACATTTGTGTCGCAGCCCCGGAGTCAACGACGCGCCAAAGTGTCACAGCGTGCATTCCCAAAACGGGAACTGTGACAAGCGCAGTTTAGCTTGATATAGCCCGAAAGAGCACCGGGTAAAGCTGAGGTTTAAGAACTTAAGTAATCATGCGACCCTCTTCTTCAATTGCGGCTGTGACGAACTTGTCCCATCATTGGCGATAACGAGTGACAAATGCGCGCTGTCTGCCCATAGCGTGCATATATCAAGGGAGAAGATTCTGTCGATCGCGGTTAACAATCCGTGTGAGTTGACCAGCCAAATCGTTCGCAGCGATGCCCTAAAGCGAGTGATGCGGTTGGTTGAACAGGTGGCCTGCCATCCGGCTGCGGTATTGATTGTCGGCGAAACGGGCACGGGCAAGGAAATGATTGCCCGCTCCATCCACAGCCACTCTCTCCGCTGCAATAAGGCATGGGTGGACGTAAACTGCGCCGCTATCCCCGAACATTTGGTTGAAAGCGAACTCTTTGGATATGAAAAGGGCGCTTTTAGCGGTGCCGACGCACAGAAAATTGGTTACTTCGAAATGGCCGATGGCGGCACCCTCTTTCTGGATGAAATCGGAGACCTTGATCCAAAAGTCCAGGTAAAATTGCTGCGCGTACTGGATGGCGTACCTTATTACCGGCTGGGTGGAAATAAGAAGGTCAGCGTGAATGTACGGGTCGTTGCGGCCACCAATCAGAATTTGGAAGAGTTGGTCAGGGCCGGCCGTTTTCGCAATGATCTTTATCATCGGCTGGCGGAATTTAAGCTGGAGATACCGCCGCTGCGGGAAAGGCCAGAAGACCTTCTGGCAATCGCTGAACAAATACTCCACCAGCATTACCCTGATTCACGTTTTTCAAATGATGCCATCACAGCCCTGCTTACACACGAATGGCCCGGCAATGTTCGCGAATTACGTAATTCCGTTTTTCGAGCGATTATGCTGGCGAAGAACGCCTCAGTTGAGATCACCAGCACAGATTTAAAGCTGAATCGCGACAGCACGCCCGGCCAGGGCAAAAATCCTTTGAATCGTGACCTTGATCAAGTGGAGAAGCAGATTGTATTCGATATGTTAGATCGCTGCGGCGGAAACCAGGGCAAAGCAGCTGAGGCGCTGGGCATTTCGCGACGCACGCTGCTGCGCAAACTTAAAACATATCGAGAGAATGAAAGCGAAACAGCAGTGGGTACATTGTGCGCGGAGCAGCAACGCTACTATCGCAAGCAGACCAGCGCTCCGGTTCTACTGAAACACGGCCAGGAATCAATGGAAGCCAACCTGCTGAACATCAGCCTTGGGGGCGCTGCCGTTTCCATCCATAAAATCCTGGGACAAGGCGAGTTGGTGACCATTTGTTTTACCGTGCCCGAAAGCAATGTACTAGCTGAACTCCAAGGGCGAATAGCATGGGCAAACAAAGAAGGACACCACGGAATTCAATTTAGTGAAATACCTTCTGACATTCGCGGTCACCTGCAGAGCTGGTTCCAGGCAGAAAAGAAAAAAGACGGCTGGCGTGACGAACTTGTCGGCTAACGATTTAGCCCCTCCTTCAAAATCTTGAAAAGTCGGGTTTGCGCCGCTGCATAAATGCCATCATGGCTTCCCTAGCCTCTGGGCCCTGCAAAAGGGCGACAAATTCCTCAGTTTCCCTAGCCATTGCATTGGCGACTGTGCCTGCCGACTCGCGCTTCAATAAAGCTTTGGTGATGCGCAACGCTGAAGGTGGCTTTTCCGCGAGCTGTTGCGCTTTTGCCGCTGCCGTATTGAGCAGTTCATTGGCGGCGACTACGGTATTCACGATTCCCAGCTCTCGCGCCGTTTCCGCGCTGAACAGCTCGCCGAAATACAAAAGCTCTGCCGTTCTGTGATGCCCCATCATTGCCGGTAACAACGCACTAGAACCAGCTTCCGGGCATAATCCCAGATTGACAAAAGGAAGTTGGAAGCGCGCATCCGAGGCGGCGTACGCGAGATCACAATGCAATAACATGGTGGTGCCAATTCCAACAGCCACGCCTGCCACAACAGCAATTACCGGCTTCTGAGCGGCTGCCAAAGTTTGCAAGTAGAGGATGGCCGGACTTGTCTCTCCATGCTTTGCATTGGCGAAATCCACCAGATCATTGCCCGCGGTAAAACAAGCTTCTGTACCCGTGATCAGGACCACACGCACGTTTGGATCAGCGTCGGCTTGCTTGAGTGCTTCAATCATCCCCAAGTACATGCCGCGGGTTAAAGCGTTCTTCTTTTCTGGTCGGTCGAGCCGTATCGTTAGGATCCGGTTTTCGATAGAGACAACAATATGCTCGGCCATTCCAAGCTCCTGTCGATCTGATTTGATTGCTTATTTATTAACCCTGACAGGATACGCTAAGAAGACCGCCACGCGCTTGGCGGATCTCGCGCGAGAATGCCATGTCAACAGCGCATAACTCGCCACCCATTCTAAGAATGGCGCTACAGATACAACCGATATTCCCTTGTAATTTGCGGTGAAGATTTTCATTCAGTGCGCAAGGCAAGCATAGGTTCTGTGTTTGCAGCTCTGCGGGCGGGAATCAATGCCGCGACAAATGCAGCGGATGCCAGAACAGCCGTGGTAATGACCAATACAAAAGGATCGTGCGGCTTAACGCCATATAGTTGGTTGGCCATGACGCGACCGCCGAAGATCGTGACTGGGATGCCGATCGCCAGGCCAATACCGACCTGAACAAACGCGGCGCGCAAAACCATTCCCAGCATGTTCATGCGATCAGCTCCCAGAGCCATACGAATGCCGATCTCGCTGGTTCTCCGTTCCACGGTGTAGGACGTAACGCCGTAAAGTCCAATTGAGGCTAAAATCAATGCCAGGATTCCGAAAAACGATGTCAGCTTGGCGATCATTGCCTGCTGCATGAAATTTGCTTTCACCTGAACAGCAAAACTCTGAAAATCTACCACTGCCATATCAGGGTTAATCTGTGACAGCACACGGCGAATCTGCGTCTCAAGTCCGGAGATTTCTCCATGAGTCCGGATTTCAATGGCGTTCAGGTAACGCGAACGGTCCTCAAACTGTTGATAACGAGGATCAGGATTATGGGCGCTCTGGCCTTCGGCCAAGAAATACATTGCGCGCATTTTGCTCGTCGCTCCCCAGTAATTCGTGTCCTCAGTCACTCCCACAATTTCGAATGCGCCGGGATGTTTCAGGTCATCGCTGAAGTGTTTTCCAATGGCCTGCCCATCCTTGAAATACTTCTTCTCGAAGAAGCGATTTACCAGGGCTACCGGGCGCGTCGTCGGAGTGTCCTGCTCATTGATGGCACGGCCTTCCACAATCTTGGTGCCGATGGTGTCAAAATAGCCAGGACTTACCCGCAGCCACGATGCGCCATGGTCAGGCGTTCCCGGTGCTGGTGGCGGGTCTCCTTCGATATACACGCCCTCTCCCCAGTTATCACCTTCCATTGGGCTGTAAAGTGAAAAGCTGACTTGCTGTACGCCTGGGATAGCGCTGATATTTTCTTTAAGCTGCCTGTAGAGTGGCTCCAGCCTCTCAGGCTGATATCCCGCCATCTGCGGATCAATATGCAAAATGTACCGATTGGTAGTATCAAAGCCGAAATTGCGATGCTGCATGTTGTTCAAGCTTCGCGTCAGCAATCCCGCGGCGCATAAGAGCACAAGTGAAAGCGCGGCCTGCACTACCACGAGAGATTTTTGACCTAACGTTCCTTTGCGCCCTGTGGAGCGTCCGGCTCCGCGCAAGGCTTCGGCCGGATTCGCGCTGGCGGTCATCCATGCAGGCGCGATTCCAAAAAGAAGCCCCGTCAATACTGAAGTTACGAACGCAAACGCCAGAACAGGAAGTGAAGGCGTAGCCTGGATTGGCACGTAATCATTTCCAAAGGCGAGACGCAAAATCATGCTTGTGCCGCCGAAAGCAATGGCGATTCCTGCCAAACCGCCCATAATCGCCAGGACAACGCTTTCCGTCAGCGCCTGTCGTACCAGTGTGCTACGGGGAGCTCCCAGCGCGGAGCGGACGGTAATCTGCTGCTTACGCGCTGTTGCGCGGACGAGCATCAGGTTGGCCAGATTGGCACAGGCAATCAATAACACGAACGCAGAAATCCACATCAGCAGGTGCAAGCCGTCCTGATATTCATCACGCATCCTTTGCACGCCGCCGCCGCCAGGAGAAAAATGCAGCGTCTGTTTGGCGACTAGAGGCTTCGAGCGATCTTCAACCTTGCTTTCCGGGCTCATTAAAAATTGGCGCAGCTCTACTTGCATCTGCGCTTCCATGGCTTTAGTGTCGGCGCCCGGGTTGGTGCGTCCAATCAGGTCGAGCCAGTCCAGGGCGGCGTCATTCAGCACTCCGACCGCAGGTTCGATCACAGGCTCAGCATTGAGCGGCAGCCAGAATGAAGGCGGATTGCTCTGTACGCGATCACCAAAAAATCCCGGCGGCGCAATTCCCACCACGGTCACAGGCTGCGAGTTCATGACAAATCCGGTTCCCACGATGGACCGGTCCCCTCCGAACTTCTCCTGCCACGTGCGGTAGCTCATTACCGCCGCTAACGGCGCTCCCTTGTTGTCGTCCTGGGGAGAAAGCATGCGGCCGGCATAGGCGGGAATCCCAAATGTGGAAAAGTAGTTACCTGAAACGAACTCGCCGCGATAGGATTCAGATGGTTTGTTATTCCCGCTCCAACGAACTCCCATCAAACTGTTTCCCGCCTGCATGGCCGCTAATTCCGCAAAGCCCGGCGTGTGCTCCTTGAACTGCTTGTACTGCTCAAAAGAAAAGAGGGACCAATTGTCCTGCATCCCGCCGTTAATGCAGCAGTTTTCTTCATTGCCCACGCGCACAAGCTCGCCAGGCTTGGATACTGGCAACGACTTGAGCAGTACAGCGTGAACCAGCGTAAAAATTGCCGTGGTTGCTCCGATGCCTAATGCCAGTGTTAGAACGGCTGTCGCTGTAAATCCGGGAGCCTTTCTAAACTGCCGCAAAGCGTAACGAATTTCTTCGAAAATCTGCATTCGCTGGTCCCTTGGTCTTAAACTTCCCTCTTGGATTGGCTAAGCGAGAACAGTGTTGCGAAACCTGAGATAAGTCTCATGCACAGATGTCGCGCCGCTCCCTTTGGAAGATATATACGGTCGCCAGCGAAAAAGGTTTCTAACTTTCTTGCACATTTGAATGAACGTATCTTGATCAGAGCCGATTGGCTGACTTATCCGAATATTTCGGCGTTCGATTCGGCGTCGGAAATCGGCGCGATAAAATAGATTTAAGTGGGACGGCACAGTGGTCTGACCATTTCGACGACAGCCGCATCCCTTGGCCTCAAAAGTAAAACTTGTGGTAACCTTTTAAAGAATCGACACATTCTGCCCCCTCGTTCAATGGTAGGACAGCTGACTCTGGATCAGCATATCGGGGTTCGAATCCCTGGGGGGCAGCCAAACAACCTCTTCAGCCTCTTCGGGTTGCAGGCCATCTGAAAACTCTTCCTCCGCTTCCCTCTCTGCGTGTGCGGCTGGTGTGCATCCGTAGCCGTGACTTTTTGGGAAGTCTTATCAAGGGTGTCAATCCAGGCCACGTTTTCGCCGGGATTAGGTGGCCGTAGACATCGATTGTTCCCTGAATGCGCCAAACGCTGGAATCGCCTTGAGGTCCGAGCAAGCCTTGGTGGGCACTAGACCGTTGCGACCGGTCGAGATCAGAAGTGAAAGTAGCGCGTCATTGTGGAGGGCCAAAACTGACGTCTGACTTCGCCTGCCGTTGCCAGGATCTGCCGATCTGGGCTCACAGGAGACGCTGCCGAGGCGGTCATTGCGGCGCGGTCTTTCATAAGGCGCCGCCGTCATTTCGCTTGCGTCCTGTTTGCGTGTTTTGCGTTACGAACCAATCAGTCCCTTTCACGACGGTAACACGGATTCAAATCCCGTCGGGGGACGCCAAGATTCCAAAGGACTTGCTGAAGGCAGCGCTTTTTCATGATCCAATTTGATCCATTTAGGCAGGCCTTGACCTTGGATGCCGCGCCATTCCTGACCAATGCGCATGTGCTAATAGAACCGACTTGAGTGCTTCTCAAAGACAAGCATGGTTCGTTGCGGAATCAAGCGCATGTGTTTAACATTGACAATCGTCCGTCCATCAACAAGAAAGCCATCTAAAACGCAAATCATATGATCCACAGTGCCGACAGCACAGGTCGAATCGAGAAGACGCTAACTCCCACCGCCCGCCGAATGCTGTTTGAACGCAATGTTGACGAGCAAATTGAAAAGGAACTTTTTTACATGTGCCAGATCGATTTCGCGCATGTACTGATGTTGGCGGAACGACGAATCCTTCCCGCATCAACCGCAAAATTGCTCCTGACTGCTATCAGTCGGCTTATTGAAAAGCGGTTCTCTCCGCTGAAATCCAAATATCCAGTAAGAGGGCTATTTCTTCTTTATGAAAACTACCTCATTGAAACAGAAGGGGCAGAGATCGGCGGAATGCTGCAAACAGCGCGATCACGCAACGACCTTAACGCGACATTGATCAAGATGCGCGTAAGGCAGCCCTATGCTCTCCTGATCAGCTCCGCTCTTCGCCTTGAGGCTGTGCTGATCCGGAGAGCACGAAAATATAGAAATGTGGTCATGCCGGCCTATACACATGGTCAGGCGGCTGTACCCATCACGTATGGGCATTATTTAGCCGCCGTAACTGAGGCGATTCAACGGGATATCGACGACCTCATGGATGCGGCACGTGAGATGAACGTGTCTCCGCTTGGAGCAGGAGCAGTTGCAGGGACAACAGTCCCAATCGATACAGCCAGAACGGCTGAATTACTTGGATTTAGATCCTCAGCGCTTAACTCAATTGACGCCGTTGCATCCCGGGACTTTATCCTGCGCCTTCTCTCGGCCATGGCTATCTATGGCGCTACGTTAAGTCGCATTGCAACCGATCTGCTGCAATGGCTTACTTCCGAATTTCAATTTCTCTCACTACCAGATGAGCTGGTCGGCTCCAGCTCAGCTATGCCACAAAAAAGAAATCCGTTCCTGTTGGAACACGTCCAGGGCCGTACCGCTTCAGCGCTGGGCGCATTCGTCAACGCAATAGGGGCAACACGTAATGTACCGTTTACGAATACTATTTCTGTAGGAACTGAATCTATCCGCCCAACATGGAATGCGCTGACCGATATCACCGATGCAACCATTCTTCTACGCCTGGTAATTTCCCAGGCGCAGCCTAATGCTGAACGCATGCTGCAATGAGCATCGGATGGATTTACGACAGCTACCGAGATCGCGGTTCGAATGGTCTTGGAGAAAGGAGTGGACTTTCGGTCGGCGCACAGGATTGTGGGTAGAGCAGTGTCAGAGACTCTGTCAAGAGGTTTGAATTCCTTCGAAGAACTGGGGACGAGCGTAACAGAGTTATTTGGGATTCCACTTGAAGGAATGGATCCCGAGTCTTGCGTGGAGCGATCAAAGTATGGAGGTGGACCAGCACCGGAGAACCTGGACAGGATACTGGAGATTCTTCATCAAAAATGGCAGCGACAGCGGCAAGCAACAAGAGCACAGATAGGCTACTGGAAAGGCAGCCAAAACAAACTCGAACAGTTAGTCAGGAACTTTCGCACCTCCTGAGTTCCCGACCGCCCCATGTGTTCGGAAAAGTCATTCACCAACTCCAGCTACTCAAACCGAAGCCCCTGAATCGGATTGACACCGGCGGCCCGCCGTGCCGGCACATAACTGCCCAGAAAAGCTGCAATGAGAAGTGTGACAATTACGGAAATCAGGGTAGGCAGGTCCCACGTCTGAGTGCCAAAGAGGAGCTTCCGCACGAGTGAGGCGGAAATCACTGATCCGAGGAGGCCAGCGATGATTCCGACCGTTGTGAGCAATGCAGCCTCCCTGAGTATGAGCCGATAGACAGCGGCACGTTGCGCTCCGAGGGCCATTCGAACCGCGATTTCACGGGTCCTTTGGCTGACTGAATAGGAGATTACCCCATATAAGCCGACGATACCGAGCAGCAACGCTATTGCCGCGAATATTCCTACAAGCACCGCTGAAGCGCGGTGCAGATAAGCCGGAGGGGAATCATTGATTCTCTCGCTCATCGTAGCACTGGCCCGGGTGGCAATGTTAGGATCAATCTGATGGACGATTGAACTTAATGTGGCCAGTAGCGACTGCTCCGACTGTGCGGTGCGTACAACCAAAGAAAAATGCGAATCGGGGTTCTGGTTCTCAGGATAATAAACGGCGGGCCATATCTCTGACTCAAGCGAACCTTCTTTGATATCGTCGACAACTCCAACGATCTCTTTAATCGACTCCGGTGTCAGATCGGCGTCCCCAATCTTCCGTCCAATAGGATCATCGCCGGAAAAGTACTGCTTCGAGAGCGTCTGGTTGATAATGACTACTCCAGGCCGCGACGCATTATCGGTTTCGCTGAAGTACCGGCCACGCAACAGCTTGACTTTCAGAGTATTGAAATAGCTGGTGCTCACATCACGTTGATTCACTTCACTGTGCTTTGCATCGAAGGCGCGACCCACGACCCGAATCGTGTCAGTATTGCCATTGAAAGAAACGGGAAGCTGCATGGCGACCGCAGTCGACTGGACGCCGGGCACATTCGAAACAGCAGCTTCAATCTTGCGCAATATCGCGCTTAACTCTTCCGGTGTCCGATACATCATTTTGGGTACTACAACCTCCAATGTAGCCAAATGGTCAGGCTGGAAGCCAAGATCGAGATGGAAGAGACGATATAGACTTTTGCCCAGTAAGCCTGCCCCGACCAGCAGCATCACGGCAACCGCCAGTTCCAGCACCACAAGGTTGGAGCCAAACCGACGCGAGGCAAAGCCCGTTCCTCCCCGACCACCCTCGTTAAGACCTTCCTGAAGACGCCGCAGCCGCAGCCTCACGACCGGGATCACGGAGAAGAGTACCGCCGCCAAGATAGAAACAATAATGGCAAAAATGATCACATGAGCATTCAAACGTGTCTCGCTCAAATAGGGCATACCTACGGCGACGTCTGAAGGAACCAGTTGCAAAAGCATATGTACGGACCAGGACGCAGCGGCGAAACCGATAATGCTGCTTATGGCCACCAGAATCAAACCCTCAGTGATGAACTGCCGAATGAGCCGTCCAGGAGAAGCCCCAAGTGCGCTGCGGACAGCAATCTCACGCTTGCGTTTTTCGGTGCGTACCAGTAACAAACTCGATACATTCAGACTGGCGATGAGGAGCAACAGCCCCGCTCCCCCCAGAAGCATGAGCAATATAGGACGGATTTTGCCAACGATCAGATCAGAGAAGGGCTGCACAGCAACGCCCTGGCCGCGATCGGAATCCGGATATTGTTTTTCCAGTTCAGTGGCGATTAACTTCAGGTTGGCGAACGCTGCCTCAATACCGACACCATACTTTAAACGTCCTACAGCAACCAGATTGCGACAATTGCGCCTGAGGGTACAGCCCTCGGCCTGACGAAGAGTGGTCCAAAATTCTATTCGAGGTGCAGGTGCAAATTGAAAGCTCTCGGGCAATATTCCAATGATAATGTAAGAAACATTACTCAAGGTAATACCCTGGCCAATGACGTTCTTGTTTCCACCGAAGCGGTTCTGCCATGCCGCATAGCTCAGCAGAATCGTATTGTCTGCGTTAGGCGCATCTTCTGTTGAATAAAAGTCCCTGCCTAGTACCGGGGTAACTCCCAGCGTATGGAAAAAACCGGCGCTCACGGTTTCACCTGAGACCACTTCTATACCTGTAGGAGTATTCAAGTTGAAACGGTGACCGGTATATACATCCAGTGAACCAAAAGCGGTATTCAACTTCTTCCAGTCAACGAAATCAGGGTAGGAAATCGCAGAGTGAGGGGCCAAATCAACACTCCCGGTAACATCAACGAGGCGGGACGAATCGGGATAGGGTAAAGGCTTAATGAGGGCCGCATCAACAAAAGCAAAAAAAGCAACGCTGGCAGCAATCCCCAGAGCGAGGATAAAAATAGCCGTTGCGGCAAATCCCGGGCTCTTGAGCAGCTGGCGTATGCCAAAACGAACATCCTGCGAAAATGATTCCGAAATGAATTTTGCAGCCATAAGTTCCTCACGTACCCACAATTTCGAGCAAGCGCTTACGGTTCAGTTGAATTCAGTCCAAGCCAGGAGCTTGGGCAAATACACCCAGACACGTTATAGCGCGATTCCAACTGAGGCCATTCATCTGCACTCGATTTTATCCATTTTGACAGGAAGAACCATTGATTCGAAGAGAAAAAGAGTACTTAAGATAAATAGAAAAAAGCGGCTGGAAATAGGAATCACCACACCACAGCTGGGAATGACAGCATGCAGACAAGAAGAGGCCAAAGGCACAGTGTGATATATAGAGAAGCTATTGATTGGCTGTCAACTGTAAACTTGCAAGAAGTAGTGATTTTGGTAACTAAAGTGATCCCCAGCTTTCGCCGGTGTCACCCAAGCCGCATGGCTTCCATGTGATCTTCGATATTAATCCTAATCTTTTCGAGGGCCATCTCAGCCGAGTTAGTAGCCAGTGCTTGAGAACTCGCACAAGAAATAACGTGCCCTACACGATCACGAAAATCATTTTCAAGCTCAACAGATTCTCCGGCTTTGCGATATAGCTGGATATCTGTCACTCCGATGATCTGATGTGCATCATTAAGACCGGCAAAACTCCTGATGATTCCTTTTCGGGATGGAACAAGAAACCTAATTGAAGCGAATTTATTATGTAGCGGGGTTACATCGGCTGTTTGGCCAACCACCAGCCCCAAAGTCTCCCGAATCATGTTTACACCAGTTGCGAGGCGCACAATTTCCGGAATAAAACCTCCTGCGAGACGTGGATTTGTTTCAATGATGACCGGTCCTGTGCTTGTCCACCTCAACTCAGTATGTGCCGGTCCCCACGTTAGCCCGAGAGACCGCAAAGCATCTTGCACAGTGCGGACGATTGAATCCGCAATTCCCGGCTGGAGTGCTGCAGGGAAATCATGACCAGTCTCCACGAAAAATGGTTCCGGAGACAAATATTTCCTGGTAATTCCAACGACCAGATCGCCCAGAGTTTCAACGGAAAATTCGTCTCCTCTCAGGTACTCTTCCACCAGTATTTCAGGAGTTAAAGGCATTCCCCTTTCATTAGCGGTTCTTTGAAGTAACCAGTTCGCCTGTTTTATGGCATCCGCCTCAGTGACACACAACTTTACCCCAACACTGCCGCTACTCACCGTGGGCTTCAAAACAGCAGGGAGTCCGATAGCGTGAAGCGCCTCGCGCACTTCTTGAATAGTAGTTGCGCACCGGAATGCAGGCATATCCAATCCCGCGTTCTTCAGGGTCTCTCTCTGGAGCCGTTTGTTCCGGCAGACCCGCAGAGCTTCAGGGGCCTTGCCCGGCAGAGAGTACAATCGGGCCATCTCCGAGGCAATCTCAATGAAATACTCTGAGCTGGAGAAGATTCCAGCAACGGGGCCTTCGGGCATCAGGGAGTCAATGCTGTTCCGCACCGCTGGCATGGAAGCCGTGCGACACTGCACCCAATCGATGACATCCGTCTTAAGATATGGATAACGATCTGCTTTTTCCGCCAATACCACGGGGCGATAGCCGCACTCACGGGCGGTACTGGCGAACAGCCGGCCAGTACCAGTGGTGTTGCTCTCGATAAAAACCAACCACGGTTTGGGGAGTTCAGGAGTGCTCATAAGTTCAGGAAATGCAGCTTAAAGAAGGTACTTTAACTGTTCGCCATTGAAAACCGCCTGGGCAAATCAACTGAGACGGGAGCGGCTGCAAGCTCGCTCAATTTGCGGCGTTCCCACCGCATGCAACTCCAGGTTGCATTTGCCTCAAGAGGATGAGTGACCACGAGGGGTGCAGTGGGTAATTCTTTCAGCCAGAGATTCTCTTTACAAAGATAATCATCGCTGTAAATAGTCTCTGCGTAACGGTATCCATCATCAGGAAATATACAGGCGACGCGTGCTCTGGGATGGTGCTGGGCCCAGTAGCGGGCAACCATCCACGCAGCTCCGCTCGTACCGCCACAGAACAAAGAGGCTCCCTGGTGCAGCATGCGGGTTGCCTTGTATGCTTCAGCAGCAGAAACCCAGTGAACTTCGTCAAACACAGTATGCTCCAAGTTGCGAGGTATGATACTGTTTCCGAGTCCGCGAAGTTTTCTAACGCTATCAGGCTGTCCAAAGAGCACGCTGCCGAAAGTATCCACGCCAATAGTCATCATCTCGGGAAAGAGTTCGCGCAGATAAGTTGCTGTACCGCATACCGAACCTCCCGAACCAACAGCGCCTACGAGACAATCAATCTGTCCCACCGCCTCGACTAATTGGGCGGCAAAGAAGCTATAAGCTCCCGGATTACCCGGATTATCATATTGGTTCAACCACCAATGGTCAGGTATCTGCTCGCGAATTTCTGCCAACTTATCCAAACGCGCCCGCTGGTATCCTCCATCGGCCGAAGGGTCCTTCACAATTTCAACTTGCGCGCCCAAGTCTTCCAGACGCCTCTGGAGGAAACCCTCGCAGGCGTAGTCACTGACAATGGCAAGGCGGTAGCCATAAAGATTGCAGACAATTGCTAATCCCAGGGCCATATTGCCGGATGAAGTTTCAACGACCATGGTCTGTGATTTCAACAGTCCGTCTTCGCGCGCCCGCCGCAAACAAAATTCTGCGGGGAATATTTTCATGAAGGGGAACACGGCTGCAGTAAGATTCTGCTCAAGAGGAACCAGTCGTGGCTGATAAGCCTGAAGAACAGAATAGGTGCTTTCAATCATATGGCCTGCTTTCGAGTTTGTGTATCGGGATTGTGGGTTGTTCCAGGGACCGGGAAATGAAGAACTTTGGTTGGAGCACTCAGATATTAATCATGTGCTTTGAAACGAGGAGCTTCTATTTATTAGCGGCTCAGGTCTGGAAGCGCAATATATCTGAGATGTTAAGCCGACTTAAACTTTCCATGATGCGATCAATTCGGTGTTCCAGGGCTTTGTCGTAGGGGTCCAACAACACACTGAGCACTGTCCCGGAATGGGCACATGCTACGCCAAGGGCTCCGGACTCGTGGGCAATTTCCCGAACTTCATTGAACATCTTTTTCGGGAGAAATAGCTGATTGATCTGCGAACTGGCAGTAGCCACACGCCCGAGAAGATTTATGTCATTGCTGTGGATCGCCCGGCGGAGCGCGGCGGTCAGAGTGCAAAAAGATTGCAACTGCCGCCACGAATAGACAGCTGGCGGATACTCGAGTGTATTGACGTGTGATTCCTGTGCAGTATCGATGCCTAATACAACCATCTTAGGTACTTCCCGACCAAAATCTTCAATGACCTCGCCTTCGCGGTGAGCAAACAACACCGCCCGGCTAAACATAATATTGTCACTGGCCACCTCGGCTTCTACCACGAGGCGGGCCACCTCTGCATCCCGCAGTTTAACTTTCAAACTGTCCGCAACAGCATGGACCACGGCAATGCAATCAGCCGTTGAGCTTCCCAAGCCTTTGCCTTCAGGAATGGTTGAGCAAATGTTCAATACCCCACCGATGTCTTTCGCTTTGAGATAGGCAAGAGTAAGGTCGGCAGCTTGCCGAGACTTTTTCTTATGCGAAGGAGACACACCAATGCTGCCGCTCGCGTCAGGCGAGAAGGTGGCCTCAGAATACATCGCGTTGCATGGCAAACTCACAAGGCACCGTCTGCGACGATTACTACGGTCCTCAATTAATCCCTGAAACAGTTCTCCATGCTGAGCAATGCTTCTTCCGCTGCCGGTGCCCGGAAGCAGACAATTACTATACGAATGGGGAGAAACGCCGTTGGTGCCCGCGCCTGCCTGTTCGTTGCGACGTTAAATCCATGTAGACTCGTACCACTTCCGGTGATGTCCATACCCGCCCTTCGGCCACCGCCGTGATAGCCGGCTCCAGCAGATACAAAGCTTCATCATAGGTCATAAAGCCGGTGAATCCAGCCTGCAGGAACCGCGCTACGTCAATCTCATTTCTTGCCCGGTCTAATGCAAGAAAGACGCAGCCTGGAATTGTCACGGAAAAAGCATCCAAGTATTCTGATGCTGGCAGGGGCAACCCCCAAAGATCAATAAGAATGACGATCTGTGAATTCGGTGGAAAAGGAGATGGGTTCTTGATTTCATCTGTAAGGATGAAAGGCGTCATGTGGGTGTGAATCTTGATTAATTCAACCAAGTGACGGGAAGCCAGTGAATGGCATGCCACGACTCCAATGAATATCTGGCTTACCTGCTCAACAGCATCCTGCTGATCTAGAAGCTGGATTTTTGGAACCACAATTTTGCGACACATGGGGGAAACACCCGATAGTCGAGAGGTACTCTAACAAAAGAAAAACAAGCGTACAAGGTTTTGAATCAAAATATGTTCTGGCTGTTCTGTTTTCACTTTTGGTTGTTCCAAAATGAAACTAGAATTCCCTGTCCTGAAAGTCATCGTCAACTGTATGTGTGGTGTTGCGTTCTGCAATAAATCGACAGCAAAGAAGAATTTCCATAATGAACCGGCCTGAGAATGGGGATTGTTCATCTCAAATTGCGGGTTTGCGCCACTTAGGGCAGCAGTAGGTCACCTTTTACAATGACAATGACACAATCGTGAGCTGGTCAGATACGCAAATTGTAGCCACCGTGCCGACCATGGGTAAAAGTGGTCCGGTAACCGTTGTGGTCGGAGGTATCACCAGTAACTCGAATATCAATTTAACGGTACCGCTCCCCATGGTCACAGCGTCACGCCAACATCCGGAACTGTTGGAACCACGGTAACCATCACTGGTTCAGGCTTCCAATCAGTCCATGGCTCTGGCTCAGTTCACTTCACGAATGCATCCTCTGTAATCAATCCCCCACTCCTGAGCCAGTTTCATCATTCGGCGTAATGTCTTCAGGGCATAGTCGATGTAGGCGCTCCCGGGCAATATGACTGTGTTTAACTTCCTCCGTCCTGACCTGATCCATATCTCATTCCAAGAATGCTTGTCCGTTCCAGAAGTCGCGACCGTCGAAGAGTTTAAATACGTTCTGTAGGAAGGGGAGCGGGCTTCAGCCTTCCAGAGAGGCTCTGAAGGGCAATCCTCTCAGGCCGAAACCTTGGGAAGACATTACGCTGGTGCCAACTATCCATAAGGATTCCAGACTCTGCAAATGGAACAACTAAACAAGAACCTTCTCTAGTATTGAACCAGTTAATAAAAGTCTTAATTTTTTAACTTATAGACATTTTCTGCGGGTTTATTATAATCCAGCTCTGCACCCCCCAAAGCTTTTCACCTTGATTTTGCCGAAAGGTAATCTATGCGCCGCCAACTCTCGTTTTGTGCCCCAGGAATTCTTTCGCTCATTTGTTTGTCTCTGGTTTTGTTCCCTCTGGCCGGCTGCGGTGGCGCTCCCGGAACATTTAGCCCTACATCTCTCACTGTGGGTTCGGCAACACAGATTCCTGCACCCAGTTCTGCATCGACCGCAACACCGGCTACCGATAGCCAGGCACCCGCAATCAGCCAAGCACCCACAATCAGCCAGGCACCCGCAATCAGCCAGGCACCCGCAATCAGCCAGGCACCCGCAGTCGCGTCTCTGAACGATGGCACGGGAAGCACAGCCTCCTCTGCGTTCATCGGGGCCGCCTCGCTGACCGGCTTGAGCTTTGTGCCTGCGACACCATGCCGCATCGCCGATACGCGCAACCCGAGCGGAGCGTTTGGCGGACCTTTTCTGCATGGCAATGCAGCGGCCAGGGAATTTGCTATTCCCAGCAGCGCCTGTGGAATACCCAACACCGCACAGGCATACGCGCTGAATATGACGGTTGTTCCCCACGGTCCGCTCGGATTTCTGACGGCCTTTCCTTGCGGCCAGACGCAACCGCTCGCATCCAACCTCAACTCCATTGATGGCCGCACGAAGGCGGTAGTCGCTATTTTGCCCGCCGGCACCAACGGCGGGGCATGTTTCTTTGCTTCCAATGACACGGACCTGGTGCTGGATATCAACGGATATTTTGTTCCGGACACTGATGTTACCGCTATGGCTTTCTATCCCATGGCCCCGTGCCGTCTGGTGGATACGCGTCTTGCCACTGGATCGCTGGGCGGTCCATCTTTGCTTGCCACCACAACCAGAACCTTCCCGCTGCTTTCAAGTTCCTGCAATCTTCCGGCAACTGCCCGGGCGTACTCACTGAATTACACCGCTATTCCACAAGGACCTTTGGGCTTTCTGACCACCTGGCCGGCGGGACAGACGCAGCCCTTGGTTTCAACGCTGAATGCGGTTACAGGAGCGGTCACCGCGAATGCCGCGATCGTGCCTGCCGGTACAAATGGCGATATTTCAGTGTTTGTCACACATCCTGCCGATCTGGTCATCGACGTAAACGGATATTTTGCGCCGCCGGGTGCGGGAGGATTGTCACTGCACAATCTAACGCCCTGCCGCGTGCTCGATACTCGAAATCCGGCTGGTTCTCTGCCATTCAACGGAGCGAAGGACCTGAACGTAGCGGCAGCTTCGTGTGGCGCGCTTGTGACGGCCCAGGCGTATGTAGTGAACGCTACCGTGGTCCCGCCTGGTCCTCTTGGCTTTCTCACGCTATGGCCGCAGGGTTCCGCACAGCCGCTGGTTTCCACGCTGAACGCCATTGATGGCGCGATCACTTCCAACATGGCAATCGTGCCTACGGCCAATGGATCGATCAGCATTTTTGGGTCTCAGCCCACTCATCTGGTTATGGACATCTCGGGGTATTTCATACAGCCCCCCACCGGCCCGCCGCCGACAATAACCCAAATGACCCCCGGCTCAGCGGTAGCAGGCAGTGCAGCATTCACGATGACCGTAACGGGTACAAACTTTGTTCCGGCCTCCCTGGTGCAGTTCAATGGCAGCGCGCGCACAACTACGTTCATCTCCAGTACACAATTACAGGCAGCAATTACGGCTGCTGACGTGGCGAGTGTAGTGTTGGCTCATGTTGAGGTCCTGAACCCGCAGGCAAATGGCGGTATTTCAACAGATTCCACATTTCTGGTGGGTAGCACGGGCGGCCCTGGGTTTGCCGTTGCTATTGTGAATCAGCAGGCACAGAGACTTTTATACGACCCGGCTCGGCAGGTGATTTATGCCGCAGTACCCACCGGCGCAATCACCAAGGCGAACACGATCAGCGTGCTCGATCTGAATAGTCTTGCGATTACCGCATCCCAGCCTACGGGACTGAATCCTAATGCTCTGGCGATATCGGATGATGGTCAATTTCTCTATGCAGGTGTGAACGGCTCTGTGCAGCGCTTTAAATTACCCGGGCTTACCCCGGACATTAACTATTTGTTGGGTTTAGATATTTTCGGCCAACCCCGTGTTGCTTTTGATGTGCAGGTTGCACCTGGAGCGCCGCATACAACCGCCATCACAACCGGAGGCTTTTCAGGTGGTAGCCCAATAACAATTGTTGACGATGGCATCGCCCGTCCTGTGGTGCCTGTCGGTCAAGTTTTTTGTGACTCGCTGCAGTGGGGCGCCGACCCAACCACGTTGTTTTGTTCATCA
This sequence comes from Terriglobia bacterium, assembly GCA_963831465.1. GTDB lineage: Bacteria > Acidobacteriota > Terriglobia > Terriglobales > Acidobacteriaceae > Angelobacter. Next base: position 164,552 of record CAWHQH010000023.1, on the reverse strand, counting down.
ACGCAAGGTTTTTCGGATTTATTCCAGATGGCTGTAGACGCTAATGGAGTTTCTATCAAGCAACATGTCTTTAACGCGAATGTCAACAAGATCCATAGGGATGGTGGTACGAATGTCCTCTATGGCGAGAACGGCAACTCCGTTGATAGCTCCGGGCTTCCAGTCGGCAATTTTAATGCCTTTGGCGCGATGGTGCCTGATTCCAGCCTCAACAAAGCTTTCTTCATGGGATTCGGGGCAGGCTCGATTACTTCTTACAATCTGCGTCACTTCACTCCCATAACAACGATTAATATTCCAGGTATCAACGGCTTTCCGGGCAATCAAATCATTCGCTGGGGACAAAACGGGCTAGCCTTTACGACCAGTGGGGGCCAAATCATTCTTGTCGCAGGAAACTTTCTTGATCCTGTTGCGGTTTCAGCACCGACTCCCGTAGTGGTGCCTACGCCCGCTCCTGCGCCGATCCCAACCGCTCAGACGCCCACAATCAGTTCACTTAACCCAAGCGGAGCTATAGCAGGCGGACCCAGCTTCACGATTACGGTAAACGGGACTAACTTCCTCAACAATTCCGTGGTGCAATTCAACTCCACGGCCCTTACAACTACATTTATCTCCAGCACACAGCTGCAGGCAACTGTACCTGCTGCGGACATTACTTTCGCCGGAGTTGCTCAAGTTGCTGTCGCGAACCCTGCGGCCTCGGGCGGAACTTCAGTTTCAAGCGCGTTCCTTATTGGAACGACTCAGATAAGCGGGAACACTCTTGCGGTGTTCAACCAGCCGTCCAAAGACATTGTCTTTGATCCTTTGCGCCAGGTCCTTTATTTAACCGTTCCGAGTACAGCACCGAACGGCAACAGTATTGATGTTTTTGATTTAGCTACAGGTACGGTTATAGGAACGCAATTTGCCGGTAGCAATCCAAACCTGCTGGCGATTTCCGACGACAACCAGTTCCTGTACTCTTCGCTCGATGGAGCTGTGGGAGTGCAACGCTTCAATTTGTCGGGTATTCTTCCTGACCTTGAATTCTCGGTGGGGGGTGGTTCCTTCCTCGGAGCGAATGTCGCGCTCGACGTGCAGCCAGCTCCCGGGCAGCCGCATACAGTAGCCGTTTCAACCGCAAACGAGGGAGGGATAACCGTTTTCGACGACGCAATCCCACGATCGACATCATTTGCCACTTTCTTTCCTCAGCTTGGCTCGCTTCAGTGGAGTCCCGATGGGACGCAATTGTTTGCCGGCGGGGCAGACCTGGTAACGCTAGCAGTAAGTCCCGATGGAGTTACGCAGAACAAGACGTTCTCAGGATTGTTCGGCAACGGCCGCAGAATTCATTTTGATAGCGCCACCGCAGCAATCTATTCTGATGGTGGACGAATTGCCGACCCAGTCACGGGTTCGCTGCTCGGAACATTGACGCCGCCGGGAGTTCAGCCGGGATTCCGGTCGCCACTCATGGTCCCTGATTCCGCTCTGAATGCTGCCTTTTCTCTGGATGGCGATACTCTCAACGTATTCAACCTTAGGCAGTTTACAGCGGCAGGTTCCATCACCGTTCCGTTCCTGGCCGGCAGTCCGCAACGCCTGCTCCGTTGGGGACAAAATGGACTAGCCTGGAATACCGATGCGGGTCAGCTAGTGCTGCTTACAGGGCCGCTTGTCAGCGCACTTCCCAATAACCCACCGACGCCAGTCGCGTTACCTACGCCGGCCCCCACCCCTGCGCCAACAGCGTCAACGCCGCAAATTGCACTGCTCAATCCGAGTTCTGCGGTAGCAGGCCGAGCGGCGTTCACATTGACGGTGAATGGAACCAACTTTGATCCCGCCGCTGTTGTGCAATTGAATGGCACGTCGCGAACCACTACTTTCATTTCAAGTACGCAATTGCAGGCTGCAATCGCTGTCAGTGACATAGCGGCACCAGGGGTTGCAATAATCACAGTTGCGAATCCAGTGGCGAATGGCGGCACCTCGGCTGGTTCCACGCTGTTTGTCGGGACTGCTCCGGGGACAAGCACCACAGGTGCGAGTTTCGCAGTCACGGTGCTCCAGCAGCCAGCAAACGACATCATCTTCGATGCGGTGAGCAACGTAATTTTGTTCTCATCACCCAGCAGCGACGCGGTCCATGGCAATACCATTTCTGCGCTCGATCTGGCCTCCGGAAGCATCATTTCTTCCTTGTTTGCCGGCAGCGAACCCAACATCCTGGCGCTCTCCTCAGATAATCAGTTCCTCTACTCCGGTATCGACGGGGCCGGGCGCGTACAGCGAGTGAATCTACCCGCGATGACCAAAGATCTCGGATTCTCGCTCGGCATTGGTTTCAATGGCGTAAACACCGCGCGGGACCTGCAAGTGGCACCCGCGCTTCCTCATACCCTTGCCGTTTCAGAGTCGTCGCCGTTCCAATTCGGACCGTTGCAGATTTTCGATGACGGTGCCGCGCGTCCAAACGGAGCCAACGCGAGTTCAACTCAGTGGGCCAGCGACGCAACCACTCTGTTCGCCTTCACGGGAGGGGGCGGAGAGATCATCAGCTATACCGTGGATGCAAATGGTCTCACCCAGTCTCAGGACTTCCCTGGTGTTCTTGGCAATGGGCCGGAGATTCATCTTGATGCCACAGCAAAGGTAATTTACTCGGATGACGGCCACATTGCTGACACCACAACTGGCCTGCCACTCGGCAATTTCAATACCAGCGGATCTATGGTCGAAGACCGGACACTGAATAAAGCGTTCTTTCTGCGCCAAGTCACGCCTGGTTCAGTAACTATTGATTCCTACGTGTTAAACCGTCTCACTGCGGCAGGTTCCATTAATATTCCGGGGATTACCGGCACACCGAAGCGCCTGATTCGCTGGGGACAGAACGGCCTTGCATTCAATACTACCGGGGGACAGCTTGTACTTGTCGGCGGGAATTTCCTGGATTCGACATCAACGGCAATTCCTCCCTCACCAACTTTGCCCGTGCCCACGCCGACTCCGGCCGCGAACGCGCCTGTAATCACGGCGCTGAATCCCGCTTCCGCCATAGCCGGCGGCGCGCCATTCACGCTCACGATGACTGGCTCCGGTTTTGATCCGGCTGCGCAAGTGCAGTTCAATGGAAGCTCGCGCACCACTACCTTCATTTCCAGCACGCAATTGCAGGCAGCGATCACAAGCGGCGACATAGCATTGATCGGCGCGAATAGTGTTACTGTAGTCAATCCGGCGGCTAGCGGCGGCACCTCCGCTGCATTTACCTTCTTCACAGGTACGGCGCAGGTGAACGGCGTCTCCATCGCCGTTCTGAACAAGCCTTCGAAAGACATCGCTTATGATCCTGCAAGGCAGCTGATCTATGCCACGGCAGCTAACACTGATCCCAACGGAAACAGCGTCGCCGTACTCGATTTATCTACAGCCAGCTTCATAGGGTCGCAGTTTGCTGGCAGCAATCCGAATCTGCTGGCACTCTCTGACGATAGCCAGTTCCTCTACGCCGGAATCGATGGCACCAGATCAGTCCAGCGCTTTACTTTAGCTTCCTTTGGATCACCTGACATTCGCTATTCCGTTCCGCAAATTCCTTTCAGCGGGCCTTCAACAGCTGTCGATCTCGAGGTGGCTCCGGGAGCGCCGCATACAACGGCAGTTATCCCTGGTAATCCGAGCAGCGGCAGCTTTGGCCAATTGTTTAGCATCTTTGATGACGTCACGCCACGGGCCGCTACTGGACCTGCGGTCAGCTCGCTTGCGTGGGGACCTGATGCGAGTTCGCTCTTTGGCACAGAATCAGCCGGGCTGCTTACATTTTCAGTCGCTCCAGGTGGTCCTGTGCAAACCAATAGTTTCAATGGCGTGATGGGATTCGGCAAAATCCATTTCAACAGCAGCACACAGCGCGTGTATTCAGAAAGTGGCCAGGTTGCTAATCCCTTCACCGGCGCGCCGTCTGGCGTCTTCCCGATCTCCGGACCGATGGTGCCTGACGCCACCACCAACACGGCTTATTTCGCCAGCCAGCAAAATGGACCGACGGTAATCAAGTCTTTCGACCTTACACACTTCACTGCTGTGAACTCCATTACAGTTCCCGGAGTGAGCGGCACCGTGCAGCGGCTCCTTCGCTGGGGGAACAATGGTTTAGCATTCAACACCACGGGAGGACAGATCGTCCTGATTGGCGGGAGCCTGCCAGTGGCGGCGCCTTTCCCACCAGCAACTCCAATTCCCACGCCCGCGCCTACGCCCGCTCCAACGGCGCAAACGCCTGCTATAGCTTCCTTGAATCCAGGCTCTGCAAGCGCCGGCAGCCCCGCTTTCAGTATCACAATAAGCGGAACCAACTTTATTCCCACTTCAGCGGTAAAGTTCAACGGCTCCGCGCGGACGACGACATTTGTTTCGGCCACGCAGCTCACCGCCACAATCAATGCGTCCGACGTTGCGAGCGCCGGGACATCTATCATCACTGTAGATAACGGCGCCCACGGAGGCAGCTCCGCGGGTTCGACTTTCTTTGTGGGCACAACGGCCGGAACAACTCCAGCAGGGGCCAGCTTCGCCATCGAGACGCTTGCGCAGCCTGCGAATGACCTGCTGTTTGATCCCAACAACCAGGTATTTTTTGTCTCCGTGCCGAGCACCTCTGTCGCGGATGGCAACACCATAACGGCGCTGGATATCTCCGGAAGGGTTATATCTTCGCAGTTTGTCGGCAGCGAACCGCAGGTGCTGGCGCTATCGGGCGATAGCTCATTTATTTATGTGGGCAACAAAGCGTCGGCTAACGTCCAGAGAGTGGCACTGCCGGCCATGATCAGCGATGTGAGTTATTCTGTCGGCGGTGATCCGTTCGGCGGTCCATTTTTCCCGCTGGATATTGAAGTTGCGCCAGGCGCGCCGCATACCGCTGCCGTGACCATTGGCGGCGGAGGTTTTCCAGCGGCTCGCGGGGGGCTCGCCATCTTTGATGACAGTACGGAAAGGGCCACTCAGGCTGCGGGCTTCAACTTTTTCGATACCGTGCAGTGGGGAACTGACGCCTCTACGTTATTCGCGGCAACTAACTCCACCTCGTCGTTCGATTTCTTCACTCTTGCCGTTACGCCAGCGGGTGTAACGGTGAGCCATGACTTCCCCGGCACGTTCACCAGCTCGGCAAAGCGGATCCATTTTGAACCGTCAAAAAACCTGGTGTATGCGGACAACGGGCAGATTATCAATCCTGTAACAGGAACCGTCACGGGAAGTTTCATTACATCTTCGTTCTTCTTCAATTCGACGCTGATGGTGCCCGATGCGGCCGCTAATCGCGCCTACTTCCTGACACAGTCGTTCAGCTCCAACACGGTCACTTTGCAATCGTTTGACCTGACAAGTCTTGCAGCCATTGATTCAATAACCATCAACAACATCAACGGCAATATCGGGCGGCTGGTCCGCTGGGGCCAGAATGGCCTTGCATTCAACACTTCGGGAGGCCAGGTCTTCCTTGTGGCTGGAACGTTTGTACACTGATGCGATTGTTCAATCCCTGTATGCAGCAGATGCTGTAGGGACACCAAAGTGCGGGAAAAGCAGCAGAACCTAAGAGTTTTTAATGTTCATTTTAGGTAAGGCTAATTCCCCTCCTGTTACGATATAATCTTCGTGACGCAGGTAGCTGCGCTTGAACTCGATGCCTACCATCAAGAAATATCTACGTTGGGCGTTGCTGGGGCTGATCTTTGTGCTCACGGCTTCCGTCAACCTGTTTTGCGTGGTTGTTGACAATGATGGCGATGGCGATCCTACGACAGGAGTAACCATTGAGTTCTGTGCTGTTCAGGGTAAAAGAATCCAGGTTGTAGCTAACCCAATGCAGCAAAAATCGACGCTCGCGTCCAAGGTGTTTCGCTCAGCCTTCTTCTACAAGCAGCGGATCGAGCGCTCAGATGACGTGAACACGAATTCCAGCTTTTCCAATCTGGTGAACACCCTTGGCTCTCCGCTAAGGTGCTAGCTCCTAAACTCTCTTCCATATATTCGCCATTAATTCGCGATCCCGCTTTGTTGCACGCGGCCTAACGCGAGACATCGTGGCGCTTAATTGAACCTTTTAGGTCCCGGTATAGGGCTGATCTTTCCTAAACACCGGGGATGGAGGAATTATGGCGCATGCCAGACGCAAGACGCAATTATCCAGGAAAGAGTTGACACAGCTTACCGTGTGGGGTGGGCTCCTGCTTATCATTCTTCTCGTGCTCGTATATGGCCTTGTTCGTGCAGGCGCTATCATCCCAGTAGGTAATGGGGTTGCATCTCATACGGCCATACCCATGCAGGGAAGCGCGCCGAATTCTCATCCCTAAGCACGGAATGGGGATCCACATTCGGGATGTTTTTGGCCAGGCGCGAAGTCAGTTACTGTCTTTGCGTCGCCACAAGTTTCTATCTTGTTGGGGCTGTTTTCTTTGAGATCCCACGCTCGCGGTACACATGGAAGAAAATCTTTTTGGCGGCTGCATTCTAGCCGCCAATTCCCTTTTCAGCGAACCACCTGAGACGCAGCAAGTGCTGCGTCTGTACATCAAACACTCCGTGCGATAAGTATCAATAAAGCGGTCCTGCCATTATTCCTCAGATTGAGAACTTCCCACCTTGCTGAATGGCCTATTGACGCGGCTACTAATCCTAAAAAATTAAGAAGTCTAATTAGGGATTAAGACGGCCTTAATGTCACTTGAGCAGAATGACTCATCGCCGCAGTGTTCTGCGTCGACGATTGTCACAACTATGAACTCGCTTCTCACAAGGTGTTTTCGTTGGTCGGTGCTAGCCATGATGCTCCTGCTATCAGGCATGGCAGGCATGGTCTGCTTCTCTTACGACGCGGACAACGACGAGAGCACTCCTCCGGTGACAATTGAATTCAACGGTATTGTTCCCAGCAAGAAAAGCATTCAGATTCCCAAGCCAAATTCGACTGCGGCGGCCCATCATGTTCGCGATGAAAATCCCGCTTCTGCCGAACTGGTGGTATCGAACGATTTCTCATCCGCTCCATTGCGTGACAAAGCGTCACCGCAGCTCCTCGTTCCACTCAGGACCTAACCGAAGGTCCATCTCTCTTTTTTCGTCGTAACAGCCCAGGCATAAAGGCACGCGTTCGGCTCGCAAATGAGCACGACCGTCAGATCAAGCGTACATAGTTTCGTTTTACAGCTTGAACCGCCTTTGAACTTTTCCTGCCAGGGAATGAAGACATCGTTCACGACGGAAACCATCACGCAAAACATTTGATCACTTTGTTGGGCCGCTTCTTGTCCGCGAAGGGATCACACCAAACCGACTAAACAAAACAGTCTTCGGTGCATTAGGCCTGAAGTGTGTGCCAACGCACCAGCAGACTTACGACGAACTCTGAGGAGATCAACAATGAAAGCGTCTTCCGGGACTCTGGCTTTTGTGCGCCCTTTTGTTTGGGTAATCGCAATCACGGTGGCCGTTGGATATTTTGCCCACGTGCGCGCGCAGAGCGGCAGCTTACCTGAACAGGGGATGGTAATCCCACTTCGCCCCCTTGCACCTTTATCCACTGTTCCAGTTCCACCAGTATTCGGGATGGAAGGGATTCTCGCCGATAAAACTGCTGCAATTCAGTTGGGTAAAGCTCTGTTCTGGGACATGCAGGCCGGTAGCGATGACATCCAAGCCTGCGCCAGCTGCCACTTCAACGCTGGCGCTGATAGCCGCGCCATCAACCAGGTGAACCCAGGGCAGGCAGGCGGCGATAACAACTTTCAATTGGGCGTTTCTGCCAACGGCTCAATGGGGCCAAATTACCACTACAAAGCAGGCACAGCGGACGCTGGTTTTGGCGGCTATCACGATGGAGACTTCCCGTTCCGCAAAGTTGCCGACGTAAAAGACCGCTTCAGCGTGATTTCTGACGTGAACGATGTCTCCGGATCACAGGGACAGTTTGGTCTTACCAATGACAGGATAACGGTAGACGTTCAACGAACTCCCGCTGCGGGCGGTGACGATCAAGGCGGGCATCGCGGCTCTATCCAAGACCACGAATATTCGGATCCCGGCCAGAATGAAGGCTTCACTTACGGGACAGATACTCCGCATCTGCCAACTTCTAAAGGTCGCCCATCAAACAGTTCCGGCAAGGGAAAGAGTGCCGCCGTGGCAGGCCACGACAAAGATAGATCTATTGGCGGCACGGTCACGAACACGAACAGTGTTGAGTGGACGACTTCAGTAGCTGACCCGGTCTTTTCTTATCAAAATCCGTCGAACCCAACCCAGCGAATCAATGTTCGCAGAGTAACCGGCCGCAACACACCGAGCGCAGTCGACGCAGTCTTTAACTTCCGCAATTTCTGGGATGGCCGAGCGCAGAACGTTTGCAACGGCGCAAATCCCTTTGGCGCTCGCGACAATTCTTCTCACCTGCTCTCTCTAGGAGCAGACGGCAAGCTGGCTCCGGCTTACGTGGGCATGGTCAATTCAGCGCTGTGCTCGCAATCTTTGGGGCCAATCCTCAGCAGCACTGAAATGTCCGCTGATGACCGCAATTTCCATCAAGTGGGCAAAAAGCTGCTTGCCCGTGTGCCGCTGAACAAGCAGTTGGTGGATCCCACGGACAGCGTTCTGGGAATTCTCTCGAACGCTCCAGGCAAGGGCCTCAAGACCACTTACTCAACATTGATCCAGAAGGCATTCCAGCCGGAATGGTGGCAATTCTCACGCCACATCTGCACCGCTGCTGACGGCAGCACGGTAACCAATGTCGATCCGGTCGCATTTGAAACCTGCCCCGCCGGTACAGACGACTACAGCCAGATGGAATACAACTTCTCGCTCTTCTGGGGCGTAGCGATTCAGATGTACGAGAGCACTCTGATCGCCGATCAGACGCCGTTCGACAAGTACATGGAGCAACAGCAGACCTACACTCTAATCGGCGACAACAACAAACAGAGCTACACCATTCAACTGGCTCCGGGAATCAAGCCCTATTCAGTATCTGTAATAGCGCTGGATCCACTGGCAGACTTTAGCGATCAGGATATGGCGTACGCGTTCGACTACGGCGATGGACGCGTAATGGGCGTAGGTATTGATATTGGCAATATCGATTACGCCACCGGCAAACTGACGCTGCTCTTCGGGTTGCCGCCGCTTTCAACGTTCCCCATCAAGATCAGCTACTCCGTGGGCGAGACACCTCTCACCACTCCTCAGTTGCGCGGCCTGCTTGTCTTCCAGACAAAAGGGCGCTGCGTGAATTGCCATGGCGGGCCGGAACTTTCGAACGCATCCGTGGGCACCGTGGGCACTGTTGGTCCGGCGGAACGCATGATCATGGCCGACATGCAAGTCCGCGTTTATGACACTGGCTACTACCACATCGGTGTACGGCCAACCGCGGAAGATGGCGGGCTGGCAGGCACAGATCCAGTGGCAGGCAAGTCGCTATCGCAGTCGGAATATCTGAGAGAGCGTGTTTGCAACGATCCCTCTGAGGCAATCATGATTCCGGGACGTCCTGGAGATGGCATCTCCATGGCGCCACTGAATTGCGGCGACGAAACAGCGCGCGGCGGATTCTTTAAAGCGCCGCAGTTGCGCAACGTGGCCTTGACCGCTCCTTATTTCCACAATGGCAGCCAGTTGACGCTGGAACAGGTGGTTGAGTTCTACGACCGAGGCGGCGACTTCAATACCTTCGGCGAGGAACACCAGTACATGGATTCTGACGTTGATCTCCTGGGATTGACGCTTCAGGACAAGACTGACCTGGTTGATTTCCTCCGCACCGGTCTGACCGACCCGCGCACGGTAAGCCAGTCAGCGCCTTTTGATCACCCACAACTGCTTACTCCTAATGGTCACCCGCAGAGTGCGAATGGATTTCCGGTGATAGTGGACCCGAAAAACCCGGGACAGGCCACCACGCAGTTCATGGAGATTCCAGCGACGGGAAAAAATGGCGGCAAACCTCTACCGACATTCCTGGAAAACCTACTGGGGGGACCAAATGGCGGCAATTAATTTCCGGCACAAACCAGTTCAGCAAGATTTAGACGATCTTCCCCTATCAGCAATGCAGAGCACGATAACGAAATTGAAGGACCACGACGGAAGGAGCTTCAAGATGATGGGTTTCAAGCAAACAAAAAATATTCTCAGGGTAGCGGGTGTTCTGCTGTTGCTGATGATGGTGATGGGCGCAAGCATGTCAGCCCAGAGCCTGAATCCGGTTCCCTGGCCTACGCCGGCGGCGGTACCGCCGCCTATGATCCAGGAACCGTCCTATCAGACCAGACCGGCCGGCATTCTTTTTAGCGGCCAGATTCAATCGGCATCATTGGATCCCACGCCGGGCCTGTGCAATAAGGACGATAACACGGCGCCCACGCCCGATAATCCTCCGCTGCCCAATGATTGCAAGAGCACAGGCGGCTGGATTCAGGCCAACAACCAGTTGATCCGCATTCCGGCGGGAACGATCGTGGTGATGCCCAACACGTTCCTTACATGGGAAGAGCTGTTTGAATTCAACCCAAATACTCATCAGACCGACCCGGTGTTCCAGACCGGTCTGGCTATGGCGGACACAGTACGGTTCCCGGGAACGTACCAGGCCACCATCGATTACAACATCATCAATGGTCAATCCATCGCCGGCATCGTTCGCATTGCCCAGGACGGGGCTGCAGCGATGGAGGGTTTCATTGAGTCTATCGACTACGCCCGCGGCGAGCTGATGGTGAACGGCCAAAGGATCCAGATCAATGATCCGAAGATCACCTTCGAGATTCCGAATCCAGATGGATCCGGGACGGGCGTCATCCTCACGAAAGGCCGTTATACCGCTGGCCAATCGGCCGATCCGCGCATGACGGTTGATCAGGGCAATACCACGGTTCGAACCGCCACCGGATTCAATATGTGCATACCGGTCACACCTCCCGGCACCTATAACAACGAACTGGGAATTCCTGGCGTTGCTGATCCTTACGTTCTGGTTGCCCCTGCAGGGTTTACGTACACAGGAATGGACGATCCGCAATGCCCGGAGATCAACCGCAAACGCGACATCAATGGCCTAGGCACCCTGGCAATCTTTACCATGAACGCGCCTGGCGATGTGCCGACGCCGGACAATCCTTTTCCCCAAGACCCCTACGCAGAAATGCCATTTGAAGTGGGCGACTTTGTGGACATCATTCCGACCCAGGAAATGGATGACCGGGGGCCGTTCCTATCGGCCACGGAAGTGGTCGGCAACATCGGTGTCTCCACTGCTCCCGGCGTCGATCCGGCTTATGTTGTGGTGGAAGTGACCCTCATGGGCACGGCCGCTACGCCTGATCCTGCTTTCCCGCAGGAAGCCGGCGTCAGGACAAGGGTGGAAGGTTTCACCACCGACCCCACACGCACAGTGGACGTCTCTGCCATTGACTATGATTGCAACGGTAACGTTACTTTCCGCGAGCCTTCCTGGGTCGCAAATTTCCCGGTTGAACCCGGGCCTCCGGGAATCGGCAAACGCGGCCGTTGGCGCGTTCGCTTCCCTCAGGGCGGCCAATTCATGCCTCCCACTCAGAACATCGGCGCGCGCGTAAGCGGCGCTGTGCTGGGCAAGAACAAGAGCGGATCGGATGCGGGTGAATACCAGTTGCCCACGGGCGAATTCATTTACCCAGAGCTTCTGGTACCCGGCAATCCTCCGGTGCCATTCAACTTCATTGATTTCGTGTACCTGACCAATGGTTCCGGGCCGCTACCCTTGCTGGGCAGTGTGTTTGACAGCACACAGATCCAGTTGGGCTTGGCTCCGGCACCTTTTTATCCCAACCAGAACACGCCCCAGCTCAACCCGTTCCCATATGACGTGGTGCCGCCGCTGACCTGCACTGCTGGGACGTTTACCTCCGTGGCACGGCCAACTTTCTCATCCACGCCGAATCCGCCGTTTGCCGGTGTGACCGTGACCCTTGACGGTACGGCCAGCACCCCGCCGACAGGCCCATTCGCCTGGTCGCAGATTATCAATCCTGGCGATCCGGTCGTAACCATCAACAATCCGAACAGCGCGAAACCTACGTTCATCGCGCCCACAGTGGCAGGCTCACAAAACCTGGCCTTCCAGTTAATTGTGGGTGGAGACGGGTTCACGCCCGCATCGGCTCCGGCGACATTGATCGTCCCCATCGTAGTTCCGCCGCCGAACACACCGCCAGCCTTGACTGCCAGCTCGTCGCCGACCAATCCGGTTGCGAGTGGCGCGACCGTGACGCTTACTGCCGTGGGAGTTGATCCTGCTGGTGGAGCGATCACCTTTAACTGGACGGCTCCGGCTGGCATCGTGTTGACGCCTGTGATAGCCGATGGCTCGGTGCAAACCTTCACTGCGCCAATCGTGCCGCAACTGACAGCTCCTCTGTCCCTTACGTTCCAGGTGACAGCAACCAGCACGGCCAGTGGCCTGATCAGCGCGCCCACTCCAGTAACCGTGGTTGTTAATCCGCAGACAGACATCGTCATTGTCACAAGCGCGATATACCTGACGAGGAAAGCCCGTCTCGGCATAACGGCTACCGACTTTACTCCTGGGGTGACGCTGACTGTCACTCTGGACATTATCAATCCAGCCACAGGCCAGCCGTACTCGGCTGTTATGGGTCAAGCAATTCCGGGTGGTCCGGGAACGTTTGACATTGAAATCGATAACTTACCGCCGCCGAACCTAATCACGATTACCTCCAGCGGCGGAGGAGTCACAACCACAGGCCTTACTGTCCTGAGGTAACCAGCTAAACCGCAAGGCTGCCGGGTTTCGGCCCGGCAGCTTCAACAAACTTAAACGCTTCCAGGCTGTGATTTTTGACGCAGCAGGGCGGCAAGAATCAGCAGAAGAATTGAAGAACAAAATGAAGAGAGGAACCAGACATGAACTCCATACTTAGGCGAGCCACCGGCAAGGACATGGCTTCGCGGCCCAGAGGGCAGTCCTTGCTAACTCGCGGCACCTGGAAAAACCTACTGGCACTGGCTGTTGTAGCTCTACTATCAGCAGGCAGCGCTTACGCAAACGACAGCAAGCAGATTGGCAGACAAGGCATTAACGGACCCCGTGGCATGATTCTGGCGCATATCCCCAACCCAGCAATACCGGGCGGTGTGATCCAGGATTATTGGGTGACGGACAGCGTCCTTGGATTCTGCCGCCTTGACAACGGGATACTGAACGCCTCGACCTGTGATCCCAATGGTACTTTTGAACCGATTGATTATCAGGCGGAAACCAGCGGCATCAATGGCTCCAATGGCTATGTTTTTGTAGCCAGCATCGACGGCGTAAGACGTATCAACTTCATTGCTGACGCTACAAACACTCATACCATCATCGATACGCCCCGCACTCAGATTTTCGGTGGCGCTGGTTCGCTCTTTACCAACAACGTGGCCGTCACCGGCAGAAACCTGCCTGACACCGCTAGTTTGGGGCCCGATGGAAAGTTGTACATGATGTTTGTAGGCAACATTGACATCTGGCGCGTGCTCAATCCGCTCTCTCCAACCTTTACCCCCGCAGGCAACAAGGTAGAGCGGGTGGGCACGACTGAAGGAACAGGCGGCCGCGGCACCAGCATGGCTTGGATCGGGCATGATCTGTGGCTGGACGATGTGGGCTTCATCAACCGCATCCAGAATGCAGACCTGTGCTTTTACACTTTTCCCAAGTGCCAGGCTGTCATCCAGTTCAACAACTTGCTGAGTGAGGCCGGCATGGCTTCTGACCAGTTCATCTCGTCCATCCCAAATGGCAGGTATCTATACTTCGGCAACGGCAGCCGCGTGGTTCGCTATGACACGCAGACACCCGCTCTAATGGAAGTCTGGAACCAGCAAGGAACCCTGCAGGGCAGTGGAACTCTTCAGCATTACTCGTACATTACAGGACTGAACTTTGTTCAAACCTTGACTCCAACTCTTTTGAACTCAACCGCAACAGATTCTGGCCCTGCCTTTATTGAAGAAATGTTGGTGGTGATGGATCCGTTTGTGAATGCGCTGTTTCCGCCGGCAACACTGATCCCGCCACGCAACGGCGCCGGCCAGACGTGGTCGCTGGCCGCTTCCCCTACTCTTGTACCGGAGTCTATCTGTGACGGTGCATCTACCACAGCAACAATACAGAATCCGCCGGGATGCGCCATCAGCTCCATCGGATCGCCTGAGCAGATAACTTCGCCCAACCCCATAGCTGCCAAGAGGGCCGTTTTACTGGCTTCCGGAATCACTCATCCCAGGGGCCTACTGTGGCTGCGGAGCAACTGGTGGGTCTCTGATGAAGCCTTGGGCTTCTGCCGCATCGACCAAAACCCCGTCACTGGCGTTGGTTCGCTCAGCAATTGCTTCCAGCCAAACGCCACGTTCTTCCCCGGACAGCCCGCCGCTGCTCCACCTGATGGAACCGGCAGGCAGGTTGTGTATGTTCCGGATGCTTCGGGCAGCCCCAACATCTATAGGTTCCTCTTTACTCCCAGCGCTACTGGTGGGACACTCAACCCGACCGGAATCCTTAACGGCGCCAGCCGCGGTACCTTTATTGAGACTGTGGCCTTGCCAACCGGTCCTTCCAACGATGGGGCTCTCTACATTGGATATTCCGATGCTGGGAACCTGGCGAAGATCACCAATCCTGCCACTGCTCCTTCCGCGGCGATTCAGATTGCTCGGCTCTTCAATGGCATTGGCGTGATCAGCATGGCCTTTAACGGGAACGATCTCTACTTGTCCGAACTGGGACCTCCGCAGATCGCGGGTCAGTTCATCAAGAAAGGTGTGGTGACGAACCTGCTCAGGGCTTCCCCCAGCATGGTCCAAGGTTCAGCCTCACCGGTAAAACGCGCCATTGCTCGTCTCCAGGCTCCGCAAATCATTGCAGAGAATCCGGGAGGGTTTACCGTGGGCCCAACCGGCTCACGGCCAGCCTGCCTGCCGCCTGCGGGTGTAAAGCTCTCATCCAGTGTTCCGGCAGATCCGGCGACAACTCCGGCATTCTACATCGGTACTCTGGGACTAACCGCGGACGGCGTTACGCCGGACGGAGGCGTCACCGGAGGTCTGGGTGAACTCCCCGAAGTTGACCAATATGACTTCATCTGCAACACCCAGATCGTATGGGTAACGGATGGCGCGATTGATCCGCTTTTGAGCAGCAGCGCGCCCCTTGGTGCGGTGACTGCCATGGCCTTCAGCAGTCTTACCGATCCCACGGCGATCATGGCCCTTGGCGATGATCCTTCAGTGATCATTCCAACGCAGACCCGGCAGAGAGGCACCATCCGCAGGAACGGGCCTCCAGGTACGGGATCTACTGGACAAGGACACGTTTATATCGTCCAGTAAGCAAACATCAACCCTCAAACAGGCCGGCGCGAATTCTGCGTCGGCCTTTTTCTTATTGGTCCCGGAGAAGAGCGCCACAGTAATGCCTGCACCCCTGTTACTGCTGGATGACGGCTATTCTGGCCCCTTGTCCATCTGTCGCTTGGCCCGACCACGGTGTGTAGTCCAGCCGCCCGGGTCCTTCGCCGACATCTGGCCTTCATACTCAGCGGCTTGCTTTTCCGTTGATGGAAGCCAGTATTCAAACTGCCAGACACCCTTAGCCGCTTCAAGGTTCTCGGAAGCTAAATCCTTGATCATGTCCGAATGAATCTCTATCTCACCCTTCGGTCTGAAAAATGGACGCACTGCGGTCTTTTTTGCCGCCTCCGGATGGAGTCGCTTTATCTCAGCGTAGCGCTGTAAGGCCGTTTGCCTGGACAGGAAAAACTCCAGGTGCGTTTCCCAGATATCAGGATCTGACTTTCCCGTGTAATCGATCTCGTCGTATTTATCAAAGCTATCCATTCGACCGCTTTCTTTTGGGTTGACACTTGTGCAGATTGAATTGTTCCATGCCTTCCGCCGGATCTGACGTGTGAAAATCTTTCCGGCAGGCAGAACACACAAAGCTACCCTCAATATCAGTTTCGCTGCTTTCAAAGACTAAGGTACGTCCGGGAGGAAGTGGCAGAAGATTATCTTGTTTCACTGAAAATCGATTATACGCGCAATTTCTTTGACTGCCACGATGTGTGACTGGGGCCATGGTCCAGGGTTCAGAGCGGCGCTCAGGCTTGAAAAATCAAAGATCGCATTGCTTAATTGACAACCTGCGAAGCGCAGCCGATTGCATACCGGCTGGCGGCGAGAAGCATTCAACTTACAACCGAACCCATTGGTTACGATTTCGCAATACCGAAGATCGATCTAAATAAGCAGCGCTGAAAAATGCCCAGCCCCGTTCTGGATGTCGATCCAGATCAAGTCCGGGCAGCAAGCAAGAAACTCAGCCAGTCATCGATTACGCCGCCTACCAAAAAATCATCGGGCTGGTAGACCTCTAGCATAGGCTTTGAGCCCAAGGATAGGGGTCTAGTTGCAGGTCAGCGAAGCCTGCCCTGTAAACATCTCACCACTTACGGGGGTGGCTGTAATTGTTACGGGAGCTGTGACTGCGGCTGTGCAGGTAGCTATGACCTGCGTGGCCTGCTGCGCTGAGAGATGCACTGACGGATCACTGACCGTCCAGTTCGAATTTACCAGAGCTGCCGTAACGCCCGGACATCCCGGATTGCCGCTGAATTGGAATGTGGCGCTCAACTTCTGGCTGTTCGCAGGTGGCGCAGCGTTATGATCCACAGTCGTCGTTGCGGGGGTCACATTCAAGCCCACCGGCCCACATTGGGGAGAGCCGCCGCAACCTGCCAGCGCAGCTATCGCTGCGCATAACATGACTGATGAGAACCTCTTCAACGTTGACATGCCGAGTCCTCCTTGTGGCGAACGTTTTTAGTGTGCCGCCTTCTCCAGATCTGCCGCGGCGGAGTCAATTGCATCCGCGTAATCCTGCAATGCTTTTGCTACCCGGACAATTTCTTTCTCTGCTTCCTGATAGCGTTTTTCTTCAATGCCTTCACGCACGCCCGGCAGGGTCTTTGCGCCGTAGCCGGTATAGAAACCTGGCGCGTAGATCAGGTGTTTAAACCACGGACGACGTGGCAGCCCATCAGGGTTGGTCAGTTTGCGCTCGGACTGAACCAATTTGGCGTTGAGCGCCTGCAATTGCTGTGAGCCACCCGCGCTCTTGAATGACTTCAGCGCCTTGGAATAGCGTTGCGCGCTGCGATCAAGAGCGTTTTGTGCGTTATCCAGCGGAGCAAAGTTCAAGAACGGCGGAACTTCTTCTTTCGGTGGCGCGATTGTCGGGCGGCGCGGGTCAGAAACGGCGCTGTACACGCCATCGTCTATATCCTGGTTGCGATCGTGAATCTGCTCCTGCTCGTCTTTGAGCAGCTTCTTGAGTTCGTCATTGTATTTGTGAATGGTGTCGGCAAAATCTGCGAAGTCATAAGGCAGCACATCGGCATCGGCAAAGCGCAGCACCATGGTACCGACGGTCTGGGAAAGAGCGCGTCCGTAAATGAAATCTCTATCGGAAAAATGGGTGAACCAATAAAAATCGTCGTAGATGGAGTGGTAGATTCCGCCATCGTCTTCGCCGCCAAACCCGACATTGAGTGACGCAACGCCAAGGTGATCGATAAACGTGGTGTAGTCGCTGCCGGAACCAAGCGCGCCAATGCGAAGATCGGGACGGGTGCGCGCGTCTTTGCGGTCTTCCGGACGGCCCTGCGTAAGACGAGCGGCCTGGTCGCGCTTCCACACGGAAATGTTCTTCTCCGGATCAATAATGTCGTGGGACACGGTGTTCACGAATTTCTCCAGCGAGTGCGAACCTTCCACGCCAAGGAATCCGCGCCCGTTGCCGTCAGTGTTGATATAGAGAGCGGCGTGCTGCTTGAGTTCATCGCCGTGGTACTCAGCCCATTCGGTCGATCCCAGCAGCATGGGCTCTTCGCCATCCCATGCGCAATAGACAATCGTGCGCTTAGGCTTCCAACCCTGCTTCAGCAGTTCTCCCATGGCGCGTGCTTCCTCAAGCAGTGCGATCTGGCCGGAAATGGGATCTTCCGCACCGTTCACCCAGGCATCGTGATGGTTGCCGCGCACAATCCATTGGTCGGGCGATTCCGAGCCTTGAATCTTAAAGACCACGTCATACACGGGCTTGATGTCCCAGTTGAATGCAACTTTCAGGTGGACTTTCGCCGGCCCGGGACCGACGTGATAGGTAAGAGGAAGCGCGCCGTGAAAACTCTCCGGCGCAACCGGCCCCTTCAACGCTGCGAGAAGCGGCTTGGCGTCGCCGTAAGAAATCGGCAGTGTGGGAATTTTGGTGAGTGTGGTGATTTCTTTGAGCGGCAGGCGCTTTACATCGCCCTTGGAGCCCACTCCGGGCGTAGTGGGATCGCCAGGATACGTGGGCATATCCATGACGCTGCCACGCTGCACGCCGTTTTCATTACGCATGGGGCCTTCAGGGAAAACATCATCCTGAAAGTAGCCGTCGTCGCGTGGATCGGAATAAATGATGCAGCCAATGGCACCATGCTCAGCCGCGATCTTCGGCTTAATTCCACGCCATGAATTGCCATAGCGTGCAATCACGATTGCGCCTTTTACTGAAACGCCAAGGCGGTCCAGTTCTTCGTAGTCTCGTTGAAGGCCATAGTTAACGTAGACCAGCTTGCCGGTCACATCACCGTCAATGGAGTAAGCGTTATAGGTCGGCAGTTGCTCGCTCTGCTGGTTCGATGTGGGATCGCCGGGAACGGGCGGCTCTTGCAGCTTGGCGGTGAAACGCGTTGGCTCCGTCAATTCCAGCACGCGCTCTTTAGGCGTGGGAAAAAGTACATCGAATTGCTCAATCTGAGCGTCAAGTCCCCAGGATTTGAATTGCGAGAGAATCCATTCCGCATTCTGCTTGTCATAGGGCGAACCCACGTGGTGAGGACGCGCGCTCAGCCGCTGCATGTAATCTTTCATGAGTTTGGGATCGGGGATGGCGCGAAACTTGTTTTCCCAATCTCGCTCTGTGTGCGACGTGGCGGAGGTA
Source organism: Terriglobia bacterium (assembly GCA_963831465.1). Lineage (GTDB taxonomy): Bacteria > Acidobacteriota > Terriglobia > Terriglobales > Acidobacteriaceae > Angelobacter. Next base: position 145,468 of record CAWHQH010000023.1, on the reverse strand, counting down.
AAGCCGAAGAGAGCGTCGTCATCGGGGCTGGCGGCGGAAAGAGGCAGCAGGGCGATCAAGCAAATAAGGGCGATGAACAAGACTCGGCGCATGCAAAGGCTCCTGTGAACGAGAACGGAAATTGTATATGAGCGGGGGGTGGGGCGGCATTTTCGCACGGACAGCAAAGGCATTCGCCGCAGATTTACGCAGATAAATGCTGATTAAAAATCTTATCTAAAAAAGGGATTGATTTCGGAGCACCGAGTTTCCTGGCTCCTCATACTCTGGAATAATCCGGTCGCCAATCTGTAATGGCCTTCTTGATGTCGGAGCGGCTGAGCTTTTCATCGATGGCGCGCTGGAAGAGCGCGGGCAACTCAGCGTCGGAAGCAAAGCGCAGTCCAACGATTTGAGAATCGGACAGTTCCGCGATACGCAGGCGCAAAGGCTCCGGTAGAATGGCCGCCAATCGAATGCGCTCTTCCACTCGAATCACGCGGTCTTGCAGGTGGGTGGCCCAACTGCGCAGTCGGCCGGCGAGGACGAGCAAGCTTATGGAAACCAGCAGCAGCCATGCTCCGCCAATCCCGGGATGACGAATTAAAAGATAACCAACGATAAAAATATTGATAAGCAGGACCGGCAATACAAAAAAGTGAAAGGCCGGATCAATCATGGCGTGGCTGGCATAAGACTGCGATTTATCGGACATGGCTCTCCTGTGGCAATAGAAGTGTACCGGAGTAGATGATACGCGTAAGCTTGACGACGCTGCCAAAGTGCCAAAATTGACAATTGCAGCTCAAGGGGAAACATTCTGGAATTCTCTTAGTCGCTTATGAGCAAATACATTGGGGCCATTGATCAGGGAACCACGAGCACGCGCTTTATTGTGTTCGACGCCGCGGGAAACGTTGTGGCCTGCGCGCAGAAGGAGCACAGGCAAATTTATCCGCAACCAGGATGGGTAGAGCACGATGCGGAGGAAATCTGGGCGCGCACACAGGAAGTAATGGCTGAGGGGATGGCCAAGTCGCGGCTGAAGTCCGGCGACCTGGCGGCGATTGGGATCACGAACCAGCGTGAGACCACGGTGCTATGGAACAAGAAAACAGGCAAGCCGCTGCACAATGCAATCGTGTGGCAGGACATGCGCGTGTCAGAAGAAGTGAGCAGGTTTGCAAAAGAGCCAAGCGAAGCGTTTTTTCGCAGCCGCACAGGATTGCCGCTTTCGACATACTTCAGCGCGCTCAAACTGCGCTGGCTGCTGAATAACATTGAAGGAGCACGGCGCCAGGCTGAAAGCGGCGAGCTGTTGTTCGGGAACATCGATTCGTTCCTGCTCTGGAAGCTCACTGGCGCTCAGAGTAACGGCCTGCATGCTACCGACGTGACGAACGCCAGCCGCACGCAATTGATGAACCTGAAAACGCTGGAATGGGATGACGAACTTCTGCGGACATTTTTCATCCCACGGCAGGTCCTGCCGGAGATTCGATCGAGCAGTGAAGTGTATGGCCACATTGCTCAAGGACACTTGAAAGGCGTGCCAATCGCGGGGATCCTGGGCGACCAGCAGGCCGCGCTGGTGGGGCAAACGTGTTTCAGCAGCGGCGAAGCCAAGAACACTTACGGCACTGGCTGCTTTCTGCTGATGAATACCGGCGCGAAGCCGACGGAATCGAAACACGGTCTGCTGACGACCGTCGCTTACAAGTTAGGGAACCAGCCACCGCAGTATGCGCTGGAAGGTAGCGTCGCCATCGGCGGTGCACTGGTGCAGTGGCTGCGCGACAACCTGGGATTGATCAAGACCAGCGCGGAAATCGAAGAGCTTGCGCGAACCGTGGAAGATAATGGCGGCGTGTATATGGTCCCGGCATTTTCCGGTTTATATGCGCCGTATTGGAAAGAGAATGCGCGTGGCGCGATTGTAGGTTTGACGCGCTATGCCAATAAGGGACACCTGGCGCGAGCGGTGCTGGAAGCTGTCGCGTTCCAGACGCGCGAAGTGGTGGAGGCGATGGAGCAGGATTCCGGCATACGGCTGGAAGAATTGCGCGTGGACGGCGGCATGGTGGGCAACAATCTGCTGATGCAATTTCAGGCGGACATAGTGGACCGGCCAGTGGTGTTGCCATCCACAAAAGAGACGACGAGCCTGGGCGCGGCATACGCGGCGGGGCTGGCGGTTGGATTTTTCAGCAGCGTGGAATCGCTGTGCAGACGTTGGTCGGCAGAGAAAACATGGAAACCAGCGATGGATCCAGCACGCCGCGAGCAGATGTATAAGCAATGGAAGAAAGCCGTAACGAAAACATTTGGCTGGGTTGAAGCATAAAAATTCTGGAAGATAACGGCGGGCCTTTGCGATCAGAATCTAACAAGCAAATGGGAAGATGCGGGGGAACATTCCGGCTGTTTCTGGTGTCACTTACCGTGATGAACGTGCGTCGATCATGCCCATGAGCAGTTTGCGGAGATTTTATGACGAGTTGTTGCCTGATTCTGTTGGCGTTGCTGCTCCCCACGCAGGGCTCTTTAGCCACTGTTTCCGGAGAGATCCTGGACCGCGAAGGCAAGCCGATGGTGGGCGCGCAAATTACCTATCAGAAGATAGGAATAGTCGATAGAAATATACGCAGTGGCGACGGCTCCAGGTCGGAATCACCCGCAATGGTGGAGGGAACGGGCCGGATCTACAAAGTCCAGACTGACAAGAAAGGTTCTTTCGTCATGGTCGGCGTGGACTACGGCGTTTACCAGATTGACATAACCGCTCTGGATGGCAGCCACATTTATTCCGGCAAGAAAACCATTGGCGACAACAATGACCCGAGCTCCCAGAATATTTTGAATGTGGATTTGTCCACCATCGAAGGGGCGGTGTCACCGGGCAGCGGGAAGAAAACAAAAGAACAACTGGAGTTGATCCGGCAGGAAAATGCTCGTGCGGCCAAGATTAATAAGGTCATGGTGCAGTACCACACGGCAGTGGGAATCGACGACTGGCTGAACGCAATCAGCCTGGTCAAGCAGCTGATTGCGCTGGATCCCAACCGCTGGGAGTTCTACCAGAACCTGGGAACTCTTCAATCCAACCAGATGCAATACCAGGAAGCGGTACAGACCTTTGCCAAGGGAGTGGAAGTCGCGCAAAAAACATTGAAGAACCCTTCTGACTCTGATCGCGCGCTAACAACCATTGGAGACATGTTGCTGGCAGAAGCCGACTGTTACGATCGCATGGAAAAAGTGGATGAAGCCGTGGTCCTTTATGAAAAAGCGGCGGCAGTCTATCCACATCCTTTTATGGCGAAATACCGGGCATGCAACGCGCTGACGAACGCAGGCAAATATGAGGCTGCGATTGAGAAGTGCAATTTGGCCATCGCGGAAGATCCGGCGCAGTGGGGACCTTACCAGGTGATGGGCGGCATTTATGTGGCGATGGACAAGCCGCAGAATGCTCTTGAGTCTTATCAAAAAGGCGTGGCAGCGGCAGAGAAAACGCTGGAGGCGCAGCCCGATGCACGCACAAAAGTCGGGCTGGGACAAATGCTGAACTCTGAAGGCAACCTGCTGGTAAAGCTAAAGAAATACGATGAAGCGATCGGAATCTTCTCTCAGGCGGCGGAATCGGCGGCATACCCGGCGATGCCGTACTTCAATCTGTGTGCGACCTATTACAACCTGAAGCGAAGCCAGGAAGCGCTAGCAGCGTGCGATCACGCAATCTCATCTGATCCCACGCTGGCCGATGCGTATTTCATTAAGGGTTCAATCCTGTTTGGGCAAGGGCGGTTGGAGCATGGGAAATATGCGGTGCCGCCAGGAACAACGGAAGCGCTGAATAAATATCTGGAACTTGCACCGAATGGAGAGCACGCCCGCACCGTTCGAGACATGATCAACCAACTCAATAAGGAAATGCCTGCGCCTTACAAGCCAGCGAAAAGATAAGTAAAACCGCGGCAAAGTGAGCAGCCCGGAATTGAGCAGCTCGCAAGATCCGCTTACGCGTGAAAGCCGTTTTCAAGAGCTAACTTCCTGCTCCCTGTGGCCACCCATCTGTAAGAGACCGAATCCTAATCATGGTCAATTCAATGAACGGAGGCAAGTCTCATGAAGGCAGCATTTCTCATTGGCCGCCTGGTATTTGGCGGATTTTTTCTTTATAACGGCATCCATCACCTCAAAGAACGCAAGCAACTGGGCCAGTATGCAGGCTCAAAGAATGTGCCCATGGCGGAAGCGGTTGTGGCAGCAACCGGCGTTGTGTTGATTGCCGGCGGCACGAGCATACTGCTGGGCGTAAAACCCAAGCTGGGCACAGCCGCGATTGCCGGTTTTCTCGCGGGCGTTTCTCCGGTGATGCACAACTTCTGGAGCGTGGAAGAACCGCAGCAGCGAATGAATGAAATGATCAACTTCAGCAAGAATATGGCGCTCCTTGGCAGCGCACTGACGCTCATGGGCGTGGATGAGCCGTGGCCGGTAAGCCTCCCCATTAGCCAGGAGGAAATCGCTGCTCGCGGCTATGAAGATCTGCTGGCCGCATAGCTTGAAAATCAGGAGATGAAAGCCGTTATGCATCGCAGAGAGTTTCTGAGAAGCGTTGCGTTGGCAGGGATTGCGGCGCGGAACTCGCGTGCGATTGCCAGCAATTTTGCCCAAAGCATGCAATCGAGTTCAGGGGGAAACAAAGAAGGAGGCTCGATGATCTATCGCGCACTGGGGCAGACAGGCGAGCGCGTTTCCGCCGTCGGCATGGGTGGCTTCCACATCGGACAGCCAAAGCTCAGCGAGGATGACAGCATCAAGCTGATCCGCGCCGCTATCGATGGCGGAATCAACTTCATGGACAACTCGTGGGACTACAACAAAGGGCAGAGCGAAGTCCGCATGGGCAAAGCGCTGAAGGATGGCTACCGCCAAAAAGTTTTCCTCATGACGAAGCTCGATGGCCGCACGAAAGAAGAAGCGACCAAGCAGATCAACGAGTCATTGCAGCGCCTGCAGACCGATCATCTTGACCTAATCCAGCATCACGAGATTATCCGGTTTGACGATCCAGACCGGATCTTCGCGGAAAACGGCGCACAAGAAGCTGTGCTGGAAGCAAAGAAGGCCGGCAAGGTGCGGTACATCGGATTCACCGGGCACAAAGATCCGCATATCCATTTTTACATGCTGGAAGTCGCGGCCAAGCACAACTTCCATTTCGATACGGTGCAAATGCCACTCAACGTAATGGACGCGCACTTCCGCAGCTTTGGCAAACTAGTTCTGCCCAAGCTGGTGGAACAGAAAATTGGTGTGCTGGGAATGAAATCCATAGGCGACCAGATCATTCTGAAGAGCGGTGTGGTGAAACCGATGGAATGCCTGCACTATGCGCTGAACCTGCCAACTTCAGTGGTGATTACGGGAATCGATAGCCAGAAAGTCTTGCAGCAGGCATTTGAAGCGGCCAAAACTTTCAAGCCCATGAGCAAGCAAGAAGTAGCGGCGCTGCTGGCCAAGACAGAAAAAGCGGCAGCACAAGGCGAGTTCGAACTGTTCAAAACTTCAGCGCACTTCGATTCTACGGCACACCATCCGGAGTGGCTGGGTGGACAGTCGCCGCATGTAGATCAGCTGGCTGGGCCGCCAAGCTAAGCTGCGGAGCATTAGGGCTCCGAGTTGATCGATACAAACTCTGTTTTCACATCGCCGTTAGGGCTGATGGTGTGCATGGCGAAACCAAGCGGAGTGCTCCATGGCAGCAGCCTGCTGGTGCTTGGGGCGACATGCCATGTAATGCCATCGCGTTCAAAAACATTTCCCACATGCCAATGGCCCACAAGCATGTGCCGTACGCCGATCCGGTGCAGCAGATCTAATTCGCGTGAGCGATAAGGCTCATTGATGCCCCAATAGGGCTTGCTGTCGGGAAGCGCACTCGATCGTTCTGCCGGAATGTGCTGGATGCCGATAACAATGTTTCCCCCGCGCTGGTCGCGATCACCTTCATTGTTTCGTCGATTATCGTCCGCGTCGGCTTGGTCCTGCGTGCGGTCGTCACTATCGGGATTTCGCCGAGAATCGTTTTGCCGGGAACCCAGATTCCACCAATGATGACGGTTACGATTGCCTGCATTCCCGCCTGAACCCTGCCGCGAAAGCCACGAAAGCATTTTCTGCGATTCCGCTTCAGTCTGCGGCGGCATCGGCTGGGGAGATTGCGCTTCAAAGTTGTCAAAGTTACCGAGCAGTTGCGAATCGATTACGAGGAAAGTGACGCCCTTGACCTGAAAGCGATAGTAGTCCGGACCGAAAACTTCACGGTATTTCTGCACATCGGTGGTGTGGACATCGTGGTTTCCCGGGGCGTAGTAGACGGGCGCGTGCAGCCATTTTAAGATGCCGCGCGCGAGCAACCACTGATCGTAGTTCTCACCCATGTCGCCGCTCACGATCACAGCGTCAGGGTGGCGCGCATTCACCATGTCAACGGTGCGGCGCAAATTGTCGAATGCGTGCGGCGCTTGCGGCTCGCCCAAGTGCGTATCACTGATCTGTGCAATGGTCACCTGGGCACGGCCCGCTAGCGGTAGCGCCAAGACCACCGCGCAGCACACCATGGCAAACACGACATATTGAATGAGCGAGACATGACGGCGCGCAAATGGCTTTCTTCTGTTTTCAGCTCTCATGGGTATAAACATAAGAACCCAATTTGTGCTCTGGAGTTGTCAGCGCACTCGCTTCGTGAGTAATCTGTTCACGGCGCAAATGGAACTTTCAGCGCAAGGAAGCATCGAATGTTTATGGAAAATTTACAAACTATTGTGTTGGGCGGTGGATGTTTCTGGTGCCTGGAAGCCGTGTTTGACCGCATGGAAGGCGTTACATCAGTCGAATCGGGCTATATGGGCGGACACGTAGACAACCCTACCTATCGGCAGGTGTGCAATGGCGATACCGGGCATGTTGAGGTGGTGCGCGTTACGTTCGATCCAGCCGTAGTCAGCTTCCGAGAGATTCTGGATGTGTTTTTCTCCATTCATGATCCCACCACGCTCAACCGCCAGGGTGATGACATGGGCACGCAATATCGCTCGGCCATTTTTTATTCCACTGAAGAGCAATATCGCGAGGCTAAGAGAGTGATTGATGAACTGAATGCCGGGAAACACTGGCCAAACCCTATCGTCACGTCACTGGAGCCGGCGGCCAAATTTTTTGTGGCGGAGGACTATCACCAGGAATATTTCGCCAACAACGGCAACCAGCCCTATTGCCAGTTTGTGGTAGGGCCTAAGGTAAAAAAGTTCGAGCAGAAATTTGCGCAAAAAGTTAAGACCTGAGCGCAACATTTTCCGCTATTCTGTGTTGCGCTAAGTTATTTGTTTTTATAGTTATGGCAGCCCTCCTTCAGCGGCATGTCTGCATCTCAAAATCGGTAGAAGACATTTACCGACGCGAGGAGACCTATGAAACGCTTAATCACATTGCTGTTTGCATTCGTCATGGCTGCTTCTTTAAGCATGCTGGCGCAAGAGCCGGCTGCCAATCAGGGAAGCACGGACAAGAAAACTGCCAAGGCTGAAAAGAAAGAAGCCAAGGCCGCGGCAAAAGACAAGTCCATGAGCCTGACCGGCTGGGTAAAAGACCAGGACGGCAAAACCATGTTTATCAACGACAAAGACAAGCAGGCTTGGAGCATCGAGAACATGGATGCCGTGAAGGGCCATGAAGGGCATCACGTGAAAGTGAAGGCCAAACTGAATGAGGCTGACCATTCCATGAATGTGGAAAAACTCACGATGATGCGCAAGAGCAAGCAGACCGCTGAAGAGAAGAAGGCCGAAGACAAGAAATAGCCGCGACTAACAATCGGCAAGGGAATATGGGCGGAGCCGAGGGGCTCTGCCCTATTTTTTGCTATATGCTTTAAAGAGTGCGCACTTCCCTTCCAGCGGACGATCAAAAACTCGTCCAGATTGTTGATGCCGCGCTGGCTGAAGCCTCACGCAAGAGCGGCGACTGGCTGGTGTGCCGCAAAGGATGCACGCAATGCTGCTACGGCCCATTCGCCATCAGCCAACTGGATGCGTGGCGACTGCAAATGGGCCTGAATGAACTTGCGTCAACCGATCCCAGGCGTGCGGCGCGGGTGCGGCAGCGCGCACAACAAGCCGTAAAGCGGTTATCGGCTACTTTTCCCGGCAATTCCAAGACCGGCATTCTGGGCGAAGATGAAGAGGCTGAAGCAGCATTTGCTGAGTTTGCTAACGACGAGCCGTGTCCCGCGCTTGATCCTGAGACTGGGGCCTGTGATTTATACCGTGCGCGCCCAATGACGTGCCGCACCTTTGGCCCTCCTGTACGGTCAGGACCGGAAGACGGACTCGCTGTCTGCGAATTGTGCTATCACGGCGCAACCGACAAGCAGATTGCCGAATGCGAAATGGTCCCCGACCCGGACAATCTGGAAGGCAGGCTGATTGCGCAGGCAGAAAAACTGACGGGCAAACGCGGAAACACGATTGTGGCGTGGTGCCTGGCGAAGTAAGCCTGCGCGCAGAATTGCTTTGTGCGAGAAACCAAAACCCCACCGCTGATAACACTGATGACACTGATTTACACGGATCGAAAGAAGTGCAATAGGATCTCTTCGAACTCGTAAATCCGTTTCATCCGTGTTTATCCGTGGTGAGCTTTTGTTTTTCGTAAAGCGCAGCCAGAATCAGGCCCCAGCGGAAACCGGCATATCTGAAATCACGCCTTCAGGAATATGGTAGCGCTGGCTGCGCGGAAGCTTGCCCAGGAACCCCAGAGTGAAGAACGTACCGGCGACAATCAAGAAAGTAGCCAATCTGAGGTGCCCCAGACTAGTGATGGAGAGGTCAAAATATTTTCCCAGCCGCCACATGGCCCATCCGGCAAGCTGCGTAGGGACAACGGTCCATACAGCAACGTAAAACCAACCCTTTTCTGCGCCTTCATCGCGGGTGGAGCGGCCCGCGCGCGGCGTGAAATCAAGCACCGTCGCAAGCACGATGGCCGCTGCCAGCGGGTAATAAAGCTTATAAAAGAGATCGTTGATGATCCAGCGGCCAAAGAAAAAATTAATGACCAGGCCGATCAGGTTGATGGTGAACGGCACCAGCAGGTCAATCCATGCGGCGGTGTAGCAAACCACGCGATACCAGAGATTTGGTTTGGGCTCGCCATAATGGGTAATGTAAGGCCGAGGCTCGCCGCCGGGAAGGCGTCCGGCAAATCCGCGCCAGATGCAGACGGCGGTTACAATCGCGAGCCAAATCCAGTGACGGCGATCAGGCCCATGAGCATACAGGTCAGCCGTAAGGTGGCCGGGGAGAATCCAGAACACCCAGATCCAGATGGGGACGTGGAGCACACGGTAATAATTCTTGTTCTTTTCACGTTCAACAACTTTTTTCATGAATGGTTCAGAGTTCCGAATGCATTTTAATATGCAAAACCTTGAACCACAAAGGACACAAAGAAAACACGGAGGAAGTAGTCCGGATTTAGAAACCTATTCCCCACCGAGGGAACACAAATATATAGAGAAGCCAATTATTTTGCGTCTTCAGGATGCTTCTTCAAGTAGGCCGCAACGAATGGGCACACGGGAACAACCTTGAGCTGATTGAAGTGAGCATAGTCCAGCGCAGCACGTATCAATTGTTCTCCTAAGCCGCGTCCCCGCGAAGCTTGGGGAACCTCAGTGTGAATCAAGGTGATGCTGTGGTCTGTGCGGCGGTATTGCAACAGCGCTTTCTCATTCCCCAGTGCGATCTCAAACTGGCCCTTGGCTTCATTGTGCGTAACAGAATTACTATCCATAAGGCTCGCTCCGTCTTTTGCTTTAGGCGATTCTACGCGATTACCACTCCGCGGCAACATTTCTTTGAGATTGCAGACTGAGTACGCAGAACAGCACCAACCCACTCACTGCGGCAATCAAGTTTCCTGTTCCAGTTGGCCAGCGCTGGGCTCTGCTGCCACATTTCTTACTGGCCACGAACCGGTGAGGCATGCCAGCAGATAGATTCCTCCGACAATCGCAAACCCTTGCGCCAGCCCCCGGGTGTGAGAAACCGTGCCCACAAAAAATGAGAATGTCAGTTGCAGCAGCGTTCCCAGGAAGTAAAACGTATTCTGCACTCGTCCCATGAAATGCTTGGGCACCAGTTCCATCATGGTGCTGGTAATGGCCACGCCTCCCAGCGCGCGACAACAACCCATAAGGCAGTAGACCGCAACGCACACAGCCAGCGCGAAGCCGGCTTTGAGCGGCGCGGAAATTTCCAATACGCCCGGAATGCGCGCACCCAGGAATGGCAGCGAGATGAGGGAAAGCGCCAGCAATGCCATGGAAATCCCAATGGCACGGCGATGGCCGACGCCGCGTATAAGCGCCGGAGTGTAGATCGCGCTCATGAACGCGCCAACCGCCCAACCGGCATTCAGCCATCCATAGCCAACTGCGCCGGATTTTAAAATGCGGTCACTGAACGGCGCAGTGATTACGCCCTGCGTGAACATTCCCGCCATAAACAAAGCCCATGCGGTGCCCAGCAGCAGCAATCGAGGACGCAACTTGATGTATGCGATGCCCTCTTTCAATTCATGATCAAACTTTGCCAACGCGCTTTCATGCACGATACTTTCACCGGCCACCGCGACCGTGTGCCGGCCCTTGCGCACAAACAGGTAACACGTGAAAGAAAGCACGTAACTGGCGAAGTCGATGAACAGTACGCCGTGTAAACCGATCTTGTTGTAGACAAATCCCACTACCGCGCCTGCCAGCAGCCATCCGCCTTGCACTCCCGCAAGCAGAAAACTATTGGAATGCACAAAGTGCGAATCCGGCGTGAGTTCCTGGATGAGAGCATTGATCGTGGGCCAGAACATCCAGAAGCCCGCTGCAACTATGACCGACATCAAATAGACTTCCCACAACGTGGCCATGCCGCGATACGCCAGGATCGCCACGAATAAAATTACCAAGCCACGGGCGGCGTCGAGCACCATGAGCAGGCGGCGCCGATCTTCGCGATCAATTACCACGCCGGTGAACGGCAGCATGATGAGCGCAGGAATGGTTTGCAGCATGAGCAGCGTTCCAAGCGCCATTTCTGAATGGGTCTTTTGCAGCAGAAACCAGGTCACCCCTGCGGAGTTCAAGCCGCTGCCCACCATGGAAATCAGATTCGCGGCAAAGATCAGCCGCATTCCGCGATGTTGGAGAATGTTACGCACGTCTACTCACTTTAGCATCAGCGCGAATCGACTTAGCGCCTTGCCCTGCTCTCTGCACCCTGCCATAATCACGCCAATGCTGGGCCGCCGCTTACGTGTGTTCTCCATCATCGCGATTTTTGCCGCTGCTTTTGCTGCCGGCGCTGCCATGCGTGAAGCGGTAAAGCCGTTTTCCGTTTATCACGATGGCGATGACCTTATCTTCACGCCGGAGATGGCAGGCAAGCATCGACTGGCCAGCGTGGGACCGTGGAACCTGGGCGAGCGCGTGGCAGGAGACAAACCTATCGATAAGCGCCTGAATCTTTATTTTGTTGCGCCCGGCGTGCAGTATCGTTGGGTGGGAAAATCCGAGTACGATCACAACCTGGTCATCAACAAATACACCGTGGACGGCAAGCCGCGCGACTGGGACATCTTCTGGTGCTTCATTCTTGATCCCACGCTCCGGCCGGATTTGCGCAGCGAACGCGAACTGTTTCTGGCCAAGCACCAGACGTTTCGTCCGGCAACGCTTTTTGAATTCAAAGACATTCCTTCACACGCGCTGCTGGCCGAACGGCTCAGCATAAAATCCATGGCCGACCTGCGGCGCTTCCGCGAAAAAGATGGCTCTCTACCACGCCTGCTGATTCTGCCTGCGCGACTCGTCGTGAGAGCGACGGCTGCAGTGCCCGGCGCAGTGCCCAAGCCGACGCCGAGATAGTTTTGATCGCTCCATTTATACTGACTCTTCATACTTTCACCCTTCGAAGGGAAACCGACTGCTTCCTTATATACACATTGGGCCGCTGGAAATTCCGACCTTCGGCCTGCTGATGGTTGTGGCCTTTGCCACCGCTTATTACGCGCTTGAGGGCGAGATTAAGCGGCGCAAAATCCAGCTTGATCCTTACACCATCGTCGCCGTGGTGGCGTTTGCGGGAATCCTGGGCGCAAAGATCTGGCACATCGTTGATACGCCTGCCGACCGCCTGAACGCCGAAACTTTCAAAAGTTTTGGCGCGCTGCTGAGCTGGTTTCGCGGCGGCTTTGCATGGTTCGGAGGCTTTGTCGCCGGCATTGCGGCGCTGCTCATCATTGCCCGGCGCAACGGCGTGAACATGCTCACCATGCTGGATATTTCCAGCTTCGCGGCTGCCGTCGGTTACGCGGTTGGCCGCATTGGCTGCCTGATCTCCGGCGACGGCGACTACGGCATGCCAACGCATCTTCCCTGGGGGATGGCGTTTCCTGATGGACTGGTTCCCACCAGCGGCCCCAACGGCACATGCGCCATTTATGGCTGGCCGCAGAACTGCGCCGTGCACCCTACGCCGATCTATGAATTCATCGCGTGCGTGCTGATTGGCTGGTACATCTGGCGACGCGGGTCGCGCGCAATCCAGCATCCGCTTGCCCCTGGCGTGATCACCGGTGAATTTCTTGTCCTCTTTGGCATAGAGCGATTTCTGGTGGAGTTCCTCCGCATCAATCCTCGAATCCTGTGGGGCATGAGCAACGCGCAACTGGCCGCGCTGCTGACCATCGTTGCCGGAATAATTCTGCTGATCGTTGCGAGGCGTCGATTTCGCAAAGTAGATCCTGTACACAAAGTGCTGGACCACGTGGTGCAGCATGGCAACCAGGAGACCAAACCGGAATACCATCGCGCCACGCCTGAATGCCCCAACCCTGAGCGCTGGAGGATGTTTGACACCATGACCGCTGAAGTTGAAGTCCTGGATTTTCTGAAGTGCCTGATGACCACCGTAAAGCCCAACCTGGTGGTTGAGACCGGGACGTTTCTTGCCGTGAGCACCATTTATATGGCCGAGGGCTTGAAGCAGAACGGCTCCGGCAAGATCATTACCTGCGAGCCGGATAAAGAAGTTTTTGCCAAGGCCAAAGAAAAGATTGAGGCTTCCGGCCTCAAAAAGTTTATCGATTTCCGATGCGAATCCAGTCTGGAGACCCGCGTTGCCGGGACTATCGATGTGCTTTTTTGCGACTCTCTGCCTGAGCTGCGCGAGCCTGAGGTCCGGCACTTTCTTCCGCTCATTAATCCCAACGGCTTGATCTTGATGCACGACGCCAGCTCGCATCTCAAGACCGTCCGCGAAGCCGCCAAGCGGATGGAAGATGAAGGACTGATTTCCGTGGTGTTTCTGCCCACGCCAAGGGGGTTGGTGATCGCGCAGAAGAGGGCCGGAAGGAAGTAAGGAGGCAAAACATGGAACGTCTGGAGGCGCATAGAGCGTTTTTTGCCAGCCTGATTACGGCGCAGGCGGGCGTGCCCAGCGGACGGCTCCAGGAGGCCTTTGCCGCCACGCCGCGCGAGCGCTTTCTTGGTCCGGGGCCGTGGAAGATTTTTACCGGCGGCGGATACATCACCACGCCCACTAGCGATCCGGCGTTTCTTTACCAGGACGTAACGGTGGCGCTCTCTGAGACCGGCAAGATCAATAACGGCCAGCCGGTGTTGCATGCGGTGAGCCTTGCCGCGCTCAATCCGCAGCCGGGTGAAACGGCCATACACATTGGCGCGGGCACGGGATATTACACGGCGATATTGGCGCGGCTGGTAGGACCGCAGGGAAAAGTTTTGGCCTATGAGATTGAGCCTGTGCTGGCGGAGCTGGCTACGGCGAATCTTGCAGACATGCCAGACGTGACCGTGTATCAGCGATCGGGTGCGGAAGGCACGCTGCCGGCCTGCAACCTGATTTACGTGAATGCCGGTGCAACCGCGCCGCTGGATATCTGGCTGGACGCGCTGCTTCCCGGCGGACGCCTTCTGTTTCCGCTCACGCCCGATGGCCCCGGCGGAACTCCCGGCGCGGGGGGAATGCTGCTGATTACGCGCGTTCCTCCGGATGGCTTCAGTGCAAGGTTCCTGATGCCGGTGATGTTTATCAACTGCCAGGGCGCGCGCGATGAAGAGACAGCAAAGAAGCTGGCGGAAGCATTTAAGCGCGGGGATTTAAGGAATGTTCGTTCGCTGCGCCGCAACACGCCGCCGGACGCAACCTACTGGTGCGAAGGCAAAGGCTGGTGGCTATCGACGGCCGAGAGCGGTTAGCCTCAGGATTTTGGTTGGCGCTGCCAACGCGGTAGTTTCCGCCGCATCACAGCTAACATCGCACGCCATTTTGTAACACACGTTCTTGCAAGACACATTTTTGTAAGACGCGTTCTTGTAAGACAAGGAATAGAAGTATGCGGATGTCGATGATTGCCTTGATTGCGTCGGTTTGTGCAGCGTCTTTGCGCGCGCAGGCCTGGGAGGGTCCCAAACCCGCTCCGCTGGCCAGCGTGAGCACCGTTGACCTGAAACGCTACGTGGGAAAGTGGTACGAGATAGCACGCTATCCCAACCGGTTCCAGCGGGATTGCGCTTCAGATACCACAGCAGAATATGAGCTTAAGCGTAATGGCAAAGTAGGAGTTGTGAACACCTGCCGCAAGAGTGATGGAGCCACCAAAAAAGCCAGCGGCACGGCTAAAGTGGTTGATCGCTCAAATGCCCGGCTCAAGGTAACTTTTTTCTGGCCGTTCTATGGAGACTACTGGATCATTGGGCTTGATCCGGAATATCGCTGGGCTGTTGTGGGAGAGCCGCGCCGCAGGTATCTATGGATACTAAGCCGCACGCCGCAGATGCTGGAAGCCGATTACCAGCAGGCCATGGAACAGCGCGGCGCTGCCGGATATGATCCGCAACGACTGGTAAAGACGCCGCAATCGGCCAGCTTAAAGTGAGTTTCAGGAGACCTTGGCGTGCGCGTCGAACATGCCTTCACGCTCGGCGGCCCAGATGCGCAGCGCGTATTTGTTCAGCAGTTCTTTGTTGGCTTCTAGAAAATCCACGAGCAAGCCGGGAGCCAGCAGTTCAAAGGTGCGGATGATGTCAGTTTGGCTGTCACCGCGGTAAGCGCCGCGCCGGAGCGGTTGCGGGCCCGTGAGATGCCGAAGCTCAGCCTGGACCTGCGGCTGTTCCAGGTTTTGCCGGACAAAGCTTTGCATCTCGTGCATCAAGGTGATCCAGACAGTTTCATTCAGTCCTGCGGCCATTGGAAACTCCTAAGGGGTCCCGGACACGCCGGAACCCCATAGTGGGGGGATGGGCGACCAAACAGTATATATAAGGTTCTTACCTTACAAAGCGATTAAAGAGAAATTAGGAAGATTAATATGCAGGTCTAATCGTGGCTATCGGCTGGTAATGTGCAACTATTTTCCACGTGCGATATCGACCATGATGGCTTCTGTAGCCCGTAGATAGTCTTCTGGCCGAAGAATGATCTGCGTTCCGCGAATGCCAGCGGAGATGGAAATGGAGTCCCACAATTGGATGGTCTCGTCAGCAAAAACCGGGAAAGCTTTCTTGGCCCCCAGCACGGTTACGCCGCCGCGAATGTATCCCGTCAACGCCAGCAGCTCCTTGACTGGGACAAGTTCCAGCTTGCGGTCGCCCGTGGCTGCGGACAGGGCCTTGAGGTCAAGTTCAGTGTTGGCGGGAATCACGGCAAAGCAAAGACCATGGCGATCGCCGCGCGCCAGCAACGTTTTGAATACCTGCTCCGGCGGCATCGTGATCTTGGCCGCGACGGTCTCAGCGGCCAGATCGTCAGGGTCAACTTCGTATTTGCGCAGTTCGTATTGCACGCCCAGGCTCTCCAGCAGGCGGACTGCATTGGTTTTCATTTATTTGTCGATTCGCTCCAAACCGCTCCGCGTCATTGCTAAAGAAGCAGTCTTCTGCACTTGCTGCGTGGGCTCGGCGCGCAAGTCGGCCTCGCCCAAAGCTGCTGGCGCAAAAGATACCACTCTTGGCCGATGCTGTTAAGCGGGTTTGGAGCCCAGCGACATGAATGTGGTTTGACCCTGTCCGTTGCCTCTGCTAGCTTTGAAAGTCTGCCTTGAGCGGGGTTTTGCTGTCTGTATGACTGCCCGCTTATCCGGCAATACATCAGGCCAACTGAAGAGGAGAATATGCCCGTTTTTAAGTTCAAGGGCGTGGATTTCATCGAGTTTGATTCCTTGCTCACCGACGACGAGCGTCTGGTGCGCGACACCGCGCGCCGCTTTATTGAAGAAAATCTTGTCCCAATCATTGAAGAGTGCAATCGTGAGGGGCGCTTTCCGCGCGAACTGGTAAAGCCCATGGCCGATCTTGGTTTCTTCGGCGCCAACCTGAAAGGTTATGGTTGCGCCGGCATGGGCAATGTGGAATACGGCCTGGTGATGCAGGAACTGGAGCGCGGCGACAGCGGCGTGCGTTCTTTCGTCAGTGTGCAATCCGCGCTTTGTATGTATCCGATTTACGCTTACGGCAGTGACGCGCAAAAGGAAAAATGGCTGCCGCCCATGGCCCGCGGCGAAAAGCTCGGCTGCTTTGGCCTTACCGAGCCCGACTTCGGCTCCAACCCCAGCGGCATGCGCACGCGGGCGGTGAAGTCCGGCAATGAATATGTCCTGAACGGCGAGAAAATGTGGATCACCTCCGGTTCGATCGCCGATGTCGCCATCGTATGGGCAAAGTCTGAAGAGCATAATGACCGCATCAAGGGCTTCCTGGTCGAAACCAACCGCCCCGGCTTCAAAGCCAGCGATGTGCATGGCAAGTGGTCGTTGCGCGCTTCGGTCACGTCTGGGCTGTCGCTGCAAGACGTCCGTATTCCGCTGGAAAATCTTCTTCCCGGCTCAGACGGCCTTAAATCCCCGCTGGGCTGCCTCAATCAGGCGCGTTACGGCATTGGCTGGGGCGCGATTGGCGCGGCAATGTCCTGCTATGACACGGCGCTGCAATATTCCCAGGTGCGCAAGCAGTTCCGTGACCAGCCAATTGCATCTCATCAGCTTGTCCAGGAGAAGCTGGCATGGATGATCAGTGAAATCACCAAGGCGCAGCTACTGGCGCTGCAAGTGGGCCGCCTGAAAGACGCAAATAAAGTTGGGCACCAGCACATCTCCATGGCCAAGCGAAACAATGTATGGATGGCGCTGGAGTGTGCGCGCATGGCGCGTGACATCCTGGGGGCAAACGGTATTGCCGATGATTATCCGGTGATGCGCCACATGATGAACCTGGAGTCAGTAAAAACATACGAAGGCACGCACGATATTCATGCGCTGATCATCGGCGAGAATGTGACTGGAATAAGCGCGTTTTGAGCGGTGGAAAACCCGGAGGCATTCAAATGGCAACCCGCGTGGTAGATAAGCAGCCTGAAACAAGAAGTCTGGCGAACCAGATGGAATTTGAACTGGCGCTGGAGTTTGCGCGCGTAGTGGAAGATGCCGCCATCGCTTCAGCACATACCATGGGCACCGGCGACCGCGATCGGGCCGACCAGGCTGCCACTGAGGCGATGCGCACCACCATGGACACGGTTCCCATGCGCGGGACCATTGTCATCGGTGAAGGCGAGCGTGATCAGGCGCCAATGCTTTATATCGGCGAGCACGTGGGCGCAGGCTGGCATGACGGTGAGAAGCTGCCGGAAGTTGATATCGCCGTTGATCCGCTTGAGGGCACCAATCTCTGCGCCACTGGAGCTCCTGGCGCCATCACGGTGCTGGCTGCATCAGAAAAAGGCGGCCTGCTGAACGCGCCGGATTGCTACATGGAAAAAATCGTCGTCGGCCCTTCCTGCAAAGACGCCGTTGATCTTGACGCGCCAGTAAAAGAAAATCTCAAGGCCATTGCGCGCCGCCTGAGCCGTGACATTGCCGATCTTGTGGTGGTGGTGCTGGATCGTCCGCGCCATGAAAAGCTTATCGATGACATTCGCCGCGCCGGAGCACGCATCCGGCTTATCACCGATGGCGATCTTTCCGCAGGCATCGCCGCAGCTGTCATCGGCACCGGCGTTCACGTGGTCATGGGCAGTGGAGGCGCTCCTGAAGGCGTGATCACGGCAGCCGCTATGCGATGCCTGAACGGCGAAATCCATGCGCGCCTGGTCATAAACACTCCGGAGCTCGAAGCCCGCATTGAAAAGATGGGCATTAAGGACAAGAAAAAGATCTATACCGCCAAAGACCTTGCGCCAGGCAAGCACATTATCTTTGCCGCCACCGGCGTGACCGATGGCGCATTGATGAAAGGTGTGCGCTTCTTCGGTGAAGGCACACGGACCTCGTCGATTGTGATGACCCGCAAAAGCGGCAAAGTGCGCTTTGTGGAAAGCATTCACCTGGCCAAGCGCGCTGACGTGAAGGTTCGTTTCGCGTAAACCTTACCACTGATGACACTGATTTGACTGATTCTCACAGATCAGAAAAAACAATAGCCGCGAATCGCGCGAACAACCGGCTCTCTGCCGCAGATTACGCAGGTGATCGCAGATAAAACCGTTCGGACGAAAACGGACACGATGCGCGAATCGGAAACCAAAAGAAATTTCATTCGCGTCATTCGCGGCTGATCTTTTTCCTAATCCGTGAAAATCAGTTAAATCAGTGTTATCAGTGGTAAGATTTGTTTTTACTGTCTCCGTTCTTTCGGCATCGGCGGCCAGTTCTTAGGATTTCCTTGGAACAAAGCTTTCGCCGTTTCATGCCTCGCCTCGCCGTTTCCATCGGCAACGGCAAACTTTGCGGGCCGGTCCGCCGGTCCTGACCACATGGTAACGCCGGCATATGCGCCGTCTCTCCGCAGAATGTAAAAGTGCATGCTCACGTAAATCAGCTTGGACATGTCATTGTTGTAGTTGTGCACAATGCGCTTGAGCGCGTCCATACCGGCTTCTTCCGGCGACATGCCGCGCCGCATACTCTCCACAATCGTGTGGGCTCCGCAAATTTTTATGTTCTCCTCGCCGTTGCCAGTGGCGCCTGCAGCACCTATTTCCTGATCGCAATAGCAGCCGGCGCCGATAATCGGCGAATCACCGCAGCGTCCCGCAATTTTCCAGGCAAGTCCGCTGGTAGTGGTCACGCTGGACATCTCGCCTTTCTCATTCAACGCGGAACAGTTAATGGTGCCGGTAGGCGGATAGAGCACTTTCTGGATTGCGTCCATCTTGCGGTCTTCAGCAATACCAATCTCGCCCGCAAGGGTGTACAACCGCTTGATCTGCTCCGGCTGTTCCCGCAGGGAGCCCGTATCAAGGTTCGGCGGGATCTTGAAGTTTGGATCGGCAAAGCCTGGTCCCCACCAGTCAAGATCAGAGTGGTATTCCTTCCACAACTGCCAGATCTTCCGCGAATGTTCGGTCAGCAAATTTTCTTTTGGAAAACCCATCAGTTCGCCAAAACGAGTCGCGCCCTGGCCCACCAGCATGACGTGGCCAGTATGTTCCATTACTGTGCGCGATAGCGCAGCTACATTCTTAATCTCGCGCACTCCGCCCACTGAGCCTGCGCGCCGCGTGGGACCATGCATGCAGCATGCGTCCAGTTCCACTACGCAATCCTCATTCGGCAGTCCGCCGTAGCCGACGCTGTCATCTTCCGGATCGTTCTCCACCTCAGTCACTGTGGCAATGGCGGCTTCCAGTGTGTCCGCGCCTGCTGCCAGCTTTTTATAGCCTGCTTCAAGATGGTTGCCGCGAGATGTAATGCCATTCGCCGCCGAAATCATGATGTTCTTGGCGGGCGAGGTGCGCGGTACTTGCAGGTTGTCTTTTTTTTGCGATTGTGGCGGAGCGTTCTTGCCCGCTTGTCCTGCGGCCGCAGCGGCGGAGGTAACTGCCAGTCCGGAAAGAAAATCTCTGCGTTTCATGGGGCCTCACTTTCGTGAATGGAGGAAACGCAGAAGAATATCAGATGCGGTCGTTAGCTACTAGGCTAAGAGCACGACTTTATGAAGTTCGAACTTTTCACGCGGCCAATCGCTCCGTAAGAAATGCCATGGCGTCGCGCAACGCCTCATCTCCATTACGACCGGTGGCAAATGGCGGGTCAGCCATCCTGGTCCATGTGCCATTTTTCTGGATTGAGATGGAAACGTAATAAGGGATATCGGGATTACTGAATGAATGCCAAAGCTCCAGTTTGTACAACTCTTCCCGGATAATCACCAGACCTGAGCGCGTCAGCTCCCAGGCTTCAGAGATCGCGGGGAAAAGACGGAAATCCTTGAAGGCGTTGTCAGGCATACTCTTCCTTTGTGTTCAAAGTGCGCGGGCAGGTACACGGC
Organism: Terriglobia bacterium; assembly: GCA_963831465.1. Lineage (GTDB taxonomy): Bacteria > Acidobacteriota > Terriglobia > Terriglobales > Acidobacteriaceae > Angelobacter. The sequence goes on along the minus strand of CAWHQH010000023.1, from coordinate 125,076 downwards.
ACATTGGTTTATTGCAGCGCCAAAAGCCAAATACCAACTACCAAATGCCGTTTCTCACACCGCCATCTTCTTTTCCGCGGTGTTCTGGTCGGCCCGGAACCTCAGCAATGCGGCGACTTTTCCAGCCTTTTCCATGTCAGCATCGCCGTCGATAAAGCGAATATCAGCTCCGCTCCGCAGGGCCATATCCACCAGCGCGTCAGAAACGTCACTGAGTTCACGCGTTTCATGGGCGCAGACCGCACAGGTTTTTACCATGCGCGTATCCAGGTGACGGCAGTTGGTGCACTCCACTGCTTCCGCGCTAAAACTGCGTAGCATTAGCACAGTTTGCACTTCCTGCAGTTCCAACGCATTCAAAACATGTTTTAATCCCTGAGCGCCGCGCCCATTGCGTTGTACTTCACCCATCACTTCGCTGATCAATTCCCTTTGCTTGGTCAACATTGATTCTGTCAGAATACGGTTGGCATGGTGGCGTACTTCTTCAGGCGTCGCAGAGGTGACGTCGATCGGAAACCTGCCCTGCAATTTCTGCTTGAGATCGCTATGCAGTTGAGGCTCAATTTCAGGCCATGAATCGTCCTGGCACCCGATCAGCAGCGCCTCAAACTTGTCTCGATGGGCCAGCATCAGCAGCGATTCTGCAAACATTTTGAAGTGCTGCATTACCATGTTTTCAACGTGGCGCTCGCGGTGGCCCGCCTCATAGCCCTGGAATCCATCACTCCGCGGAACGCCCGGAGAAGGACCAAATTCCAGGTCAGGTTTTTGTATGATTTCTGTTTCCTGCAATTCAAAGATGCGCGCTTTTTTTCGGTTTACCAGTGCGATGCAGGTGCGCGGCAGCCCGGATTTTGCATCCACCAGCGGACGCAGGTGAAAACGCGAATTAACCTTGATCTGTGATGGCTCGGACCGGGCAGGAATATCCAGCTCACGCCATATTCCCTGGTCGCGGCATGCAAAGATCGCTTTGCCTCGCGAATGGTTTCCATGCAGCCCTTCTGCAATATTCAATATTCTCTCCAGGTCTTCGCGCAGCACGGTGTGGTGGCCATTGCGCTCCGCTTTGCGTAAGGTCTCGCGCACCAGGTCCTTCACCATGATGGATTCTTCACGGTGAGATTTGTTCTGAGGTGTCTGCGGCTGAAAATAAAAACTGATGGCGCATCCCGCCGGCGACTCAAACTGCGCCAGTTGGCGGATTTCTTCACGCGTAATCATCACGGATCTCCTTAGTCTGCTTTCCGTTACGCATCTTCTTTACGCATCTGTTGCGCAACTTTTTGTTACGCAACCCGGGAATGGTGCAGCAAGCTTTCCCTCAGCTGGTTCTGCGCTGGCAGCTTTTGCTGGATGTAGGCACGCGTCTGGTGGATGGACTGGCGCACTTGTTCCGCTGAACGCCCTGCCAGACGGGAAATTTCATCCACCGTAAAACCTTCCAGCGTGTATAAGACAAAAGCCTCACGGTCACCTGATTTGACGCCGCTCAAAACAACATCCAGTTGCGCCACCATTTCATCGCCGGCCATGATCTCTTCCGGCGTCCGGACACTTTCGTCGCGAATGATACTTTCCCCCGGCAGGCTGTCATCAGGCTGGTGGTACTGCAGCACGTTTTCATCACTGCCGGTAACGTTTTGAATTCCGGCGGGCGCGTCCAATGAGATGTTGGCCGTATCGGCATTGTCATGGACCAGCCGGCGAATTGCCTGCACAGCCAGCCGATGAAACCAGCTTTCCGTTGACAGCAGCTCTCTTCTGCCGCCTTCATGCGATAGCGCGCTGACGATTACCTCATCGACCACTTCGTCGCGTGTGATCTGGTTTTCACGAATCTTGTCCGACTCAATCTGGAAACTCAGTTCCTGGTCGATAAACTCTTCCAGTTTGCGCAGGTTGGCGCTTAACCACAGTTGCACGTCAGCGACAGCCGCGCTGTCAGTTTGCTCTGCCGGCGGTGGCATCTGTGTAGGAACGACACGCGTCTGCTCGTGCGCTCGGCCATTTGTGCCTGCCGGAGCGGAATCAGCGGGAAGAGGCATTTGCGTCAATCCCTCACGGCCTGCACGCCGCAATGATTTTCTGGTCCAGTTGCCGCGCAGCAGCTCTTTGTGTTTGGTCACTTGGGAGATCAAGTCTGCGAAGCCAGATTTGATTGCAGCTAAAGCGTTTTCTCCCGAGCGTTGCGCCGCCATCTGCCCCGACGGTAATCGCAGGTTCAGTGACACGCTGACGCCGCGTCTGCTGTCCGACTCTACTGCTGCATGCAGATGCACCAGGTCGGGTTTAAAAACCTGCAATCGCGGTTCTAATTTTTGGATTTGATGCTTGAATTCGCGCTCAACATCGGGCGTCTTGCCTGCCTTGTAGCTTACGTGAACATTCATGTGCGCCTCGGCTGGGAGAAGATCCCTTAACGGAAGGTCCGCAGGCCCTCATTCAATTGCAAATTTTACACCTGCCAGTAAGACGCGAACCAAATTTCGCACGTTGCATAAAAAATGGTGTTGAAATGTAAATGTACTTGTTGCTTTACAAGAGATTTTATGAACGGAGCTGCTCATGATCTTTGATGGCGTCACTGGAGAGTGTGACGCCGGTATGGCTTTAAGATGGCTGAGAGTTACACGCGGTTGATCATGGACGCAACGTAGCCCGCGCCAAAGCCGTTATCAACATTCACCACGCTCACATTGGAAGCGCAGGAGTTGAGCATGCCGAGCAAGGCTGCCAGACCATTGAATGACGCGCCATAGCCAACGCTCGTCGGTACGGCAATAACAGGCACGCGTGCCAACCCGCCGACGACGCTCGGCAACGCGCCTTCCATTCCTGCGCAAACGATAATTACCCGCGCTTTGTCGAACACTTCCCGGCTGGCCAGCAGACGATGTATTCCCGCCACCCCCACGTCATACAGATGGGCAACTTCATTACCCAAAATTTCTGCCGTTACCAGCGCTTCTTCCGCCACAGGGATATCGCTGGTTCCCGCAGAAATAATCACCACCGTGCCTTTGCCGTAATTTATCGAATCCTGCTGTAGAGTGATGGTCCTAGCCAGTTCCCGGTACTCAGCTTTACGGACAAGCTTCTTGACTGTTCGAAAATGTTCCGCTGTGGCCCTGGTTGCAAGCACATTGCCGCCTTGCGCTGCCATGCTCTTAAAAATCTTTGCCACCTGAGCAGGCGTTTTACCCTGGGAAAAAATAACTTCCGGCATTCCCGACCGCACACGCCGATGGTGATCAACCTTGGCGAAGCCCAGGTCTTCAAAAGGCATATGCCGCAGACGGGCCACAGCATCATCGGGTGAGACTGTGCCTTTGCGAACGTCCTGTAACAATTTGCGGAGAGAGGCGGAATCCATCTGAGCATTCAGATTAACATTAAAAACAAACCTACCACGGAGGCAATGAGACACGGAGAACAGCGAGAAGGGTTTTGTTTCAAGAATGAAGTTTACACAAGCTATGGGCAAGATGGAGCCATGGAACGGAAGATCCTAATCACTACGTCTGTTGTTTTCTCCGTGCCTCTGTGTCTCCGTGGTAGGTTTTTAAGAGAAAAGCTTCCCCTGGGCCGGATTCACCCTTCGCGCCAGCTCAAAGTATGTCTTCTTGGCCACGCCCGGCAGGTGGGTCTTGCGGAAGAACAGAGAGCGCAGAAAGCTCTTGCTCATCGAGCCGGCAAGATAAGCCTCATGCATCTCCGCGCCGAGCATGGCGCCAAGATGCCGGACCAGGAACTCGCGCTTTTTCCCGCTGGATGCAATGCCCGTGGCGAGCACGCGTGGCAATTCAGAGCGCAGCCGCGCATGCCTTTCTGCTTCCTTGTGCAGCACCAAAAATTCAATCATCTCGCGATGTTCGCGGGCGCTGAATGCCTTCTGTATTTTTGCTGCATCGCCTGGTTGGCTGCTGAGCGCCTGGAAATCACGCTGCCGCAGTACCGGATAATGTGGCAGCAGAATCCGTGCGCCGAAAGTGATAAACGCTCGCTCTATCACGTCAAAATAAAATTGGTCCTGGTGTGAACTGCCCGCCCATGGACCGTTGGAGCATGCCGCGCCACGGCACTCATACTGGACAAAGCGCACAGCTTCCTCAGCGGCATTCGAGAGCTGAAAGCGCTTGATCAGCAGCAGATTATGCTTGGGTGAATAGACGCAGCCCTGTTGCCGCAGCTTCTCCAGCACAGGACGCCGCTCGACCGCAGGAATTTCTTTACGCGTAAGCAGCTTTTCAAAATCTCCTGTGCCGGGACGCAGGTAAACTTCCGGATAATCTTCTATCAGCGCGCTGGAATGGCTACCTGTCACCGGCGAGTATTGCTCAAGGCCCATCGAGCGCATGAACGTATCCACCAGGTTATAGAACGTGGGCGCAAGGTCGGGCTGGTTCGGCTGGGTCCGCCACTTGCCGATATAGATGCGGTAGCTTTCATATTTTTCAAGCGGCGTGGCGTTGAACACACACAGCACGTCATCACTCACCTGGACGCCGTGAACGCTGTCACTCAATTCGCCAGCGGCCTTCCAGTAAAGCTCATCAAGGTTTTGCAGCACGGTAAGCACGCGGTCGCGTGGACGCAATAGTCGCAGCCAGTGCGGTAGATGCTGCGGCGCAAGATGCGCTTCGCCAAACAGCGTCAACACTCGCGCTTCAGGATGTGCGCGGCGAATCTGTGCAATCTGCGTAGCGGCATGGCGATCACGCGCGCCAATCTTGCGCATGTTGCCACGCGGCTTCAGATCAATACCGTAAACCGGGCAGCCATGCTTCTTCGCCTGGCGCAGCAGATGAGCGAACGGCTCCCAGTCATAACCCCATTCATCGTCATAACGTATGCCTGCGCGGAGTTCATCTTCATCAATCTCACCGCGCAGCCATTCATCCAGGAAATATTGATCGCGGCTGAAGGCCATCTCCAGCGCCAGCACCACTGGACGGTCGCTCTGGGCCAGCTGACCGATGAACGCTGCGGCAAAGTCCTGCGACGCGGCAAGCGCGTGATAGTCGCCAACCAGAAAGATGTCGGCAGTGGCGCATTGCTGTTTGAATTCATTGTCGGTGAGGGCGCGGCGATAATCGCGAAAGGCTTCGCTGAAGTCGCGAATATACTTCAATCGACCGTGCGGATCGGTGGCTCTGATTTCGCGCTTCACCTGCAGGAGTGCAAGTTGCTGCGCTGCTGTCCTGCGTCGGGCTCGAATTGAGAAACCACTGCCCATGAAGTAGCCTGCCTCACTTCAGCGCAGGCCCATCCCTATCGATTACTATTAGTCTGTAAGCTTTACTCTTGTAACCCAGACCTTACACCCTTAGATGCCGAATCCGTTACATCCGACAGCCCATGTACTCACGGTAGCCGCTACTGGAGCGAGCGGAGCGCTATTTACTCGAGAGTTGCTGCTCACTTTGGAGCGCGATGAACGCGTGCAGAGAGTAAATTTCATCGCATCAGACAACGCGCTGCGCGTCTTTGCTGAAGAACTTGGCATCAAAGGCCGAAACAATCTTGTTCAGCAGCTACTCGGAAAACAGTCTGGGAAAATTCAGGCGCAGAATAACGATGACATTGGCGCGAACATTGCCAGCGGCTCTTATCCAACACATGCCATGATCGTGATTCCCTGCAGCATGGGAACTCTGGCCAGAGTTGCTCACGGACTGGCGGGTAATCTTATTGATCGAGCAGCGGATGTCTGCCTGAAAGAAAAGCGTCCACTGGTGTTGTGCACGAGAGAGACTCCGCTCAACCGCGTGCATATCCGCAACATGGATTGGGCCGCCGAAGCCGGCGCAACCATCTATCCGCTGATCCCAACGTTTTATAACCAACCTAAGAGCTTCGACGAGATGGCGCATCAGTTTGCGTGCCGCGTGTTGCAGTTTGTGGGCTTGGAGCAGAAGGATGCGTACAGCTGGGGAGCTGAGGACTCACCGCAGGGGCGCACAGACGCAGGAAAGTAAGCCTTTTCTGAAATCCCGACCGCAGCGAGGGAGTCCTACCCTCTCCAAGCATCTTCGGCTCACGCGATTCTCGTTAGGTAAATTTTCGGCACTGTATGGTTCCCTCACCCGCTATGCTGGACTCGGGATTTCAGAGAGAAGCTACGCCAAGAACGCTTTTCTGATCACCTCAACAGCAGCCTTCTCCAACTTATATTTTCCAAGTTCACTTTCACTTGCCCAAGCTGTATCCGCCGCATCGCCTCCGGCGCGAAGGTCTCCACCTTCCACTAAGCAGAGAAAATCAATAAGCACGTAATGATATTGCGGAGCGCCGTCTTTGCCGGGAATGATCCGATCCAGGACTTCGAGCACCTCGCCGGCCTTCACGATCAATCCAGTCTCTTCCAGCGCTTCTCGCTCGGCGGCGGTTCGCAGCGTCTCTCCCAACTCCACAACGCCTCCTGGCAGCGACCATTCCCCAAGTAAGGGCGGGCTTCCGCGCTTCACCAGCAGCGCGCGGTTCAAATGAATTACCACGGCACCCACTCCAACGATGGGGCGATCGGGATATTCACGCGTAGTGGATTTCGGCGGGTTTGGTTTGGGTGATGTTGCCTTGGTTTTCATGCCAGCAAAAAAAGTTCAAGGAAGTGAGAAGAAAGATCGGGGCTGAAAATCGATAAACTTCCAGCGATTCCCAGCGTTGGCCACCACAAAATTCAGCCGCTCATTTCGCCGGGCGATGGGCCCGCCATTTCTTGGCTCAGCTTCCATCTCTGCCTTAACAGAGAGGCTGGCTTTATCGCTGTCTACGGATGTGTCCACCAGATTAAGGTGAACGCGGATGGATTCGGTCTGCGCGAAGAAAGAATTGGTTTGCTGCTTGAACAGTCCACCGTCTTTCATCTTGTCCAGATCAAAGAGCGCGAAGAATTGCTTCTGGCTGTGGCCCTGCAATGCCTCGCTGAGTTGCAGTAGCAAGCGCGAAGCGGCTTGCTGTCGAATGCAGTCGGAGTCGGCTGCTGTTGGGGCGCGGTCTGTGCCGCGCAAGGCTACGCACAAAAACAGCAGCGATAAAATGGGCCCTCGCGCAGCTACGCACGTTCACCGCCTTCAGGGCCGTAAAAGATCACCCATGTCAACAGGTCTTCAGTGAAATCTTCAAAACGATGCACCTCTCCGGCAGCGGCAAACAGTGCGTCGCCGGGCCCAAACTGAAATCGCTGCCCCTCGATAAAAAACCAGCCAGTCCCGCGGCGACTACATAGAGCTCGTCCCGCGTATGTGGCTGTTGCATGTCTTTGCCTTTAGGAGCGTAAATTTCGATTGCCAAAGTCCCGTGAGTAAAGAGTTCGGCATAAAGTTTGCCGTCGCGCGTGGGGATGGCACTTTGCGCGTCGGCAAGTTTGATGATGCGTTCAGTAGAAAATTCCATGTTTGTGTCGCTCTCGGTTCGAACAAAGTTCGCTTACATTGTGAATCCAGCAAAAGATATTTTGATCCGCGTTGATCGGCGGTAAGTTCTAGATCAAAACTCGATGCTCTCACCCCAAGTCTCAGCAAATACATTGCGTTCCGGGGGGAACCTTCCAGCATAAAGTTTGTCCTTGCCCTTCAGTCGTCCAATGGCCAGAAATGCCACCACGCGCACGCGCTCCGGAATTTTCAGCAGGGCCTTCACCTGATCTTCCATAAAGCCTTCCATCGGAGCAGTGTCATAGCCCAGGGTTTCCGCGGCCCACATCATGGTGGTGAAAGCAATCATGGTCTGGCGATTGGCCCAGAGATCAAACGTAGGCTCAATGCCGGCGGCCTTTCCCGCTGGACCGCCAAGAAATCCCGTGACGGTCTTGCGGATTTTCTCCTGCTCGGCAGGATCATTGAAACCGTGTTGCGCGCTGATGCGCAGCATCTCTTCCAGATCGCCATCCTTCCATCCCAGCGGATCGCCGCAAGCGACAATCACGGCGCTGGCCTGCTCAATTTTGGGCTGTCCGAAAGCGGCGGCACTCAGCTTCTTCTTCTGCTCCGCGTCGCGCACCACCACAAAGCGCCACGGTTGCGTGTTGTAGCCGCTGGGCGCTTCCAGTCCGATACGAATGATCCTTTCAAGGTCTGCCGTATGGATTGGGACATCTTCAAAACTGGGCGTGGCACGGCGATCTTTTACGGCTTGGCTGAAGGACTTCTCTGCGGCAACTTTTGCCATTCATTTCTCCCGTACAATTAATGGCAATTGTTTCACAGGGATTCAGAGTTAGCCAGAACGCGACCTTGCACCTGCATCAAAACTTTTATGGCTTTAGAGCAATACAACAAGAAACGCCGGTTCAATGAGACGCCCGAACCTGAAGGCAAACTGGAGCGGGGCGAACACCACCGCTTTGTGGTGCAAAAGCATCGCGCATCGCATCTGCATTATGACTTCCGACTGGAAATGGATGGCGTGTTGAAATCATGGGCCGTCCCTAAAGGGCCGTCGCTTGATCCGGGAGATAAGCGCCTAGCGATGCAGGTGGAAGACCATCCGGTTTCGTATTTCCATTTTGAGGGCAGAATCCCAGAGGGAAATTACGGCGCCGGAACGGTGATGGTATGGGACACCGGCACATGGCAGCCGCTGGGCGATGAACACTCCATGCTGGATAAGGGCGACCTGAAATTTCAACTTAGCGGCGAAAAGTTGAAGGGCGAGTTTGTGCTGGCCAAGATGCGCTCGCGCCGGACGGGTTCGAAAGGCACGGAGTGGCTGCTGATCAAGAAGAAAGACGACGCAATGAAGCCCGGGTTCAATATCGATAAACTCGATTACTCGGTGTTAACCAAGCGCAGTTTAAATGAGATCGCCGGCGACGAAGGCTCAGACGAGTGGGAGAGCAATCGTAAGGCCGGAGATAGCAAAGGGACGGTGCGCAAGGGTGCGGAGTGGCTGCAAGGATCGGTGAATCGGGTGGCCGGGAAATCGCGTGATCGTAAAATTCGAAAACAAGAGCCTGAAGTAAAAGCGACAAAGTCCGGGGTTGTACGAGAAAAGCGCAATTCATCCAGCATCGCCAAAAAGAAAACCAGCGTAAAAAAAAAGACTTGCAAGGCAGCGTAACCGAGCAGCCTAAAAGGATCATCGAGGAAGACCTGAATACGCTGCTGGCGCACACATCTGGCATCCGTCGTGCCGCCATGCCACGGGAGATTCATCCCATGTTGGCCACGCTGGTGGAAGAGCCTTTCGACGATCCGCAGTGGCTTTATGAGGTTAAGTGGGACGGTTACCGCGCTGTCGCGTTTATCAATGACAAGCGGGCGCGGCTGGTTTCACGCAATCAGAACGAATTGACTGGCGAGTTTCCTGAGATCGCGCAGGCCATGCAAGACTTGCCGGTGGAAAACGCAATCCTGGATGGCGAAGTTGTAGCGCTGGATGAAGAAGGCCGGCCGTCCTTCAGCTTAATGCAGCAGCGCACCGGCATGACACATCCGGGCGCGCGAGGATCGCGCAACCGCGCTGTGCCAATCGTTTATTACGCATTTGATCTGCTCTATGTCAACGGACATAACCTGATAGCAGCCCCGCTGGAGCAGCGCAAAGCGCTTCTTCAGCAACTTATTCCGCAGGACAAAAGCTTTCTCCGCTACTCCGATCATTACCCTGAACAGGGCACGGCGCTCTATGGTGTAGCACGAGACAAAGGATTGGAAGGCATCGTAGCCAAGCTGCGCACGGGCGTATATGTGCAAAAGCGTTCGCGCGAGTGGTTGAAGATCAAGATCACGCGGCGGCAAGAATGCGTGATTGCCGGATACACCGATCCCAAGAGGATCGCGGGAAAATTTTGGGTCTATTGTTCTGGGGCTCTACGATGAAAACGGCAAACTGGTCCACGTTGGCAATGCCGGCAGCGGCTTTACGGAATCCACCCATGCGGCGCTATGGAAGAAACTGCACGCCTTGGAGACGGAAAATAATCCGTTTGGCAGAAAAATTGAAAGCACACGGCGTCCGCATTGGATCAAGCCGGAACTGGTAACGGAAATCAAATTTTCTGAATGGACGCATGAGGGTGAGCGCGGCGGAATTAAAATGAGAGCACCCATATACCAGGGATTGCGCCTGGATAAAAAGCCGCGCGAGTGCGTGTTTGAATTTCCCCGGCATACCCAGGCCGAGGTTCGCAAAGCAGAAGAGGAAGCCGCAACCTGATTACAACATCCCGCTCGGTCAAAGCACATTTGCTGCTGGTGATGATTGCGTTCATCTGGGGCAGCACATTTGTGCTGGTCAAAGCGGCGCTCAACGATGCTTCTCCGCTGGTATTGAACTCTGCACGTATGGCGATAGCCGCGGTGCTGCTGGCCGTTTTCTACCGCAAAAAAATTTCCGTGTTGACGAAGCCATCGCTGAAAGCCGGCTTGCTTGCAGGGATTTTTCTTTTCGCGGGCTATGCATTTCAAACCACTGGACTAAAACTAACTACGCCTTCAAAGTCGGCATTTCTTACCGGCACATCCTCGGTGCTGGTGCCCATCGCGCTAGTGGCGATCTGGCATGTTCGCATTCACCTATGGCGTGTGGTGGGAATCATGCTGGCGCTTGCTGGATTGTTTCTAATGACCGTGCCTGCCGGCCCGAGCGGGCTGGCTGATTTCGCCAATGTAAACATGGGCGACCTTCTTACTATCGGGTGTGCCATTTGTTTTACCTTCCACGTAATCTTTGTGGGACGCGCCAGCCAGCGTTTCCCTTTTGAACAAGTCGCGTTTTTACAAGTTACCACCGCCGCTATTTTGATGGCCTTGAGCACGCCGCTGGTGGAACACCCTTATTTCCGCACTACGCCAACGGTGATCGCCGCAATTTTGATTACCGGCATTCTGTGCACGGCAGTGGCTTTCAGCGTGCAATCATGGGCGCAGCAGTTTACCCCTGCCACGCATACGGCGCTAATCTTTACCACGGAACCGGTCTTTGCCTGGCTGACCTCATTCATCTATCTGCATGAGCGGCTTGGCTTTCGGGCCGGGGCGGGAGCCTTGTTGATTTTGGCCGGCGTGCTGATTTCAGAACTTCTGGGGCATGTTGAGAAGCCGGACGATGATCCGGTCATTGTGGAGTCCGCGGCCAGCTCTGGTGGATAACGCTGCCTACGGTTTGTGCGTCTAAGTGATAGCGCTCCAGGTAACCAAAGGAACCACCAGCGGGTGGAAGCATTGGATTTATAATCATTGGAGAACTTAGTCCGGAGGTAAGACGAAGTATGAACTCGCGTTTTGGCGCTCTGGCGTCACGCATGCGCACGCAAAGGGCACTCTCCACACTGGCAATACTGCTGACATTGGCGGTCGGCATTTTGATTGGCACGGTCTTGAGCCGGGGCAAAGTGAGAGGCTATTCCGGCCCGGACGGCTCTCTGCTGCCAGCAATGCAATCGCCACAGCAGCTCAGCAATACCTTCGGACAGGTGGCCCAGGCGGTTGAGCCCGCAGTTGTAAATGTGAGCACTGAATCTACGCCAAAAGTGCGGCGGCGGGGCAGTCGCACACCGAATCGTGGGCAGCGCGATAACGGCGGAGATGATCCCTTCCAGGATTTTTTTGATCGCTTCTTCGGCGGGCAGCAAGGCGGACAGGGCCAACAGGGTCCCGGCGATGACGATGATCAAGGCCCGCAAAGCCCATTCGGCGGTCCCGGAGGCGGTGGACGCCAGCGTTCGCTGGGTTCAGGCGTGATCCTGAATACGAACGGTTACATCATTACCAACTTCCACGTGGTGGACAAGGCTGACCGAATCCGCGTGAAACTTTTTGACGAGCCGGCCACTGTTTTGCATGATGCAAAAGTCATAGGGGTGGATACGGAAACGGACCTAGCATTGATCAAGATTGAACCGCCAAAAGATAAGCCGCTCGTCGCAGCGCGTCTGGGGGATTCTGACAAGATGACCGTAGGCGACTGGGTGCTGGCCATCGGCAGCCCGTTTGATCTTGAAGCCACAGTGACCGCTGGCATTGTGTCTGCCAAAGGGCGCAATCTCCCCGGAGGACGCCAGTTCCAATCTTTTATCCAGACCGATGCCGCCATTAATCCCGGAAACTCCGGCGGTCCGCTGGTCAGCATGAATGGTGAGGTCATCGGCATCAATACGGCTATTTATACGCAGTCTTTCGGATATCAAGGCGTGGGTTTTGCCATGCCCTCAAATGTGGTTCGCGATGTTTATGACCAGTTGCGGACTGGAGACCACAAAGTTGCACGCGGATCGATTGGCGTTGAATTCAGCGCGGTGCCGAACCCTGCCGTGCTGCGCATTTACGGCGCGAAAAACGGAGTGCCTATCACCAATGTCCGGCCAGACAGCCCAGCTGCTAAGGCCGGCCTGCAAGGTGAAGACACCATTACCGCAGTCAACGGCAAACCGATTAAGAGTGGTGAGGAACTGGTCAGCCTGATCTCGGCTACTCATCCCGGTAACAAGCTGAACCTCACGTATCTGCGCAATGGCCAGGAGAAACAGGCCACAGTGGTTGTGGCTGATCGCGCCAAGCTTTTTGGCGACCGCACTGACCAGGGGACAAATGATGATACCCCAGACGATAACAGCCAGCCTACGCCGACCAAGCTGGGCGTGACGGTAAAGACCGTTTCTCCGGAGATGGCTGAACGCATGGGTACGGCTGAAGGTAAGGGCGTGCAGGTGGTGGACGTGAAACCGGGCTCATTTGCGGACGACCTGCAATTGCAACCGGGCTTGATCATCCTAAAAGTCAATAAGCAGCCCGTGAACAGTGAAGAAGAATTCCGCAAGATCACATCACAACTCAAGAGCGGGCAGGACGTAGTGTTCCTTGTCCACTCGGGGCGTGGTGCGTCGGGCGGAAATACATTCATTTCCGGCACGCTCCCGTAAATTGCGAACCAAAATTCGGGGCAGCAGACAAAGCCGCCCCGGAATAAGTTTATTTTTGAGCCTATTGCTGATGATTTTTACGGCTTCAGCAAATGACAAAATGCGACAAAAACCAGAAAACTTTGATTCCATTACACTTCGGTAATCCTGGGCTGCACAACAAACTGCTGGCGTCCCAGCATCCAAACGTGGGATGATGCTCGGACGGTTTGTCAGTTATGGTGCCAAATCGGTCCGGTTAGGAATTGCCCCAGACTTGGTCGAGCAAATCTTCTTTTGAGGTGAATCGGTGCGTTCAGCCTTGAAAAAACTCGTGATTTTGAGCTTCGCTATGGCGCTGTGCTCGGGCTATGCTCAGGCATCGACCAAAGCAACGAGTAAGACAGCCAGGCACGGACACCACAAAGGCAAGCGCAAAGCCTCTTGGAAGAAAAAAGGTCAGCAAGGCATCAACTCTGAACGGGCCACTGAGATCCAGCAAGCGTTAATCCGGGAAAAATATCTCACGGGCGAGCCGACAGGCGAATGGGACGCACGCACCCAGGCGGCCCTGGTTAAGTATCAGGGCGACAACGGCTGGCAAACCAAGGTGGTGCCTGACTCCCGCGCTCTCATAAAACTGGGCCTGGGTCCAAACTATTCAGCGGAGTTGCTAAACGGTCCACCAAAAGCATCGCCTGCCGCTACCCCGAGCACTACAGCTTCCCGCGGCATTGAAGGAACAGCATCCAAGCAATAATTGGCTCTAGCTATTAGCGGTTCCCCCTTTCCTGCGTTTTTTACCCACATTTGTCCAAGGCGGAAGGTCTGTATTTCAACGCATGTCCTTACTCAGATTTTTTGAGTCATGTTCCTAGAATTCTAATTGTTTTATAATTCAAGGCCATGGACACCCCCAACATCATTGAAGCATTGACCGAGCAGCGGGACCGAGTCGTCGCTGCGATAGAAGCTCTTACCGGAGGCCGCACACGACGGGCCTCCTCCTCCTCCGCCGGACCGCGCAAACGTGGCCAGATGAGTGAAGCGGGAAGAAGAAGCATCTCGCTGCGGATGAAGGCGCGCTGGGCTAAAGCGAAAAAAGCTGGCAAGAACGCGCTCTAATTTCCAGACAAGTTGATGCTGCCATACTGCAAAGGGCGGGAGCGCATGCGTGTGCTTGGATGAACTGAGCGCTCTATTAAGACCGCGTCAACAAAATGCATCATCATACCAATACGGTTAAAGCCCGGATTTCTTACGTAAAATTGAAAGATACGGTGACGGTTTTGGACCGCACCCGGCAGGCGAGGACAAAATACCGGGATGTAGGATCTATGAGAGAAGAGTCTTATCTCGGCAGCACCAGAAAACTCATACCTCAACCAATTAGTTGTATCTTGAAATATATATTTGAGAGTTGAGTGTTTGTGCATCTCACAGTATATGAGCAATAGCCGTCTTCTTCTCGTGGATGATGAAGCCAGCATCCGTTTGACCCTCGGTACCATCTTGCAGCTGCGCGGATACCAGGTTACCGCCGTGGGGTCTGTCGCAGAAGCCCTGACAGCAATCCAGAGTGACCCTTACGATGTGCTTGTTTCTGACCTGAATATTGGCCAGCCGTATGATGGCTTTATGATCGCCAGCGCAATGCGCCGTGTTCAGCCCAGCGTTGTCAATGTAATGATCACAGGGTATCCAGCCTTTGAATCCGCATTGGAAAGCATCCGGCAGCAGGTGGATGATTACCTTGTGAAACCAACAAACGTGGATGAACTCGTCGATTTGATTGAAGGAAAATTGCAGGCCAGGAAAGTCCTGCCAAGCACCCACCATAAACGTGCCGTGCAGGTAGTTCACGATAACCGGGACGCGATCATCCAACGATGGATGAATACCGTCGAGGCCGATAGCGAGCTTGCGGCGGTCACACTGAGCAAACCACAACGCAAAGGTCATCTTCCGCAATTCTTAGATGCCTTGGTAGTACAGATTGAAACCCACGAGCCGGAAGTGAGCGAGATTGCGATGGACGCCGCTGCGATGCATGGGAAACATCGTTTCAAGCTGGGTTACTCGATTCCTCTGGTGGTCAGAGAAGCAAACATGTTACAGAACGCAATCTTTGCCATTCTTCAAGAGCGTTTGCTGGAAATTAAGATCAGCCGCTTCTTTTCGGATATATGTGAACTGAGTCGCAGCATCAATCAGCAGCTTGAAACCAGCATACGGGCATATCTTTCCATGCCACTTCACCAGCAGCCTGTATAATTTGCTTCGGTGAGCTAACGATCAACTCCGTTGCACCCGTATTGGATGCGGAAATACTTACTGCTGCAGGTTCCGTCACCTGCCCTTGCTCATCTTGCTCATCTTGGCCAAGCATTTTTTGCCCGCCGAATCGCACAAGCATACAATTTCCTCAGCAAGCAATCGCATTGGAGTCAGCGCACATGACCAAAGACGAGATCCTCAAAAAGCATAGGCAGTACCTCTTCCCGTCTATCTCCACTTATTACTCCGATCCGCTGGTGACGGACCACGCCAGCATGCAACACTTGTGGGACGTTGAGGGAAACAAGTACCTGGATTTCTTTGGAGGGATTGTGACGATCTCCGTGGGCCATGCCAACCCGCGCGTGACCGGCAAGATGAAGGCGCAGGTGGACCGGTTGCAGCATGCCTCAACCGTCTTTCCCAATGAAGCGGTAGTGGCGCTGGCGGAGAAGATTGCGCAGATCACTCCGGGCGAGATCAGCCAGAGCTTTTTTAGTAATAGTGGCACAGAGGCCAACGAGTTTGCCGTGCAGCTGGCGCGCACCTTTACCGGACGCTTTGAGATTGTTGCGCTGCGCCACGGCTATAGCGGACGCTCGCAACTGGCGCAGTCGATGACGGCGCACAATACCTGGCGAAAATCACTGCCGATGCCGGCGCCGGGCGTGGTGCACGCGATGAATGCGTATTGCTATCGCTGCCCGCTGGGCAAGACTTACCCAAGCTGTGAAGTGGCTTGCGCGAAAGACGTTGAAGCGGTGATCCAGACTTCAACCTCAGGACAGATTGCAGCGTTCTTTGCCGAGCCTATCCAGGGCGTAGGCGGATTCATTACGCCGCCAAAGGAATATTTCAAGATCGTGTTCAAGATCGTAAAAGATTATGGCGGGCTGTTTATCTCCGACGAAGTGCAGACCGGCTGGGGACGCACCGGCAAACGCTGGTTTGGCATTGAGCAGTGGGAGGTGACGCCAGACATTATTACTGCCGCCAAGGGCTTGGCGAACGGCGTGCCGGTGGGACTGACGGCGACGCGTCCGGAGATTGCAGCGAGCTTCAAAGGACTGCATATTTCGACCTTCGGCGGAAATCCCGTAACATCAGTAGCGGCCAAAGCGACGATTGACATTATTGAAGAAGACCGCCTGATGGATAACGCTGATACGGTTGGCCGCTACTATCGCGATGGCCTTGAGGCGCTGAAAGAAAAGCACGATGTTATTGGCGATGTGCGCGGCATGGGCCTGATGCAGGCGATTGAGCTGGTGAAGAATCGAGCAACCAAAGAGCCCGCGCCGGAAGCTACCAACCAGTTTATGGAGCAATGCCGCAAAGGCGGTTTGATTGTGGGCAAAGGCGGCTTGTTCGGAAACGTAATTCGCACGTCCCCGCCGCTGAACATCTCCAAGGGCGATGTGGACGAAGCGATACGAATTATGGACCAGGCGTTCACGGCAATATCGTCGCCGGCGATGGCCGGAGCGGCGAGGAGCTAGGCGAGATCGGGTGATCGCGCGATGCTTCCTAGTCTCCCATCGCCGCTTGCGCGTCGAATCCGGAACCGTGGCCCGCTGCGTGGGAGAAAGCTGCTGTGGGCACCGGCACAGAATGTTCCCAGTCATAACCTTCTTCTCCATGCTGGGAGAGATCAAGGCCCTGGATTTCATGATGCTCCGGCACACGCAAACCCATGACGACATCGACAATTTTCAAAATCGAGAGTGTTCCCACAACCGCCAACGCAGCGGCAATCCCAACGCCAATAGCCTGGTTCACAAACTGATGCGTGTTCCCTTCCAGCGCGCCGGAGGCTAGAACGCGTCCGCCGGCATCTTTGAAGATGGGATTCACTGCGCTGCTGGCGAATACGCCGGTGAGCAACGCGCCAAGAGTGCCTCCTGCGCCGTGAATGCCGAAGGCGTCGAGCGAATCGTCATAACCAAAGCGAACTTTCACATGCGCGACCATCAGATAGCAGAAGACGCCGGCGATAGCGCCAATGCCAAGAGCGGCCATCGGCGTGACGAAACCTGCTGCGGGCGTGATGGCAACCAAACCCGCGACTGCACCGGATATCGCGCCGAGCGCGCTGGGTTTGCCGTTGCGCAACCACTCGGCAGCCACCCATCCAATCACGGCGGTGGCCGCGGCGAAGTGCGTTGCCACAAAAGCACTGGTTGCCAGACTGCCCGCGCTGAGCGCGCTGCCGGCGTTGAAACCGAACCATCCTACCCAGAGCAGGCACGCGCCAATAAAGCTCAGCACCATGCTGTGCGGCGGCATGGCCTGCCGCGGATAACCGATACGGCGGCCAAGATACAGCGCGCAGACCAGCGCGGAAACTCCGGACGTAACGTGAACAACAGTGCCGCCGGCGAAGTCGAGCATGGGGAAACGGCCGCCAAGCGCGGCGTTGAGCAAGCCGCCTTTGCCCCAGGCCATGTGTGCCATCGGGCTATAAACAATGGCCGACCACAGGACCATGAAAACCACCATGGCGCTGAACTTCATCCGCTCAGCAAAAGCTCCCGTAATCAGCGCGGGCGTGATGATGGCAAACATCAGCTGATAGATCATGAAAGTCTGCGCGGGAATGGTTGCAGCGTAGTCGGGGTCAGGCTGCGAGCCCACGCCATGCAGAAAAAGATTGTGCAGTCCGCCAATAAAACTGTTCCCTTCGCCAAAAGAGAGGCTGTAGCCCACAATGGCCCACACTACGGTCACCACTGCCATCAAGGCAAAGCTCTGCATCATGGTGGCCAAAACGTTTTTCTTGCGCACCAGGCCGCCATAGAAAAGCGCCAGTCCAGGGCCCGTCATCAGCAGGACGAGCGCCGAACTCATGAGCATCCATGCATTGTCAGCAGAGCCCTTGGAGTCGGCAATTTGTTGTTCCAGCTTGGCGATTCGGTCGCTTTGGGGATCAGTGTGTGTGGGTGCAGCAGACTGCGCCAGCAAAACCAAGGGTGAGCACAAGACAAACAAAGCCAGCAAACAGCGCAGGAACTTTGGCATATGTTGTTCAGCTCCGGGCCGTGGAGGAATCGGCTTGAAGGACACTTTAGCGAGTGCGGCTCGCAGAAGCTAATCGAAAAAATTTATGGACGCTATAAGATGTTTGATCTTGCAAGTAGCGGATTCTTGAAATGCCGATCGAAATCGTGCCCATAGGCTCCAGAAAAGCATCTTTTGGAAATCACGCAGCCCGATTGTTCGTCGATGATGAACCTCTGATCAGCGAGGCATTCACTTTCACCAATAAATAAGCAATCCCTAAGTTATACAAACAGTAAACTTTCTCTGTGGACAATTTCGGCCCGCTCAAGGTTAGTATTGATCATGCTATTAGAGGTGTTTGATTTGCGCC
Source organism: Terriglobia bacterium (assembly GCA_963831465.1). GTDB lineage: Bacteria > Acidobacteriota > Terriglobia > Terriglobales > Acidobacteriaceae > Angelobacter. The sequence continues at coordinate 106,582 of CAWHQH010000023.1, read as the reverse complement.
GACGCAAGCCGCACGCTGCCGAACCAGACCGCCTTCTCGATCACTTGAACAAGGTTGAGCGGGACCTACAAAAATGGATTGGCGATTCAAAGAAAAACGCCGACTTGTTCCGTCGCGATCCACTGAGCGCCATGCGCGCTGCCGGGCTCAACTTGGAAGATGACATCATGCTCGAACTTGAAATGATTACCAGGTCCATTGCTAAAAAGTTAAAGTGAAATTTCCCCCTGGATTTTTTCGCTCGATAAGACTTCTGTGATTTAATCCGTCCATGCCGCAAAAACCTGACTATGGGATCGACGCACCCGGTGTCATTCGCAACCTGCTGGTGATTGGCGTGGCCCTCATCATCTCAGGCATCCTCTTTCCTACCATTCATCTTGGCAATGTAACAATTCTCTGGGACCGCAGCGCCTTCTGGCCCGGTGGATCATGTTTAGTAGGCGGGATTTTGATGCTGCTTTATGCCAAATGGGGCAAGTTCCGCCATCGTGACACGATGCTCAACATGCTGAGCTGGCGCGGCGACGAACGAGTGCTCGACGTAGGCACTGGACGCGGTCTGTTGCTCATCGGCGCAGCTCGGCGGCTCACAACCGGCACCGCAACAGGCATCGACGTTTGGAGCACCAAGGACCTTTCCGGCAACTCGCTATCACGCACGCAAACCAATATTGAAGTCGAAGGCGTTCAGGACAAGGTGGATCTCAAGAGTGATGACGCGCGCAAACTCAGCTTCCCCGACGCAAGCTTCGATGTCATTCTCTCAAATCTCTGCATCCATAACATTCCCCAAGTTGAAGGCCGCGCCCAAGCATGCCGAGAAATTGCTCGTGTGCTCAAGCCCGGTGGTACCGCACTGATTTCAGACCTGGCGAACACAGGCACTTACCAGAAAACATTTGCTGCCTGCGGACTCAAAGTAAGCCGCACAGGTTTCACTCTCCTTACGTTTCCCTGGTTGAGAGTGGTTCGGGCTGAAAAGCCGTAACGTAAGCTGATGATCACTTTGGCTGAAACGATTCCGCCACCGAAGGCAGTCCTTCTACTCGTCCGGCAATGATTGCTTGAAATTCTTTCAGCAGCTCGGCGTGAAGCAAAGTGTTGCTCCCCAGAACTTCACGGCTGTCGATATTGAATGGGCCGCCGGTAAAATTTGTGACCGTCCCGCCCGCCTCTTGCACCAGCAAAACACCTGCGGCGGTATCCCATGAGTTGAGATTGAACTCCCAGTAAGCATCGTAGCGTCCGCAAGCCAGATAACAAAGATCCAGCGCTGCCGATCCGGCGCGGCGCACGCCATGTGAACGCAGTGTGATCTGGTGGTAAAAGTGGATATTCGGATTCTTGTGGCGTTTGTGGCTGGGAAAGCCCGTAGCCACAAGACTTTCTTTTAACGTTGCGATTGAAGAGACATGAATCGCGCGACCGTTCAGGAATGAGCCGCCATCTTTTGTGGCGGCAAACATCTCATCGCGCGTAGGATCATAAACCACTCCAGCGATCCTCTCGCCTTTGTATTCCAGCGCCATTGATACGCAAAACACCGGATAGCTGTGAGCAAAGTTCGTGGTGCCGTCCAAAGGATCAATGTGCCAGCGGAAATCGCTGCCAGTTTCGCGACGGCTGCCCTCTTCGCCAATCAGGTCGTGCTCAGGCCACTGCTTCCGGATACGCTCGACAATCAATTTTTCTGAGGCGCGGTCGGCCTTGGTCACCAGATCAGCGTCGCCCTTGTATTCGATTGAGACTTTGCCGAAAAATGACATGAGCAGAGCGCCAGCCTCACGGGCCAGTTCCTGCATGGGATGGATGTAGTCTTCTTTGGCGGACATCAGCGGGCGCGGCGCCCGGTATCTTCCGCAATGTACATGATCTCGTGCTTAAAAATGAACAAATTGGGTGAGCCTTCGCGGGTAAGGCGGACCATGCCTGTGTCGTAATATTCAATCCAGCCGTGTAATGCTTCTCCGCAGACCAATTTCACTGTGACAGGCGTCTGTTTCTCGCCCAGGGCCTTCAGGTAAGAGGATTCCATTCCCGTATCATCCGGAGGCGGGGTCTTGGTGGTCTTTTTTGCAAAGGCTGGGGCGGCTGCACGAAACGACATGCCCAATATTGTAGCCCAAAAGCAGCCAGGAGTCGCTGAAAAAACAATTACGAACGGACTCAGCAATCAGCTCAGGTAAAGACATTAACGCAAAGGACGCCACGGTCGCGAAGGAAGCGAAGAGTAGTTCCCCTGTTACCGCAAAGGACGCGAAGGTCGCAAAGGAATATTCAGTTGATTTTTGGCAGCTCTTCCGACTTGCGCTGACCGCTATCTCGCCGCCGCAGTGTAATATCCGGCGCGATTGCGCACCTGATACGCCTGCCCTTCACGATCTTTCTGGTTCAGTTCCACCTTGATTCGACGGAAAGGCGAATCGGAAATTTTGCGGCTGGGATAATACGCCAGCAAATACTGCGTGCGAAGTTCTTCACTGATTTTGCGGAAGGCTTCATCAAGCTGCGCCTGGCCTTCAGCGTAATAATATTTGCCGCCAGTATCTTTGGAGATCTGGATCAACGCATGCTCGCCGCCAAGGTTGCGGCCGGCGTCGGCCTCAACTGGAACTACAATAATGCTGTAGACGATTGCCTCTGCCTGCTGTGCCCGCCGCAGAGCACCGTTGTAGTCGGCCTTGCTGGTGGTGTCGCCGCCATCAGTAATCAGCACCAGCACCTTGCGGCCTTCGCGATCCAGCAGGGATTCTGAGCACAGAAAAATTGCGTCGTAAATGGAAGTTCCCGGCCCTGTTTTCAAACTGTCAATCCCGCGCTCAATGGTTTTAAGGTCGTTAGTAAAGCGCGTCAATTGATCGATATTCTCAGTCACTTCAAAAACTGAGAGCCGGTCTTCATTCCGCAGAATGGAATGCACAAACCTGCGCGCTGAGTTGGTTTCCAGCTTGAAGTCGCGCATGGTGCTGGGGCTGGTATCAATGGCCAGCGCAATGCTCAACGGAATGGCCGATTCCTTCTCAAATACCCGGATGGTTTGCGCAATGCCATCTTCAAACAGTTGGAAATTGTCTTTGGTCAGGTCAGCCACCGGAGCGCCGCGAGAATCAGTCACCGTGGTAAAAACGTTCACCAGCCGCACATTCACGCGATAGGTGGATTCGTCCTTTTGTGATTGCGATCCCGGTGATGGCAAGCCTGGTGGAATGCGATCACCCTTTTGGGGATCTTGCGCCGCCGAGCGAACGCCCCACGCACACAGCAGGCACACAAGCAGGCAAGCCAGACTGAACCACGGCGGTAAAGCGCGAGTCCGATTCATAGTTATCAGCGGGTATTCTGGACAACTTAGATGCAAACGGCGGTAAAGAGTTATTTATTTACTCGAATTTCTTCAGGAAAAGGTTCACCATCGGCCCAGACAGCGCCATTCTCAAAGTACTCCTTCTTCCAGATCGGGACACTCTTCTTCAGCGTATCAATCAGCCATCGGCACGCTTCAAACGCCGCGATCCTGTGAGCAGACGCCACTCCGATCAACACGCTGGTTTCGCCAATCTCCAGCCTTCCCAGCCGATGCACCAGGCAAACATCGCGCACTTTAAATTGCTCAAGCGCCGCCTGGGCCAGTTTTTCCATCTCGTTTAAAGCCATGGATTCATAGGCTTCATAGTCCAAAAACAAAGTACGGCGACCGCGCGTATTATTGCGCACAATTCCATCAAAAAATAATGCCGAGCCGTCCTCCGGGCGCTCCAGGTTTTTTCTAATCGCATGAATATCAATGGGTTCGCGCACAATGGCGCAATGCGCGGACGTGAGTTCAGCCGCTTTGGATTTGCCGCCGCTCACCGGAGGCAGTAGGCCAACCTCATCCCCTTCTTTGAGCTCAGCCGATCCCTGCGCATACTCCTGGTTGATGGAGCAAGCAATGGATTTGGTCAAGCCCTGAAACTTGGGATAGAGGCGGGAATAATGGGCCATCACGGCTGAAAGCCGGGCACCGGAATCCAATTCCAGCGCCTCCTCCTGGTGGCCGACAATGTCTTTTAGCTGCCCAAACAGCAGCACCTTAACAAGCATGAAATAAGAATAGCGGAAACACTGCCCCGCTGGCTTGATAGTTTCGAGGACCCCTTGGGTACGACATGCAGTATTGGAGGGTTAATCAAATAAAGTTTTGTTTACCGGTGACGAGCGTCACTATCTCGTGGAACCTTCTTGCGTCTAATAACGTATATCAGCCATCAAGGCTATTGCACAGTTTACGAACTCATCCGGAGCGGTTTCACGCACTGCTCCGGAAATTTTTTTGCGCTGGTGGTTAAGCGTATTCACGCTCAGGCTGGTACGCCTTACGGAACGGCGATCCCCATGTTTCGCGTCATCTGCAGAGCGGCGGTGCGGAACTCGCCTGAATCGGAAGCGAAAGAAGCCTTTCCGCCGGAATAAGCCGCCACCTGCTCCAGCAGCGCCCGTTCCGAAGCACCGTCCGCGTTAACTCCAATGCAGTCAATGCGCACGCCGCTTACCTGGCTTCTGAACGTAAGACTATCCGAGGTAGTCTGCCCGCTCCGCCCATCGGATATTACGAGAAGAACACGGTTGCTGTTCTTGCCGATACGCTTCAGGTGTCCTGCGGCAAAAGCGATTCCAGAGATCAGCGCCTTGCCCGGCTTAGGACGTATCTGGCCGAGCGCTTCTTCCAGGAGCGTGTCGTCGGCCGTGAGGTCTTGCTCAAAATCTAGCTGATCGCTAAAGACCAGAATGGCAGCTTCATCATTCACTCGCAGGTTTCTTACGATGTCTCGCAACGTAGCAACAATCGCCTGCCTGTTCTGGTTGGTCAGCAGCGATGTCTCAATCAATATGCCCAGTGACACTGCTTCAGAAGGCGCAGCTATTACTTTAGGATGGTTTGCCGGAGCATTGGGCGCTGCTGCAGTTTCACGCGAAGGCGGCTCATGAAGCGTATCTTCAAATCCAAAAGGCGTTTTTTTCTTTCTTGAAGGATTCTCCCGATTGGACGCTTCGGTGGTCTCATTGGCTTTCGTAGTTGGCGGACTTGGGTGTTTGCAGCAACAGAAGAATTGCTTGTGGATCGCGAATTGGTATTGCTCGATGCCGCGACCACTGAATTAGCTGGACGGCTTGCCTGTGTCGGGATTGGGCGGCGCGTCCAACGCTGCTGCACTCGCCTGATAGCGCTGCCATCCCTCAGCTTTTCCGCCGTCTTTTACATAGGCTTGCCACGCGTAATTGTTGATCTCCTGCCCCTGCGGCGTGCCTGCGGTCAAATTGGCGGCCCGGGCCAGATACCAGTAGCCGCGATACTGGTCGCGATTCTTGCCATTCAATAGCGCGAGCCCCATGCCATAAACCAGTTGCGCATTATTCGGGTCGCTGGCCACGGCCTGTTCCAATGCCGCCCGCGCCTGCGGATAATCTTCTATCGCCAGATAACTCAGCCCAACGGCGCCATTCAGCATGTTAGCGACTTGCTGCTTGAGCATCTGAAAGTTTCTATCCAGCATGCCTTCAGGCTTGCTCAACTGGTCAAGGCTGCTCATGGCTGAATTCAATTGTGCCAGGCGATTTGCTGCCGCGCTTTTGTCGCGGGAGGCGGATGACATGTCCTGATTGAGCACGGCTACTGCAATCGGATTGCCGGGTGAGATGGCCAGCAATTCTTTAGCGCGTTGCGCGCTCTGTGACTGATGTCCTAAACGGAAATTGTCCCAGACAAGAAATTCCAGAGCGTCTGTTTTCAATTTGCTGTTGCCGGCCATCGCCACATAGCGATCCATGGCGGCTACGCGCTCAGAGATAGTCGATTGCTTGATGGCGTCAGCGTAAGCGCTGATGCTGCTGCCCGCAGACTGGGCTTGCGCGATGCAAGAAATTCCGCCAAACGCAATGAGCAGAATGAGCGGCAAGCTGAACGAGATCCGAGTCGGCAATTTCAGCCACTCTGAAAAGGCAGAGTTGTATCCGGAATTTTTGCTCTGCGACATGGGTCCTCTTCAGGAATGGGGTGTTTATCTGCTGATTGGATGCTTACGGCTGTGCTGCTGCTGGCCGGAAACTCACCTTAAATCGAGGGTTAGGTAGAGAATTCTCCGCGCAAAAAAGCAGGGCAGAGATTCCTCCCTGCCCCTTCGATTCAACAAGAGATTGCTTTTATGCGTTGCTGAGAACCCGCTCGCGCGTTTCCGCATCCTGGCGTTCTTCCAGGCGCGAGCCCGGAAGAGCAACTTCAAGCACTTCTTCTATCGTGCTGACGAAATGCAGAGTTAGTCCTTCAAGCTGTTCCGGAGTCAAATCTTCTTCCACGTTCATGCGATTGTCCGCCGGGAAGAGAATGTCTTTTACCCCTGCGCGCTTCGCCGCCAGGAATTTCTCTTTCACTCCGCCGATCGGCAAAACATTGCCGCTCAGCGTCAGCTCACCGGTCATCCCGGTCAGCGGACGCACCGGCGTGTCTTTCAAGAGAGAGACCAGCGCCGTCGCCATCGTCACACCCGCTGAGGGGCCATCTTTCGGGATGGCGCCCGCAGGTACGTGGATGTGAATGTCATGGTCTTTGAAAAACTCCTCCGGGATAGCGAGCTTTTCCGCATTCGACCGCACCCATGTCAACGCCGCCTGCATGGATTCCTGCATCACCTGGCCGATCTGCCCGGTCATGGTGAAGCCGCCCTTGCCTTTCATCTTATTGGCTTCAATGAAGAGAATGTCGCCCCCAGCCGGCGTCCAAGCCAATCCCACGGCGACGCCGGGACGCTTAGTGCGCTCGGCAATTTCTGTGTCGATACGAATCTTGATGCCGCCAAGAAATTCCTGAACGACCTCCGGCGTCACCAGCAACTTTTCATCTTTACCTTCCGCAATGCGGCGCGCCTGCTTACGGCAAACCGTGCCGATGTTGCGCTCCAGATTGCGCACGCCTGCTTCACGCGTGTAGTGCCGACTGATGAACCGAACAGAAGGTTCCGGAAATTCAATCTGATCCTTCGTCAGGCCGTTTTCTTCAATCTGCTTGGGAATCAGATAGCGCTCCGCGATGTGCGTCTTATCGTCTTCGGTGTAGCCCTGAAGCTCGATAATCTCCATGCGGTCGCGCAACGGCTCAGGAATCGTATCAAGCATGTTGGCCGTGCAGATGAAAAGCACTTTCGACAAATCAAACGGCACGTCCAGATAGTTGTCGCGGAACGTGGAGTTCTGCTCCGGATCAAGCGTTTCCAGCAGCGCCGAAGAAGGATCGCCACGGAAATCGCGTCCGAGTTTGTCCACTTCGTCCAGCACAAAGACAGGATCGTTGGTCTCTGCGCGGCGCAGACCTTGCATGATTTGCCCCGGCAATGCGCCTATGTATGTGCGGCGATGACCGCGAATTTCCGCTTCATCATGCACGCCGCCCAATGAGAGACGCACAAATTTCCGCTCCAGCGCGCGCGCAATGCTGCGCCCGAGTGAAGTCTTTCCCACGCCGGGAGGTCCCACAAAGCAAAGAATCGGCCCTTTCATACTCGGCTTCAACCGGCGAACCGAAAGATAGTCGAGAATTCGGTCTTTTACTTTCTTGAGATCGTAGTGGTCTGCATCCAAGACCTCGGCCGCCTTCTTGATATCCACCACAACGCCGCTCGACTTGGCCCAGGGCAATACCGCGAGCCACTCAATGTAATTGCGCGTTACGGAGTAGTCCGCCGCCATGGGTGACATGCGGGCGAGTCGGTTGAGTTCCTTGGTGGCTTCTTTCTTGACTTCTTCAGGCATGCCGGCCGCATCAATCTTCTGCCGCAGCTCTTCCACGTCACGCTGGGTTTCATCCTGCTCACCCAGTTCTTTCTGGATTGCCTTCATCTGCTCGCGCAAATAGTATTCGCGCTGCGACTGCTGCACCTGGTCCTGCACTTCATTCTGGATTTTGTTGCGCAGTTGCTGGACTTCCAGTTCTTTTGCCAATGATGGTTGATGGCCTGCAGCCGGTGGCTTACGTCCGGCGTTTCCAGTATTTCCTGCTTGTCTTTGGTAGAGAGGAACGGCAGCGACGAGGCAATAAAATCTACCAGCCTGCCGGGTTCTTCAATGTTAATTGCCACTGTCTGCAGTTCATCGGACAGCGTAGGCGAACCAGCCACAATCTGTTGGAACAGAGTGAGGACATTGCGCTGCAAAGCTTCAATCTCCGGCGACGTTTCCGGCTCCGTGTCGGGAATCGGTTCCACATTGGCGCGGAGGAACGGCGTTAGCTGGGTAAAGTCCTGCAGCTTGCCGCGCGTTAGCCCTTCGGTGAAGACGAAGAGGCTCTGGTTCGGCATCTTGACCACCTTGTGAACAGTGGCCAGAGTTCCAATGGCATATAAATCAGTAGGTTGCGGTGCATCTACGCGGGCTTCACGCTGGGCCACCACCAAAATGGTCTTCTCTTCACCCAGCGAATTGATCAATTGAATGGAGCTCTCGCGTCCTACCGTCAGTGGCAGGACCGCATGCGGGAACAGCACGGTGTCTCGCACCGGAAGAACCGGTATGCTCTTCTGCTGCTCCTCAGTTAAAGTTGGGCGCTGATCAGGCGTCACAGCGATAGGCTCTATGTTGGTGCTAGTTTTTGTTTCAGACGCCATAAAATTTATCCTTGATATAAGTACGCTCACATTTGATGACACGGTATTAGGGAAAGATGCAGTTTACGCAATCTTTTCACCGTGCGGATTGTACCATCATTTCCCTCTCGCATAGCTTCAACTCTCTTGATTTTCAATCTCTTAGAGCTTCTTGTTAGACGATAGTTTTTCACTTGGCGCTGGGGTAAACTCCCAGCACCTTTACAAAGCCTGCGATTTCTTCCAGATGGTTAAGGGCAAGCTTCATTGCCGGATCCGCACCGCACATCACATCGACGTAAAAACGATATTCCCACGGTTTGCCGCGTACCGGGCGCGACTCAATTTTGCTGAGATCAAGATCCCTCAGGGCAAAAACGCTCAAGGCCTTGAACAACGCCCCAGAGACATTCTTGAGAGAGAAAACCAGAGAAGTTTTATTGGTTCCTGACCCCACTTTCCTCTTCTTGTTGATAAGAAAAAAGCGGGTGAAGTTCTGCTTGTTGTCCTCCAGACCGGACATAAGAACTCTGCCGCCATACTCTTTGGCTGCCTGGCTGCTCGCGATGCCAGCAGTGTCTCGCAAGCCTTGAGCCATAATGTGCTTGACGCTGCCGGCAGTGTCATAAAAAGGAACGGCGGCTGCCCCCCGGTGCTTGCGAAAAAAATTCCGGCACTGGTCCAGCGCCACCGGATGCGACAGAACCTGGCGAACGTCTTTCAGCTCTACCCCCGGCGCGGCAATCAGGTTGTGCGCAATCCGCAGCCGCATTTCAGCGTGAATAAAAACGTCGCGCTCCAGAAGCAAATCTAGATGCTCGCCAACCGGGCCGGCCAGCGTATTCTCAACGGGGATGACCGCAGCGGCTGCATGGCGCGAATCCAGCGCGTCAAAAACCTGGACCGACGTGGCGCATGCCAACACATCAGCGCCGCGCACAAGCTGCAACGCCGCCTGATGGCTAAATGCTCCGCGCTCCCCCTGGATGGCGATTTTCATGGTGAATAACAATATAGCTTTCGACGGGCGGCTGCCAGCGCCAATCAACGCTGTAACATTACGAATGGCTTCCACCATCTCGGTCCAAGTGCGCCCTGAAACCGCCATTTGCCCTGCAATCGAAACCATAATGGGAGCAAAGACAGAAACGCCGTAAGAAGCGCCTTATTGAAATCGGCAAGTCACGTTAACCCTTCCCGAACAGTAATTTAGCGAAGTCCTGCTCCAGCAGCTCTCGATTTTTAGCAACCGCCTTACCCTCTGTTAGCTTCAAAGCTATTGACGAGATTGTTAGCTGGGTTACAAAACCATTACCGACGAGAACGGATTGTGAGGGTGACATGCTTTGGACACTATTTGTAGTTTTGCTTGTTCTCTGGCTGTTGGGAGTCGTCAGCAGCTACACCATGGGTGGATTTATCCACATATTGCTGGTGCTGGCTGTGATCGCACTGGTATTTCAGTTGATCACCGGCAGACGCGCCGCGGTCTAGGGCCGTTCAGGCAAGCCGCCGAGTTGAATCGAGCGACTCCTCGGCCAACATGGCTAACACGGACCGCCAAGCAGGCATTTGCCCTTGCGGCTCCGTTGGACATTAATGAGCAGGAACAACCAACAAAAGGAGTTTACTTATGGACAAGGAACGCATCAAAGGAAAAGCCCAAGACATTGCTGGACGCGTTGAGCGCCAGGTAGGCGAGTGGACTGACAACGACAAAGCCCAGGCCGATGGGGCAGCAAAACAGGCCGAAGGCAAAACGCGCAACGTTGTAGGCAAGATGAAAGATGGCGTCCGCGATATGGCTGACAAGCTGAAAGATAACAAGAGCGAGAACCAAGAAGATCGCGTTGAGCGCGATGAAGATGTGGCGTAGTTCCAACTAGTTGCTGCACACCGGGAGCGTCCTTTTACGGGCGCTCCTTTTGCTTGGGCGTAAAACGGTGCCTCGCGAGGATGCATCACCGAAGTGACTCGCCATTTGCGGCCCTGTTATGGCATTCTTATTGCATGAAAACGAAAAACATGCGCGAACTGGAAAAGATGTGGGCCAAAAAGGCCACTGAACAAAGTAATCCGCAGAAGAAGGCAGGCACGCCCACGCGTCAGACTCCAACCCATACCACACGCGCCGCCAGAAAATCCTCCCGAGGACGCTAAACGCCGTTACAGTTCAATCAACAGGTTCCCTGCCCGGTCTTTTTGATATTTCAGGCCGGGTGGAACTACCGTGGTTGCGCTGTACTCCGTGATAATCGCCGGCCCGCGAAAGCTTTTGCCTGCGCTGATTGAAGACCGCGGGATGATTTGAGTTTTGTAGGGGCGTCCAGCGAAATGAACCATCGCCGCCGCAGCCTTCAGCCTTCCCGGTTCTTCCCGGATGTTCAGCCGCGAAAGTTTTTCCGGCGATGCCACGCGTCCGCGCATCCGCACGGTCACGATCTCCAAATCCCGCTCCGGGCTGCTGTAACCAAAGCGACGTTTGTGCTCGGCATGGAAACGCTTCAGCACATTGGCGCTGTAAGGCAGGTTAAGTTCGTATCCCTGGCCACGATAACGAATGTCACAGCTCGGCTCAAACACTGGTGTTCCCTGCCAGTCTTCTTTCTTTAGCTCCGCTGCGATGTTTTGCTTCAGCTCGGCAAAAATATGATCAAGCTGGGCGGAGAAATTCTTTCCGGGTGCAACTCGCAGCAATTTCGTCCGAGAATGGTCTTTCACCACGTCGCTGATCAGAATCCCCAACGCGGAGAGCGCGCCGGGATATGCAGGAACAATCACGCGTGGAATCCGTAAAGCATGGGCAAGCTCGCAGGCATGCATCGCGCCTGCGCCGCCGAAGGCGACCAGCGAGAACTGCCGAGGATCATGCCCGCGCTCAATCGAGACTACGCGAATCGCTTTTTCCATGTTGGCATTGACGACGCGCACCACGCCGGCGGCAAACTCTTCCGGCGAGAGACTGCTGTGGCTTTTCCTGAGCCACTGCGCAACAATCTTCTGCGTGCGCGGCAGATCAAGTTGAAAATCGCCGCCAAGAAACTGGTCAGCGGGAAGGCGGCCCAATAAAAGATTGGCGTCGGTCACGGTGGGGCGGTCACCCTTGCCGTAACAAATTGGCCCGGGATCAGCGCCGGCAGACTCAGGCCCCACGCGCAAAGCTCCGCCAGCGTCAAAACGCGCCAGCGACCCGCCACCCGCGCCGACGGTGTGAATATCGAGCACCGGCACGCGGACGGGAAGTCCCGCGACATCGGCTTCATTGGTTGTGGTGGGCTGGCCGTCAATCAGCGCGACGTCAGACGAAGTTCCGCCCATATCAAAGGTAATAATGCGATCAAACCCGCTGCGCTTTGCTACTGCGGCCGCGCCCACAATGCCACCCGCCGGCCCTGAAAGCACGGTTCGCACGGGCTGCTCTGCAGCGGTCGACAAGGCCGTAATGCCGCCGCTGGATTGCATTACAAAGATGCGCGCCCCACGACTGCTATCTGCTCCGGCTTTGTGTTGGAGCTTTTGTAAATAGCTCTGCATCACTGGCTGCAGATAAGCGTTGACCAGCACCGTGCTGGCGCGCTCATACTCGCGAAACTCCGGCAGGATCTGGTGAGAGACGGAGAGTGGGAGATTGAGTGTGGCCAGCGCGGCGACCACGGCTTTTTCATTTTGCGGATTGGCAAAAGAAAATAACAGAGAGAGCGCGATGGCCTGTGGCTCTTGCGCGGCAATCTGCTCGACAAGCGTCTGCAAAGACTCTGGCGTTGGCGCGCGCAAGACTTTCCCTTCGGCTGACGTGCGTTCGTCTACGCCGAAACGCAGCTCAGGCGGCGCCAGCGCGGGATCTTTTTCAAAGAAAAAATCGTACAGCTTGGGCCGATGCTGGCGGCCAATCTCAATGGAGTCTTCAAAGCCCTTCGTGGTTACAAAAGCCACGCGTGCGCCCTTGCGCTGCAGAAGCGTATTGGTACCGACCGTCGTCCCGTGTAGCACGACAATCTCCTGCGCATTGCCGGCGATCTTGCTTACGGCATCAGCGATGGCCTGCGCGGGATCGGTTGGGGTGGAAAAAACTTTCAGGATTTGCAACGTGGAATCCTGAAGCGGGGTCCCCGGCGTGAGCCGGTTTTGCGCATGACGGGGTGTAAGCCAGACGCAGTCGGTAAATGTGCCTCCGCTATCGATGGCGATGCGGAGAGGCGTGCTTGCCGACCGTCGCGTGGTCTTGGTTTTTTGCAATCGAATTGTCACTCTTTAGGTGATGTCATCCTGAGCGAAGCGCGTCGAGATCCATAAAACAACAATGATCAGTGGCGCGAAGTCGAAGGACCCCGAAGGTGTTTATGCTACCACGGCGTGAAAAGGCGTTTTCACGAGGAACATATATCGAGAGAACTTCCTGAATCTGCAGTCAAGACTCATGCCCCTCTGGATCCTTCGACTTCGCGCCACTGAGTTTCGAGCAGGCCTTCGCTTGGAGGCGCTCCGCTCAGGACGACAGATTGAAACATAATCGTGACCAACCTCACAGCCTCTTCCCCATCAGCAGCCCGTCGATTGAATCCAGATAATAGCGTGGCAAGACTTTCAGCACGGCATACCCATGTTTCTTGTAGAACTTGAGTGCTGGCTCATTATCGACAGCAACTTCAAGCGACACATAATCGCAACCGGCGGACTTCAGCTCGCCTTCGGCAGTGGACATTAACAAAGTTCCCAGGCCGCTGTGCTGGGCCGCAGGAGCTACATCAATCGTAATGATCTTACCCATGGAGCGCGAAGCACGGCGTGGGCGAAAACGGTCCGCGATGATAAAGCCTACGATCTCTTCAGCTTGCAGACCAACCAGAGAGATGGCCGTGGGCATGGAGAGGAAATAGCACATTTCCTCTTTGGAGTAGGCAATGCCCTCAACAAAGCAGGTCTGGTCGATTTCCAGCAGGCGCGGAAAATCTTGAGGCTGATACTTGCGCACCGTGAGCACCATAGCATTGTACTGGCCATGATAGTGGCAAATGCAGAGCTGGCCTGAGTTGTTGAAGTAGATCCGCTGCTTGGAGCTAAAATTCCGCGTTGATATCAAGCAGCAAAGAAGCGGCTTCCGCATGGCTGCTTGTTGCATCTCTCTTCTGCGTCGTCCAGATCTAGTTTGGGCCTATCTTCTGTCAGTCTGGCAAAATCACAGCCCTGCCGTGCATCTCTACTGTAATAGCAACAGGAGGAGATTCATGCTGAAGTTTCTGATCGGTATTGGATGTGGCGTTGGACTGGGAATGCTGATTGCCCCTGCGCGGGGTGAAGAAACACGCGAGCAGCTGATGGAACTCGCCAGCCGTCCAGCCCGCCAGAAGGTCCAGGAAGTCCGGGAAAGCATTGCGCAGATGGGCGCGGACCTGGGTCGGCAGATGGCGGAAAAAGCTGTAGATAAAGTGGTTCCGGAAGGGCTGAACCAGCAGGAAGGTGTGAACCAGCCGGGCCGACGCCAGGGCTGAGGCCATCAAATCGCGTCCGCTAAAAAAATCCGCAGAGGCGCAGCATTGCTATGTCTCTTGCTTGAAGCATTTGCGCTTTTACGATCGGCAGCTTCACGAATGAAAGCCACCGCCGACTAGATGGCGCGGCGGCTTTTCTTGCGGCAATCTTCGCAGACGCCGTAAATCTGGAAGTTGTGGCGCGTGGCATCAAAATGGTATTTGCGCCCGATCTCTTCTTCCAGCTTGTTTACCTCAGGAGAGAAAAACTCGACTGACGCGTCACACTCTGTGCAGACCATGTGGTGATGATTGCGGCGGTTGAACTGGTGCTCATAACGCGCCATGCCGTCAGGAAACGGAACAGCGCTGGCCAGGCCGCATTCCGCCAGCAGCTTGAGCGTGCGGTAAACCGTGGTAAAGCCGATCTTTGCGTCTTTCTTGCGGACGAGGCGAAAGAGTTCGTCAGTGGAGAGATGGTCTCGCGTTTCCAGAAAAGTACGCAGGATGGTGTCGCGCTGGTCAGTATGCTTGAGACCAACGCGCTTTAAGTGCTTATAAAAAATTTCCTGCGCCTCGCGCATGGATTCGCGTGAAGTGGTTGCGTGATCGTCGATCCGTGTTTGCAACATGTCTGGCGCCGGCCCCTGAAAATGCCAAATGAAAATGAATTTCATTTTCATTATACGCCGCCCGCCAAGGCCGATTGCGGGTTACTTTTCCTCTAACAAACCTGTGCCCTCGGTGCGCGGATTCATCGCATGCGATGACCGTCTGCCTAAAGGCCCGCGATTCGCAAGCGAATCGCTAGACGCTGGTACTGAGAATGGGCGAGTTTCTAAAACTCGCCCATTCCCGTAAAATCTTGGCCCATGGCCACAAGTGTTGCTGCTCCTGCCGCGCGTAAAGGCTTTTTCCGTGTTGCTTTCAAGACCATCCTTTGGCTCCTGCTGCTGGTTCTGATTGCCGGGACAGCGGCGTTCCTCTGGTTCTATAACGGCGCGCGCTCTGCCCTGCCGCAGCTCGATGGCACAATCATCGCGGCTGGCTTGCAGGCACCCGTCGCGGTTGTGCGCGACACGCACAGCGTGCCGCACATCACGGCAGCAAACCTTGAAGACCTCTTCTTCGCGCAGGGCTATGTGACGGCGCAAGACCGCCTGTGGCAGATGGACCTTACGCGTCGCGCCGTGGGCGGGGAGATGGCGGAGATTTTTCCCGCGTCCAGCGCGCCGCCGCAGCCGGTTTCGCGGGCGACGGCGGCTGTGCGTCCGCGCCAGACCTGGGTGGACTATGACAAGCAGCAGCGCACCATGCGCCTGCGAGTAGTTGCAGAGCGCGTAGTGCAGCAGCTTCCCGCTCGTGATCGCGCATTTTTTGAGGCATACACCAAAGGCGTAAATGCTTTTATTGATGAGCATAGTAAAAAGCTGCCGATGGAGTTCGCCCTTCTGGGCTACAAGCCACGGCCATGGACAACGGCGGACTCGCTGCTCATCGGCATTGGCATGAGCCAATTGCTGAATCCGCAGTATGAGACTGAATACTGGCGGGAGAAGATCGTCACCAAGCTTTCTCCGGAGCTGATGGCTGATTTGTATCCGCCCGATTCGCCGCGTGATCATCCGCCAGCGAGTGAAGCGGGAACCGCCGCAAATGCGCCCGCGGAGAACGCACCGCCGACAACCGCACCCGCGAAAAAGATCACCCAGCTTTCGCCGCGCTCCACACCACAGCCCTTGCCGCACATAAATGACGATTCTTGCGAAGCGTGCCTGCCGGGATCGAACAACTGGGTGATCTCCGGCGCGCATACGGTTTCCGGCAAGCCGCTGCTCTCCAACGATATGCACTTGCCGCACCGCGTCCCCGGCGTGTGGTATGAAGTGCAGCTCCACTCCGGCGACTTCAACGTTGAAGGCTTCTCTCTCCCTGGCGTGCCTTTCATTACTGTCGGCCACAACCAGCGCATCGCCTGGGGATTTACCAACCTGAATCCTGACGTGCAGGACCTGTTCATAGAAAACTTCAACGCCGCCGGTGAATATCAAACGCCCACCGGCTGGCGGAAACCAGAGATCGATCACCAGGTAATTCACGTCAAGGGCAAGCCGGACGTGGCGTTTGACGTAACCGTCACGCGACACGGGCCCATCATCACACCGCTGCTGCACGGAGAGACGCGGCAGATCGCGCTGGGCTGGCTGGTCTATGATCCGCATGCCATCAGCGTGCCGCTCTTTGATCTTGACTCCGCGCAGAACTGGGATGAGTTCCGCAAAGCGCTTTCAGTGTTTGCCACGCCCTCGCAAAACGTGGTGTATGCCGATATCGACGGCAACATTGGCTACCAGCCCATGGGCTTTGTGCCGATTCGCGCCGCGGGCGACGGCACTGTGCCGGTGAACGGCGCAGACGGCAAACATGACTGGACCGGCTATCTGCCTTTTGACAAGCTGCCGAGTCTTTACAATCCGCCTTCGGGGATTATCGCCACCGCAAATTCAAAGATCACGCCCGCGGGATATCCGTATGAGCTGGCTACGCAGTGGTTCCCGCCGTATCGCACAGAGCGCATTTACAAGGTGCTGAAGACGGACAAAAAGTTTTCTCCGGCGGACATGCTGGCCCTGCAGACTGACATCACTTCTGAATACGACCGCTTCTTCGCCGACAAGTTTGTTTACGCAATTGACCACAGCTCCAAAGCCACCGCCCGCACGCGCAACGCCGCAGACATCATGCGCGGCTGGGATGGACGCATGCTGGCGGACTCCGGCGCGCCAACGATTGAAGTCCGCACGCGTCGTTATCTGTGGGAGATGCTGCTCGATCCCAAACTTGGCAATGACGCCGATAACTACGAGTGGTCAGAGGCCGCAGTGGCGCTGGAAAAAATCGTGGCCAACCAGCCGGCGCGCTGGCTGCCTCCGGGCTTTGCCAACTTTAATGACGTGCTGACCGCCGCCGTGGAAAAAGCGCTGAAAGACGCGCCCGCCGACCTGAAGACCTGGAAGTACGGCGAAGTTTATCCCGTGTCGATCAGCCATCCTGTATTCAACGGCCTTCCTATTCTGCACGGATTCATGAGCGTTGCCGGGCCGGGCACGCAGCCGCAATCCGGCGGAGGCTACACCGTCAAGCAGGTGGGCCGGGGCTTTGGCCCGTCTGAACGCATGACCGTGGATTTCTCAAACCTTGACGCGTCAACGTTCAATATTGTGCTGGGCGAATCCGGCCAGCCTTTCAGCCCGCATTACATGGACCACTGGGACGCCTGGTACAACAACAAAACTTTCTCGCTGGCATTTAGCGATGCAGGAGTGCAGGCGAGCAAGGCGCATGAACTGAGGCTGGAGCCGAAGTAGGGATGCAGAAAAAACAGCATTCTGGCCGCTGTGTTGCTGCTAGTCTGATCTCTCCAATGACTTATTTTTAATGATTGATCGAGCGTATGTCATCCGCCCCTTAGGTTCCCGCACCAAGTGCTTAATACAAGTATATGACGTTCTCTTCGAGATCATCCCGGACTCTGCGCAGTCGTTGCGAGTAATTGCCAGGTGTTCGAGAAACGGGACGAAGCTACTGCACCAGTAAGCAGAGGTGGAGCGAGCTGTAGAGACAAATTCCTGAAAAAAGAAATTTCATCGCTGTGCGATATTTCAAAATATTTCAGCATGCTATCTTCCCGCTGCTGACTGATTGGTTCCACCCAGTTTAGTAAATAGGTCAATCAGTTTGAACATCGCCTGCATTAACCATTGAGGTTCATTCAGCGATATCACATCAATCTGAATAGGAGAATACGGTGCTCGGAAACTTCATGACAAAAAATATTCGACTGGTTCCACAACGCAAGATACTCAGCAAAATTCAAAGAAGATCTCGCATTCTGCTCGCTGTCGCCCTGGCCAGCATGTTAGTGACACTTGCAGGTTGCACTCAGACCACAGAAATCTCTGGCACGTTAAGCACACAATCAGGTGCAAGTGTCACAGTCAAACATGTGATCAAGTGGGATCCGCCTGGAAGTTACCTCGCAAGTTTCGACGCGACCCAAGCCCTTCTTAATCTCTCATTGGCGAATGCAACGATTTCTTCTACCAGCGGCACAGTCAACGTAAAGGTGGTGGACCTTACGACAAACCAAATTATTGGCCAACAGGCTTTCGGCTACGTGGTGAATGGCACCAGCGTATATGCGCAGGATCCGACATCTGTGTACAACTGGCTCCAACAGTTCACTGGATATGCAAATATAGACGTGGTGGCAGACCTCGTTACGAACGCAGTTACCACCGGTACTGGTACAGCGTCGGTTACCGGTACTGCTCAGTATCAAGGCTCCACTTATGCAAGCTCGACTGTAAGCTGGGAATATACTGGCCCAACTGATGGTCAGTGCCAACCAGGAACAAGCAGGACGTTCTGCCCGCGGCAAATAAATCCGGGACTCTGATGTACGAGGTACGTATCTTGGCAACGTATTTAGCGGGCTACGCGAGTGCTACGCTAAGTAGTCTGCGGTAATTAAAATGTTGTGGCGGCAAAACTGTCTTGGGCAGTCCAACGTTTCCGAGCGGGACTGCCCAGTTCCATATCTCTCTTCCCCGATCATTCTTTTCATGTCGGGCCGCTGTCCACCTGTGCCCTTAGTACACCATGGGCGCGCCGCTCCTTTTGCGTCCCACAGCCCTTATCTGAATAGACGAACCTAGCTGCAACGCAAAGGATGGGAATCGACGGTGTGGTGCAGAATAAAAATGGGGTGATCAGTGAGATGATCTTGCGATCGGTTGATCGTGAATCTCCTCTTGTGGCTCGGCCATTCGAACATGAACCACTGCAGGCAGAGGGCTGCAAAAGACATGTCCTGCCTTGGTGAACTAGTTCGCGCGTGATTGTTGGAGAAGATGGCGCTAAGATGAGACAGCCCCGAGGGGTGGAAGTCTTTTGATCTTTGAAAATTCAGCTATCAGCAATCAGTGGTCAGCATTCAGCCAAAAGCCATACATAACCACAAAGGACACGAAGGAACGCAAAGGTGAATCTCTCACCCTACGGCAAACCGTGGTGGCATAGCTCAGAAGGCACGCCAATCTGGGACGACCTTGGGATGACCTCGGTTAAATCTTTTGGAATCCTAATTAAGGGATAGGGGAGGGGGTAGATCGCCAGCATCGCTGTGATCGCGCCATCGCCGTGATCGGAGAGTAAAACTTTACCGCTGATTTAACACTGATCCGGAATAGGGTGAGAAGGGCTGAAACCTACGCCAATCGAGCGGTAATTGCTCAAGTCTGCGCCAATCTGGGATGGCCTTGGGATGACCACGCTGAAACCTACGCCAATCTGGGATGGCCCGGGGAGGGGGTACCCCCCATAGATCGGGTGATCTGGTGATCGCCCGCCATCAGGTGATCGGAAACCTAAACCCTGCGCCGCTTCCGAAATGCATTCTGAATGGAGTAGGCATCCCTCGCTCCGCTCGGGAGTTGGAACTGCTAGGGGTCTATCTGCACCACGTCAAACGCCTGGCCCACCACGTCAAGCTGAGTGACGCCGGGAGCAAGCGTGTCTGTAGTGGTGTCGAAGATATCGAGTTCCGCGCCCTGCACAACGTAAATGATGTTGCGGCCCGAGATAGGCTGCAAGCCCGTAACGTCAAAGTTCTGGCGGAAGGATGATTCTGCTGGGAAGACGGCGGTTGATGTGCCGGTGTTGAAGATGCTCAGGCAGCCGCGGACGGTATTGGCGGCAGAGCCGGGCTCGACCGTGCATCGGAAGGCGCCGACGTAAACGCGATTGTTGGCGAATGACATCTTTTCGTGATCGCCGTCGGTAATTGGGATTGGCGTCCCGGCGCTAAGTGCAGTGGTGTTGATTACGGTCAGCTCGCCGCAGCGGGAAATTGGGCAGCCAGCGCCCGGACCGGTTGGAGCCGGGTTCGGCGTTCCAGCGACGTAAAGATTCGTGCCGTTGATCAGCCCGATGGTGGCGCCGGGAACGGGAATCGTCGCGCTGAAAGTAGCCGTGGGGTTCGTGAAGTCGGCAAAGACTACGCTGGCGGCGGTGCCACCGCATTCTGCACCGCAGTTCAGCACAAAAGCCTGCGTCTCACTGCCGTTGAATACAGCGGTAAAGGGCTGGTCAAGGTGCGCTGAATCGGTAATGGCCGTGACTGCCGAAGTGGCGGTATCGACCACAAAAAACGTACTAGTGTTGGGTGGAACCTGGCCTTGAGGATCAGGAAAAACCAGCAGCTTGGTTCCCTTGGGGCTCATCACCAGCCGGCGGGCATTGCTAATGCGCAGCACGGGTCGAGCTACGCCGGTAGTAGTATCCACGGATTGAACGAAGCCAAAATTGCGCATGGCTGCCCACGCATTTTTTCCGTCGGGGCTTATGGCGATGTCAAAAGGCTGGTCGCCGATAGGCGAAGGGAAAGTTACAGCTTCGGTTGGGTTATCGATTACCGTGATCAGACTCGTGCCGCTATCCAGGACGATTGTGGTGCCACCGGCTGTAAGCATTTTGGTGGGAGAAGTAACGCCCAGAACTTTGGTGCTGAATACGTCTTTTTGGGCATCCGTCACGGTCACGGTGCCGGCATCGGTGTTGGAAATCAATACCCTTTTTTTCAATCCGGTTGGTTTGGGTGCGTTACTGCTGGTGCCGGAGCCGCAGCCGGCTAGCACCAGGGCAAGACTTGCAACCAGGAAGTATGAAAAATAGCTGTTTCGCCGCATTCTTTAGTTAGACCGTTTCCTCTGGGAGCCGCGCCAAATGATGTTGAAATCGCGATTATAACAGAGCCTCTTGCATGCCCCGGAGCATCTCCGTCCGTGCGCTGATGCAGCATTTGCGCCGGACAAGGATCCGAGTTCGCTTTGGGCAATCCCCCCAAAGTTGGCTCTGGGTAATCCAAAGAACGCACGGGAACGCGCTCCATGCAGTAAATCTTGCCACTCCCTGCCGTCGCGTGGCATTAAGCGAATGGCCTAAGGTATTCTTAGAGCTAATAAATGGCCAACGATCTTCTAACCCGGTTGAAACAAGGTCCCATACTTTGCGACGGAGCAATGGGTACACTGCTCTACGCCAAAGGCGTATTCATCAACAAGTGTTATGACGAACTGAACCTTACCCAGCCGGACCTGATCCGCGGTATCCACCAGGAATATATGAATGCTGGGGCTGAGATTATTGAAACCAATACTTTCGGCGGCAACTCTTTCCGACTGGCCCGCCATGGTTTAGCTGAGAAAGTAGAGGAAGTCAATCGCAAGGGCGCGGAGCTGGCGCGCGAGGCCGCTGACGCTTTCAATCTGAAAAAAGCCGCCAATGTTCTCGTCGCGGGATCAATTGGGCCACTGGGGTTGCGCATTGAGCCGCTGGGCAAAACGTCGCGTGAGGAAGCTCGCGTTTCATTTCGCGAACAGATCACGGCGCTAGTTGCAGGCGGCGTTGACGTGCTCATGCTGGAAACGTTTGGCTATCTGGAAGAGCTGCATCAGGCCATTCTAGCCGCGCGTGAAGTCGCGCCGGACAAGCCGCTGGTGGCGCAAGTCACTATCGATGAAGACGGCAACTGCCTGGACGGCAAGCCCTGAAACTTTTACCGCCAAATTGCATGAGTGGGGACCAGACGTGATTGGCTGCAACTGCAGCGTTGGTCCTGTCGCCATGCTGGAAGCCATTGAGCGCATCCGCCGCCTTACTGACAAGCCGCTGGCAGCGCAACCCAATGCCGGTATCCCTCGCAGCATTGAAGGACGCAACATCTATCTGTGCTCGCCGGAATATATGGCCAGCTACGCGCGTAAGTTTGTAAACGCCGGAGTGAACCTGGTAGGCGGATGCTGCGGCACAACGCCAGAGCACATCAAGTCAATGAAGTCCGCGCTGCGCATGTCTGACGCCAAAGGCAAACCGGGAGGCTTTCGGGTAATCACTGAGGCCAAGCGCGAATCCAGTATCACGCCACCCCCGCTGGCGCAGCGTTCAAACCTGGGCAAAAAGCTGGCAACCGGTGAGTTTGTAACGCTGGTAGAGATTGTTCCGCCCAAGGGAATCGACTTCCGCAAAGAAGTGGAAGGCGCTAAGTTTCTTAAAGCTGCCGGCATTGACGCCATCAATATCCCTGACAGTCCGCGCGCTTCTGCCCGCATGAGCAACATGGCGCTCTGCCTTCTGGTGCAGCAGCAGGCGGGGATAGAAACTGTGTTGCACTTTACCTGCCGTGATCGCAACGTGTTGAGCATGCAATCTGAGTTGCTAGGCGCTTACACCACCGGACTGCATAACCTGATCTGCATTACCGGCGACCCGCCCAAGCTGGGGAACTATCCTGACGCAACAGCGGTCTTTGACGTTGATGCGATCGGCTTGGTGAACATTGTCCGCAACCTGAATCATGGGCTCGATGTTGGCGGTAATCCCATTGGCTCGGGAACAAAGTTCATGATCGGCGTGGGAGCAAACCCGGGCATCGTGAATATTGATGAAGAAGTGCGCCGGTTCGAATATAAAGTTGAAGCAGGCGCCGACTATGCAGTTACGCAGCCGGTGTTTGACGTATCGCTGCTAGAGCAGTTTCTGCGGCGGGTGGACCACCACCGCATTCCCGTGCTGGCTGGAATCTGGCCGCTTACCAGCGTACGCAATGCGGAGTTCATGAAAAATGAGTTGCGCGTTTCTGTCCCGGACGCGATCCTTGAACGCATGGCCCGCGCGCCAAATGCCGAAGCTGCCCGCGCGGAAGGAATCCTGATTGCCCGCGAGATGCTGCACAAAGTTCGCGGCTTGGTTCAGGGAGCCCAGGTAGCTGCACCGCTTGGACGCTATAGCTCTGCCATCGACGTACTGGATGGCATTGCTGGTTCGGCCACGGCTGCAGGTTAAAGCATTACTTTAAGCTTTGGCGAATTCAATAGAACGTCGGCGAAAATCACCCGCGTAGGATTTTTCACTTTGCACGTTCGGGTCACGTTACTTTGGCCACTTCGGGTAGCCGCCAAGAGCTTGTTGTCCGCCACGAACTGTGCCATAAACAAGGGCATGTACGCTCAAAGACTACTCATTATCGGACTCCTTTTCGGCATGCCTGCGATTTCTATGGCGCAGCAGGCCTCGCCAGAGGCGACGATTCTCGCCCTTGAGAAGAAATGGACTGATGCTTACAAGCTGCGCAACATCACCCTAATGACTTCAATGTTGGCGGAAGACTTTGTCATGACCGTTGAGGACGGCAGCATCTACGGAAAAATGGGATACATGGCGCACACCGCCGATACGTCGACTGAGGTGGACGTGGCCGAAGAATCTGATCTGAAGGTGCGAATGCACGGAACCGTGGCCGTGGTGACCGGCGCATATCGCGAGATAGGTATTTCCAAGGGCAAGCGCTATGAATATCGTGACCGCCTGACCGACGTGTGGATGAAAATCGATGGCCAATGGCGGTTGATCGCTGCGCACTATAGCGTACCATTGGCGCAGTGAGTCGGCATGCAGGATTGATCGGAAGGCCGGGGCTGGGGGATCTTGGAAAGCGCTGAATGCTTTTCATTTATAAGGATTTATTGTGGAAAAATAAACGGAGCGGCTCCTGCTTATCGGGTTAGAATGTGCCATGGAGTTTCGGCTCGGTGCCTAAATTCGAAGATTGCCTCCAACGCTTGGAACAAATCGTCGATGAGTTGGAACGAGGCAATGTCCCTCTTGAACAGGCATTGAAACTCTTTGAAGAAGGCCTGAAGCACTCTTCTTCCTGCCGCAAGGAACTGGAAGAGGCTGAAGGCAAGGTAGAAATCCTGCTTCGCCAGAATGGAAAGTTACAGTCTGAGCCCTATGAACCTGCCGATCGGGCGCAGACCGTGAAGAAATAATTTCCCTAAAGCCTGCGGAAGTCCAGCAGCCGTGAAAGTCCAAACGAAAACAACCGACGTGTTTTCGCAACCAATGAGGACGCCTTTCATGAAACCGCTGAGTGTAGTTGTCGCTCAAAGCAACAGCAAAACTGCGGAGATGTTGGAGAAGTCGCTCTATAACCATTTCCGCGTGGTGCATCTGGCCGGAGATGTAGATGCCTTGCGTTTAGCTATCCCCAGGTTCCGGGCTGATGTGGCGATTGTTGATCTTGAACTGGCCGCGCTGAGTGAAGTGCAGCAGCTCAAGCGGGAGTTCGCAGCAACCACAATTGTGTGTACGCATCGCCTGGCCGATGAACAAATGTGGGCCAATGCGCTGGCAGCCGGCGCCGTCGATTGTTGTTACGCTTCCGATGTGCGGGCCATTGTTCTGGCGGCGAGGGAGACCAAGCCTCTGGCTCACTCGCACGCCGCCTGAAAGAGATCTGTTGTACCCTCCTCCGTCTAAAGGGAGCATCGATAAGATGTTCCCTTTTTTAACTCGCCGTCATCGTCGAATCGCGCGTGATCGGCAAACCCAGCATTCACCGCGGAGGCGCGGAGACAAAGAGAAGAACGGAGTGAGGCTAGTCGGCACCATCGGCGACCCTGTGATTGGAATGATGTCTTTTATTCCTCTGCGTCCTCATTTCCTCCGTGTTTCAAGGTTTTGGTTTCGTCTGATCAGCGTAATCAGCGTCAATCAGCGGTAAGGTTTTGCATTACGATCCACGCGATGACTGCGATCACGGCGATCCGACAATCTCTTGTTTTATACTCAGTATTCATGCTGAACGAGATCCTTGCGCAAGGCCAGCGCACCATTGACGCTTCGCTGGAAAAGCTTTTGCCCGCTGCTACCCAGCGGCCGGACTCCATCCATCAGGCGATGCGGCACAGCGTTTTTGCCGGAGGCAAGCGCCTTCGTCCCATACTGTGTCTTGAAGCGGCGCGCATGATCGCCGGACGCCTGCCGGAAGGTGTTGAAGAGCTGGGCAGCGCGCTCGAAATGCTGCACACATATTCGCTCATTCATGACGATCTCCCTGCGCTCGATAATGATGATCTGCGTCGCGGCAAGCCGACCTGCCATGTCGTCTTCGGGGAAGCGTTGGCCATTCTCGCCGGCGATGCGCTGCAAACCCAGGCATATGAGGTTTTGGCGCGGCTTAAATGTCCGGCAGAAAATCGGGTGAGGATCATTGAAGAGATTGCTCGAGGCACCGGCACCGTCGACGGAATGATTGGCGGACAGGTCAAAGATCTGGAAGCCGAGCGCCAGCGCCCAGACGCTGCCACTTTGGAATATATCCATCGCTCCAAAACCGGAGCGCTCATCACTGCCAGCCTGGTGAGCGGAGGAATTTACGCCAACGGCTCGCTGGCTGAAATCCAGCGTCTGCGCGACTTCGGCCGCTCCATCGGCTTGGCATTCCAAATCGTGGATGACGTGCTTGATGTTACGCAATCTTCAGAGCAACTTGGTAAGACCGCGGGCAAAGATACAGCTTCAGAAAAAGCAACTTATCCCTCGCTTTTCGGGATTGATGAATCACTGCGCCGTGCCGATGGGCTGGTCTCTTCCGGGTGCAGCGCGCTCGATTCATTTGCACAGCGCGCCCAAACTCTCAAGGACTTGGCCCACTTTCTGGTACAGCGCAAGAATTAGGTGCAGCGCAAAAATTAGGGTCGCAAAATTAGCCGAATCTAAGGCGGCATCTGGGACGAAGTGAAAGTCCTTCACTCTCCTTGCACCCGCATGTTAGTATTCACTCGCATATTTGTCCCTATAACCTGTGCAAGTTTTCACCACTACCGGCGGTGCGTGCCGCCGTATGCTGCTCCACAAGGAACAATCCATTTTGTATTGCTGTACGTACTCCAAAGGATGCTGATCGAGAGTTGTTAAGGCGCTGTATGCGGCTCGAACATGCTCTCGCCAGACAATTTAAAAATCGGAAGGGATTAACAATGACGAAATCAGTACGCTTACTGCTTATGGGCGCTGCCCTCACAGGATTTATGGCCGGACAAAGCGCTCTTGCCCAGGCTGCCGGTGGCGACGATGCAAAAAAAGACACCACCGCGACCAGTGGTAAAAAAGCCACCAAGGCAAAGAAAGAAAAACACGCCTGCAAAGGCATGAACTCCTGCGCCGGGAAGGGCGGCTGCGGATCCACCAAAGGCAAGAATGACTGCAAAGGCAAGGGTGAGTGCCGAACAGATGGCAAACCCATGTCAGGCGACAGCAAATAGTTCAGGTCCTCTCGAATTGAAGAGGACCGGTGGAACGCCGCTGGTCCTCTATTTCAAAATATTTTAGGAACCTCCTCTCTGTTTATAGTTTTATGCCCGCAAATCGCTTCAACGGATACAAAGACTTCGGCGTAGGAATCGGGCTCCGCATTCCTCATTACAAACATATTTTTGAGAACAAGCCGGTTGTCGACTGGTTTGAAATCATCTCTGAAAATTACATGGTGGACGGTGGCCGCCAGCTTCAGGTCCTAGACCAGATTCTGGAGCGCTATCGCGTGGTGCAACATGGCGTCTCCATGTATTTTGGCTCGGCTGAGCCGCTGAACCGTGAGCACTTGCGCCGGTTGAAGAAGCTTGTCCGCCGCACCAATACGCCCTGGCTCACTGACCATCTCTGCTGGGGCAGCGTGGACGGACGGTATTCCCATGACCTGCTGCCGATGCCGTACACCTTTGAGGCGGCAAAACGCACGGCGCAAAAAGTCCGCGAAGCGCGGGATTTTCTGGAAGTGCCAATTGCCGTGGAAAACGTGAGCAGCTACGCCGAATATCACGTTTCTGAAATGACCGAGTGGGAGTTTCTCAACGAAGTGGTGGAACAAGCCGACTGCGGCATCCTGCTTGACGTGAATAATATTTACGTTTCCTCCCGCAATCATAGTTTCGATCCATTTGAGTATCTGCGTAGCATTCCAGTGGAGCGCGTGGCCCAGATTCACATCGCCGGACACTCCAACTACGAGAAATATATTCTGGATACGCACGATCACCCGGTGCTCGATCCGGTGTGGCAGCTTTACGCCAAAGCTATTGAAATGGTCGGGCCCACGGCAACACTCCTTGAGTGGGACGATCACATCCCATCTTTCGATGAAGTCCACAAGGAAGCGCTGAAAGCAAAGAAATACATTCCAGCCAGCTCGGCGGTGGCGTCATGAGCCAAGCGCCAATGAATAGGGTCCACTTGAACTTGGAACAACTCCAACGCGCAGTCTTTGACGTGGTACGGCAGCCGCTTACTGAAGATGAGCGCATGCGTGAGCAAACACTGGATGGCCGCTCGACAAGGGCCATTGCGGAAGAAATCGTAAAACCCAATGACCGGCTGACCTCAGTCGAACGTCTGGAAATTTACAATCGCGTTTACTGGTTCCGTCTGCTCTCCTCGTTGGCTGAAGATTTTCCCGGACTTCGTGAAGTGATCGGACAGGAAGGTTTTGACAAAGTTCTTCTAGGCTACCTGACCGAGATGCCTTCAGTGTCATACACGCTGCGCGATCTCGGTTCTCGTCTGGAAAACTGGCTTCGCGCGCACCCAGAGTTAGTTTCCAGCAATGAGCGCATGGCGCTGGATATGGTGCGCCTTGAGTGGGCCGACATTGAAGCCTTTGACGCCGCTGAATATCCAGTTCTCAGCCAGGCCGAACTGGCCAGCCTGGGAGAAGATCCGGTCTTTCATTTGCAACCCTATCTGCAGCTGCTCGATCTGGCTTATCCAGTGGATGAACTCTTGCTCAAAGTTCGCGAAACGGAAGAACCGGAAACAGATATCTCCAGTAACGTCGTCATGATGGACCATTCCGAATCCGCGCCGCGCAAGCGACTTCCGCTGCCCAAGGGTAAAAAAATATTTCTCGCCGTCCATCGTCAGGAAAATATGGTTTACTTCAAGCGTTTAAAGCCGGAAGGCTTTGCGCTGCTGCGCGCAGTGCAGCAAGGCCAGCCGCTCTCGCAGGCAATTGAAACCTCGGTCAACTGGTCGGGGAAAAAGCTGGAGCGCGTGATGGAGCAGTTGCATGACTGGTTCGCCAACTGGTCGCAACTCGGTTGGTTCTGCCGTCCGCCGGAAAAAGAATAAGGGCCAGAGCTTCAGCAAGGCCTTTTGAAAGCCCAGATAGGAAGTGACCCATGGCACTGGATAACATTGCCGGCATCAAATCCATTTCTGTTCCCACATGGCTGAAGCTGCTGATATTCGGGATTGTGGTGACAGTATTGATTGCTGACCTGACGCTTGTGTGGTCTGCGGCAACCAACCCAAAGCACAAGGACTGGTTTTCCGTCGCGGTGCAATTATTAGGTTCCTTGGTACCGATGCTGCTGGTCATTCTTCTTCTGGCATTCGCTACGCGAGGACCAGAAGCCATCTACCGCAAGACCTCCTATCTTCTGCTGCATGTGATTCCGGCTACCATTGCGAGCTCACTTACCTGGAGTTCCGAATTTGAAGCTCTTGAGAAAGCACAACGGAAAAAGTCGCGCAGCACAAATATGCGGATTGAGGTTGCTCACCGTCCCGGAGACTTCTGCTGTATCTACCGGATCTGGGTTCCACAGCTTTACTCCAATCCTCCCAAAACTCATCTCATCTTTCTAGTGGTTGAGCTCAAGGCGCGGCAGGCAAACATGCATCTGTGCGTCCAGGCGGAGGCCTTTGCCAGGTTCTGTGAAAAGAGCGGCCTAAAAGGATTTGATGCATTCAAGAAGGCCTTTGACAGCACCGTCCACGGCGCCAAACAGGCGGGATGCCATATGAATCAGGCAGTTTTCCAGTGGCCTTATTCGCAGGATATGCCTCTTACCGTCGTGGTGGTGCATCGGGAGTTGAGCGAGGACTTTTTTACCGATCCCTCCGAGCAGATCTTCTGGGTGCAGGACATGGTTACGATGTTGAAAGGCTTCATGGAAGAGGGCCTGGATCATGAGCAGCCCGTGGAATGGTTTCCGGAAGTTAGCGACGGCAAGTCACAGCCGGCAATAGCCATATAGAGCGAGGATGCATCGCAAATGTCATCAGCGGAAAACCATGAACGCTATATGAGAATCGCGATCGGCCTAGCCCACAGCGAGCTTGGCCGGAAAGAGGGTAGGCCCTTTGGCGCTGTGATCGTCAGAGGAGAGGAAATACTGGGCTCTGGCTGTAATCGGGCGGTTCTTGACAGTGACCCAACAGCGCATGCCGAAATCGTCGCAATTCGGGATGCGTGCCGGAAACTCCAATCCCACAGACTCGATGGCAGCGTCATGTATTCCTCATGCGAGCCCTGCCCTATGTGCCTGAGCGCGATGTATTGGGCCGGAATCAAGCAACTGTACTTTGGATGTTCGTCTCAAATGGCAGAACAGTATGGCTTTGGCGACCGAGCGCTCTATCGTGAGCTGTATACGCCGAGCCAATCCCGGCAGCTTAAGTCGGTGCAATTTCTCGAACATGAAGCTCTGCGTGCATTTGAAGAATGGACCACGGCGGGGGGCACAGCATCCATAGTTGCCGATTGGAAATAGGCAAGAAAAGCTGCAGTGTAAGATTCAGTCATACATTTAGCGGCATAATCAAGGAAGGGCCTTCCTTGGAGGCACGGCAAAATGGTAATCGCAAAAATCGATGCGCTCTACCGATTGTTGATACGAGTCACCAGCTCCCTGCAATCCCCTTTTCTGCTGTTGATTCGAGTCTATTGGGGATGGCTCTTCCTGCAGAGCGGCATCGGCAAGTTTGGCCATATTGACAAAGTTGTCAGCTTCTTTACCGACCTTGGCATTCCCGCGCCAACATTCAACGCCTATTTCAACGCTTCTCTGGAAACCGTAGGCGGCATTCTTTTGATTCTCGGGTTGGCATCCCGGCTGATCTCGGTTCCCTTGCTGATCAATATGATCGTGGCTTATGTCACCGCCGACCGGGAGGCGTTTACTTCCTTCTTTTCCGAGTCGGGAAAGTTTTTTGGCGCCGACCCGTTTCCATTCCTGCTGGTATCGCTGCTGATCTTGCTCTTCGGCCCAGGCAAGTTCTCGCTCGATACGCTGATCCTGGCCTATCGCAAGAAGCATCCATCGTCCACAGCGGCGGCTGCGACAAGCTGAATCAGGTGTTACCCTGTCATCCATGGGATTTTGCCGTCTCAGCTTGACGCTCACCGTCGCCGCATTTCTGGCGCTTTCGTTGAAAATTTCTTCTGCACAAGAGAACAGCGCGGACACCGCGACTCTGAAAGTCTCCGGCGTCACAATTGACGTCACACTGCCTGAAGGGCCAATGAAGCTCTCACGCAATGAGCTGCTGGGTTGGGCAAAGACCTCTGCGTCAACCGTCGCTGATTACTACGGACACTTCCCTGTTCCGCATCTCACCTTAAAAATGCGCAGCACGTCCGGCTCTGGCGTACGGCACGGCGTTACTTATCCCAAAGATGGCGGACTAATTTTTATCAGCGTCGGGCGCGATGCCGATGTCGCGGCTACCAAGGAAGACTGGGTGCTCGTCCACGAGATGATCCATCTTGCTTTTCCCTCCATGCCGGACGATCAGCACTGGATTGAAGAGGGCCTCTCTACTTACGTTGAACCAGTGGCCCGCGCGCGCGAAGGGGGCTTGGATGTAAAAGAGCTTTGGGGAACATTTGTGCACGATATGCCAAAAGGCGAGCCAAGTGCCGGCGACCAGGGACTCGACAAAACTCATACGTGGGGACGCACCTACTGGGGCGGTGCAATCTTCTGCCTGCTGGCCGATGTTCGCATCCGCGAGCGCACCAAAAACCGCAAGGGACTGGAAGACGCGCTGCGCGGCATCAATCGTGGAGGCGGCAACATCACTGAAGATTGGGATATCGGCAAAGCTCTGGCGATGGGCGACAAAGCGACCGGCACCACGGTCCTGCGCGACCTTTACAACGAAATGCGCGACAAGCCCGCGCCTGTCGACCTGGACCATATCTGGAAGAAACTCGGCATCGCCATGAACGACGGCGCAGTCACGTTCGATGACAAAGCGCCGGAAGCAAGTATCCGCAAAGCCATTACAGCTCCTTCAACTGCTTCAGCCAAGTCACAATAGCATCGAAAAACCTCACCGCGGATGAACACGGATTGAACTGATCACAAAATCAAATCACAGATTGAAATTGACTTTTTCTGATCCGTGTAAATCCGGCTTATCCGTGTGATCAGTGGTAGCTTTTCCTTTTTCCGATCTCGGCGATAACGCGCGATAGCGCCGATCAATAGTGAAACTTGTACCGCACCTGCACAGCCACCATTCTTGGGTCACTCACGTGCGAGCCTCCGAAAGTATTGCTGAGATCGATGAAGTAACGCTTGTCCGTAAGATTCGTCGCAGTAACCTTGGCTGACCAGTTCTCACCAAAAGAGCGTCCCACAGCGAGATCGACTGTGGCGTAGCTGGGTAGATGGCCGGGACCATCGCCATCAAGAAAGCCGGAACCCGCGTTAACATTGCCGGAGAACCAGCTTTTGTACGGCAGAGCGGCGGTGAATCCCGTGCTCAAAGTGTGCCGCTGATCGTGGTCCAGAAAAAAGAAGCCTTCAGCAGGAGGGGCAAAATCGGTCAGCCCACCGGTGATGGCCCCTGATCCTTCCACTGACTGACGTGAATATGCCATATGCAGGTCGATTTTCTTGAACAGCTTTGGCGAGCGCACGGTCGCCTCATAACCCACTATGCGCACACTTTGAATGGTGAGCGGGAAAAACAAATTGGAGTTTCCGATGGCGTCATGATCGAAAAAGTTATGCGCGCCGGTGCGAAAATGATCAAAGTCAAACGTCCAACCGCGGACCGGAATGGTCAAGCCAATCTCGTGCTGTTCGTCGCGCTCTCCACGCAGGGGCAAAAAACCAGTTGCCGGATCCACCGCGGCGAGGATCTCATTGGAAATAGTATCGAGCGGGGGCGCCTGGTAGTACCGGCTGTAAGCGCCACGCAGCACCCAGTGCAAACGCGGAATTTCAATGGCCGCTCCCAGGCGTGGGCTGGCAACCGTTTCCGTCAGCAGGCCGGAGAAATGCGTGAGGCGAACGCCGGCATTCAGTGACAGCCACGACGTGGCCTTGTACTGGTCTTCTACCCAGAGTGCTTCAAGCTGGGCTGCGGCCTTGCGCCGGGTGGGCGGCACACTCACGGGCGTCAGCGTCGGCGGATCTGTGCTATCGTCCACGTTATTGCCAAAGAGGCCGATCAGCGTGTTGTCATGCTGATAAAAACCGTAGGTCCCCAGCTTTGCGTTGTGGCGTCCTTTCACCACGCTGACTTCCGCTTGCCCACCGACATAGGAAGAAGCGCGGTTGTCAGTTGTAACCAAGCGCTGGTCCGGCGCACCCAGCCCTTCAAAAGCGGCGCGATTGAAGTGATATGAAGGCGACAGAGTGACCAGAATGCCCGAGCCAATCGTGTGCACCCAGGAAAAATTGCCGAAGATGTCCTGCTCGCGGTCGCGATCACGCACGCCCGCAGCTTGTAAATCAGGATCATTCGGCACCTGGAAATAGTCAGTACGCGCCGAGCCCACAAAACGGAACTGGTCGTTGGGCGTAGCATTCAAGATCAGCGAGGTGAAGGCCCCTCCTCCCGCCGACTGGTCGTGCAGGTTCGCGGTGGTTGGAGTTTCCAGGCCATGATCGCTGCGGTTGCCATTCAGGCTCACGTAGTACGCCGAACGGTCATTGTGGTCGCCGAAACTAATTTGGTTGTCAGTGGTGTTGAAGTTGCCGAAGCTCGTAACCAGCTCGCCCTGGCGAGAGCGCTCAAACCCTGAGCGTGTAATCACATTGAAGACACCGTAGGTGCGGTCACCCGAATCGGCGGAAAAGCTGCCGCGCTGCACCTCCATGTAATCAATGTCTTTGGGATCAAACTGCGGCCCCACGTTCGTGGCGATATTGGTGTTGGGAACGGGAACGCCGTCAATCGCCCAGGTAACCTGGTGTCCGCCACGTACATGGAGCTGATCGTGCACTATGGCCGCCCCGGGAACATAATCCGTGATCATGGACATGGCATTCGTGCGGTCAGCTCCGGGCGTCTGGGCAATCTCACTTCGGTTGACCAGCGTTTGCGGTGTCGGCGAAGAAGGGTTCACAGTCTCCGGCGCTCCCGAGACTTCTACAGTCTCTTGATGCTGCGGAATAGCCAATGCAAAATGCAGTTCCTGCACATTTCCGGAAGTTACTGTCACAGGTTGCTGTGCTGCACTGAATCCAGGGGAGACGATCTTGACGTCATATTCGCCCACCGGAACGTTGGAAAGCAGCGCCATTCCATCTTCATTCGTGGTACCGGAAGTCTTGAAGTCTGAAGTGCGGCTCTGCACTTCAACCTGCGCCCCCTGGATTGGCCGGTGCTGCGGGTCATGCACAATGGCCTTAACTGTTCCGAATACTGACGCCATAGCCGGCAAATACGAAAACAGCGCCAGCGAAATTATGACCGCGATACATCGTTTTGACATTTTGATTCTCCCCCAGAGGAACCTCCATCAGGGTTCCCGTTTGTCCTTGCCAGACAGCAAACCGGCTTAACTCCTGAGCGGAAATATCTGCAAAGAAGTTTGGAAACAGCCGGAACTATGGGCATTCTTAAAGCAAGCTTGAGGCAGAGAAAATGCACAAAGAGGCTAAGTACAAACTCAGCTGTTACTTCTCTGCTTTGGGCTGTGCCTTAGACCAGGGGAGGACCGCGATCAGTATGGGAAGAAAAACCGGCAACCGTGAAGACGACTGAAGCAACTTGGATCTTCTGGTTGATCACCGCGGGTGGGGGAAGGGTGGGATGCGTGGAAACTGTTGCGCCGCTCCGGAGATGTCCCGGAGTGCAGCAATCCATGGGACATTTGGCATCATCGGGCGCTACTGAAAAAGCCGCCTTCGACTCCGGTGCAGCCGCACCATGGTGATGATGGTGCATGGGGCGATCACAATGATCCACCGCCACCGCATGGCATGAAACGGCCTTCCCTGTTCCAGTACATGCTGCCGCCGCTATCGGCTGAAGCATGGATAAAAACAGAGCAAAAATGACCGCTATGGATAAAGACCGGCGCATGTTACACACGCACTATAGCTTTATTGTCCGAGTGAAAGCAAGCGGATTCAGAGTTGCTGAATAGCATGATCGTTAACTTTTTAATCTATCTGCGAACAATCGCCGCTATTTTCATCTCCACTTCCCAGCAACTCTGGTTTACTCTGTGCAGGAATGAAACTCACCCTACTTGCCATGCTGTTCCTATTTGGTTGGATGCGGCGGCTCAATTAGCAAACGCCTCACCCGGCAGTGATTTTTCTTTGGTGAATTCATCTTCGAGCACCGCGCCTGTCACTTTCTATGACATGTGGCGCACTCCCTTGAATAACAGCACAGCCAGATGCATGGAGTCACTTTAGGATTTTTCCGCGCTGTTCGACGGCCAATCTGACTACACGATTGACGGCATACATCCCAATGATTCTGGCTACTCGCAGATGCGCGATCTAGTAAACCAAGTTTTTAAATCGGCTATTCGCGAGTGCCTTCCGACGCTCTTTTATTGAGCCATCCGGAACCTGGCGTCACCGCGCTATACATCTATATTGAGCCTGTTGGCGTGGATTGGTTACACAACAGCCGTACGTCAGGCTCAAGCTCAGCGCTTTCCCAGATAGAAATAGACAGTGGGCGTAACGATCAAAGAGAGCACCATCGAGACCAGGATTCCACCGATTACGGCAATGGCCAGCGGTTGCAGCATTTCTGAGCCTGCGCCCAACGCAAATGCCAGCGGCAACATGCCCGCCATGGTCGCCAGCGCAGTCATAAAGATAGGACGCAAGCGGCGACGCCCTGCCTGCACCATGGCTTCTTCTGGTTCAAAGTTTGCGTGGGCGAATTTCTGGTTCGCGTCCAGCAGCAGAATGCCATTCTTGGCCACAATGCCAATGACCATAATCATCCCCATGAGTGACGCCAGATTCACGGTCTTCCCTGTAATCAGAAGAGCCAGAAAAACACCAGAAATCGAAAGCAAAGCAGAACTCAGAATTGCAACCGGCGCGGAGAAGTTGCGGAACTCAAATAACAGAACGGTAAACACTAGAACGATAGCCAGCACCAACACCATGGCCATGTCACGAAAATCTTTTTGCTGCTGCGCGTAGAGACCACCATACGTGACCCTGATAGAAGACGGCAGATGCAATCCCAGCCACAACTTTCTGTACTTTGGCTACGCCGGTACCCAGGCTGGTGCCTTCCAGTCGCGCCGTTACCTCCACTACCCGCTGCAGGTTCTCCCGTATGATTTCGGTTTGTCCGGGCAGTTCATTGATCTGCGCCATAGAACCCAGAGTGGCTGTCCTGCCGGACGAACTGACCAGCAAAGTATTGCTCATCGCGTCCATAGAGGCACGGTTCTGGTCAGGGAAACGCACTCTTATGCTGTAGGCGCGGTTGTTGGCGATGAGAGGGTTGGCAGCTGTTGCGCCCTGCAATACGGCAGTGGCGTCGGTCGAAACCTCTTCCGCCGTAAATCCCGCCTTGGCCGCGACCGTGGAATTCACCCTGAACTCCGCAGCCGGGCCGCTCATGGTGTCCTCAATGCCATTCTTTAGATCGACGACCCCCTGGATTTTTCCGATGGCGTCAGCCACGCGCGGCGCCTGTTCTTCCAGAAGTTTAGGATCTTCAGAAAACAATTTGATCACCACTGGTTCCGGCGCGCCGGTCAGATCGCCGATCATGTCCTGCAAGATCAAGGGGAAATCCACGTCCACAGCAGGTTCCTGCTGCTTTACCTGCGCGCGCAGGTCCGCAATCACGTCATCAGTGGCGCGCTTGCGGTTCGCTTTCAACTTTACTGAGATATCCCCACGGTTAGCCTCTGTGACGGCCGCCAGACCAAGCTGCAAACCCGTGCGCCGAGAAGTGCTTTCCACCTCCGGCGTATCCTGCAACATTTTTTCCAGATGGCCCACAATGCGGTCAGTTTCCTGCAATGAACTGCCGGGCGGAGTCAGGTAGTCCAGGATGAAACCGCCTTCATCCATTTCCGGAAGCAGGTCAGAGCCCAGGAAAAAGAAGGAAGCGCCCGAGATTACTACCAGCACTGCGGCCCCAAGCAGAAGCCAGCGTGGATGCTCCAGCGCGCGCCGCAACCAGTGCTCATAAAACTCGACAATCCGCCCGAAGAAACCCTTCATGGATGATTCTTCAGCAGCCATGAGCTTGCGGATCTCAGAGTCCACGTCGCCGTTTTCTGTGGGCTGAGTTTCGATGGCATTTTTGCGGCGAAGCAGGAAAAGGCTCAGCGTTGGCGTCCATGTAAGCGCAAGAATTAAAGACGTCAGCAGCGCAGCGCACATGGTCACGGCCAGGGCGCGGAAAAACGTTCCGTTTACGCCGGTCATGGAGATCAGCGGCAGGAACACAACAATAGGCGTAAGCGTGGATCCGATTAGTGGAACGGTAATCTCAGAAAGCGCGCTCCGCATGGCGTCAATCTTGCCTTCCCCGGCGTCGCGATGCAGAACAATGTTTTCCACCACCACGATTGCATCGTCAATTACCAGTCCAACCGCGGCAGCCAGTCCACCCAGCGTCATCAGGTTAAAGCTCTGCCCCAAAAGCTTGAGCACGATGAAGGTAATAAAAATCGTGACCGGAATCACCAGCCCGGCCACAACCGAACTGCCCCAATCGTGCAGAAAAACCACCAGCACAATCGCAGAAAGAATCAGTCCCAGAAGAATGGCGTCACGCACGCTCTTAATGGAATCCTGCACAAGCCCCGACTGATCATAAAAAGGCCTAATCTTGATTCCCGGCGGAAGCGTGCTGCGAATGCGCTGCACTTCAGCGTGGACTTCATTCGCTACCGCGACGGTATTGCTGTCTGGCTGGCGATTGATATTCAGCAGCACAGCGGGCTTTCCGTCAGCCCGGACAATTGTGTAAAGCGGCTTAACCGATTCCTGGACCGAGGCAACGTCCCCAATGCGCACCGGAATCCCCGCAGGCGTGTTCTTGACAACGGTATTCGCAAGATCGTCAGCGTTACGCGCCTGTCCGCTTACCAAACCCAAAACAAGTTGGTGGTTGCGTTCGAACAGTCCGGGAGAATCCACCAGGTTGGTGGCTTTAACTGCATTCAAAATATCCGTTACAGTTACGGTTGTCGCCAACAGTCTGGCTGGGCTGGGGGTGATTTGGAATTCTGGCTCTTGGCCGCCTTGCACGATTACCGTCGCGACTCCGGTCATGCGGTTCAGCCGTGGCGCAATATCGTAAGTCGCCATTTCCCAGAGGCGGTTTTGCGGCACTGAATCTGACGTGACGCTGTAGCCAAGAATCGGGAATGAAGCAAACGTGAGCCGATGGCTTTCAACCTTGGCCGTCGGTGGCAATTCAGTTGCAACTTTGGAGAGCGCGGAATCAACAAGTTGGAGCGTCTGAAACATGTCGACTTGCCAGTTGAAAAACAAATCGATTTCTGCCGAACCGCGGCTGGTGATGGAACGAACGGTTTCAAGGCCTTGTACGCTGTTGACGGCCTGCTCCACAGGGCGCGTTATGGTGACCATCATTTGATCGATTGGCATTACGCCGTTATCAATGCCAATCACGATTCGGGGAAAATCCGTGGAAGGGAAAACCGCAATGGGAATATTAAAAGCCTGATATCCGCCCACCAGCGCGATCACAATGATCAGAAAAATTACTGTCGTGGAGTTCTGTGCCAGCCAGTGGCGCGGCGGCAAGGCGGCCTTAACGTCGGTATGGTGCGTAACCTTGGGTTCTTCCGCCATCTCTGACTAATCCTTCGGTTCGCCGTTCTTGCTGTTGGCTTTCGATTGCGCGGCTTTCTTGCTTCCTGCATCAGGCTTGGCTGCATCGTTGCCAGCCTTGCCGGACTTCGGATCATCGCCGTTATCTTTTGCGCCTTCGCCGGCCGATTCAGTGTCCGGCTTTTCGATTTTGACTTTGGTCTTGTCAGGCAGGCCGTAAGCTCCTTCTGTCACCACCATCTCACCTGGTTTTAGACCGGAGACAATCTGTACCTGCTGGCCCGTCGCAATTCCTGTTTTCACGTCACGGCTGATGGCCTGGTTTTGTGAATCAACAATCATTACCTGTGCTGCGTCGCCTTTGGCGTTGAGCAGCGCGGCAGGAGGTACGACTAAAGCATCCTTGACCGTCTGCGCGGTAATGGCAATCTGCGCCGTGGTGCCGGGACGCAACTGCTGATCGGGATTTGGCGCCTGCACCCACACTTCAACCGTGGTGCTGTTGGGATCAAGCGCGGGGCTGATAAGAGAAACCTTTCCGTTAATGGCCCTGTCCAATCCTGCCAGTGAAATGATGGCGGTATCCCCTTTGCGCAGTTGCAGTGCGTCAGTCTGGGGAATGTGTGCTTTAGCAATGACCTGCGAGATGTCCATCACCGTGAGCAACGGAGCAGCAGTAGAGGCCATTTCACCGGGATAAAGTGGACGATCAGTGATGAAACCGGTAATCGGACTACGAACCTCAGAATAGCTGAGCTGCGCTTCAGAAGTCAGCAATTTCCCTTTCGCCGACGTAAGCTGCCCATTGGCCGTTTTGATCGCGCCTTGCTTGCCCACGGCGTTCAATCCATCTAAATGTTTTTTAGCAATGTTGTAAGCGCTTTTGGCCTGCGCCAGCGATACGGCAGC
Organism: Terriglobia bacterium; assembly: GCA_963831465.1. Lineage (GTDB taxonomy): Bacteria > Acidobacteriota > Terriglobia > Terriglobales > Acidobacteriaceae > Angelobacter. Next base: position 67,864 of record CAWHQH010000023.1, on the reverse strand, counting down.
AGCGTCAAGATCTTTGCGTGGCAGCGCGCCTTGCTTAAAGAGGTCCTGGCGGCTGTCGTAAAGCTTTTGCTGGGCGTCCAGTTCCTGCTGCGCTGTTTGCACGTCAAGTTCGGCTTTTGCGTTTTCTTCAGGCAGTGTTGCGCCCAGACTAGTGCTGTAGGTGGCCTCAGCCTGCTCGTATGCGCCCTTGTTATCGAGCGCTGCAGCGGCAAGGTCGCGATTTTCAAGCGTTGCCAGCAATTGTCCTTGCTTCACCTTTTGGCCGCGGACTACATAAAACTTTTTTACCGGCGCGCTGATCTTGGGCGTGATTGCCGACTGAGCTATGGGGAAGATGATGCCCTCGGTATTCACTACCCGAGAGATGTCCGCAGTGGCTGCAGGCGCGGCTTGAACACTTACTTCCGGCGCTTCTTCTTTCTCACCTTTACTGCAGCCAATATTGACCACGCAAACAGCCATCGCAAGGGTAAAGAGTATCCCTAGACGGCCAGCGTTGCGCTTGTCTTTGTCCATAGAGCTGAGATTCACATTGTACCTGTTAGTGTTTGCAGGTTCGCGACAGCGGTGCGCGCCCGGACTTCACCATCACTGAAAGCGTTGCGGGCCTGGGTAAGAGTATTCTGCGCGTCCACCACTTCCAGCACCGTCGATTCCCCACCCTGATAACGCAGAACGGTCAGCCGCAGGCTCTCTGCCGCCAGGTCGGCGGAGCTTTTCAGCAAATCGAGTTCCGCGTGGGCAGCTTCGGCTTCCGCATACAGCTCTCGCATATCTGCCTGAAGCTTGCGCTGGGCCATGGTGAGTTCACGCTGGGCTTGCTTGCGCCTCAGGTTGGCCTGCACAACCTTGCTGCGCGTCGCGCCCCAATTCCATATCGGAATGTTCAACGTGGCGGCCACGGAATAGCCGAGATTGCGTGTTCCAGGGGGCTCGGGCTCGTGCACGGCAAAATGTGGCGCATCAATGCCGTAAAAATAATCCAGCGTGAGCGTGGGAAGGTATGCACTCTGAGCGGACGCTACCTCGAATCTCGCCGCCTGGAAACTTGCCGTGGAAGCGCGGACATCCGGGTTCCGGGCCTGCGCAGTCTTCACAAATTCATCAAAGCTTACCAGCGGCGGAGCAAGCTGCGCATCATCGACGACTGTGAAGTTCAGGTTGAAATCGGGAAAGAGCAACACGGCAAGATCGAGACGGCTTTTATCCATGGCAAGCTGGGCTTCGCGCAGATCGCGCTGGCGATCGTTGTATTGGATCTGGGCTTTGATCACGTCAGCGTGGGCCACTTCACCGCCATTTTCCAACTTCTGGCTTAAGGAAAGAAATTGCTGCGCTTCAGACGCGGCCTGCTGCACGTTGGCGTACTTGCGCTGCGCGGCGATCAGGCCATAGTAGCCCTGGACGACGGCCACCACGAGGCCGCGTTTGGCGACTTCCGCCTTGGCTCGCGCTACCGCTTCAAGCGCCCGCGCCTTGCGATAGTCGGCGTAGTTGGTCAAGCCAATCGCCTGATGGACATTGCCTTCGCTTATATACTCATGCACTGAATTAGCAGCCACAAAGACGCCGGCAGGTGTGCCGTTAGGCTCCGTATAGATAACCTGGTTGTTGTAATTGACGCTGGGCAGCAATGCGGCACGTGCCTGCACTTTGTCCTCATGTGCAATTCCCTGGTCAGTGAGCGCCGCCTGGAACTGGACGCTGTTGGCCCGTGCGCGGTTCAATGCATCCTGCAACGTGAGCGTGAGCGGAGCCTGGCTGGAACCGGCGGGCTGCGTCTCTTGAGCGGAAACTTGGAGCACAGAAAAGAGGATTACAACGAAGAGCGCAATATGCGTGATGAATGGTCTGGCGGGCAAAGGTGGCCTCCTGCTAGGGCCAACAGTATACGTTTTACGAACTCAGGACAGAACTCTTGTGCAGCGCGAGAAGCCGCAGCGATACGATAGAATTGCGTTGTTACCCTGATTTTGAGAGCTGCGCATGTGCATTCGTTCGATGGTCCAATTTAGCGTGAGAGTTGCCGCATTCGCAGCAGTGGCAGCGCTGTTATCGCAGATTTCATGCATGTCCGACCTGCCCGCGGCGACAACAACCGCGCACATTGAGACGCACAGCGACTCCAGATGCCATGAGCACGCTCCGTCCACTCCAAAGGATCCTCATTCGAGCCACATCTGTTGCAGTGGAGCTCATTCTCCTGACGCCCTTTTGAGCACATTGATTAAGCCTGCGCCGCCGATTTCCGATGTGGCTGCGCCAGACCTGATACTAGCTTCGCGCTCTTTCACGGCTTCCTCGACCTCTACTGACTTTCCTGCTTTTTCGCCGCCCTACAAATTGCTGGCCCTTCGTATCTGAGTTTTAGGCCTCTCATCCCCATCGCGGAGCATTTCTCTCCAATTCATAACGAAGTTCCAAGCAGAACGGTAAGGATCGTCAAATGAGGCGTTTGGTTTTATCTGTCTTAGCTATTTCTTTCATTGTTTTTTCGGCCGCAGCTTTTACGCAGCAAACAGAGGCGGCGCAGGATCAGCACGGCGCGCGTTCAACCACTTCTCTCAAGTTGGATGACTCTATGCAAGACATGCAGGGCATGCAACATGACTCGGTCGACAAAAAATCGGGAAAATTTATTGACAAGATTCTGCATCACGACACGGCAGGCACATCGGCACAGCCAAACTCGATAAATGAACCCATGATCATGCGTGTCTGGGGTAAATGGATGTTGATGTTCCACGGCACAGCATTCCTCAACGCGTTACAGCAAAGCGGCCCACGCGGTTACGACAAAGCTTTTTCTACCAACTGGTTCATGCCGATGGCGCAGCGCCAGATTGGGCGCAGCCAGCTTACGCTCCGCACCATGTTCAGCCTGGAGTCTGCAACGGTCACGGAGCGCTTTTATCCACTCCTTTTTCAGCAGGGAGAGACGGCCTTCGGCAAGCCGATCAATGACGGCCAGCATCCGCACGACTTCTTTATGGAACTGGCCGCGCTGTACGACTTGCCGCTGGGGCACAACGCGCTGCTATCTTTTTACGCTGCACCGGTCGGAGATCCCGCGATGGGACCGAGCGCGTACGCGCATCGCGCTTCGGCTTCTGAAAATCCTGTGGCGACGCTGGGACATCACCTGCAAGATTCCACGCACATCGCCGACGACGTGGTAACCGGCGGCCTTGCTTATAAAAATGCGCGCATTGAGGTCTCCGGCTTTCATGGTCGTGAGCCGGACGAGTTTCGCTGGGACATCGATTCAGGCGCGGTCGATTCATGGTCAACGCGCCTCACGGTGCAGCCGGGCCAGAACTGGAGCGCGCAATATTCTTTTGCTCATCTCGCCAGCCCGGAGCAATTGCACCCGGGCGACGACGTTCAGCGCATGACCGCATCCGTTAGCTACAACCGGCCATTCGCGAAAGGAAGTTGGGCTTCCACGCTGTTGTGGGGCCGCAATCGCACATTGCAGAGCGGGCAGATCGCTAACGGCTACCTGGCCGAATCCACATTGCAGTTTGCTGAGCATAACCACGTATGGGCACGAATCGAAAATGTCGATCGCACCAGCGAACTGCTGCTGGGCAAGCAGGCCGAGCCGCCTGGATTCGACGAACATTTTCTTGCTCGAATCCAAGCGTACACCGCCGGATACGACCACGATTTCCCCCTGATCCCTGGTCTCTCAACCGCTCTGGGCGCTCAGGTTACGTTCTATGGCAAACCTGATTTCATTACCCCTATTTACGGGCAACATCCGGTGGGAGTTATATTGTTTATGCGGGTGCGACCGATAGGTAGCGCGCACTCCCATTAAGGACCGAATAAATGAAATCATCACGCCGTGATTTTCTGATTGGAACTTCCGCATTGGCCGGATCTTCCCTTATAGTGCCTCTTTCAGTGCTGGCTCAACAAAAAACTCCTAAAAAGACTCCCAAGAAAAACGAAGAAGCGGAAGAAGACGTTTCCACCAATGAAGACCTGATGCGCGAGCATGGTGTGCTCAATCGCGTTCTGCTGATCTATGACGAAACCCTCCGGCGCATCAAGGCCAATGAAAAGTTCGACCCGGCTGTTGTGACCAACGCAGCAGGCATCATCAAGAACTTTATTGAGGACTACCACGAGAAGCTGGAAGAAGACCACATCTTCCCGCGCTTTGAACAGGCGGGTAAGCTGGTTGAGCTGACCACCAACCTGCGGGCGCAGCATGCAATGGGACGACGCGTGACGGAACGAATCACGGCCGCAGCCAAGAGCGGAGACAATGAGACGCTACGCACGTTGATGGCGGCGTTCAACCGCATGTATCGGCCGCATGAAGCGCGAGAAGATACGGTGCTGTTCCCTGCACTACACAAGATCGTCAGCAAGCATGAGTATGACGCCATGGGTGAGCAGTTTGAAGGCATTGAACGCAAGACCTTTGGCGGCGATGGATTTGACATGGCTGTGGACAAGGTAACCGAACTGGAGAAGCAATTCGGCATTTACGATATTGCCCAGTTCACGCCGTCACTCCCGCCCGCAAAATGAGCAATGCTCTGCTTTTATTGCCGCGATCAAAGGCATCGCGGCGCTCTTTGGCTTCGGCCTCGGCAGCGTGCTTACGCGTTACTGGCCTTGAGCGTCGGGACAAGGAAGCGGTCGTCTTTCTCTATCCCTCATTTGGGGGCAACAGGCATCCGATTGTGGAACCTGCGGGATAAGATAGATTGTCAATTGCTCAAAGACTTTCGTATTGCCAGCGCCGCTGGATGGTGGGCGCGTAGCTGGGCTCGGGCGTAAGTTAGATTCAGGATTTTCGCGCTCTGCCACGGCTTTTTCCTCTTCGGTTTCTTCCTACAAACCCATATACTTGAATCTGCTGCTTGCCATGACTACGCTGGATCAGATTCTTGCCGCTACCCGTGAACGGGTTGAACGCTCTAAAACCTTGGCACAGGTGCGTCCGCTGGAAAAAGCGGCTGCGGCGCATACGCCGCGTGGTTTCCGCAAACGGCTGTTTGCTATGTCACAGCTAGGACCAGCCGTGATCGGCGAGCTAAAGAAAGCTTCTCCTTCCAAGGGCACCATTCGCGGCACGTTTCCCGTGGGAACGCTGGCCAACCAGCTTGCCCGTGGCGGAGCATCCGCATTATCCGTGCTTACCGACGAAGAATTTTTTCACGGGTCGTTGGCTAACCTCATGGAGGCTTCTGCGGCTACCGATCTGCCGTGCCTGCGTAAAGATTTCATCATTGATGAATTTCAGATCACTGAGGCCCGCGCTCATCATGCCGACGCCATCCTTTTAATTTTGGCCGCGCTGGACGATGCTATGTTTCGTCGTTTGCTGGATTACTCGCGAGTTCTTGAACTTGATGCGTTCTGTGAAGTGCATGATGAAGAAGAGTTGAAGCGCGCGCTTGAGGGCGGCGCGGATATCATCGGTGTGAATAGCCGCAATCTCAAAACCTTTCAGGTAAGCCTGGATACGTTGATCGATCTGGCAGAGATCATTCCCAACCACGTACTTCGCGTGGCGGAAAGTGGTATCGAAAGCGGCGCGGAAATCCGTGAACTGCATGCCGCCGGCTATCAGGCCTTCCTGATCGGTGAAGCTCTGATGCGCGCTGAAGATCCCGGGCAGAAATTGCAGCAGCTCTTACAGGATGCAGGATGGTACTCGCCATCCGCATCGACTTCTCCACATTGGCGTGGCACAGTCCAGTAAGAAGCCGAAACAGCTTTCCTCAAAAATAAATTGCATGCGTACCTGGATCAAAATCTGCGGGACTACCTCTCTTGAAGACGCGCTCAGCTCGATTGAAGCCGGAGCGGACGCTCTGGGCTTTATCTTTGCGGCCAGCAAGCGGAGAATCCTGCCGGAAAACGCGCAAAAAATTATCAGAGAGTTGCCGCCAGATATTGAAAAGATTGGCGTATTTCTGGATGCTGGTGCAATGGGCATTCGCCAGGTCCTTCGTGAGGTTGAGCTCACTGGAATACAGATGCACGGGGAAGGAGAATTTCCCCCTGAAGTTTATAGCTATTTGCCGGAAGATCGGCGGGACAGGTTGCGAAAAATTAAAACCGTAATCGTCTCGGAAGATTTTGAGCTTAGATTTGACAGCTATGCAGCGGTGGCAGGCGCGGTGGACACGTGGCTGTTGGATTCGGGTGCAGGCAGCGGTCAAACCTTTGACTGGCAATCGGCACGAAAGACATTAGGCAACCGGCAGGGTCGATTTGTGATTGCGGGTGGACTGAACCCGGAGAATGTCGGGGACGCGATTCGAACTTTCAGTCCCTGGGGCGTCGACGTTGTGAGCGGTGTGGAGCGCGAGCCCGGCCGGAAGGACCCGAAAAAATTGAAGGCATTTGTTGCGGCGGTGCGGAAGGCGGAACAGATATGAGATCGAGCGCATTGAGAAAAGAGAAAGAAGTACCTGGACGATTTGGTCCTTACGGCGGGCGCTATGTGCCTGAAACGCTGATGGCTGCCCTGGAGGAATTGGAGCGCGAGTATGAAACGGCGAAGCGAGACAAGAAGTTCCGCGCTGAATTTGAGCGCCTCTTAAAAGAATATGCAGGCCGTCCAACAGCGCTGTTTCATGCGGCCCGACTGACGAAAGAGATGGGCGGCGCGAAAATTTATCTTAAACGGGAAGACTTGCTGCACACCGGCGCGCACAAAATCAATAACTGCCTGGGACAGGCTTTGCTGGCAGTGCGCATGGGCAAGAAACGCATCATCGCAGAAACCGGCGCGGGCCAGCATGGCGTGGCCACAGCTACTGTCTGCGCTCTGTTCGGCTTGCAATGCGTCGTCTATATGGGCACGGAAGACATGCGACGGCAGGAGTTGAACGTCTTCCGCATGAGGTTGCTGGGAGCGGAAGTGCGCGGCGTGGAATCAGGTTCGCGGACGCTGAAAGACGCGATCAACGAAGCGATGCGTGACTGGGTAACAAACGTCCGTGACACGCATTATCTGTTGGGCAGCGTGCTGGGCGCGCATCCCTATCCCACTATGGTGCGCGATTTTCATTCAGTGATTGGCCGCGAAGCCCGCGCACAAATCCTGAAGGCTGAAGGCAAGCTGCCTGCGGCGATCATCGCGTGCGTGGGCGGCGGATCGAATGCTATTGGAATCTTCCACGAATTCATCAAAGACAAGCGCGTGAAGCTCATCGGCGTTGAGGCCGGCGGACGCGGCAATGAACTCGGTGAACATGCTGCACGCTTTCGCGGCGGGCTGCCCGGCGTGCTTCAGGGAACTTTCTCTTATGTGTTGCAGGATGTACACGGACAGATAGGACTCACGCACTCTATTTCCGCTGGACTGGATTATCCCTCCATCGGACCGGAGCACGCTGCGCTGGCGGATTCAAAGCGTGCCGAATACGTTGCAGCTTCCGACGCTGAAGCGCTTAAAGCATGTACCCGGCTGGCGCGCACTGAAGGAATCATCCCAGCACTTGAGTCGTCTCATGCCGTGGCAGAGTGCATCAAGCGCGCTCCGAAGATGAAGAAGTCTGAGATTGTGATCGTGAATATTTCGGGGCGCGGCGACAAGGATATTGGGATTCTACGCGAGAGTCTAAAGATCGGATGAGGAAAACCGAGAACTCACCACGGAGGCGCGGAGACACGGAGGAAAGCAAAGGCATTATGGGTAAAGCCAAAATGACAAGTCGTATAAGCTTTGCGGCAAAGCCGGCTCTGGTGGCCTACGTCACTTGCGGCGACCCCGACATCTCCGCCACTCGAGAGATCATTCTTGCAGCTTGTCGCGGGGGCGCGAACATTATCGAACTAGGCGTGCCGTTTAGTGATCCCGTAGCGGATGGACCAGTGATTCAGCGCGCTAGTGAGCGTGCGCTGAAGAACGGAACATCGCTGAAAGACGTGCTGCAACTGGCGAGCGAGGTACGTAAGGAGACCGATGCTGGGTTGATCGTGTTCACTTACGTCAATCCCATGCTGCGCTTGGGTATGGAGCGTTTTTGTGCAGAAGCGGCAAAGGCCGGAGTGGACGGTGCGCTGATTACCGATCTCACGGTGGAAGAAGCGAACGACCATCGCCGCATGATGGCGGCGCACAATCTGGATACAGTTTTTCTTGCTGCGCCTACCAGTCCTGACCAACGCCTTAAAGCGATCGCCGAGGCATGCAATGGTTTTGTTTATGCGGTGTCACGCACCGGGATCACCGGAACGCAGAAGCAGGTGGCGGCGGATGTGCAAGGCTTGGTGAAGCGGATCCGCAAGTTCACCAAGCTGCCGGTTGCGGTTGGCTTTGGCATTTCCAACGCTCAACAGTTTGCGGAAGTTGGGCAATTTGCCGATGGCGTTGTTATCGGCAGTGCGATTGTGCAGACGATTGAACAGAATCCGGGGAAGGAAGCGCAGGCTGTGGAGAAATTTGTGCGTGGATTGAGGTCGGAGACTAAGAGAGCTGCCTCTTCCCAAAGTTAATATCATTAAGTTATTCTAGATGGGTGTTAATTTAATAAGGTCTAGACAGTGTTTAACATCTGTATATCAGGACGACAGGGACTATGGACATCGCCGAGTGGCGGATAAAAATTGACGAGCTTGATCGCCGAGTGGTGGAATTACTAAACCAACGGGCCACGGCCGCGCATGAAATCGGCAAGCTGAAGCGAAACACCAGCATGCCCATCTACGAGCCTGAGCGCGAGAAAAAGATTTTCGAAAACGTTCAAAAGGCGAACCACGGGCCGCTGCCGGAAAGCGAATTGCGGCAGGTGTACGAAAGAATCATCGACGTGATGCGGAACATCCAGAAGAACGAAATCGCACCAAAAATAGAGATCGGCGACAAGCACACGGAGTTCGATGTGGAAGTGAACGACTAGCTTTTCTTTCTGAAATCCCGACCTGAGCGTTCTTTGCGAATGGGAGGGAGCCCTATTGTGACAAGAAACTTTGGGCGACAAACAGTAAGGCTGAATAAATTTAACGTTTAGGAAGAACGGTAGGGATCCCTCACCCGCGAAAAACGCGGGTTCGGGACTTCCCAAAAAAGCGCAGCGAGTTCGGCTTGCGCGGCGAGCTGCCTGCAGCAGGCGCCAAAAAATGATTGCATACGTTGAAATGTTGAGCGGTTTGGAGCGGAGCGGCAGAAATCAATGATCGTAGCAATGCAGGAAACAGCCAGCGAGGAACAGATCCAGCAGGTAATTGAGCGCCTGATCGGCATGGGATTTGAAGTCCATCGCTCGACGGGTGCAAGGCAGACCGTGCTGGGCGCGGTAGGCGCTCGCCATGAATTCGATATTCGCGATATCGAGGTGCTGCCCGGCGTGGGCGAAGCGCACCGCATCAGTTCGCCATACAAGCTTGTGGCCCGCAGTTTTCGTCCCGAAGGAACGGTTGTCAAATTCAAGCTCGGCGTGAGCATTGGCGGCGATGAAGTTGTCCTGATGGCCGGCCCATGCTCCGTGGAATCGCGTGACCAGATTTTTGCCGTGGCCGAATCGGTTGCGCGCTCTGGAGCCAAGTTCCTGCGCGGTGGCGCGTTCAAACCTCGCAGTTCGCCCTATAGTTTTCAAGGCATGGGTGAAGAGGGGCTGAAGTTGATGCGCGAAGCGGCTGACCAGTTTGGCATGCTTGTGGTGAGCGAGGTCATGGAAATATCGCAGATCCCGCTGATGCTGCCCTATGTTGACCTGCTCCAGGTGGGCGCGCGCAATATGCAGAATTTCAATTTGTTGCGCGAGCTGGGCAAGGTCCGCAAACCGGTGCTGCTGAAGCGCGGCATTGCCGCGACCATTGAAGAACTTCTGCTCTCTGCTGAGTACCTGATGGCCGGTGGCAACTATGACGTCATCGTATGTGAGCGCGGCATCCGCACCTTTGAAACCTATACCCGCAACACGATGGATATTTCCGCCATACCGATCGTCAAAAAACTTTCCCATCTCCCGATCCTTGCCGACCCATCGCACGGTACGGGCCGTCGCGAAAAAGTTTCACCCATGGGCCGCGCCGCCATCGCCGCTGGTGCAGACGGCCTGCTCATTGAAGTCCACAACTGTCCCGACAAAGCCCTTTCCGATGGCGCTCAGTCCCTGTATCCTGAGCAGTTTGCCAAACTGGTGGGCGAACTCCGAGTCATTGCTCCCGCCGTTGGGCGAAGGCTTGTTTAAAATCAACTGAATCGACCATAAGCCAAACGGACGAAGCTCCTGTGGAATCAAGCTTTCGGCCTTAGTAGCGAATTCCTGTCTCTGGGAGCAAAGTGTTCAAGCAGATCACCATCATCGGCACTGGATTAATCGGCGGTTCTTTCGCCCTGGCCTTAAAGGCCGCAGGCTTTGGAGGCAAGATTGTTGGTTGTGATCGTCGGGCCGTTGTGGACCGTGCTCGCAGCATGCGCGCCATTGATGCCGGTACCGAGGATCCCGTTGAAGCCGTGGCCGGAAGCGATCTCATTATCCTTGCTACGCCGGTAGGCGGAATCATTGACCTGATTGAACGCATTGGACCAGTCGCGCCGCCGGATGCGCTAATCACCGATGTTGGAAGCACCAAGAAAGAAATTCTTGATCGCGCTCGCTCCGTGTTTGGCGATCAAGCAGCGCAGCGTTTTATCGGCGGCCATCCCATGGCCGGCAAGGAACACAGCGGGCTGGAAAATGCTGAGTCAAGATTATTTTTAAATGCCGTATGGCTGCTGGTGCCCCAAGCAGGTCAACCCACTGACCGCGGCAAAATCAAGGATTATTGCGAACTGCTGGAGAAAATTGGCGTTCGCATCTTGAGGATGGACGCCGAACGCCATGACCAGATTTGCGCCTGGACCAGCCACCTTCCGCAGATGATTTCCACTGCCCTGGCGGCCACCCTGGTAGAAGAACTTGGCGACAATCCTGATGTGCATGCCATTGGTGGACGCGCTTTGCGGGAGATGACCCGAATCGCTTCCAGCCCTTATTCCATGTGGCGCGACATCGCGCATACTAATACTGCCAACATAGAAAAAGTGCTGAGCAAGCTGGAGCAGCGGCTGGTGCACATTCGAGAAAATCTCCGCACGCCGGCTTTGCGTGAGGAATTTGATCACGCCAACCACTTTGAATTGAGCACAAGAGACGTTGCCGCTACGGTGCTGGTGCTGCCCGGATGGCAGAATTCCGGTCCTCGACACTGGCAGACGCTGTGGGAACAGCAAAACCCTATTTTTCTCCGGGTGCAGCAGCGCGACTGGGAGTTTCCCCATCGGGAATGGTGGCTGGAACGCATTACGGCAGAGGTGAAGCAATCACCGCCGCCGATAGTTTTTGCCGCTCACAGCCTCGGTTGTATTGCGCTGGCGCACTGGTGCAAAGCGTCGCCCTCCGAGGTCCACAAAATTAAAGGCGCGTTGCTGGTTGCGCCTGCTGATGTGGATAGCAAAGACACTCCCAATCAGCTCAAGGATTTTTCACCCGTCCCGCGTGACCTGCTTCCGTTTCCATCGATTGTCGTCGCCAGCAGCACAGACCCGTATCTGACAATCGCGCGTGCCCGTGAGTTTGCGCGCTCATGGGGAAGCCGGTTTGTCGATATAGGCGCTGCCGGGCACATCAATGGAGAGTCTGGTCTGGGGGACTGGCCGGAAGGGAAAAGACTACTAAGGCATCTGGTTGAAGGAGAGTGATCGAGCCCACGATGGCGCTAAGAATCTACTTCTCCGTCGGTGTAATGTTGATCATGCTAGCCACGATCTGGGTGGACCAGTGGCTGGTATTGATCAGTGTGGGATTTGTAACATGCAGTCTAGGGGCTCTGGCGGGAACCCACCCGCTTATTGTCAAGGATATAAAAAGAAGACGGTATAAATATCTGAGCATCATGCTGATAGCGGCGGGATGCGCTATGTGTTTAATGGCTTTGGTTGAAAAATTTTTGCTCCCGTACTTTATCCGTTGATTTGCAGCCCATCTCAAGGCTATTTAAAATCATCTGTTTATGAATAAAGTCGTTTCCAGCGCTGATGAGGCCGTCCGCGATGTAAAAGACGGCTCAATGATTATGGTGGGTGGTTTCGGACTGTGCGGAATTCCCGCCGACCTGATCGATGCCCTTGTCCGCAAGGGAGTGAAGGACCTAACCACGGTTTCCAACAATGCAGGCGTGGACGATTTTGGCTTGGGCAAGCTTTTGCAGACCGGCCAGATCAAAAAGCATATCGGTTCCTACGTCGGCGAGAACAAATTATTTGAAAAACTTGTGCTTACCGGCAAGCTGGTGCTGGAGTTGAATCCACAGGGCACTCTGGCTGAGCGCATACGCGCTGGGGGCGCGGGGATTCCAGCATTTTTTACTCCCACAGGCGCGGGCACAGTGATTTCTGAAGGCAAAGAAATACGCGAGTTCGATGGGCGTCCTTATGTAATGGAACGCGGACTGAAGGCCGACTTTGCTTTGATCAAAGCTTGGAAAGCGGATCGCTGGGGCAATCTGGTCTTCCGCAAGACCGCGAGAAATTTTAATCCCGTAATGGCCACAGCAGCGCGGGTCACGATTGTGGAAGTGGAAGAAATCGTAGAACCAGGACAGCTCGATCCCGATAGCGTTCACCTCGCCAGCGTTTATATCAAAAGAATTGTGCTGAGCAGCGGACAGCCTAAACGGATTGAAAAGCATACGGTAAGAAAACGAGCGTAATCATTCATGGCGACAATACCAGTCAAACCCGGCAAGCAAAAAGACATAGAGAAACGAGAGCGGATCGTGAAACGCATTGCACGCGAGATGCAGGATGGTTTCTATGTAAACCTGGGCATTGGCATGCCAACGCTGGTGGCCAACTACATTGCTCCGGGCGTTGAAGTGATTCTGCAAAGCGAGAATGGCATGCTCGGCGTGGGGCCCTTCCCTTTTGAAGGCGAAGAGAATCCTGACCTGATTAATGCCAGTAAAGAAACCGTGACAGAAGTTCCTGGCACTGCATACTTTTCCAGCGCGGATTCATTTGCCATGATCCGCGGCGGCCACATTGACCTGAGCGTGCTGGGCGCAATGGAAGTGGATGAAGAAGGCAATCTGGCCAACTGGATGATCCCGGGAAAAATGGTGAAGGGCATGGGTGGCGCCATGGATCTGGTGGCGGGCGCTCGACGCGTGATCATCGCCATGGAGCATACAACCAAGGACGGCGCTCCAAAGATCCTGAAAAAATGCACGCTGCCGCTCACAGGCATGAAAGTGGTGGACACAATTGTTACGGAGATGGCTTACATCAATGTCACGCCCAAAGGCCTGGTATTGGAAGAAGTTGCGCCCGGCTTGACGGCGGAAGACGTGCAAAAGGCCACCGGGGCCAAATTGATCGTCAGCCCGAATTTGAAAACAATGGAGTTCTGAACAACCAAAATCCCTTTCGGGCAATCGGAAAGAGAGTAGGTTGTGACGGAGGAAAGCAAATGCGTGCAGATCGTGCTGAAGTTTCATGGGATTCCGAGAAGTCAAAGTGGGTGATTAGAATTTCTGTGGGTGAAGAAGTGATTCGCCGCTATTGCAGTCTTCCTCAAACTGCAAATGAAACGGAGCTTCGGGCGGCCGCGCAATCAACGCTCAGAGATGAAGGCTATGAGCTTGAGGGCGAGGCCATCACAATTCAGCAATCCAAGGCCGCTTAACGCGTTTAAACTCTGAACGATGATCTTGTCCAAGTTTATTGATCAGAACGCTTCTTCATCAGTGATGGCGTCAGGATCTGACCCCCGCCAGCACTGATATAGTCTGTGCAAGTTCCTTTAAAGAATCTTCGTAAGGCGCTCTCGCAACCCCGCGTTCGGTAATAATCGCCGCAATGTACTTGCTGGGGGTTACGTCGAACGCCGGATTCTCTACCAGCACTCCTTCAGGAGCAACCTGTTTCCCGGCGTGATGTGTGACTTCCCGCGCTGAGCGCTGCTCAATGGGAATTCCTTCGCCGTTTGGCATATTCATGTCCACTGTGGACCAGGGTGCAGCCACGTAAAACGGAATTTCATGCTCTTTGGCCAGAACAGCTACGCTGTAAGTGCCAATCTTGTTGGCCACGTCGCCGTTGGCCGCAATGCGATCAGCACCCACGATCACTGCTTTGATCTTGCCCTGGCGCATCATCGCTCCAGCCATGTTGTCCGCGATGACAGTGGTCTGAATGCCATCTTTCATCAACTCCCAGGCGGTAAGCCTTGAGCCTTGGAGAAACGGTCGCGTTTCGTCCGCAAAGACATGAAGCTTCTTGCCTGAATCAATGGCTGCCCTTACCACGCCAAGAGCAGTGCCGTATCCGCACGTCGCCAGCGCGCCGGCATTGCAGTGCGTAAGGACTCCACCGGAGGACGGCATGAGCGTGGCCCCGTGGCGGCCCATTGCCTGATTAGCAGCAATATCTTCAACCAGCATTTTTTGCGCTTCTTCAGCCAGATTGATCTTCACTTGGTGGACACCCTGCGGGGCCGCAGCTTCAAAGATCTGCTGCATCCGGCGAATGGCCCAGAAAAGGTTGACGGCGGTAGGACGAGTTTCGCCCATCGTCCGGCAGATCTGCCCGAATTCAGTACGCAGGGTCGCAATGTCCGGCGCATGGGAATGTTTGACGCCGAGCGCTATCCCCATGGCAGCAGCCACGCCGATGGCCGGCGCGCCGCGAACAATCATGTCACGAATGGCGGTTGCAACTTCCTGGTAGGTGCCGCAGGTGACAAAGACTTCTTCCATGGGCAACCGCGTCTGGTCAATAAAGCGGACTCCCTGGGTGGTCCATTCAAGTGTGCGAATCATCTACCTAGATTGTAATTGGTGAGGAGAAAGGCGCGCATCTTCCGCGATAGCGCAGCCGGAGTCGTTTTAAAAGCGCAAGCTGAGCCCACCCGCAGTTGCAGCGGGATTGGCAACCAGCAGCTGAAGAACGTGTTAGTTTGGCCGCCGTGGCACTACTTGTTCATCAATAATCACAAACTGCGCCGGGCAGGTGTTTGAACCGCAAATCACCGGCACCACGCCGCGCATCTGTCTGCGGGTGATCAAGCCCAGCGTGCCGCATTCCGGACAGGAAAGCACGGCCCAGTAAGGATCTTCCTGATCGCCGACCTGGCCAGCGTTTTCCAGCACAAAAATAGTTCCCGGCTCCATTTGTTCCGGAAGCCATTCCGTCACAATGTTCAGTTCTGCCACCATGGTCACCTCCGCCACTTCGTTTCTCCTTTGGACCTGCATTCAAGCGAGCAGCCGGCTTTTACGAACTTCGCCTTCTGCCCGCGTTTCGCGCCGCCTGCTTCTGTGCCGGACGGCGGTTGAATATCTCAGCCCGGACTTCCTTCACAGCGTCACTCAAGCACACTGCCAGCAGAGGCTGACGCGAGTTCTTGAGAATGTCGATCACATGGCGCTCTGAGTTTTCCAGGTAAATGCGTTTGCCATCGGTCAGCAGGTGGTATTCCGAGCCGTTGCTCACCGCTTCCGCCAGGCGCCTGCCGAATTCTTTTTGCAGAAATTTCATGATGCGGCGGACGCGCTGCAGCGGAAAGCCCTTACGGCGGAGAGCGCAAATCACGGCAATCTCCGTGACATCGTCAAACGAATACAGCCGATTGCGGCCTTTACGCTGTGGCTGCACAATGCCGCGCTCGTCCCACCATTGGAGCTGGCGCGGCGTAATGCCCGTAAGCTTTACTACTTGCGCCGATGTAAAACATTGGTCCATCTTGTATAGAAGATGTTTAAAACATTTCCTCACCTAAATGTTTGGATGATTTTAAGGGCGGTATCGAGAAAGTCAATAGAGAAATGCGCAGAGACGAAGCTTGGAAACGTAGAAGAATGGAGGAAGCGGGAAATCAGCACCAAAGGCTGAAGACGGATGAACACGGATAATACGGGTCAGGGATGTGACAAGTCTGGGCTGCCGCCGCCCACAAAGTGGACGACCTCTAGCCTATCGCCATTCTTGAGCGTGATCGTCTCCCACTGCGTGCGAAGAACGATGTCCAGGTTCAACTCCACCGCAACGCGGTCCGGCTTCATGCCCAGCTGTGCGACGAGCGCAGCCACGGTCAGGCCGTCAGGAAATTCGCGTTGTTCGCCATTGATGTAAAGGAGCATGAAAGCCATTGGCAATTAGCCAAACCTTTTTACCGCAGAGGGTGCAAAGGACGCAACGACAAGAAAATTCCGAATCCTAACCACCACGTCTTGGTACCTGTACGATTCATTCTTTGGGCTGAGCGTTGACTGAGAATAGCTGAGTTCGTGGCTAACTGCTATTTGCCAATGGCTAATTGCTTTGTCAATATCCTCTTCTCTTGTCCACTTGGTTCACGAGCGGATCTCCCGACAGGAAGCGTTTCATATTGTCCACGATGAGCCTATAATGGCGCTCCCACAGGCGTTCGGTCACAGCGGCAGTATGGGGTGTGATCAAAATGTTGTCTAGGGACCAGAACGGCGAGCCCACCGCCAACGGCTCTTCGTTAAAGACATCCAGGGCTGCGCCGGCGATACACCTCTTCTGCAAGGCATCGAGCAATGCGGCTTCATCTATCAGCGGGCCTCGGGCAACATTGATCAAATAGGCATCAGCCTTCATTTTGCCCAGCCGAGCGGCATTCATGATTCCCGTAGTGGCCGGAGTTACCGGCGTACAGAGAAGAACGTAGTCGGCCTGCGGTAAAACCTCGTCGATCTGCGCGGAGCTATAAACGGCATGGGCGCCGTCCAGTCCTTTGGTGGGATTTTCCCGAATCGCCAGGATCCTCATCCCCAATGCCTTTGCGCGGGCCGCAAACTCGCGCCCAATGCTGCCCATGCCGACGATGAGCACCGTTGAGTCGGCTACTTCACGAGGCGGAGGCGACCCATGCCACAGCTCGTCCTGCGACCATTCATGCTTCGCCTGATATCGCATCGCCTGAGGCAGGCGCTTGGCCAGGGCCAGCAAAATAGCGATTGCGTGCTCGGCGACCACCGCGCCGTGAATTCCTGTTGAGTTGGTGACAATAACGTTGCTCTGGATCAGCGCAGGATACATGAGCTGGTGAACGGCCGCGGCGGGAGAATGGATCCAGCGAAGCTTCCTGGCCTCAGCGAATTGCTCCGGTCGCAATGACCAGCCGATGAATACATCCGTGTCGGCAATTTCTTCCGGCACACGGTCATAGTTCTGGAGTTGTATAAATGTGTGGCCGGGAAAGTCCTGTTGCAGGCGTTCGCGTATCCATGAGGGTGCGTGCCAGAGTTCAAAGCTGTGATAGTGGACGATGAGAGTTTTCATGCAATGT
Source organism: Terriglobia bacterium (assembly GCA_963831465.1). Taxonomy (GTDB): domain Bacteria; phylum Acidobacteriota; class Terriglobia; order Terriglobales; family Acidobacteriaceae; genus Angelobacter. Next base: position 50,588 of record CAWHQH010000023.1, on the reverse strand, counting down.
CAGTAGTTAGTATTTGGTATTTAGCCGCAAGCCCGCGACTGTTTGGGTGCAACGGAAGCAGCCTGGAGCGTTCAGGCAAAGCTAAATACCAAATACTAAGGACCAATTACTGATTTTCTCAGATCTTTTCCGGTCATTTCTTTCGGTTGATCGAAGCCTAACATCCCCAACACTGTGGGAGAAATATCCTGCAATGAGCCTTCTGATCGCAGCGTCAGCCTTTTTGCGTCTTCACTAACCACGATGAATGGCACTGGATTGGTGGTGTGGGCAGTGTGCGGGCCGCCAGTCGCCGGATCGATCATCTGCTCGGCGTTACCATGGTCGGCGGTGATGAGCATTGCTCCGCCGCGCGCGCGGACAGCCTTGTAAATTTCGCCCAGGCAGTAGTCAACGGTTTCCACGGCCTGCACTGTGGGCGGAATTTTACCGGAGTGGCCGACCATATCAGCGTTGGCAAAATTGACGATCACCACGTCAAAGGCAGAATCCTTGGCGGCTTTGATCACGGCGTCGGCAATTCCCTGGGCAGACATTTCGGGCTTAAGGTCGTAAGTTGCAACCTTCTGCGACGGAACCAGAACGCGGTCTTCGCCGGGAAAGGGCTTTTCAATCCCGCCATTAAAAAAGTAGGTCACATGGGCGTACTTCTCGGTTTCGGCGACGCGAAGATTGCGCAGATCATGTTCAGCCATCACATTGGCCAGAATGTTCTTGAGCGAATCCGGCTGCACCACAAAGGGCAGGGTGAACTGCTTGTCATACTGCGTCATGCAAATGTATTTGAGGTTCTTGGGAACACGGTTACGGGGAATGATGGCGTCAAGCGCTTCGGCGTCGGGCAAGTCGCGTCCGCCCTGCGCGGTAAGCCCGCTTTCACGAGCAAGGCAGCGGGTAATCTGCCTTGCGCGATCGGCACGGAAATTAAAGTTGATAACAGAATCGTCATCGCGAATAGTTGCAACCGGGTTGCCGCGATTATCGACACAGGTGAAAGGGATAATGAATTCATCGGTCACATCGCGGTTGTAGGAGTCCTTCACTCCCTGCACGGGATCAACAAATTCGCCGCCTTCGGCTTTTCCGGCGACCATGGCGTCAAAGGCCTTCAGTTCGCGGTCCCACTTCTTGTCGCGATCCATTGCGTAGTAGCGGCCGCTCACGCTGGCGATCTTGCCGCCGAGTTCGCGCATTTTCTGCTGTAACTGCTGTAGATAAACAGCGCCGTTGGTTGGCAGCGTGTCGCGGCCATCCATAAAGCAATGGACAAAAGTGCGGTCAACGCCATTCTGCTTTGCCATGCGCAGCAGCGCGTAAAGATGGTTCTGATGAGAATGCACGCCGCCATCGGAAAGCAGCCCGCAGAGATGAAGCTGCCGTCCACCGCTGCGCGCATTCTTCACGGCTTCCATCAATACAGGATTGCTGTAAAGATCGCCTTTTTCAATCATCAGCTCGATCTTGGTGATGTCCATGTAAACAATGCGGCCCGCGCCGATATTCAGGTGCCCGACCTCGCTGTTGCCCATCTGCCCCTGCGGCAGGCCGACAAAGCGTCCGCTGGTGTGGATGAGCGTATTGGGATATTCAGTGAGCAGCCGGTCATAGTTAGGCTTGCGCGCCAGAGCTATGGCGTTGGCTTTTGAAGGCGGCGCGTAACCCCAGCCATCGAGAATGATAAGGACAAGAGGACGGTTCATAGTGAACGAAGAATTCTAAATCAATCGCAAAAATCGCGCGAAGACGCAGGGAAATTCTGGTCCGGGTGATAGCATTAGCCGCTCGGAAGATTGCAGTGCGTGGAGAGCGGGAGAGGAACAATGAATAAAAAAATCCAGGTTTTAGGTTTCGCTTTGCTGGTCGCTTTTGTACAGGCGCTGTGGGTGCAGGATTCGCAAGGTCAGTCGTCACAGAGCAAAGATGCTTCCAAACAGCAGGAGTCGCAAAGCAAGGAAGCTGCGAAGCCCAGGATTGAGCCGCCGCAGATCCATGACTTTGTCATCACGAATTTCAAGACGGAAAGCGGCGTCACGCTGCCGCAGGCCCACGTAGTTTACGGAACTTATGGACATTTGAACGCGGCGCGGGACAATGTAGTGCTTTTGCCGTCACACTACATGGCTGATTGCCACGGTTATGAATGGCTCATCGGGCCGGACCGCGCGCTGGATACGTCAAAGCTCTTTCTGGTGGCGACGGAGCTTTTCGGCAATGGTCATTCATCTTCGCCCAGCAACACGCCTGAGCCTTTTCATGGTCCGCGATTTCCGGTTACCACCATCCGCGACAACGTGGAAGCGGTGCATCGGTTGTTGACGGAAGAACTGAAAATTAAGCACCTCCGCGCCATTGTCGGATTTTCCATGGGAGCGCAGCAGGCGTTTCAGTGGGCGGTGAGCTATCCTGACTTCGCCGACAAGATTGTGGCGACAGCCGGCACATCTAAGACATATCCTCACGGTGTGGTGCGACTGGAAGGGCAAATCGCCGCCCTGACGGCTGATGCGGCGTTTCAAAATGGAGACTATACCGCGCCGCCGACCAAAGGCCTGGAAGCGTTTGCTACGGTTTGGACGGCGTGGCTGTTCTCGCAGGAGTGGTGGCGCAAGGAGCTGTGGAAGGCTTCAGCGCCGCCAGGAACTACGTTTGAACAAACGCTGCATGAATTTCGGACAAACTTCATCCCGGGAGCAGATGCCAATAATCTAATCCTGCAGTGCCGCACATGGGAAAAGCATGATGTAGGCATGACTCCGGGTTTCAACGGCGACGTGGAGAAAGCGCTGCGGTCTATTAAAGTGCCATTTCTTTATATGCCATCGGAAACCGATCTTTACTTTCCAATCGGCGACGCACGCTATGAAGCGGCATTCATGAGCACGGTAACGCTGACGCCGATTCCGTCATTGTGGGGACATACCGCCGGCGCGGGGCCAAATTCGGAGGACCTGAAATTCCTGAATGAGCAAATTGGAAGATTTTTAGGGCGGTAGAGGGTGGCAACCAGTGAATCTTGACGGCCCGGAGCGGAATCTTACCAGCGATCCACACGGATTACATGGGTCAGAACTGGCCTTTTCCGATTTTTCAGTGCTGTGGTTAAAATGACATTTTGTTGCGTGGTATCTCAATAAAAGGACAATGCGTGGTTCAGGAGTGCTGCTCCCAGATACTTCTCTCGCCGTCTTCTTAGATTCGCCAACCTGAAATCGCCAGAATGAGAAGCTCCTTGTGGTGTATGTTTCATTAATCCCAGCCAGTTTCGCTGCGGGACTATAAGACTAGAGAGCGGCCAGGTGAGTGCTATCGAAACACCGGACGCGCAGCCAACGAACGGCATCTAAGATTGAGAGTAGATGTGGGTAACGCGGACGGAAATAAATGAACAGGCCTCGCCGGATTTTTGGGAAAATCAAAGATGCGCTTTGGCGCACGGTTGAGGCGGTCCCAGCGAAACATACGCTTCAAATGGCAGCAGCGCTTTCCTATTACTTTGTAATCTCGATCTTTCCGGCATTTCTTTTGGTCTCCGCGATTCTCGCCTATCTGCCGGGAACGAATCCCTTTGAACAGGTTCTCTCCCTGATGTCCGGCTTCGTACCGCAACAGTCAATTGAGCTTCTCCGTAAGGTGCTTGCCACTGTGGTGACTCCCAATCGAAGCACGCTGCTTTCTTTCGGTATCCTGGGAACGCTATGGACCGCGTCGGGTGGGTTCGCCGCGACGATTGAGGCTCTGGACATCGCTTACGAAGTCGAGGAGGCGCGCCCGTTCTGGGTAACCAGGCCGCTGGCCGTTGTGCTCACGCTTCTGGTGGGCGTACTTCTTCTGGTGGCTCTGGCTGTGATGATTGTTGGTCCGCAGTTTGGAACGTGGCTGGCCTTACGGACGAAGCTCTCATGGCTATTCGCGCAGGCATGGCCGTACATCCATTGGACGGTGGCGGTGGTATTCACGGTGCTTGCCGTAGAAGCTCTGTATTTTCTGGCCCCCAACGTGAAGCAGCGTTTCTGGGCGACGCTTCCGGGAGCTGTAGGCGCCGTGGGCTGCTGGATTGGTCTTTCCTATGCGCTGGGTTATTATTTTCGCAGCATTGCCCACTTCAACAAGACATACGGCGCCATGGGAGCTGTAATCGCTTTGATGGTGTGGCTCTACTGGACAAGCTTCTTTATGCTAGTAGGCGCAGAGCTGAATTGCGAACTGGCAAAAGAGACGCCCAAAGGAAAAATCAAGCAGGATGAAGATCCGAGCGGGCTGACCGGATTGGACCTGGCGGCATAGAGCAATTAGCTTTCTAAAACCTCGAGCGAAGTGAGAGGTCCCTGATCGCCCAAGATCAAGAAGTGGCCGCGAATTCCGCGAAACAACACGAATCCAAATATGATTCGCGTATTTCGTGTTGATTCGCGGCTGATTTTTCTTCGGCTGGCAGCTAGCGGTAGTAGCGAGTGGCTGCTACCTAGCAGACTTAAATAATGAAAACACTGCGCCTTGCGGATCGGCGACGATGGACCAAGCTCCTACGTTTTCCATCTTGCGCGGTGGCATCAGAACTTTTCCTCCCAGTTGGGTGACTTTAGCTGTCGTCGCTTCAACATCGGCTACCTGGAAATAAACCAGCCAGTGCGGTGGAGCATTAGGGTTGCGGTGCTGTGCCGGCGGGATCCCTCCAATAAAATGTTCTCCGTTTTTGATGTGGATATAGCCGGAAGAATCTTTTTCATCTTTGATTAATTGCCAGCCGAAAAGATTGCCGTAAAACTTCGTTGCGCGTTCCGCATCGGGAGTGCTGAGGTCAGCCCAGCAAAAAGTGTTGTCGCCGCTGATGCCAATTCCTATATGGCTTTTGGGCTGCCACAAAGAAAACACTGCGCCGGTAGGGTCCTGGAGAACAGCCATCCGGCCCACATCCATTACGTCGAATGCCGGAGCGTGTACGGTGCCACCGGCCTGAGCGGCTTTGGCCACTGATTGGTCAGCATTTTCAACGGCGATATAGAGCATCCAGTTGGGGGGCACCCCTTGCGCGCGCTGTTCCTTGCGCATGGTGTAAGCAGCTCCGGTATTGCGACCGGATAGTTTGAACATGGAATAAAAATCGTCCGGCCCCATGGGGCTGTCTTCTACGGCCCAGCCGAATAGCGAAGTGTAAAAAGTTTTGGCTGCATTCTGGTCCGTGGTGGCCAACTCAACCCAGCAAAACGAACCCGCAGGATGCTTATCGATATTTGCCATAGCTCAAAAAGTATACGCCCCCGCATGTGAGGAGTGCGTGGCCGGCGACTATCCAGGGATGATCTACTTAGGAATGATCTACTCTGGCAAAAAGGACATCCCACTCTTGATGTTTTTGCGAAGGAACAGACCGGCTGCCGGGGAAGGTCTCATCCAGCAGTTCAACGCTGGACATGCCAAGAACGGCGAACTTGCGCCAGTCAGGCAGACGACTGCTGCTGCTTTCTCCTGCTGTCTGATAAGTAAACAGGTTCACAACCCCTTTTTGAATGCCATAGTCCTGCGGCTCCACGATTCGTTCTTTACCCTGATAGGAAAAGCGCAACAGGCGTCTCTCATGGATGGCCGTCAGGATGCGCTGATGAACAGTAGGATCGACTTTCGCCGGCGGCGGGTGGCGTATTACATGAACTGAGCCTTTCATTACCTCATGATAAAGCGAATTTCACTGCATTTGTGAGCGGAGGCAGCGCTGTTCTGAATTTAGTAGTTCATAATGATAAGAATGAAGCGCTCCGGAGTTGCCGATCTTCCTTTGCACGGCGGGCGTGTCCCGCCGTGGCTGGCCGAGCGCATGAGACTGCTGGGTACTGCGATTTCAGAGAGCGTGCTGTACCATTACGGCGCGCCGGAGCTGCTGTCACGGTTAAGCGATCCCTTCTGGTTCCAGGCACTGGGCTGCGTGATGGGAATGGATTGGCACTCTTCAGGTATCACCACGTCAGTCATGGGCGCGTTGAAGCGCGGTCTCAATCCGCGTGCTCACGAGCTAGGCATCTATGTTTGCGGCGGGCGTGGGAAGCATTCACGCAAAACTCCGGATGAGCTGCGCACTGTGGGTGATCGCGAAGGTCTGAACGGCGAGGAACTGGCCCGCACCAGCCGCCTCACGGCAAAGATCGACAACAACGCCATCGCCGATGGCTTTCAGCTATACCTGCACAGCTTTGTAGTGAGTAAAGCCGGAGAGTGGACGGTTGTTCAACAGGGAATGAACGACGCGACAGGGCTCGCCCGTCGCTACCACTGGCATTCAGCAACGGTGCAGGATTTCACTTCCAATCCGCACACGGCAATCGTCGGCAAAAGCGTGATTGAAGGATCGATTATGAATCTTGTCGACAGCCGCGCCAAAGCAGCGCAAGCTGCATTGCTGGAAATTACGCGGGAGAATCCCGAGCGCACCCTGCGCGAAGTGCCACGGCTTACCATGCCGGCACACCATGATGTCCGCGAAAAAGATATTGACCTGAAGCGACTGGGAGCGGTGCTGGCGGTGGCTTACGAGAAGCAGCTGCGCGACTTTGCCAACCTGCTCTTGCTGGAAAACCTTGGCCCGCGCACGTTGCAGTCTTTGGCGCTGATTGCGGAAGTGGTGCATGGAACGCCAACGCGCTTTTCTGATCCGGCGCGGTTTTCATTCGCGCATGGCGGTAAAGACGGCCACCCCTTCCCTGTCCCGCTGAAGACCTATGACGAATCGCTTTCCGTCTTACGGCGCTCGCTGCAACAGGCAAAAGTCGGCCTCACCGAAAAATTAAGCGGCTTCAGCCGGCTTGATCGCTTTACCCGCATGGTTGAGATTCAGGCCGAACCCAGAGCCGATTTCGAGGCCGCGCTTGCGTATGAGCGCCAGATCTCGCCGTTAATCGACGGCAGAACAGTCTTCGATGATCGCAAGCCGAAGCCAAGGAAGAACAACGAGAAGCAGCTAAAGCTGTTCTAACGCCCACCGCTGCGGTTTGCCCCATCCCAACCCGCCTATGTAAACTGCACACGCGATGACAAAGCAACTTGTTCTCTTCTTAACTGCTGTCCTTGCCTGTACTCCTGCCATGGCCCAGTGCTGCCCGGAAAAACCAACTACTGAAAAACGCGAGGCGCTTTGGCAAAAACTTCAGGATGAATTGAAAACCGTCGATCAAGGACTGGACGGCGTGATGGGGCTGGCCGTGAAAGATCTGACTTCGGGTGACACGTTTTTCATTCGCGGCGACGAGATCATGCCACAGGCCAGTTCCATCAAAATTGCCGTGCTGGCTGACCTTTACCTTCAGGCGCAGCAGGGCAAGTTCAAGCTGACGGCTAAATATGTAGTGCGCCAAGAAGATCTCGTCAGTGGCAGTGACATCATGCTCGGCCTGACGCCGGGAGTAACGCGCCTCACGCTGCGCGATCTGGCCACAATGATGGTGGCCGTAAGTGACAACAGCGCCACCAATGTCTTAATTGGGCTCGTCGGCATGGAGAACGTGAATGCCATGCTGGATAACCTGGGCTTGCACGCGACGCGGCTGCGCAGGCAGATGATGGACCTAAAAGCTGCCGGCGAGGGCCGCGAAAACGTTTCCACGCCGCGCGAGATGATGACGCTCCTGGAAACCATTTATCGCGGCAAGCTGCTCAACAAAGAGATGACGGCTGATTTCATCAAGGTATTGAGCACGCACAAAGAGAGCTCGCTGCTGCAAGGCTTGCCAGATGACGTCGTGGCAGCGAGCAAACCCGGTGAACTGGAAGCCGTTCGCAATGACTCTGGAATTATCTTCGTGAAAAATCGCCCTTATATTTTGTGCGTGATGACCACGTATTTAAAGGACGAAAAAGAAGGCTCTGCGGCCATCCGCAAAATTGCTGCGCTTACCTACAGCTATTTTGATCGAGTATCCCGCGCGTCTGAATATGGCCGCGTTGTATCACCCAAGTAAAGCGCGCGCTTGCAAGCAGTGGCGCTCCTTCCTTCCGCATCGACTAAAATGGAGTAGATGAAAAATCGGCCCCAATGGACATTGATCGCGGTCATACTTTTCACTGCGGTTTCGGTAGCCCAGTTCAAGCGCGTTCCATTGCAAGCTCCTGCCAATCCGAATCCGCAGTTATACAAAGCAGACGCGAATGCAATTCAGGATATCCGGCGGGCATTGGCGGTTGCCGGCAAGCAGCACAAGAACCTATTGCTGGATTTTGGCGGCAACTGGTGCATTGACTGCCATGTCCTGGAGAATGCATTTCATCAACCCAGGATTGCGCCGTTGCTGAACAACAACTACATCGTCGTCCACATTGACGTGGGAAAGTACGACAAGAATCTTGACTTGGCGAAGAAATACCGCGTTAACCTGGAGAAAGGCGTGCCGTCACTGGCGGTGCTGGATGTTCAAGGAAAAGTATTGTATTCCACGGGCGACTTTGAACGTGCGCGCATGATGAGTGAAGACGATGTAATTCAATTTCTGGACAAGTGGAAACCTGTGGCAGGAAAGAAGAAGTCCAGCTAGGAAGCAGGCAGCAAGCGTTCTACTTCTTCCACAAAATGATGAGGGCCTTCCTGCTTTGAAATGACTTTGTCCGGACAGCTCTCGCGGCCGAGATAAATGTGACCATCCACCTGCATCAAAACTTTCTGGTGGGGATGCCGCTGTTTGATTTCTTCGCAGAACTGCAAGCCTGGATCGGCAAAGTGCCCAACATCAACAATCACAAGATCGTACTGCGGACCGGCAGAAATCACTGTGCGGGCCGCCTCCAGATCAGCGGCGGTATCAACATTAAGGCCTCGCATCCGCAGCATCAACGCTCGCAAATGCTGTACCGTGCTATTGCCGTCAACAAGCAGAATGCGGGATTTGCGTCTGGCTGGAGTCATAGTAGGTGTTTCCAGACTACACTGGTGTGAACACCTGCTTATCACCCGATCACCGTAGTACTGATGAATATATTTCGGAAAAACTGAGCAGAGACTCTGTTTCAACCGATAATCCATCACTTCAGTTTTTGGTTGAACCACGCTGCCACGCGCTCAATCACGTCGCGCTGATGCGCGGGATCCACGAACATATGGCCCTCATGCGCGTAGACAACCAGCTCTGTTTCCGTGCCCAGTGTCTTTAGCGCATGCCAGAATTCATAAGACTGCGGAGTTGGGCATTCGCCATCGCTATCGCCCACCAGAACGAGTGTCGGCGTCTTGGCATTTTTGATGAACGTGATGGGTGAGCTCTTGGCGTACACCTGGGGATCGTCATAAACAGTCGCGCCAAAGAATGGAACCATCCATTTGTCGATCTGGTTTTCACCGTAATAGCTCTGGAAATTTGCAAGACCAGCCCCGGCCACTGCGGCGGCAAAGCGATTAGTCTGCGTGACCGCCCACATCGTCATGTAACCACCATAGCTCCAGCCGGTAATACCTAGGCGATGCTCGTCGATAGGAGCTTGCTTGATCGCTTGGTCAACGCCGGTCATGATGTCGCGAAAATCTCCATAGCCAAAATCTTTGACGTTGGCGCGCGTAAAAGCTTCACCCTGGCCATAGCTGCCGCGTGGATTCGGCATGAAAACGAAGTAGCCAGCGGCAGAGAGCGCAACGCCAAAGTTGTGCGGGCCGGGCCAAGCCGAATGCTGCATGGAGCTGGGGCCGCCGTGAACCTGCACTACCATGGGATACTTTTTTGCCGCGTCGAAATTAGCCGGATACAAGAGCCAGCCTTGCAGGTTAAAACCGTCATTCTGCCAATGGATGCTCTTGGCTTCCCCCCATGCAGGCTTGAGAGCAGCGTTGCGTGAAGTTATCTGCTTCCACTGATTAATCTGGCCAGCCCAGATTTCCGGCGGATGCGCCAGTGATTGGCGAATCACAGAAGCAGTCTTCCCGTCGGCGGCAAGCGAGACAGCGGTGCCCCAGCCATAAGCGCTCAACTCGCCCGGTTCGCGAGTGAGGGTTGCAATCGCGCCAGAAGTTGGATCAACCGTGGCGATTCCGCTTTCGCCATCCACATCTTCGCCAAAAAGAATCTTGCCGTCGCTACCCCAAGTGAGCCAACTGGCAGAAGCCTTCATGCCAGGAGTAATGTTTTTGGCTGCACCGCCTGTAGCGGGAACGAAAAAGATGTCGCCGCCAACGGCGGATTCATCACTCATAATCCCGGAGATAAAAGCGACCGACTTTCCATCCGGCGACCATGCAGGCACGGCGATTTGCGAATCGATAGGCGGCGTGTAAATGGATTTCATCTCTCCCCCGGCGGCTGCGATGGTATTGATCTGCGCGACATACCAATTGTCATCCCCGTTGCCGTGGGCTGCCGTGGTTACAAAGCTCTTGCCGTCCGGCGACCATGCATATTCGTAAACGTACATATCAGCGGGCGAGATCTGACGCAGCTTGCCTCCGGCTGAATCGATCAGGGCGAGACGCTGTTCGGTGACAGCTTCTTTTATCACTCCAGTCTGCGCTTTTTCCGCGACCAGCGGCCCAGCAGCGCGCTCAGCATTCTCGGTAAAAAGGAATGCAATCGTTTTGCCGTCAGGCGACCAGCCGGGTGAGGCGAGGAATCCTTTCACGTTGGTGAGCTTGCGCGTTGATCCGGCGGCGACGTTGTCGAGATAAAGTTGAGGTTGGCCGGGATTGCCAGCATCAGAAAGAAATGCAATTTGCTTGCTGTCCGGCGACCAGGCGATGGCGCTTTCAGATTGTCCGCCGGCAGTAATGCGGCGCGGAGTTCCGCCCGTAGCTGCGGAAATAAAGATCGCCGATCCTTCTTTGGTGCTCTCCACCCATGCGACTTGCTTACCGTCGGGAGAGATGGCGGTCTGATCAAAATTTTTGCCGCCCCAGAGAGCGGTAATCACATTGTCCATTGAAGGAGAACTGGACTTTGTGTCCGCGGCAGAGCCGGCCTGAGCAAGAGCGAGAGGTACCACTACCAGGCATGTGATGATGATCGCAACAATTGTTCTTCCCACTTTATGCATTCCAGCATCTCCATGATTGATTCGGTTCAAAAAAATATACAGGCCGCGAATGCGGCAAGCAAACTGAAGCAAGCGCCGGCTGAAACGCAAACCATCATCTCTGCGCCCAGAGCTGCTTATGGTATTCTCCAGTTCATCATGCGACATACTTACATTCTTACAGCAATTCTTGGGGTGTGCCTTGCAGCCGCAGGGCAAACTTCCAAGCAGCAAGCAAGGCCGAAATCTCCTGCTGCGACAGCTACACCAGCAAAGCCGCAGGCTCCATCGGACGAAGAGCTGATGGCAAAAACGGCGCAGACCACCATCGATTGGGACAAGTCCACCAGCCCCGGCATAAAAACGCAGGTTCTGCTTGTTAAGAAAGATCAGAATAACGGCAAGCCCTTCATGCAGTATCGTCTTAAGATCAGCGGCGCTCCCAAAAACAAGCTTTATACGCTGATGGTGTGGCCTATCACCATCGCGCGGCCGGCAACAATGATGGATGGCCTGGCCATTGCGGCAGACGGTACCGTGGGATGTCCGCCGAACTCTGACAGAAGTTGCGCCCAGCGTTTTAAAGGGGCGGAACTTAAGTTGACTTACACGCCGGGCATCGGTGAGATCTTTCGCCACGCATTGATTTCTGAGGACCACGCCACCAGGATTTTCTTTTCCATTGTGCCGGCACCCATGGTGGAACAAGACAAGGCGTGCAGCCTGGAGGTCATAAGGCTGAGCCCGCGATTTGAATTGGCTTTGATTCATGGCAAGGGCTTCACGCCCGGAGAGCAAATTAGCTTTCACACCCAGTCATACCAGGAAGCCCATGATTCGCAGCCCAAAGTGAACCCGCAAGGCGAGTTCTGGGCAACACTTTCACCTTTTATAAAGGGGCGCACAATGGGCACAACGCAGGTCAGAGTAAAAGGCAGGAGCTGCGCGCCTACACTCTCATTCGAATGGGGATCGGAATAGCTGGGCCGCTCTGGCATGCAATCACTTTGCATTCTTGATGAAGGACGGGCAATGAGGTTTGCGATTTTAGGAGCGGGCGGGGTAGGTGGATATTACGGCGGCCTGCTGGCAAAAAATGGTCACGATGTTTGCATTCTCGCGCGGACGTCGAACTTGGCCGCACTAAGGGAACGTGGCCTGGAAGTCCGAACCCCTGAAGGATCGTTCACTGTACCTATTAAAGCAAGCGACAACGTTGAAAATTTCGGCGGCGTGGACTGCGCACTTCTGGCCGTAAAGAATTATTCGCTGGCTGAGATTGCGCCGGCTGCGGCTTTTCTGGCCACGCAAGGCGCGTTGATTGTGCCGCTGCTCAATGGCGTTGAAGTGGTGAGCCAACTGGTGGCCCACGGAGTTCCGCAGCTCCAACTGGTAGGCGGGCTCACCGCGATCAGCGCTATACGGGTCGCGCCCGGAGTGTTCGAACGGCGCAGCCCGTTTCAACGCGTGGTCTTGGGAGAGCTGGGCCAATCACAACCTGAGCGCAAGCAGCGCATTGATGCCATTGCTGAGGCTTTTCGTGAGGCCGGCGTGGAAGCAAGTGTTTCCTCTGACATTACCGCCGACCTGTGGAGAAAGTTTGCCTTCATCGCGTCCATGGCTGCGGCTTGCGGACTGTCCCGCACCGCTATCGGGCCGCTTCGCACCACAAAGCTCGGCCATCTCCTGATCGAGCGTGCCGTGCGTGAGGTTGTCAGCGTTGCCCGCGCGCACAAGGTCGCTTTGGCGGAAGACGAAGCAGATCGCACAATGAAGATTATTGATGGACTGCCAGAGGCGATGAAGCCAAGCCTGTTGATCGACCTTGAAGCCGGCCGACCCACGGAAATCGACGACCTCAGCGGCGCGGTTTCCCGTCTGGGCAAAGCATGCGGCGTGGAAACGCCTGTGCATGACACCGCCGCTGCCACGATTTCCCTCTCTGCCCAAACCTATTATCACCAAACGCAGTAAGCACTATTCGTCGTTGTCCCGGCCATCATTCCACCGCTTTGCAGAAGCCCACGGCAAACCACTGGACATATTGTCTTGCTGTTTGCGTTACAGGATAAAACCGTCATGCACTTGGTCGTAGAGCCCAGCTTCACGGTTGACCCCAAGTACTCTGACTGAAGACTGGCAACTGGCGCTCAAACGATAGCCGCTCATCCGCAGCCACCCACAATGCCTGATATCGGGCGGCCATATCTTGTTAATCAAGATTTTGGGGGCAAGGTGGCTAGAAGTTTTTGAGCGCCTGGACGCCAGTAATTTTTTGTTCACGAGAAATTCAAAATTTTTATGACCTCGGCCTATATTTCCGGCCGCAATTCTCGCCTCTACTATTATGTATGAATCCGGTTTCATCCTAAATCGCGCAGATAAGGCCACAAGTCCCCGGAAAGCTTTGGCCGGCACCCCTCAAGAGACCAGAGACATAACTGCTCTGGTCTTCTTTTTAATATCGGTTTCGGAGTAACATTCGGTTTCGGAGAGATTTCGGTTTTATCCGCGGTGAAAAGGTTGGGGTTTTTAGTTTCGGCGATTTTGGCAATCTTCTCTTGACCCGTATTTATCCTGGTAAGGTTTGTTTGGTTATGCCGCGCATATTATCCATCTCGTACGACCAATCTTTATTGCAAACCAGGGAGCTGATGCTCGCCCATGCAGGATATGAAGTGGAGTCAGCGGTTGGCTTTTCCGCTGCCATTCAGGCCTGTGAAAAACGAAATTTTGATCTGGTCATCATGGGGCACTCCATCCCGCCGGAAGATAAAGCCACGATTGTGAGGCAATTGCGAGCAGTGTGTGCAACGCCCATCCTGGCTTTACAAAGACCCAATGAATCACCACTTAAAACTGCCGAATATAATCTTGATTCGGGCGATCCTCAGCGGTTCCTCAGTTACGTGAAGGAAATCACTAATCACTAAATGCAAATGGTTAGGTATGACGTTAGAGGAATTTTTTGCCTGTCAGCGCAACGCTATTCTTGTTCTGTGTAGGGATCTTTCTTAACCGTCAAATGCGTGCTAATTGCGGCTCTTTTCTTGTACGGCTCTGGCTTTTTCAGTCCCAGCGCCAGGTCTGCTAACTCAAGAAATCTGGCGGCATTAGGAATCCCACCAACTCGATTTTCCCAGGCTCGCTCGCCCGCCGGGCCTTTAAGCGGTGACTTTGGGGAAACCCAGAGTCCATTAGCCGAGTCATCTTTCTCGACCGCCCTCTTTTTCTTTGCCATCCCGCGGGCATATTATCACCCTAAACTGTAAATGTCATCTCTCTTGTCACGATATAATACTTTCCGGTAGTCCAGTGAGACGAAGCGCACAGTCGTAATCGAGCAACCCAAAATAGGTTTTTTGCCCGGGGCATATCCTGCATCATACCTACACGGGGGAGTTTGTCAGCCAATGCCTAATCGCCAAACCGCTGAAATCCAGGTACACGCAGTACCGCATGTTTGCCGACATGCCGTGAAATTTTACGAGAAAGACTCAGAATTGATTGAATCTCTGGGCCAGCATATCGGTAATGCTCTGGAGAGCGGCGATATTGCCATCGTAATTGCAACCAAGGTTCATCGCGATGCTCTGGCGGAAGAGCTACGCCTGCGCAAAATAAACGTCTCTGCTGCCCTTGAAGCAGGTCTCTTCATTCAGTTGGACGCGGCCGCCACCCTGGCACAATTTATGGTCGGTGGTGGGCCCGATATGCAGAAGTTCGAGGGTACTGTAGGGAGGCTGGTAAGCCAGGCTGCCGCGCGCACAAAGCCGGGCCACCGCCTGGTTGCTTATGGAGAAATGGTCGCCCTTTTGTGGGCGGAAGGCAAGCGGGATGCAACGCTGCGCCTGGAAGAACTATGGAACGGACTCGCCGAGCGGCATACCTTTGAGCTCTTATGCGCATATCCCATCAGCATTTTTGACCGCCTCAAAGACCGTCAGCTCTTCTTCAGCATCTGCGGAGAGCACACGGATGTGAATCCGGCTGAAACTTATCCGGTACATGGCAGCGATATGCAGCGCCGTCGTAGCGCGGCGAGGCTCCAGCAGAAGGCAAAGGCGCTGGAAAACGAGATTCGCATCGGCCAGGAACGCGTTCACTTGCTGCAAAAGGTGACTAAGGCGGGTACCTGGGAATTGGATATCGAAAGTGATGTTTTCTCGTTCTCTTCGGCCGCCGCAAAGCTGCTGGGATTTCCCTCCTCCAGCAGGGTGCGGCTTGGCGAGTTGATGGATCTGATGTATTACTCCGGTGATCGCGAAGCTGTCTTTGCCAGTTTGCAAACCGCACAACGTCACCGCAAGGACTTTAAAGTGGCTTTCCGCGTGCGCACCGGCGACGACACCCGCATCATCGTCATGCAGGGTAAGACCTTTTACAATGGCGGCGCACCTCTCATGCTCGGCGTGCTATCAGATGGAACTCCTGGCGCGGAAGTGGCCGCTGCTTCTATGGCCTCATAATTCTCTCCCCCGACCCGTGTAAGATCCTGTCGCTACGCGGTTTCTACCTCAGCTGCCCCCAGTAACGGATAGTCATGAGCTTACTGACCTTTCAGGGTGTCGCCTGTCCAGAAAAGCAACGTCGGCCAGCCTGCAGAGCATCTATGTTATCGTCTGCTCCCGACCTCAGCTTGATTATGGTTGAACAGGAACATCCTCGGTTCTGGCGGATTAAGTCGCCAGGCAGCAATAAAATTACTGAATCGTATTGCCTTGGCTGTTCCGCCTTCGTCGGCGCCAGCGAATCTGTGGTCAACCTGCGGTTGGTGGAGTTACTTCACCGCGCCCGCTGCAAGCAAAAGCCAAACGCCGGATCACCAGAAACCCGCATCTCATAATTCATGCGTAAACGGCGCAGTTGGAAATGCCTGCCTAAGAAGAAGACTGCCTGATGGGGTCCCGTGGTCACAACAGTAGCACAAAGCAATCAATTGCTCTGCTCATTATTGATGTAATTAATGACATGGAGTTCGAGGAGGGCAAACAGCTCTTTAAGCAAGCTTTGCGAATGGCCGGAAAAATCGCGGCCCTAAAAAGTCGCGCTTCCTCCGTACAAGTTCCCATCATTTATGTGAATGACAATTTTGGCCATTGGCGGTCAGACTTGAAAAAGCAAATATCCCATTGCTTAATGGATGGCGTGCGGGGCGAGCCTATTGCCCGTCTGCTGGTGCCAGATCATTCCGACTATTTTGTGCTGAAGCCGAAGTCGTCGGCATTTTTTGGGACGACGCTCCACACATTACTGCAATACCTTGGTGTAAGGACTCTGGTATTAACAGGCATTGCAGCCGACGTTTGCATCCTCTTTACAGCGCACGACGCGCATTTGCGCGACTACGACATTATTGTTCCTTCCGATTGCGTGGCTTCCAACACCTTCCCGGAGACGCGAAGGGCGCTGGCCAATATGAAGAAAGCTGCGCATGCTGTAATTTGCAAATCAGAGGACGTTAATTTCAAAGATTCCAAACGGCATGCTCGCAGTCTCCGGCCTGCGGGGGCCAGGGCCCAGAACCTGACGAAGAAAAGTTGATAGATGTTTTGACCAATTCGGATGTTGCGGAACTTCTGGCCACTGCCGCTGAGTCTGCCAAACAGCCTTTGCAAAAAGCGCTTCGGCGAGCCTCGCGGAAGGCATTTCTCTGGCCGGAAGAAGCCGCGCAAATTGTACTGGAAGATCGATCGCTGGAAGAGCTTGCCGGCGTCGGCCCGTCTCTCAACAGGATTATTCGCCGCTGGATTGAAGATCCGCCGGATGTCCCTAAGCCGCCTGAAATCCGCTCTGGTTTTCTTACCGCTCTGCGAGCGCGAGAGATACTCGAAGGCAGCCCTTCATGGACGCAAAGCGTGAAGGGCGATTTACAAATGCACACCCTTTGGAGTGACGGAACTGCGTCAATCGAGGAAATGGCACAGGCCGGCGTTGCGCGCGGCTATGAATACATCGCAATCACAGACCATGCTAAGGGACTCAAGATTGCGGGTGGCATTGATGAGGGCCAGTTAGGCAAGCAAGCGGAAGAGATCGCGCAAGTCAACGCTGCCTTGTTTTCCACCGCAAAACCTTTTCGGGTGTTGCGCTCTATTGAGCTTAACTTGAACCCTTCCGGCGCCGGCGACATGGATCCCGCCGCTCTGTCTCGGCTGGATCTGGTGCTTGGCTGCTTCCACTCTGCGCTCAGAAAAAAAGAAGACCAAACGGAACGATACCTCGCGGCGTTGCGCAATCCGGATTTGCAAATCCTGGGCCACCCACGCGGCCGGATCTATAATTTCCGTCTCGGACTAACGGCAGACTGGCGGCGCATATTCGATCTTGCGGCAGAGTTGGACAAAGCAGTTGAGATCGATGCGTATCCCGATCGCCAGGATTTGAGCGGTGATCTGGTAAAACTGGCCGCGAAGGCAGGCTGCCGAATCTCTATTGGCACTGACTCACACGGACCCTCGCAGCTCCGCTTTATCGATTTTGGATTAGCTTCGGCGCTCTCCGCGGGAGTGAAACGCGATCGAATCCTAAACTTCATGACCGCTGAAGAGTTGCTGGGTTGGGTAGCCAGCGTACGCGAGCGCTCAGCCTACAAGCCCGCTGCATGATCCTCAGTTGACGGCAATGCTCGTCAATCCAACAACGCCTGGTTCACATCACCTGGCGGTTTTGTATTTTCGAGGCAGCGCTATTTTCCAATCGTCAGCGTTGTGCCGAACACGTTAGTGACCACGGGAGTGCTGGCGGCGGAAAACGGCGGGGCATAGATTCTGATTGCGCCCATGTCCGGTGGGCCCGTATTTCCGCTGAGGCCCGCGTAGAGGTTTCCGCTGCTGTCCACGGCCGCCCCGATGCCGCTTGCTGAGCCACCGGAAATGCCGTTGTTGATCACAAATGCGGGCGCGCTGGCCGCGGTGATCGGCAGATTGTAAACGTCGATTCTTGATAGGCTGGGCAGGGAGGCCACAACGAATAACTGGGTGCCGCTAATCGCCGTTTGGAAAAAGAGAGCGGCGGGGACCATCGGGGTTGCGATGGGCAGGCCGGTGTAAGGCGGGGTAAAAACCAGCAGGTTGCAGCCCGCCAGGCTGGGGGAATTACCCACGATCAGATTATTGGCCGAGTCAAACACGATACCAACAGAGTTGGTGAGATTTGCGCTGGTAATTACCTGCGAGGGCGTGCTGGCCGAAGTTAGAGGATGGGTAAAGACATTGATCGTGTTGCTGTTGGTCGTCGCAAACAGATCGCCCGCGCTGTTAAAAGCCATACCATCGACTTCGGTTGCGGTACCGTTCTTGAATGTCACTGAGGAAGATGCGGAGCCGGTGATGGGTCCGTTGAAGATCGAGATGCTGCCGCCAAAAGCCCCCACGGCGACGTTACCGGCGGAATCGACGGCCACAGCGGTAACCTGGCTGGCTGTGGGGAGAGACAGGGTCGCGGTGGGTGTTGAGCCCTTGAGTGGCAGCGCGAATTGAAGAGCCTGGCCGGTGGCCCCAGGGATATACAAATGCTGCGTCGCAACTGGCGGGCCTGGCACTGGCGGCACTGGCACTGGCGGCTTGGTCGAGCCGCCGCACGCTGCGAGGCATGCGATGAAAGCAGCTGCGAAAAGGCAAAGCGTCTGGCGCGAGGAACAGTACAAATGTCTTTGGCGATAGACAAGGCGTCTGCGGACAGCATACTTATGCTCAAGCATGAAGCTATTTTGGCTGAAGATTGTCAAAAATTACAAGTCCATTGGATTCTAATGTAAGAGATCCTTTGCCTCTGTTGCGAAGGTTGGGATTCTATTTCACTATTTGCAAGGCATCGGTCCCATCCCTGCAAATACCCCCTAACCCTAAGAAAACATGTGCTACTATGGCCCCATCAATCACGAAATTTTGCCAGTCATAATTCATTTCAATTGAGGTTGATTTGTCCACAATGATTCGTCATCTGCCGTTCGTGTGTGTTCTAGCTGTTGCGCCCGTTTTGGCGCAGGCGCAAGCCCAGCCGCAGCAACAAGTCACGCCGCCATCCGTGCAAAGCACGCAACCGCCTGCCGCTGCCGGAACCAAGCCGCAGCCTGTCGCGCCGCCCGTTGCGCCGGACGCACCCGTCCTCACGGTGCATGGCATCTGCCCCTCCGGGCAAAAGCCGCCAGCGGATAAACCAGACTCATGCACTCTGGAGCTGACGCGATCACAATTTGAAGCGTTGGTCTCATCGCTCAACGTGAGCAACCAGGCTTACCAGCCTCCGGCACTGCGCGGCTTTGCCGCAAACTACGCCAATATATTGGCGTTGGCCCAAGCCGGCGAAACGGTTGGCGTGGACAAAGACCCGCGCTTCCTGGACCTGATGACGATTGCGCGCGCTCGCGCGCTGGCGGAATCCTATCGCCGCTATCTTCAGGAAAAATACGCGAACCCTTCAGCGGACGAAATTGCGGGCTATTACAAGCAGAACATGGACAAGTTTGAGCAGGTGAAGATCGACCGGATTCACGTTCCCAAGGTTGATCCCACACGCCCGCAGGACCGCCGGCCCGAATTTGAAAAAACAGCCAAACAACTTGCTGCTGACATCCGGGAACGCGCCGCAAGAGGTGAAGACGTTACGTCGCTCCAGGTGGAGGTCTATAAAACTCTGGGACTAAAAGCGCAGCCGCCGCAAACGGAGTTGAGCACCAATCCCAAGCCCACGTTCCCGGCAAATGTGGAACAGGACATCAACGCGCTGAAGGCGGGAGAAGTCACCAAAGTAGAGTTTGAGCCCTCAGGATTCAACATATATAAGGTGCGCAGCCGGAACACCATGCCGATAGAGCAGGCCCGGGCCCAGATTGTCCGCGAGATTTCCCAGAAGAATATTGATGATGCGCTGAAAGCAGCCACCAGCAACGTGCATACTGACCTGAACGAGCAGTATTTCAGCTTGCAGCATGCCGCTCCGCCCCAGCGGATTCCAGCGCGCGTGTTGCCGCCCGGAGGCACGAAAGCCACGCCTCCAAAGTAGACAGACGCTTTGCGCGAGGAATAAAATGCGGGCCCAGAGTGCGGCCCGCTGACCCTCGACCTTTCATTGAACTTGCTGGTGCGGGCTTGTCCAGTGGTGATCCAGACAAGCCCGCTCCCCGTTCTACTGCCCCACAATTTTTACCGTGGATGACTCGTTACCAGGCTTGGCCTCGATTCCGTCAAACGAAACTGTCCCGGTGCTGTTGAAAGTTCCCACGGCATTGATGACCACGTTCACTGTGATCGTAATCGTGCCAGCATTTGCCAGAGTGGGAGCAATACAAGTCACCGTTCCGCCAAGCGAGTTGACGGGCGGTGTGGTGCAAGTCCCCAGAGTGGTGGTTGCTGAAGTGAACCGCAGGCCACTGGGTATAACCTGCTTGAACATTACGTTGGGCGCGTCCACACCTTTATTACTGATCGTCCAGGTATATGTGTTGGCTGAATTTACCTTCCCGCTACCGTGTGCCGCCTTGCCCGTGATCGCAAGGTCGGTTGTAACCCCGGTGTTTGAAGGCGAAGGCGGAGGTTCGACTGTTGTCACGCTGGCGCTGCTGCTTACCAAAGCAGTGCCGGCCTGGTCAGTTCCGCTTACGGTCGCGGAGTTGGTGATGGTCTGGTTTTGCATCTGCACCAGCACATTGACTCGCGCCACACCGCCCGGAGCCAACGTGCCCAGGCTGCAGGACACGGTACTTACTCCCGCGCCTCCGCTTGTGCACGACACAGGTCCGCTTGCTGAAACAATATTCACCAGCGGTTGTATCATTGCAGTGCCTGATACGCTGTTCGCGACCGCACCAGCCTGGGAATACGTAAGGCTGGTAGTGCTCGGAACAGTCGCAATCGGGAACGTACCGTTGAAGGATGGATCAGCCACACCGGCAATCGTCACCGTTTGGCCAAAGGCAAATGCCCGCGGCTCGGTTAGTGTAATCGTGACTTTTCCATTGGCATCGCGTGAAGCGCTCGCAATGCCTGCGGGAACTGTGTTCACCGTATCCACTACGGTAATGTTTGAGGCCTGGAACAGTGATGTGTTTGTGACCGTGATGTTGTACGTCAGTCGCGCCGGCGCAACGGGCACTGAAGTGGGGCCTGACATTGCAATGGATACCGTGGGCAGGTTTGCCGCTGAAGGAATCACTGCATTGGTTAGGTTGGACGCGCCACTAAAGCCCGCAATGTTGGTGGCTTGCACCGTAAAGGTATAACTATGTCCATTAGTCAGGCCGCCAATCAGCGCGCTGTCGGTGTTGGAGCCGAACGCCGGGGGCGGAACAGTCACAAAGATCGCTGTTCCGATTCCGTTGTCCAAGACGTTCACCGTGTAACTGGTGATCGGCGAGCCGCCATTGCTCGAGGAAACCGTCCAGGTAACGAGTGCCTGCGTGTCTCCTGCAAGGGCCGTTGCGGCGGTGGGTGCGCTGGGCACGCCGATGCCCGGAGGCGTGATGGTATTGCTTTGCGCCGAAAATCCGCTGGTGCCATTGCCGTTTGTCGCCGAGACTTCAAACGCGTAAGAAACGCCGTTAATCAGTCCGGGGATCACAAGCGAAGTTGGCGGATAGATGGAGTTCGGTGCAGGGTTTACCACGATATCAGCCAATGGCGCGCCAGCTGAAATGAAGCTGTTACGGACCGTGTAGCTGGTGACTGGTTGAGCGACCTGTGCTGGACTCCAGCTGAGCGTGGCCTGCGCATTCCCGGCTACTGCTACCACGTCCAAAGGCGTACCTGAGGCTGCGGGCGCAGCGGAGGTTTGCGTTGTCTGCCACCAGCGGGCCTCTCCCAACGTTGGTGGTACCACAACCGGGGCTGGATCCTCAGCCGAGTAAACCACCAGGTTCGCCGGGTCCGTGCCATCCAGCGCCAAGCCGACAACGGCCGCGAGGGCAGGATCGGGTGCCGGATCGTTGATATACGTTACTGTAAGCGTCTGACCGGCGGGGCCTCCCGCCACGTTACCGACCCATGCAATCTGGCTTCCCACTCCATAGTAGAGGTTGTTGCCGTTGGTATTGGGAAAGAACTGATCGCCAATCATGGGACCCGTTGGCCCTACCGCGGCCAGCGTGGGTATCACCGTGCCGTTGGCTGTACTGCAGTCAGCATTAGGAGGAACCATGCAAGTGGTATCGGCATTGGGGATAAAGAACGGAGAAGTTCCATCGCCACCCCAGAGATCGTGGCCGATCCAAGCCAAGCCGTTGCTCGTTGCGCCGTCCGGCGTTGTGGCCACTTTTTGCACAAATTGTGCGCAGGAACCAAAACCGGTTTCTGATGCCGTGGCAGGACTGTTAAAGCGGAGAATATCACCGCTATCTAAAAAGCCCACGTATAAGTCGCCTAAAGGGCTAAGCGCCGCACCACTGGGCTGGGTACCAGCGGTAGGAAGTACGCAGCCTGTGCCACCCAGGAAGTTGTCGGCCCCCACCGTGCTGGCCAGCGTTAGTCCCGTGGTCAAATCAAGGGCGCCATGACCACCATCACCATTTGGGTTGAAGCCAATGCGAATAACGCCTTCGCCTGCGGCGACGTCGTCCACGAAATAGAGAAACTGTCTTGCCGGATCATAGGCAAACTGCCCGCCAAAAGGGATTGCCAGCCCGGCAGAGACTCGAAAAATTTCGCAAGAGTTGCTGTTCATGTGCCACGGACCGGGAGCATCGATCTCGGGATCCATGCGGCAAATGCTGGCAAAACTGTCCGCCACCCACAAATGGCGCACGGGTTGTCCCGTGAACTGGCTGACGGCGGTTCCTTGCATGATGATGCCTGCCACGGGATTGGTGTTGTGATCTTGCGGGTCCTGGTTAGCCTGACCGGAAAACAAGATTGTGTTGGTGGTTGGGTTGATCGGTGTTTGAGCGCTCGCTGCCGTCGCGCCGAAAAGAACGCTCATGCAGCAAAGCCACATGACTAGAAGAGAGAAGTGCTGAGCACAGTCCAGACGCCGTGCGTCTGTGGTCGAGGGGGATGTCATTTTTGTACCTTCCTGTTTTATTTATTGCTTGTTGCGTCTCTTCGCCTCCGGAAGTTTGGCTAAGAGTAGAAAAAAAGCCGGGCTTATCAAGCCCGGCCTGCCCAACAGTAGGGCGTGAAGTTTGATTTAGGAGAAAAAAATTTGCTTCTATTCTCTGGTCCCTCCTCTTGAGGTCTAAGCGCGAGTAGTCGCAGGCCTCAATCTTCTTCACGTAAAAGTGACACTGGTTACAAGCTCACCCGTGTCCGGGAGAAAGCTGCGTCGCACGCAGAGCTCTCCTGGAAACGGCGGACATAACTGTGGATGTCTCAAGGAACAGTGCTGCAAGTTCCCAAATAATGTAGCGATCCAAACGTTGTGCGAGTTTTGCCGTAGCAGGAGTAGAGCCGTTAGTTCCAGATCAGAACATTCAGATCCAGTTGATGTGCTGGAACCTAAGTTCTGACGGGACTTCTCTTGTCGAGCAAGAGACAAGTTTCCCGGAATTAGCTACGACGAAAAAAGAGATTGGTGCGAGAATTAGCGCCTGAGCGGAACAACAAGTTGCGGAGATCCCTTATCCATATCCATGGCGGGAAAAGATAAGAAATTTACAGATGCCATCAACTCAACCGAAGGCGGCTGAGCGCCTTGAACGTGATGAGCAACTGTATTCCAACGGGGACTGGAAACCTGAATACCTTTTTTGC
Organism: Terriglobia bacterium; assembly: GCA_963831465.1. GTDB lineage: Bacteria > Acidobacteriota > Terriglobia > Terriglobales > Acidobacteriaceae > Angelobacter. The sequence goes on along the minus strand of CAWHQH010000023.1, from coordinate 26,934 downwards.
TGGGAACCACACCATTGAACTCAACCGTTACAGGAGGTGTGCTGTCGTCACCATCCGCATCGTAGGAAAAACACACCATACCTGCCATGCCTGAAAGCAGCAGCATCATGCCAAGTACGGCGCCACGAAGATATCTGGTGAGAAGCGGTTTCATAGTCCTGTTTACACGATCGCCAAAGAGCCCTCTGGCGATATCCAAGTCTGCTCAATTGGCATTAGAAAACCCTTAATGCAAGATTAGAATTTCTAATGATTGGTCTGCTCGAGCTACGGAGGCGCAATCGCGCTAATCGCAGAAGGCGCGTATATACATCGACTCTTACAAAAAAATAGGCCCCGCTTTGGAGCTTTAATCTGCATAAAGGTGACGCTGGCCGAGGCAGAAGTGTTGGCAGGGATTTCCGACTGGTGCTTCCGCAGACTGTTTTCTCATCTGATTTCTTACGCTAGGCATCGTAACTGTTGAGCAAGGCGGCAAAGTGATTGCTGGCCCACGCTGGCAACCATGCCATCAAGCCAGATAGTATTGAATACCGTGAAATATAGCAGGTAACAAGAAAGGAGTTGTTATGTCTGCAAACTTCAAAACTCTTTTGCTCGTTCTTCTTCTCTCATCCGTCTCGGCCTGGGCACAGGCCCCCAAAGCAGCAAAGGCACCTGCAACTGCAGATTGGAAAGATGTGGATGCTGCCATGGGTCGCGCCGGGCAGGACCAACCCGACGGCACACACAAGTATTCGCTGCCGCGCAAAGATATGAACGTAACCGTAAGTGGCGTGCAGATCAAGGCCGGCCTTGCACTGGGATCATGGGTGGCGTTCAAAGCAACATCTCAAGGGAATGCCATGGCGATGGGTGACCTTGTGCTTGCAGAAGATGAAGTAGGGCCGGTGATGGCAGAGTTGCAAGCCGGTGGAATTGAGATCACCGCATTACACAACCACCTGATAAGTGAGTTGCCGCGCGTGATGTACATGCACATACACGGCATGGGCAATGCAGCCAACCTGGGCAAAGCCATTCATTCGGCGATTGCAAAAACCAAGACGCCGGATGCCGGCGCTGCAGCTCCGCCGCCTGATCTCGATATTGACACCAAGCAGATCGACCAGATTCTGGGTCACAACGGCAAAAATAACGGTGGAATCTATCAGGTCGGCGTTCCGCGTGCCGAGCACATTACTGAAGGCGGCATGGCAATTCCGAATTCCATGGGCGTGGCAACGTCTCTAAACTTTCAACCGACGGGCGGCGGCAAGGGGGCAATTACCGGCGATTTCGTCTTGCTGGGCAAGGAAGTGAATCCAGTGATGAAGGCCCTGCGAGAAAATGGCATTGCGGTAACAGCGTTGCACAGCCATATGCTGAATGAACAGCCGCGACTGTTCTTTATGCATTTTTGGGCTAATGATGACGCATTGAAACTCGCCAAGGGCCTGCGGGCAGCGCTGGACCAGACCAATTCAGCCAAGAAATAGAAACGCGGCAGATGCAGTGGAGGACAAAGCGATGCGACGAACAGTTTTCACTGCAATCCTTCTGGCCATGGCAGGGCTCACGCTATTCGGCACGAAAAAGTTTCATGCGACCGCGACTGCGGCTCCGCCTGTTGGAGCTACGCTGAAGCAGGTCGCAGCTATCGACCTGGCCGGACCTGCGGGCAAACGCTTCGACTATCTCACTATCGATTACGACGATGGGTATCTTCTTTCCGCACATCTTGGGGCAGGATTGCTTTATGTCATTAATTTAAAAACGAACAAAGTTGTGAAGACTATTCCTGACGTGCCGGGAGTGGAGGGCGTGGAGTACGTTCCGGAGCTCAAGAAGGTTTACACGTCAGACTGGCATGAAAAGAAAATCGGCGTGATTGATTTGCGTCAGGGCAAGGTCATTGCCAAACTCCCAGCCCAGCAGAAGCCCGATGGCAGCGCCTATGCTCCGCCATTCCACAAACTTTATGTTTCCGATGAGCGCGCCAGGACGGAAATTGTGGTCGACGTTCGGACGGATAAAGTCATTAACACGCTGAATTTCAAAAGTGAAACCGGAATGCCGCAGTATGATCCCGTGGCCAAGCTCATTTACGTCAACCTCCAAGAACTCAACACGATGACGGTCATTGACCCGGCAACGGACAAAGTCAAAAAGCCGGTGTACGAAGTCCATCCCTGCAAGGGCAATCACGGGATGGCGCTTGATTCTGAACACCGCCGCGCGTTCCTGGTTTGTGAAGATAACAACTTGATGGCGGTAATCGATCTGGAAAAGCACCGGGTAGTCACTACCCTGCCTATAGCCGATGGTGGCGACGTCATCAAGTATGATCCCGGACTAAAACGGATTTACGTAGCCTGTTACAGCGGTGCCATTTCAGTTTTCCAGGAAGACGACCCTGAGCACTTCCGCAAGCTGGAAGACTTCCGCGTGCAGCACAAAGTTCACAGCCTTGCGGTGGACGAACGAACCCACCGCGTTTATGCTCCGGAAGAAGAAGAAAACGGCAACCCAGTAGCTCGGATGATTGTGTATGAGCCACTTGATAGTCATTGATTGACGAATAAGCTGCTGCACTTCTAGTGTGACAAAAGTTGCAGCGTAACCGAGCTCGCCATTCCGCTCGTTGTTCTATACTGCTCTCCGTGCAGAGCGAAACCATTCTGGAACAAAAACCTCCCGATCCTGATCTGCGTTTCCCTTACGGCCAGGACCCAAATCAATTTGTCGATGTTCGCTTTCCCGCGGGCAAAGGCCCTTATCCCATCGTCTTCTTTATTCACGGCGGTTACTGGCGCGCCAAGTATGACCTGACTTACGCCGGACATCTTTGCGACGCGCTCAAAAAAATTGGCATCGCCACCTGGAACATCGAGTACCGCCGGGTGGGAAATCCCGGCGGCGGATGGCCCGGAACATTTGAAGACGTCCGCAGCGCCTACCGCGCACTGCTCGCACACAAAAATGATTCTCTTGCGCGGCTCGATCTCAAAAAACTCTGCGTCGCCGGACACTCCGCCGGCGGCCAGCTTGCCCTTTGCCTTGCCGCGTTTGAGCGTTCCGTCACGCATGTGCTTTCACTCGCTGGTGTACTCGACCTGCGCCGCGCCTGGGAGCTGCACCTGAGCAATGATGCCGCTGCAGCGTTTCTTGGCGGCTCACCGGCTGACGTCCCCGATCATTACCGTGAAGCTTCGCCGGCGGAGCGTTCCATCCCGCAGGCTACGCAGAAGTTGATTCATGGCACCGCAGATCAAGACGTTCCTTACGAACTCAGCCAGTCTTATGCCGCCAACAAGAAAAAAACCGGCGAACATGTTGAGCTCATCACGCTTCCAAACACTGGACACTTTGAAATCGTCGATCCAAATTCCAGCGTTTGGAAGCAGGTGGAAAACACATTCATCTCGCTTACTCGACGCTAATCAAATGCGTGAGGTCAAAATGAATTCAGCCGATGGCATTGTCACCAAAACCGCAAGCTGCACCGTGGAAGAAGCTGTCAACAAGATCAAATCGCTTCTTGTCATGCATGGCATCACGCTCTTTGCCGTCATCGATCACAGCGGTGAAGCCGAAACCGCCGGCATGAAGATGCCAAATACCAAGCTTTTGATCTTCGGCAATCCCAAAGGCGGCCCGCCACTCATGTTGGCTTCTCCCTCGATCGCCATTGATCTCCCGCTCAAACTCCTCGTTGCTGAAGACGCAAATGGCAAATGCTCAATTTCTTACGACAGCCCGCAATATCTTCAGCAGCGTCATCGAATCTCTCACGACTTGATACAGAACATCGCGATCATTGAAGCGCTGGCAGACGAAGCCGCAGCGTAGCCCCCAAAAATCAAAGCTCGATTATGCAGTGCTCTCCACGCGCCGACTTCGCCGCCAGTCCGTTCCCAGCGCAATTAATGACAGCAGCGTGAGAAATGTGATGATCCCCAGAGAGATCACGCAGTAAATGCACCATTTCTCCAGAATATATTTTTCAATATAAGCCAGGTAGCACGAAAAAGAGAGAGCAAGGACCGCAGCCGCAGCCAGCAGTCGCCACCTTCTCATGAATGCCAGGAAACCAAGAAGGAGGTATCCGGCAATGCCGACGTCGGCCACCAAAATTTCACGGATTGCTTCAAACCGCGGCTTGGCATCGTCTAAAGGTATGGCGCTCCGGTTTGTAAGCTTGTCAAAAACTCCGCCGATCGTTGCAAACCTGCTTTTATTCACCGCCCCACAGTCCCATCGTTCATTAATGCTGCATGGCGACGATCCTTCTGTGCGGTAGTGCTCTTTCCTCGCCATAGAGGCCACCACAATGCCTGCGAGCGCTAGAAGCGCGATCAACCATCTCATAGCTTTCCTCAAATCCTCGTTTAGTCGCCAAGATCCTACTTCGTGAGCCCCAGCGCCCGTGATTGAAACGCCATGGACGCTTCCAGATGTTGCGACACGAATTGCATATCATGCCCGCCCGGATAAATATGCGCTTCGTGTGCTACATGGCGCGCCGTCAAAAGCTTGTCCAATTGCCTGGCTCCCGCGTCAAAACCATAACTATCGTGGTCGCCGCAATCAAAATAAATCTTCAGGCCTTTTAGATTCGCGGTGCGCGCAAAAACAAACGGCGAATTCTCTTTCCAGAAGCGCTCATTCAAGGGCGAGCCAAATGCATTTCCCAGAAACGCGCTCAAACCCACTTCCGACGACCCGTGCGGCAGTTCTTCCAGCAACGCAGGCATATGCACCGCTACCGACGTGAACATCTGCGGATACTTAAAGGCAAACCGCAGCGCCCCGTAGCCGCCCATTGATATTCCGCCGATCGCGCGGCCCGCTCGATTGCCCATCAGGCGAAACCGTCTCTCCATTTGCGGCACAAACTCGCGGATAAAAAAATCTTCGTACAGAACGTGACCGTCGCGTGAGTTAATGTAAAAGCTGTTTTCGCCCTGCGGCGTAATGATCACAAACTCACCCAGCCGTTTGTCTTCCCATGCTTCTTCTATTCCGCTGGACGCGCCGGTTGATGCCAGAAAGCTTTGGTCGCCGCCAAGACCGTGCAGAAAATACAACACCGGAAAGCGCTTGCCCGGATTCGCGTCATAACTCGGCGGCAGCAGGGCGCAATATCCAATCCGGCCCGGCACGTATTTGCTCTTCATTGCGCCGCATTGCATCCGCGACGCCGCAAAAACATTAACTGCAAAAAACAAAAATAAAAATGAGAACAGGTATTTCGACATGAATGTTAAGAATAGCAATCGGCCATTGGCTTTTGGCTATTAGCTCTTAGCCAAAGGCTCAGCACCTGGAAATGTAGACCACCCGCACCCGTACCTTTGAATTTCTGAGCCGCAATATCGTAAAGCCTACAGGGTCGCGCCTAGCTAATAGACAGAGCTAAGGGCTAAAGGCTAAGAGCCAAAAGCCGCATTTCTCATTCATGCCTCAGCGCCTGCACTGGATCCAGCTTGGCCGCCCTCGATGCTGGATACAACCCTGCAAACATACTTACAAAGACTGAAAATCCCAGCGCAGCCGCCACCAGCCATACCGGCACTACCCAGAAATTTTCCGGTTTAATGTCTTGCCGCTGCAAATAAACATTGGTGGCAAAATTAATGGCGCGTCCAATCAACCAGCCCAGGCCCGCACCCAATGCGCCGCCAAGAATTCCCATGCACCCGGCTTCCACAAAGAAGATGCGCTTCACGTCGCCATCACTCGCTCCCAGCGCCTTCATGATTCCAATTTCGCGCCTGCGCTCCAGGATCGCCATTACCAGCGTATTCACAATTCCCAGCGATGCCACGGCGAGTGCAAGGCTGCCAAAGATCCCGAGGAAAAGATCGAGGAAGGTAAAAAACCGCGTGATGCCCTTTGAAGCATCAAGAATGGAAAACGTGCTGAATCCCTGCTTGCGGATTTCGTCTTCTACCTGCGAGACAGCTTTGCTTTTTGCCACGCGCACAATCAGCGCGATATACGTCTTAGTCTCTGAAGGACGCAGCGTGCTCCACAGTTCGCCGGCCTGCACCATGTCCAGTTGCTCCGCCAGCGCGAGCGGTAGAAACATAGGCGTGCGGCCTTGCCGCAATCCACGGTTTGGCTCGCTGGAAACAATCCCGACAATCTTCAGCTTCAACGTCTTTGGCACAAGATTGAATGACTGCTCGTCTTCGGCTTGTTTATCATCCGCGCTGTCCACATCATCCGGATCAGCCTCGCCTTTTTTTGTGGTCTTGCCCGCGAGAGGCGCGCTTTCACCGGCCTCACGCTTGTGGTAGCGCAACACAATGTATTTGCCCAGAAGCTGGCTTGCCTGGTCGGGAGTCAGCTTTACGTCCGTACCCCGAGGCTCACGAGGCAGGTTTAACAGATCGCGTCCAAAATCGCCCAGGATGATGGTTTCTTCCGCAGCGCCCGACGAGAAAAAATTTCCCTGCACGTCGTCAAACGCCTCACTGGTTTGCGCCGACTGCGGCAGCGTCCCCACCACGGTAAAGTGATTGCCGGCTTTGTCGCTTTCCAGCCGCACGTCACCCACGGCGCTGAAGTTCGGATAGACCTCAACTACATTGGCCATCTGTTCAAATTTGTGGCGCGCCACATCATCCAGCGGGGGAGCCTGTGTCGTGGCCGGCGCGGCTTGTGCAAAGCGCGGCCCGCGTGAATCCTGGCGCGACGTAACAACCACTGTGTCAAACAATCCTGAGCGTCCCAACTGGCGCGTTGCCAGTTTTTGCAATCCGATCCCTAGGGATAACATGGCCACCAGTGATGCCACGCCCACGCCAATGCCCAGCGTCGTCAGCGAATTTCGCAAACCTGCTTCGCGCAGGTTGCGTCCGGCAAGCTCAATCAAATCGTATGCTCTCACCGTGTGGCTCCAATCTTCTCCAGTTCATTCATGGATTCGGCCACCAGCCTGCCGTCGCCCAGAAAAACCAGGCGATTGGCGTAGCGCTCCGCTAAAGAACGCTCATGCGTCACCATGATCACGGTCATCTCCAGCGTGCGATTGAGTTCGCGAATCAGATCCATAATTTCTGTACCGGTTTTTGAATCCAGATTGCCCGTGGGCTCGTCCGCCAGCAAAAGCTTTGGACGGTTGGCCAGCGCTCGCGCCAGCGCGGCCCGCTGCTGCTCGCCGCCAGACATCTCGCTTGGTCGATGCTTCATGCGGTCGCTCAGCCCCACGCGCTCCAGCGCCTCAGTTACGCGCGCGCGACGCTCTTTGCGCTTCACCTCGGCAAAACGCATGGGTAACTCAACGTTTTCGTAGAGAGTCATCGTATGCACCAGATTGAATGACTGGAAAACCATTCCCACCGTGTGCCGCCGGTATTGCGCCAGTTGCTCACTCGTCATTGTGGCCAGGTCCGCGCCTTCCACCACAATCGCGCCGGAATCCGGCCGGTCCAGCCCGGCAATAAGGTTCAGCAGCGTTGACTTGCCCGATCCCGAAGCGCCGAGCAGCGCGATAAACTCCCCCCGTCCTGCGGCCAGGCTCACGCCATCGACGGCGGAAATTAGCGACCGCCCCAACTTGTAATGGCGCACCACTGAAACCGTTCTTACCGACTCAAATTCAGTGCCGTTTGTTGCCACAATCAGCTCTCCAATGCTTCTATCCGCATGTTACTACGCAAGTTCCCATTCCGTTTCCTCAGTCCAGCCATTCACCTTAGGACGAAAGGCGCGCTGAGCGGTGTGTCCCTCAAACCTCTTGACGTGGACTTCCGACTCAGACTATGGAGCAACCAAGTCTGTTTTCCGATCACGGCGATGTCGTCGATCAAAAGCGATCGCGGCGATAAATGCGCCGCGCCTCAACGCATCATCCTGAAAGAGCGGCCGCCTTTGCCGCGAATGAAGGACCCAAGCGGGGCGAAGCCCATTTTTGCAGCCCTCTGCCTGTGCTCTCAGCTTTGTACTGTCGGATCAACCCACCCACCCCTCCATTTTCTTGTTCTTGTTGAAAACAAAGAGGTTTCCCCAAATCGTCGCTTGGGCTTCCCTTGGATCGCGCTTGGGTGACCCTTGCAAGGCCCTTGGGCGACCCAATCCCAGACCCAATCCCAATCCCAGCAGGCAGAGGGTCGCAAAAATCCTCAAAAACACAAAATGCAACGGTTTCCCGTTGCGGTGACATTAATCCGGAAACTATTCTTCTGGGCAGCGTCACTGTAGCAAATACAATGCGAAAAAATCAATGGTGTTCATCGCAAGTGGCTTCCCATAATGTAGCTTGGCTATAATTCACTGTCGGCTTTATGTACGAAAGATTTAGGCAAGACGCCAGACGAGCAGTCTTCTTTGCCGATCGTGAAGCGCGCCAAGCAGGCTCGCCGTACCTGGAACCCGAACATTTACTTCTGGGCCTAACTCACGAAGCTGAGTCAAAGGCAAACCAGCTCTTTACTTTAGCCGCTCACGCTGAGAGTTTCCGCAAGCAGTTAGAAGCTGTTGCGCCACTCAAAGCGTCCAAACGGATGGACATTCCGGTCTCGGATGCTTGCGGACGGGTTCTAGCGCGTACCGTCGAAGAAGCGGATCAGCTCGGCAGCAGGCAAATTGGCACTGAACATTTGTTGCTCGGCTTGCTGCGCGAGAACAAATCAAGAGCACCAGTATTGCTTGCAGGTGCGGGAATCGATCTTCACTCCGCGAGAAACCACGTCAGGCAGGATGCTGGATTACCAGTTCTAGACCATGAACCAGAAAACAAGCAAGTGGGTCAGTTCGTTGAATCCGATAAACAGGAACTCGGCGCGCAGTCCTTGCCAATCACGAACAAGAAATTGCTCAAGCCACTCCCGGCCTTGTTGCTACTGCTGGCCCTTTTGTTGGTGCTCTATTTAGTGGTTAGGCTGGTAAACTCTTGATTGCTCCGCCTCGGTCCTCCGTGTTCCATAGCTTGTCCTCAGCGAGCGTCAGCGACTCCAATGGGTATCCTTTGTGGCTAAAGAATTCCGGCCATATCCGCGCCATCCGAGGTGGAGCGGCTCGGTGATGGATGGCGATTCTTCCCCCACCTTTGCGTTCTCTGCGTTCTTTGCGGTTATGACGTTTACTTTTTTTTGCGCGTCGCTCACCGTCCGCGCATCTTCCCCGGATCAATTCTCCACAGCTCGCCTTTGCCGTGATCGCTCACCCAGACTGATCCAAACCCATAGCGGATAGCATCGGCCTTTGGATAATTGCCATATTGATCGATCACTTTGTTCGTCGCCGGATCAATGCGCGTTAACGGGGTTCCATCCATGGTCACCCAGATCAGCCCGCCGCCATAGCAGATTTCGCCGCCTTTGCCCGGAACATGCACGGGGATAACGGCCACGACTTTGTTCGTCGCCGGATCAATGCGTGACACGTTGCCATCCGACTGCGTGAGCACCCATAGCGACCCTGCTCCTTCGGTTGTAAAACGCGGGCCTTCCGCCACCGTGATCATGGCCGTGACTTTTCGCGTTGCGGGATTTACCCGATAGACGTTCCCTTCCCCCGAGCTGATTGCCCACACTGATCCAAATGCCAGCTTGACCACGCCAGTGTCTTTGCCCACGGCAATGCCTTTCAGCTTGCGACCCGTCTTCACCTCAACCTGTGACAGCGTGCTTGCATTGCCATCATCATTGCTGGCGTACCAGACATAGTGATCGTCCACGGCAATCGATCCCTCGCCGCTGTCATCGATCTTTACGGGCACGCGCATATCCACCGCATTGGTGTTTGGATTGATACGCGTCAGCGTCTTGCTCTGGCAGTTGAGCACCCACACGCGGTCCACGCCAATGCCAATCCCATAGCACGGTTCTTTGTCGGCGGCGATTCTGGCCTGCACGATGTTGCGCACAGGATCAACGCGCACAACTTCATTGTTCTTGGCGACCGTGACCCACACTGAACCAAAGCCAATGGCCAGCCAATCCGCATCGCCGCCAATTTGTATTTTTTTGATGATTGGCAGCGTTGCCGCATCAAGCTTCAGGAACTCCGCAGATGCCTTGGGTTGGGTATCCTTCCCGGAAGACTCTTTGGCTTGGGTATCTCTTGTGACTTTAGCTGGAACCTCTTTCGAAGCCTTGGGTTGAGGCTCTTTTGTGGCCTGGGCCAGGGCTGTCCGAGCGAGAGCACTATTTACCAATGTTCTTTGCGATGAAACGGCCATTCCGCTCACCACGCCCAGTAACAGCGCCGTACCCAGCAGTAACCTTGTTGAAATCTGCATGCTGACCCATACTAGCGCATTCGCAGCTACGCATGGATTTGCCAGAACAGCGTTCTGGCATTGCGTGTGGGCGTTCGGAATATCGTTTCTGTGGCTTTCGTGACGCGTAGGCGAGCGTTTTGATTGTTTGCGGCGTGGACCAGGGTTCTGGCATTGTTGCGGCCCGTGGGACGGCATTCTTGGATTGTCGCGACCATTGGAGAGCTATAACTTTTTGACCCTATGAGTCCCGTAACTCATTTCTTTGCCGGATGGCTACTCGCCTCGGTTTCCCCGACGGGCCGCCCCACCACGCTCAGCCGCCGCGAAAAAGCCCTGGTCGTGGCCGCAGCCGTAGTGCCCGACATCGACGGCATCGGTATCGTCCCCGAATTGCTAACCCGTAACACATCGCATCCGCTGCTGTGGTTTTCTCAATATCACCATTCACTGCATACACTTGCATTTGCTCTTGTCTGCACCCTTGCTGGCTACCTTATCGCCGGCCCGCTCGCCACCACCCGTCCTTTCGCTACATCCAGCTATTCTTCTGATTTCGCCTTCGGCCCAGCCATTCGAAAGCCGCGGCCTTCAAACCGCCTTACGCCTTCGCACCCTGGACTCACCGCGCTCCTGGTCTTCATCAGCTTTCATCTGCACCTGCTGTGCGATCTCATCGGCGCCCGCGGCCCCGACGGCGATCAATGGCCCATTCCCTATCTCAAACCGTTTTCGAGTTCCATCCAACTCACCTGGCACGGACAATGGGCGCTCAATGCTTGGCAGAATTTTGTGATTACGGGCGTGCTGCTGGCGGCAACACTGTGGATTGCGTGGAAGTATGGGAGTTCACCGGTGGAGTTGGTTTCGAAGAAGAGAAACAGTGCAGTGATCGATGCCATACGTTTTGAACTGTAGACAATTTTGGAGGGTCTGCTTCACCCTAGCGAAACTCTTAAGTATCCTATTTCAGAGCATGCTGTCTGGTGCCCTACTTAAATCCTCTTCGTCAAGAGCTACTTCCTGGCACAGCTCACCGAGGCACCACTCTGCTTCAAAACCTCACAGAGAGTAGGGTCATTCAGGACGGAGGAGATGCTTATATCCTGATTGTCGAAAGTTCTTCTGATTTGCGCACACGATGTGTCCGGTTTCGGCGCAGTTCCCTTCTCATGCTCTGAAAATGTTGAACAGCAGGTATGCACGCCAACAACCGTGAGTGGATCATATCCTTTATCAGCCAACATTCCCTTATTGGATCCATGACCTTCAATCGGTTCCACCTTAACGACCACGCTTCCCGACTCTCCTATCGTAGTGCTAGCAGCATCCATAAGAACATCAACATTAGTACCGCAATGCTCAACTTTGTTGGCAACATCAAACATCACAAATTTATCGTATCCAGGATCCTGGGGCGACTGGGGCTTAAAGACCCGATACAATTCGTCCGTATCAGCATCTACAGGATGATCCAAGTCTCCATATCCAATAACAGCCAATATCTGCCCTTCAAGGTCGGAAGTATCTAAACTAACAGGAGCTGGAACATCGTTTTTTTCTGTGCAGCTCCCATCTGCGATTTTGAGTAAGCCGACATCCAGCCCGGCACTATTCGAACAGGTTACCGACGCGTTATCGATCAGGCATTGTCGTGTCGGATTTCGGAACTCAATTTTCATAGTCTCATGCAGCCCTAGTTCAAGGACTTTGGTATTCGGCGGCGTCAGCAAAGGATCGAGTATATGGCAGGTTGTGGCAACTAAACGAGGAGCGATAACGAAAGCTGTCCCCCAGAAGGTCGTCTTCTCTGCATTTTCACCGGCACCCTCAGTATCCTGCACAATCTGCAATTTCCCTACAGAGTTCGCGACTTTCAAGAGTTTATTTTGTAAGTCGCTCGGTAATGTCTGCTTCAAATGAGGAGGTTTGTCTTCGCAATGTGGAACCGGCGATGGATAAAGCTTTATGTCTGAATCGGTGATAGCCATCGGAGGAAAGCCACAGGCAAATTCCCGCCGCTCGTGATTAATTTCACGCACTCTCTCCCGTGATGAAGTTACTGTCAAGGCATCGATAAAATTAAAATGAGTTTTTCGATTTAATATTGAACCCACCTGCTTGTCGAACTTTCTAATATCGTCAGCTTTGATGCACGGGTCATCGTTCCCCCACCCGAACTTGTAGCGGACTAAAACTGTTCCACTAATTACCGCAAGTAAAATGACGAAAACCAACAGCTTTTTTTTCATAGTCTTGCTCCCTAACCCTTCCTGATGGACCCAGTAATCTTTGTTACTTAGTGGTGATGACCACATTGCAATTCGTAGGATGAGATGTTTCTCCGCCGCTAATCCATTCGGAAAGACCCTGCTCCTCTTCTTCTGCAATTCCCTCTACGCTTGGAGGGTGGTCCAGAGCGGTCGATTTCGTCACGCCCAAGCGGATATCCACAGGGCACACGAGAGAACTCAACAATTTGAAGGCCTCCTCCGCATGCTCTGGACTCAATCTTTTTTTGGGCTCCGCCCATAAGTGCAAATTACTGGTGCGGGTCTTCTTATCAATATAGGGCTTCCAATTAGTGCCGGTGAGTTCCAGATCGGTGCAATTCTTCACGTCATATATCAGCACAGGGCATAAAGCAAAAGTATTGATAATGGCCGGTGTGCCGCCTGCCGGAAGCTGATTGGCTGTGTCCCCCACGCGACGAAGAAATGCTAATCCTTGAGGAAATGGCAATACTATAGTGAAATAAGTCTTATCATGATGAACAGTGAAGTTATATTGGGATTGTGACAGCGTTAGGTTCGCATCGGGGCCCAGAGGAGGCATTTTTTCTGTACGAATTTTTCCTATATGATCAGTTATGCGTAGTTCGTAGCTTCTTCCATGACAAAGAGAAGTGATGCCATTTTTATCCCAGCTACCTGCCCCATAATAGTGCTTGTCCACGTAAGGTGTAAGCAATTCGATCTGAGAATTCGTTATATTCATGATGAACAAGCCATGCAACACGACATTTAGCGTTATCCGGTCACCATCGCATCCGGCTAGCGATGAAAGTACCGGCGCCGCGGCGCCCAGCATAGAAAGACCCGCTAGTTGCTTGACGAAACTACGCCTGCTCAGTTTGCTCATAGTTTTCTCACCAATGTTAGGATATTGTTCTTAGCTTCGACCAAAGGCGGCAAAGGCAGCCCAGTAGTAGGGATGTTGGGTGTCAAAGATCGACTTCAAATCAATGGCCGCTGTCTGCAATGCGGCAGGAACATGTTTCCCTGACAACAAGGCCCCGTAGAGAGAGTTCATGAAATGCTCTGTTGCCTCTGAATCAACGTCCCAGGATGTTGCGACTATGTGTGGCACGCGTGCGGCCAAAAGCGTACGTACCAGTTCACCATGAATCTCGCGCCGCTCATAATGGCTCTTTCCGGTGGAACATGCCGCCAGCACAACCAGTTGGCTGCGTCTAAATAAGTCAGGTCTAAGCGCGGATAACCCCTGTGCCGCCTGGCCTCCGCCCCAGATCTCCGTCTTGCGGCTTCCGTTTGACGACCTCATCACCAATCCGCCGCTTATCGAGTCCGAAAAAGCATGCCCCGCAAAATGAAAAACTTCCGAATCCGGCAGAAGAGACTCCAGGTTTTCTACCGTGGCCTTTTCCGCCGTCAGCAGGAGCGGATGCTCAAACTTTTTCGCGATTTCCTCTGCTTCTTGCACCCCATTCACAGTAAGAAAAGACCGTCCGGGGCCGAGAACATTGGCGGTCGAGCCTACAACAAGGGCCCGTGCATTGGCGGAAATAACGGCTGAAGGCCGCAGCTGCGCCTGGTAAAGAATTCCGGGAGAATAGTCGACCGCAAAGTCTTCAATGAGATACCGGTCATCTGGACCCATCATGGCTTGCAGCGGAAGATCAGCGATACGCGGGTCTATCTCTACCACAAGCGTTCGCGAGGGATTAAGTCGGCCCGCAATTGGCAGGATGAACAAGTCATAAAGATCACGCCCTATCGCTCTTAAATGTGCAAGATCTGAATTCGGCTCAGCGCACATACTTGCGAAACGATGTACGAGCGAAGAAATTTGAGAAGGGCTTCTATTGATAAGCTCGAAATTTATTCCATGATCATCAAAGACCCATACGGCGAGTCCTTCCGGCACCAAAGCGTAAGACACCACAGTTTCATCGGAGAGATTGGAAATAGCCTTGTGCAGGAAAAGTGAGCCTAATGATGAGCCAAAATCGGGCACAGAGGTCAAGCTTCGGCGTAACGGAGCCGAGAGGTACCACTCCCACACGGCTAACGCCTCTTCTTTATTTTCCTTTGCCAGTTCAAGGCTTACCAGGGAACGATAGGCTTCACCCGTTTCATGTATCCAGAAATCACGCGCCACCGGTGTTTTGATTGTGTGAAGATTTGCCTCAGCGATGGCAATGGCCCTCCGCAGTGCGGCTTCTGCTTCGTTCGTTCGATGGTCACTTCGCAGTACTTCCCCATATATTTGGTAAAAACTGAGCGGTAATGTAAAACTTGAAATTTCCTGAAACTTGGGTTCGGCCTCGGCCAGTCTGGCTTCCGCCTCTTTAAGCCTGCCCTCCTGCAAATCAATTTCCGCATGGATTATTTCGCCATATACAGCAAATCCCTCGCTGGAAGGCAAGTCACCCAGCAAAGATTTCGACTGCTGCAGTTGCTCGGTCGCAACATCAAAATCACCTGCCCGGACGGCAATCTCAGCCAGGTGTTGTCGGACAGCGATTTCGGTCGTGCGATTTGAAGTTAGGGATATGGCGTTTGCGCTCTCTTTCCCAAGCGCTAGCGCCACATTCCATTGCTGCAAAGCCTCTGCTGCGTAAACCAGATCATCATAAAACTGTTGCGCTCGAATAGCAGGAGCAAAGTCAATCTCCCAGAATTTTGCCAGTCCTTGCTCGTTCATGGCCCATGATGCAACGAGATTTCCTGCATCCGTTTCTATCGAAGCACCTATTCCCATGCTTCGCAGTTGCAGAAAAGGATAATGACCCGCATCAATATCCTTGTTTGCAGCAGCAATAAAAGCACGAGCCTGATCGAACTTGCCCACCATCATGGAGCATGCACCTTCATCGATTTCCAGTTGCGCGCGCAGCCATCGATAGCTGTTGTGGTTCAGCGTTGCCGCAGCTTCTTTGCCTTTGTCAAGGCAATCATTCCCTTTTTGGGCACGCTGCCGTGCGTGCACTTGCTCAACCTGAGAGCGCGCAACACCAGCACTGTTTGACATCGACCGGAACAAATGAAGTGCTTCTGTTGCTGCCTGATATTCTCCAGCCGCATCCCCTCCATTTGAACTCGTCACTGCCTTCTGCAATGACTTTATAGCTAAGGCAGAGCTGGGCACGTGAATCACCGGCAGCAATTCACTTAACCAAGTGTCCCGATGGCGGGTTGCCAACAAATCGCCAAGAGCGTGCAATGCTTCTAATTGCTCTTTGCGGGCGGCGGATGCGTTCATGTCAGACGAAAATGCACTCGGCAGCCAGTCTGTGATGGCAATTTCCTGATAGTCCTCAATCCGTTGCTCCAGGCGGTTCACGCTATGCGGATCATTCGCCAGCCGCATAAAGGTTGCGGGGTCCGCTAATGGAGTTGCTAATGCTTCTAAGTGCGTTTGTAATTGTCTTTGGAGTCGTTCCAATCGTTCTCGAGCATCGTTTGCCCATTCGCTGGTGGAGTCGATTGTGAGATAACGGTTTAAATCCTCAATCGCATCTTTGGGCAGATGCATTTCTTCGTAAATAATGGCTCGGTTAAAAAGGGCTACGAAATTGTCCGGCTTCTTCTTCAATACCGTGCTTAACAGTTGTACTGCTTGGCTGTAGTCGATATCGGCAGGGCTCCCTGCTGCTTTGGCTTGTTTGACTTGTTGAAATAATGCTGTAGCTTTGTCCAGAAGCAATCCTGGATCATCTGGCTTTTTGCGCAATGCGTGGTCAAGCTCACGAATAGCATTCTCATAATCCCATTCGAGCAGATGCGCTTTAGCTTGTGCCTGAAGCCATGCGGGATCTTCAGGGTGTTTTGCCAGTTCCGTCTTGATAATCGTCTGAGCTGAATAAAATTGTTGAGGCAAATCCCTAGCTTGTGGTCCCCGTTCCACCCTCATCGGCCCATACTTCGCCCCTGGCATTCTCAACTCAATCGTTCTCTGCTCGGTGTACGCCTGCGCCAGCAACGCATTCACGTCCGGCTCTCTGGTCTTCAGCCATACGAGCCACCCCACTCCTACAGCAATGATCGCCACTGCGGGGAGAGCTATGGCCCAAGCCAGTTTTGGCCACCAGCGGAAGGCCGGTTTCGGATCTGGCTGCGGGTCTTCCTGTCTTCGCTGCTGGGCCGCCAGCTTCTCTGCCATCGCTCGCTGCCAGCCCGGAGAAGCGCTGGGGAGTTTAGCCAGAGCTTCCTGCTCTTCCGCGGTAATGTCGTCTGCCAGATCGTGCATAGCTTCTTTCAGGCGAGGGCCGCACCAGCCACATGTTGCGGCATGGGTAATGAAAGGTGCGGCTTCCTCATCTCTCATCAGTCCGGCCGCCAGCGTGGACCAGGTGTCTTCAGGCGGGCACCCTGACCCGGGGGCCAGCGCTTTACCGCCACCAGAGGTCCTGCTCCAGATCCGCAAGTTCCGGAGCGCCTCTTCTGCTTTGCGACGTTTCTCCGCCACGGATTGGCAATACAGGCACCCGTTCAGGTGCTGTTGTGCCTCCGGCGGCAAAGCGCCGGTGGCGTTGCTGTCCCTCGAATCGGCCGGGTTCAAGAGCAGCAAGTCCAATTCCTGCGGAGTTAAGTGCTTATCCGCTGGTCTCATGACTGCTCTCCTTTTAAACAACGTGTCATCTGCCCCAAACCCTTCTGCTTCGGAGTTTATTTGTCTTGCGGATCCTCTTCCCACTTTTCACATATAAGCTGCTTAACCCGGTAAAGAATGCTTTCCACACCCTTGATCGTCAATGGCTTAAAGTTCGGGAGCTCAGCAATCTCCCGGGCGGAGAATCCCTGCAAGTTGTATAACCAGAAAATATCCTGATCGCGCTGGCTGCAATATTTCTTCAATATCTTGTCGATCTTGTCGATCTGCTCCAGCACGATCTGGCGGTCAAGTTCATTCATGTCAATAGGGCGAAGGTTACATTGGGAACGCTCGCCGTCCGGAGGCTCAACGTCAGGTCGGCAGGGGTCGTCCGGATAAGGGTCGCGAAAATGGTCGATCGCGACATTGCGTGCAATTGTTTTGATCATGCCGTAACATGCGTTTGCATGGTCAGACTTGAAGGTCCGCATCAGACGGAAATTCTTCGCACAGATTTTAGTATATGTGTCCTGAACCAGGTCTTCTATGATCGAGCTGCGGCTGAAGCCGTAGCGGCTCGCTACGCGCCACACTGTGACTGTAATTAAAGTGTTAAAACGGCGGACAAGCTCCTGCCAGGCTTCGGTATTTTCCGGGTCGGCACAGGCACGCAACAACTCATCGCAGGAGAGTGAGCTGTAATCCATTGGTAGAGTGTTGAAATTTATATCAGTGTTTCATCGCAAACGCTATGGAAATGTTGCAGATAGTCTGCCCACAATGCATTGCGGATGAAAATTAAATAACTCTAACAATTATGCTGCTCTCGGGTAGCTTCAAGAATATGAAAGCTCCCCGCCGCTGTACGCGGGAGATGGGAGGCGGTTTTTCGCTTCGGTAGCGCTTTGTTATAGTGTCCTGCACATGTTGAGGGAGGAATTTGTGGGTATTTTCCGAGGCTGGATTTATTTTTTTATCAGAAATTTGACAATTGCAGCGGTATTTCTCGGCGCAGCCACCGCACAACAGCCAGGGCCCAAGCAGCCAACGTCCGCTGGAACGCAATCTTCGTCACGACCGTCGGGTAGCGTAAACCCAAAGCCGGGAAAGCCCATAAGCACGCAGCCTTCAGGGCCTGTTTCGGTTCCAGAGAGCTTCCTCTCTTCCCTCCATTGGCGCTCCATTGGGCCGTACCGTGGCGGACGCACACGCGGCGTCGCTGGCGTGCCCAGCCAGCCGAATGTCTTTTACATTGGCGTGTGCAATGGCGGGGTGTGGAAAACCAACGATTACGGTCGCACTTGGCAGCCGATCTTTGACGACCAGCCCACCGGCTCCATCGGAGCGATTGCTGTAGCCGCGTCGGACCCTAATGTGGTTTATGTCGGCAGCGGAGAGGGGCTACATCGGCCGGACTTATCGGTCGGTGATGGCATTTACAAGTCGACCGAAGCAGGCAAGACCTGGACGCACCTTGGCCTGCGCGACGGCCAGCAGATTCCGCAGCTTGCCGTCGATCCGCGCGATCCCAACAAGGTCTTTGCCGCGGTGGCGGGACATCCGTACGGCCCGAATAAGGAGCGCGGCGTTTATCGCTCAACCGACGGCGGCGAAAATTTTCAAAAAGTTTTGCCCAAAACCGGAGCTAATCAGGCTGCAGGCGGACAATCCGCGAATGGCAATCCTGCCAATGAAAATTCTGGCGGCAACAATTCAGCAACTCCAGCAGGAAACGCTGCCGGCTCCTCCGACGACGAAAACATCGGTGCTTCTGACGTCCTGATCGATCCCAGCAATCCTGAAATCGTTTACGCTACGCTGTGGGAAGCGCGAGAAGGCCCGTGGGAAAATGGCGCTTGGAACGGCGCAGGCGGCGGCATTTTTAAATCCACTGACGGCGGCCAGACGTTCACCCAGCTCACCGGCGGCCTGCCCAAGGACATCATTCAGGCGCACATCGCCATTGCGGAAAGCAATCCTAACCGGCTGATGGCTTCGGTTGCCTCCAAGCCGAATAATGTCGGGCTTTATCGTTCAGATGATGCGGGCGCAACTTGGGCCCAGATCACCACAGACCCCCGGCCAGCAGGCAGAATCGGCGGCGGAGATCTTTCTGTGCCGCGCTTCAATCCCAAAGATGAAAACATGGTCATCGTCACCAGCACGGTCACCTGGAAATCGACTGACGGTGGCAAGACCTG
Source organism: Terriglobia bacterium (assembly GCA_963831465.1). GTDB lineage: Bacteria > Acidobacteriota > Terriglobia > Terriglobales > Acidobacteriaceae > Angelobacter. The sequence continues at coordinate 7,686 of CAWHQH010000023.1, read as the reverse complement.
GACCGGGTTCCGCGGCGCGCCGGGCGGCGACGACTACCAGAATCTCTGGATCAATCCCAACAATCCTCAAATTATCGCTATCGTCAGTGACCAGGGCGCAATCATCACGGTCAACGGCGGCGAGACGTGGAGTTCCTGGTACAACCAGCCCACGGCGCAGATGTACCACGTGAATGCGGACAACGCTTTCCCATATCGCCTGTGCAGCGGCCAGCAGGAAAGCGGTTCGGCATGCATTTCCAGCCGCGGGAATGACGGCGAAATTACCATACGCGAATGGCATCCCGTAGCCGCAGAAGAATACGGTTACGTTGTTCCTGATCCTCTTGATCCCGATATTGTTTATGGCGGCAAGCTCACGCGCTATGACCGCCGCACTGACCAGGCGCAGAACGTTGCTCCCAAGGCTTTCCGCTCGCCAGATTATCGCGTGCTGCGCACTGAGCCGATTGTGTTTTCTCCCAAAGATCCGCACATTCTTTATTTCGCCGCCAACACTCTTTGGAAGACGATGAACGGCGGCCAAAGCTGGCAGCAGATTTCTCCTGATCTCACGCGCCCAACGTTTGAGGTGCCCGCCAGCGTCGGGAAATATCGCAATGAAGAATCTGCCAAGCCCACGCAACGCGGTGTAATTTATGCTGTTGCTCCTTCGCCGCTCGATATCAACCGCATATGGGCCGGCACCGACGATGGCCGAATCCATCTCACCACGAACGGCGGCACAAAGTGGAATGAAGTTACGCCGCCCAACATGACCGCGTTCCAGAAAGTTTCGATCATTGAAGCCAGCCACTTTGACGCGCAGACCGCTTACGCAGCCATCAACACGCTTCGCCTTGACGATCTGCGCCCGCACATTCTCCGCACGCGCGACTCCGGCAAGAGCTGGACCGAAATCGTCAACGGCATTCCGTCGAACGAAAACGTGAACGCCGTGCGTGAAGATCCTGTGCGGCGCGGCATGCTGTTTGCCTCGACAGAGCGCGCCGTTTACGTTTCGTTTGATGATGGCGACCACTGGCAATCCCTGCGCTTGAACATGCCCGCAAGCTCCGTGCGTGACATCATCATCAAAGGCGACGACCTGGTCGCAGCCACGCATGGCCGCGGCTTCTGGATTCTCGATGACATTACTCCGCTGCGCCAGTTCGACGCAAAAGTTTCCTTGGCGGACGCATTCCTCTTCAAACCGCAAACTGCAATCCGCGTCCGCTGGGATATGAATACTGACACGCCGCTGCCGCCGGACTTCCCTGCCGGTGAAAATCCTCCAGATGGCGCCGTGATGGACTACTACCTGCAATCGGCGGCTTCCAGCCCGGTTGCGCTTGAGATCAAAGACAGCGCGGGCAAGACCGTCCGCAAATATTCCAGCGCGGACAAGCCTGAACCTATCGATCCCATGCTCGCCATTCCCAAGTACTGGGTACGTCCGCCGCAAACGCTTTCCGCCACGGCTGGCATGCATCGCTTCTTGTGGGACATGCATTATCCAAATGTGCCGGGCGTTGAGGCGGAATATCCCATTGCTGCCATCCCGCACAACACAGCGCCGCAGCCAAGCGGGCCGTGGGTTTTGCCCGGCCAATACACTGTTGTGCTGACCGCGAACGGCAAGAGCTATTCGCAGCCGCTCACCATCAAGATGGATCCTCGCGTTAAAACTCCACTGATCGGCCTGCAACAGCAGTTCAAGTTGTCTAACGATCTCTATACACAATTGCTCACGCTGTCTCCTGCTGCTGAAGAAGCTACGGCGCTGCGCAAACAATTAAAAGATCTTCAACCAAAGGCTACAGGCGAAGCCCTCGTCGCCATTAAGACGCTCGATGAGAAGCTGCAAACTCTTGCCGGCGGCGCAACCCGCAGACCGGGAGCAGGTGCTGAACCGCCAACACTCGGCGGTCTTAAAACAAAGTTCCTTACGCTGTTCGGGGTCTTTCAGGAAGCCGACGTTGCTCCAAGCACACAAGCTGCGGCCGCCGTTGCCGAACTACAAAAGCAACTGCCGCCTCTCATGGAGCGCTGGAAGGCCATGCAGGCACAGGATATTCCTGCGCTCAACAAGCAACTGAAAGACGCGAACCTGCCGGAGCTAAAGCTGGAAAGCGCATTAACGCGTCCAGCAGGTGCAACCGTTTCATCGAAAGATGAAGATTAGAGTGCAAGATCCACCCATGTGGCGCTCTAGTTTTCAGCACATTTCAGAGCGCCGCACCAGCGCGGATCAAAACCCATCTCTTTTGATGGGTGTTGATCCGCGCAGATTCCTGATCTGCGATTATCTGCGCAAACCTGCGGCGATAAGTCTCTTTGCTTTCCTGAACACATCCAGAAACATCTTCTCCGTCAGCTTGCCGGTGAGTGTGTTTTGCAGCGAAGGATGGTAAGAGCACAGCAGCGTACAGCCGTCCGGCAATTTGTATGTCTCGCCGTGGCCAAAGAGGATTCCGCTTTTTGATTTCAACTGACCTCGGCGCTTCAGGTAATTCAAGTAAGCGTCGAAAGCGATCTTGCCCAACACGACCACAACTTTCACGTTGGTCAGCGCGGCAAATTCTCGATCGAGAAATGGAGCGCAATTTCCAATCTCTTCCGGTGAAGGCTTGTTCTCCGGCGGAGCGCAACGCACAGCAGCGGTAATATAGGCATCGATCAATTCGAGCCCATCACCGCGTTTAATGGCCCTTGGCTGAGAGGCAAATCCCGCTTTGTGCAGGATCGGGTACATAAAGTTGCCGGAGCCGTCGCCGGTAAAAGGGCGTCCTGTGCGGTTTGATCCATGTGCGCCCGGCGCAAGGCCAAGAATCAGTAACCGCGCATTAGGATCTCCGAACCCTGGAACAGGTTTGGCCCAGTAGTCCCAGTCAAGGTAAGCACGGCGTTTGATCTCTCCCACTTTGCGGCAATGCGCAATCAGCCGCGGACAGCGTATGCACGCAATAATCTCCTCATTCAGAGAATCAAGATCCACTGGCAAGGAATCGGGAGTTGTGAGAGTGCTCTGCGTTGAATTGCGCGGCATTTACTAAAAGTTTATCAGCGGAGCGGCTCAGACGTGGTGATGGTCGCGCTGCATCAGAGAAGCCAACGCGTCCAGGAACGTTTCTGGGCCGTCCAAAGGATTGACATGGAGCTCAGACTCGTCTTCGGCGCTCTGGTCATATGGATCAAGCACTACGGAAGGAACATGAAGGCTATGGCCTTCAGAGCAGACGCGGCGGCGCTCCTGTATGGGCACGGAATTAGCAATCACAATTGCGCAGACGTGGCGTACACGAAGGATGGTAAGCGCGGCTTCCACCGAAGAAACTGGTATGACCCCGTACCCGGCATGAGCCAAAACGGCATTGCGGATGGGAGCCAACACCCTTTCTGTGGAGATAGAAAGGACTGATGGACGCATATTTGTCCCCGTCGACTAACCCTTGCACTTTCGTTCTGGTAGTTGAAGTATTGTCCCCTTCTGCCAGGGGCGAATGCAAGTAAAAAAAGGCTTAATTTTTGTGAAGAGATGGGCCTTCCGCCAAACCACGGCATAACATTCCCGGACTCCAATCAGCGCATCTTTCTCCTTTCGATTGCTGCGCTTTTGCTTTTCGGCGGATAATAACTATCGTCGGTAGGAATGCACAAAAGCTTTCAATTCCGTGACTTGGCTGAGCTTTTTGCCAAAGCCAATGAGGAGAAGTCTGGCGACCAACTAGCCGGGCTTGCCGCCGAATCTGAGCAGGAACGTGTAGCAGCCAAGTACGCTCTCGCCGATCTACCGCTTCAACAAATCGTCGCCAACCCGCTTATTCCGCCCGACCAGGATGACGTAACGCGCCTGATTTTGGAGACCCATGATCAAGCCGGTTTCTCCGCCATCAAGAGCATGACCTTGGGCGAGTTTCGTGAGTTCATCCTAAGTGACCAGACTGATGAAGCTGCGCTCAAAGCACTGCACTGGGCCATCACGCCGGAAATTGCTGCTGCCGTAACCAAGCTGATGAGCAACAAAGACCTTGTACTCGCCGGCAACAAGATCCGAGTGGTCACGCGCTGCCGCAACACCATGGGTGAGCGCGGCGTGTTGGGCATTCGGCTTCAGCCCAATCATCCAGCGGACGATGCTGCGGGAATCCTGCTCTCTGCATTTGACGGCCTACTCTATGGTTGTGGCGATGCCGTCATTGGGGTCAATCCCGCGACAGAAGCAGTAGAAAGCGTGAGCGCCATTCTTCACGCGTTGCAACGGCTGATTGAGGCTTACAACATTCCCACACAAGCTTGCTGCCTGGCCCATATCTCCACCCAACTCAAAGCAATGGAACGCGGCGCTCCGCTGGACCTCCTGTTTCAATCAGTAGCGGGAACGCAAAAAGCCAATGAGAGTTTTGGGATCACGCTGAGCATGTTGCGTGAAGGTCGCGAACGCGTGCTGGAACACCATGCCAAAGGAAAAATCTCACCACTGATTAACACTGATGACACTGATCGGAGGATTGGCCAAGAGCCAACGGCTAAAAGCCAAGAACCGACGGCTAATTGCCATTTGCTAGTTGCTAATTGCATGTATTTTGAAACTGGCCAGGGCAGCGCGCTTTCAGCCGACGCGCATCACGGTATCGATCAGCTCACCCTGGAAGCGCGGGCCTATGGCGTGGCGCGCGTGTTCGAGCCATTTCTGGTGAACAGCGTGGTGGGTTTTATTGGCCCGGAATATCTTTATGACGAGCGCCAGATCGTCCGCGCCGGACTGGAAGACCATTTCATGGGCAAACTCCTTGGCCTGCCTATGGGTTGTGATGTTTGCTATACCAATCATGCTGCAGCAGACCAAAACTCTGCTGATAATCTGCTTATGCTGCTCACCGCTGCAGGTTGCAATTACTTCATGGGAGTTCCCTGCTCAGATGACGTGATGCTGAACTATCAATCCACCAGCTTTCATGACGCGCTGGCCATGCGTCGCTTGTTCAATCTGCGGCCCGCGCCAGAGTTCATGGCATGGCTGCATGAGATGGGACTATATAAAGAAGGCGAGCCTGCGAGGATCGGGGCGAGCACAAGAAGGCAACTGGCAGCGGGGCTGGAGAAAGCGATGAAATGATTTGGTAATTGAGTAATTTGGTAATTGGGTAATTTGAATTGTTGGCAATCCTGATCGCAGTTCACCAGTCCTGATTGGGCCACTAAACGAAATGCGCTCAGGAAATCTGAGGTTTCAAATTACTCAATTACCAAATTACCCATTTACAAATTTCCTCACTTCAACCACTTTGCCTTCGGCAGCTCTTCCTTGATCTCAACTCCGCTGGTTTGCAGTCGCATCATCTGTTCTGCCAGGTCGATGATCCGCGAGGCAGCCGCTTCCGTCGTCACGCCACGAGCATGAATGTTCGAAATTAGATTGCGGTTGGCATCGTTGTGGCCTGCCCGCGGCTGGTACGCCATGTAAGCGGAAAGGCTCTCCGCTGTCGCCAGACCAGGACGCTCGCCGATGAGCAAGATCACGACTTTTGGCTGAAGCAGTTCTCCTACATCATTCATCACTCCAACGCGGCAATACTTCACGGTGAATGGCTGGCCCAACGACCAGCCACGCGATTGCGCCTTTTCCGTAAGCATAGGCAGCAACGTTGGGACCTGAGTGGAAACAGCGGTCACGGAAAGGCCGTCGCCAATCACTATCTGCAAATCGGGATTCAATGCGCAGTGTGCAGCCAATTGATTGCGTGCATTCTCGCTTAAACGCCTTCCCAGGTCGGGCCGCCGCAGATATTCGTCCTTGGATGCCGCCATGGTCGAAACGCTGAAAAGCTTCCATCGCTGTATAAAGTCAACGCCTAAATCTTTTTCCAATTCGAATTCAGCGCGCACGGCATCACGGGCCGCTGCATGGTCGTGGCGCAACTGCAACTGCGTTGCGGTACGATATGCCGCTCCGGTGCGGTCCGCCAGAACGCGCGCCGACGTGCGCGCACGGATTCTCTCAATGAAGTCAGGCCATCTACTAAGACCGGAATTTTCGTCATTAGCCATGCGAAGTTCCAGTGTATTTGATCTGGATATTATGATGGTATGTCCTCAAGTTACTGTCAGCGGTGCCCATCTTCCGCCCATATTCCCATCGCCGTCCCTATCTTTTGCGCAAGAGCAGGAAATCCCGCCGAACAGGCTCGGTGGCCACTCGTTATGCCAATTTCGGCTTCGAGAGGGGAGTACCTTAAGAGATAATATGTATACTAATTAATAAATAAAGGCATCTGGAACGTCCCGCCGATTAAGAGGTCTCCCGTGAAGTCCCCCTTCCCTTTTGTCTAGCGTTTAGAGTGGTCATGCTTTGCTCAATTGCTCTGCAGGCGCAGACCAGCGGAAACGAGCAACGCACTCAAGAGCACCCAAAGCTTCTGCAGCGTCCATCCACACCTGTAGCGGCGAACAGTCCGGTTGAGAAGTCACCCACTCCGCAGCAGATAGAACTCAGGGTGCCGGCGGGTACGCCGATCCGGATCACAATCACAAAGCGGGTGCATATTGCCCACCAGGGAGCGACAGTAAACGGGAAAGTCACCGACACGGTGTACGCGTATGATCAAGCAGTGATCCCCGCGGGCAGTGAGGTTCGCGGGCACGTGGCCCGGGTAACGCCCGTATCAAAGTTGCGCCGCACAATGGCGTTCGCAGATGCTGATTTCAGCCCTCCACACCAGTACACCGTCACGTTTGACAAGATCATCCTGAGTAATGGGCAGCAGTTGCCTGTGGTAACCACTGCAACGCCTGGCACGCAAAATCTGATTCACCTCACAAGCGATCCAGCGCGCGCGGCGAAAAGAAGAAACATGGCGACAAAAGCGATGGATGACGCCAAGCTGCAGGTGAAGCAGATCTACCATGAGGCTCTGAGCCAGATTAAGTCCCCGGAAAAATGCATCGCGGAGCAATACGTGCTGGCGCAGTTACCGTATCGGCGGCAGTATCTTGAACCCGGGACCCGCTTTAACGCGGACCTGAAAAAGCCGCTCGACTTTGGACCGGCAACGCGCGTACCATGAACAACTCGGCTCCGTCGGTACGGAGCCTGCGCCAGATACGATGCTGCACGCGCGGCTTACATCAGAGATCAGTTCAGCCACGGCAAGGCACGGCACGCCAATTGAAGCCATGCTCACGCGGCCTGTCTTCAACGCTCAGCATCAACTGTTGCTGCCCGTGAATAGCCGCATTGTTGGCCATGTAATGCAAGCCAAACCGGCAGGCAGGCTGCACCACAACGGCGAGTTGCGCATTGTGTTTGAAAAAATAGAAACCCCTGCAGGCCAAGCGCAGGCCATGCACGGAAGCCTGGAAGGCGTTGAGGTATCCAGCGCCGCGAACATGAAGCTGGATAGTGAAGGCGGCGCTCACACCACTGACAGCAAGTCACGCTATCTTTCTACTGGACTTGCTGTTCTTGGCGCCGCTGCCGCTTCGCGTCCTGAAAGCGATTGGGGCGCTTCAGATGGAATTGCCGATCCCGCCACAGGCGGATCTGGTTTCAAACTGCTGGGCGCGATCGTGAGCCTGACGACGGATTCAAAAACGTTTTCGTCCGCAATGGGCTTTTACGGCGCAGGAATGTCTGTCTATTCACACTTTCTCTCCCGTGGAAAGGAAGTTGTGTTTCCCAAGGACACGCCGGTGGAAATCACCTTT
>CAWHQH010000022.1:0-288875 GCA_963831465.1 Terriglobia bacterium | reverse complement strand
ATGTTTCCGATTTTCCAGCGAACGCTTTCGCTTCCCGATTAGGCTTGCTTTGCGGCTCCAACATGCTCGATTTCAGCAGATTGAAGCCGGGTAAAGTTTATTGAATGGCCATTCAGTCCGTCAAACGCGGGGAAATCTCACCGCTGATTAACACTGATAACACTGATCTGCAAAAACTTAACCACAAAGGACACGAAGGAAATCGAAAATCAAACCTCGCCGCGGATTAACACGGATAAACGCGGATCAGGCAAATTCCAGATGGCGCACTTTTCTAGCAGCCTGTTTTCCTCTGCTACCTCCGTTCCTCCGTGTTTCAAAGGTTTTTCCTGCGGCAAAATGTTTTTCTTCTTCTCCGTGTCTCAGGGCCTCCGTGGTAGGTCTTTCTTTTTTCTGATCAGCGTTCATCCGCGTTAATCAGCGGTAAGCTTTTGCTTCTCCGATTCCGGCGATGACGCGCGATTACGGCGATTCCGGCGATCCCTGTCATCCGTTCATCTGTGGCAAGAGCTTCCCCACAAACTTGCTCAGTTCCAGCACCTCCAGCGGACACTCCGGCCAATTATGTTTCCAGCAAACAATCATGTCGCATCCTTTCACATCATGTCCGTGTTTCACAAAATTAAGGCTCTCAAATTCAAACTCTATTCTCAGTCGCTGCCATTTGTCTCGCATCACCTGTCGTAGCGCTTCGCAGTCAGGAAACTCCGCTTGCAGCAGCGTCACCACATAGCCCAGGTCGCGTACCATCGCGCCAAACAGAAACACCACGCCCAGCTCGTTCGTCGGCGCATGCGCCAGCGGACCCATGTTCATCGGCGTCCCATATACCGGACGGTTGGTAAAAACGTCCCATCGCGCGGCCTCGTGGCCCGGCCACAGGCTTTCCGTGGCCGGCCAGCTTAGTTCCTTTTCCGCCCTTGCCATGGCCATCACATCCGGCCAGTCTTTTACCAGGCCGCGCTCCTGCGCATACCCCATCATCATGTGTGGCACGCGTTTCCATGTTCCACAGCGCGTAACAATCGCCTTCGTGCTGTACATTCCCTTCTCTTCATATTCCATCGATGTAGGAAGTTTCTTCATCTGCCGTGCCAGGTTCGCCCAATCGCCAAAAAGTGAATCCATTCCAATACGCTGTTTCTTGTTCGCCAGCATTCCGCAGGCAATCAGCGCGTTTGTAAACGTCGTAAAATGGCTGCGCACCGCTCTGCGCCCTACGGGCGTCATTGTTTTCAGTTCCGTCAGCGTCGGCACACGACCCAGCTTTTGCGCCAATCCCTGGATCGCCGTCATGATTTCTTCTTTGCTCATCGCCTTATCTCCGTTAAAGACTCCTGTGAGGCACAGCAGCTAGTGCTGGAATCTTCCAGACGCACTTCTGCCTATGCATTAATATGAATTTTTAGGATTTAAGAGTTACAGCGCTCGGGTTGGATTAACCGATTACGGCGATTACGCGCGATTACCCGATCTTTTTGGCTCGACGCTCTCTGTGACCCTAACGGTGGGCCGGCGATGATCGCGTGGGTGCTGGCCTTTTTGGGCTTCCCGCCTCCACTTGGGATACCCTCAATCGCTAACAGGCTTCTTTTCTGCCGCCTGTCTGCAACGGTTCGCCGCTGCCGCTCCCGGCGAGAACCAGTGCGTATATTAAGCGAAAGCAAAATCAGAGTCAATAGGTTGAGAAAATTTTAAAAGTTATCAGACCTTGTAAAGTAGTTCAGATTATCTAAGGCGTACTTTATATAGATGCCCTAATTGCTGAATTTCGATCGAAAAGTGGATCACCGGCCCGTGATCATTGATACGTTGGAGTTACTGAGAGATACTAGCGGACGCACGATTGGTTGAATTATGCCACAGAAGATCCACAAAAGAGAAAAGTCTGACGTAAAAAAGTCATCGCATCGAACTGAGACGTTTCCTTTTGCTATTCAGCAGATGCTCACGTGGAGAGGATCAGAATTCCACGCTATTGCATGGTCTCCTCAGGGACATACTATAGCGGCGTCTGCGAGCGACGGATGTGTTTGGTTGTTCCGTTCGGAAGACGGTCACGCACGACTGTTAAGGGGGCACAAGAGTTTCATGTGGGGGATTGCCTGGTCTCCCGACGGAAAGACTCTGGCATCTTCTTCGGCTGACGATACGATTGGCATCTGGGAGTCTGACTTTCAACAGCCTCCGATATATGTTAGGGGGCATGACAGCACGGTTTGGGTTGTTGCGTGGTCGCCCGACGGTCGCTTTTTAGCCTCAGGTTCAGCTGACAACACTGTACGCATCTGGAATACCAGTAGCTGGGAGCAAATTTGTGTTTTCGAAGGACACACAGATTGGGTGGAGGGTCTCGCATGGTCGCCGGATTCTAATTACCTTGCATCCGGCTCCGCAGACGAAACGGTGCGCATATGGGCACTAGGTAACCAACCTGGTCACCTGCGGACCGTCAGAACGCAGCAGAGTCGGCTTACTTCGGTGGCGTGGTCGCCGGAGGGCAAGCTGCTTGCTTCGGGATCCTTTGATGGCAGTATCCGACTGTGGAATCCTCGGAGTGGCGAGCTAGTACGTACGTCTACTGCCCACCATGGGGGTGTTAACTCAATCGCGTGGTCCCCGACTGAAAATGGGGTTTTTGCTTCTTGTGCCCACGATGGAACAGTAAAGTTGTGGCACACGGAACGTAGCGACGAAGGCCATCTGATCGGAACTCACGAAGACGCCGCAAGGAGTGTGTGTTGGTCGCCTGATGGGAAGCATATAGCTTCTGCATCTGACGATCACACTGTTTGTATTTGGGAGCAATCTGGGGGGCTCGACACGAGGTGTAGAGTTTTCAGAGGTTGTGCGGGATTGCTTGACATCAGTTGGTCACCAAATCAGAAACACTGTGTAATGGCATTTGAGTCAAGAACTCTATGGTTGCTGCACCATGACGGATCGAAGCAAGAGATCGGGCTTGCGGGATTGTCCGGCGCTGTCGATTGGCGCCCAGATGGCAAAGCATTTGCATATAACGATGTTGACAAGATTCTAATTGCTAGCGCCGCGAGCGGAAAGACGCTCGCGGAGTTCGAGGGGATTCAGACTTTGATTTGGGATTTGTCTTGGTCGCCCGACGGACGTAACTTAGTAAGCAGTACCCCAGACAGCAGAATCTGGATTTGGGACGTTGAATTGCGAGCGCGAGTTCAACATCTGGATGGCCACAGGAGCGGTGTCACGAGCGTTGCATGGTCTTCCAACGGTCGGTATATCGCATCGGGCTCAAAAGACGGAACGGTCCGAGTCTGGGATCCCAAGACAGCCAAATGTCTGCGTGTACTGGAAGGGCACAGTGACACGGTAAGGGCGCTTGCCTGGTCAGGCGACAATAGATGGATAGCTTCTTCTGGTTTGAACAGTGAGATCTTCCTCTGGCGGCTCAGTGACGGCTTCGCTGTAGCGAAGCAAGAGGCTCTGTCATTTCGCCATCTAGGCATCAAGTTGTCTTTTCGCGAATTCCCAGCTATTCCTACAGTGCTTTCTGAGACTGAGGTCTTTGTTCGCGCCTGGAAGCCTAAAGACACGTTGATCGCACCCCAAAAAGTGCTGCGCTCCGCAAAGATCGTGTTCGTTGGAGACTCTGACTCAGGCAAATCATCGCTTGCGCTTCGATTTGCCGAAAATAGATTTGAGCAACAAGGACCTACTCACGGGATGAAAGTTTGGGATTTAGATCCTAATATTCTCTCTAAAGGCGTTTCTGCAGCGTCGGGTGAAGACCGTGAAGTGTTTCTCTGGGATTTAGGGGGCCACTCAGAATATCAACTCGTGCATCAACTCTTCTTGCATGACACTAGTGTCGCTCTTTTTCTGTTTGATGCCAGCCGTGGTGGGGTACACTCGCCCGGTGTAGAAGATTGGAATAGGCGATTAGAAGCACAGGCGAAGAGTCAGTTAATAAGAAAATTGCTGGTGAGGAGCAAGGTCGATCTCAGCTCCATTCCAGTTAACCAGCGAGAGTTAAAGCAGTTGTTGCGAGACTGTGGATTCCACGGTTATTACGAGGTAAGTGCGAAAACAGGAGCGGGGATTGATGCTCTCCGGAAGGAAATAGTTCAGTGCTTAAAATGGGACGATCTCGCTAAGATCACCCGTCCTCAAACATATCAGCTGATAAGAACAATTATTCAGGAAACCCGCAAGGCAAACGCAGTGATGTTTCTATCGGACCTCCAGCGTGTCCTTGGCGACCGAAGTGTAACCATTAAAGAAGATGAACTTGATGCAAGTTTAAAACAACTTGCCATGGAAGGGCAGATAGTGGATGTGCGGCTTGCGGAGGGGGACAGAGTGCTTGTTCTGCGCATCGACTCCGTGTCCAAGTATGCTGGATCGTTGATTCTAGCTGCACGCGAGCATCCTCGTGGCATTCCGATGCTCGAGCCAAAACGAATTCTCTCCCCAGAAATGCGCTTCCCGGGGCTTGACCCGACCGAAAGGGTCGAGCGTTCTGCTGAGCGGATCGTTATTGAGTGTGTTGCGCAGCTCTTATTAGAGCACGGCCTTTGTTTTCAACACGCCGGCATCTTGCTATTTCCAACGTTGTTTGCACAAGCGCCTTCAGAAAACGAAAAGCTGCAACACCCACGACCGATTTATTACGATTTCGACGGCCCAATCGACAACATTTATGCCTCTCTAGTTGCCCGAATCGCGGTCAGTGGTGAATTCGGTGATGTCCGGCTATGGCGTAATCGCGCCGAATACTCTGACAATTCAGGGGCTACATTCGCTATTGAACGGAGCGATCGGGGCAGAGGCAAAGGGCACGTCGACTTGTTCGTCGGCCTTGAAGTACAAGCGACGCGACGGGATCTGTTTATTCATTTTGTAGAAGATCATCTCCGGAGTGAGGGAGTCGCAGTCCTGGAAGGGCTTGCATTCACCTGCGATTGCGGCGACTTTGATTTTGATGAAGCACTGCTCCGTAAGCGTTTAGAGCGCAATGAAGAAAAGGTTCAGTGCCCCGTGTGTGATAAGTTATTTCCGGTTTTCCGCCCTGCACTTTCCAGTGGTGAAGCAGCAACTCGTCTTAGGGCTTTAAAGACCGAAACCGAAAGACGCAGCAAGCACGCCGTGGAGAGCGTCAAGCACGCAATATCGTCGGGAGGGCGGGAAATGGCATCGGACGTCCCAATTCGAATATTGCATTTAAGCGATTTACACCTGAGTCGTGGGCGCAATGTGCAAGATATTCTGCAACCATTGGAGTCCGATTTACGCGAAATGGGAGTTAACAAACTGGACTATGTTGTCGTAACTGGCGATTTGGCAGAGAAATGTGATCCGATCGGATTCGATCTTGCCTCTGAATTTCTTGGAATCCTGATCAAAGAATTTGATTTAAATGGTTCGCGCATCATTTTGGTGCCTGGAAATCATGATCTAGACCGGAATCGTAATGTTTATGATCTGGAGCTCGATAGAACCAAGGTCTCAGCGATATCCCCAGAGCGCTTAGTATCCCAAGGGGAGGTCTTCCTAATCCGAAATGACGCCGAGTATCCCAAGCGATTCGATCTCTTCCGGAGGTGCTATAAAGGCCTTACCCAAACCGATTATCCGGAAGGCCACTCCGAAGAGGGACTCGTGCTCTCCTATCCTGATGATCGAATCGAGTTCCTTACACTAAATTCTGCGTGGGCAATTGACCGCTTTCACCCGAATCGAATTTCTATAAACACTCAAGCATTATCCAAGGCTTTGCTTGAAAACGGTCCATCTGCGGAGTTGCGTATAGTGGTTTGGCATCACGCAATTAGCGGGGACCGACGAGTAGCAAACCCGGAGAATATACAACGCCTAACCAAAGCAGGTTATCGTATCTGCTTGCATGGCGACGTTCACAAGCAGCAATCCGATCTCGTGAATTATTTAGATGTTAAAAGATCGTTTCATGTAATTGGTGCTGGTTCATTTTCAGGCGACGATACTGTACTGCCTATCGCTACACCGCGCCTCTACAACTTGTTGGAAGTGTCTCGCAACCGCCAGCAAATCCGGGTGCGTTCACGTGCGCAGAAACATGCGGCGGGAGCATTTGAACCATATGCGGTATATCCGGCCGGCGGGCTCGATCCGGATATAAGACGCGGAGATTATTCTATAAAACTAGATTCAAGTTTCTGCTGACTGCATTAAATGAAGGGTGCCCCCATTCTCTCACCGGTTTTGCTTTAGGCTGGGAATCCACACACTCCGCCGCCCCCAACATCTGATCCTCTTCATAGCGAATGACTCCGCATCCACGCGGAGACGGGTAGCAGAACACGACCATGGACACGAGGTGAGCGACATTGTCATGGCAACCAAGATGAAGCGCCGTAGGCGCGACGACAGGTTAGCCCAGCGCGGCCCGAGGCGCGCTTGCGCTGAAGGGGTAAGCGCTGGGTAAGAGAAAGAAGCGCATCCTTCCTTGCGCCGCAAGGCCGTCGCGCAGCGTGAGCGGAGCGGCAAAAAGCCCCAGCGCAGCGGAGCAACAAAACAGCCTAGGGCAGCGCCGAAAACAGACGCAGCACAGCGATGCGCATCGCCCATAATTTCTTGCTAGCGTTCGTGGGAAAAGCACTGTATCGTATGCAGGTTTGTAGCCGCTTTTTTTCTTTGTACCAATCGGGCCGGGGGAGAATCATGAAACAAGTAACCATTCTGCTGTTGCTATGTTCTGTCGCATTCGCCAAATCGCAACCACCGGTAGCGGTGGTAGTAAAGGCCCCCGTTGATTCCGTGAAAGCAAACGCAGTGCAGTTAGCTACAGCAGATGGCTATACGATTGATCAGGAAGGGCAGTTCCAGATCCTGTTTGCAAAGAATATTTCTGGCAAGGCCGGCTTCATGACAAACATGCTCTTGGCGCCCTCAGCCTGCTCCAACATCTCCCCGCGTTACCTGATGACCGTTATGTTTGTTCCCGGACAGGGTGGCGTAACATTGCGCCCCGTGATGCAGTATGAACACGCCGGTCCTCTGTGTCGCGCCGTCCGCGAGAATCTGGATGGCAAGAACGTACATCAGACGATGGAAGCCTTTGCCCAGGACGTAAAAACAAGATCTGAACAGCCGGCAAACACTGCGTTATCTCCTGAAATTCAAAAGGCGCTCGTTGGCGCAAAAGAAAACACTGAAGCGGCAGCATCTTCTCCCGCGGCGGCTGCTTCTCTTGCAGCAGAAGGTCACGTTCTAACCAAGGAAGAAATTGCCCAGACAATCAAAGAGGGCCGGGCTTCAACATGTGCAATCATCACCGATCCACCGGGGGCCGAGGTATTTATCGATGGTAATAAGGCAGGCATCACTCCCCTGGTGATAAACCTGATGAGGCGTGATGCTCCCCGTACAGTCACCGTGAAATTGGCAGGATACAAAACCGTTGAGAAGCAGTTTGAGCCAGACGGCAAACCCATTCCCTTAGGGTTGACATTAGAAAAGGAATGAAAAATACCAGACCGGGTCGTACACCTTTCCGCTTTTTCTAAACTACCCTATCGTCGGTACCCCACCTTCGTCGCTTTGCCATAGGCCAGGATTCCACACCGTTCGCTGCACTGAAACTTCTGTTTTTATAGAAAAAAGCACGCAAGAATGGGAGAATCCGGCGTTTAGACTATGTGCGGGTTACCTTTAAAGCCACTGGGACGGAATGATGAAATCGCTAAATCTAGCGCAGTATCTTCGCATGGTTGCCTCGGTAGTGTTGGTCCTGGGATCCTGCTCTTTATTTTCCGCGACTCAGACCCAGCCTGTCTCGCTCGATGCACCTGACCTTCCCACTTCCATTCGGCTGAAGTATGCCGTGCTTGAAAGCCATGGTGATGTGGTTCCTTGTGGGGCGGTCTTCCGCCAAGACCGTGAAGCGGAAATCGCTGCCGCGCTACAGAATTTCTCTGAGATACAAAGCAATCCCCAGATCCTCCAATTGATTGCTGCGGACATGAATCTCAATCCAGAAGCCTTGGGAGATGATGAGCGGGTCCTTGTCTATTGTGAGTACCAGAAGCTGCAGGGGATGCGTCTGGAGCCGTGGAAAGATAGGTACCGCGTTATTAATCTCGCACAAGAGAAATCTGCTGAATCCACAGACCAGTCGCAGAAGGGCTGGACTTCAGTTGGTTTGAACGGAGATGTCATAAGCTTATTTGTCGGGCCCCTGGTAACGCCGGTGGTGAGCTCGGTACCTCTTAGAGACATAAAGCCGCTGCCGCCGGCGCCAATCCCCCCAATTGTGATTTCGAAAATCGAGCTCCCTAAACTGAAATACTCTGTGCTGGATAGTTTGCGGGAGCACTATTGCGGGCTCCGGCTTGAAAGCGCTGAGGAAAATCAGCGAGAAATCGATGCCTTTTCTCAAATCCAGGCAGACCAGGAAACCTTTGAAGAAATTAGCGCGCACTTGCACTTGAAACCCGACACACAGCTCTCAAACCAGCAGAAACTCCTTGTGTATCGGGAATACGATAAGCTGCACACACTAACCTTCGATTTCCTGGTATCGAAATATCAGTTTAAATATGGCCCGTATGTGGGGCTCGTCAACCAGACAGGACACATCAAAATTTTGAAAATGTTGCAGCACAACAGCTGTCCGTTGTGATCTTTCCGTTGAGATCGTCTCGCGCTAAAAAACTTTAAGGCCAAAAAACAATTCCCACAAAATGACCTGCTATTCCGAGAGCCGAACGTCATCGCAGCCTGAAATCTCGGCATGGCTTCTGTGAGGCCTGAGGGATCGGCTCCGCTGGTCTCAAGCGCTACTCTCCGTTCTAACCCACCAATTTCCAGCGCTGAAGGGTACACGTTTGCATAGCACCGTCGCACCACCAAGGTAAATTGTCGGCCGTTCCTCCCGGAGTACAATAATCAGAATCCCCCACGTAAAGCCCTGAGTCCAATGGTCGAAGGTTGGCGATTGGCGTGCAAGCATTGCTTTACACATCATCGGTCAACAGGATTTTTAAATTATGTGCGGAATCGTAGGTTATGTAGGCAAAAAGCGGGTTGTTCCCGTCATTATTGAGGGTCTCAGGAGCCTGGAATATCGCGGGTATGACTCTGCCGGGATTGCGGTTTGCGGCAATGGCAACGGCCGGGCGGTAGAAATTCGGCGGGCTGAGGGCAAGCTGCGCAACCTGGAGGAAGCCATCCGTCTGAAGCCGCTGGAAGGCAGTTGGGGCATCGGCCACACGCGCTGGGCCACGCATGGCCGGCCAACGGAAGAGAATGCCCATCCGCATCGCGACTGCACCGGCAAGATCGTGGTGGTGCACAACGGCATTGTTGAAAATTATTTGTCGTTGAAGAAGAAGCTGATTGAAGAAGGCCACAAGTTTTCTACTGAGACCGATACGGAAATCATCGCGCACCTGATTGAAAAAGCTCTGGACGCCAAGGGCAACGGACATAAGCCCAGTCTGGAAGAAGCTGTGCGCAAGACAGTGGGCCAGCTTACCGGAGTATTTGCTCTGGCGGTAATTTCAGAAGATGAGCCCAACAAGATTGTTGCGGCGCGTAATGGCCCGCCGGTGGTCATCGGCATGGGCGACAACGAATATTTTGTTGCGTCGGACATACCGGCGCTTCTGCCTCACACGCGTGACATCTTCTTTCTTCAAGACGGCGATCTGGCGGTGATTACCACGTCCGGCGTTCAAATCACGGACTTTGACGGCAAGCCGGTAAAACGGGAAATCCAGCGTGTAACCTGGGACCCCATCATGGCGGAAAAGGGCGGCTTTAAGCACTTTATGCTCAAGGAAATCTATGAGCAGCCAAGCGCCGTGCGCGACACTACCCTGGGCCGCGTCTCACTGGATTCCGGCCGCGTCTTTCTGGAAGAAATGGACGTGACCGAAGACGAACTGCGCAACGTGCAGAAGATCAACATTGCCGCATGCGGTACCAGTTGGCATGCTGCGCTTGCAGGCAAATTCATGATCGAGCGACTGGCGCGCATTCCCGTGGAAGTGGATTATGCCAGCGAATGGCGTTATCGCGACCCCATTACTTCCAGCAAGGAAATTACGCTGCTGATTACGCAGTCCGGCGAAACCGCGGACACGATTGCCGCGCAACGCGAAGCTAAAGCCAAGGGCTCCAAGACTCTGGCTATCTGCAACGTGGTGGGAGCAATGATTGCCCGCGAAGCTTCCGGCACCGTTTATACCCATGCCGGCCCGGAGATCGGCGTGGCTTCCACCAAAGCATTCACGGCGCAGTTGACCGCGCTGTTTCTGTTGGCGCTGTACTTGGGCGAGCTCCGCGGCGCTACGTCCACCGAAGACGCCCGCCGCTACATTGATGAATTGCTCAAGCTGCCTTCCAAGCTGGAGTCGATTCTGGCCCACGACGCCGCGTGCGAAGCGCTGGCCAGGCAGTATTACCGTGTACAGGATTTTCTTTTCCTTGGCCGGGGCATTCACTATCCCATTGCGCTGGAAGGCGCGCTCAAGCTCAAGGAAATTTCCTACATCCACGCGGAAGGGTATCCGGCGGGCGAGATGAAACACGGCCCGAACGCGCTGATTGATGAGAATTTGCCTGTAGTGATGGTAGCGACGAAAGACGCGAATGATCCGAACTCAGTGCTGCGCTATGAAAAAACCATGTCAAACGTGAAAGAAGTAAAAGCACGTTCCGGCATTGTGATTGCCGTAGCAACTGAAGGTGATGAGGAGATCAAGGAATCGGTCGACCACGTTTTGTATGTGCCGCATGCGCCGGAACTGCTCTTGCCGATCCTGGAAGTGGTGCCGCTGCAACTGCTGGCGTACCACATTGCCGTGCGCCGCGGATGCGACGTTGACCAGCCCCGCAATCTGGCGAAGTCTGTAACGGTGGAATAGCGTTTGAGGAGCGGAGTCCCGGAATCGCGCATACAATTTTCTTGTGAGATTTGAGAATCAATATGCGCTAAGCTAGCTGACGCAAGGCTAAACAGAAGGTTCCACCACAAAACCTGCAAACGGCTTGGAGCGCAGCGACATAAAGATTAGTTAAGGGGAAACCGAGCTTCGATTTACGCCGCCGCTTTGCTTTAAAATCAATTTACTGTGATTAAAGAGAAACTTCCGGTTGAATCGCTGTGGTCTCGCCATAGCGGCCTGGTCTCGTTGCTGGTCGTCTTGGTTGTTTCGTTGATTGGCATTGTTCTGGACTGGCTGCTGGTAAAAGAAGGCTTGCCTCGCCTTGACATGATCATCTTTAGCAATGGCCTTACCGGATTGTTCGCTGGCGGCTTGTTCTGGCAGATGGCCAGGGAAGCAAAAGCCAGTCGAGATCTGGTTGCTGAGCGTATGAAAACCATCGCCGAGCTCAACCACCATATCCGGAATGCACTGCAGGTGATCAAGTTTCTGGGAGGGCAAAAACGCGCGGGCTTGGACGCAGTCCAACTTCAGCTCATCAATGACTCGGCCGATCGTATTGAGTGGGCCCTGCAGGAGGTGCTGCCACGCTATCCCATCGGCAACAGAAGCACCCCTGTCCAGAACGAGCACATGGACAATATTGAGCCTGTTTCCTGAAGTCCCTAAAAACTGGAGAGAAAAATTGCAAGGCGGAACCGCCGCCGGGTTCTACCCTGCTCTAACATCTTCAAATTGCACGGCTTCCCATATTCCAAAAGCCCTTATTTTCTCGCAACTTCAGCCATTGGCCGCACATCTAATCCCTTGACAGTAAGTGACTCATATCTCATAATGACTTTATTGTAAATGGTAAATGCACTGATTTTGAAGCACTTATAAGCTGGGAGGCTGAAAGCCATGGGAAAAATTATCGGAATTGATCTCGGCACCACGAACTCGGTGGTGGCCGTGATGGAAGGTGGCGAGCCAAAAGTGATCGCCAATGAGGAAGGTGGCCGGACCACGCCTTCCGTAGTCGGTTTTACCAAGTCGGGAGAGCGGCTTGTCGGGCAGGTGGCCAAGCGGCAGGCCATCACCAATCCTGAAAATACGATTTATTCGATCAAGCGGTTTATGGGACGCCGCTATGACGAAGTGAATGAAGAAATGAAGATGGTCCCGTACAAGGTCGTCCGTCAGGGCGATCACGTCGCCATTGTGGCGCAGGGACAGGAATACACGCCGCAGCAGATTTCGGCGATGATCCTGCAGAAGCTGAAGAAAGCGGCGGAAGATTATCTTGGCCAGTCGATCACGGAAGCCGTGATTACCGTTCCGGCGTACTTCAATGACGCGCAACGCCAGGCGACCAAAGATGCCGGCAAAGTTGCAGGTCTTGACGTGAAACGTATCGTCAACGAGCCCACTGCGGCAGCGCTGGCATACGGACTGGACAAGAAGAAGGAAGAGACGATCGCCGTGTATGACTTTGGCGGCGGTACTTTCGATATTTCAATTCTTGAAGTCGGCGAAGGCGTGATTGAAGTGAAGTCCACCAATGGTGATACGCACCTGGGCGGAGACAACATCGATCAGCGCATTGTTGACTGGCTTGTGGAAGAGTTCAAGAAAGATGAAGGGCTTGACCTGCGCGCCAAAGGCAATGAAATGGCGCTGCAGCGGCTGCGTGATGCGGCGGAAAAAGCCAAAATCGAGCTTTCCACCACCATGGAAAGCGAAATCAATCTGCCGTTTATTACCGCGGACGCAACCGGTCCCAAGCACCTGGTAAAGAAGCTCACGCGCACCAAGCTGGAGCAGATGGTGGATGACATCATTCAGCGCTCGATTGGCCCATGCAAACAGGCCATGAAAGATGCAGGCGTTGACGCCAGCAAGATTGATGAAGTGGTCCTGGTGGGCGGACAGACGCGCATGCCGCGCATCCAGCAGGTAGTAAAAGAGCTGTTTGGCAAAGAACCGCACAAGGGCGTGAACCCGGATGAGGTTGTTGCCATTGGCGCGGCGGTCCAGGCGGGCGTGCTGGCGGGAGACGTGAAAGACCTGCTCCTGCTTGACGTGACTCCGCTGACGCTGGCGATCGAAACTCTGGGCGGCGTGGCCACGCAGATGATTCCGCGCAACACCACGATTCCGACCAAGAAGACGGAGACTTTCTCCACGGCGGCAGACAGCCAGCCTTCGGTTGAAGTCCACGTGTTGCAGGGCGAGCGGCCTTTGGCAAAAGACAACCGCACTCTGGGCAAGTTCCACCTGACCGGACTTCCGCCGGCCCCGCGTGGCGTGCCGCAGATTGAGGTGACCTTTGACATTGACGCGAACGGCATTTTGAACGTGACCGCAAAAGACAAGGCCACGAACAAGGAGCAGAAGATCCAGATCACCTCTTCTTCCGGCTTGAGCAAGGAAGAAGTGGAGCGCATGGCCAAGGAAGCCGAAGCACATTCGGCGGAAGACAAGGCCAAGCGCGAGGAGATCGAGGCCCGTAACGGCCTTGACAGCCTGGTCTACCAGATGGAGAAGATGCTGAAGGAAAACGGCGACAAAATCTCTGGCGACGAAAAAGGCCAGGTCGAGTCGGCGGTGGCAGATGCCAAGAAAGCGCTGGAAGGCACCGACGTGGCAGCGATGAACGCCGCCCGCGAAAAGCTGACCGCGGCTTCACACAAACTGGCTGAGGCCATGTACAAAACGCAACAAACGCCCCCTACAGATGGCGCTGCAGGCGCAGGGCCGCAAGCAGGCGCTTCAAACGGCGCCGCAGGCCAGCAAGAAAAGAAAGATGAAGGCGTGATAGACGCTGAGTACGTTGACGTGGAGGACAAGAGATAAGTTCTCCGCACTCTAACGGCATGGACGAAGGCGGCCGCTCTACCCATACAACGGGGTCCGAGGGTGTGCCGCCTTCAGCACTATGCGATTAAGGAGAAGATCTTGAAAAAATATCTGGTAGTGAAGATGGCCGAAGGATGGAGCCAGGTGGTGAACTGGGTGGTAATGCCCGGACTTTACACGATGGAAGCAGCGCAGCAATTCGTCGCCAGCGCAGTGGCCGATGAGCCCGGCGCGCGGTACATGATTCAGGAAGTGGGAGCAGCGTAAAACCATTCGCCGGCATCGCGCGTGATCGGAAAAGAAAAGCGGATTGTCGCGATAATGCGGATCAAAATCTTCAATCGTCAATTTTGGCAATTCCGGCGATTTTGGCCGTAATTGAATAAGCACACACTGGAGAACCAATGAAATTCAAAAGACGTCGTGGCCTGCGGATGTTTGCCGTCGCGGCCCTTTTGCCCATGATGGCCCTGGCACAAAGCAATGCGCGGACTACCAAGCCCGCCGGCCCGCAGGACGCTGCAACCCAGCAGGTCACACAACTGGTACGCGACTTTCTGGCCAACGTCCCTAAAAACGATCCCAAGGTGTTCCAGGATTTTTTTGCCGATGACGTGATCTATACGCGCGCTACTGGCTTGACCGTCTCAAAGGCTGACATCCTTCGCAATATCGATGTTCGCGCGACAAACGATCCGCAGATGACTTTTGAGGCGGACGATTTCACGGTGCATCCGTATGGTGAAATGGCGGTCGTCAATTTCCGGTTGATCGCGCACAACACTGAAAGCGGCAAGCCAACAACGGCTTACTATCGCAACACAGGAACTTTTCTGAAGCGTAACGGCAAGTGGCAGGCAGTGGCCTGGCAGGCGACGAAGGTGCCTGAGAAGCAGTAATTGGCTATTGGCTTTTTGCTCTTGGCTTTGTTTGAAAGCGCTAAACAGCTTTGGCTAAAGGCTAAGAGCCAAAGGCCAAAACGCGTTGCAGCAAGCAGCAACTGGAAATCGGGTTCATGGCAACAACTCAACAAAAGGACTATTACGGAGCGTTAGGCGTCAAGAAAACTGCCTCGGCGGAGGAGATCCGCAAGGCGTTCCGCAAACTCGCCCGGAAATACCATCCTGACGTCAATCCCAATGACAAGAAGTCGGAAGAAAAGTTCAAGGAAATTTCTGAAGCCAATGATGTTCTGAGCGATCCCAAGAAGCGCAAGATCTACGACCAGCTCGGGTTTTACTCGGATAATATCGATCCTGCAGCGGCCGAAGCCTATGCTCGCGGCGGCGGCTTTGGCGCAGGCGGTTTTGGTGCGACGCCTCCAAGCGGTAGCCGTGGCGGCCAGGGGTTTGATTTCAGCGGTTTTGACTTTTCCGATGTGGGCGGCGCTGGTGGCCGGTCGGGCGGTGGAGGCGGTTTCCGCGATATTTTCTCCAGCATTTTTGGCGGGGGACGTGGCGGCGCGGCAACAGAAGCGGGACCGGAGCACGGCACGGATCTGGAATACCAGGTGAACGTCGGCTTTTGGGACGCAATCCGGGGCGCGGTGATGCGACTGAACATTACGCGCCTTGATACCTGCACCAACTGCCACGGCAGCGGCGTGGTCGGTACGCCTACGACCTGCCCACAATGTCACGGAAGCGGGCATATTACGCAATCCGGTGGCGGCATGAAGTTCAACGTTGCTTGCCCTCGTTGCGGCGGAACCGGCAAGGTGCAGCCTCCGTGCCCGGTATGCCATGGCGAGGGCGTAGTGGAGCGCGCAGAGCCGCTGGAAGTACGCGTAAAAGCGGGTACGCGCGACGGGCAGCGCATTCGCATTGCCGGCAAGGGCAATGCCGGGATGCAAGGCGGCGCAGCGGGCGACCTGTACGTGATCATCCGGGTAGGAGATCATCCGGTGTTCCGCCGCGAAGGTGACGACATTTACGTGACTGTTCCCGTTGCCGCATGGGAATCCGCTCTGGGGGCCCGGATTGAAGTGCCTACCATTGATGGACGATCCCAGCTAAAAATTCCGCCGGGCACGCAGAGCGGACAGAAGCTGCGTCTGCGCGAAAAAGGTGTGCCCTCCGCTACGCGCGAAGACAAGCGCGGCGATGAGATCGTGGAAATCAAGATCATGGTCCCTGAAGCGCATGACTTAAAGGCGCGCGAGCTGTGGCAGGAATTGCATGAGCTTCACAAGGACGATCCGCGGGCGGAGCTGTGGAACAAGGTGTAGCGGGGCATTTTACGCGGAGTCAGGAGAGAGACGCGGCACTGCCGCGTCTCTACGGCGAACGTTGTGAATGTTGCATAGCGTGTCGCGGAAATAGACGAACGCGTAAAAGCTGGGGTAAATCGATAATGACGGCGTAGAGACGCGGCACTGCCGCGTCTCATACTGAAATCCACGATGACACTCTTTCGTAAGAAGTACCGGATCGAATCCGGCGTAAACCCGGTTGGGATTACACGCTGCCGGGATCGTATTTTGTCACGATCTGTACGCACGAGAAGAAGCCCTATTTCGGACGTGTGGCGGATGCGACCGTGAATCTTTCCAACATCGGTGAATACGTGGACGCTTGCTGGAAAGAAGTTCCGCAGCATCACCAGGACGTATGCATTGATGAATTTATGGTCATGCCGAACCATATGCACGCTATTGTGATTATCGGCGGCCCGGAGCGATTGCCTGAGATGCGAAAGCGGGAGAAATTCAAGCAGGTTGCGGAGTTGAATGACGTGCGGCCAAAGGCAAATTCTCTTGGGGCGGTAGTGGGCTCCTTCAAGTCCGTTGTTACACAATGGTGCGTGGCACAGCACATGGAATTCGGGTGGCAGCCGCGGTTTCATGATCGAATCATTCGGGGAAAGAATTCGTTGAAGGCGGTCCGCGAATATATTCGGGACAATCCCGCCAATTGGTGTAAGGACACATTTTATGTAGCGTAAATTTTGAGACGCGGCAGTGCCGCGTCTCTACGCGGGACATGATGGATCATTCACAGAGGATCGTGGAATGAAGCAGGTAATAGGAAACAGGACATAGAAAAAGATTGGCATGGCAAATCGATTATGACCGCTAAACGTAAATCCAAAGGCGCTTACATGATTTCTTCCGTTGCGGAGATGTACGGTATCCATCCGCAGACGTTGCGCTTGTATGAGCGTGAAGGCTTGCTCAAGCCCTCGCGCACCGACGGCAACACGCGCCTATATACGGAAGAAGATTTGCAGCGGCTGGAGTTCATTTTGAATTTGGCCCGAGACCTGGGCGTGAACATTGCCGGCATCGCCATTATTTTGCAGATGCGCGAGCGCATGGAAGATATGAACCGCAAAATGCAGGAATTTGTTCGCTTTGTGCAGGATGAAGTCGCGTTCCGCGCCAGCAACGCTCACGCTGATCCCAGCAAGGGCGCTATCATCCCTCTGCGAAAACCTACCATCAACGTAGTGCCCCGAGATCGCAAGAAATAGCCCAGTAAATCGCAAGCTGGATGGTCGCTAAAGACAAAGGCCGGTAGTCCTTTATAGACTACCGGCTGTGTGTTTTGCGGGAAAAGGATGTTGAAGGTTTAGTTCATATCCTGTCCGCGAATTGAAATGATCGGCTTGCGGTGCTCGTCAGTTGAGCGCTCCGGCACATCCTGATCCATGTTAATTTCTCCTGCGCCAGCGCCGGCCGCAGCAGCCTTTTGTTTTTGTGGATAAATACGCATACGCTGTCGAATCCGGCGTTCAACATCAGCCCATTCTTCGCGGGCTCGATCTACGCCTCGCCGAATGTGCATGACGCCTTTTTCTTCAGCTTTACGGAGACTGTTTACCAAACGCATTTGCATATCCCCTTTTTTATGGGGTTCTTGGGTCACGCCGCGTAGTGACGCACCCTGTCCTATTAGTGTGATGCCAACGACGGAAGGTTGGAAACTGCTGCTGCCCAGAGCTGCTGGATTCCTCAATTTTGTCGCTCCGCTCCAAGCCGCTTGAGAGACTCTCCGCTTTATTGCTGTCGCTATGCTCCAAGCCGCTTTGGCAGGCTGGTTTTAGCTGAGAGTCTTTTGCCCTGAGGCGAATGGCTCGGCGCGCAAGTCGGCCTCGCCGCTTTATTGCTGTCGCTATGCTCCAAGCCGCTTTGGCAGGAAACGCACTCCGAGACACGGAGGCACACTTTATAAGCGGAGGAATGGAAGGTTAAAGCGTCATGAATCGTGTCCAAATTCCGGCTCGATTCGCGGGTTTCTCAGGAGACCATGCTCTCGCGGGCTTCCCGCGCATTTTGGCCTTCAAGAAAAATGACCAGGTTCTCAGCGAGATGTGTTGCATTGTCGGCCAACTGCTCCAGGCACCGCGAAGCAAAGATCAGGTGGAGGTCCTGCTCATCGGCAACATGCTGCTCCGGCTGGCCCAGGCCACGCAACACGTAGTCACGATAGGCATCTACGGAAGCGCCTCCCTGGGCGGCGTTGCGCGCCAGCACTGGATCAAGACGCGCGAGGGAGCGCAGGGTCTGGCGGCAGAGATGAGATACCGCGATGGCCAATGGCTGGAGACGTGAGAAGTTTTCATGCTCATTGTGTTTGCCGACTTCTGTGACTTTGCGTCCCAAATCTGAGGCCAGCTTGCCCAGGCCTGAGAGATTTTTGCCGATGTTTACCGCTGATGTAATGTGTTTGATTTCAGCGGCTCCCAAAGTGCCAGTTTCCAGCGCTGAGCAGGCTGCCTGGTCCAGGCTGTGCTCCAGTTCCTGAATTGCCACCGAACTTTCCGCCATACCTGCAATCAGGTGTGAATGCGTATGCAGAAGCCCCGCAATTGCGCGGCTTACAGATTCATCCACCTTGCCGCCCATGGTTACAAGTAAATGATTGATGTTACTTTCCGCTGTTTGTGCCCTTGCTGCCTGGATCGCCATTACAACTACCTCGGATTTCGTCGCGTGAGCGCCTCTGCTCCATTGGCAGCTACGCTCACCCTCACACCTTTTTGTAAGCCTTTATCTATTAGACGAAGCCTACCACCGGCCGGTTAACGAGGAATGAAAACTAAAAACATTTTTCATTAACCCCCGTAGTAAGGCACTTATTTTCTATGTAGATGAGATGACGAGGGGTTCAGCAGGATTCACTTTTTTGGCCATTCAAAATGGTATCCTGCGCGCACTGTCTGTCCGCAGAGAACGGGGCTGCTCAGGATCAATTTCAATTTTGGCGCGCAGCTTTCTTACATACACGTCCACAGAGCGGGGACTCACGAAGGCGGCGCGTGAACTCGTACGCGATATCCGGCGGCTTCAAGATGATGGCGCACCAAACGCGCAAGATCAGCCTCATGCTGGCGGCTGTGGAAAAGCCAGCGACATGGTGGTTCGCTATTGGTCGTTGCGTGTTGCGCCAAGCGGAACAAATCTTACTGCCGGTCCCGGCGACACCTGCCTTTGTTGCAGCACATTGGCTGGCGTGCATGTTGTCATGCCTGCCGGAACAGGAGCCTGGTCATCCTGGCGGCGGAAGAAATAGCTGCGAATGGTGTAACACGTGTTGCGGCGAGTATCGTAGCGAAATTTGCGGGATGTGAGATCATCCAGTTGTTTGTGCTGCATCGCGGACAGTGTCAGACTGTGAAAGTCCTGAGAGACATCCAGCGGTTGCTGCTGTGGAGCAGCAGTCGCCATAAATAAGAAAATACTTAGAGGCCACATGGGAGTCCTCCTTGCTGGAATTATAGTCCCAGCGCGCCACAGGAATCTCTAAAATCCAAAAGTGGGGATGACTTAGATGCTGCAAGAAAATGGTTGCCGGGCTATTTGCACCTTTCATCTTTCAGGCGTAGGCTTATGGGGTTCAACAGGCGCGAATGGCAGGAAAGATTGATTTGTCATAGTTAAAAAGAACCGAATGATCGCCCGTAGCTAGGCGCCTGCACTTCAGTAAAGAAGGATCGCATGAAGAATATTTATGTAGGCAATCTGGATTTTAACGTCAGTGAAGATGAGCTTCGGCAGGCTTTTGCAGCTTACGGGCAGGTCGAAAACGTCACTGTTTTGAAAGACCGCGATACCGGTCAACCACGCGGCTTTGGTTTTGTGGAAATGGCAAATGACGAAGAAGCAGAAAAAGCGATCAGCGCGATGAATGGATACCAACTGGGATCGCGCGCGTTGAACGTGAATGAAGCACGACCCAAAACCGGCGGCGGCGGAGGCGGTGGCTTCAGTCGCGGTGGAGGGGGCGGCTTTGGCCGTAGCGGCGGCGGTGGTGGTGGTTATGGCCGTGGCGGCGGTGGCGGTGGCGGCGGAAGAGGCGGCAATCGCGGTGGTGGTGGCGGCGGCGGTCGCAGATATTAGCGGTCGCAGATATTAAATGTTCTGAACGTGCAAAGACGCAGGCTCTGGCCTGCGTCTTGCGCTTTGAGATCGGAGAATCTAAATTTGCCTGGGAGCTACACGAACTCCACAGCTGGCTTGTGCGGAATAATGCCGGCTTGGTAGCCCATGTCCAGCAGTTTCACTACCGCCCTCTTCCCATCTTCGCCGTAATCCAACGTCCGATCATTTACGTACATGCCCACAAAGCGGTCTGCCATCTGCGAATCCAGGTCGCGCGCAAACTGCATGGCATAAGCCAGCGCGGCCTCACGATGATCAAGCGCGTACTGAATGCTGTCTCGCAACGCTTTTGTCACTTGCGCAATCAACTCCCGTCCCAATTCGCGACGAATGGCATTCCCTCCCAGCGGCAGCGGCAATCTGGTTTGTTCGTGCCACCATCTTGCCCAGATCAAGAATGCGCTTTAGCCCTGATCTCTCATACGTAAGCTGCCCTTCATGGATGATCAGGCCCGCTTCATACTTGCCTGCCAGAACTTCCGGAATAATGCGATCAAATGGCACCACTGCGGTTTCAATTTTTGGCGCAAACAATTTCAGCGCAAGATAGGCCGTCGTCATGGTGCCTGGGACAGCAATCTTCATGGTCTTAAGTTCTTCCAGCCCAATCATGCGCGGTGAAATCACCATCGGCCCATACTGTTCGCCTACGCTGCCGCCGCAGGTCATCAGCGCGTATTTATCCTGCACGTATGGATACGCGTGGAAAGAGATGGCGCTCACGTCATAAAAACCTTCCATGGCCTTGCGGTTCAGCGTTTCGATGTCCGTAAGCGTGTGGGAAAACTTCAGGCCCGGCACGCGGACTTTATTAGTAGCCAGCGCATAGAACATGAAAGCGTCGTCAGAGTCAGGACTATGAGCGACGGAAATTTCGCGAACTGCGGAAGAAACAGACGAAGATGACATACTTGAAATCCTACAACACTCTGACCACTCATGCGGGCAGCGGAAGAAATCTATTGGTGGTGCAAATGATCGTGTAAACGTTTTCACACCAGCCTGGGTCGGGCGTTCAGAATCCTAATCAGGTCAGATTTTTTCTACAGGCTCGTGCTCCGGGGCCGCTTCCAGTACCGGACTCGGTGGGATGATATGAGGCCGTTGCAAATGCCAGCGCAGCCGCCAAACCATGGCAACCACCGCCGCCACAATGGCCACGATGGAAAGCGCTAACAGAACGTACAGGGCCTTCATCAGCATTGCGGGTAGCATAGCAGAGCTGCGCGCCGCGTGGCCCCTGAAAAAGCTCTTAGACGCCCACCGGGAAAGGCTTAGTATGTGGCTCCTGCGCGGCCCTGTTGCGGCGTTCAAATCGCCCTTGCAGCAATGACATCAGCCCCGTGTACCAGTACCCCAACACAAAAAGCAGCAGGAATGGGATCGTCCAGTAATTCCCGCTGGTAAAAGCGTAAGCGCACATGGCAACAAAGTATGTTCCCACCAGCAGCTCCAGCCAGGGAACAATACCGAGCCGCCGCCGATATTTCTGTCCCTGCGCCTTGTCCGCCTTCGACTGCACAGCATATTTAGGCGTGCGTTTGAACGATGATTTGATCCCCAGCAGCGCTTCAATTACGGCGCGTGTATTCGTCAGCGTCAGGCCGATTCCCAGCGCCATCAGAAATGGCAGGAACAGAAATGTACGCGGCCAGCGTCGCGGAAAAAGTTCTTTCTGTGAAACCAGATAAAAGCTGGAAATAGAAAATGTGGAAGCCAGAAACAGCGGCAGGTCAATCACCAGCATCTGGAACCAGCCGCCAAATGACCGGATAATCATGGCCGGCATGAGCAACGTTGAAAGCACAATCATCAGCGGATAGCTCAGGTTCGCGCTCAGGTGATAAAACGCTTCCACCTTTACGCGGAACGGAGCTTTGCTCTTGAAAACCTTGGGCAGAATCTTTTTGCCTGTCTGGATCAGCCCTTTGGCCCAGCGCGCCTGCTGCGTCTTGAACGCCGTCATTTCAATCGGCAATTCCGCCGGGCACTCCACGTCCTGCAGGTATTTAAACTTCCAACCCGCCAGCTGTGACCGATAAGAAAGGTCAGTGTCCTCGGTCAGCGTGTCATGTTCCCAGCCGCCTGCATCGGCAATGGCCTGCCTGCGCCACATGCCGGCCGTGCCGTTAAAGTTGAAAAACTTCTGGCTGCGCGACCTTCCGCCGTGCTCCAGCACAAAATGGCCATCTAGCAAAATGGCTTCAACTTCAGTCAGGAAAGAATAATTTCTGTTCAGGTGCGTCCAGCGTGTCTGCACCATGCCGATCTTGGGATCGGTAAAGTGGTGCACCACTCGCATCAGCCAGTCTTCCGGAGGAACAAAGTCGGCGTCAAAAATGGCGATCAGGTCGCCCTTGGCCGTTAGCAATCCATTTTGCAGCGCACCCGCCTTAAAACCTGAGCGATTCGTGCGGTGAATGTAAGTCACGGGATGGCCCAGCGCAGCGTAGCGATCGACCACGGCCTGCGCTACTTTTACGGTTTCGTCTGTGGAATCATCCAGCACCTGGATATCGAGCTTGTCCTTGGGATAGTCGATCTTGCAGATGGATTCCACCAGGCGGTCCACCACGAACTGCTCGTTATAAATCGGCAGTTGAATCGTCACCTTAGGAAGCTCCGCAAACTTTGCCGGTGGCTCTGTCGTCCGGTTCTTGCGGTTGCGGTAATACATCCACACCAGCGCGTACCTGTGCATGCCGTAACCGGCCAGGATGACCATCACAATGAAGTAAGGAATGAGCAACGCCAGATCAAAGCCATTCGGCGAGTAAAGACCTTTGAAGGTCCGGTCCATGAACTGGCTCTTGAAATAATGGACGAGCCCCTTCTGCGAATTGACGAGCAGGAACAGCGCAAGACTGAAACAGACGTTCAAATACAGGCTCCTAAAGAAACGAAGGGTTCAAAACGTTAGATTGTAAATCATGACGAGCGAATAGATAACGAATACTTTGGTAAAGAGCCTTTTTTGAGTGGCACCTCCCGCCAAATCACCCTTGATCGCCCCGCCCCCCTTAAAGCAGAGCCCAATACGTTCCATTCTCGACTTCGACATTCTCTTTGGTAACCGTCATCGTGGCGGTCGGGCAACAAATCTTCGCATTTTTCTGAGGTACTCTCGATCACTGTGTAGCTCTGAAAGGGGATTGGCTTTTGCGAACACTACTTCTTTTATGTTTCTTGACCGGGGCGGCTCTGGCCCAGCCAAAACCAAGCTGGGACAGTGGTGAAGTTCGTCCAGCCGCTGACTTCCGCAATGGAGCTATCCCTCGACTTCGGGTTCAGCAGGATTGGATACACTACACGCTGGAATATCAGACATCTGATCCAGCCCGGATCAAGGATGCCTGGATCGAGGTCTGGGATCGGCCGCAACTCTTGTTGCGTCAGCGGGTGAGTGCAGCAGGCGGCAAGATGCTGTGGGAGGACGATACGGACTCGCCTCCCAGGAAACTTGAAATTGCATTACTCGATCCTGACTATAAACCGGAGTACATCTGCTTCGACGAATGTGATCCGGAGGACCTCAAAAAAAAGACCTTTCCGTCTTCAAATCTGGTCGTTGGCATAGGACCCGACGAGGATCCGCCATATCCGTGGTTGCAGGTGCAGTCGGCCCGCGTTCTCGCAGGATCAGGTGGGCGAGAGATGGTCCTGAATGGTTTTTATATCAATCCATCTGACCGGCTGCTTGTGGCCGAGTACGATCCCTTCAAACGCACTTATAAGCACCTGCAATTCCTGCCATTTGAGTTTGTTGATCTGTATCACTTGAAGGTCGCGGTGCCCGCATTGCTTCTGCAGCAGCCCAGGATTTTGGTTTTCAGCGTGATGCCTCCCGCAGAAGACGACCGCGAACAGGAACCGGTGTTTGACGGCGCTTTCATTAGCTGGCTGCCAGGCGTCTCCTCCGGCTACAGCGCCTCTCTCATAGTGGCGAAGCCGGAGAGCCCTGCGGTCGACCGACTGGAGCCCAAAGAGCTAAGCGCAGATGCCGATGAATTTCAAAGCACAAGCGGCAACGGAGCGTGGCACTCTTTCGATGATGAACATGGCGTGCACGTGCTCGTCCACGGCCAGGGTTTTGGCCGCGATTCGCAGGCCTATGCGGGCTATGACCCATTCAGCGGACAGCGTTTGCCGACTGAATTTGTCTCTCCTCAGGAACTCCGTTTCTGGCTGGAATCCAGCAAGTTTAAGGGTCTCGCCGGATATACGGCGACAGTGTGGATCACCACTCTAAACGACACCTGCGCGATCTCGAATCCCGTTACTCTCACCATACTTCCCGCCGTCGGAACGCCGCCTCCGGTGCGCGCTGGTGACATCATTGTCACCGAGCCTTATCCCATTCCCCTGCTCCGGCAGGACGGTTCAAAAGAGATGGAATTCGTCGTCAGGGGAAAGAACTTTCGTCCAAACGTCACGGTCGTTGCCAGCAATGACGGCGGGCAAGAGTTTAAAAAGCTGAAGACAGTCTTCGTTTCGCCTGAAGAGCTTCGCGCGTGGCTGCCCCAGGCCATGTGGCGGATTCACCGCTTCTCATTCCGCTTTGTTATTCGGACGAAAAAAGGCGAGAGCGCGGTTGAGACTCAGGAACCGGAATAGACTAACTAGGACTTGAATAGACTTGACTAGGACTTGTTGAAATTGAATTCGCGATCATTCGCGCATTCGCGGCTGAAAATACCTAATTCAAAAACAACTGCCTGTACAACGTATCTCTTCTCTTCGGCACGAACCCGGCATCGCGGATCATCCGTCGCAGCTCTTCTTCAGTGGTGCAGTTGGTAACGCCGGCCGAGCGCACGACGTTTTCTTCCAGCATCACAGAGCCAACGTCATTGCCGCCAAAGCGCAGGCCAAGCTGGCAGACTTTCAATCCTTGCGTGACCCAGCTTGATTGCACGTTCTTGAAGTTCGAGAGATACAAGCGCGCAATGGCCAGCACTTTTAAATACTCGACCGCTGTTGCTTCTTCCCAGTGGCGACCGCCAAGAGCGGTGTTGCCGGGCTGGAAGCTCCAGGGGATAAACGCGGTAAAGCCGCCGGTTTCTTCCTGCAATTCATAAACGCGCTGGAAGTGGTTGATGCGGTGCTCAAAGGTCTCGCCCACCCCAAACATCATTGTGGCCGTAGTGCGCATGCCCAGCTTGTGCGCCGTGCGGTGGACGTTAAGCCAATCGTCGGTCAGGCATTTCAGGCGCGCGATTTTGTAGCGAACTTCGTCGTCCAGAATTTCCGCGCCGCCGCCGGGGATGGAGTCGAGACCGGCCGCGCGCAGGCGGATGATGGTTTCTTCAATCGAGAGCCCGCTGACATCGGCAAAGTGGATGATCTCTGACGCGGAAAAGCAGTGCAGGTGAATCTGCGGGAAGCGCTGCTTGATCCCGCGCAGCATCTCCTCATACCACTCAATCTTCAAGTCCGGATGCAGCCCGCCCTGCATCAGCACGCCGGTGCCGCCCAGCTCCACGGTCTCGCGGATTTTGTCATAGATCGTTTCCATCTCCAGCACGTAGCCCTTGGCGCGTCCGGGGCCTTTCACCGGGGCGTAAAAGGCGCAGAAGGTGCAGTATTCGGTGCAGAAATTTGTGTAGTTAATGTTGCGATCAATGATGTACGTGGCCACGCCTTCCGGATGCAGCTTGCGGCGAAGCGAATCGGCTTCCATGCCCAGGCCGATCAGGTCGTCCGAGCGGAAAAGGTCCAGCGCTTGTTGTTTTGTCAGGGACATTAGTCCTCTTTATTTTACCGGAACGGCGCCAGATTGGGGTATTTGGGAGGATTCAGCAGCGTCTTGTTTCGTGGCAGGCTTTGACCCACGCAAAACACTTCCCTCAATTTTCATTCTGCGCTACAACAACATGCATGACCCATCAGCAGCTTGTACGTATGGCCGAGCAGTGGCTTCGCACCCGATATCGTTGTGGAATCGTTCTTTCAGAGCAGTCATGCGCCAGCGGTGAAACGCCCGACGTGATCGCATGGAAGGGCAAATGCCGCTCGGTGGTGGTGGAATGCAAGGTGTCGCGCGCTGACTTTCTTGCCGACCGGGAAAAGCCTTTCCGTAAAGATCCCGCGCTGGCCATGGGATGTGAGCGTTTCTATCTTGTCCCGCAAGGCCTAATCTGCGCTGACGAGCTGCCACAGAAATGGGGGCTGCTGGAATGCAAAGGCCGCGATGTCCGCATGGCGGTAAAGCCGTGCCGGCAGGCCCAGCGCAGCCAGACCGGACTAATGCGCGAGATGAATCTCTTGCTTGCCAGCTTGCGCCGGGTGGAAGTCCGCATTGAGCCGCAGACCATCACAGATTTTCTGAAGTGGAAGAACCGCCTGGCTGAATACAATGGTGGACGCCTGCCGGAAGGCATTACTGCCCCGGAAGCAGAGCCGAACGTGCATCTGGTGTGATTTCCTCAACGGTTCAAACATGAGTCAAGCTGAAGGGACACTACCACAACTGATTCGTGTTTATTCGCGTGAATTCGCGGCTACTTGTCGCCGGGCTTGCGCTTGATCACCGGACGATCATCGTTTTGGCCCTTATCGTTTTGGTCAGGGCTCTTATCGCTAGGGTTTTTATCTCCAGCCGTGCGGCGTAAATCGGGCTTCTGGGCGTCCTTGCCGTCTTTCTGTAGCTTGTGTTTCATCACCAACGCCAGCCGTTTCTTGGCTTGCTCAAAATCCGATGTGTCAGTGATGTACTGCTCGCGCGGAGGCAGGATGCTGCCGATCTCCTCTTGCGATTTCGCGATCCGGTCTGGCGTCTGCGGATGGTCGCCGTAAAGCTTCATCGCAGCACCGGGGCGTCTCTTCTCCAGCGTCTGCAACTTTTCAAAAAAGTTGATCATGCCATTCGGATCGTAACCACTCTTGTACGCGTACTGTATGCCCAGGTAGTCCGCCTGGGCTTCAAAGTTGCGGCCAAACTTGCTGAACACAGCCGGAATCCCAAAGTTCGCAGCCTCGTTGACTCCAAGTCCCGCAAGCCCGCCTGTGAGGATCACCACCGGGATCATTGCCAGGCTGGCAAAAGTCCCGCGCGTGGCCTCGCGCGCCGCATGGCAGGCCGCAACATGCCCGATTTCATGCGCCATTACCCCTGCCAGTTCTGACTCGTCGTCAGCCATCAGAATCGTTCCAGCATTTACAAACATGTAACCGCCGGGCAGCGCGAAGGCATTGGGCTCTTCCACGTCCAGGATTTTGATCGTGAATGGCAGCTTTGTATCAGAATTGCGTGCAAGATTTTGACCGAGCCGGTTAACGTATTCGTTCACCACAGGATCGGTAATCAGGTGCGACGTTTGTTCCACCTGCTGGGCAAACTGCTGGCCCATTTTTACCTGCGCGTCAAGGCTGTACCAGTTAAACAGCCCGCGATTGCACCCCACGTTGCGATCGCCAATCGCATTCAGGTCATTGATTCCCTTGCCATGGTAAAACTTGTCATCGTCTCCGCTTTGCTTGTCTTTATCTTTGTCCTTGTCCTTTTGCTTCTGGGTGCTTGTGTTGTCCTGGTCCTGCTGCTGCGGAGAAAAGGCGAGGGCTGCGGTGGTAGACAGAAAGAGCGCGCAACTCAGGAAAAACGTTTTACGGAACACAAGGGCCTCCTTCGCCAGTACCCGCCGGAGAAGATGATTATACCTTGAGGCGCGAGCCGAAATCCCGAAGCAAAGCTCAAGGATCTTTCAAGTTGAAGCGCTCTAGCAGCGTCTCAGAGCTTCGGATGCTTGAGATTCCAGCCGGTTGAATCCTGATACGCCTTGGCCACCGCCAGCATCTGCGCTTCGCCAAACAACTTCCCAATAAACGTCAACGCGGTCGGATGGCCCTTCTCATCAAAGCCGTGCGGCAGCGTCACGCTGGGGTGCCCGGTGAGATTGGTGATGCCGGTGCTGCGGTCAGCCACGGGATTGGGCGTGTAGTCGGCATAGTCATAAGGCAGTAGATAGACGTCGATGTTTGCCATCAGCTTGTCCATCTCCCGCATCAGCAGCATGCGTACACGATTGGCAGTCACGTAGTCCGGCGCGGGATAGAGACGATAAGCATTTTGGTTCGCGATGCGGTCCGGGCGTGCGAGCTGATCTGGATGCGTATCCACAGGATCATGCAGTGCGGAAATGCCTTCAGCGTTCAGGATTGCCGAGGGATCAAGCTTTGGATTTTCAGGCAGTTTGAACTCGGCCAGTTCGATTCCCAGGCTGCGTATCTTATCCAGCGCTGCGCGATCATTGGCTTCCACTTGCGGCGTCTGGCGCGTATTTTCAAACGCGGCTTTTAGATATGCAACGCGCAGCTTGTGAACATCGCGCGTGGCGTCCCAGTTAAAAGGCACGTCCACGGCGGCAAGGTCGAGATTGTCCGCACCCTGAATGGCGTTCAGCACCAGCGCGCAGTCTTCCACGGCGCGGCACATCGGCCCGGTCTTGTCCATGCTCCAGCTCAGCGCCATTGCGCCGTAACGGCTTACGCGTCCAAAGGTTGGACGCAGCCCCGTGACGCCGCAAATGGCCGAAGGCGCAAGGATCGACCCCAGAGTCTCTGTGCCAATTGAAAAGCCCACCAATCCGCCGGCGGTTGCCGAGCCCGGTCCAGCCGATGACCCTTGCGATCCCATCGACGGGTCCCACGGGTTCTTCGTCTGCCCGCCGAACCAGATGTCGTCGAGAGCCAGTTCTCCGGTGGCAAGTTTGCCAATCAGCACCGCGCCGGCTTCGCGCAGCCGCGTCACCACCGTTGCTTCCACGTCAATGATGCGATCTTTGAAGGGCGCTGCTCCCCAGGTGGTGGGATATCCTTTCACCGCAAACAGGTCTTTGATTCCATAGGGAATGCCATGCAGAGGCCCGCGATACTTGCCTGCAGCAATTTCCTGATCGGCCTGGCACGCCTCTTTTAGCGCCAGATCATCCGTGATGGTGACAAAACATTTGAGTTCGGGATTGTAGCGTTTGGCCCGCGCCAGATACATCTCGGTCAACTCGACGGAAGTCACCTGCCGCGTGTGGATGAGCGCACTCAGGCTCGCTACTGGCCAGAAAGCTACATCTTCAAGGTTGGCAGGCCTTTGCACGCGAGGCGGCGCGCTCGGGCGAAACGGACGGCGCGTGCGGTCAATCTTCATTCCGGGAAGCACGGGATTGAAGTACAGCGGCGGAGCAATGCTGTTATCGATTTCGATCTTGCGCAAATCGCGCAGCTTCGCCGTGTTCTCGGCAACGCCCTTGAGCATCTTCTCCAACTGCTCGTCAGTGAATTCAAGACCGGCGACGGCCGCAGCCGAGCGCAGCATGTCTTTTGTTAATTGGGGCGGAGCTGATTCCGATGGCCTACCTTGTGTCGTAGATATGCTCGCTTCAGTCAGCTTGCCCCAAAGCACGCCGGGAAAAAGCGTTGACGCCAAACCAAGTGAGGAAAAATACGCGAGGAACGAACGGCGATCAGTCGTGAGGTCCATGAGATAGGGAAACATTCTGCACTGGCGGAAGAGAGTTTGTCTATTGCGACGAAATAGATGGCGCGTTGAGGCGATATCCCCCACAATCGCGTACAGGTGCTGCTCTCGATTTTGATTTAGTAAGTCCCAACTGTAGCGCATGGGCCCGCATCTATTCGAGCAGTCTGCAACTCGAGAAGTCCCCACCTCGAGCAGTCCCCCAATCAAAACGTTCCTCTGTAGGCGCGCAGCGTCTATGACCCGCATTTTTGCGGATTTCGAAAGGAGAAGTTGTGAAATTATCGGCCCCCGTAGTTCGTTTCAGTGCCTGGGCAATCTTGTTGGCAGCAGTTGCACTCTTCAGTCCGTTGGCGGTCGCGGCGGACCTTTCGGTGTCAGCGCCGGCAAGTGGCGCAGTGGTGAGTTCACCGTTCGTGTTGCAGGCAACATCGGCGACGTGTTTATCACAGTCCACGGTGAGCATGGCATATTCAATCGACTCAGGATCGGATATGGTGTTCAATCCGGCAACCTCGATCAATACCAACGTAAGTGCATCACAGGGGACGCACACGCTACGGGTCAAGGCCTGGGGGAACGGCACGTTTTGTGAGAAAGACGTTGCCATCACAGTGGGAACTGGAGTAGCAGTCTCGTCACCAGTGAACGGTTCCACGGCGCCGAGCACGTTCCTGCTGAATGCGACTGCAGCGACCTGCGGCGGACAGAGCACGAGCAGCATGGCGTACTCATTCGACAGCAACACTGATACCGTGATCAATGCGCAATCTATCAATCAAAACATCAGCGCATCCGCAGGCGGCCACCTGTTACGCGTGAAAGCGTGGGGCAATGCCGGAGCATTCTGCGAGACCGACTTGAACATTACCGTTGCGGCACAAAGCGTCACAATCAGCACACCGCAGAATAATTCGACGGTGCCGACGACCTTCCGACTGCAGGCGCAGGCCCCGACATGCAATGGGCGTTCTACCTCAAGCATGACCTATAACTTCGCCGGGCATCCGGACGCGCCAGCATCAGCGGTGCAGTCAATCAACACACAGGTGACGGCGCCCGCGACAGGCGTTCAACAATTAAACGTGAAGGCGTGGAACGGAATTGGCGACTTGTGTGAGACATCCGTGAGTATCGATGCAGAGAACACGGCATCGGATATCACAATCAGCCAGCCGACCGACCCGGATGTTGCAATGAGCTTCCCGCTCCAGGCGAGTTCAACCTCATGCCAAGGCATTCGAACCAACAGCATGACCTATTCATTCGATCATCTGACGGACGCTCCTGCCGTGGCAGCCCAATCAATCAATACAACGGCGGCAGCGCCAAGCACTGGCGCACATGTGCTGCACGTGAAGGCCTGGAACACCTCAGGCGGTATCTGCGTACAAGACATGAACCTCAACGTGATTGATGGCGGCGGCACCGGGCTAGTCCCCGGTTCGACGCAGAATGCATTCACGCGGATCGAACTGCTGGGTACTTACACTGGTGGATATAATCCGTGTCCCGCAGGGTCAGCGGGCGGTGGCGTGAATGGCGTTAATGGTAAGACAGGTGACTTTCAACTCTGGCAGACACAACCCGACTGTGGCACCGTGGGCGCAAACAAAACAGGCATCACCTCTCAAAACTCTCCTCCAACGACTCCACCATCGGGCGACTCAACCGTGCGGCAATTCACAATCGATAACCCGGATGCACAGACGGGACCGGGCGTGCGGTGGAGCAACAAGCTGTGTGACAAGAACTGCACCGATGGCAACAACTACACGCACTTCCAGTACGATGTGTGGGTTTACTTCGATGCAACGAGCGCGGCTTCAGTTGAAAATCTGGAGCTCGACCTGAATCAGGTGGTTACAACCTCTACGGGCAAGGACTTGTACATCTTCGACACGGAGTGTAATACCGACAACCGGAGCAATCCGCATTGGAAGGTGAAGGGGTGGGTTGATACAGATACACCGTGCTCCATCCAATCCGGGTGGCACCATTATCAATTGCAGTTCCATCGCGGGCCGAACCTTGGAGATTCTATCTATTTCGATCAGGTTGCAATCGACAATGTGGTCCAGAACTTCACTTGCGGCGGTGCACCGTGCGTAAAGACAAAACACGACGCAACGACGTGGGAAGACTTTGTGCTGATGCCAAACTTTCAAATTGACAACTTCGCAAACAGCAACGCCACCGGATATGCAGATCAATTCACGATCTACAGGTGGTGACCAGAAGCGGGGGAGGCAAGTGCCTCCCTCGCGCTTTTTAGGCAGCGATTCACATCAAATGCTTCGCAGAAATTCATAATCCTAAAGCTGCCACTTGCTCCTCGGTTTCATAGCCGAGCCAGTGCGCCACCTCGTGCCAGACGGTCTGTTTCACTTCGGCCCGCAAATCTCCTTTGAACATCGCAAAATTGGACCCACAGAAACAATGATCAGCTAGACTCCGGGCCGAATCCTGAGTGGAGCGAAGAGCCTCATCCGCTCCTGCACGCAGGATGCAGGCACAAAGAAAAGTCCCGACCCCGTAAGGCAGGTTCTTTATCAGGCTGTTCTAAAAAAATTGGTCGGGGCAGAAAATTTATTCTCTCCCCCGACCGGATGGGGTGATCAATGAACTGTAAGCGTGAGCGGTTGTGACACGGTTGCCGTACCAGTGGTTGCGCTCACGACAAGCGTGTAAGCACCGGGAGGAGTGGTAAAAGTTTGCGTGACAGGCGGTGGTGTAGAGCCTCCACCTCCGCAGCCTGACAGGGCGATAATCGGAATGCATACCAACAGCAGCGCGCAAGCGCGTACGCCGTACGAGATTCGGCGGCGCCTCGTCAGCAACAGGGCAACCGGCGCTAGGAACGCAAGCCCGACACTCGCGAGTTTGACGCCCTCGAACGTGAACGAAGCTGTTCTCACCACCTGCGTGTTGACCGTGACAGTGAAGGTTGCATTCGCCCCGGAAGACAGATTGAGCGACGACGGCGAGACTGTACACGTGGCATTGGCAGGGACACCGCTGCAGGAGAGCGTTGCTGTACCGGCAGCGCCAGGCGTTGCGGCGATCGACAAACTGTAAGTGGCTGTTTGGCCCCCAGTCACCGTGGCTGTGGTAGTAGAGCCGCTAGCCGGTGCGATGGTCAAGGTGGGAGCAGTTCCCGTGCCGCTTAGGGCGATAACAACTTCGCCGCTGATTGCATCGTCAACGATGGTCAAGAGCCCAGTGCGGGCGCCGGCAGCGGTTGGCCTGAAGGTGATCAGAACGCTGCAGGAGGCGTTGACCGCCACGCTTGCCGCGCAGGTAGTTGTCGCAGCGAAGTCTCCCGTAGTAGCAATGTTGCGAATGTTGAGCGGCGCACTGCCGGAATTTGTGAGGGTCAGCGATTGCGCTGCGCTGGTAATACCGGCATCAAGAGAACCAAAATCAGAAATGGTGCTCGACAATGTCACTACGGGAACTGTTGGATTCTTGCTGAGTCCGCTCCGGAACAAGTAGAGGGACTGATCCAAGAATGTTGCGCCGGTACTGATGAAGCCGAACCCGGCGGAGCCCCAACGGACAAGGGCGTGCGGCTCAGGATCGTTTAATTCGGTGAAATTCAGCGTTCCTGTTGATGCAAGCGACTTGAGGTCATATGCCGTGAGGCCAACGCCGGAAATGCCGATCTGGTCAGCCACCATGAAGAACTGGCCAGCGGCTGTGTCCATCACCATATCGTGCAGATTGGGGAAGCTGGTGGGATTGATGGCGGTGACTGGGAAAGAGCCGACTTGCGTCTTCGCTACCGGGTCCCACACCTGGCCTGCCTTGGTATAGAGCAGCTTTCCGTCGGAGATCAGTGACAGTCCCGTGGTGCTGTTTCCTCCCAAGTTGGTGCCGGTAACGGGAGTAAAGTGAAGGCCGGTGGCGTCGATGGTAAACACATTAAAGAACGGGCTGGCGAGAGTGAAGGGCAATGAGTAGACGGTGCTCGCATCGGTGAAGGCAAAGTCCGACACCTGGACACCGTCAAAGAACTGGGTGAGGTCAGGCACAGAGGTGACCAGTCCGGTATCGTTGAAAAGATCCATCACTCCCCCAAACGAGCTGGTGTCTGTGAAATGCACCAGCAGTGATGTCTGTGAGCCGGGCACGGTCAGCATTGTGGCACTGAATGGACGGCTCAGCACCAGGCTGTTGGTGGGGTATTGAAAGGTCCGGTCAATCTGGCCAGTCGACAAGTTGATGCGCTGGATGACCTGCCCGCCCTGAGCTGCAACGAAGAGGAAACTGCCATCATCGCTGGCTGTAAGCCGCGCGGATCGTTGCCGACGGCGATTGGAGCTTGCGTGGCACCCGTCTCAGGATCAATTGCAATCACCGTATTCGGATTGGCTGTCGCCGAGGCCGGAATGCTGGCGTAGAGCAGTTTTCGGCTGGGCACTGAGATAAGAAATGACGGATTGATATTGAGCTGCCGATAGACAGTCAGTGTCAGAGGAGCGCTCTCACCCCCACCGGGCGCCGTGTTGACGACGGTGACAGGTAACTCGCTCATGGCACCGAGAAGCGCCGGGTCAACCGCGACAGAGAGCAAGGTGGGGCCGGAATAGGTCGTTTTCTGAGCCTGTCCGGCGATGTGCACAACAGATGATGGGAAGAAGTTGGCGCCACTAAGAAAGATAATGAGGTTTGTGCTGCCAATCGCCGCGGTGGTTCTGCCCATGGAGGTGAGCGTAGGCGCTGGAAACGCGCTAATACCCACGCCGCTCAAATTGAGGACGACCTGCGGATTCACTGGGTCATTGCTCGCGACGGTCAAGGTTCCGGTGCGCGTGCCTGTCGCCTGCGGTGTGAAATTGAGGGTGAGAATACAAAAAGCACCCGGGTCAAGGGGCGCAGTACAGCTCTGCAGATTGAAGCTGAAATCAGCGCCAGAGATGACCGTGTTCGTAAGATCTACTTGCAAGGGTGCGCCCCCGTTGTTTTGAATAAACAACTGGTGGGGTGGCGCAGCTTGTCCTACCAGCACCGGGTCAAAGGTAAGACCACCGGAAATATTGATGACCGGCACGACGCCAGTGCCTGTGAGCTGCAGGATCTTCTCGGGAAAAGGAGTGTTGGTCGTCAAAGTGAGATTCGCGATGGTTGTTACCGCTGCCGCCGGGGTGAACGTGATGCGCAGGTTGCAGGAGGCGTTTGGCGCAACCGGGGCCGCGCACAGTGTGCGGTCAATGGCGAAGAGGGGATCGCTCAAGACTGCCGAATTGAGCGACAACGGCGCTGTGCCGCAGTTCGTCATGGCCAGAACAACGGTTGTCGATTGGCCGACGCGGGTGGAGGGCACAAATAAAGATTCAATATTGCTGGGCAGGCAAACCGCCGGAGCGTCGGCGTTTGGATCGATTTTTGCAGCGAACCCATAGGTTGGAGTTACGAATGGTGGCGGAGGGGGAACGGTCGGATGAAATGATCCCGGCGTAGTGTGCAAGGTGGTGTTTGTGACTCCCGCCACATGGATCTTGCCCGCACCGTCAGCCGCAACTGATTGTACCGCCGAGGATTCGGTCGCGCTGCCGAAGTACGTGGAGAATAACAACTGCTTTCCTGTGGGATCGAACTGCATGATGAAGCCGGTGCTGCTTGAGAATTGTGCCGGCGGAAGAGCGGACATGAAAGGATGAACGATTGGGAACTGGAAATCGGCTGTTCTGCCGACGATCCAGATGTTTCCGCTTCCATCAACCGTCATTGCGCTGGGACTGAGATCACCGCTGGTCAAGAAGCTCGAATAGACAAGCGCAGTGCCGGTCGCATTGAGTTTGGTAAGCCATCCATTGTTGGCGAACCGTGGCAAGGTGCTGATGCGCGCATCGGGTGTTACGGGATAGTCCGAATTTGGGCCAAAGCCGGAGAGAATAGCCTGCCCGGTACTGTCCACAATGATGGATTGGCTCTGAAAGCCGTCCCCGACAAACGTGGAGTAAACGAGGCTCGCGCCGTCTGGGGCGACCTTGGTCACGAATGGCGAAGCATAGGGAAGCGGTCCTGGGATCGTGGGCTGAAATACCCCTGGAGTGATCGGCCACAGTGTTCCG
The DNA here is from genome assembly GCA_963831465.1 of Terriglobia bacterium. GTDB lineage: Bacteria > Acidobacteriota > Terriglobia > Terriglobales > Acidobacteriaceae > Angelobacter. Next base: position 253,202 of record CAWHQH010000022.1, on the reverse strand, counting down.
GCATTTCCATAGATGTAAGCATTTCCGGTAGCATCAATCGCCACTGCCCCCGCACCGATCGGGCCTCCGCCTCCGTTCTGTGGCTCCGCATCGCCGACAAGGGCGCTATAACTCAGTGCCCCGTAGGCAGGAATTTGGAGAGGAAGATGAGAGTATCTCCTCGCGATTGTAGCGGTGGTGTATTCAGGGCGCCGGCAGTCACGGGAAAAGTTGGATTGCTCACATTGCCAGTTACGTAAGCATTACCGGCGCTGTCCACCGTGACTGCGGTTGCCAGGCTAAAGCCGCCTGCTAACAGCGTGGAATAATTGAGCGCAGACCCGTCTGCGGAAAGCGAGCTTACGAACACGAAGAATGAGCCAAAGCCTCCGCTTGGCGTGGTCGACGGGTTCTTCACGGGAAAATCAGTCGACTCCGTGCGGCCTACTACAATCGCGTTGCCGTTGCTGTCAACAGCAATGCCGAATGGCTCGTCATAGTCGGTACCGCCCAGAAATGTGGAATAAACCTGGCCTGTGCCGTCGGCGCTGAGCTTGGTGACTACAACATCTGGCTTGTTAGCTGGCGCAGCTGGCGCAGGTTGGCTGCAGAGACCCCGTAGTTGTTGGGTACGTTGCATCGAACATCAAGGGTTGTGATGTAGGTGTTGCCGGCGCTGTCTGTGGCAATGTGTGCCGTGCCGATCGAGGCGTCACCCAAATAAGTGGAGTAGTCCAGCACCGGGTCAATAATGAGCGGTAACGAGCGGTCATAACTTCCCACGTCGAAAGTCGCGCGATGGTTGCGCACGCGATACGCGACGGCAACTTCCACTCTTCCCTTGCTGGTTTCCTGATAGGCGAAAGGACGATGGAACTCTATGGAAGCTTCCGCAGTGTGAATAAGAACATCGCCGGCAGGTGTGAGCTGCAGGTCATGCATGCCAGTGAAACTCAGCGCGATGGCGCGTGGATCGGCGCCGGGCGAGAGTACAAAATCGTGTTCGAGTCGCGGACCGTTGCCATAGAACATTAGGTCGGTACCCGGATAGAGGGCTGTATAACGTACTCGCGCGTAGGTAGGGACGTTGCGCTGGAATGTCGGCGGGGTCACTCCCGCGAAGGTAGTTCACCCGTCCCGGCAATAATTTGTCGGCAGATGCGGCGCTACTCTGCGAGCCTTCAAAGCTGATGCCAAGCAACGTCTGCACTTCCCGCTTTCGTGGCTAATCTCACCTCGAGGCTGTGGTCAAGAAAGCCCATGGCAAGCCCGTTCTGGTGTACCAGAAACTTATAACGGGCGTCAGCCTGCTTCAAGTTTGGCTCAAAAGCAATAGGCAAACCTTCCGTTTTCAGCGCGGCCGCATTGGGAGTGGGCTGTGCCGGTTGTGCTCTTGCCGCCTTGCTCACCGCAAGCCATTGGATTGAACCCAGCAACAAGAGCTCACCAAAATTAACGCAGAGCAGCAAATGCGGCATGAAGCGGCGAGCGCTGAACGCGCGAACCAACGGGTGGGAGAGATAGCCATGTGTCATTTCCTGTGCGAGAAGTATTCCGAAGCAGGGCAGTGCATAGAAAGGGGGGAATCCAGCAGCTACTCAGGACGGAAGACGAAGTGTAGCCTGAAACTAGCAGTTGGACAAGAGCTTTCCTACTTTCGCCATTGGTACTCGAAGATGCCGGGTTTTATAGCACGTAAATATAGGGTTTGTGTTGTAGCCGCCAGCCGAAGTTACAGCTCTCTTATCCCACAACCCTCGCTCACCGGAGACTTGGATGTCTTATCTTCATCGGATATTTCACATGGCAATTTATTTATAGACAGCTGTTTAGCTGTCCTTCCGTATCATCGCAATCAGGAAGCTATGCCTTTGTTGGCGCAACATCGCCATTGCACTCACCTCCATATCTCGCTCGGGCTCACAACCCCAGCGCTGCCACTTGCTCCTCGGTTTCATAGCCGAGCCAGTGTGCAACCTCATGCCAGACCACCCGCTTCACTTCTGCCCGCAAATCTCCTTTTGAACAGCGCAGAATGGGGCCGCGAAAGACAAAGATCAGTTCAGGGGCATAATTTAGCTGGGCGAATGACCGTTTGGTCCTGAATGTGCCGCTGTAGAGTCCCAATAACTCAGTTCCCTGGCGCCACTTCTCCCGCTCCGCCATCTCCTCAAATACCTCCGGAGGAGGTTCGTCAACCACTTGAATGCCGGGAAAATCCGGCAGCCGCCTGATCTTCTGGGGCAAGGTGCTGTATGCCCACTCTACGATCTGCTCAAAGCTTTCGGGGTTTGCGGCGTCAGCCATGAACCAACTTTACCACCAGCGCAAGCGGCGAGCCCTCGGACGGTTCCCACCTACGTTTCCACGCGATCAGGATCGAGCGGCAATGCCGATGCCAGTGCCAGCGCTGCTCCGGCGTAGAGCAATGTGTCGGCGAAGTAATTTAGCGCTTCATTGATCTCCGGTGTTGATGCAATGAGAGCGTGGATCAGAATAGGCACATAGAGGAACAGAGTAACCGCAGTCATCCATGCGCCAATCGAGGTTGCAGCCATCCGAGGTTTTCTGTTGAGGACCAATGCAATGCCGGTGGTTACCAGAATAGCTCCTGCAAAGTATCCCCATACGATGGGGAACGGTACCCAGGATGGTGTCATCTTTTCCAGAGGAAGATCCGGCGCAGTTCTTGGATGAAGAAAATGTTGCAGACCATAAAAGACCGCAGCAATCGCCAGGACAATGCGTCCGTATAAAACCATCCATTTCGATAGTTGCGGCGATGACGCCCGGCTCAGCAGTCCAGCCAGCGCCCATGCGCCTGCGGAAAAAGAAAGGTCCCTGAACAGGTAGATCCATGCGAACCGATTTGTGTAATGCTTGATTGCAGAAGGCAGATAAATCATGCAGACAAAGAGCAAGAACATCAATCCAAGCAGCGTGGACGACAAGCGCATAAATTTCCGCACGGTAAGACTGGTGGCAGCCGCGAGCAGCGCGCATCCCACAAAATATGCCCAGAACCGGTGCGGCCCCGGCATCCAGCGCGGGACCATGTTCTGGACAAAATCCGGACCACGGAAATGTTCCGGCGCAAAGATAGCGAGTGAAACGGCGATGAAGAGAGGGCCAAGGATGATGAGCTTGTCCCAGCCGCGCGCCGCGCTGATCTCTTTGCGAAGTATAAAAATCCCGGCGACAAGATAGACAAGCCCGGCAAAACACATCCAGAAATTTGTGGATGAAAGCATCAGAATCTCTTTCGCGAAGGCTGAAAGATAGCCGCAAAGAACAGCCGCGTTCCGAAGTCAAGCGGCAAACATTGAAAATGAAACTTGGCGGAAGCGTGTGAGAGTCGAACTCACCAGAGCCAGCAAAGCTAACTCTCGCCGGTTTTGAAGACCGGAAGGGTCACCGGACCCCATGCGCTTCCGCGTTTGCTTCAGTGTACAGGAAAGATTTCAATGCACCATGGAGGCGCGGAGCCACGGAGAACATCGCGTGATCGCGCGTGATTAGTAAATGGGGAAACCTAAACCGCAAACCATGAGTTCGATGATTCGTGAAACCACACACAACTGCTACACGTGGCGATCTTCGCATCCTTTGCGGTCCAGTTTCTTTGGCTGAATGCTGACAGCTGACCGGCCATTACTCAGAACGCAGCGCCTCTGACGGATCGACGCGTGCAGCCCGCGCCGCAGGCAACGCTGATGCGATTACCGCAGCAGCCAGGATTACCGCAGCGGATGCGATCAACGGTAATGCTCCGGGCAGCTGCACTTCTCCAATGTATTTGCCAATGGTGCGCTCAAGAACAAAGCCAACCACCAAACCAGCAGCTACGCCGACGCCTGCAATCACCAATCCCTCAGAAAGGACTTTGGCCAGAATGCTGCGCGGCTGAGCGCCCAGCGCCTGGCGGATTCCGAATTCACGCGTGCGACCGCTCACGGAAAAGGCGAGCACGCCCGCCACGCCGACTACGGAAATCAATAGCGCCAGAGTCGCGAATCCGCCGAAGACGATTGCGTTGAGACGGTCAGGCGTAAGAACTTCAGTCCGTATATCTTCCAGCGAACTCGCCCGCTCCACCGGCTGATCTGACGCCATGTCATGGATTGTCCTGGTGATGGTAGGAACCAGCGCGTATGGATCATTTTGCGCGCGCACAAACAGCCGGCCGTTCCAGCCTTCCTGATTTGACGGCTGATAGACCGTCATGGCCGGTTGGGGAATGATATTTTCATCGTCTACATCAGGCACCACGCCGATGATTCGCCGCGGCTCAGTGCTGATGCCGATAAACTTCATCACGCCATCCGTCCATTGCAGATGGCGGTCCACGGCCTCGCGACCAGGGAACAGCCGCTGCGCAACGCTCCGGCTGATGATCACCACGCGTTCCGCGCCGTCCCGATCAGTGTCCCTGAAGTCGCGCCCTTCCACTATCGGCACGCCCAAAGTTTCAAAGAAGCCGGGCGAGATTGACCGGAAGCGTGCACGCAGGTCCTCACTGTTTTCCCGCCGCGCGCCTTCCACAGAGAATGTAAAGCTGATGCTCAGGGCACGGCCATCGCGCCAGGGAACGCCGAAGCCTGAAGAAACATGTTGCACTCCAGGCAGCGTGCTCACCCGGCGCTCCACTTCGCGGTAAAAATCCCGTACTTGTCCCGGCGTTTTCCCTTCCGCCATTACCGGCAAATTCACGGCCAGAACGTGCGCTGTTTCAAATGGCGGCTGTGTTTTCTCCAGCACCAGCAAGGTTTTCACCAGCGCGCCCGCTCCAGCCAACAGCAGGAATGAAGCCGTAATTTGTGTCACGGCAAAAATGCCAAGCCTCCGGCTGCTTCCACCGCTCACGCGCACACTGCTGGAAAGACTAAAGCCGGCAGAAGTATCCGGGGAAGGCAGGCGAGGCACAAAGGCCAGGAAAATTGCGGCGATCATCGCAAGCGCGACTCCAATCCAGACCATGCTGAAATCGAGTGTGAGATCAAGAGCGCGCACTGAAAATCGCGAAGCATATTTAGCCAGCACGGCCACCATCGGCGCGGCAATGGCAATCCCAGCCAGAGCGCCGCTGCCGCAAAGCACAATTCCTTCGGCCAGCAATGAACGCCTGAACGCGCTGGTGGTCGCTCCCAGCGCAGCGCGAATGGCCATCTCCGGTTCGCGGCGCACGGCACGCGCCAGAATCAGGTTGGCCACGTTGGAGCACGCAATTACAAACAGCAGGCCGGATGCGGCAAACAGCACCCACAAAATCGTCCGCGCACGCGAATTGATCTGGTCATGCATCCGTGTTACTTCAATCTTGTAATGGTCCCCAGGCTTGTAGACATCAGGATGCGCTGAGACCATCGCGGCGTGCACTGTCCGCAACTCCGCTCGGGCCGCCTCAAGATCTGCGCCGGGAGCTAGACGCGCGAACACCTCAGTCATGCGATGTTCGCGGCCAGTCACCATGGTCGCCGAGAGATGATGCGGGCTGGTAACGATGTTGGCGATCATCTCGGTTTCCACGGGATAAGGAACGGATGGCTCCAAGACCCCAACAATCGTGGCGGACCTGCTGCCTTCGAAGCCTCCCAGCCGGACCACTTTCCCGATGACGCCACGATCAGAATGGAGCGAGTTTACCCAGAACCGGTATGTCAGTATCGCCGCACCTGCGGCTTTGGGGCCATCGTCGCCAGGATTAAGCAGGCGTCCAAGCACGGGGCGGAGGCCCATTACGTCAAAGTAGTTGCCATCCACCACGCCAGCACGAATCTCTCGCGGCTCGCCCAGCCCGACAATCGTGAAATCGATTGCAGAAAAGGTGCCCAGTTCCTTAATAGTCTTTAACCCACTGCCTATGTCATTGATTTCCGGGACGGAGAAGTTGGTATTCTCCGCGCCAATTCCCGGAGCGCTCTGTCGGACATACAGCAGGCGATCTTCATCGCGGTTGGCCAGCGGACGCAGGAGCACACCACGAATCACGCTGAAGATGGCGGCGTTTGCGCCGATACCAAGAGCCAGTGTAATAGCTACGGTGAACCACAAGGCACGCGCTCTGGCTAAAGAACGTACGGCAACTTTCAAATCGCGAAAAAAAGACATGGGTGTCCCTCGGTAGAGGAGTTATATCAATGTGCCTTGGGTGGCCTCAACAGTCTCGCTGATTCCGGTTAGACGTGCAACGGGCTATTACAGAAGCAGATAAAAAAAGGCTTACTTACTCCGGGGTAATCCGCAGAATGTCGTATTTCACCTCCACGCTCCTCCCCGGGAACTCTGCTTCAATTTGCTGCTTAAGCTGCGGCGCCGTAGGCGAGCCGTTCTGGCCGTTGAGGCCGCGAGCGTCATCCATCAGGATCACGTGCCGGTAGCGCGAATCTTTCAAGATGGATTCCAACTCGCTGGTCAGCCGCTGTTTGTCCCCCTGGAGGCCGGCCCAGCCGTAATAGCCTGCATCCAGCCAGAAGAGCGCCGGTTCTTTCAGCGACTTGAGGATCTCGGGCACAACTTTCTGGCTATCGCCTTCATGAATATGCACATGCGATGCACTGGAAAACTTTTTTGCGGCGCGTTGCGCCAGTGCAGAATCAAACTCCACGGAATGTATCTCCGCAAATCGGTTTTTCATGGCAGCCACCATTTCGCCGTAGTAAGTGCCTGTTTCAATCAGCACACGCAGGCCGTAACGCTGCGCATATTCACGGACAGTGCGCTGCTTGAGCAGATGCGGAGAGCGAATCGGCTCACCGCGCAACTTCCAGTACCAGTAGTCAGGATAATGGCCCAGCGATTTGTAGACCCCGTAAAACGGAGTGCGGGCTAGCAGTTTGCGGAAAGATTTCATGGTTTAAGTTAAGAGAACTGAATTGCGCAATAAATCGAAATCTCAGGGTAGGGTTGGATAAATCTAATGTCAAATACCAAACGCCGTCTGCCGTTCGTCCAGGTCGATGTTTTTACCTCGGTTCCTTTGGAAGGAAACCAGCTTGCCGTCTTCGCTGACGGCAGTTCCCTTTCTGATGCAGAGATGCAAGCCATTGCCAAAGAAACAAATCTTTCTGAAACCACGTTCATCCTGCCGCGCGATGCCGCCACGGAACGCGAACGCGGCGTGCGCGTGAGGATTTTCACCACATCTGAAGAGCTTCCCTTCGCCGGACATCCCACGCTGGGCACGGCCATGGTTTTAAGAAATGACGTCCAGCACGGCAGCGCTGAAGAAATCGCTCTCGACCTCAACGTTGGTCGGATTCCTGTGCGCTTCTCTACCCGTGATGGCCTGCCTTTTGGAATGATGACGCAGCGCGATCCTGAATTTAAAAACAAACATTCACGCGAAGATGTCGCCCACGCCGCAGGGCTCGCTATCGGTGATATTGCTGACGACGTGCCAATTCGAACCGTCAGCACGGGCAATGCCTTCGCCATTGTGCCGGTGAAATCTCTCACGGTCCTGCAAAAGCTCTCGCCCACGTGGGCCAACATGAAAGCTTATCTCGATAAGTCTGACGCAAAGTTCTTTTACTTTGTCTCGCGTGAAACCCTGAATCCTGAGGCCCAGTTGCAATCGCGCATGATCTTCTATAACGGTGAAGATCCGGCCACGGGCTCGGCGGCAGGCCCATGTGCCGCGTGGGCGGTGCAATATGGCGTCGTTCCCGCCGATCAGCAAGTCTTGATGGAGCAAGGCGTAGAAATGAAACGCCGCAGCAGGATATTTTTCAGCGCAGGTCGCAACGGCCGGAAAATCGTCAATGTGCGCGTCGGGGGACACGTGGCAGAAGTGGCGCGCGGAGAATTTGTTTTATAGACAAAATTTATTTTGTAAATAATCGCCGCAGCAAGCGGCCTGTTTTCCGTGCTTTCCGGTTACGATTCCGGCCCGAAGAAAGTTCTCCACAGAGTTTTCCACTTGTTGGCGTTTCGGTTACTTGCTTCCCCGGTTCGATTGTCTTAAAGTTCCTGAACCAAAGTTACAAACACTAGCCGTAAAACTTCCGTTAACGCCATTGCGCCGGCCAGCCGCGGAAAAAATTCCAGGGGGAAAGACAAAGATGCGACCGAAAAGAACGATTCTGTGCGTGGACGACAATGAGCAGGCGCTTTCCATCCGAAAAGTAATGCTGGAAACGCGCGGCTACCGCGTACTCGCGTGCAGCAATGGCCAGCAGGCCCTGGACGCATTCAAACAGGGCGGCGTTGACCTGGTCCTAAGTGACCTGCAAATGCCAGGCTTGGACGGTGCAGAACTCGTCGACAAGATCAAAGATCTTTCCGCCTGCACTCCGGCCATTCTTTTTTCCGGCAAGACGCGCTTTTATGAGAAAGACACCCGCGCCGATTTGTTCTTGCCGAAAGGCATGTATGCCCCGATTGAGTTGCTGGAACGCATCCGGATGATGCTGGTGAAGAAGCGCGGACCAAAGCGCGGCCCCACGCCTGATCCTGTAAGGATTCAGGCAGCAAGTTAGCGAAAGCGACAATCTCATCTCAAGCTAAGCGGCAAGGCCCGAGCACGCCGAGCGGCTCGCACCGGGAGCGAAAGAAATCAACCATCTGATCGATTCATAGCGATTTGGAGCGTAGCGACAGATAAAAACTTATTTGGAATTAAGCGGCGAGGCCCGAGCAGCCGAGCCGCTCGCACCGGGAGCGTAAGAAATAAACCATCTGATCGATTCATAGCGGTTTGGAGCGCAGCGACAGATAAAAACCTTATTTGGAATTAAGCGGCGAGGCCCGAGCAGCCGAGCCGCTCGCACCGGGAGCGTAAGAAATAAACCATCTGATCGATTCATAGCGGTTTGGAGCGCAGCGACAGAATTGATTGTCGCGCTTTGCCGCAGTTTGTCCCCGTTCTCTTAGTCCCAGCTCTGGTAATATCGACTGAGTGGCCGCCATCATTCAAGCTGAAAATCTTAGCAAAGTTTACCGCATCGGCAAAGTCGATGTGCCCGCGCTCCGGGGCGTTAGCTTCAGCGTGGATAAGGGCGAATTCGTCAGCATTGTCGGCCCTTCCGGCAGCGGCAAGTCAACGCTCTTTTATATTCTTGGTGGCCTCACACGCCCAACCTCAGGCCATGTAATCATTGATGGCGCGGATTTTTCCCAGCTTTCTGACGCACAGCGCACGGAAATGCGTAAAGAAAAGATCGGCTTCGTCTTCCAGAAATTCAATCTGCTGCCCACGCTAACCGCCAAAGGGAACATTGAGATTGCCCGCGAAATTGCCGGCAAGAATGGCCTGGACAAAAAACTGTTTGAGCAGGTCACGCAGATGCTGGGCATCGCCGGGCGGCTCGACCACCGTCCTTCAGAGCTTTCCGGGGGAGAACAACAGCGGGTCGCTCTGGCGCGCGCCGTGGTAAACGGGCCAGCACTGATCCTGGCCGACGAACCTACCGGCAACCTGGATTCGCAGAACTCTGACATCGTATTGAAGATGCTGCGCGATGCCAACAAGCAATTTGGCCAGACGGTGCTGATGATCACACACAACCCGGAGGCTGCCGAAATCGGCGACCGCATCATCCATATGCGCGATGGTTTAATTGTGACCCCGGAAAATGATCCGCAGTGGACAGGAAGGCATTGATTTCGTCGCTGCGCTCCAAACCGCTCTAGTTTTGTCTCCCTTTAAATATGGAAAAACACAAGCGGCAAGGCCCATTTATGTGCCAAGCCGCCTGCTTAGTACGCAGAGTAACCCTGTGGCGCACCATGCAAAGGAGCGGTGTGGAGCGCAGCGACAGATGAATTGACCCTGATTTTTCATCACGTTATAATGTCTTCATCCTCTGAGCGGGAGTAACTCAGTGGTAGAGTGCGACCTTGCCAAGGTCGAAGTCGCGGGTTCAACTCCCGTCTCCCGCTCCATGATTTCCTCGCAGTTGCCCCACGCACTGGAGAGTTGTTATGCTCTCAGGGCGAATACGAACGAGGCACTCACGTTCAGGGCGCGGTACCCAAGTGGTAAGGGAGAGGTCTGCAAAACCTTTATGCGTCGGTTCGATTCCGACCCGCGCCTCCATCATTCGAATCAATTAGGGCGGTAGGCAAAACTGACTGGCAATCGGCTGCAAGCAGCACTTCCCCTCTTCACTTACATCCAAAACTGTTTTGGTGCTACATTTCCGATCCCACCAGAAACACGCGCCTTGATTCGTCCTCCCTTCTGATTTCAGGTAGAAACGCTATAAGCTTGCGCCGCTGGAACTGGAACTAGCCTTGCCATTGAGCTTGGCATCGACTGCCTGGGCCTTTTGCAGATGTTCCTGCAATTTTGGAAGCATGGTCCCTGCCCACTGTTTCAAGTCGGAATCTTTCAGATTCTGCGAGGCATCCTGAAACTCCTGGACATCCTTTTGATGGTCCTCGACCATGCCACTCATATAATCCTTTTCAAATTGCTTGCCCTGCTCACTGCTGAGTTTCTGCTGAAGATCCTGCGCGTCGCTTGGTAGCCCATCCGGCAATGTAATATTTTTCGATTGCGCTAACTTCTCAAGTTGATCCAGCGCATTGGTATGGTCTTTGACCATCATCTGCGCAAATTGTTTTACAGCGGGATCTTTTGCCTTGCCTTCAACCATCTTGCCTAATTCCACCTCGGCACGATTGCCCTTGGCTGCGTCTTCAATAAATTTTTGGTCCGCATTCGCGCTGGTATTTGAATTAGGAGTGGTGGCAGAGCTGCTGCTTGAAGGCTGTGCAGAACTCGCGTCCGGAGTTGCAGCTTTGTTATTGCTGCAGCCTACGGTAATGAGGCCCGCCGCCGCAAGCAAAAGCAAATTGTTGCGAATTTGTCTCATAGCATCTCCCTCTAATGTGTTTAGAAAATAGTGTTCAAAAAGTGTGATGACCTCAATTTCATGCAGGATGGATTAGCAGCCGTGGTTGATGACACGCCAAATTCTGCCACCAAACTTGACGGAATCTAGGCAGGCTGTAGCGAGAGTTTCTCTTCTTACGCCCACAAACCTCACGTTCCTAAAAGCAACGCCCATAGGGTATTTTTCGTCTTAAAAAATAAGGATCATCGGCTAGAAAGGGTGAGTTATGCGTGGACGAAAGTCTCTGGACAAGTGCGCCAATGATAATTGTTTTGCAACATTCAAGAGCCTGGGCGAAGGGGAGCTGTTTGTCTTCCCTGTTAGCAACCCTGGGGCGTGGAAACTGCCCCATGGTGCGCGGCAAAAAATTCTTTGGCTCTGCGACGATTGTTGCAAGACCCTTGCTCTAGAGCTTGATGAGAACTCGACCCGCGTCAGAGTGGTAAGGCGAGAAATTCAGAAGGCAGCATAATTTGGGCAATAACCCTCATCATTAAGTCAACCCTAAAAGCGTTCGTGGAATCCATGTGCAAAGAAGCTTGCCACCGAGGTTGCCATGAAAATGTTCAGGTTTGAAGCACTCTGCAATTGCATGACGTATTTCGCTGCGGCACTTATTCTGACCGGGACCGCCAGCCCCCAGAACGCGGCAGATAAATGCCCAGGGCTACCTGATAATCAAAAATTAAAAGCTGCCCTTTCTTCGGTGGTAAAACAAGGCAAGGAAGCCAATAGCGGATTGGGAAATCAGGAGTGGGCTGCGGTAGTAAATCGCGACGGAATTGTCTGTGCCGTGGTTTTCTCAGGTCCAGACAGGTCTGCCCAGTGGCCAGGAAGCAGGCTGATTGCGGCCGAAAAAGCTAATACCGCGAATGCGCTTAGTGGGCCGAACTTTGCTTTTTCCACCGCGAATCTTTTTACGCCAGCTCAACCGGGACAAAGTCTTTACAGCCTTGTAGGCAGCGCGCCTGCTAATCCACAAGCCGCTTTCGCCGGTTCTCCAGATGATTTTGGCAAATCCAATGATCCAATGGTGGGTAAGCCTATCGGCGGCATTATTGTGTTCGGGGGTGGGCTGGCCCTTTATGACGCAAAAGGAAAAATAGTGGGCGGAATGGGAGTAAGCGGAGATACTTCGTGCGCGGACCACGTTGTTGCCTGGAAGGTTCGTCATGACCTTGGCCTCGATCATGTTCCTTATGGAGTGGCGCCTGGCCAGAATGACAACATGATTCTCGACATTCAGAATGGCGCCAGTGCCAGCGATTTCGGCCATCCTTCCTGCAAGGGAGGCAAGCCGCCGGATGAAATCATCAAGCAATTGCCAGAGAAATTTAAGACCCAAGGCAAATAGTCAGATACGTCAAATTGCGCCAGAATGATTTGGCGTCCTACATTCAGAAAAGCATCTGGTAGAAGCTTCATGAACTACGCAACCGCACAGCTCTGCCTTCCATCTCTCTACCAATGGATATCTCAGTAATGGAATGGCCCTTGTGACCTTTGCTAAAGTCATTGTTGGCTTGCTGCTGGTTTCCATTGCTCTGCATGACATGTTTCACACACTCTTCCACCCTTCAGGCCGCGGAGCGATCGCAGAATTTGTTTCTTTCAGGATTTGGCGATTGTGGCGTTACATATTTGCCGAGCGGCATGGTCTTCTAAGTGTGGCTGGTCCGCTTGCGTTTCTTGCCACAGTATTCGTGTGGGGCGCACTGATCGTAGGCGGGTTCGCATTGATTTATAGGCCATTCCTCATCTCTCACTTTGTAATGGCCCCTGGGCTGGACATAAAAGGACACAACACGGCTTTTGATGCCGTGAACGTCTCTCTCGGCTCTCTGATTAGCATGGGTGGTGATTTCAACACTAATTCGCGTTGGCTTCGTTTTGCCATGGGCTCGGAGGCGGTACTGGGCTTCGTGCTTCTCACCGCAAGCCTTTCCTGGATTCTGTCTATTTATCCGATTTTGGAGTATCGGCGTTCGGCGGCACACCGTTTGTCTCTGCTGTATCACGCCTATCGGGTGGAGCGGGTGGGGATCAGTTCAACTCCGGAACAGGAGACCAAAGAACTTGTAATCGCGCTGGCTTTAGACATGACTAAGATTCGAAATGACCTGGCGCAGTTTCCGATTACCTATTATTTCCATGAGCATGACTCGCCCTCGGCTTTTCCCTCTGCACTTCCTCTGGCCATGGATGTCGCGTCGCGGGCCACACGTCTGGAGGCCACCGAACCCGTGCGAATCGTCGGCATTGTGCTTCAGGGTGCTATCCACGATCTGCTCTCACTCGTAGGCAGATGGTATCTTGATATGCCCAACGAGTTAGACGACGAGAAATTGATGCGCGCTCTTGCTGACGATCATTTCCGCAAAGAATTGCGCAGCGCCTGAGGAGGACAACTTTCATTCGGATCGAGTGGCTTTATGACCCAAAAGGAGAGGAGTCTGGATACGTCAATTTGCGCCAACCGAGTTCGCGGCATCGCTGTTATTCACTATTTTCTCACTCGTAAGCAGATGGTTTCCCAATGATGCGCAATGAGTTAACGAACAAAAATCCATCTGCGCTTTTGCCGAGGATCATTTCCGCAAACAACTGCGCAGCGCTTGAGCGGGCAACTCACCCCAAAGCGTACGGCATCCTTTCGGGCACAAGCATAGCCGGGTTGGCCGGCTCGTCATTGGCCCGAATTTCTGCAGAGCACACTTTTAGCTGAAAGGCGGAAGAGCAGTGCAACTGCTCCGAAAAATGCAACCCTCAATTTCCGTTGGATTTGCGTGCAAGAGGACGACTGCGTCGTTGATCTTACTGGCATTTGTGCTGAGCGGCTGTTCAAAATCCACCAGTCACGCTTCCGGCGCGCAACCTCCGGCAACCGAATCCACTTATTCGGCGCAGCCCTATGCGGGCAAGATGGAATCCGACGACTTTCAATGGGTGCGGCCTGCCAAAGACTACGCCTCAACCCGGTATAGCACGCTTGACCAGATCAATATCAGCAACGCCAAAGACTTGAAAGTTGCCTGGACGTTTTCTACCGGCATGGATCGCGGCCATGAAGCGGCCCCGCTCTATGTGAATGGCACGCTCTACATAATTACGCCATGGCCGAATACTTTGTTTGCTCTCGATGCAAAAACCGGCTCGTTGAAGTGGCAATACAATCCCGACCCTTCTCCTTCCTCCAAAGGCGTGGCCTGCTGCGACTGGGTCAATCGCGGTGGCGCGTATGCATTCGGAAATATTTACTACAACACGCTGGATGGATTTACCGTCGCAGTCAATGCGCAAACCGGCAAGCAAGTTTACAAAACAAAATTGGGAGACATCACCAAAGGCGAGACCATCACCATGGCCCCCTTGGTGGTAAAAGACAAGGTGCTGGTTGGCGATAGCGGCGGCGAATTCGGCGTGCGCGGCTGGCTTACCGCGGTGGATGCGCATAGCGGAAAAATCGTCTGGCGCGCGTACTCAACCGGCCCGGACAAAGAGGTGCTGATCGGCCCCCGCTTCAAGCCCTTTTTCAATTCAGATAAAGGTCAGGATTTGGGCGTGAAAACCTGGCCGCCGGACGCGTGGAAAATCGGCGGCGGCACCGTGTGGGGATGGATCTCTTACGATCCTGAAACAAATCTGATCTTTTACGGAACGGCAAACCCAGGGCCATGGAATCCTGATGAGCGCCCCGGAGACAACAAATGGACCGCGGGCATTTTCGCGCGGGATGCCGATACCGGAGAAGCTGTCTGGTACTACCAGTACAGCCGGCACGATCTTTACGACTATGACGGGGTGAACGAGAACCTTTTGCTTGAGCTGCCGATCAATGGTCAGCCGCGCAAGGTGATCGTCCATCCTGACCGCAATGGGTACATTTACGTGCTTGACCGGGCCACCGGACAGCCGCTTTCCGCCAGCCCGTTCGCTTACACCAACACCAGTACAGGCGTGGACCTCAAGACAGGATTGCTGCAGTACGCGGACGAAAAGAAACCTCGCTTCGGTTCGGTAACGCGCCAAATCTGTCCCGCATCACCCGGGGCCAAAGATTGGCAGCCCTCCGCGTTTTCGCCCAGAACGGGCTTGCTTTATCTTCCGCACAACAATCTCTGCATGGATGAAGAAGACGTTTCTGTTAGCTACATCGCGGGCACGCCATATGTTGGCGCCAACGTCAAGATGTTTGCCGGGCCAGGAGGGCATGGTGGGGAGTTTACGGCTTGGGACCCTGTCAATGGCAAAGCTGTCTGGAACATTAAGGACCGCTTTCCAGTGTGGAGCGGCGCGCTGGCCACCGCCGGCGATGTTGTTTTCTTTGGAACCATGGACGGTTACTTCAAGGCCGTGAATGCCAAAACTGGCGAGCAGCTCTGGCAGTTCAAGACCGGCTCAGGAATCATTGGCCAGCCAGTCACCTATAGAGGCCCTGACGGGAAGCAATATGTAGCGATCCTCTCCGGCGTTGGCGGGTGGGCTGGCGCGATTGTCTCTGGGGGACTGGATGCCCGCGATCCAACCGCGGCGCTCGGATTCGTGAGCGCCATGAAAGAGCTGCCCAAGTACACCAGCAAAGGAGGCCAGCTATATGTTTTCTCGCTTCCTTAGTTTTTGCTGCCTTGTGTTGGTGAGTTCGTCGTTCGCGTTTGGAACACCCCTTAAGGTGTGTGCCGATCCCGACAATCTGCCTTTCTCGAACAGGAAAGCGCAGGGATTTGACAACAAAATATCGGAATTATTGGCCCAGGAGCTTGGCCGTAAATTGGAATTTGTGTGGCAGCGCGCGGGACGCGGCTTTGTGCGCGAAAACCTCAACAAAGGTGTTTGCGACATGCTGGTGGGTGTTCCCGCACAATTTCGGCCGGTGCTCACAACCACGCCGTATTACAGCTCCAGCTACGTTTTCATCACGCGCAAAGACCGGAAGCTAAAACTTGATTCCTTCGACGATCCCCGACTGAGAAAAATGAAGATCGGCGTTCAGGTGCTGGACGATGACTATGCTCCGCCGGCGCGGGCTCTTTCGCGCCGCCAGCTTACGCCCAATATCGTTGGCTTTGACACCACCGGTGAGGAGAGCGGAGACATCGTCCGTGCCGTTGCCCGGGGCAAAATCGATGTTGCAGTGGTCTGGGGTCCCCTGGCCGGATATTATGCCGCGCGGCAACGCGTTCCGCTCACAGTGTCTGCGGTGCAGCCGGAACTGGATCCGCCGGCCTTGCCGTTCCGCTTTGCCATGTCTGTTGGCGTCCGCAAGTCAGACCACGAACTGAAAGAGCAGTTGGAGCGTGCTCTGGTGAAGCGGCATGCACAGATAGAGCGCATTCTCCGTTCCTATTCCGTGCCCCAATTTGAGGGCCCAACATTTGAAAGCGCAAACCAGGCGAGGCTGAAGTGAGTAAAGCGCATTCCATCGTATCTATGGCAATTGCTGCAATGCTGCTCATTGGTTGTGCCCGCGAGCAGCGCAACTTCCGCGAAGCTACGCCTTCTAACGTCGCCGACGAAGGTGTGCAGATGAGCGACATTGCTCCGGGACACTCTGCCGAACGCAAGCCGAATGCCAATCCGTATGGAGACAGCGCCTATTCCGTGAGCCAGGGAAAACAACTCTACGAAATGTATAACTGCGTAGGTTGCCATTCTCATGGAGGAGGAGGAATAGGACCGCCGCTGCTGGATGCAAAATGGATTTATGGCAGTGAGCCCCAGAACGTCTTTGACACGATTGTGGAAGGACGTCCTAACGGCATGCCCTCTTTTCGCGGAAAGATTCCTGAATCGCAAATTTGGGAGATCGTTGCCTACGTGCGCTCAATGAGCGGGCAACTCCCGAAAGATGTTTCTCCCGGCCGCGAAGACCACATGTATACCAAGCGTCCGGAAGCTTCCACGCCGAAAGAACATCAACCCCAGACTAATGTTCCGGAAGGGCAAAAGCAAAAATGAAGCGCTCGTCTTCATTCTGGCTTTTTGTGCTTTGCTGCGGGTTCATGTGCCTGATTTCATGCCATGGGAATCAGGCTGCGCTGAATTCCAAAGGCCTGCAGGCAGCAAGGATCGAACGGCTGTGGTGGCTGATGTTTTCCGTTATTCTTGCTGTATACGTGATCGTGCTCGCGTGGGTCGGCAGAGCCATCATGCGTTCGCGTACGTCGCTACCGCAGCATGAAATTCCACCGCAGGTGAATCCAGCCGCAGACCGTCGGATGACAATCGTTGTTGCATCAGCCCTTGGCATTACCGTTGTTCTGCTTTTTGTCATGCTCACGGCGAGCGTTCTTACTGGTCACGCAATCAGCGGCTTGACATCAAAAAATCCAGTGACGATCTCTATCATCGGGCACCAATGGTGGTGGGAAGTTCGGTATGAAGCCACGCAAGCCGACCAGACGGTAGTCACGGCCAATGAGATCCATATTCCAGTGGGCCAGCCGGTCGTTATCAAGACATCCTCAGTGGACGTGATTCACAGCTTCTGGGCGCCGAACCTTCATGGCAAGCGTGACTTGATTCCCGGTTACCAGAACGCGCTGTGGATTCAAGCCGATCAAGAAGGCACTTACCGCGGCCAGTGCGCGGAATTCTGCGGCCACCAGCACGCTCATATGGCTTTCTTCGTTATCGCGGAACCATTGGACAAATTCAGCGCATGGCTTGCTCATCAGGTAAGCACACCTCAACCGCCGGCCAATCCTGTGGCCAAAGAGGGGGAACAGGTATTCCTTTCGCACACCTGCATCATGTGCCACACGATCCGCGGTAACGGATCGGGCGGAAAATTTGGCCCTGATCTTACGCATCTAGCCAGCCGCATGACAATTGCGGCGGGAACTCTGCCAAATAATCGCGGAAACCTTGCCGGTTGGATTATCGATTCGCAATCGATCAAGCCCGGCAACAAAATGCCTCCTAATCCGCTCAAGTCTGATGATCTGAACGCCCTGCTCGCCTACCTGGAGACGCTGCAATGAGGAGAGCGCATTGAGCCCTGCCGAACAATCCGGTACAGCCGTTGCCGTTGAAACCAGCCGCTTAGAAAGACTGGAGCGTATCTGGAGAGATCCTTCAGGGTTCTGGGGTTGGTTTACGCATGTGAACCACCGCTCTATTGGCAAGCGGTACATGGTAACGGCGTTCGCCTTTTTCCTGGCTGGTGGAGTGCTGGCGGCGTTGATGCGAATACAGCTTGCGCGGCCGGAAAATCATTTTATCGGGCCAGATCTCTACAACCAGATTTTTACCGTACACGGCAGCACCATGATGTTTCTTTTCGCTGTGCCCATGATGTTTGAGGCGCTTGCCGTCTATCTTGTGCCGCTGATGGTCGGCAACCGCAACATCTGCTTTCCCCGCCTGAATGCCTATAGCTATTACGTTTACGTTGTGGGCGGACTGCTTCTCTATGCCGGATTATTCACCAATACCGGCCCGGACGCCGGCTGGTTTGCCTACGTACCGCTCTCCGGTCCCGATTTTACGCCCGGAAAACGTTCGGATATCTGGGCGCAGATGATTACTTTTACTGAGCTTTCAGGCCTTGCCGTTGCAGTTGAAGTGGTTACCACCACTTTCAAACTGCGCGCGCCGGGCATGTCACTGAACCGCATTCCCATCTTTGTCTGGGCCCAGACTATCGTGGCCTTTATGGTTATTTTTGCCATGCCCGCCGTCATGCTCTCAAGCACCATGCTGCTCATGGACCGCACGGTGAACACACACTTTTTCAATCCGGCGGAAGGTGGCGATGCAATTCTGTACCAGCATCTCTTCTGGTTCTTCGGCCATCCCGAGGTTTACATCATCTTTATCCCCGGAACTGGAATTGTTTCTACCATTATTTCCACGTTTTCGCGCCGACGGATTTTTGGATATACGGCGGTGGTGTTGTCTATGGTGGCCACTGGCTTTATTGGTTTCGGCTTGTGGGTGCACCACATGTTCGCCACGGGGCTGCCGCAGATGGGACAAAGCTTCTTTACCGCGGCCAGCCTAATGATTGTGATTGCCACCGGCACGCAAGTGTTTTGCTGGCTGGCCACCATGTGGACCGGCAAAGTCGTACTTAAGACACCTATGTTGTTTGCGCTCGGATTCTTTTTTGTATTTGTGATGGGCGGGCTCACCGGCGTTCTTATGGCCTCCGTTCCCGTGGATTTGCAGATTCATGACACCTTTTTTATCGTTGCTCATTTTCATTATGTATTGATCGGTGGCGCAGTTTTCCCTCTCTTTGGCGCGCTCTATTACTGGATGCCGAAGATTACGGGACGCATGTTGAGCGAGGCTGCTGGAAAGTGGCAATTCTGGCTCTTCTTTGTCGGATTCAATATGACCTTCTTCCCTATGCACATTCTGGGGTTGCGGGGAATGCCGCGGCGCGTCTATACGTACCCATCCGCCATGCCCTGGGCGAACCTGAATCTGCTTGCCAGTTTGGGCGCGATCTTCATGACGGCAGCGGTGCTCATTTTCATTGCTAATTTCTTCTGGCACCTGAAAAAAGGCGCCATCGCGGGTAACAATCCCTGGGGCGCTGCAACGCTCGAATGGGCCACCACCTCACCTCCGCCGGTCTATAACTTTGCCGAACTACCGACCGTCAATGGCCGTGATGCGCTGTGGGACGCAGCGCCAAATCAGCCGATTGTCCAAGGTCTGGACGAGGATTGCAGGCAAATCCTGATCACGAAGGTGATGGACGCCGATCCCGATCATCGTGATGAATTCCCCGGGCCCACGCCAATCCCAGTCATTGCGGCAATAGCCACGAGCATATTTTTTATCAGCACCATTTTTACTGCAAAGGCTTTTTTCCCGACCATCATTCTGGTCGGCGTGGCCCTGCTGATCTGGTATTGGCCCAAGCGTCAGCCCAGCGAACGACGCAGAGAGAGGGACATATGGGAACGCTAATCAATCAGCCGCGCCCCGTGCTTGACGTCTCCCGTACTCCGACCGTGGTGTTCGGTCATAGATCCATTATCTGGTGGGGACAGTGCGCCTTAATGGCGATTGAAGGCACCATGTTCGCGATCTTCATCGCCACATATTTCTTTCTGCGCACGCGAGAAACAGATTGGCCGCCCGGGTTTGCTCTTCCCGCATTGAAGTGGGGGAGCATCAATCTCGTGATTCTAATTGTGAGCGCCCTTCCCAACGCATGGTTGAAGAAAAAATCAGAGCAGGGCATGCTCGGCCCCGTTCGTCTTGGGCTTGTTGTGATGGGTTTGATCGGAATTGTGAATTGTGTGATCCGTGCCTTGGAATTTCCCTCCCTAAATTGTGTTTGGGACGGAAACGCCTATGGCTCGGCTACGTGGACCTTGCTGGGTTTTCACACCTTCCACCTGGTTACCGATACCTGCGACACACTTGTGCTCACGGTGCTCATGTTTACTGGCCCTCTGGAAGGTCGAAGGTATGAGGACGTAAGCATCAACGCTATTTATTGGTATTTCATTATTGTGACCTGGATCGTCACCTATGCAGTGATCTATTGGGCGCCGAGATGGCTATAAGAAAAACAGAGATGCATGCAGTGGCTGTCGACTTTCGCAGCGGACCCGGCGCGCTGGCGTTGTGGTGGGGAATACTTGCCGGGCCCATCGCTTTTGCCCTGGATGAAGTGTTGAGCTATGCCATCGTCCAGCATTCCTGTTCCACCGGATATCACTGGCTCTTGCATTTCTATACTGGCCTCGCCATCGTGCTCTCGCTCTCCGGATTCGCCGCCGCCCGATGGTGCTATCAGCGCTTGCCAAACACCGTGGACACGGAAGATGGCTCCGTTTACTCGCGAAGCCGGTGGATGGCCATCTACGGCACTGCAGCCAGTCTCGCTTTCATCGTGGTAATCATCGCTCTTTCAATCCCGAAGTGGGCGATGAGTCCCTGTGACCAATGAAATTGAACCTCACATGCCGGCTTGCCTCCGCAGTCCTGTTGCTGCCAGCCATCAGCTACGCGCACGCGGGAGCCAGACACATTGAGTCTGGAAATCTTTGGACCGCGTGGAGCTTCGAACCGTGGGTGATAAGAGGTCTGTTGCTGACAGGAAGTATTTACTTCATCGGGCTGCGGCGAACAAAGAAGAAGCCACCAAAGTGGCAGATCACCAGCTTCGTCGCCGGAATTGCAGCGTTGGCCCTGACTCTCTTATCGCCGATTCATCGGCTTGGGGCAGAACTGTTTTCCGCCCATATGACGCAGCATGAACTGCTCATGCTGTTCGCAGCTCCACTCTTAATCCTGGGGCATCCGGGTGCTCCGATGTTGTGGGCCTTCCCAATGTCATGGCGTATCCGGCTGGGGAAGTTGACCAGCTGGCCCATTGTGGCAACAAGCTGGAACGCCGTTTCCGCGCCGTTAGCTGCGTG
Organism: Terriglobia bacterium; assembly: GCA_963831465.1. Lineage (GTDB taxonomy): Bacteria > Acidobacteriota > Terriglobia > Terriglobales > Acidobacteriaceae > Angelobacter. The sequence continues at coordinate 232,000 of CAWHQH010000022.1, read as the reverse complement.
GATGATTCATGGAGTCACCTTGTGGCTCTGGCACGTTCCCATCCTGTATCAAGCCACTCTCTACAGCGAACCGGTACACGCAGCCCAGCACGCCACATTTTTATTCACAGCTTTGCTGTTCTGGTGGACTCTGTTTCATGGACGGGGAGGCCGCATGCCTTATGGAGCGGCCGTGGCCTATGTCTTCACCACCGCGGTTCACACCAGCGTACTGGGCGCGCTGCTTACCTGCTCTTCAAAGCTATGGTATCCCGCTTACATTGGCCGCACCGCCGCGTGGCGACTGAGTCCGCTTGAAGATCAGCAGCTTGGCGGATTAATCATGTGGGTGCCTGCCGGCGTAGTCTACATCGTGATTGGGTTATGGCTTTTTGCCGGATGGCTGCGTGAGTCCGATCGGCGGCTGGTATATGCGCGATCCACCGATCTGCTGCAGTCTCCATTGCGCGGGGGAGGCCGAGATGCGTAAGCCCTGGGCTACCCTGTCTTTGATCGTATTCATAGTGATCTGCACGGTTCTATTAATTGGATACAGCCGCAATGAAGTGCAGCGCGACAATGACCTTAAAGCCGCGATTCGCGCTACCGGCGGGAATCCTCATCGCGGTAAAGACAAAATTCGATATTACGGTTGCAGCGCTTGCCACACTATTCCCGGCATCCAGGAAGCAAACGGAAAGGTGGGGCCACCGTTAACGGCCTTTGCTCTTCGAATTTATATCGCCGGTGAAGTGCCGAACACGCCGGATAACCTGCGCCGCTGGATTACTAATCCACACGGCATTGAACTGCATACAGCAATGCCGGAGATGGGAGTGAGCGATGAGGACAGCAAGGACATTGCAGCCTACCTTTATATGTTGCGTTAGTCTTTTCACCGCAATGCTGTGGTCGGGCGTTGTCGCAAGCGCGGCTGAACTGCGAGGCCGAGTCGTGGATGATTCGGGAGCAGTTATCATCGGTGCGCGTGTGCAACTGGACTCCGGTGGTCATATTTACGCCACAAATTCCGATCACAGCGGCAATTTTTTTATTTCATCTGCTCCCAATCAAGGAAAGCTCAGCGTTTCTGCCGCCAAATTTTCTACCAATGTCCTGGACTGGAGGGGATCACCATCGCCAATAGTCATCACGCTTCAACCGTCGCCAGTTGCGGAAACGGTTGTGGTCACAGGCGAGCGGATCGCCACGCGCCTGGAACAAACAGCAGCGAACGTTGTTGTGCTTACGTCAAGTGAACTAACCAGCCGGGCAGCAGTAACGCTGGACGACGCTTTGCGCCAGACGCCGGGATTCACATTGTTTCGCCGCAGCAACGGCCTTACGGCAAACCCTACAACGCAGGGAGCATCGGTGCGCGGAGTTGGCGCAAGTGGAGCCAGCAGAGTGCTGGTTCTGGCGGACGGTATTCCATTGAACGACGCTTTCGGCGGTTGGGTGTACTGGGACCGCGTGCCGCGCATAGCACTTGAGCATGCTGAGGTACTCCGGGGAGGAGGTTCGGCGCTCTACGGCAGCGGCGCTCTTGGCGGAATTGTGGATCTGGCAACCCAGAGCAGCAAGAATCTGGTTACGCTTGAGGCTGCGGGTGACTCCTTCAGCGGGCATGATGTTGAAGGGTTGATTTCGCGACAGGTTGGCCATTGGACTCTGTCCGGGAACGGCGAGAATTTTGGCAATGACGGAACATTCGTCGTCGCAGCCCGTGATCGTGGCGCAATCGATACGCCCGCCTCCCTTCATTTCACCAATGGCATGATGCGCGCACAGCGAAGCCTCGGCACGAGCGGCACCATGTATGTAAGCGGATCATTATTTGCGGAAGAGCGCAACAACGGCACATCTCTTCAGATCAATAGCACGCATTTAGGGGAACTCAGCAGCGGGATTGACGCTACCCTGGGCCAAAATATATTTTCAATTCGGGCCTACGGCACGGGCGAGCACTATCACCAGAGCTTCTCCGCTATTGCCGCAGACCGAAATACTGAGACTCTCACGCGCTGGCAAACTGCTCCATCCGATCAGGCCGGCTTCGCCGCTCACTGGACTCGGCCTTTCTCCGCCATGCAGGTCACCGCTGGGTTCGATGGCCGGTTTATCCATGGTGAATCGGATGAAGCCGCTTTCAGTGATAATTCCCCAACAAGCCTGATTTCAGCCGGCGGCAAAAGCAGCATGGCAGGTTCTTTCGTGGAGCTCTCGACAACAATTAAGCATCGGCTCCGCTTATCCGGAGGCGCGCGTCTGGATTGGTGGTCAAATAGCGGCGGCTTCAATCGAACTGTGCAGCTTGCGAACTTAAAAACGACAACAACGTCGCTGGGTTTGCATCGCGAGACAGCATGGAGTCCGCGAGTTGGCGCGGTTTATGATCTTGGGCCGTTGTGGCAGCTTACAGCATCAGCTTACGGCGGCTTCCGCGCACCCACGTTAAACGAACTGTACAGGAGTTTCCGGCTGGGCAACGTGCTCACATTGGCGAATGAGGGGCTGCGGGCAGAGCACATCCAGGGAGGTGAGGCGGGCATTCGCTACCTTCGCAGGCGCTTCATGCTAAGCGCATCGGCTTTTCAGGAAAGCGTTGATGATCCTGTCGCCAACGTCACACAAGCTACAACGGCGGCACTGATCACACGTCAACGTGAAAACCTTGGCGCGTTGCGCGCCCGCGGAGTGGATACCGATTTGCTATTCCTCTTTTCTCACATTCAAATGCGGGCTGGATATGAATACGTTCATTCCATTGTCAGCAGTTTCAGCCTCAATCCAGTGTTAGTCGGCAAGGAGGTACCGCAGGTTCCGAGGCACACATTCACCTTGTCGAGCATCTACACAGCTCCGCGAAATTGGACCGTAACTGCATTCCTACGCGCCCAAAGCCGGCAGTTCGATGATGATCTGAACCAGTTCGAATTGCGGCAATATTCCGCGCTTGGTGTATCTATATCCAAACGCACAGGCGGGCTGACGTGGTTTGCGAGTGCCGCAAACGCCTTGGATTCAAAAATAGAGACGGCTGCAACTCCGGTCATAAACTATGCCTCTCCCCGGCTGATCTCTGTTGGAGTCCGATTTGCCACATCGAAATAGTCGTTTGTTTGCACGCTTTCGGACGGTCAGAAACTGACGTTCTCTGCTAATAAAAAGTCTGAATCCCGGCAACACAGAATTCCAAGTGCAGTTAAGCTGCTCTCCTTTCATGTTCAACTTCGCTGGAATCGGACTGCGCTCTTATCCTGCTGAAAAGTGCTGCTGCCGCAAGCAGTCCCAGTCCCGCGCCAAGCCATTTGCGGTTCATCTCCAGCCACAGTTCCATGCTGAAAGGCTGGGCGCGCTCATCAAAAGCTCCGTGCGCGCCGTGATCGCCACTAACAGGTTCCCAAAGATTATTTGGACGATTCGGATCTTCGGGCCCGTCGTGCTGCTGCGAGTCGTAGCCGGTGCGAGCCAGGTAATCATCCGCAAATCCAGGCACCAATTTGTTGCCGAAGATCGCTTTCACAGTCGACCAGCCGACAAAATACTCGCGGCGGTCAGGATGATGGGCAGCATAGTAAATGGCGCGGCGCTGCAACTTCAGGCTGAAAGATGGGCGGCACCGGCTGTGCCTTGTGCGGAAGCCGGCTCTTGACCCAGCCAAACTGTGGCGTGTTCAGCGCCGGCATCTGAACCATTGTGGTCTTCACATTGCTGCCGTCGTGCAGAAGCTCAGTGCGCAATGAAGCGAAGAATCCGAGCACCGCGTGCTTGGAGGCGCAATAGGCAGCTTGCAAAGGAATGCTGCGATATGCGAGCGCCGACCCTACATGCACAATTGTGCCTCGGTCGCGCGGCAACATCCGTTTCAGCGCTGCCAGAGAGCCGTACACGTACCCAAGATATGTGACCTCTGTAACGCGCTTGAACTCCTCGGGCGTCATCTCTTTGATGGGCGAAAACACCGAAGCCATGGCATTGTTTACCCAGATATCGATTGGCCCAAGCGTGGATTCAACCCGTTCCGCGGCTGCTTCCACATCCGCAGCGTTCGCCACATCCACCGGAAGCACCAGAGCACGTCCGCCTGCAGCCTCAACTTCCCGCCGCGCTCCTTCCAGCCCGTCTGTTCCGCGGGCAATCAGCGCTATTGAACTGCCGCGCCTTGCAAATTCGCGCACGGTTGCACGTCCCACTCCGGCCGAAGCTCCCGTAATAACAACAACTTCATTCCTGGCCATTTCTTGCCACCTCTCCTAATATATATGTCCAATATAAATCTGATGCACGCAGCTTAAATCGATGTTGCTATGCTTAATATCGCATTGCGATATTAAAATTAATTCTTCCTGCCCGTAGGCGAAGCTACCCGCCATATCCGGAGGACATCAAAATGTAGTTATTCTCTCTTTTGAACTGCTCGAGCGTGGTTCATGATTGCATGATGACTCAGCCACAATGCGTACCCATCGCCCGCCTCAATGTGAAAAGCTTCACGATTCCGACGGACTTCCCTGAATCAGATGGCACTCTGGAATGGAACCGGACAACGATTGTCCTAGTCGAGGTTTCAGGCGGCGGCAAGAAGGGGCTGGGTTACACCTATGCTGACACGGCTACGGCCACTCTGATTCATGACACTCTGGCGCCCCACATAACCGGCATGGATGCAATGTCTCCGCCCGCTGCTTACGAAACCATGTGGCGGCAAGTACGCAATCATGGGCGTCCGGGCATCTGCTCCATGGCAATCTCCGCCGTGGACTGCGCATTGTGGGACCTGAAAGCGCGGCTGCTCGGCTTACCGCTGGTCACCTTGCTGGGCCAGGTACGAGCAGCTGCTCCCGTATATGGAAGCGGCGGCTTCACTTCCTATTCTGATCGACAGCTTGCGAAGCAGCTCTCCGGTTGGGTGAACCAGGGAATCCCGCGCCTGAAAATGAAGATCGGCCGCGACGCCGGACGGGACCTTGAGCGCGTGCGGGTGGCCCGGAATGCTATCGGCCAAAAAGCTGCACTGTACGTGGATGCAAACGGCGGTTACAGCCGCAAGCAGGCTCTCGCGCAGGCGGAAAGTTTTGCCGGCTTCGGCGTGTGCTGGTTTGAAGAGCCGGTCTCCTCCGACGATCTTGAAGGGCTGCGGCTGATTCGTGACCGTGCTCCAGTGAAGATGGACATCGCCGCTGGTGAGTATGGGTATGATATTTTTTATTTCCGCAACATGCTTTCTGCCGGAGCGGTGGACGTGCAGCAGGCCGATATAACACGCTGCGGCGGGGTCACCGGCTTTCTGGAAGTTGCGGCGCTCTGCCAGGCCCACAATATTCCTCTTTCCGGGCATACAGCGCCTGCCTTGCACGCGCATGTCGCGTGTGCGGTTACGCCCTTCATGAACCTTGAATACTTCCATGATCATGTGCGCATCGAGCGCATGTTTTTTGATGGCCTGCCGCAGCTTGTGGACGGAGCGCTACGGCCTGACCTTTCACGCCCCGGCCTGGGCCTGGAATTTAAACACCGTGATGCCGAAAAATTTGCTGCCTGAGGAGAAAAGATGTCTGCCAGCAAGCTCCCGCTGATTCCGCTCGAAGAACTGAAACAAACCATCGCTGCGCGGCCGAGCAACTGGCGCACTGCAGATAATGTTGATGTTCATGCGCTGGAAGCCGAGTTGCGAAAGAACCTGGAAGGCGAGGTGCGCTTTGATGCCGGCAGCCGGGCCATGTACGCCGTCGATGGATCGAATTATCGCCAGCCGCCCATTGGAGTGATCATTCCAAAATCGAAAGAAGACGTGTTGCAGACGGTCGCGGCCTGCCGGAAGTTCGGCGCGCCGCTGCTTTCCCGCGCCGGAGGCACCAGCCTTGCCGGCCAGTGCTGCAATACGGCAATCGTGATCGATTGGTCAAAGTACATGCATGGCGTGCTGGAGTTGAACGCGGTCGAGCGGTGGGCGCGCGTATTGCCGGGGACGGTGTGCGATGAACTGCGCCACCGCGCTCTCCATGAAACCAATAACATGCTCAACTGGGGCCCTGATCCGGCTACGCATAATCACTGCTGTTTTGGCGGCATGATCGGCAACAATTCCTGTGGGGCGCACGCGCAGATGTCAGGGCGCACCAGTGAAAACATTGAAGAGATGGAAATCCTTCTTTATGACGGCACGCGTATGACCGTCGGCTGGATGGATGAAGCGGAGATGGACCGCCTCATCGTACAAGGCGGCAGGATTGGCGATATCTATCGCTACCTGAAATCTCTGCGCGAACGCTACGGCCAATTGGTTCGAGAACGTTATCCCAAAATCCCGCGCCGCATCTCCGGCTATAACCTTGACGCGCTTCTCCCTGACAAAGACGGCCGCTTCAACGTTGCGCGCGCATTGGTCGGCAGCGAAGGCACACTGGTCACGGTGCTTGAAGCCAAGTGCAAACTGATTGACGCCAAAGCGGAGCGCGTGGTGCTGATGCTTGGCTATCCCGATATCTATGAAGCAGCCGACCACGTAATGGAGATCGATCCTTATCAGCCGACGGCGCTGGAAGGAATTGACGACACGCTGTATCGCAACATCAAGAAGAAAGGCGGCCCCGACAAACAGTATCTGGGCATGCTGCCTGAAGGCAAAGGCTGGCTAATGGCGGAGTTTGGAGCCGCGAAGAAAGAGGATGCGCTGCAAATTGCGCATGAAGTCATGGCCAAACTGAAAGCCAAGCCTGGCGCGCCCTCCATGAAGCTCTTCACTGACAAGGACGACATGGAGCACATTTGGAAGGTGCGCGAGTCCGGGCTGGGAGTGACGGCGTTTATTCCCGGCGAACCTGATACATGGGAAGGCTGGGAAGACTCGGCTGTGCCTCCGGAAAAGCTTGGCGGATACCTTCGCGAACTGCGCGCGCTCTACAACAAATACGAGTACAACTCCGCGATCTACGGCCACTTTGGCCAGGCTTGCGTGCACTGCCGGGTGAGCTTCGACCTTACAAGTGCTCCCGGAATCAAGAAATGGCGCTCCTTCATGGAAGAAGCGACGGACCTCTGCGTGAAATACGGCGGCAGCTTCAGCGGCGAGCATGGAGACGGTCAATCAAAAGCCGAATTCCTCTACAAAATGTTCGGTCAGGAACTCATTGAGGCTTTTCGCGAATTCAAGTCCATCTGGGACCCGGAATGGAAGATGAACCCCGGCAAGATCGTCGATCCCTACCGCATTGACCAGAATCTGCGTCTTGGCGCCGATTATCATCCCTGGGAACCGACGACTCATTTCAAATATCCACAGGACTACCGCAGCTTTGCTCATGCGGCGCTGCGCTGCGTAGGGATTGGCAAATGCAGGAGGAAAGACCCTGAATCCGCAGAGGGTGACACCATGTGCCCCAGCTTCATGGTGACTCATGAAGAGCGACACACCACGCGCGGACGCGCCCACCATCTGTGGGAGATGCTGCACGGCGACGTGATCACGGAAGGCTGGCGCGACGAGAACGTAAAAGAGGCGCTGGATCTCTGCCTGGCCTGCAAAGGCTGCAAGGGTGATTGCCCGGTGAACGTCGACATGGCCACCTACAAAGCAGAGTTCCTGTCGCATTACTATGAAGGTCGCGTTCGCCCGCGCTCTGCTTACGCATTTGCCTTGATTGACCAATGGTCGCGTCTGGCTTCACTCTGGCCGGGGATGGTGAACCTGGTGACGCAAACACCGGGGCTCAGCCATCTGGCGAAATTAGCTGCAGGCATGCCGCTGCAGCGACGCATCCCAGAGTTCGCTCCGCAGACATTCCGGAGCTGGTTCAAGAAGAGATTGCGGACCGAAGACCATCCACGATTCAGCGGCGCTCACGACAAGGTCATTCTCTGGCCGGACACCTTCAACAATTATTTCTTTCCTGAGACTGCTCAGGCCGCAACCGCGGTGATTGAACAAGCAGGCTACGCCGTTGAAGTTCCGCGACAGCATCTCTGCTGCGGACGCCCTCTTTACGATTATGGCATGCTGGATTTGGCCAAGGTCTATCTCCAGCGGGTGATGCAGGCGCTAAAACCGCAAATCACGGCAGGAGTGCCGATAGTGGTGCTGGAACCCAGCTGCGCCTCGGTCTTCCGCGACGAACTGCCGAATCTGTTCCCCGACGACCCGCTTGCGCAAAAGCTCAAAGATCAAACATTGCTGCTGAGCGAATTTCTGGAGCAGAAAGCCGGCAATTATCATTTTCCGCAACTCAACCGCAAAGCGCTGGTGCAGGGGCATTGTCATCATAAGTCGGTGCTCAGATTTGATGCCGAACATTCCGTTTTGAATAAACTTGGCCTTAATGCAACGGTGCTGAATTCGGGCTGCTGCGGAATGGCAGGCTCATTCGGATTCGAAAGTGATAAATATAATGTCTCCGTTCAGATCGGCGAGCGCCGTTTGCTTCCTGCTGTGCGGGAAGCAGAGGATTCCACCGTCATCGTAGCGGATGGATTTAGCTGTCGCGAGCAGATCAGCCAGCAGACGGACCGTGAAGCGTTGCACCTGGCTGAGGTGATTCAACTCGCCCATGAATCAAGCACAAGCAACGGACATCATCCAGAAGCCACACTTGTTGCCCGCCGAAAAGCTTCTCGACGCAGCGCGCGCTTACGGGCCGCAGCCGTGCTGGCCTTGATCGCCGGCGCTACTACGCTCTTGGTCCGCCGCTTCAGTCAGCGATAACACATATTTAAGGAGTGAGCACATGCCAAACGCAATCGGAGTCAAAGAGTGGGTCATCGCGGAAGGGTATATTCCGAAAGAGAGTCACGGGCCATCCCCGCAGATGCTTAGCCATGAAACCGTCTGCATCCTCAACAGCAATGAACGGGATGCGCACATTGAGATCACCATCTATTACAAAGACCGCGAGCCAGTGGGCCCATATCGCGTGACCGTGCCGGCGCGCCGCACGCGGCATGTGCGCTTCAACGATCTCAAGGATCCTGAGCCCATTCCGCGCGACACCGATTATTCCAGCGTGATTCGCTCTGACGTTCCGATTGTGGCGCAGCACACGCGGCTCGATTCCCGCCAGGCGGAAAATGCCCTGTTGAGCACCATTGCGTATCCCAGCGCGGCCTGACGTTTTGCAATTCGGTGGGGATTATGCCAAACGATAAAATGCGCCGAGGATTGCCCCAAAGGCCGCATGCGAAAGAAGGATAGAGAGTGGTGTTTGAATGCCATAGTGCAACGCCATAAATCCGGGGGGCTCCAGCATATTCTGCGCTTCCGGTCCATGCTGCTCGCTTGCCATCCGGGGGTGCAATCCAGGCAGCAGCGCCATAACCACTACCAGAACAAAGATTGCATGGCAGAGCCCAATGAGCAGGCCTCTCCACCAACCGGCCGCGCCGAGTGACTGAAAAATCCAAACGTAAATCAGCGAGAACACCAGACCGGCGGCCACATGCATCCAGAAACCGTAAAATTTGGCCCGGTCGCGGTCCGGCGTGAAGAATGTCCCGAGGATGTAAGGAAAGTTCATCCGCGTTAATCCAAGTCCCTCAGTACCAGCGCTCAGGGTAGTCAGCACAATGGTCGCCAGAAAACCCCAAAGCAACCAGCCAGACCAATTCATGCGTGTGCCTCCGGGCCCACAGTTTTGACGTCAGAACCTGTCTCTTCCGCCGGATGCCGCTCACCACTCTCTTTCTCCTCCAGCGTAAGTGCGGCGCTCACTAGTCCCACGTGAGTAAAAGCCTGCGGGAAGTTGCCAAGCGCATCACCACTCTCAGGATCGATTTCCTCCGAGAACAAGCCAAGACCGTTGCCGTACGAGAGAAGCCGGGCAAACACATCATGCGCTTCACTCAACGTGCCTCCGCCAAGCGCCAGATATTCAACCGCCCAGAATCCGCAGATGCCGAATGCACCTTCCGGCGGCTGCCGCTTGTAGCGATGTAGAAGACCATTCGGCCCGCCAAGCTGCTGACGCACGCGGCTATATGTCAGCTTCATCCGTGCAGAATCGGCCCTTTCAAAGCCATACCATGCGATACGCAGCAGGGTGGAATCGACCCGCTCTCCATCAAGCGTGCTCACATAAGTCTCAAGCTCACGATTCCAGGCGCGTGCTTGAATCTGCTGCCGTATGCGTTCCCGCTCGCGCAAAAATTGTTCACGCGGAGCGCCGCTCAGCATTCCCTTGTCGCAAAGCGCCAGCAGACGATCCAGCGCCGTCCAGCACATGAGACGGGAATGAGTGTGGTTCTCTCTTCCGCCACGCGGCTCCCAAATGCCTTCATCCGGCACGTCCCAATGCTTAGCAACGTACTTCCCCAGCTTGATCAATACATTCTGCGTAGTGCGGTCAAATCCAGCCTTAATCTGAGCAAACTGCGCCGTCGCTTCGATGACCTCGCCATAAATATCGAGCTGAAGCTGGTGGCGCGCGCCATTGCCGACCCGCACCGGGCGGGATCCGAAAAAGCCGCTCAAACAATCAAGCTCTCGCTCGCGCGCGGCGATTCGGCCAAAAACGTCATACATTACGCGCAACTCCGGCTGCGTTAGCCGCGTGGCATGCAGCAGCCAGGTCAAAAAAGCTTCCGCTTCCTCCACGTACCCTAACCCTAGCAGAGTACGCACAGTCAATGAAGCATCGCGCAGCCAGCAATAGCGATAATCCCAATTGAGCGAATCCCCGATTCGTTCCGGCAGTGAGGTGGTGGCGGCAGCAGCAACCGCTCCTGAAGGAGCATAGGTGAGCAGTTTGAGCGCGAGCGCGCTCCGTGTGACCATTTCCTTATAACGGCCTTTATAATTCGACCGCGCTGCCCATTGCTGCCACCATTCTACCGAGCGCTCGATTGCAGTTGATAATCTATGGCCGAGTGCTGGCAGCACCGTTGGCGATTCTTCCGCATAGCTGAAAGAAAATTCGAGCGTGTCCCCCTGCTTAAGAACGATTGAGGCCCGCGCACAACCGTCCTGGAGTTGCAGGGGCCTGTTGCAGCGCAGCCAGTAAACACCTCGGCCGGAGTCAAAGCGCAGTCCCAGGTTCTTATGATCGTGCAGGTGTACGGCATCTCGGCCATAATCGGCACGGGGCTGAAATTCCACAGTAATTTCAATTTCGCCTTTGGTACAGAGCAAATGCCGTGCCAGTTCATGATCGGGAATCATCTCCGTACGCTTGAATTTTTCTGAGGCGACCGGCATGAGATCGATAAGCGTTGCCTCGCCGGAACCGCAAAGAAAATGCGTTTCCAAAACGTTGGAGTCCGGCAGGTAACGCCTTTCCGTGCGGAAAGGAGATGCAGGCGAGATCGACCAATGGCCGCCTTTCTCTGGATCGAGAATACCGGCGAAAATCGCGGGGCTATCAAAACGCGGCCAGCACAGCCAGTCAACAGATCCGTAACGCGAGACAAGAGCAGCTGTGCGGCAATCACCGATTACTGCGTAATCATGAATTTTTGCTGCCAACGCTTTATTAGGAAGCACAATGTAATAGATGAAAGTTCTTCTTCTATGTGATGCTTCACAGCCCACGAACGTAAGCTGCGAAATGAAATTACCGGATAGGCTTCTGGGATCAGCTCAAAGATCCGCCAAAACAAAAATCAAGGTGGCAGCCTACGAAGGTAGGCGTTTCCGGCCAGGAAATTTTTCACTACAAGGGCCGCATCTTTTTTCTCTCCATCCACGGCATAATTCATGCGGCGCATGTCTTCAGCGGTGATGCGGCCGCTCAGCTTTTGTAAAGCCGTTCGTACTTCAGGATGGCGGTGGAGCGTCTCACGACGCACGATTGGCACCGCGTCATACGGCGGGAAATAGTGGCGATCATCTTCGAGAACAACGAGATCGAGCGCGGCGATCAGGCCGTCAGTGTTGGAGCCTGCAACCATATCAACTTGATTATTCTGCAAAGCGCGATAGAGCAAGCCTAAATCCATGACGCGCGGGGCTTCAGCGAACTTGAAGCCATACTTGGCGGAAAGCCCTTTGAAGCCGTCGGGACGCTCAAGAAATTCATAGCCCACGCCGAGACGCAGCTGCGGAGAGACGGCAGCGGCATCGGAAAGCGTTTTCAGGCCTAGACGACGAGCGTCAGCGCCGCGCATGACCATGGCAAAAGTGTTGTCGAAACCGAGCGAAGGAAATACTTCTAATCCAAACCTGCGTGAGTAGAGATCTTTCACGGTATTGAAGACCGAGGCATGGTCGGAGACTGGTTTCTCTTTCAGAATAGCCACCAGCGCCGTCCCCGTGTATTCCACGTACATGTCGATGCGTCCGGAAAGCAAGGCTTGATGGCAGATATAACTTCCGGCCAAATAAAAGCGCCGATTAATAAGCATAGACGTGAACTCGCCAAGATACTGAACGAGCAGTTCACCCAGAACAAGCTGTTCGGTGAAATTCTTGGATCCTACGGTAAGCCCTGAGCTTTTTGGCATGCAGCCGGAAAGCAGCAGAGCAAGCGCGGCGAGAAAGTTGCGGCGATCCATTAGTGGCGTGTCCGGACCGGTCTCCGCACTAACGACCGCTGTATCAGGCCGAGCAAGAGGTCGGCGCAAAGCGCCATCAGCGCGGCAGGAATTGCGCCGGCAAGGATCACATTGTTATCCACCATGGCGAGACCGCGAAAGATAAATTCTCCCAGACCGCCTGCGCCGATGGCGGCGGCGATCGTTGCTACGCCTACAGTGATGACCGTCGCGGTGCGAATGCCGGCCACAATTACATCGGAAGCCAGCGGCAACTCCACCTTCCAGAGCAATTGCCGCGACGTGAGCCCCATACCGATTGCGGCTTCCCGTACTGGCGGATCTACTCCCGCTATTCCCGTATAAGTGTTGCGCACCACGGGAAGAAGCGCGTAGAGCGTGAGCGCCAGAATTGCGAGGCGATCAGCGCGTGCGCCGATCCACGGTACAGGCAGCAGCAATCCAAAAAGCGCCAGGCTCGGGATGGTCTGCATGATGTTGTTCGTGCCAAGGATCAGAGATTTCAGTGCTGGACGCCTGCTTAACAGAATGCCCAGCGGCACGCCAATGCCGACGGCCAGCAGCATCGAAATCCCAACCAGCCACAAATGCTCTCCCGTAAGCTGGAGCACTTCACGTCTGTGGGCGATTAAGAAATCTGGCAGCGACATGCGCTAGGCTCCGGAGTTCAAGATTTGTTGCGTGGCCCGGAATGCTGTTACGTAAGGTTGAACAGAATCGTCGCTGGAGCGCAGAAATTCAGCCGGCGCGAAAATGCCATTGAGCTTGCCTGTGTCCATAAGGGCAATACGGTCACCCAGCAGCAAAGCTTCCGCGACATCATGCGTGACGAAGACGATGGTTTTGCTCAGCGTTTTCTTCAGTTGCAGAAATTCATGCTGCAACTCGGCACGGGTGATGGGATCGAGTGCACCAAAAGGTTCGTCCATCAGCAAAATTTCGGGATCGGCGGCGAGGGCTCGCGCCAGCCCAACGCGCTGGCGCTGTCCGCCGGAAAGCTGGTCAGGATAACGATCGGCATATTCATGGTGCGGCAGGCCGACGAGTTGCAGGACTTCGCGGAGGCGCGCGTCTGTCCGCGCAGCATCCCAGCGCTCCAGTCTGGGAACCAGCGCTACGTTGTCCGCTACGGTGTAGTGCGGAAAAAGCCCGGCTTCCTGGATGGCATAACCAATGTGCCGGCGAAGCTGAATCACGTCCCACTCAGTGGTGGAACGGCCATCGACAAGAACTTTGCCTTCGCTTTGCGTCAGCAAGCGATTGATGAGTTTGAGCGTAGTGGTCTTGCCGGAACCACTGCGGCCCAGCAGCATCAGCGTTTCACCGCGGCGGATGGAGAAATTGAGATCAGAGATGAGCGTGCGGTTACCATTGATGCGGTAAGTAACGCCAACGAATTCGATTGCCGCTGCTGGAGAGTCGTTCATCGCCAGCGGAAAGCGTAACAGATTACGGCGGATTTACGCAGCTGAGCGGCAACTGGCGGTGCAAAAACGCCGGCCGAGTCTCCATAAAAAGACCAGGCCGGCGCACAATGCTGAGATTTACAGCGAGCGCAAGAAGTTGACGAGGTCCGCCTGCTGTTGTGAGGTCAGCCCATTGAAGGTATTGATGACCTGGGTAGCCTCAGAGCAAACCTGCCCTGGGGAGCAATTGCCGGCATGCAGTTCGATAGCAGCGACGATATCACTCGTGCTGCCGTTATGCAGGAAGAAGATTCGCTGGCCTACGCCCCAAAGCGGCGCGGTGCGAAATTCATCGCCGCCGGCCTGGCCCTGACTGATGCCGTCAGCCAGTCCCGGCCCCATGTGATGCAGCGCGAAGTCTGAGAATGGATGGAATTCCACCTGGTTGAGCGGAGAAAGTTTGGACTTGGCAGTGTGCAACGAATCGGTATGACAAAGCACGCAGCCGATACCCGTATTCGGAGTACCGCCCGATATGGATGGAACAACGGTGCCAAACAGCGCCTGGCCACGCAGGGCGGAGGCGCCGAGCGGCTGACAGCTGTTTTGGCTGGTGAAGAAGTCACACGGTTGAGCAGGCGCGTTGAGCCGCATGAAGATGGTGAAATTTTCAATCAGAGAAGAGATCTGGCTGGCATCGTCACCCGCGTCGCCCCCGGTGGGGATGATGACGTGCGTGTTGTCTTCCGGAGTCGAGTTGTTTGCGCATCCGGAGTTAGTTCTTTCATTGGTAAAAAGCTCGTTGGTAATGCCCATCTCCACGTTGGAGGCTTCGCCGGAGAACATCAGCATGGATTTGTTCTGGGCCTTCCAGCCGAACTTGGTGATGGTACCGTCATTGCCGCTGGTGTTGAAGCGGCCGGCAATACCCGCGGCTTTCTTCATGGTGGCGAGAGCAGCCAGATTATTTTTCAGAATGTCTTCTGACGCGTTCTCCACAAAACCCTCACCGAAGGTCGGGATAGGAATGCGGAATGCCACGTTGCCATTCTGAAGTTGTGTGGCGAAGTCCGGCTGTTTCAGGTCGCAGCCGGCCGCGGCATCGCTCCTGCCGGTAATGGTGAACAGATCATGCACGCCGCCATCGGAAGTACCGTCTGCATTTTTAAGGAAACGGACTTCTAGCGCCGGAGCATTCGCTGTCAGGAAGGTGGGGATCTGGTTGGTTGCGCCGTCAAGATTGGCGATGCCGCGTTGCGGGTTTGGCGAGGGGCTGCTGCCGCCGATCACCGGTTGCGAGTGGCAGAGAAGACAACTATTGCCGTTAAAGGCGGGCCCCAGTCCCAGCAGGGGTTCACCGCTAAGGGTGCCTTTTACTGAAGCTGTCTCGCCAAACAAGGCCAACGCGTCGCCCCAGAAAATAGCCTGATCAGTGGGAAGCCCGGCAATCGGATTGCCTGCGCCATTAGGAGGTTGTGGCCCGGGCCGCACACCGGGATCGACCGTTGCGGGTATGTTTTGCGCATGTGCGATTTTCAGGTTGACCGAGAGCAGCAGCGCCGCTGCCACAAGGCAACACATGAACACTCGAAGCAAAGAATTTCCTACAGCACCACGAATAATGGGAACTCTCATACCTATCTTCCTTTCAGTCTGTGTTCGTTCAGGCCGTTGCAGAACGCTCTGCAAGTTGGGTGCGTTTGTGTTGTGGCGTAATTTCTCAGCGGCGCTGCTTTGGCAGACCAAGGGCATGCCAAACCAGCAACTCACAATTGTGAGTTGCTGGTTTATGAATGAAGGTTTAACGACGAAAGAAAAAAAGGATTGCTCTAATTCCAAAATGGCACTTCGGCGTCAGATTGGGAATGGAGATGTATCAAAATGAATCAATTACATCGGGGACGCCATACCGTGATCGCGGAATCGCGCATCTCTCCCGTGCGCGGAAGAGTTCACCGCGGAAGTCGCCCCGAAAGAACAACGACGAGCCGATATTTCGAATTCAATATGCGAATATCGCGAATCGCTTGAAACGCTACTAATTAGCGAGCATATTTTTGGAACAGCCATTGCCCCTCCGCGAAGGCTTGGATATACAATCCTTTTCCAAAGGGATCTCTCACCATGGCACAGGTCCAGACGGTCCGTGGACCCGTTGATTCGTCGCAGCTCGGCACCACCTTGATGCACGAGCATGTCTTCGTCCTGGATACCGAGATACTGCAGAACTATCCCGAGGAATGGGGAAGCGAAAATCAGCGAATCGGCGACGCCGCGAAGCGGCTGAACGAATTGAAGGCTAAAGGCGTGGACACGATTGTCGACCTCACTGTAATTGGCTTGGGGCGCTATCTGCCCAGAATCAAACAGATTGCGCAGCAGACAGAAATTAACATCATCGTGGCCACGGGAATTTACACATATCACGATGCGCCGCTTTACTTTCACTTTCGAGGGCCGGGCACGGTGCTAGACGGTCCGGAGTTGATTGTGGACATGTTTGTCCGCGACATTAATGAAGGAATTGCCGATACAGGCGTAAAAGCCGGCATTTTGAAGTGCGCAACCGACGAGCCCGGCGTCACCAAAGATGTTGAGCGCATTCTGCGCGCCACGGCTCAGGCGCATCGCACGACCGGCGTGCCAATCTCCACCCACACGCATGCCGGGCGGCGTGTGGGGCTGGACCAACAGAGAATTTTTCGCGAGGAGCGCGTTGACTTGTCGCGCGTGGTGATCGGGCACTGCGGCGATACCACTGACTTAGCCTATCTGGAAGAACTTGTCGGCAACGGCTCATACATTGGCATGGACCGCTTTGGGATTGACACGATTCTTTCTTTTGAAGACCGCGTCAATACTGTAACGGCGATGTGCCGGCGCGGCCATGCGGGAAAGATGGTCCTCTCGCACGATGCGGCGTGTTACAACCACTGGTTGCCGGAGCGTCCGCTGCCCATCATGCTGCCGCGATGGAATTACCTCCACATCCATAACGATGTAATCCCCGCGTTGAAGCAGAAAGGCGTGACCGACGAGCAGTTGCAAACCATGCTGGTCATGAATCCACGGAAAATCTTTGAACGGCAGGGCGGCTATTGAGCGGAGATGTAGCGCAATTACTCTCTGTGCAATTCGACGAAGCCGTAACCTCAGGCTGCCAGCGGATCGTCCTTTTTCTGGTTCTGATTTTCCTTTTGCCGCTCACCCGGGTCCTGGTCAACTTCCATCTCCGGCTCTTTCGATTCCGGATCGATGCCCTGTGAAGGGTTTTCCTTTTCCTGCTTCTTCTTGTCTTCGTTGCGTTCTTGCTGGTCGGTTGGTTGTTTCATGGTGATTGGATGGCGGATCTTTTTGTTGTGTCGCCCCTTATGAAGTACGCTGCGGAACAGAACTAAGGTGGTATCCATCCGCCGCAACTTTCCCGGCTATTAGTGTTTAGACATATATAACGCTCAGATTTTTATCTGAGCTGTGTGGGAAGGGTTCCTGAGGGGATACGGAATCTTTCACTGCGAAAAGCGCGATGCGAGAAGCGGCTGCCAGCCCATTCACGCCAACTTCAGGCGTGAACGGGACCGGTGGCCGCTCTTTTCCTTTAAAATCGAAAATATGTCCAACGCAGGGCCACTGTTTCGTCCGTATGACAAGCTGGTAAAAATCACACTGGGAGAAAAGCAGTTTGAAGTGCCTGACGGGAACATGCTGCTCCGCGCTTTCCAGTTTCTCTCTCCTGAAGATATCTCTTATGGAAAATTTTGCTGGAATGAAGAGTGCCAGTATTGCCGCGTGACTTATGACCTGGGGCCGGACACGCCGAACCGCACGGCAATCTCATGCAAGCTAATGGTCCAGGATGGAATGCGCGTGACGGAAGTAGCGCAGGAAATTAAGTATTCCTTGCGGAAGCTGGGGCTCGATTTAAAGGTGAAAGCCGCAACGAAGTAATGAGAAGCAGAAGCCCAGAAAACTTTAAACACAATCAAAAGCTCCGGCAGCAAAGAAGCCACACATCCGGGTTGAGAGACTGAGAATCGAGCTCACCATAGGCGCAGCAGATTCCTCTCCGGGCCCGGAATGACAATCATTAAGCTGCAGCAGAAGCAACTACCGTGGTCCGATTCTCACACGGAAAACTTTGGATCACCTTCAACGATTTTGGTATCCAGCTTCGGTGTCCCGCCCTTACGCCACATGGGTGCTCGGAACCTGACCCGATAATTCAGCGGACCGCCGTCCGGTCGTTCGCTTCGATTGACGGGGCGCTCGATGCAGACAAACTCAGTCTCCAGATCATCATTGCTGGCGCGGACCACTGCATATCCGTGCCCCCCTATATCGACAAAGGAGAGATGAGGAGACAGGTGCGGATTGGATTGTTCTCTGGCCTTGTTGATGTCGCCGGACTTGACGTATTCCAGGCACGACCGCACGCCATGCCGTAGAAGCATGTTCTCCATAGGCTGGGGCGTCTGTTCCTGGGGCCCCTGTCCAACCCAAAGGGGACGAAGCGGTTCATCCTTGGGGAACTTGTATTGGTTGGCTTCCCATCCTCCCGGGGCTGAAATGGAGCCGGTGACAAAAGCCAGGCCCACCGGTTCAAACTTCTTGGGTGGCAGGGACTTGGCAGAACGGCCGGCCCAAAAAGAATGAAGGTCGCCTGCCACGGTGGCAAGGCCAGTAATGCCGTGCTCCCGGACGAAATCATAAATCTCACCTTTTTCCAGGAAGGCAGTCGAAACATCGCCGGCCAAGGTGAGTGCGTAACCCTCTCCCGGCCATTTTTTGGCCGCCAGTCCCTCGGGCAGGTTCTGGGGATCAACCCGCTCCTCCAGGGTTCCGGTCGTGCTTCCCCAGATTTTCCACGTTGCTTTCGAGTTTCTGAGCTGTTCCAGGAACCAGGCTTTTTGCTCCACGCCTAAGATGGTTTGTGGAGGCTCGTCTTTGCGGAAATTGGGGATTTGCTTGTCTCCAAAGCGTATGGTTTGGGGAGGTTTTCCGTTGTTGAAGTCGCGGCCGCCATCCAGGATCTCGATCACTTCCTGGGCGGTGAAAAGTTGGAAGTCTTTGTCGTCCAGGCCGTCTGTTTCAGGCCGCCCGAACGGGTCTTCCGATCGATAGCTGCGCTCGTCCGTGATGATCAGGTCCAGGTTCTTGCCCCAGCGCAACGTGCGATAGCCCCTCAAACTTCCGAGTGCAGCCAGATTGTTCGGTTCCTGGCCAAGACCGTGGTCGTCAAAGTTTGTGATCGGCGCATCCACTACTTTGGGTGGGCCGAAGGTGGCCAGTGAAGGGCCGCTGGACTTGATCATCCGCGCCGGCTGATACTCAAAGAACGCCTGCATGGCTGCCACTTTTCGTGTCTGAGCCGGAAAAGTTTTCGGGCCAAACTTTTGGAAGCTCTGCCACCCCTGCCAGCTGAACTCGTGGTTGTCCCACATGGGCACAAAGGGAAAATGCGCACGAGCGTCTTGCAACTCAGGGTCGTGCAGATACGCCTTATAGATGGCACGGTAATCCTCCACCGTAGTGGGGATGTGAAAGTCCGATATTTTTTCGCCGTGCGGATAGCGGACTATGTCGCGTACCTGACGCGCGTAGTATGTCTTACGATCTTCGGGGTACCAAACCAGTTCATAAATGAAGTCCCCAAGGTGCAGGACAAACCCCAGTTTTTCCGCCTCAGGAGCGCGGTCGTCCTCATAAATCATTCTTCGGTAGGCGTTTTGTGCGCCGAGGTTTGCGTTTTGGCAGCTAACAAACGCAAAACGAACTGGCCGAGGATCATTGTCTTCCGGTCCGGTACGCGTCCTGCCAATTCGGCTGCCATTTCCATCACTATCTGTAAATCGATACCAATAGATCCGAGCAGACTTTAGCCCTCCCACCAGCACACGGCAGGTCCAATCGGCCTCCGCTGAGATTGGGACGCTCTGCTTCGCCACGACCCGGTGAAAACCCTGGTCTTCCGCCACCTCCAGCATCAGGTGCGATGGTTGTGGTTGGCCCTCGGGCGCCCTGCGCGTCCACAATAGAACGCTATTGCTGTTTGGATCTCCCGACGCGACTCCCTCCGGAAAGAGGTCTCGCCGTTCATGCCATGACACGGTTGATGCCATTGCAAAGTGCTTTGCCCACACACCCGAAGCACTGACAAGCATGGCGGTTTTCAAAAATTGTCGTCTCGTCACAGGAGCCATCAGTAAGCCCTCAAATCAAGATTGTTCTCTTTGAAATAAGAGAGTGGTTTGTCGCTTTGGCGCGGCGCATGCCTCAAAGGAGGTGAAAAGCCCGCACCTGCTTCTTCTCAGACGGACTTCAAATCAATTGGTTATCGAGAATGCCGGGGCGCTTTCCAGTTTGACAGGCCATTATTGCAGCGCTAACTGAACCCACGCCCGCTCAGGGCCATGACGCGGTAGCCCAAACTTCATATCCGAAACTTGGGGTTGCGACGGAGTTCCCATTACGCCAAGACTGGCGTGACTGAGCAAGAACTAGACGGTTGCAGCACCACTCAGATGATTGAGTAGCAAGTAAATTGGTTCCCGGCCTTCGTTGTGCGGGACGAGGGGCGGAGGTTCAAAATCCTCTCTCCCCGACCATTCTTTCAACCACTTACAATTGATTTCTGGTTCGTCGCCCTCATCGCTGGAGGCGAAATTGAGGCTGCGAAAGCCTCAAAGATCAACAAGGTTATTCCAGTCGCTGTGGATCACCACGTAATCGCGAAGCCACCAGTGGCCGGGCGAACCCGAGCATTTCAGCATTGCCAGCGCCCGCCCGTAAGCGCTAATCTTTCATTACTTGCAGTCACATCCGGCTGGAGGATACAGGTACGTGGCCTTTCCTGTCGCGGTTGGGATTGATTTTGGAACAAGTAAGTCTTGCGCCGCCGTTTTACAAAACGGCGTTCCGGTCGTGGTTACGGACCCTCGGGGTCGTCGAACTGAACCATCTGTCGTGATGGTTGATCCTCAAGGCCACTTGCATGTGGGATGGGATGCTGTCGATAGCCCACTGAAGTACCGCAGCCAATCCTTCACAATCAGCTCAGTGAAGCGGTTGATGGGAACCTGCGGCGAGAGACAATGGGGCAGGCTCAAGACATTTCCACAAGAGATCTCCGCGCTCTTAATCGCGCTGCTAAAGGCTCGCACTGAAACATGCTGTCAGTCGGAAATTTCATCGGCGGTTATCGCCGTTCCTGCACATTACGATCTTCACCAACGCTGGGCGACAATCCAAGCAGCCGAAATAGCTGGGTTCAGAGCTGTCCGGCTGGTCAATGAAGCAACCGCCGCAGTTTTGGCTTATAAGCACCAGTCAGCAGTTGCCGAATCGGTATTAGTTTTTGACTTCGGCGCCGGCACTTTGGACGTATCGCTTGTGGAATGGGGCGATGGCGTTGCAGAAGTCAAAGCATCTGCGGGAGACGACCAGCTGGGTGGCGACGATTTCGACCAGCTACTGGTCAAATCGGCAATCGCCAATCTCAATAAACAAAATGGGAACGTGGAACTGGACGAATTTCAAATGCTCGTGCTTCGAGAAGCTGCATGCCAGGCGAAGGTGCAACTGACGAGTACTTCCGAAGCCAATATGTTCATTCCGGGTTTCGTGTCGACGTCGCGTGGCCACGTTGACCTGAATCATCGGATTACAAGAGCAGAATTCGAGGAAATGAGCAGGCCTCTATTCGACCGTGCCGCGAGGGTCTTGAGACGGGCATTACTAGGCAATAGTCTTCTGCAGGCATGTCCTTCGAAGCTGCTGCTCATAGGCGGAACGAGTCGCATCCCGTATGTTCGCAACATGGTAAAGCGAGAAGTCGGCTTAGAACCGATCACCGGATTGGATTCTGAGTCCGGCGTGTGCGAGGGAGCATGCATCCTTTCTGGCGTGTTCAGCGGCACATTCCGCGATCTTCTTCTCTTGGATGTCACGCCAGCCAGTTATTCGGTCGGGTTAAAAGACGATACAGCTTCGGTATTGATTGACCGGAACACAACAATTCCGACCAGGAAAATCGCCTCGTTCACCACAACCGAGGACAACCAGGCGGAGTTGACGGTTCGAATCTACCAAGGAGAACGCGCCAAAACCAGTCAAAACAACTTCGTAGGTCAACTTCGACTTACGGGTCTCCAGCCGGCGGCCTCAGGTACACCGCAAATTGATGTCTGCTTCGAGATCGACGCCCCTGGAACCCTGCGGGCCTCGGCAACAGATCGCACAACTGGGAGGCAGGTTACATCCGTATTGGATTCTCCGTACAAGCTCAATCCCGCGCAGATGAAGCTGCTCCAACGCAAGGTGCAACACCACATTGGTACCGTACGCGAAGCAGAAGCTTCCCGAAAGAACCTTGAACTACAAGCAGCCGAGCGAGCACGGGCTACCAAGCTGTCACAAACCATTGAGGAATTCCTCCAGGAATTTGGCGAGCAGGTCCCGACAGATTGCAGATCACTCCTGCGTTCTGGAGGGCTGCTGGTAGCGGATTATTTGTCTCGCGATGCTTCTGCACGTGATCTCGGTGTGCTTGCGGCATCGGTGTCTGAGACGTTAGTCAACGCAGGTAAACTTTTGTTACTTGATCAACTTGCTGCTCTGGCGACACCTATTGCCGAATGGAGCAAAGCCAATGCCGACAAGCGAATTAGGGCTGATATTGTCGTTGCCGTATCTCAATTGGACGGGATTCTGCGGCCCAAAATTGACCAATTTTCACATCTCATATCGAGGCTGGGTGCAGAAGCACTGTTTTCGCAGCTCAGCACATCATCGACGACTCTGGACAGCAGTTCCATTTTCATACTGGTGCAGTTCCTAAACTTCGTACCAAGCCGCGCACACCTGGACACACTCGGTACTGCGAGTCGCGATTTGTTGCGATTATTGATCCTTGCGCAATTAGCCAGCCCACACCGGCAGAAATTTGGGGTTCTGGGTGCTTTGGCTAAACAGGAATTCCTGGGGAACGAGTGCCTGTTCCTCTCCGAATATCTTCCCTCGTTGTTGGAAGGAGAAGCCCGAACAACGGTCTTGGATTGTCTTCGAAGCGCACCGCTCGGATCTTGGCGGAGGGCATGGAGAGAATCGAGATACCAACCGAGTTTTCTAGACGGCCATCCAATTGCTGAGCGCGAAATCAGACGTGAAATTATTGCTGCACTCTTTGAAGGAGGGCCTGCAGACCTCCAGCTTCTGGCAGTAGCTGACCTCCGGCGCATCGGTGTCCATGATTCTTTCGAAGCTTTGGCCCAAATCATCAGGGGACAGTTGCACCCGAAGGCGAAGTGCTGCCTTCTGCCGTTGATGGTCGAGTGCGATGTGCAAAACGCAATT
Source organism: Terriglobia bacterium (assembly GCA_963831465.1). Classification (GTDB taxonomy): domain Bacteria; phylum Acidobacteriota; class Terriglobia; order Terriglobales; family Acidobacteriaceae; genus Angelobacter. The sequence goes on along the minus strand of CAWHQH010000022.1, from coordinate 208,784 downwards.
CCCTTATTGTTCGAAATGATAGGAAAAGACAGTCAGGAGCTAGCTGCCATAGCCGTTTCAACCCTCCTGGCACGCGAGAAGGATGTGCCGACCGATCTTGTTCCGGTATTGAGAATTGTTGACAGATTCATTCGAGAGGGTCAACGGCCATCGTGGGCCGAGCGGCTGAAACTTTGGCGCCTTCAGCGGACGCATAAGGAAATCTGTTCGCTAGTTGAATACTTGACTCAGGCGCGAACAAAAGCGGCAGCGAATTAGATCATCGACAACTCTATGGCAACTACGGGCGAATTTATTCAGCGACTGAAAATCCTCGGCGACCGTCCCAACTGGTCTTTGTTTGATCCGAGTCAAGACTTCTATTCGAGGTTAACGAGTGGCGAAGACGCCGATCTCGTGGCAGCTGCCAAGGCTATCACCGACCATATCGCTATTCCGCCGTTACGGGCGGTGGCATATGAGTGGGGACTCTTAATGCCAGCGTCCGCTGCTGGCAGAATCCACATTAAATCAGCGGATTCCAGCAAAATCCAGATTCCCTTGTTTTATGTTGGAAAGCCATTCGCTCTCGGTGCGATCTTGGCGCACGAGCTTACGCACCAACTACTTGCTTTGCATGGCATATGGGACAAGAATGAGGCAGAAAACGAGCAACTGACCGACGCGGCTTCGTTCATGGCAGGGCTAGGGAAGCTCGTGCTCAATGGCTCGATATCTGAGATTGCTGCTGAGACTGGCGAGACGGAATTACTGGGATATCTTGATTTGCCGACGAGAGTCGATCTCTACAATAGAATCGCCGATTATCACGCAATCCAGGGCAGTGTTCGCGCCGCAAATCTAACGCCCAGAGCCGTTAACCTGTTCCTTAGAAAATCGTTGGATCAAAGCTCCTGTCGCTAGTTCCAGCCAGGACTCGTTTGTGGCCTAAGGTTTTGGAAGAATGGCGCATCTCCCGGAACCCTTCAATTCCGTACACAATGAGTTTTGTGATGATAGGGGCCTCTCGCTGCACAAAGAGGTTTTGGAAGAACTTTACCGATGGCTAGGCGAAGGGCGGGGAGTTTTGCCTTTGGAGGCCGCGCCTGCGGCCCCCAATTTTGTAAGACGATCACGGGCCTGCAAGGCTTCTGGGCTTTTTGGATAGCGGCTGATCAGGCTGCGCAACTCCTGCACTCCGGCATCGCGCTGGCCGAGTTCCAGCAGGGCATAAGCTTTCTTCAACTGCGCCGAAGCAGTCTTGTTTCCGCCGGGATACTGGTCAAGAACTTTGTTGTATGCCTGCACCGCGCCCGCGAAATTTCCCTGGCGATAAGCGATTTCTCCAAGATAAAACTGCGCGTTGCCGGCAAGATCGGTATTGCCGTAAACCTGCAAATACTGAGCGAACTCCTGCGATGCCAGGTCATTCTTGTTGGCGTTGTAATCGCGCAGGCCATCGTTATAAAGCTGGTCTGCGGGCGGAGCCTGCGGTACATTGTTGGCCGCGCCAACCGGGCCGCCAGCGCCCGGTTGGCCCGGAGGCGGAGCGGTGATATTTTGCTGCGCGGTCTGCATGTCGTCGAGCTGTTTGCTCACTTTCGCCAAACGTGCTTTTAATTCGTCCACGGCATCATGCAGCGCTTGCACCTGGCCGGAAATCTGGTCAACCTTGCTACCCGCGTCAGTGGTCTGTTGGCCCAGCGTCTTTTGAAGATTTTGGACAGCCGCGCCCATCTTGTTCACGTTATCAGTCTGCTGGGTAAGCAGGTCTTTCATCACGCCCATGCGTTCGTCAAACGACTGCTGCATGCGTGACATATTGTCCTGCATGAGCTGGAGCTGAGTCTGGATCTGTATGAGCTGTGACTTGGTGTCTGCGGCGGACGCGGTGCGGCTGGCGCACAGTGCAATAAACAGCACAGCGAACATGACGGCAAAGCTTTGCTTCTTCATAGGCATTTAACTCGTTAGATGCAGAATAGCTGCTCGATCCTGCAAGGAATTTTCTCTTAATTCTGACGAGGAGGCGCTTCCTCTTTTAAAGTGTGCACCGGAATCAGTGCTGGTGGAAACCAAACGTTGGACGTGAACCAAACTTGATAAGCCGGACAGGCGCGAACCTGCCCGGCCCCTTCAATTAGTGTAACAGCGTGAAGTGATCCCGGCGGTTCTTCTGCCAGCAATCTTCATTTTGCTCAGTGCACTGTGGTTTTTCTTTGCCGTAGCTGATCGTCTTGATCGAGTCCGCGCTTACGCCCGCTTGCAGCAGCGCTTGCTTCGCGGAGTCAGCACGATGCTCACCGAGAGACAGGTTGTATTCGGTAGAACCGCGATCGTCGCAATTGCCTTCAATCTGCACCTTCCAGCCCTTTTGCTTAATGAGCTGTGCTGCCTGCGCCAACGCCTGCTGCGCGTCGGGACGAAGATCGGCCTTGTCATAGTCGAAGTAAACGTCCTTCACCATCTGGGCAAAAAGCTGGTCGTCTGTGACGTTGGGCGTTGGCGCCGGGGTTGGAGTCGGCGTTGCTCTCGGCGTCACGGAAACTTGCGCCGTAGCTTCCTGCGTTCCGGCTGCGCCCTTAGCGGTCAGATGATACGTGGTGGTTTGCGTCGGCGAGACGGTTTGCGATCCGCTGGGATCAACCTTGTTGCCGTCAAGGGCAACATCAGTTGCGTTTTCCGTGCTCCAGGTCAGCGTGGCGGATTGGCCAGCTTCAATGGAAGTCGGGTTGGCGGAAAGTGTGGCGCTTACTGCTTTAGGCGGCGGTGGCGGTGGTGGCGCAGGCTGTTTCTTTTTACATCCGCTTGCTACCATCAAAAAAGCCAGCACCGCCAGGACGACGATCCGATTGCTCGTGCTCTTGTTCACCTCATGTCCTCCAAAAAATAATGCAATTTACTATAAGGCCTATTTAAAGCTCCAATTGGGCTGGCTATTGCGACCTTGACGCGTCAGCTGCTGCAGGTGCGTGCCGTCCGCCAGGACGCTCCAGATCTGCTCATTGCCTGTGCGGTTGGACTGGAACACAATGTGCCGGCCATCCGGAGACCATGACGGGAAGTCATTTCTCCCGCCATCATGAGTTAACTGTATGATTTGCCGCGATGCGATATCCATAAGATAAATGTCCGAGCCGCCAAGCACTCCGGGGCCGTAATTGCGGACCCACGCGAACGCCAGCAGCAATCCATTGGGCGACCACGCTGGAGAAACAGCATAGCCCTGGTCAGTCATTCTTTGCACGTTACTACCGTCCGCGTCCATCACGTAAATTTGCGGTAGTCCAGTGCGTCCGCTCACCCAGGCAATCTGGCCATTCGTTTTCGGATTGAACACCGGTGACACATCCCCCTTGCCGGTGCTCAGCCTGCGCGCACCTCCGCCGTTCGCGTCTGCGACAAATATCTCTGACCGCCCACTATGCATGGAGGATGCAAAAGCGATTTTAGTTCCATCCGATGCCCATGCGGGAGAAAAATTATCGCCTGCGGACCGTGGGAACGCGACCGTGCGGCCCAGTTCCAGCGAGTACATCATGATCTGCCACGATTCGCCTGAACCGTGCGTCAGCCCGCTGAACGCCAGCCGCGATCCGTCCGGTGAAATCCTTGGTGACAGCGCTATCGATCCCAGCTTGGTCACCTGCTTCTGATTTGCGCCGTCATAATCCATTGACCAGATTTCCTTGTTCCCGCTGCGCGTGCTCACAAAATAAATCTGGCTCTCTGCGATTCCGGCAATGCCGCTGCCCAGGCGCGCAATAATCTCATCGGCAAAACGGTGCGCGATCACCCGCGCCATATCTGGCGTGGCATCTTCTTTATATTGCTTGCCTAGGATCTGCGGCGCGCCGGGATTCTTTACGTCATAGAGCCAGCCCTGGACATCCACTTTCCCGCTGTTCACGCCCAGGTTGCCGAAGGTGATTACTCCGGCATTCGGTGGAGGGTCGCCCCACGCCTTCGCCTGCAACTCCTGCGGCTGCCCTGGCGTTTGCGACGGATAAAAGCTCTTAGCCACCAGATCGAAAATGCCGGCATTATCCAGATCATTCCACAGCGTCTGGTTAAAGACCGTATTCAGCGGAGCGGTTTGCGCATCAGCATTTGCTGCCTTGAAATCCGGTACGGCGATCCGTGGCCGTTCCTGGCCCATATTCAATTCAATTTTGATTCTGTCCTGCGCGGCGGCGCTCAAAAAGCCGCACAGTAATGTAAGAGTTATGAAGCAGAACTTTGTTACAGCAATGGTTTTCGCTTTAGCCATGAATTCGCCTATTTCGGAGGATAGTCAAACCAGAAATCTACAGTCACGCTGTTGCCTTCCGGCAACTTGCCAAAACTATCAATGCGCTGGATCGCCCGCATGGCCGACTGGTCCAATGACGGCACTCCACTCGACTGCGCCAGATGAACGTTGCTCGGACTGCCATCGCGCGTGATGTCAAATTCGATATACGCTCGATGCGGCGCTTTGATGCGCGGATCAATCTCATACGTCAGCCAGTTCTGCTGCACCCGGCGCTTTACGCCATCCACATACCAGCCGTACTTGCCGCCAAAATCGGCGTTCTGGAAGCTGAAACCGCCTTTGTAACTCGCCGTCGTTACTGATCCATATGGTCCGCTCACCGGCCCGCCTTCACCATAAGGGACTGCGGTTTCTGGCGTTGGCACTGGGCGTGGAGGCTGGGTCACATGCGCCTGCTGCACTGGCTTTTCAATCTGCTTCGGCGGTTTAACTTTTCCCTGGATCGGAACTGCGTCGTCCGGAGGCTTCTCCACCGGCTTGGGCTGTGGAACGGTCTGCGTCACGCCCTTGCTTTCATTGGCCACGATGTTGTCTGACTGCTCGGGCTTCGGAATCGGAATTGACGCGCTCACCAACTGCGCCGTCACCGCGTCACCCTGCTTGATGCCCCAGTCATTCGCCGTGCTGTGTGACTGCATCGCATAGCCCCACACAGCAATGGCCAGCACCAGCAGCCCGTGGAATCCCACGGAAAGAAGCACTGGCTTCTTCCATTCCTCGCGCTCATAAAATAAATTGGCTCGGACGTATGCCATGTTTAGCAGTTAGCAATCAGCAATTAGTATCTGAAACTTGTTGTTCCCCAATGGCGTTAATCCAGCCCGCGATACTCTTCTAAAAACCATCGTCATCTTCCTCTAAAAATCGTCGTCATCCCGATGGCCGTCAAGCGAGCGCGCGCAGTCTTCAGCGCCGAGTAGGCCGGAGGGACCTTTTCTTTTAAAACATTTCAAAAGCGTTTCAAAGAGAGAACGTCCAAAAGCCCCACTTTTGCCCTTTGATCTTTTCCAATCCGCGTCTATCCGCGTTCATCAGCGGTAAGCTTTTGCCTTTCCAATCACGGCGATCACTTCTTCCCCGGCTGTATCGGCTCCGTCACAATGCTCACATTCGTAATCCCCGCCGATTTCACTGCGCTCATCACCGTGGCAAACGCGCCAAAAGCCACGTTCTCATCGGCGCGCACATACACGGACTGCCCTCTGGGATCGCGGAACTTCTTGCGCAGCGCGTCGCCAATTTCGTCCAGCCGCACGTGATCGCTGTTCAGGTAAACTTCCTGGCCCTTGGTGATGGTAATCACCAGGCGCTCTTCAGAAATCTCCTTCACCACTTTTGTTTTGGGGACTGAAACCTCAATGCCAGACTGCAACACCGGCGCGGTGACCATAAAGATGATCAGCAGCACCAGCACCACGTCCACAAACGGCGTGACGTTGATTTCCGAAAGCGACGTTTCCGTGCGCCCGCTTTTACTGGTAAACGCCATTACCGCACTCCCGTTGTGACCCCGGTGGTGCGCTCAATAAAATTCATGATCTCCATAGTGAAGTCGTCCATGCGGGCTCCAAATTCGCGCAGGCTGTGCGTGAACTGGTTATAGAAGATCACCGCCGGAATGGCTGCGAACAATCCAAAGGCGGTCGTGATCAGCGCCTCGGAAATTCCTGGCGCAACCGCGCGCAGTGTAGCGGAGCCTTCGCTGCCCAGGCCGTTGAACGCGTCAATAATGCCCCACACTGTGCCAAACAACCCAATGAATGGCGACACCGCGCCCGTCGTAGCCAGCATGGGCAGCCGCCGCTCCAGCCGCGTCAACTCTTCTGAAGAAGCAATCTGCGCCGCACGCTGCACGGCGTTGATGTTGCCCTCACCCTGCCGCCGGTATTCGTCGTAAGCGTTGTCAAACACCGCTACCAGCGGACTGGGTTTGAACTGCTCAGAGACGGCAGCCACGTCCTGCAGGCGCTGCGCTTTGCGGAACGCGCGCAAAAAACGCCCGCTCTGCGTCCGCGCTCGCTTGATCGATGACCACTTGGTGAGAATCACCGACCACGACATGACGCTGAATATCAGCAGAATTATAAGGACCACCTGGGCGACGGCCCCGGTTTGCCGTATCAGGTTGAAAATTTCTCCACCAATCACCGCCGCAAATACAGGCGCGGAAACGGGCGTGAATACAGGAGCAAAGGCTGAGGCTAATGCAGGCCCACAGGCTGGCGCTAAAGCTGACGCAAAGCTCGGCATATATATGGATGGAAGCACTCCGCCGGCCATGGATGCAAACAGGGGGAAATGTGAAATTATCATTGCAAAGTCAACCGCCTCTATCAGTTAACATCTCCGACCGTAACACCTGCGGCTGCTCACGTCAAACGGGTGAATACTCTGGCTAAACAGGGTTAGGGCCGGGTTACAGGCGGTGTCTAAAGAGGGATGAAGAACGTAGGCATTGTTTGCGTCGCGATCATCCGATTTGTTGCCTCTCTGCCCTCTACTCCACTCTTGACGGGCAATCGAGCGTCTTGCCACATCGGCGAAAAATAATATTCCAGTGCTGCCCCTGCCTGCGGTGAGCAAAAATTTGACCGCCATAGCTTCTCCTTCAGGCATTTTGCTCATCACGCCGCGCACGAGTTACTGGAACTGGACTCAAAGATCCTGCGGACAGTCAGGTACCTGTTCAGCAAGCCGGCATTTGTAACCGCTGAATATCTGGCCGGAAAGCGGTCCTGGTATGCGAATCCATTCCGCTTTTATGTGCTTTGCTTTGCGCTGTCAACGTTGCTGACTTCCAGCTACCGTTCCGTCTTGGATTTCAAGACCCTGAGCAATGCTGACCGTGCCGGGGCCATGAATCGCGCACTGGGGAAAATGGCGAAGAAGAAAGGCATCTCAGAGGAAGTCCTTGTCGAGCGTTTGAACAAACGGCTCCACTTTTATTATGAAGGATCAAAAATCCTGAATGCGCTGGTGATGGCCTGCCTGCTCGCAATCTTCTATCGCCATGCGGAAGTGGTATTTCGGTGAGCATGCTGTTACATCTTTTTACTTCCTGTCGACTACCTTATTGCTGAATATTGTGAAGTGGCCGTTCTGGATCGCCTTGGGTACGCCTCTTCAGGGCGCCACTGCATATACCCTATCGCTCATCTTTTTCGCGATTGCCCTTCCTTACTTATGGGTGACCTTGCGACAGCTTCATGGTGAAGGCCATGGAAAACAGCTGCCAAGTCAGTGCTGGTGTATGGTGGGATCAGTTAACGATCATAGTCACAACGGTTCTAAGCTTCTTACTGGCCATTGTGCACACAGCTCTGGTGCATTAATTTCGGAAGCTTTCGCTGGATGTTGACGTTGCACTTTTTCAGAACCACTTTTTCTTCTTGAAGTACAGCAGCGTAGCCACGGTGGTCAGCGCCATCAAGCCCACCGAATAGATAGTTCCGTGAGAATTGTGTTGCCAGGGCAGCGGCAGGTTCATTCCGAAAAAGCTGGTGATAATCACCATGGGCAGCGCGATGGTGCCCCAAATGGTCAACACTTTCATGACCTCATTGGTGCGGTTGGCGACCGCAGAAAGATAGATATCCAGCGCCCCGCTGAGCAGGTCGCGGTAGGTCTCAATAAATTCCGCGGTGCGGACCACGTGGTCGTAAACGTCGCGGAGGTAAGGATCAAATTTGTCAGAAAGCAGCCCGCCTTCGCGTCGTACCAGCGAGTTCACCACTTCACGCATGCCGCCGGCCGCGCGCCGAAACTCAATCAGATTGCGCTTCAGCTTGAAGATTCGCGCCAGCACTTTTGGCTCGGGGCACTCCAGCACAATGGATTCAATCTCAGAAGTCTCGTCGGCAATGCGGTCCAGGACTGGAGAATATTCGTCCACAATCGTGTCCAGCAGGATGTAGAAGATTTTGCCAACGTCAGTAACTTTGCTTTGCTCGGCCCGGACACGGGCTTTTTCAAGGATATCGGAGTTCGGTTCGTGCACGCTGACGATTTCGTTTTTTGTCAGGAACAGATCAAAGTCTTCAAAACTGAAGTCAGCGTCGTTGCGCAGGTGCTTGAGGACGCAGAAGATATAAGTCTCATATTCCTCCATTTTGGCCCGTTGCGGGCGGTGCCGGCAGTCTTCCACCTGCAACTCGTGGAAACCAAAACGCTCAGCCAGTTTGTCCAGCTCCAAAGAGTTGGGGTCAGAAACGTCAAACCAGGAAACATCGGGCAGAGGCTGATGGGAGGCACTCATCTGAAAGAAGTATAGCTTGTGAGTTCCGGAGGCAAGCTGCTGCCGGGGCTGATTCAAAGACGCCAACCAGAGCTGCATTTTTTTGCAGTTCTCACAACCTCTTTGCTAAGCCTTAGTTCTAAATATGTAAGACGGGTTCCTACCTGGGGTTAACGTAGGGGTTAACGTCCATCAATTCAACTTCAGCGATTCTGGTAGGGAAATGAAGCGCTTCCTCCATTCTATTCTGTTGCTTGTATTTGCCGGCGCTATTACGTTCGCGGAGGGGCCAACTCCGCCGCCCAACGCCGCCGCATCTTCTTCAGATCTTATGGCCATTGCGGAAGCCCCGCTGCTGCCTCAACCCACCCGCCTTCAGCAGATGACGTACATGATCAAGGCGCGGGTGAACCGCGCTATCGATGGGAAATCATACCCGTCACTCGATGAATGGAAGCCGCTCACTGCGCGGCAAAAGTTCGACGTATTTCTTCACAGCACTTATTCACCGCGCACCTTCGCCAATGCCGCCATTGACGAAGCCGCCGATCGCGCCAAGGGCAAGCATCTGAACCGTGAATATGAAACCGGTTTCCGCGGCGTGGGTCAGGCTTACGGTATCAATTTGGCCACCAATGAGACTGACGTTTTCTTTCAGCGCTTTCTTTTTCCCACTCTGCTCAAGCAGGACCCCAGATATTTTCGCAATCCGGATCTGCCGTTTTTCCAGCGCGCGCTCTATGCCATGAGCCGCGTCCTTGTCACCCGTACCGATAGCGGCGGCCAGACCTTTAATTCCTCGCGCATCCTCAGCATTGCGGCCTCGCGCGCCGTTTCCGATCTTTATGTCCCCGGCGAACGCCAGGGCATGAACCCCGTTGCGGCTTGCGTCAGCTTCACCTTGTTGCGTGACGCCGGCATGAACCTGCTGCATGAATTCTGGCCAGACGTTCGCCGCAAATTCTTGCACCGTTAAAAGCCCCATTCTGCCTAAAGCCCAAGACGGCGTCCCTCCAGAATCAAGCCTTACCTTCCGGTCCAAACAATGACAGCAGATGCCCGTCCACGTCCCTGAAGTGGACCGCCCAATCCGTCGGTGTGACGGCGCGCGGCTCGCCCAGAAACACCACGCCATTTTCTGCCAGCGCTTTGTGTGTGGCGCGCAGGTTATCGACACCAAATGAGACTTCCACCGCCTCTGCAAGCGGGGCCGCATTCATGTGCCGCGGACTCAGGCCCAGCATTACGTTTCCGCATTGCAGCAGCGCCAGCGCCGGCTCCTGCATGATTATGTTAAGCCCCAGTTTGTCCTTATAAAACGCGATTGCTGCCGGTAAGTCGCGCACGCCCAGCATAATGGCCGCGATCCGCGAAAGTTTAACTATGTCTGCCATAAACAGCCTCCCTGCTTAATCTGATATATTTAGCAAAGCTAATTAAATCTGCAATACCGCTTGCGTGTCAAGAAAATAGTTAGCAAAGCTAATAAATGTCGAAGTTGACCAAAACTGAAGAATTGGCGGACCGCCTGCACACCGCCGCCATCCACCTGCTGCGCCATGTCCGGGTGCAGGATTCGGCCACCGGCCTTCCTCCAGCCAGGCTGTCCGCGCTTTCCGTGCTGGTCTTTGGCGGCGCAATGTCTCTGAATGCCCTGGCCAAAGCCGAACAGGTGCGCCCGCCCACCATGAGCCGTATCGTTGACGCCCTGGAAGCTGAAAAACTGATTCGCCGCACCGTGAACCCGCAGGATCGCCGCGCTGTGGTGCTTGAGACCACCGAAAAAGGGACCGCAATCCTATGGCAGGGACGTAAGCGCCGAGTGAAATTCCTGGCCAAACATCTTTCGCGGCTCAACGACGCCGAACGCACTAGGATTGAAGAGGCGATCAAAGCCATACAGAAAGCCATGACGCAACCATCCTGAAGCCCAATCATCCTGAAGCGCCAATCTTGATAAGATAGCCCTTCTCTTTGAGGTTCTTCATTCCATGCTGATTCTCTCTTCTTTTCGCACGCGGTTCACTTTCTCAATATTTATTTTTTTCACGATTTCAGCCATCTGCCTCTACGCGCAGCGACTGCCCACCACGGTCGTCCCCAGCCATTACAAGCTGTTTCTTGATCCTGACATTGGCGCGCAAAAGTTCACCGGTGAAGAGACCATCAGCGTGCAGGTGCAACAGGCTACCGGTGAGATCTTGCTCAATTCCCTGGGACTTGAGATTTCCCTGGCGGAAGCAACCGCTGAAAACACGATTCTGCCGGCCCAAGTAACCTATGACCAGCCGAATGAAATGGTGCGGCTCATTTTTGCCAAACCTGTACCAAAGGGCGCTATCGACCTGCATCTCAAATTTTCCGGCAAGCTTACCGCTGGTTTGCGCGGGTTGTATCTCAGCAAGTCGACGCGGCGGCAATATGCGGTCACGCAGTTTGAAGGCACCTATGCGCGCATGATGTTTCCCAGCTTTGACGAGCCAGCTTTCAAAGCTACCTTTGATCTCTCTGTTATCGCGGACAAAGGCGATACAGCCATCTCCAACGGACGCATCATAAAAGACGATCCGCTGCCCGGCTCAACGCGGCATAAGATCACGTTTTCCACTTCGCCCAAAATGTCCACTTATCTTGTCGCGCTCGCAATTGGCGACTGGCAATGCCTTGAGCGCAGCGTGGATGGAACGCCAATCCGAGTCTGCGCCGTGCCGGAGAAAAAGCAATATGGCCAGTTCGCCCTTGAAGCCGCCGCGCAGTCCGTCCATTTTTATAACCAGTGGTACGGAATCAAATACCCATTTGGAAAGCTCGACATGCTGGCCATTCCCGACTATGAGTGGGGCGGCATGGAGAACACCGCGTCCATTTTCTATCGTGATACGGCGCTGCTCATGGACGAGAAGACCGCTTCTGTCTTCAGCAAGCAGGGACACGCCACGGTAGTCGCGCATGAGATTGCACACCAGTGGTTTGGCGATCTGGTGACTGCCGCGTGGTGGGACGATATCTGGCTCAATGAAGGCTTTGCTACCTGGATGGAGCGCAAGCCCATTCGGGCGTGGCATCCTGAGTGGCACCTTGAAGATGATGAAGCTGCCACGGCTCAGAGCGTCATTGGGCAGGATTCATTAAGCGCGGCGCGGCGCCATCCATGGCGATCCGCACACCTCGGCTGAGATCAAGGAGATGTTTGACGGCATCACCTATCAAAAAGGCGGAGCTGTGCTTGGGATGTTGGAATCGTATGTCGGCCCGGAGGTCTTCCGCAGCGGCGTGAACGCTTACCTGAAAGCGCATGCCAACGGCAATGCTACTTCGGCGGATTTCTGGCAGGCCGTGGCAAAAGTTTCCGGCAAGCCGGTAGATAAGATCATGCCGACATTTGTGATGCAGCCCGGCGTGCCGCTGGTTACCGTAAGCAGCAACTGCTCAAGCGGCAAGCAAGCGCTGGAGCTTTCACAGCAGAGATTTCTTTTGTCCTCATCTGACGACGTTGCGAAGAAGGAGCAGGTTTGGTCGATTCCAATCTGCACCAAAGCCGCCAACAATGCTGGCTCGGCTTGTTATCTCATGGAAAAGCAGATTGCGCGCTTCGACACAAATGCATGCCCTGGCTGGTTTATCGCCAATCGCGACGCCAAAGGATATTACCGCGTGTTTTACCGCGATCCAAAAAATCTGAATGACGTGGCCGCGAACGCTGAAAAGGGCTTGACCGTCCCCGAGCGCATCGCATTTGTTGAGGACTTGTGGGCCATGACGCGTGCCGGTAAAGAGCCGGTAGGGATTTTTTTGAACGTCGCTCGCGAATTGCGACCGGAACGCAACCGCCTGGTGGTCGAGTTTGTTGCCGATCATATGGATACCATCGGGCGATCATTGGTGCCGGAGCAAGATCAGAAAAAGTATCGTGAGCTGGTGCGCCAGCAGTTTGCGCCGCTGGCCAAAGAAGTCGGCTGGAACGCCAGCGCAAATGACAGTGACGATCAAAAAGCCCTGCGCGCCAGCCTGCTGGAAATCCTAGGGAGCGCTGGTGATTCAGACGCAGTCGCCACGGCCAAGAAAATCACACAGGCTTATATAAAGGACCCAACGTCTGTCGAAGGCACCATCGTTGGCCCGGCGCTTACGGTCGCGGCGGAAAACGGTGACGCCGCGCTCTATGAGCAATTCGTGCAAGGCATGGCCTCCGCGCGCACTACTGAAGACTATTACCATTTCCTTTTCGCCCTCACATCGTTCCGCCAGCCTGAACTGGCCCAGCGGACGCTGGCGCTGATTGACCAGGGCAAAATCCGCCAGCAGGATTATGTGCGCATCTTTCCCGCGCTGCTGGCAGAATCTCCCGCGCGAGAGATCGCGTGGGACTACCTTAAAGCTCACTGGGATTCGCTGGCGGAAAAAGTCACCACCTTCGGCGGCAGCGGCGCGGTCTCTGCGCTAGGCGGCTTCTGTTCTATTGAGAAGCGCGATGAGATCAAGCAGTTTTTTGCCACGCATCGCGCGCCGGGCGCTGAGCGCGCATTGCAACAAAGCTTGGAGCGGATCGGCGCCTGCGTTGAGTTCAAGCGACTGCAAAGCGACAATATGCAAAAGTTTTTACAGCAGACGCAGTAAGGAACTCGCCTTGTAAACACACAATGGACTTTGGTGCTTGGCACAATGCCTGCTCAGTCTGTTAGATTCCAATTCAGAGCCAAGCACAAAAATGACGGCGGCCCAAGAGCAAGCCATTCCGGGAACAAAGCTCTCCGTGCGTGTACAGCGCGGCGGCCCTGAGCTGGTTGAGCAGATCGCCGGCGAATGGCGTCGGCTGTGTGACGAATCGGGCGATGACGAAGTTTTCTATCATCCGGAATGGGCGCAAGCGTACCTGCAGGCCTTTGAGCCAAATGCCGACGTCATCATTCTCTCCGCGTGGTCGGGTGAGAAATTGAGAGGTATTCTGCCCCTGGTTCGCCGTCGAATCAGGATGTCAGGTCTGCCCATCGTCCAACTCACGCTTCCCGCCAATATCCATTCATTGCGCGCCAGTCTTACTGTTTGTCCTGGGGAAGAAGGCGCAGCCGTGCTTAAGGCGCTATGGCAAGCCGCAAAAGATCTGCCGCGCTGGGACCTGATCGACGTATCGAACGTGGTTGAAGCCAGCGGCCTTGATCGCCTTGTAGTGCTGGCGCGAGCCGATGGATATCGCACCGGGCGCAAACGCACTTCACAGACTTTATACCTGCCTATCGGCGCTTCCTCTGCTGACAAATCAGCGCCGCCTTGGCTCGGCGGCACGCGTCCCAAGTTTCGCTCGCATCTGCGGCGCGCAAAGCGTCAACTGGAAGAGCAAGGAACTCTGGAATTGAAGCATTACGGCACGGCTGATCCTGAAGCGCTGGAAAAGTTTTATGCCCTGGAAGCTTCCGGCTGGAAAGGTGCGGAAGGCACGGCAATCAAATGCCATCCGGGCACGCGCCAGTTTTATGACGCCATAGCGCAGGCCTCCGCGCGCGATGGCTATCTCTCGCTGGATTTTCTTGAGCTGAATGGAAAGCCCATCGCCGGACATTTCGGCTTCAATCTTCGCGGGCGCTATTTCCTGGCCAAGGCCGGTTATGACGAAGCTTTTCGCCGTTACGGTCCCGGTCAACTGCTGGTGAATGAAATTCTGAATCAGACGCCTGAGCGCGGCCTGCGCGAATTTGATTTCGTCGGCCCGGCCACATGGGACGAGAGCCGGTGGGCCTCAGCGCGTCGCGCGAACTATCGCGTATTCATTTTCCGCAAGAGCTTGTACGGCGCATTGCTATATACAGCTCGCATCGCAGCGCGGGACGGAGTGCGCAAGCTGCTGGGCAAGCAGGAAGATGAAAGCGCTCCCCTGGAATTGAAATCAAAGCCGCAGGGCAGTGAGAAAGAGTCCTCGGACGACGAGAATAAATAAATGGTCGCACCCCATGACATCTCGCCTGTATTCGTTGAAGGCCTGGACATTTCCGCTTACGGCATCACCCGCAGCGTCGGCCGCCACGGCGTTCCCGTGTGCGCGCTGAATGATAAGCTGCGAGATCCGCTCCGCTATTCGAAATATATCCGCGAATGTTTTGTCTATCCTGACGATCCCACACAGCCGCGCGCCTATGCCGGTGACAGCCTGGCCAATGAAGATGTGTTGTGCCGCCTGATGCAGGAGTGGGCCGCACGCTTCACTCAGAAGCCCGTCTTGTTTGCGACCTCTGATTGGTTCGCCCGTTTTCTCTCCCATCGCCAGGCAGAGCTGAAGGATTGCTTTCTGTTTCACTGGGTGCCGCCGGATCTGTTCAGCACCATTGTAGATAAAGGATCGGTGGTCCGGTTCTGTGAGCGCATTGGAATAAGAGTTCCGCGCACGCACATTACTCGCCCGGAAGATGACATGGCACAAATCGCGCGCGACTTTGTCTATCCATCTTTGATTAAGCCTATTCATCGTTATACGGCGGGATTTCCCGTGGAATCGGCCAAGGTCCTGGTGGCGAAAAACGCGCAGGAAGCGCAGGTTTTTTTTGCCCGCTATCCGCAGATGAAAGGCGCCACGCTGATGCAGGAGTTGATTGAAGGCGCTGACGACCAGGTATTTCAATACACCGCGCTGGTCAACACCCAGGGAAAGATTGCGGCCTGGTCCACGGTGCGCAAGTTGCGGCAGTATCCGGCAGGCTACGGCAGCATGTGTTACGGCCAGACCGAGCGCAATGACGCGCTGGCTGCGGAAGGCCGCAAGCTGATTCTGGCGCTCAGCTATCGCGGGCTGGGATCGCTGGAATTCAAGTATCGTCAAAAAGATGGCGGTTATTACTTCATCGAAATGAACACGCGCCTGCCCTGGTACAACGGCCTCTTTGCCGACGCAGGGGTGAACCTGCCTCATCTTGCCTATCTCGATCTGGCTGGCCAGAGCGCCGGAGATAACTCAACCGCTCCGCCACAACAGCTCAACGGCACAACATGGGTTGGTTACCACAACTACGCTGCCTGTTTCCGCGAAATAAAGCGCCAGCGTTCCATCAATCGAATGACTTTTCTCGGCCATGTGGCGCGCGCGAAATCTTATGGCTGGTGGAATTCAGCCGATCCCAAACCGTTTTTTGCTTCCGGACTACTGGCCGCTCGCCGCGGCGCAGGAAAAATTTTGCGCACGATCGGCTTGCGGTAGGCCCCTTCTACTCCGGCGCGCCTTTTGCGCGCAGCAACTGCACACTTTTGCTTTCCTCAGGGCCGCCGGAAAACAGCAACGCATAGCCCAACGGCGTACAGTGGACGATTTCATCCGGCTGTTCATAGTGGCCGGGCAGTTTCGCCCGGACTGACAAGTCGGCTCCGCGTTCGATCAAGAGCTGCGCCACAGGAAAACGCCAATTGTAAAACTGCGTTATCGCGTGAAAGATGGGTGTCTGTCCACCAACTCCGGACTCATTCACCGTGGCGCGGGCATTCACGTCTGCTCCGCGATCCAGCAGCAGTCGCGCGGCGTCCACATTGCCGTATTCGGCGGCCACATGCAGCAATGTTCCGCCCCACAACGTCAGCCCTCGGCGGCCAGTCGTGGCAAAATCAAGTTCGGGAAATTGCCGATGCACCAGAGCCGGCTCAGCATCAAGATGGTCCCGCAGAAGATCGATGCGCCCGCGCAGCAGGTCCAGCACTGGCGGCAGATTGTAGCGGGTAACACATCCGGCTTCCGCCAGCAGATCAATGCACTGGCCGAGCTGCTCTGAGCGGGAATATGTGCGGACCACGTAATCGAGAGCGGTGCCCGGATACCTGCTGCGGGGTTTTGAGCAGTAGGGATCGGCGCCATGATCCAGCAGCCATTTCAGCGGGATAGGCTCCACGGTTTCACACGGAGCAAAGATGATGGGGAAGTATCCGTTCCACTGCGCATTCACATCTGCGCCGCGAGAGACCAGCAACTCCATCATGGGCACCCGGTGGCCAACCAGCGCTGCGCGCATCAGCGGCCCGTCACCACCCTGATGGATATCGGAGCCGTGATCGATCATCCATTCGGCCATGGCAAGCCGCGTTGCAGATGGAGGCTCCCATGGAACGCGGCATTCCGCCACCCAGGTAAGCGGGCCGTTTTTGTTGTAGCCCAGCTGAGCGCTGTGCAGCGCAGGGTTGCTGGTCATCAGCTTTTTCACCGCCTCGAGATCGTTGCTGTCGATTGCCTGCTTGAGCTGTCCAATTTCTTCCAGTGAATCAACGTGAGCTTTCAGCTTGGGCCAACTGGCAAATCCGTAGAGCTGGGCGGTTTTGTATTGGGCCTGTGTGAGAGATGCGGCTTGGCCGGCTTTTAACAAATTTTTGGCCTGGTCTTTCAGATGGCGAAGATTAGGGCGATCAGGTAGCGGGCGAGTGGCGCTGGGGAAGTCGGTCGGCATGGCGACCTCCTTTCATATATGTGCCCGTTGTCCGCACCTCGGGCTGAAAGAAGGTTCGCTAAGATTAGTTGTATCAAGGTGGGCTTCTATTCTTTCCGCGGACCGGATGCGTCCTTCACGCTCCGTGAATGTTATCAAAATCAGAGGAGAGAAGTCCTATCTGCAGCCGCGGCAATACTGCCCCCTCCGAAAATGGCGCGGACAAGATCCGCTAGGAATGAATCTATCGACCGACGGACGGCTGCTGCGGAGCCGGATGTTTCGGCATAAGTTGAATCTCAAAAATTTTCGGCCACAATTTGCCGGTCACAAACAAGCGCTTGTGCATTGAATCATAAGCAATTCCATTCAACACCGCGCCGTCTTGGCGGCGATAAATTGGGCTGAGCAGCCCTGAGAGGTCAATCCAGCCAAGCACTTTGCCGCTTTGCGGAGAGATCCGCGCAATGCGGTCGGTCTGCCAGATATTGGCGAAGAGTTCGCCTTCTACAAATTCCAGCTCGTTCAATTGATCAATGGGCGCTGCGCCGTCGCGGACGGTGAAGCGCCGTTTTTCCTTGAGCGTTGTCGCGTCAAGCACGCGAATCTCTGCCGTGCCATCGCTCATAAAAATTTCATCGCCTCTTGAAGCCAGTCCCCAGCCTTCACCGTGATAAGAAAACTGCCGCAGCAGCTTGAAGTCGGAAAGGCCATAGACAAAGCCAATATGTGACTTCCACGTAAGCTGAATGACTTTGTTTTTGACAACGGCGATGCCTTCACCAAAGTAGTCGCTGGACAGGTCCACATGTTCCACCACTTCGCCCGTTTCGAGCCGAACCTTCCGCAATTGCGACTGGCCGTTGAGCCCGGTCCCTTCATAGAGAAAGCCGTTATGGTAGACAAGACCCTGGGTAAATGCCGCTGGATCGTGCGGGTAATCGCGAACAATTTTAAAGGTGTATTCAGGTGGGTGCGTACCAGCCGCCTGGGACGACTGGCCGTTGATCATTTGCACTGGCATGGCAAACAATAACGCTAGGGCAACAGATCCGCTGATAAAAGGCCCGCTAATGAATCTGCAAATCAACGATCTGAAAATCAAGGCTCTGCGAATCACAGCGCACCGAATCAGATTCCACCAAACTGGTGCCCTTCAAAAATGGTAGCCAGCTTGGTGATGTTCAGCAGATCGCGCACGCGCGGCTTCGGGTTGGCCAGCTCCAGTTCGCAATGCGCCTTGCCTGCAGCCATATAGACGCTGACCAGCGCGCCCAGACCGGAGCTGTCAATGTACTCAACGCCCGTAAGGTCAAGCACAATTCGCTTGTTGCCGGGGATAGCGTTGCGGATCGTTGTCTGAAAATAGTCGGTTGAAGCCGCTGTGATTTTGCCGGTTCCGCGAATCGTGGCTTCATCCGCATTTTTTTCAACGGTGAGTTCCAGTTCGGGGCTGGGATTTGAGCCTGCTGCCATGGTGGGGCCTCTCTCGTTTTAGAATTGCTCTTCAGATTCCGGTGTACCTGGGTTCGCACGAATCCCGAAACGATATACCCATCAACGGAAAAGTCAAGCTGAATGCAGCGGTTGCACGCAGGCGTGGGCCGTCAAAAGACGGTCAGGCGAAACCCCGACACTGAGCTTGCTGAAGGGGAGGGACCTTCACCGCGAAGGCTCATCCATAAATTGCTCAATAGATTTGGTCGGGGCGACAGGATTTGAACCTGTGACCCCCTGCGCCCAAGGCAGGTGCGCTACCAGGCTGCGCTACGCCCCGACAGGATGAAGCAGCGGAGATTTCATTCTAACCGATTTTGCCGGAATCTGACTTCACCCCGCCAAGTCTTGAGTTTTCTCAGATTCATCAAGAGGTTCCTGTTTCCGGAATAAATTTCTACTAGAAATTCCAAAACGGATTTAGCAACACCTTTAGACATTCGTTACGAAAACCAAAAAAGCATCTTGAAACCATCATGGCGACTTGAGCCCCAAATGGAAAACCAGGCGCTCCGGCTACGTAAGCCTTGCATTGCTGTTGTTGCCTGAAGATGCAAGCTCTTCTCTTCCAATTAACAGGGTGGAAGACCAGTAAAGATACCCTCAGCCTGTTTTCCCTTATTGGCCCTCCGTAAGCCTATTTCCCTCCCCATCAACAGGCTCTAATTATCAGTAAGAGAGCCCCTCCCCTTTGATTCCCATTTTGGAAAAATGCTTTTCCGGATTCGGAAATTCCCAAATAAGCCCAATGGTTTGTTATTGATAGCGGAAATTCGTTGAAAATAAAAATTCACTTACACCAAGGAGATGGTTAAATAAATGCTGAAACAAACCGCACGCTTCGCGTCTTTTGCGCTGCTTATGTTCGCCGCGAGCGCAGCCCCCCTAACAGCAAGAGCCACCAGCACCCAGTTCGATGGCCCAAATCCGTATCCGCCGCCGCTGCCCCCGGGCGCTTGCCTGCCTGCTCCGTGTCCAGTGGGCGTTTTGAGGTAACAAGGGCGAGGTACATAGGTACCGTAGGCAGTCAGCGCTAACTACAAGAAAAGCTTGTTTAATGGCTTACCAGGGCTGTATGCTCTTGAAAGCACTTATGCCGTTAGGCTCGCTCATTCACGATCTATGGATTGGAGGCATTGCTCTGCAAGTACTCCTGGCAGCGATCCTGCTGGCGAAGGAAGCATGGCAAAAGTATCCATTTTTCACTGCCTACATTTTCTTCAATCTGTTTGAAACCGCAGCCACGTTGTCCGTTTACCGGGTTCGTGGTGTGTATTTCTATTTCTACGTTTTTTGGATTTGTGAAGCGATTTGCATCATTCTTGGCTTGGCCGTGGTGCGTGAGATATTCACGAATATTTTTGCTCCACATGCGGCTTTGCGTAAGCTGGCGACCTTGATATTTCGCTTGGCCGTGGTCGCTCTTATCGTATTGGCTTTTGGAGCGATTTACGAACAATCCGGCAATGCCAGGAGTATCACGAATGGCGTTCTGTTGGCGTCAGAAGCGACCAGAATTGTTGAACTGGGCTTGATCATGTTCCTGTTTTTGTCTTCCAGTGCGTTCGGATTACATTGGCGCCAGAATGAATTTGGAATTGCTTTAGGGTTGGGGACGTGTGCAGCCGTAGAGCTAGTCAACGTGACGTTGATGCCACATCTGAGCCCAGCAACAGCGCAGGTTTTTAGTTTGGTACGCAGCCTTGCTTACAACTGTAGCCTTCTTATCTGGCTGGGTTACCTGCTGGCCCCGCCGGAACGCGCCACAGCCGCACTCAATGTGCCGAAGGCCCAGTTGGAGCAATGGAATCAGGCAGTGACGGAGTTGATAAATAGATGATAACAGTGATCGTAATTGCGCTTGCGTTGTGCGCTGTCGTGTTGTTTTACATGGCAGTACGCAGCCGCAGAAAACAGGCGGTGCAATCGCTCCGCCCGGTAGACCTAAACGCTTTCCACACGCTGCTGGATCGTGACGACGAGCTTTTCCTGAAGGGAAAGCTTCCGCGTTCAAAATTTGTCGGTCTCAAGCGTCACCGCATTCGCGTTACGGTGCGTTATGTGGCCCGGATTGCATCCAACGCTTCCACAGTCTTGCATGCGAGTGAAGCGGTGCGCCTGAGTCCGTTGCCGGAAGTGGCCTCTACGGCCGCTCAGGTAATGGAACTGGCTGCGCAGATACGCCTGCAATGCCTGCTGGCCATGTTCAAGCTTTCACTGGAATATGCTATGCCCTCATTGCAGTTTACCCCGGCCATGTTGGTGCCAACGTACCAGACGCTGCGGGAAAACGTGCGTCGGCTGGGCGACCTGCAAACGCAGAACTCCATCCCATTGGCCAGCGCTATCTAGTTTTATTTTTGATGAATGCCAAAGCCCCTGTGCAAGAGTGCAGGGCTTTTTTCTGGACTCCCGAGCCGGAGCGAGGGAACTCTTTAGCCCCTATAATTCTTATCGGTGCGATTGCAACAGTTTACGAATGCAGCTTGGAAGCTGATAGGGTTCCCTCAACCCGCGAAACCGCCCGAGGTCGGGAGTTCAGAAAACGTTTAGAATAGACATATGCTCCTGCAAGGCATTTTCCCCGCCGTGACAACGCCGTTCTATCCTGACGGAGCGGTGTATTACAAAAAGATAGAACACAATATTGATCGCTATTCCCGCACTCCGATTGCCGGCATGGTTGTGCTGGGATCCACGGGTGAAGCCGTGATGCTGAGCGATGAAGAGCGGCGCGAGGTCTTGCGAGTGACCGCTGAAGTGGCTTCTCCGGAAAAAGTGCTCATTGCCGGCACGGGCGCTGAGTCCGTGATTGAAACGCTACGGCTTACAGAACATGCGGCCAAGCTGAATTATGACGTAGCATTGGTGCGCACGCCGCATTTTTACCGTCCACAGATGAAGCCAGAGGTAATGCTCGCTTTCTTTCGCACGGTGGCCGACAACTCCCCCCTGCCGGTCCTTCTTTACACTGTGCCACCCTTCACGGCCTACGACTTGCCACTCGAGGTGATTACGGCATTGGCGGAGCATCCGAACATTCTTGGCATTAAGGAATCGAGCGGCAATGTAGAAAAAGTGGCTGCCATGGTGAACGCCACCCGCCACATTAAGCGCAACGCCACCGTCACTGAAATCCAGCAAGCAGTAACGGCGCGGATGCTGGCTGCGCCCGGTAACAATGAAAATGGCGGCCAAATGATAAGCGTAAGCCAGTTGAATGGCGGCTCAGATGTTGCCGTGGCTGCGCGCCCCAGGATCAAGACCCGCAGCAAGGAAGTGGGATTTCAGGTACTGGTTGGAGCGGCGCATACACTGCTGGATTCTCTGCTTGCGGGCGCCAGCGGCGGCGTGCTGGGATTTGCCGCGCCCGCGCCCACGATCTGTTTTGAAATCCATGCGGCCTTCAAGGATAACGACCTGGATCTGGCCCGGGCGAAACAGACGGCGCTGGCTCCAGCCACCAAGCGGGTAGTATCTGAACTGGGCATTCCGGCAATTAAATACGCCATGGATCTCAATGGTTATTATGGAGGTCTGCCCCGTCTGCCGCTGCTACCCCCCACGTCCGCCCAGAAAGTGGAAGTTGAAGCAATGATGAGCTCTTTTCCGGAATTAAGACCGGTGGTTCGGGGAAAAAGCAATCTTTTGCAAAAGGATTGGGTGCGGGGACAAGCAAATTCTTTCACGGGCGCGGAACTGAATCACGGCCCAGTTCGTATTTATTCTCACCAGCGATGAAGGTTTATTTAGCCAAGCCAGCACCCTTAGAGGTAAACTAAGGAACAGCTTAAAAGCATTGCCACTGGTCTTATAATCTTCCGGCGTGAATGATCAAAAGTTTCTTGTTCCAGTTTCGGACGATTCGGAGTCCGAGATGGCGGAACAGGGTAAGCGATCCAAGGGGTGTAGAACACAAGTGTTGTCAGCCGGCAAGAAGTTACGGGATTTGCGCGAGCACATGGGTCTCACTTTGCGGGACGTGGAGCTCTCCAGCACCTCTTTGGCTGAATCCAGAGGGATTGAAGAATTTGTTATTAATCCCAGCCGCCTTTCTGACATTGAAACCAAAGGCGTGATTCCCAGCATTTACCGCCTGTATGTTCTTTCCGTAATCTATCGCGCCGATTTTACTGAGCTTCTCAGGCTCTACGGAGTGGACCTGAGCTTTACCGCCGCTGACTTTGCCATTTGCAGCCCTGGAAAAACACATCGCATAGAGATGGCGGAGGGGCGCGGCAATGTGCAGGTCCCCACAAAGCTTGATCCTGGGTTTGACATCAAGCGCTCCACTGATCTGGGGCGAATGATCGAGAGCTGGGGCACGGTTCCCATGCAATACCTGCAGGAACTATCCAAGAAAAAATACATTTACGCTTATGTCGGCATGGAAGACCTGACCATGTATCCGCTGCTGCTGCCGGGGTCATTTGTGCAGGTGGATGAAGACCGCAGCCGCGTGGAAGAAAAGAAATGGCGGTCAGAGCTGGAGCGTCCAATTTATTTTGTGGAAACCCGCGAAGGCCATGTCTGCTGCTGGTGCTCGGTGCGCCGCGGTGAAATCATCCTGCAATCCCACCCGCTTTCACCGGTGCCCGCACGCATACTGAAACATCCGCAGGATGCTGAAGTTGTGGGCCAGGTGGTGGGCGTCGCTATGCGACTTGGTGAGTTGTACGCTCCTGACGAG
The DNA here is from genome assembly GCA_963831465.1 of Terriglobia bacterium. Taxonomy (GTDB): domain Bacteria; phylum Acidobacteriota; class Terriglobia; order Terriglobales; family Acidobacteriaceae; genus Angelobacter. The sequence continues at coordinate 185,679 of CAWHQH010000022.1, read as the reverse complement.
CGAGGGCAGCAACAGAATCCTGAAGAAGATTTAAATGAGCAGAAAGAATTGCGTCGCCATTGAGCGGCGCTTTCAGTATGAATGTGTCCGGGTCAAGAATGTCTGCCGCTGATCCGGAGCGAGCCACAGCTTCCTGATATTCCTGGAAAATCTCTCTTACCGGCGTATGGCTTAGGGCCAATGACGTTTCCATGTGCGCTGCATAAATCGCATCCTGTGTGGGACGGTTGCCATAAGCGCGGGTAAAGCCCCAATGCATATATCCACCGCTGCCGCTCTGGAGCGAACAGATATAGGCCACCTTCTCCAGGAGCGAAGGCAAAGCGCTTAACGTGCGTTTTTTGAAATCTTCAGCAGCTTTAAACATCATGGCGCGCAATCACCCGATTACTCCTGATCTCAATTGATCTCGCAGCAATGGGTTTATGTTCCTAACCAAAAACATAGCATAAACGCCGGATCGCGGCAGAATTTTCCGGTTTTGTTCCAAAAATAAAAATTTGGGTACTGGAGTAACTAGCAGGGTTGAGCTAGCGATTCGCCAGCGAAGCAATGTCCCCAAGGCCAAGCAGGCGTGCATCCGCAGTAACCAAAGTCAGATTAAGTACCTTGGCTGTGGCGGCCAGAAACCGGTCAGCAGGATCGCCATGCAGCGGCAATTGGTCAGCTAAAAGCGCCACCTCGTGAGTGAGCGGCGCTTCGTGCAGGCCCATGAGCGATCGGTCGAACCAATCGAGAGTATTTCCTGGAATCAGCAAGCGGCCTTTACGTTGAAGAACCGTTGCTTCCCAGACACTGATCGGCGAAAGCCATTGCTCATTGCTGGTTTCCTGGAGTTCACGTTGAAGACGGGGCCCTAATTTGTTCGGTTCAAGCAGGCTCCAGAGCCAGATATGAGTATCGAGAAGAAGTTTCAATCTCGAAGGACCTCCCAGTCGGCAAGATCACCGACAGGCTTGACGATATCTCCGACTATTGTGGCGGTTCCCTTCATTCGCCCCAGCCATCCGGAACCCCGATTTTTCATAGGGGAAGGGGCTATCACCTCAGCCACGGGCTTTCCAAAGCGCGTAACGCGGACTGGTTTACGAGTCTTGCGGACACGTTCCAGAATCGATAGACACTTGGCTTTGAACTCGGAAATTGAGATTTCTTCCATGACCATAAAATTATATCATGGTCAGAATTAATAGTCTAAATTAAAGTACGACGTGCAGTTAGACTGATTCCTATGCGCGTTCTGATAGCAGGCGGCGGTACCGGTGGGCATGTGATCCCGGCGTTGGCGATTGCCCGTGAACTGAAAGCTCATCACAATGCCGAAGTCTTGTTTATGGGAACGGCAAGAGGCATGGAAAACCGGCTCGTCCCGCAGGCGGGTTTTGGACTGATGCGGGTCAAGGTGGGCGCGCTAAAGAATGTAAGCCTTATCACGCGCATGCGCACGCTGTTTGATCTGCCTAGGGCAGTTGTTGACGCCCGAAAAATTATCAAGGTCTTCAATCCTGAGGTGGTGGTGGGGGTGGGCGGATATGCTTCCGGGCCGGCAATGGCGGCGGCCATTCTGATGCACATTCCCACGCTGGCCTTTGAGCCAAATTATGTCCCCGGCTTTGCCAATAAGATCGTGGGCCACCGAGTGTCGGCGGCGGCGGTGCATTTTGAGCAGACAGAAAAGTACTTTCGCAATGCTCAGGTAGTGGGTGTGCCAGTGCGGGCGGAGTTCTTTAACGTGCCGGCACTTGATAGCAACCATCCGCCAACACTGCTGATTTTTGGCGGCAGCCAGGGCGCTAGGGCCATAAACCAAGCCATGGTGGCCGCTGCTCCGGTAGTACTACGACAAATTCCCCAGCTCCAAATCATCCACCAAACGGGTGAGCGTGAATATAATGACGTGGCGGCTGCATACGCGCAGACTGGTGTAAAGGCCGAAGTTTCCGCTTTTATCGATGACATGCCCGCAGCCTTTTCGCGAGCCGATTTATTGCTGTGCCGATCAGGAGCCAGCACGGTAGCGGAGGCGACGGCGGCGGGCAAGCCGGCAATTTTTGTTCCGTTTCCGCAGGCGGCGGACGATCATCAGCGCCGCAATGCTGAGGCCATCGCGCAAGGCGGCGCGGCCATGCTGGTGCCGCAGGCAGAACTTGTGCCGGAGCGCTTGACGGAGGTGATCACGCAGCTGTTTGCGAATCCCACGCGTCTAAAGCAGATGGCGGAGCGGGCGCGCGCTCTCTCTCATCATGACGCGGCAGGCCGGGTAGCGCGGATGGTGGCGGAACTTGCAGAGGCATCGGGTGATCGCCGTGATCGGGACATCGGGTGATCGGAAGAGCCCAAGCCGCGAGCCCGACTTGCGCGGCGAGCGGCAAGTATCATTAGCATATAGACTCGCAGGTTTGAGAACGCCCCGTAGCGGTTTGGAGCGAAGCGACAAGAATAATGTTTGCAAAAATTCAGAGGATACATTTCGTAGGGATTGGCGGCATCGGCATGAGCGGCATTGCTGAAGTGCTGCTGACGCTCGGCTATAAGGTGTCCGGTTCCGACCTGAAGAGTTCCAGCGTCACTGAGCGGCTGGCTGAAAAAGGCGCAATCATTTTTGAAGGACATCGTGCCGAGCACATCACCGGTGCAGAGGTCGTGGTGGCCAGCTCAGCTGTAAAGCGTGACAATGCAGAGATCGCGGCGGCGCATGCAGAGCATATTCCCGTGATTCAGCGCGCGGAAATGCTGGCAGAACTCATGCGGCTGAAGTACGGAATCGCCATTGCCGGAATGCACGGCAAGACAACGACAACCAGCATGGTGGCCGCGGTGCTTGCCGCAGGCGGGCTTGATCCAACAGTCGTCGTTGGCGGACGCGTAGACGCCATGGGCTCCAACGCGCGATTGGGCAAATCACAATATCTAGTGGCAGAGGCCGACGAAAGCGACCGGTCATTCCTTAAGCTGTCACCCATCCTGGCTGTGGTGACCAATATCGATCGCGAGCACATGGATTGCTATCGCGATATGGCCGACGTTGAGCAGGCCTTTCTGGATTTCATTGATCGCGTGCCGTTTTATGGCATGGCCGTGCTGTGCCATGATGATGAACGGCTGCGCAACATGCTGCCGCGCCTGGCGCGTCGCGCTACAACTTACGGCGTTCATCCGGAAGCCGATTTTCGTGTGGGTGGCGCACGCGCAAAATGCGCCGGCAATAAACACTATGCGCATTTCTCGGTGGAATACCATGGCAAGTCACTGGGCGACTTTCATCTACGTGTGCCCGGAAACCACAACGTGCTGAACGCGACTGCTGCCGTGGCGGTGGGCGTAGGCTTGGATATCGAGCCGGACCGCATTCGCGAAGCGCTGGAAAACTTTCGCGGCGTTGATCGCCGTTTTCAGCTTCGCGGTCGCGCTGCCGATATCAGCGTGATTGACGATTACGGCCACCATCCTACGGAGATCCGAGCCACGTTGGCTGCGGCGCGTCACTGCGGATTCAAACGCGTCCATGTAATCTTTCAGCCGCATCGCTTTACCCGCACCCGTGACTTGCTGGAGCAGTTCGGCGCAGCCTTCAATGACGCCGATACCGTTTCAGTGCTCGACATCTATGCCGCCAGTGAACCGCCCATCCCGGGCATTACCGGCGAACGGCTGGCCCAGGCCATTCAGCTGTTCGGCGACGGCCACAGCAATGCCAGCTATGTGAGCTCTTTTGATCAGGCAGTGCGGCAAGTCTCTGCGCTGGCCGAACCCGGAGATATGGTGCTGACGCTTGGCGCAGGCAGCGTGTCGCAATTGGGGCCGATGTTGCTGGAGCAGCTAAAGAAGAAACAGGCAGCTGTGAGCACGCCGCAATCGGCTTGAGCCAGTCTTGCATGGAGAAGACTGGCGGGTAAAGGTAGAAGACAGATCGTCAGGATCAAAATAATAAATATTGAAAAACATGTCCCGGGAAGCCTGAAAAACTGCATATATAAGTAGGCGCGGTTTCTCGGGAAAAGTCTGATCTGCCTTTTACAGCTTTGCAGGAGCGATGGCGCAAATTATCGGACACCAAAAATAAATTTCAGGAAAAGTTCTTCCGGAAACTTGCATACCGGCAAGTAGCAAAAAACTTTTATAGCCGGAGGCATGCATCCGGTTAGTTCAGACCAGCTGCCGAAAGGCGGCTTTTTGTTTCTACATCGGCTCTAGGCTCTTGCTGTCAGGAGCCTAGGGAAGTTCTGCCTAGATTCATCCAAAAGCTTTTGGCCTCAGCCGCTGAAGCCCGGCGGCCGTCTCCTTGACGGGAAAGGAGAGAGCGTATACTCTCCTATTTCAGATAGGAGAGAGCCTTGACGAAACCGGTTGAACTCCCGCAGGGTACCCTCGAGGTGCTTATCCTCAAAGCGGTTTCGCTTGGTCCGCTGCACGGCTATGGCATCCTGCTGCGCATCCAACAGATCTCCGGAGAGCGCCTTGAAATTCTGCAAGGCTCCTTCTATACCGCCATCTATCGTCTTGAGCGCCGGGGCTGGATCAAAGGCGCGTGGGGCGAGTCGGAGAACAACCGCCGCGCCCGTTTCTATTCAATTACAGCTGCAGGTACGCGCCAGCTCAAGGCGGAGACTGCCAAGTGGACTGACATGGCTTCTGTCGTGGCCAGCATTCTTAGCAAAAAGGCGGAGGAGATATGAGTTTTCTCAAGGCAATTCGCAACTTTTGGAAATCCGCCGCACCTCGTACCCAAAGCGACGTCGAAGAAGAGTTTCGTTCCACGCTCGACGCCTACCAGGAAGATCTAATCCGCCAGGGCCTTCCCGAAGAAGAAGCCAGCCGCAAAGCCCGCATCGATCTTGGACAGCCCGCCGCCCAAAACGAAACTTACCGTGCGGCCATCGGCTTTCGTTTGTTCGATGAACTGGGCGCAGACCTCCGCTACGGCGTCCGCGCCCTGCGCCGCAACCCAGGCTTTACCTCCGTTGCCATCGTTACGCTTGCGGTCGGCATCGGCGCCACCACGGCAATTTTTAGTTTTGTGAATGCCGTATTACTCAAACCTCTGCCGTATCCCCATCCGGAGCAGATTGTCAGCGTGGGGGAAAAGCTGCGGGACGGATTTAGCAATCCCATTTCCACTCTGAACTTTCTTGATTGGGAGCGGCAGAACCGCTGTTTTGAATTTCTCGCCGCAATCGCCTTCGACAAGGTGACCTTGACGGGCCTGGACAGGCCGCAGGAGGTTAGAGTTCACAGAGTCTCGGCATCGTATTTCAAGGTGCTTGGTGTGAGCGCGGCCATGGGACGCACCTTTGCCGCAAGCGAAAACGAGCCTGGCAATGATCTGGAAGTAGTCCTTTCGAACCGCTTATGGCGAAGCCGTTTTGGCGGAGATTCACAAATCATCGGCCGCAAGATCACGCTGGATGGGAAGAACTACACGATCATCGGCGTGCTTCCTGCAAACAGTGAGTTTGACCGGAGCTGGGCGGCAATGTGGCTGCCTTTGTCTTTCGCGCCCGTAAACATGACACGCAATTTCCACTGGCTTTATGCCATTGCGCGCCTTAAGGCCGGCGTTACCCTGAAGCAGGCCGGCGACGAAATGGAGAGCGATTGGAGCGGGTATTTCTGCCCTGTACCCGGATTCAAATAAGGGTATAGGCGTGGCAGTGAATCCTTATATCGATCAGGTGGTGCAACCGGAGCTTCGGCGGTCACTTTGGGTGCTGCTGGCGGCGGTGGGAGCTGTGCTGCTGATTGGCTGCGCTAATCTTGCAAATCTGACCCTGGCGCGAGGTACTGACCGGGAACAAGAGATCGCTATTCGTTCAGCATTGGGGGCGCGCCGTCTGCGTCTGATCCGGCAGTTGCTTACGGAAAGCATATTGCTTGGAATCCTGGGCGCGTTGGCCGGCCTTGCTCTGGGCAATGCATTCATGCACGGAATCAAACTTTGGCTCCCGCCTGACATGCTGCCGCCGCAAGCAAATGTCAGGATGGACTACGGCGTGTTGCTTTTCACAATGGTTACAGGAATCCTCACGGGAATCCTTTCCGGCTTGGCGCCAGCACTCAACGGCACCCGGACCGACCTTGCAAGATCGCTCAAGGAGAGTGGGAGAACGAGTGCAGGGTCCACATCAGATCGGATGAGGACGGGGTTGCTGGTTGCCGAAGTGGCTCTGTCATTTGTATTGCTGGCGGGTGCGGGCCTGCTGATCAGAAGTTTCAACAGGTTTGCAAACCTCAACACGGGCGTGGATACAAATAATGTTCTTGCGATGGACCTTCCGATATCGTTGAACGAATTTACGAACAGCACGGCATTGACGAACTATCTTAAAGACGTGACCCAGAAAGTAAGAAGCGTGCCTGGAGTTCGGGAAGCAGCCATCACTGATAAACCCCCGATGGAAGGCTTGGGCGGCGCACCTTTCCAGATTGAAGGACGGGAAAATCTGCCCTACCCACAGCGCCCTGTGTGTGGGTTCAAGATGGTAGGAGCCAAATATTTTGATACCGTTGGAATGAGATTGATGAAGGGGCGGGGCCTTGAAGAAAGCGATGTTGCCGGGGCGGTGCCGGTGACCGTCATCAATGAAACCATGGCGAAGACCTACTTCAAAGGGGAAGATCCCATTGGTAAGCGCATCCTGATTCGGCAGCTCGTGTTCGGGAAGGCTGGCCGGGGTCCCGAAATTCCATGGCAGGTTGTGGGAGTGGTCAACGACGAGAAAGTGGGAGGCCGCGGTGGCGACATCGGCCTCGACGAAGACATTCCGGTTATCTACGTCACGTTCTATCAAAATCCCGGCATTGGCAACAGCCTGGTGGTTCGTGCCGCCATGAATCCGTTGCTGTTAAGTGAAGCGATTGAACAAGCAATCTGGCAAGTGAACAACAATCAGGCGGTGACGAACATTGAAACCCTGGACGAAATCAAATCAGAATCGGTAGCGCCTGCCCGGCTTCGCACGGCGCTGCTGGCGATCTTCGCCGTCATCGCCCTTTTGCTGGCTGCAGTGGGGATCTACGGCATTGTCTCCTATTCCGTGGCCCAAAGAGTGCGTGAAATGGCCATTCGCCTGGCCGTTGGCGCATCACCTGGCGATCTGCTGAAGCTGGTGATTGGAAGAACGATGCTTCTCGTCCTCGTTGGGCTCGCTCTAGGTACAGGCGCGGCGTTCGCGCTCACGCGCGTATTAGCAAGCTTGCTCTATGAAACAAGCCCGACGGATTGGGTGACATGGGTCATCACCGGGGGGTTGCTCGCGGCGGTGGCGCTACTGGCCTGCTATCTTCCAGCGCGGCGTGTGATGAAGGTGGATCCTTTGACGGTATTGAGGTAATAGGTGACTGCGCTGCCAAACGACGCCATAGCCGCTGCCGTCGTTGCATTTCAGTAAGAAGGCGGAAGAGATATGAGCCTCTTTTCAGCAATTCGTAAGGTCTGGCATTCTCTCGCGGCGCGCACTAACAGCGACGTGGAAGAAGAATTTTGTTCCACTCTCGATGCCTACCAGGAAGATTTAATTCGTCAGGGCTTCCCCGAAGAAGAAGCCTGGCGCAAAGCACGCATCGATCTCGGCCAGCCTGCCGCACAAAACGAAACTTACCGCCGCGCGATTGGCCTCCGCCTCTTTGATGAGCTGGGTGGAGACATCCGCTATGGCCTGCGCGGCCTGCGCCGCAATCCTGGATTTGCCGCCGTTGCTGTGCTCTCACTCGCACTCGGCATCGGCGCCACCACGGCGATGTTTTCGCTGATCTACGCCGTGCTGCTGCACCCGTTCCCTTACGCGGACTCTGATCGCATTACAAACCTCTTCGGCATCGACGAGAAACATCCTGATGGCTTTCAATTTCTTACCCTTGGCAAAGCACAGCTCGACGAATTACGCCTTCTTGCGCCAGTAGATTCAGCCCTCGGCTACAACCCCGCGCACATGGAGATTACTGGCGGGGGACTGCCGGAAGACATTTCTGGCATCTATCTAACAGAGAATGCCGGGACTTTCTTTGGCGTACGGCCGCTTCTGGGCCGCAACATCGAACCATCGGATGCGGAAAATGGCGGTCAATCTGTAGTTGTTCTCAACTACAACTTCTGGCAGCGGCGCTACGGCGGCGATCCCAACATCATCGGGCAAACAATTGAAATCAATCATGCCTCCTACGCCATTATCGGCGTGATGCCGCGCAGCTTCGCATTCAATGACCTGAGCGGCGTTGGGGATGTCTACCTCCCGGCCAGTCTCATGCTGCGTCTACCCAACCTTCCCTATCTGCTTTACATACCTTGGGTCAAGCTCCGGCCCCACGTTACACTCGCCGCCGCCAACGCTGCGCTTGAGCCCATTGTGCGCCAGTTTGCGAAACAGCATCCCGAGCGGGTTCCCGACCACTGGCATCTCGCGTTGGAACCCATCATCTGGACTTTCCAGGAGGATACCGGCCGCACCTTGAAGCTTCTTCTTGCCGGCGTTGTTCTTCTGCTCATCATTGGCTGTGGGAATTGCTCCATCCTTCTGCTAGCGCGTGGCCGCACGCGCCAGCATGAACTCGCCATCCGCACTGCTATCGGCGCAAGTCGCTGGCGCATCGTCCGCCAGTTGCTGGTAGAGGCCATCGTCATCTCCTGCGCCGGGGCCGTGCTTGGCGTTGCCGCATCTTACTGGCTGGCAAGGCTACCCATGTTGCTTTCGCCGGATTCCTTTCCGGCAGAGTCGTTCATTCGCATCAACGCTCCCATCCTTGCGTTCTCCGTCATGCTCGCGCTGCTCTGTGGCATCCTCTTCGGTCTTGTCCCGGCATTGCGTCTTTCGCAGCGCGATTCCACGCATATGCTGCCCGGTCGGCAGACCGGCGCTATGGCTGCTCCCGGCAAGCGTCGCTGGAGCGTTCTCATCGCCGCGCAAGTCGCGCTCACTCTGCTTCTGATGGCGACTGCCGGAACCGCAATCCACAGCTTTCTTGGTCTTAAGCGGACGCCGCTGGGCTACGATCCCGCAAATGTCATGAGGCTCGGCATTATTCCGCACGCGCACGTCACGGCTCCGGGCGACAAAGAAAGCATTCAGTCACGCCAAGCCAGAGTCGCTTATATCGAGCAGATACGGGACAGGATAGCTTCCATCCCAGGCATCTCTATGGTCGCCGTGGCCGCCGATGCCACTCCTCCCTACGCCGGCACGTTTGCTGAGGGCTCTTTCGAGATTGATGGAGCCGGAGATAGCGAACATCCGGAAGCCCACGTTATGCTGGTGGACCAGCGATATTTCGATGCGTTGCGCATTTCACTGCTTCAGGGCCGGATCTGGAATACAGATGAGAACAACCGAGGAGACTTCATCGCGGTGGTCAATCAAGTGTTCGCGGCGCGCTATCTTTCATCCAATGCAGTGGGCCGGCAGCTACGCATTCCAGGGCTCACAGCTCGGAATCGGTACCAGGTCTCCTCTGCACAAAGCATTGCCTGGCGTCAGATCATCGGCGTGGTTGGCGACGCGCGCAATGACGGCCTTGATCACTCCGTGGCACCCGCGATCTATCTTCCATATACCAGCCTGCTGTTATCCTACGCGCAGTTTCTTCGTCCGCACCCAGAACGATCCGCTCACCTACCTGCACTCAATCCGCGGCGCTATCGCATCCGTCGCGTCTGACCAGCAAATCGCCACAGGCGGCTTCAATGGGACTCTTACCCTCAACGAGGCCATTGAACGCGACGCACAGTACAGCAGCCAGCGGCTCTTCTCTATATTGTTTGGTGTGTTCTCTGCCATGGCGCTCGCGCTCGCTCTGGTGGGCATCTTCAGCCTCATGGCTTATAGCGTAGCGCAGCGCACCACGGAATTCGGAGTCCGCATGGCGCTTGGCGCGCCGCGCAAACACGTGCTGTGGGTCGCCGCGCGCATCGCATTTGTCAGCGTCGCGGCAGGCATTGTCATCGGTCTTGCCGTGGACAGCTTTCTCGGCGCCGTCCTTGCCCACTGGATGCAAAACACATTCGCCGCAACCGGTCTAATCGTTGCCGCCGCGCTCCTCGCTCTCAGCGCACTGCTTGCCTGCCTGCTGCCCGCCCGGCACGCTATCGCCGTCTCACCCACTGAAGCTCTCCGCTATGAATAAAGCGTGCCCCCCCGTTTGACCAGAGCGCAGGTGCCCGTGCTGGAGTCAATTCAGGGAAATCGCGTTAATCCAACCATGGAAAGCCCGGAGCCTTCACAAGAGAGCTCCCTGATGAGGCGTGGTCGGTAGAGAAATTCTCGGAACGCGAGGCAATGCAGGCGTCGAGATTTTGCTCGTGGAGGGCTTTTGTCGTAAAGCGCTGGCAGGTGGCGTTTCCGGATTGTGTGGCAATAAGAGAAATGGCCAAAGGCCAGTAGCAGGACCAGAATGTGGAAGTGGAGTTTGAGAGCAAAAACTTTCTCCGGCACGGGCAGGACCCGAAAAAGTGCGACGTGATTGTGGCAGCGATCCAGCGACCGCAGAAACTACGGGAAAACAGAGACGGCATTCGGTGCCGTCTCTATGCTCTTCATCTTCTCGTAGCACAAGTCATCAACCAGGGGATATTGCGCCTATGGGCGATGCGGTTGTACGTCCAGGATCCCGCCGGTCTTGCTTGCTATCTCCGTTCCCTCCGACAGGAGTGAAAAAACACTTGAAGTGGTAAATTCCGCCAACTGTGAGCTTGCGCGTTTCGGAATCAACCATTTCCAGCAGCTCATCCCCGAACGGCGAGACAAAGATTACCCGCACCGTGGTACCGTTTTTGCCTTTGAAGCAGATGGTCTCGCCTCTTCTCACTTCCTCAGGTGTTACTGTAACTCCGTACTCTGGGTCGTAATCAAGAATGATCTCTTGATCCGCGCTGGGCAGGGCTAAATCTCCGTCATGGGGAACTGTCATTGAATGTGCCATTGAATCCTCCTCCCCTACTTGGAATTGCCGGTCACTTGTATATAGCGTAAGTCTCTGCGCAAATCCGCCAGGTCAGGATGATGTTCGATAGTAATTTTCATACCAGGAGGTATCTGGTTGACCAGCTTCAAGGCCTGCTCGCGATCTCCCAGGGCTTCATAGGTTAGTATTGCGCACAATAAGATTTGTTTATCCTTATCTGGAGATTGCATCGCCTGGGCTATCCCACTTCTGGCATTGCCATTTTGGCCAAGCCTGGCTTGGACATATGCCATATAGGCCCGCGCTTGATAGCTATTAGGGTTCATCTCCAGATGAGCTGAAGCCAATGCCAAGCCCTTTCGATATGCTATTTTTGCCCCATTGGAATCGCCAAGGCGCCTCTCAGCATCGCCGATATTAATCCAATACGTGTAGTTCGGGGCTTCCAGGGCGGCAGCTTGCCGATAATAGGGAAGAGCTTCGGCATCACGCCCAATGAATGCCAATGTGGCCCCAAGATCGTTCAGGCTGGCCGGTGTTGCTTTAATGCTCAATGACTTCCTGAAAACTTGCTCCGCCTCAGCGTACTTGCCCTGCTCGGTTAAGACGCTTGCCAGGTCGCTTAACCCATCCAAGTCATTCAAGGCAAACTCTACTTCTTTCTTGTATTGTCCCTCGGCTTCAGCATACTGGGCACGGGCATTGTAAAAACCACCAAGAAATTGATAGGGTCTGAAATAGGTGGGATCCAGCGCAATAGCTTTGTGAAAATATTCCAGCGCTTTGTTATCAATACCTTCAATATCGTAGAGATATCCACAGAGCATCCAGGCCTGGGAATTCCTGGGATCCACCTCCAGAGTGCGCGAGCAATCTTCCATGGCTTGTGCGTTCTTGTTCGAAAAGATGTTGAGCCAAGCCGCCGCCAGCCGCACGCTGGGCGAGTCCGAATCCAGTTTCTCGGCTGCCTGCAGATGAATGGTAGCCTGTTTCAGGGCTTGGCTATCATTCTGGACGCGATACTTAAACACATACGCCTCCGCCAGCCCGGCTTGCGGTAAAGGCGAGTGGGCATCCTGCTGGGCGGCTTGCTGGAACTGTGCAATGGCCTGATCAAAGCTGTAACGTCCCTCACGCAGATAGTTACGGCCGGCTTTGTATGGGGCAACGGCGAGCGATGAGATAGATTCAGGCACTGCGGCACGCTTGAGGTGAAGCGACGCAGTGATTGCACCTGTCAGGCCGCCAGGCAAATCGCCCAGATCGGCTTCAGAAAAGTGTCCTGAATAGTCGCGAACATGCGCCTGGGACTTCAGATCAACCACGGCTGCTTCTGCGGCGAGTCCATTGCCATCGCGGTGCAGCTCAAGTTGCAAAACATGTGTCGCATGCAGCAGACTTTGCGCCTGCTCCGGGTTCCTTACACGTTTGTTTTGAACGGTTGCCAGGGGGATCAGCCGAAATTTCGGCTTACCTTTGGGCTGGTGGGCAAGCCTCTGAGTCACGTCATGCAAAACGCCCTCGCCGATGTTTTGCAGGTCTCCAGTGGTCTGAACTGGAAGAATTGCCAGGCTGATGTCAGCAGGCCGCGAGTATTCATAAATTGGCCTCCACAGGAAAGCGCCGGTGGCAAGGAGTACTAGCGCCGCGATGGGAACCCAGGGCCGGCGGTATATCGGCTTACGGTCAAGAACAGCAACAATTTGTTCGGCGGAAGGTCTTTTTTCAGGGCGGGTCTCAAGGCAGGGGCGAATAGCATCAGCCCAAATTCGCGGCAAGTGCTTAATAGGCTTGTTGGATACAGCATACAATTGAGCCTCGCCATTAGTGTTGGCAGCTTCCGCGAATGGTTTTGATGCAGTCACCATCTCATGGAGAATTACTCCGAGCGCGTAAATGTCAGAGGCAGGGGAGGCCGTCCCGTCCTGCATCAGTTCCGGTGCCATGTAGCTGGGGGTGCCACCGATGAGATCAGTGTTTCCATCCTGGTCAGCGGCCAAGCCAAAATCCGTGATGACAGCCCGCAGCTCTTTATTTTCTCGGGGAGACAGGATTACGTTGGCAGGCTTTAAGTCCCGGTGCAGGACACCGCAACGATGGGCTTCAGCCAATCCGGCACAAAGCTGGCGAGCCAGCGTCAATGCCTCATCGTGTTCCAGTTTGCCACGGGAGAGCCGGCTGAGAAGGGTTTCACCATCCAGAAACTCCATGGTGAGGAAATCCAGTTCGCCCAGATCGGTGGCCGCCGTGTGTATCTCATTCACCAGACAGACGTTTGGATGGCGGACCTTAAGCGCATTGCGTAACTCCGGCGAGAGACGCTCATACCCTAATTTGGCGCATTTAATGGCGATGCGCTGCTCTCGTTTGCGATCATAGGCTTCATATACCACGCCCATGCCGCCATCGCCGACCTCGCGAATGATTTCAAACCTATCCGCAACCAACTGGTCCGGCTTGAAAGGACGATCCAGCCCTTCCATATCTATGAGCCCAACCAAAGGCTCGCGCATGAAGTCTCCCATGCGTTCTTCCCACTCCACTATCTCGGAGACCTCAGAGTAAAGCTCTTGGTCCTGATGACACGCGGCACGCAGAAATGATTCGCGTTGCGCGGAAGGAGTTCGGAGCGCCTCTTGCGCCAGGCCCATCAGTCGCTCTTCTCGGTCTTGCATTTCCCCTCGCTCAATTTCTGGTGAAGCCACTTTCTTCCGCGGTACCATTCGTGTTCAACAACCGCCTCCGTTAAGGCAAGCTTTTCCGCGGTCTCTTTCGTACTGAGTCCCAAATAGGACCGGAATACCACTACGCTGCAGCGCACGGGAAATTCTTTCTCTAGCTCATCCAGCAACTCGTCTATCACCACGGCTTTTTCAAGCCAGTTACGCCCTGCCAGAAGGCCTTCTGGTAAACCATCCAAAGGCAGGGGCTTGATCTTTTTCTTTCTGGCGTAATCGATAAGAAAACGCCGCATCTTCACAGTGACTATAGCGAAGAAATGGCCCCGATCCCGCCAATCGATCTTTCTAGCATTCAAAAGCCTTATGAAACACTCGTTTACCAGATCACTTTTTTGCAAGGAATGGTCACGACGCTCGCCGCGTAGGCAACGCGCGGCAAGTTTGCGCAGATCGGGCATCAGCAACTGAAAGAGTTGCTCTTCGGCATCTGGAACCCCGTCCCTCCATTTGTGGAGAAGTACGGTAAGGTCCTTGTCGCTGGTGGACACAGTCTTTCTTGCCCCTGGTGGTTTAGATCGGCCAATTATAGGTCTAAGTAGCAGAAGTGCAAGGTTTTCCGTAGTTCCCCGCCCAAACCCAAACTAGACCGGATTGTCGCCGGCCATGGCAACCGAGCAATTGCAGGAAAGATTTCAGAACAAGTTGGCGGAATTTCATTGTTCGGATCGCTACTTCAAATGAAACCGAGCAATTTTCTACCAGCAATAAGTGAGGGATTGGGTGCGCTGGAGCGCAGAAACCCGGTCCAGGAGCGATAACCTATGGCTTCTCCAGGAGTATTGCCTTCATTTGAATTCAATGCGACATATGTTCATTCGCTACGGCAGGGAGACTCCGCGACGGAAGAACACTTTATTTCACATTTCAGCCCCATGTTATTGCGGAAGTTGCGCAAGCACCTGCGCTCCACCGACTTGGCGCACGACTTGCGTCAGGAAACATTTTTGCGGGTCCTACAAGTTCTTCGCTCAGATCACAGCATTCGCGACCCTGAGCGTTTTGAATTTTTTGTGCTCGGAGTGTGCAACAACGTGCTGTATGAAACCTACCGACAAAAGAAAAAGATGGTGGGTTTGGACCGGGAATTCGAAATCGCCAGCAATGCGCCCAGTCCAGATACATGCGCGATGGCCGCTGAAATCGCGAACCAATTGCAAAGAATGCTTTCGCAGCTGTCCCCTCGCTTTCGCGCCATCCTGAAGGCAGCCCTTCTGGAAGAGCAGGACCGGGACGAAATATGCCTGAAGTTTGGAGTCAGCCGCAATCACCTGCGCCTGCTAATTTGCCGTGCAAAGAAAGCACTGAGTGTTTGCGCGCGACATCAAACAAGTAGGAAGAGCGGCTTGCATCTGTCTCGCCCATCGAGGTCGAAACGGAGACCTGTGCCCCAAGCCAACGCTTCACGCTCAAAGACGCCGAAAAGCACAATATCTCACCCAACAACAGCGGTGTTTGTGCCACGCCTGTACGCAACTGATGTTCCAGTCGCTGCCGGAACTTGGTTGTAACGAGCATATGGGTAGAACTCCTGATGCGGCATGGTTAGCGGACGAAGTCTCGGATCCTTCCCACTCAGCCTGTTGCCATTCGATCGCGCGGCTTCGGTCAGGATGACAAGGGATAGACAGCATCGCTGCTACGGCCCGGCTGAAGCCCGGGCCCTGATACGAAGCTATTGTTTCGCGTACCAGGCTTCGCTGGCGCCCGGAAAATCTATAAGAGTGCGAAGGTGTCATTCGGGACCCTCTTCATCTTTGCGCAATTGAGACGTAGCAGTGCTACGTCTCTACGTTGACTGCATGGCGATGGCGACGTATGTCCTCGGCGCGGTGACGAACAATCATCACGAGAAAACACAAGCTCCTTCCGGCCTATTCGCCCGCTGGTAAGAACGCGGGCTCACCAGCGGCTAAAGCCGGGGTTTTTAGGTCACCTGACCGGCCCGGCTGAAGCTCGGGCCCTGATACGAATCACGACAAATTACAGGATTGCCAAAATCGCCGGAATTTAGCGTTTCTCTCAAGGCATATTCTCGTGCGAACGCCTTGATGCGGCATGGCGCAGGACGCATCCTCGGGGTCCTCCACTCAGCCTTGCTCCCATTCGGTCGCGCGGCTTCGGTCAGGATGACGGGGTCGGGGTTTTGAGGAAATAAAAAAGGCGTCCTCTCGAAACGCCGTCGCTTATTAAGATTGAGACGTAGCAGTGCTACGTCTCTACGTTGACTGATTTATTTTGGAACCGCCGCCTACGGCCCGGTAAAGCTCCCGAGCGATCGTTAGTGTTCTGCTGCACTCCTACCGCCGGCTTTTCTGCCGGGGTGCTGCTGACCGTGGTAGCGCGTGCAGCGAAGAAGTTGTGGTCATACAGTCCGCGGTAAAACTTGCCGCTGATTTCGGCGGCTTTGGGGCCAAACGTCGGGCGACCGCCCTGGAGAAACACCACGGTTACGATGTGGCCGTACTGAGTGTCAGCGTATGAGGCGAACCATCCAAAGCGAGTGCCATCTTTGGAGCAGGTGCCGGTCTTGCCCAGGATCTGCTCTTCACTAAAGTTCAGGCCAACGCGGCGGGCGGTGCCATAACGTACTGCGCCGGTCATACCTTCAGCAATTTCCGGGACAAGCGGGCCGATATCAAGCTGGCGTTTTACACGCGGCTCAAAGCTGATGACCTGATCGACCGACGTGGGATGCTGGAGGTAATAGAGCGTGCCTCCGTTGGCGACGGCCGAGACGAGCGCGCCGAGCTGGAGCGGAGTCATGGAAATGCTTTCACCAAAAGAGCACATCTTGCCTACACCGCCCAGCTCGGCCGGGAGTTCATGATCGGGGAAGGTGCCGAGGTGCTCGCCTGCAATGCCATAGCCTGCAAGTTCGCCGAGTCCGAACTGGTGCGCGTAATAGCTGACCTTGGGAAATCCGAGGCGGCGTCCGACGGCCTCAAAATAAGCGTTGTTGGAATGCGCGAGCGCTTGCGTGAGGCTCATGTGCGCGCGTCCGCCCAGCGCAATGGATTCCTCACGGGTAATAACTTTTTCACTCAAGCCAGCCAGCGCCACAGCGACTTTGATGGTGGAGCAGGGCTGCGCGCCTTCACTGAGCGCCAGCTTTTGATTGACCATGGCAAGAATGCGTCCGCTGGTGGGATCAATAGCGACAACGGTGCCATTCATATTGCCCAAGGCATCAATAGCGGCCTGGCGCACGACGGGATCTTCACCTTCAACGATGTCGCCATCGGTGTTGTCGTCACTAAAAGAATTTCCGGTAAACGTCTCAACCCAGCGATGACGCGGGCGACGGCGATGGAGGCTGACAGTCTTTAGCGTCGCGCCACGGGCCGATGCTTTTGCGCCTGCGGCCCTTGCGGAGGTGGAGCGAGCGGCAGCAGATCGCGCGGCTACATGTCTCTTAGCGGCACGCTTGTGGCGGAGCCGGGCCATACGTTTTTGGGCGTGAGCGTTTTCAGTTACGTGTCCGCTGACCTTGGATTTGGTGGTGGTGCTGGTGCTTGAGCTGCGCGCAAATGACGCGCTGGAGAGAACGAGGGTAGAGACGAAGAAGACGAGAAGCCGAAGACGAAGTGTCATTGGAATCACTGCCACCTGGGATACCCCGAAAAATTCTTTGTTGCTGCTTTTCACGCATCGGCAAGTTGCACTGTTCAGCCAGAACATTGAGGGTGAAGCAACTCATGCAACCAACAGACAGCGCGATGCGGAAAAACCAAACCCTTATTGCGATGGTAAGTGAAGCTTTCCATCGCTCGCAACTCTAAATTCTCCTAGTACAGAAGTAGTACCTTTCTCTTAAATAGAAATGATGCAGCTGCTCTGTTCCCTGTTGCGCGAAGATGAAGCGCATTGGGGAACTACACGCTTTGTTAATCTTGCAAACCGATTTAGGAACCCGAGTGCCTGCCAGTATTAACCCTAAGTTCCTGCTTTTGCTTCTACCTTAAAAGCTCATTAATGTTGCTAATTTTGCGGCTGGCCAGCATGGCTGCCGCTATATTGCTGATTTGCGGCCACCTGTGTTGGTGGCCGCGCAAAAGGTTGAAAGATCGGGATGCTGGGCGTTCGCATCCCATGATTAAAGCTTGCGCTTGCAAGAAGTTGCCGTTTCCGGCCGGCAATCTGCCTGTCGGACGGGCACGTTAGTTGATTTCTCCGCGCTTGCGAATAAATGCCGGTACGTCGAGGTCGTCCTGCTCGACAGCTGTCCGGATGGACTCAGTCATAGTTGCCAGGTTGGGGCTTTCACGCGTGGGAGCCATCACCCGCGTCTGAGCAGATGCGTGGGCAGTAGCCGCGTGGGCCGAAATCGGAGAGCCATGAGGAACATGGGGGATATGCGTGGCATTCACCACTCGCGGAACGGCTGTCGACTGCTGTACCTGATATGCCGAAGCAGTGCGGGCCGTGGAAATGGCCGCCTGCGCCGCGTTAACAGTGCGCTCCTTGCGGGCTGGTACGTCATTCTTGAACCCGGTGGCAATCACGGTAATCTTTAGATCGTCCTTCATTTTCTCGTCTTGCACCGCGCCAAAAATGATATTGGCATCTTCATGTGCGGCAGACTGAATAATGGTGGAAGCTTCATTCACCTCCGCCAGCTTGAGCGACGACGAGCCGGTAATGTTGATCAGGATTCCCCTTGCGCCGTCGATAGCTCCCGCTTCCAGCAGTGGTGACGAAATAGCCGCCTGCGCCGCATCGGTCGCGCGACGCTCGCCCTTGGCAATGGCTGTTCCCATCACCGCATAGCCCATGCCAGCCATAATGGTTTTCACGTCGGCAAAGTCGCGATTGATAATGCCGGGAATTGTAATAATGTCAGAAATTCCCTGCACTGCCTGCCGAAGAATATCGTCAGCAATGCGGAACGACTCAAAGAAGCCGGCGTTCTGCGCCACGGCCAACAGCTTTTCATTCGGGATGACAATTGTTGTGTCGATACTGTCAATCAGTTCGGCCAGGCCGCGCTCCGCCTGCGCCATACGACGCCGGCCTTCAAACGCAAACGGCTTGGTCACCACCGCCACGGTCAGTGCGCCCATCTCGCTGGCCAGTGACGCAATGATCGGCGCAGCGCCCGTTCCTGTTCCGCCGCCCAGACCTGTGGTAACAAATACCATGTCCGCACCTTCAAGGGCTTCAATGATCTTGTCGGCATCTTCCAGCGCGCCACGACGTCCCATTTCAGGGTTGGCGCCCGCGCCCAACCCGTTGGTGAGCTTGGTTCCCAATTGGATCTTTACCGGCGCGCGCGACATTTGCAGCGCCTGCAAATCAGTATTGGCCACAACGAACTCCACGCCCTCAACTCCGGCGCAGATCATGCGGTTTACCGCGTTGCCACCTCCGCCGCCCACGCCGATCACCTTGATCTTTGCGTTGGTACGCGGGTCTTCATTGAATTGGATTCTTACTTCGCCGTCCGCTTTTTTCTGCTGATCGCTCATACATCACACTCCTGATCCGTTTGGTCCCGCTCGCTTTGTGTCACCTTTGGTTATGCATTTCAGATTTTGCGAACTCACATTTTTCTGAGCCGCCCTGCTTTCCGTCGAACTCAAACTTTATGAAAGCCTGTTGCTTTTAGGCTTTAGCTTTTGGGTTTGCTCTTTCCGATCACCGAACCTCCCGATGGCCCGATCTCCTTCTGCACGGTTATCGCAATGATTTGCACTTCCGATCCCGGCGATGACGCGCGATTTCGGCGATCACGGCGATTTCCCTACGCCCCCAGCTTTGCCAGCAGTGCGCGCAGCTTGTGGCCAAATCCCTGTTCCGGATTCATCTTTGCCATCGTCGTCCGATGCGCATACATCGCCAAGCCGACTGCGGTAGCAAACTCCGGCTCGCTCAATTGCGCAGGCATGTCAGCAATCGGTGGCTCCGGGACAGCCAGCCGGATCGGCCGGTCCAGTGTCTTCTGGCAGACTTCGGCCAAGCCAGTCATGCGCGATCCACCGCCAGTAAGCACCACGCCCGCCGGACATAGCTCCATCACGCCAGCTTGCTTCAGATGGTCACGCATCAGTTCGCAAAGTTCCTGCGCGCGCGGCTCCAGAATTTCTGCCAGGAACCTCTGCGGCATCAGCCGCGACGGCCTGTCTCCCACGGCGGGCACTTCAATTTCATTTCCATCAGCAACCTGGGTGCTGATGGTATGGCCAAATTGCTTCTTGATCTTCTCCGCTGAAACCAGCGGTGTTCTCAGGCCCACGGCCACGTCATTAGTAAAGTGGTCACCGCCCACAGGCACTACGCCCGTATGCGCCACCATGCCATCGGAATAAACAATCATGTCAGTCGAGCCTGCGCCAATATCGGCCAGGCAAACACCGAGTTCCTTCTCGTCGGCCCGCAACGTGCTGTCGGCGGACATCAACGCTTCATAAACCATGTTGTCCACGTGCAGTCCCGCTCGGTTCGCCGCCGTCACCACGTTTTGCGTGGCGCTGGCCGATGCTGTCACCATATGCAGATTCACTTCCAGCCTGCGGCCCATCATGCCCGCCGGATCGCGCACGCCTGCTTGTTCATCCAGAATGAACTCCTGTGGCAGCAGGTGCAGCACTTCTCGATCGTCGGGCAGGGTCACTGACCGCGCTTTCTCCACCGCCGTACGTATGTCTTCTCGAGTCACGTCTCTGGGGCGAGATCCCAGCGTTACGCCGCCGCGACTGGTCACTCCTTTGATATGCGAGCCTGCCACGGAGATCACGGCATTTCCTATCTGGCATCCGCCAAGCTTTTCCGCTTCTTCCACCGCCTTGTGGATACTCTGGAATGCTTTATCCAGCTCAACGATGATGCCCTTGCGCGAGCCTCGGCTCTCCGTCATCCCGTGTCCGCGATAACGCAAACCCGCGTCGGTAGCCTCGCAGATCAGCGCAACTGTCTTCGCGCTGCCCACGTCCAGTACCGTAATCATGTTTGAAGGAAGTTTGCCGTTACTGCCCATGTTTCGCGTCCTTTATTATGAAATCCCGAAACCCGAGTTCTTTGCGGCTGAGGGATCCCTATCCTCTGCCAGCCTCTTCACTTACCATTTACTAATTTACCTTTGCACTTTTTGCGTCTTTTGCGGTGAACTCTTCTTCGCTTTCGCCGGTTTAGGCTTAGCTGCTTTTGCGCTCACTGGCTTCAACACTGGCTTTCTCCGATCCGTATCATCCGTGTTCATCCGTGGTGAGGGTTTTTCTGAAACCGGCTTATCTGGATTTACGATCACCTGTCCTTCATACCGCAAGTCCACTGACTGCACGTTCTGGTACTGCTGCCGCCATTCTGCAATGTGGCCTACATAAAGCTTGTAGCGCGGCAGAAAATCTTCCTTCCCCAGATGGACGACCATCGTTCCGCCCGGATCGTTGGTTGTTACTTTCACATTTTCCGGATCGGAAAGATCAACTTCGCTGAGCTGCTTGACGTAATTAGGGCTCTTGCTCGATGACTCGTCGCCATCAGCCGCGCCCAGTTCGCTCACCAGGCGGTTGTAAATCTTCATTGCTGCCGCCCTCGATGAAAGCGGTTCGGTATCGCTAATACCGCGAATCACCGGGAACGAATATTTGGTCTTGCGGTCCGCGGGTAACCCCATCACCACGCCGTTGGCGTCAATCAGGCTGATGCGCGAACCAATCTGGGCAAATGCTGCCGGCGTCCGCTCGTGGATAGTCACGGCAATGCGGTTCGGCAGCAGGCGCATCACCGTCGCTTCCTGCACCCAGGGAATCTGTTCCAGCTGTTTCTTGCGCTCATCCAGCGGGACAAAAAACACGTTGCGGCCAATATCCGCGCCGGCCACTTCCATCACATGCGTGCGCGACGCATTCTTTACTCCTGTGATTTCCACTGCGTCGCTGGATTGAATCCGGAACCGCCATGACGTCATGCCGTAGCCGTAAGCCCACGCAGAAAGTCCGCCGCAACCGACGATCACCGCCGCAATTACGCCTGCAATCTTGAGCTGGCTTGCTGCTTTTTTCGGAATCGCGTTGCGCCGGACCGGAACGCGCTTATTTGTTCTCAGAAACTGCGCTTCCTCGCCATCCAAATCCAGATCCAGGTCTTCGCGGTTGATTAACAGTTCGGAGTCGTCATCGTCCAAGGCAATCGCGCGTTTGTCAGCGGATGAACGAGTCCGCGAAGAAACCCTTGAATCATTTTCGGCGGAAGTACGGGAACTGGCTTGGGCTCCGAGCTTCAGCTCAGAGTTGGCGGAGCGGCTTGATCGCCCCTTAGAGACAACA
This sequence comes from Terriglobia bacterium, assembly GCA_963831465.1. Lineage (GTDB taxonomy): Bacteria > Acidobacteriota > Terriglobia > Terriglobales > Acidobacteriaceae > Angelobacter. The sequence goes on along the minus strand of CAWHQH010000022.1, from coordinate 163,784 downwards.
TCGTATTGTGTCAACTCGATAGAGTCGCGCGCCATTAAGTCGCGGTCGACGGAGTTGTGCGCCAGCACGAACCAATATATCCGGTTTCTTTCCTTTTTGTTACCAGAATTTTAGGGTATCGCCGGTTTTTTTTGGGTTTGTGCTGGTCGCATCAGCTTTCAAGAACTCAATCAGGCTTGTTGTCGCTCGACGAGGGAATCGCTGTTCTTCTATGATCCTCCGGCAATCGACGGCACTAGCGTTACCTCATCACCCGCTTTGAACTTATAGTCTTTGCCTAAGAAGCGAATGTCCTCGTCATTGACATAAATATTCAGGAAGCGACGAACATTGCCCTGTTCGTCGCGCAGATGAGGCTTGAGGTCGGGGAAGCGGGTGCCCAGCGAATCCAGCAATCCAGCTAGATCGGTGCCTTCGCACTCGCAATGTTCAGCACCCTCGGTATGCCGCCGGAATGCGCTGGGAATGGAAACTTTAACGCTCATTAGGCAGCTCCTTTGGCCGCGCGCGGCCCGACGAATTCAGTTTCAAGAAATTGCTCGAAAGCAGCCAGCTTAGGCGGAATCGGATCAATTGCATTGAACTTCCCTGCAAGTGCATCGGTGGTCTTGAGACCGTTGCCGGTGATGCAAAGGACGGTTGTCTCATCCGGACGGATACGCCCCTGCACATAGAGTTTGCGGGCTGCGGCAACAGTAACGCCGCCTGCTGTTTCAGTAAAGACGCCTTCCCTTTCAGCCAGCAATGTCATGGCCTCAACTATCTCAGGATCGCTGACATCTTCCGCCCATCCGCCACTCCCGAGAATGGTCTTCGCGGCATAAAAACCGTCAGCAGGATTGCCGATAGCAAGCGAACGCGCAATGGTCTGCGGCTTCTGCGGCTCGATCTCATTACGTCCGGCTTTTACGGCAACGCTGATTGGACTGCAACCAGTGGCCTGCGCGCCAAAAAACTTGACTTGCTTCTCCTCCACAAATCCCAGGCTGATCAGCTCTTTGAAAGCTTTATAGATCTTGGTGATGAGCGATCCCCCGGCCATTGGAACAACAATATTGTCCGGCAGCCGCCAACCCAGTTGTTCTGCGATCTCATAGCCCACGGTCTTCGAGCCTTCAGCATAATAAGGCCGCAGGTTTACGTTGACGAAGCCCCACCGATGCTTGTCCGCGATCTGTGAGCAGAGGCGGTTCACGTGGTCATAATTGCCGTCAATGCGGACAATCTGTGCTCCATAGACCTGCGTGCCCAGGACTTTGGCTGCTTCAAGATCAGCGGGAATAAAGATGCAGGCTTTCAATCCAGCGCGGGCGGCCTGTGCAGCAACCGCATTAGCCAGGTTGCCAGTGGAAGAGCAACTGACGACATCAAAGCCGAAATTGCGCGCCTGGGTGAGCGCTACCGCCACCACACGGTCTTTGAAGCTGAGCGTAGGGAAACAGACGGCATCGTTCTTCAGGTAGAGCGACCGGCTGCGCACAGTTTCACCCAGCTTGGCCGCTTTCAGCAGCGGCGTGAAGCCGGCGGGCGTGGAACCATCATAGGTGTCAGGCAGAGGCAGGAGCTCTTTATAACGCCAGAGATTGGTCGCGCGGCTTGCAATTTTGTCTTTGCTGATCTCTTTGCCGATACGGTCCCAGTCATAGACCACTTCCAGCGGCGCAAAGCAGTTCTGGCAGAAAGAAATCGGCTGGTTGCCCCAGCGAGTCTGGCATTCGCGGCATCGCAGTTCATAACGCAGATTCGTGCTCATTTTCTTGCTCCTGTAGAGTTGTCCACGTGTAGGCCAATCTTGTGCAAAACTAAAAAACCCGCTGCCCTGAGGCAGCGGGTTCATGATTGCTGAATAAAAACTTGCTATGAACCTTTCTGCCTCGGCGTGAACACACGCATAGCCATCGCGCAACAGCACATGGCCATGTTGGAGACAGAAAGTAACATCGATTTTTAGTCTACATCAACGATCTGGAGGCGGCAATCTTAGATTTCAGCTTTCAAGCTATTCCATAGCAGGCTCTTGGCCTTGGCTCTTGGTCGAGAAAGGAGTTCTCTGGAGCGACCCAAGGGCCAAAAGCCGAGAGCCAAAAGCGGCTCTAGCTCGTCATCAACTCCCGCGCTCTTTGCGTCGTCTTGATCACCGCATTCATCAGGGTTACGCGCAAGCCGCCCTTTTCCAGTTCCATCAGGCCTTCAATGGTGCAGCCAGCGGGCGTCGTAACAGCGTCTTTTAGCAGCGCCGGATGATGACCGGTCTCAAGCGCCAACTGCGCCGATCCATAGAGCGTTTGCGCCGCCAGCGTCGTTGCCATCTCGCGCGGCAGGCCGACTTTTACTCCAGCTTCGGCCAACGATTCCAAAATCACAAACACAAATGCTGGGCCGCTGGCGGAAAGCGCCGTGATGGCGTCCATATGTTTCTCATCCACCACCAGAGCGCGGCCCACGCTTTCAAACAGATGCTTCGCCGTCTCTAGATGCTGGGCGGTCGCCGCCGGTCCGGCGCAAACGGCTGTCATCGCCGCGCCCACCATGGCCGGGGTGTTGGGCATGGCGCGGACTACTGGAATATTCTTTCCCAATTTTTGCTGGATGAAGCTGGTTGTAGTAGAAGCAGCAATCGAGATCACAAGCGTTGTAGGGGCAAGAGCGGAGGCAATCTCTTCCAGCAATTGGCCCAGCACCTGCGGTTTCACCCCGAGAAGAACAATCTCCGCACCCGCAACGGCAGCCCGATTGTCAGTGCTTACAGGAACGCCGCTGAGCTGGCGCGACAACTCCTGGCTGCGCTCGCCATGCTGCACAGTAGCAACAGCTTCTTCCGGAGTGACGAGCTTCCGTTCAAGAAAAGACTCCAGCAAGATGGTCCCCATCTTGCCGCAGCCGAGCACGGCGATCTTCTTTTGGGTTCCTGTCTTTGCGTCGTGTCCCGCCTGGGCCTTTGTGGATGAGCTCATAGAGCGCAATCATACAAGCACGGAATCCAAGCCGCCAGATGACTTTATGTTCTTCGCCTATTCGTAGCGCAACGCCACCAGAGGATCCACCTTGGTGGCTCGCCGCGCTGGGATATAGCAGGCCGCCAGCGCAACCACCGCCAGCAGAGCTGCCACAGCCAACAGCGTAATGGGATCTCCGGCTTTAACGCCGTAAAGGAAGCTGCTGAGAAAGCGCGTGACACCCAGCGCCACAGCAATGCCCACAGCAGCGCCAGCAGCGATAAGTACAACGGCCTTGTTGAGCACAAGGCCAACCACGTTGTGCGACTGCGCTCCTACGGCCATGCGGATGCCAATCTCACGCGTGCGCCGCGTTACCTCGTAGGAAAGAAGGCCATAAAGCCCAAGACACGCCAGCAGCAAGGCCAGGAGCCCAAACAAACTGGAGAGCCGTGCCGTCATTTTCTCCGTGAATACCTGCCGGTCAATTGCTTCTGTTTCGGTGGAAATGCGGAAGACAGCCAGATCATGGCTCTGCTTGTCCACGATGTTCTTAACTGTGGGTACAAGTGAGAGCGGGTCGGTGCCTGTCCGCAGATCAAAAAACGCTTCTCCGCCCACATTCGGTTGATAAAAACAAGGCGTGATTTCCCGGCGCAAGCTGTTGTATTTGGAATTGGCCACCACGCCCACGATCGAATAACCTGGGGCTTTCGCGTCGCCGATCCCGGTTGGCTCCTGCTCCCCGAAGATTTGTCCAAGGGGATTTTTCCCTGGGAAGTACTTGTGCGCAAACTCCTGGTTCACGATCACTGGCGTAGGATTTGAGCTAGGTTTGTCTCCGTCATTGCTCGCGGCTACAGCGTAATCCGACGGAGTGAAATCACGTCCTGATTGAAGCGGGATACCCCACGTTGAAAAGAATTTGGGACCGATGGGATAAACGTCGGACTCAACCTGGTTCTTCTCCGCTGCGCCTGATTCCATCTCCTGCTTGGTAGGCGGAGGAGTTCCCGGCCGGTGGAAGCTCGTATTCCAGAGACCGCCAGAAAGAAATGGATACCACGCGTAAGTGGCAGATGTCACGCCCGGGATCGCGGAGAATTTCTCTTGCAATTCGAAAAACAAATTGTCGATCTGCTGGCCCTTATAGCCTGCCAGGCTTGGATCAATGCCGAAGAGCAGTACATTCTGAGTATCAAAGCCGGGATTCAAGCTTTTCAAGTTGTTGAGCGTTCGTACCAGCAGGCCCGCAACCACCAGCACCACAATCGCCAACGCCATCTGCACCGCGACAAGCATTCCACCTGCGGAGAACCGGCGTTGCTTACCCTCAAAAACTGCTGTGCCGCTGCCGGCTACGGTCTTAAGCGAAGAGGTGAGATTCACGTCTGAGCCACGGAGCGCGGGAGCAAGTCCAAAAAGGATCCCCGTGAGCAGCGAGACCCCGCCAGTGAACCCCAGCACACGCCAGTCTAGTTGCGGCGCGAAGATCGGCGGGCTCACAGATCCCGCGGAAACCATGGCCATCAGCGCCCGTGCACCCCAAACTGCGATGAGAATGCCGAGGCCCCCTCCCGCAAAGGCAAGCATTACGCTTTCTGTCAGCACTTGCAGGATGATCCTGCTTCGCTTCGCGCCCAGCGCAAGGCGCACGGCAATTTCGCGTTGCCGCGAGGCCGAGCGGGCCAGCAGTAGGCCGGCGATATTGGCGCAGGCGATCAGAAGCACCGCTCCAACGCAGAGCATCAACACGTAAAGTGGCTGTAGAGTTTTTTTCTGGCTGCCTCCCAGGACCTGGCTGGCTTGGGCAAGTCTGATTCGAGGATCACTGTCTGGTTTGAAAAGAGGCTTGCCCGCAGAATTTACGGAGTTGCGCAACAACAGACTGACGCCGACTTCGGCCCGGCTCAAAGCAACGCCAGATTTCAGGCGTCCAATCGTGACCAGCCACCAGTGGTCCGCCTCATCATCTCTGGGCTTCCAGTTAGGAACCACCACGGGGCGTTGCGCCATGGGGACGATCACGTCATATTTATTGGACAAGGTCAAAGCATCAAACTTTGGCTCTGTGACGCCGATGATTGTGAACGGTATTCCATTCAACCGGATCGTTTTTCCTATCACTGACTCCGAACCGCCAAACTCAGTCTGCCAAAAGCTGTGGTCCAGCACTGCGGCCGCTTGGGCGCTTGCGTTGTCGTCACCCGCGTTGATGAGCCGGCCAAAACGAGAGCGCAGGCCGAGTGTCTGGAAGTAGTCTCCCGTCACGAACTCGCCTTTCACCATTCGCGCCGGACCATTTCCGCTCATACTGACCTGCCCTACCGCGGTGTATGCCGCCAGGTGGGAGAAGAGGCCGGTTTGCGCCGCCTGCTTGAAGAACGGCAATGACAACGAGCAGCCGCGAGCAGTCGTACCATCGCGGGACTCGTCGCATTCACCAAAATTGCGATAGCTCATACTCCCCGGGCCTTTGTGCGACTCCCACTGAAAGACGAGCAGGCTCTGCGGGTTCTCGATCGGCAGGGAACGGAAGATCACCGCATCAATCAAGCTGAAGATCGCCGTATTGGCGCCGATCCCCAGCGCCAGCGTGACTACTGCAATGATGGTAAAGGCGGGCGATTTACGCAGCATGCGCCAGGCATAACGCGAGTCCTGCGCCAGCGATTCAAAGAAACGTCCGTGATGGACTTCCCGCAGCGATTCGCGTGTCTGTTGAACGCCCCCAAAGTCCACCAGCGCCCGGCGGCGAGCTTCATCAGGCGACATACCTGCGGCAATATTCGATTCAATCTGGCGCTCCAGATGAAAACCCAATTCGTCATTCACGTCACTTTCCTGCTGTTTACGACCTTTGAAGATGTCACGCAATTTTCTGATAGCCATGGCGATCCTTCTAGCTTTGCTGCAAAACCAGTGCAATAGCAGCGGAGAGCCGTTCCCATTCGCCCAGTTCTTTTTCCAGTTGATTCTTGCCGGCACGGGTCAGGGAGTAAAACTTCGCCCGGCGGTTATTATCAGATGTGCTCCACTCTGAGCCGATCCAGCCACGCTGCTCCAAGCGGTGTAGCGCGGGGTAAAGCGACCCTTGGCCCACCTGCAAGACGTCCTGTGAAATCTGCTGGATGCGCTGGGCGATTCCCCAGCCATGCATGGGCTCCAGTGCGAGTGTCTTGAGGATCAGGAGGTCCAAAGTCCCTTGCAATAGCTCAATCTGGTTTCCCATCCATCTCCCCTCGAACGTCGACAATAGTGTAGACGAATCTCCTTGTCGAATGTCAACAAGAGAGGCAATTTTTGGGCAAGAAATTCCCGGTACGGGTCGGCTGTAGTTAGAAGAATTTAATATAACGGGCTAACTTGCACAGATGGCGGTGCAGAATTCCGCGATCCAGCCAGAAAACTGACAAAAAATGGTGCAAAAGGTGATGCAATTCCATTCTGGATCATCTAACATGGTGCCCCTTCGTCTGCACGTGAATGCAAGATTTTTGATCGTCCCTGGCCGGATAACTGGTGAAGCCGCCACTTCCCAGGAGAAGTCCGCGATGTTGAAAATCAGCAAGGCAGACTACGATCTGATCCGTTGGGAAGCCAAGCGCAGCTATCCCCGTGAATGCTGTGGCATTCTGCTTGGCAATGTGGTGGAAGGGCACCGCTTAGTAACCCTGACCCTTACCTGCGAAAACATGCGAGTGGATTCGCCGGCGGACCGCTACAGCATCAATCCGGAACAGGTAATTGGCGCGCTGAAGCTGGCGCGTAGCCGGGGTGAGAACATAATCGGGTTCTATCATTCCCATCCCGACCATTCACCGAATTACTCCTCCACGGACCTCGCGGAAGCCCACTGGTTTGATTGCTCTTACGTCATTACCAGCGTGGAGCAAGGAACGCCGACTTCCACGGCTTCGTTTGTGCTGCTGGGATCGGAAGACAAAAAGGTTTTTCAGGGTGAAAGCATTGAGATTGTGGCCAATCATCGCTCGCCGGTCTATGCCACGTGACATATAATAAGTTGATGGTCCTCTACGCATTATTGCCGCAACGTCGAATGCCTGACTTGGCGCGATGTCTTATGCGGGCTTCCCGCCCCTAATTTCCCGAAATCCTGGTCGATTCAATAGCTGTTTTCTTCTTTCGGAAAGGAATTTTCCATGGCCACCACAATTTCCCTACACGAACCACCCGAATTGAGTAATGAAGAGGTCCTGCGCTATTCCCGGCACTTGATCATGCCGGAAGTTGGGATGGAAGGCCAGCAGAAGCTCAAAGCCGCGCGTGTGCTCTGCATTGGGACAGGAGGCCTGGGATCGCCTCTGGCGCTCTACCTTTCTGCCGCCGGCGTGGGTACGCTCGGGCTGGTTGACTTTGACGTGGTTGATTTCACAAACCTGCAACGCCAAGTAATTCATTTCACCAGCGATGTGGGCCGGCCTAAGTTGGAATCGGCGAAAGAGAAGATCGCGGCCATCAATCCTTACGTCAATGTGAAGACCTTTGAGACCAAACTTACCAGCCAGAACGCGCTGGAGATCTTTTCTGACTTTGACATCATTGTGGACGGAACAGACAATTTCCCAACCCGATTTCTAGTCAATGACGCCTGCGTGTTTACCGGCAAGCCGAATGTATATGGCTCGATCTTCCGGTTTGAAGGTCAAGCCAGCGTTTTCGCAACCAAGGATGGGCCGTGCTATCGCTGCCTGTATCCTGAGCCGCCGCCGCCCGGCTTGGTTCCTTCCTGCGCGGAAGGCGGGGTGCTTGGCATCCTGCCTGGCTTGGTGGGCCTGATTCAGGCGACGGAAGCCATCAAGCTGATCCTGGGCGCGGGCCAGCCGCTTATTGGACGTCTGCTGCTGGTGGACGCCATGGGCATGAAGTTTCGCGAGCTCAAGCTGCGCAAAAATCCTGATTGCGTGGTTTGCGGAACTAATCCCACTGTGACTAAACTCATTGATTACGAAGAGTTCTGCGGACTGCGGGGTCAAGAGAAACCAGTGAGCAACGGCGTACCTGAAATTAGCGTGGAGGAACTGAAGCAGCGTCTTGACGCGAAGGAAGACTTTGTCCTGCTGGACGTGCGCGAGCCGCATGAATACCAGATCTGCAACCTCAACGGTGTTTTGATTCCACTAAACGATCTTCCCCGGCGCGTGCATGAACTGGATCCCAGCAAAGAGATGGTGGTGCATTGCCGTTCTGGCGCCCGCAGCGCACGGGCCGTCGGCTTCCTGCAACACGCGGGATTTACCAAGGTGAAGAACCTGGCGGGCGGCATCCTGGCTTGGTCGGACCGAATTGATCCCAAGATGCCGAAGTACTAGGCGGGACTCCTTGAAAAGGCGCGGCTTGAATGTCTGCGCCAGATCCGATTACCAACAGATAATGCGATAGAGCTAAATCGCAGGTTCGTCATCTTCCTTTGAGTCCACAACAATCTCTTCATCGCGAGGCGGAAGCTCAATGTCTTCCATCTGCTTCTTCTTGGCCTTGTTATTCAACTCAGCACGGCGTTCCTTGGATTGGCGGATTACTTCTTCAAATCGGTTCTTTGAATTGTCGAGTGGAGGCTTCTTTTCCATGCCACATAGCATACACAAAGATGACGCTTTTTGTCGGCCTGACTTGCCCTAACCCGGCGCGCCTTCTATCGTTGTTTCATGCTCCGAGTGCAGAATGCGCCGCCTATTCCGGGACTGCAATCCGGCAACAAGGCTTTGCTGGTCATCTTTGAAACCGACTGTCCTACCTGCCAGCTTGCTCTTCCCTATTTGAACTCGCTCGCTCAGGATTCCGTTCAGGTGATCGGGCTTTCGCAGGATGATGAACGCTCAACCCGAGAGTTTGTCCGCCAATTAAAGATTTCGTTTCCGGTTGAACTGGATTCAGGGCTGAAGATTTCACGTGCCTACGATCCGCACAATGTCCCGACGTTCTATCTGCTCGATGAAGGTGGCCAGGTGCAGCAAACGCTGGTGGGCTTCGACAAACAGGGATTGAATGAGCTGGCGGGGTCGCTGGGGCATCCGCCGATTGCTCCGCTGGACGATGGCGCGCCCAACTGGAAGCCGGGGTGCAGTTCACGGCACATCGAGCCGGAAGTCGACGGCGGAGCTGCGGAAGTCGGTGGGAAGATTCTGCGCCGAACCGGCGATCCCGCCACGCGCATTACGCTGCGTGACGAGGAGGATCCTTTTGAGTATTGCCGCAAGCAATTTGGTGACGCGCTACCGGTGATTCCCCCGACTGTCGAAAAGGTTGAGGCGATGGTGAAAGCCTGCGGGCTGGTGCCGGAGACAATCATTGCGCGCGTACCACCCTTCTATGGTGAAGCGACGGTAGAAAAAATTGCTGCGAATGCCGTGATGGCCGGTTGTGCGCCTGAAATGATGCGCGTGCTGCTGCCGCTGCTACGGGCCGCGTGCGACGAACGCTTTAACCTCCACGGAGTGCAGGCGACCACGCACTTTGCCGCCCCGCTGGTAATGATCAATGGGCCGGTGCGGCAGGAGCTGGGTTTCTGGTCAAAGCAGAACGTTTTTTCCAACGTTGCACGGGCCAATAGCTCGCTGGGCCGGGCGCTTCAATTGATCTTGCTGGATATCGGCGGCGGAAGGCCGGACGGGATAGACATGTCAGCCTTGGGGAATCCCGGCAAATTTTCTTCCTGCATCGCCGAAAATGAAGAAGAAAATCCATGGGAGCCGTTCCATGTGACGCGTGGACTAAAGCGGGAGCAGAGCGCGGTATCACTGTTTGCAGCAGAGCCGCCGCGTGGTGTGAGCGAGCATACCGCCCCCGCGGGAAAGACCGTACTGGAGACGATTTCGTTCGCGCTTGCGACCGTGTGGAGCTATCGCATGTGCCTGATGCCGGAAGCGATTGTGATTCTTTGCCCTGAGCATGTGAAGACCATTCATCGCGATGGCTTTACCAAGGAGCAGGCGCGGCAGTTCCTGTTTGAGAACACGGGCGTCCCGGTGCGGCATTATCCACCGACGGAGCGAGCGGAAGGTACACAACTTGCAGCGAACTACAAAGAGGTCACCATACGCGGAGAGAAGTGCTACCAGAAGTTCCGCTCGCCAGAGGCGATCAGCATCTTTGTCGCCGGAGGAACGGCAGGCAAGTTTTCGGCTGTGATCGGCAGCTGGTCAACCGGGCCGGCGGGCAGCCAGATGGTGACGTATCCGATTCCGGACGAATAGGAGGAATGCATGCCAGTAACGATTGTTCATCCAGGAAATGAGAGCGTGCCAAAAGCGGCCACGCCACCGGCGCGGCTGGCCAGCTTGCACGGCAAAAAGATCGGGCTGCTCGACATCAGCAAGCCGGGCGGGAGCTTTTTTCTTGACAGGCTGGACCAGATCCTCCGCACAAAGTATGGAGTGGGAGAGATTTTGCGCACGCGCAAACCGACATTCTCCAAGAACGCGCCGCCGCAGATCATCGAGCAACTGCGCGGAATGGACGCGGTGGTGGAAGGGCTGGCGGATTGAGGATCGTGTACAACGTGCAGTTTGCACGACACAATCGGCTTAGAAAATCTGGGAATTCCCGCCGTACCTATTGCTACAAATGAGTTCACTGCTCCGGCGCGGGTGCAGGCCAGTGCGTTGGGACGCGTGGGCTTTGATGCCGTTTACGTGCAACATCCAATTCAAGACCAGACGCCGCAGCAGATCGCCGCAAGAGCAGATGCGGTGGCGGAAGAGATTGTGAAAAGGCTGACAATCACAAGCTGATTCTTCATTTCGCAGCGGCCGGTCTAGCTGATCCGGCCGCCATCAACTCCAGAAATCGCTTACTTTGACTTTTGTTCTGCGATCCATCTATCCGTACGCGCGTCGAGCAGATCGAGCGGCAAAGTCCCACCATTCAGCATTTCATCGTGGAAGCTGCGGATATCGAATTTCGGCCCCAAGGCCTTTTGTGCCCGGTCACGCAATTCACGAAATTTGAGCTGCCCCAGTTTGTAGCTGAGCGCCTGCGCCGGCCAGGCGATGTAGCGGTCTGTCTCTGACTGGATCGTTGGCTCATCTACAGCGCCGGACTTGCGCATGAAATCCACGACCTGGTCGCGCGTCCATCCCTTGGAATGGATTCCGGTATCGACCACCAGACGCACGGCGCGAAAAAGTTCAGAGGAAAGGCGGCCGTAGTCTGAGACGGGATCCTGATAAAAGCCGACTTCTTTGCCGAGCTGTTCCGCGTAGAGCGCCCAGCCTTCCACATAAGCGTTAAAGCCAAGACTGTGGAGGCGGAACTTAGGCAATCCAGTGAGCTGCTGCTGCACGGAGAGTTGCATGTGATGTCCTGGGACACCTTCATGGTAGGCAATGGCTTCATCATTGATGAGAGAGCGGTCCGCAAAATTGGATGTGGCCACAACCACGCGGCCTGGGCGCTTGCCGTCAGGAGTTCCGGTGACATAGTGGGTTGCTGCTGCCGCCTGGAATGCAGGTATGGCTTCCACCGTGACCGGCGATTTGGGCAACAGATTGAAAAGCCCTGGAAGCTTCGGTTCCATCTGCGCAATGTAATGGCGGAAATCGTCAAGAATTTGTTCGGCGGAGGTGGGAATGTATTTCGGATTGGTCTTGAGCGAGGCCCGGAAAGCAGCCAAGTCCGCGAAGCCTTCTTTTTTGGCGATTGCGGTCATTTCGGCCTGGATGCGGCCAATCTCGCGAAGACCTAGCTGGTGTATATCATCCGCAGTCATGTGCGTGGTGGTGCGGCCATAAATGTCATTCTGATAGCGCTTTTGGCCGTCGGGCAGCGAAGTGATCGCAAGTGCCGTGCGGCCATGAGGTGCATATTCCTTGCTGACGAATGCCGCGAAACTCTTGTAGGCAGGAATCACGTCAGTGTTAACGGCATCCGTTATCTGCTGCGTCAAGCGCTTCTGGTCTTCAGCGGAGATGCTTGACGGATATTTCTTTGTCGGAAGCAAAAATGGATCTGCATCGATAATAGCCTGGCACTGCGCGGGGATCTTCTCAAGAAGAAAACGTACAGGCATGAGTTTGTCTTTCATGCCGGCGCGAAGCACTTCCGTGGTCTGGGTGAAGACGCGCGGCACTTGGTGCAGGCGCGCAATGTAGTCTTCGTAATGTTTGACAGAGTCGAAAGGCATGGAAAGCGGAAGGTCCGCCAGGCCGGTATGGATGCCGCCTACCTGGTTGAGTGTCATCTCGTACTCTTTGAGGTCGTAGTCGGCAATGCGCTGTTGGAGCACGCGAACTAGAAGATCGTGAGAGAGCGTGTCCTGATCAGAGAATCCAGCCGTCGAGATAGATTGAAGGCGTTTTACAAAATCTTCGTCAGTCTTGTGCCGTTGGGCAATGGCCGCAAGTGAATGGTCGGTGAGCTTGTCATTGTAGCGATAGTCACCGAAGGCAGTAGCGCGTTCTGGCGAGTTGCGAAGATCGGATTCATACTGCTCTTCAAAGAGAGCATTCTGTGCGGCGAGCCGATCAGTAAGCGGTTTGGGGTTTTGGGCGAAGGCAGAAACTGCTATTACGACGAATAGAAGCAGGATTTTTTGAAAGCGCATAGACGCATTCAGGGTAACAGAGCGAACGAGTTTATGGGGATTGACGAGGATTGCTTAAACGACTCGTCTGGCTAAATTCCCGCGTATTTGCGTTGGCAGCGGCTTAAATGGCACAATAAACGGTGACTTTTCAGCCGATTGTGTGGGGATAATTCTCGAGTCGAAGTTGGGCTGAACGTCATCAAAAGAGTTAGTAAGACTGTGGGCTTCAACAACCCCGCAGGTCGGGTACCGTTTATTCGAGGGCTTCGCGGTAAAACCGCTTCGCCCCAGCCAACGGCGCAGTGGACCTGCTGGAGCCTGTGGATGCTTTCAACATCTCCGTTCCGCGGCGATAAATCGCGGGACTGAAGGCGGATAAATGTCGACTACGATTGCTCCTTTGGAAGAGCGAGGCGTCAGTTGCTCGCTCGATAATTACCTTGTACTCCCAGACTACACAATGGATGCGCGCATTACCGCAGCCAGGCGCGAGCTTGGTTCACGCGCGGTGATTCTGGGCCACCACTACCAGCGCGATGAAGTGATTCGTTTTGCCGATTTTCGCGGTGATTCCTACAAACTGGCGCAGGAAGCTGCCCGCACCAGCGCCGAATATATTGTTTTTTGCGGTGTGCATTTCATGGCGGAAAGCGCAGACGTGCTGGCGCACGCAGGGCAGCAAGTGATTCTGCCCGACCCCAACGCAGGCTGTTCCATGGCAGACATGGCTGAGATTGGCCAGGTTGAAAGCTGCTGGGAACAAGTGGTTTCTCTCGGTCTGACCGACGAAATGGGGCATGGCATCACGCCGCTGACGTATATGAATTCCACTGCGGCCATCAAAGCTTTTTGCGGTGAGCGCGGCGGGTTGGTGTGCACGTCGTCCAATGCGCCGGCAGCGTTCAAGTGGGGATTTGAGCGCAACGATAAAATACTTTTTTTGCCTGACCAACATCTTGGTCGCAACACGGCCTTTGCCATGGGCATTCCGCTGGACCAATGCGTGGTGTGGGACCCGTTCATCATTGGCGGAGGAGTCGATCCGATTCGGTTGCGCAACGCAAAGGTGATTTTGTGGAAGGGACATTGTTCTGTTCATCAACGGTTTCTTCCAGAGCACGTTGATCGCGTACGGGCGCTGCATCCGGGCATAAAGGTGATCGTTCATCCAGAATGCCGCTGGGAAGTTTGCCAGAAGGCTGATGGAATAGGCTCTACAGAAAGCTTGATCAAGATGATTGCGGAAGCGCCGGAGGGCAGCGAGTTTGCCGTGGGCACAGAGATACACTTGGTGAATCGCATGGGCAAGGAATTTGCCGACGAAGGTAAAATGGTGATTACGCTGGATGAATCCGGGTGCCTTTGCACCACCATGTTCCGTATATCGCCGCAGCACCTGTGCTGGGCGCTGGAAAACCTGACGGAAGACAACGTGGTGAATCGCATCCAGGTGCCGGACGAAGTAAAATACTGGTCACGCATGGCTCTGGACAGGATGCTGGAAATTCGCTGAACGAAATTCAAGCAAGATAATTATGGCAAAGCAAAAAACTTTCACGCTGCAAGAAGCGCAGGCGCTTGTGCCGGTTTTGCGATCATTGATTAGGCGTGCCATGGACGACAAAGCCGTGATTGAAGCCGTGGAAAAAGAACTGCAGGACCTGAAGCACCGCATTTTGCTGAGCGGCGGCCTTTTTGTGGATGTTCCGGCAGTAGCGCGGCGGCGAGCTGAGCGCGACAAGGCCTTTCAGGACATCAAAGACACGCTGGCGGAAATTGACGCTATTGGCGTACAGGTAAAAGACCTCGATATTGGCCTGCTGGATTTCCCCTGTGCCGTGGACGATGAGATTGTCCTGCTGTGCTGGAAGTATGGCGAAGAGAAAATCGAGTTCTGGCACGGCATGGAAGAAGGCTTCAAAGGACGAAAACCCATCGATGAGCGCATTCTGCGCGGGAAGAAGAGAGAGAAGCCAAACTGATAATTTGATAATTGAGTAATTTGGTAATCGGATAATTTCCAAGGAATGGAAGGACGATGGGTTACTAAATAACTCCACACCAATTTTTTTAAGGCTTTTTCCCTTCCACCCACTCCGGCTTGAATTCTGAATCCGCCAGCCACTTCACCGGACCAAGCATGGAGTGGATTGCACTTTCCATGTGGTTGAAGTCGATATGAGCGACGTCATCACTGGGGCGATGGTAGTCAGAGTGTAGGCCAAAGCTGGAAACAGTATGGGCTACAATGCCCTTTTTCGCGAGGGCATAGTTATCAGAACGCTGAAAAAAATGCTTTTCCGGATGGGGATCAGGGACCAGTTTGGCCCCGTGTTTCGCCAGTGCCGGCCCCAGATTGCTACGATCGAAACCTGTGAGCCAAAGTTCGTCTGGTTTAACTGCAGGATCGGTGCGACCGATCATTTCGAACTCCAGATTGGCGACCACGTCGGCTAACGGCATTGGAGGGTGGGCGAGGAAATAGTCCGCGCCCTGGCCAAGTGTTTCTTCACTGCCGAAGAAGACAAACATTACGCTGCGTTTGGGACGACTTGCAGCAAGCGTCCGCGCCAGTTGCAGAATGGCCACGCACCCTGACGCGTCGTCGTCGGCGCCGTTATAAATGTTGTCTCCGTCCACATCCGGCCCAATGCCAAGATGATCGAAGTGTGCGGTCAGCAAGATGACCTGCTTTCGCAATTTGGGTCCGCGTCCCGGAAGCCAGCCGATTACGTTGCGCGTGTGCCAGGGAATGGTTTCGCCGCGCACTACGCGCTGAGTGATGACGTCCTGGATATAGCGGCCGTCCGCAGGCTCAACGCCGATCTCGCGCAACTTGGATGCCAGATAGACGGCGGCCACCAATTCATCTCGTGTCCCGCTGCCGCGGCCTTGCATGGCGTCACTGGCCAAAAACTCCATCGCCCCGCGGATCTGCATCCCGCGCTCATCGAGCGGGGCCTGCCCAGAAGACCCCAGGAACAAGCTTAGTATGATTACGATTGGCAGCTTGAGCATGATGAAATTGCGAACCTCTGGTGCAGTATAGCGTGAAAGGGATTGCAATTCAGGTGGTATGGTTCGCAGCCCATTGCGCTTCACAACAACCTTGCATACCGGAAGTTTTGTTGGCTTAAATGAGGCCTTCAATAGTGCGCGGAAGCTGAAAAAAGGATCAATACAACCAAAGCGGCAAACTCCAGGGCAAAGCCCCATAGAATGCCGAAAACCATTTCGCGGTGCTTGCTACGGGCAGAATAAACGGCCCCTGCCCCGAACCAGACAAGTTGTAGGCCGAAGGGGATGAATAGGAAAGAATATGCCTTGGACATGTCGTCATTTTTGACGCGATTGAAGATGGGCATGACGATTGAGAACAACAGTACAGCGAGAACAAAGGTAACTATTGCGAAAATTGCGATTTGTCCTTTGCGCATGTGTTTCTCCAATCAAAAAATCGCTCTTGGGGGCAAGAGCTTTCACGAGCAGCAGAACCTATCTTAAATGGCGCTATTTTAGACTAAAGAACAGGCCGGAGTACCCCTGGGCTACCCCGGCCTGCTCTTGTCAGGCTTATCATTGTGGTGTACATGCAGTGGAGTCGAAGGCCGTACCCCCATCCACTGCTGTTTTGTCCTGATCGTGCGGAACTGCTACCTTGACTTCGCTCTGGCAACTCAATCCCGAATCATTCGTAGCCGTGAATTGGACATGGTAGACCCTTCCATCTCCTGTGCCGCTCCGGTCAGACAACAGCTGAGCAACAGATGTGTTGATTCCGGAAGCCGCAGGGCATACGTTCCCTTGTCCTACGCCATTGAGAGGTTCGTCCTGAAGAACCCGATCGATGTTGATGGTGACGTTTTGCGTTTGGGGATCGGTGACGCCCAATACTGAGACCGGCACAAAGCTCTTATTGGGTGGCCACAGAGTTGTTACGCTGGGCAATGCCAGACTGCAATCCGGCGGCTGAGCATTTACATTTTCCACGGTGCTCTGAACCACTGCAAAGTTGGATCCTCCCGAGGCAATGCCGCTTATGGTCACGGTCAGGGTATCCACCGTAGCCAATGGCGTGCCGAAAGGGACTGTCAGCGCTAATTTGAACGTTGCCGTTCCATTGGCGGGAACGTTCAGAGAACTGGTGCTGAGTCCGCTGAAGAAGCTGCGATTGTCTTTGGCTGCAATGGTGAACGTATCGCCAGCACCGGAGTTTTGGATGGCAAAGGTATAGAAGCTAGTCTTGCCAGGCGGGATGTTTTCGCCAGGCGGCGGTACCAGCTTTACCGTTTGAGGCTTGAACATTGCGGAGAGGACTCTCTGATAATTTTCTCCCGCCGCATTCGTTCCTGTAACGTACACAAGAAAGGCGCCACTAGGGATGGTAACGGCGCCAAAGAATGTCTGGGGCGCATTGGTGTCCTGGGTGGCGGTAAATGTCTGGAGCACATTTCCCGCTTTGCTCCGCAGATCGAAATTAGCGGTGGCGGGCGCATCACTCAGATCGATGCGCAAGTTGTTATCGACACCGAAAACCGGGAACCCAGGAATGTTGAACAGCCCAAGGTGGTCTGTTCTCCCGCGGACTTCCACAAAATGTGCCGACCGAATGGCAAATGTGCTTACGCCCGAGATGTTTGTGGAAAATAGACCGTTGCCATTGATCGCGACTGCCCAATTTCCTACTGCCGGAGCAGTGATGGTATAGACCGCACCGCTGGATAAACCAATGAAAGTCAGGTCCGGATCGGTAACCAGAACGATGCTCCCGTCGGGCCGGATCACGGAGACGTCAGTCGCACCGCTCACGGAAAATGTGATCTCGGACAGGGTGGAATCAACGGGAATGGAATAAGTCTTTGCGGTTCCGGCCAAGGTATCTTCTGTTGACAGTAGCTGCGCTGCATTGGCATGCACCACAGCCGCCGCCAGCCGGGAGACGTTTCCGGCTTCAAAGCGCTGCAAAGCGAACAGTTGTCCACCCGAGACCTGGGCCCATTTTGCATAGCTTGGATCCGGCGTGAAAGCGGCGCTGCCAATTAAGGAAGATCCCAATATGGCCGAGAAACCGCTGCAATTTCCAAACACCATTGGATAGACTTGGATATTTTTAGTGGCGGCAAGGTTTGCAACCGCATCCGCCAAATCGCCGTCCTTGGAATCGGCATCGGTAAACATGAAGACGTCGCCGCCTTCTTCCGACGCATCAACCGCCTGGAATGTTCCACCATTCTGCAACTCCGGACAATCGTCACCACCGCTGGCAAATAACGAGAAAATGTCAGCTTTGAAATCATCTGGATTATCAGCCTGCAGTACCGGACCATCGACGGGATCGTTAATTGGGACCAATACGTAATTACTGGCTTCATCGTCGGTACCCACGCGGGAATCGACGATTTGCGCAGCCTGGGCCTGGACTTGGCCGATTATATCCCCCATGCTTCCCGTGTCATCAATGGCCATTGCCAAAGTGGGGCCTACTCCCATCAGCTCTCGAAATTGCTTGGCGGTAATGTCGCCCTTGATATCCAAAATGAATTGCTTCGTGGCCTCAACAGCAAGGCCCGCAGCCGTGGAATGGAGAAAGAAGTGGGGCGAAGCGATGCAAAGGATTGTGTCTTTGTTGATGCCTCCATTCGGAGGAATGAAGGTGCTGTTGTCGGACAACCCGCCGTGACTGCATTTTCCTGAAAGCAAGCCAAGGAAGGGCTTCTTGTGGTCCTCGCCGCTATAGTAGCCGCTGGTGAGTTGGCTGGTCTTAAGATTAATCGAGCAATCCAGGCAAATTGCAGGAGGGAGACTAGGGAGGCAATCGAAGCAGGTGGAATCAGATGGTCCCGCGAAAGCAATTGGGCCGCCGCGGCCAAGGGACGGGTTAGGACTGCCATTGCCTAGTTCTGCCCAATTGCTGTGGGAGTAAAAATCCTGGATGGTATGCATGGATATGCCTAGGATTGAGCGCGCGAGTTCGGCATCGTCGCGGCCAATGGCTTGTTCCAGCGTTTGTTTAGCGTTGGAGAGCCGCGTTTGCACCTCATCGAAGGACTCCCCGTCCACATGCAGCGAGGCAATGTGCTGGTTTTCGTCCACAGCTGCGTTGTTGTCGATCATTTGCTGCAGTGCTTTTTCCATCGACGCTGTTAGCTTGTCTTTGCCGAACACGTCCTTGTCGATAGCGGTTACTGCATTTCTAGTGATGGATTCATGGGTTTGTCCCACACCACCTTTTAAACAGATCCAGTCCCCATTTTTGGGACAAAAGCCGTGTACAAAGGGAGCAGTGAACAACAGGAACATCAGCAGGATAGTACAACGTTGTAGTCGGGGTTTCATTCGTGCTTACCTCCACTAGTAGGTGATTTTCGAAAGAACTGGAATAGAAATTTTGGGTGGGAGCATCCTAGAGACAAAAAAAGCGCTTTTTTTTAAATTGACTGTTTGTTACGAAAACCGAAAAACTGCAAAGAAATGCGTACCCAGAATTCGCGAGGGCTTTATAGCAAATAATGATTTAGCACTTGCATTCTTCAAGTGTTGCAAGTTTTTTCAATTACGTCGCCGGGTATGACTGGTTTATGGATATGGAACAGACAAGACGGAGATGCACGTCCAGTTACATTAGGTTTTTCTAATAGATGCGGATTCCTTCAAGTGTGGGGCTGGCTGACGTCTCCTTTGCCGGTCAAAACCAATGAAGGAGTTGCAAGTTTAAGAATATGCTGGTGGGTTCGTCTGTGTTCGCGTGCGTGGAATCTTTGCTGCCGACCGTCGGTGAAGCTCGGCGGACACCTGGCGCAGCCAGTGCAGCTCGGCGCGAAATTGCTCAATGACAAGTTTGATCATCCAGACGGCTTCATGGAATGAATGGCCTACTTCAATTTCTACGGCACGCAGTGTCGTCTGTTCGCGGTCGAGCTCGGCTTCCAAGAATTGCTCCCGACGACGAAGCTGTTTAAGGACTGTCGCCGACGAAGCCTGCCATGAAAGTGCCATCCATGTGAGAAATGGCGGACGGTCGCGCTGGTTGGTCCAGTCTTCACGTTCGAGAGCGGAAGCAAGGGCAGCTCTACCCTTGGCGGTGGTAGAAAAGATTCGGCGTTCCGGACCGAGCGCTGGTTCGTGGTCGCCTGTTTCGGAGATTAGCCCAAGGCGCGCCAGCTTTTCCAGCGAGTAATAAACCTGCGGACGGGAGACGCCGGCCCAGTCCTGCACTTGTCGGCGCTCCAATTCCAGGTTCGCCTGATACCCATGCATCGGCTGTTCCGCCAGCAAGCTGAGCAGCACAAGATCCGGCACAGTCAGTCCGGATTTTCTTCCTCCAAGCTTACTGCCCCCACTCTTCTTAGCTGGCATTTTAGCTGCGGCCATCTTGGGCCTTTCGCTGGCGGCTCCAATACCACCACTGGCATTGCTCTGCAGGAAGAAGCGATTGCGGGCCTGGGCTACAGCAGCGGAGAAGACGTCCTGGCAGCATATATCGACACGCTGGCCCGTGACGCGGCAAAGTTTCCGATAGAGCTTTGTTGGATTTTGACCAGCAAGCTGCTCTACGCTGCGGATGCCAAGAAGCGCAAAATCGCGGAGCATGGCTGGTCCTACCGAGATTAGATCCTCTAAACGACGTTGCTGAATTGGCATAAAAACTCCTGGTTGACACGATGTTACAAATGCCTTATCGTATGTAGTCTAAATTAGATTAGTATCGAGGTGCAAGAGGAAAAATTTGGACGCGATTCCAGCTTTTTATGCCGTTGTTGCTGATCGTGCCACTGGTCGTCACGGAGGTCGCCATTTCAATTTTGGAGAAAATATGAAATCTGCAGAGGTAAGGAAAATCACGCCGATCCTTTTTGCCGAGGAAATTGAGCCTTGTATTCAATTCTGGACTGAAAGAATGGGCTTTCAGAAGACGGTAGAAGTGCCGGAGGGAGACAAGATAGGTTTCGTGTTGCTGGAGAAAAATGGATTGGAGCTGATGTATCAGAGCTTTGCAAGCGTGGACAAAGACAATGCCTCGACGGGGGCGGAAGTGCGCAAGGGCCCGAGTTTTTTGTATATCGAAGTGGCTGAAATTGACGCGGCGCAGGCGGCGGTGAAAGGAGCCGAAATCATAATGCCGATGCGAACGACGTTTTATCAGTCAAAAGAATTCGGCATTAAAGATCCTGTGGGACATCACCTGATCTTTGCGCAACAGGGAGCAGCATCGGGTAGCTGATTGCCGCCAGTTCGAGGTCGATAGCCGCGAGCAACTAAAAAGAGGGCGGTGGAATTTTCTCGTCGCTACGCGTCTGTCATTGGCGGCACGGGGCTGTTATCTCTGTCGATAAAGGGCGATGGGAAAAATTTGATTACAGGTGATCCGAATTCAACAGCGAATCAATCCGGCGGCGGTGTTGCTGGCCGCCAGCGGGCTATGCCTGCGGCAGGCTTGGCGCGTGAGCAGCACCTTCATGTCATTAATTGCTGTGTCCCAGGTGTTGGTCTTCTGCTTTCGGGATATCTAGCGCAAATGCTTGGCATACGCCAGTCTTTATCGCCTGCGCCGGTGCTCTTGCCGTGATTTCTGCCGCGGGATACTTCCTGTTGCGCGGCCGCACGCCTCACCCTGCCAAGGTTGACGTTCAGGAAAGCGCTACGACACGATCCTCGGCAGGGAACCAGTAAGCCTGAACCGGCAAAACGCGCCGCTATCTTTAGACTTTCAAGTTACTTTCGTGACTTTTCGTTCTGCAACTGAGCCGTTAAGATTCCCTTCAAGGCCCGCCTGTGCGCCGGGAAAGCATGGTACGCCGCGTTACAGGCAACTGAGGAGTAGACGGTGAATTTCACCCCCTTTCGGCGCCATGCACGCCCCCGACGGATCGGCTCGGCCTTTTTCGTCGCGCTGCTGGCTGCGTTTTCTTTAATCCCGAATCATTCTTCCTTTGCGCAAACAACAGCACGCAAAGTCAAAAACCGGATTGAGCCTGTTTATCCCGAGTTAGCCAAAAGAAACAACATAAGCGGCAGCGCGCGCGTTGAACTGCTGGTCACGCCTGATGGCAGAGTGAAGGATGTAAAAGTTTTAGGCGGAAACCCCGTGCTGGTACAGGCTGTAACAGCTGCCGTGGTCAAGTGGAAGTATGAGCCTGCCGCGGAAGAATCAACTGTAATTATCAAATTCGATTTCGCCAGCCCCTAGTCTTTGCAGTTATCTCTCTCTCTTGCTGTATTTTCGCCTGGATGAAAGTTGATCCAGGCTTTTTTTCTTGCAAAAAACTTCTACCACTGATCAACACTGATAACACTGATCTGAAGAGAGTTGAACCCTTTATCAGTGACGTCCGTATTCATCAGTGGTAAGGTTCTTCCGTTGTAAGGGACTAGCGAATGGATTCCAGAGACCAATTTCTTCAGGCCGCCATTGAAGAAGCCCGGCAGGGACTTGCGGAAGGCGGCATTCCTATCGGCTCGGTTATCGTGCATGGCGATAAGATCATCGGGCGCGGCCATAACCGCCGTGTACAGAAAGGCAGCAGCATCCTGCACGGAGAAATGGACGCGCTGGAAAACGCTGGCCGCCAGTCCGCAGCCGTCTACCGTCAATGCGTTCTATATACCACTCTCTCGCCGTGCGCCATGTGCTCCGGGGCCATTCTGCTGTATGGGATTCCGCGCGTCGTGATCGGCGAGAATAAGACGTTTATGGGAGAGGAAGAGCTTCTCCGCTCGCGAGGCGTTGCGGTCGAAGTGGTGCAGAACGAAGAATGCATCCACATGATGGAAGAATACATTCGCAGGAACCCAAAGCTGTGGAACGAGGACATTGGAGTCTAGAAAGACTGCAAATCCTTTCAAAAACCTCAAACCTCACCACAGATAACGCTGACTTACACGGACCAAAAAGTTCAGATAGAACCACTTCGAATTTGTAAATCCGTGTCATCCGTGTTCATCCGTGGCGAGATTTGCTTTTGTGCAAAGCGCCAATCTGCGCCGACAACTCTTAATACTTCCAGCTCCCATCCGCTCCTTTGGGCGCATTGAGCGTGATGTGATTGGCGATCACCCGCAGAAGTTCAGCCTGGTTCAGCGGTGTCCAGCCGTGGCCCTTCATCGGGCGGCCATACTTGAATGATCCGCCATACGGTGGATTGTTGGTACCTTTGAGAAAATCTTCCAGCCGGTAAACCGCCAGGTTCAAGTAGAAATTGTCCATGTCTCCGCAATAGAGATGCAGCTTGCCGGCAAGCTTGGGGCCGATCGTCGGCCAGTTGTTCTGTAAGTAATCCTTCAAATCGTAGCCGTGCTCGCGCATGTACGCCGCGACAGTGGGATCGATTTTGCCGGTGGTCTTGTCCCACAACGGTTTGGGATAGCCATCTACTCCCACGGGGCCATAAACTGCTTCCCAGGCTTCAAATTGTTCTGCCGATCGTCCGTGCGAGCCCAGCACTTCTTCCAGTTGGCTCATCTGCCGCACGGTCACGTCCGTTTGCCCTTCCGCAGTCCGGGACATGGGCCGCTCAGGAACCGGCGGATCATAGTTCGGAGCCAGAAACGCATTTACGTCGCTGTAGATATCCACGATTCCATAACGGCTGAAATCCACGGGATCAGGGTAGAAGGTCCAAGTCCCGCCAAAGAAGTCCGGATGATAAACCTGCAAGGCCAGCGATTCCCAGCCGCCCGTCGACCCGCCGGAAAGCACGCGCGCATAAGGCTGCCGAATGATGCGGAAATGCTCCTCCACATAAGGAATTAGCTCGTTCATGATGGCGTCGCCATACGGGCCGTTATTGGCGGAGTTCACGGCGTAAGAATCGTCAAAGAAGACCGTCGGATGCTGGAGCGTGACCACGATCATGCGCGGAAAGCCCTTTGACGTCCATCGCTGATACAAGTCCGGCCCGGAAATGCGTCCTTCCCGCAGGGGCAGGTCTGCCGTGGATTGCTCCGTAGAAAAGCCGAGCGGTGCGCGCAGGCTGAAATGTCCCTGCTCATAAAGCACGGGATAATGAGCGGTGGCATGGTTTTCATAGCCTTCCGGCAGCAGCACCGTGGCGCCCAGATAAATGGGCTGTCCCCAGAACTGGGTCAAGAGCTTGCTCTGTATCTTGATGTGCTTTACGTACTGGGTATCGCCCGGAGGAAGCGACGTGGGAATTTTGTGGTCGAGATTGAGCCTGATTTCGTACCCGGTAAGGGGGTCAAGATGGAAATGGCCGGCATCGCTAAATAGATTTCCAGGCGACTTATTGAACTGCTGCCCTTCCCACTGGTCCATATGCGCCCAAATGGTGTGGCCGTCTGACCGCTGGAAGCGGGTATAAACATTGAGCAGCGCCTGCACGTAGTAGTCCCCGGCGGGAAGCTCGCGTACCGATTTCAAAGGAAAGCCAAGCGTCAGTGCGTCCAGCATGGCGCTCTGCCCGGGTTGCAGGCTTTGTACATCTACGGCAATCATCTCCGTCCGCGACCGCCATGAGCCCACCTGGAGACGTGGTTCCGGATCATTGGCCCGCGCGATAATCACAAACAGCCTTCCTGTTACCGGCTGCTGCGCGGCGGGGAGCGTGATTTTTAACGTGATGCTGGAGGCGGCGGCGGTTACTGAAAGCGCTAAGCTAAGAAAAAGACAGGCAATAGGGAGCTTGGTCCAGCGTCGATCAAGATTCATGGTTTCTCCGGGGAGCTAAAAGGAAGTATACGGCTGGAAGGAATTCAGTCCATTGATTTGCGGGGTAAGATTCTCGATTCCTGCTGCTGGCCCCCGCGGGGAAAATGCTGCTCCGCAGGGAGGGGCTTGGCCTATTTTCACAGAAAGTGGGAGGGCATCCGACTATATAATGTCCCGACGCGAGGTGCCTTATTCGCAAGATATTTCATTTCGACTCTCCACGAGCAAGATATAAAGCCGACGCAGCCATCGTCTGGTGCTTCGACCATCGTTTTGACGTGGTGCTCCACAAGCTAACCAAACGCATTGGCGTGGAATTTTTTGATCCCATCATGGTTGCCGGGGGCGCAAAATGCCTGGCTGGCGACGACCTGGAAAGAGACCGGCAATTTGTGCTGGAGCAGATTCGTAAATCCATCCAGTTGCATGGAACGCACACGGTGCTGCTGATGTTACACTCCGATTGCGGCGCTTACGGCGGCTTGGCGGCGTTTGAAAATGACACTGCGCGCGAAGCGGAACATCACCGGCAGGACCTGCATCGCGCAGTGGATTTCCTGCAAGCACAAATTCCCGAACTGACCATCCGCGGCTTCTTTGTGGACTTTGAAGGCGTCTGGGAAGCAGATTACAGCAAGGACAGCGCTATTAGTGCCTGACTGAAGAAGAGGTAGTGAATGTTTCACGGCGTCCACGGAGAATACAGGTGGCTTGAGACAGCTGCCCATGAAGTTTACGACGTTTTACAGGTTTGCCCTGCCGTTGCCGCAAATAAGAATGTGGTAATCACCTCTTCCGATTCCTATCCGCTTCAGCTAACTTCAGAAGAACTGCAGCGCGGATGGCGTACCTCCGGACGGTCCCTGTATCTTCCAGTAAGCGACAACATTTCCGCCATACCGTTTGAGATCTTTAATGAGTGGTACATCTTTGCGTCTGCTTCTCCGGAGCACGAATACAAAGTTTTTGTGAAGCACGATTGGTTCACGCTTGGACCGGCACAGACGATTTACTCCCGCACTGGAAATGCCTTTGACCTGAAGCGCATGCAGCGCTGGTTCTGGCAAGAAATCGAAGAGTCTAATCCTGAATCCTATCTGGGCCGCGGCACCCGTTTGAAGTTTGTGAGCAGGAATCCCGACTACTTCAACACGGTGCTGCGGGGGCTAAGTTCGCTGGCCCGCATCCGCGCCAAGTCAGCCAAAGCCCCGGCCTGAATTAATTCCCCGATTTTGCCGAGGTCAACACCAGCGGCTGGTTATCACCGGCATTGACTGCGCCAAAAAATTTACGCAGGTTCGCGTATTCATCCTGATGGAAAGCGATTCCGGCGATCACGCACGATGTCGGCGATCCCGGCGATCTCTACTTGATCAGTGTCATCAGCGTAATCAGCGGTAAGGTTTGCCTTTCCGATTCCGACGATGGCGGCGATTCCGGCAATCTTGCCCCCACCCCTTATTTTTCGACTTTCATTGCAAACAAAGCACTTATTCAATTTGACGCTTGGGCCTCCCTTGCGCCACGCTTGGGTGGCCCTTGGGCCACCCTTGGGTCACCCAAGGGTCACCCAATCCCAAACCCAATCCCAATCGGCAGAGGGGCGCAAGTACCCGCCTTTTGGCTAGCGGCTAGTGGTCAGCAGCTAGAAGCTTATGTTGTCAAAGATCATGGCCTAGGGCACACTTCAGCCCAAACCGAACAGCGAACTTTACCATTTATTCGCCCAATGGTCAACGAAAAACCACCTCGGCCGGCGCGCAACAATGTGTAGCGCGGCTAAAAGACGGCAACACAATGTTTAATTTCCGCCTTTGGAAAATTGTGAAGGCACCGGGCACGCAATGTCTCGGGATAATAGAAAAACTCGCGCAACCTGGGGCACCCCGCCAACCAATGTGATTTCTAGATCTACTGACATTGACCGCGCCCATTTTATGGGAACAAGTTGTTTTCAGTTGACGCCACCCTTGGAGATAAGAAAGTATCCACAAAGGAGACAATGCATGCTGGATCACACCTGTAAAGCCAACTCTCAGCAGCGGGTTTCGAAATTTGGAAAACGATTTGGCCGGTTATTGGCAACCGGCCGGTTTCGTATCCGGGAGAACACCTTACTAAAAAGGACGTATATCTCAGAGGATTTGATTGCACTCTCAACTGGGCTCATGAAAGAGGAGCGAAGTGTTGGTCGAACGGGAACTCGCTTCAAATTCAGAATTGAACTCCTAAATACCACAGATCAGGACAAGGTTAGACTTATGTTCGGAGAAACTATTGAATAGATTAATGCCAAACAGATTAGTGCAGCAACTGGTATTAGCCGCAGTACTGCTAATCGGAGGTGCAAACGTGCTGCCGCGCTGTTAATCGCGGCCCGAGACACGATGCGAATAATCAATGGAGAAGTCGCATATGAAAAGGCAGGGTTAAGAAACGTCAGCGATGCGGAACTACGGCAGCATCTTGAGGAATATTTCACTGCCGCGCAAAGCTGTGCAGCAATAATGACCGATTTTTACGACTTAAAGTAACGATAATTTACCGATTATGCGTAGCGACCCAATACTGCAATTTAAAGAGCGGATTGTTCCATTCAATAACACTTTCGACCAGTTGTGCTTAAGCTGTGCCGCAATCAGAATCGAAGAAAGATGGGTGTCAATCTATACTTGCTTGACGCTTAACAACTCTGCCGATGCTGGTGTTTTTCACACCCGGACCATCGAGGCCGGAACAGAATTTCTTGCATTTTTCGTCAAACATTCAGCCGACGCACTTGACAGCTTGTTAAGGGAAATTGAGGCGGGCGGCTTATCGCTAACCCTAAAAGGTGAAAGCTATCAGATTTTCTTGACCCGGAGTGCGGCCGGCTTGACAAGCCAGAACATTAGTATGCTGAAAGAACGGTTTGGAAGCCTTTGGAGACCGCAACGAGAATGGGCTGACAACAAAGGGCCATATCGACCAAGTATTCAATTAAAGGCGACTGGCGACAATTTTTATGAATTAATTTCTCGAGATGTAAGTGAGCGGATTTCACGGCAGCTTTTAGCACATACGACCCCCTACAACGGCTTGGACGGATTACTTAAATACATGGGAAGCGTAAACCGCCCGGACAGCAATGGCAACGAAGCGCTTGTAGAAATTAAGGCGATCTTACCATTTGACATTAAGTCTCAAGAAGACCAGATGGTCGTGGAGTGTCCGGATCTTCTTGTTTCAAAGTTGTCCGTATTATTTTTCTTCAGTGCTCATGAATCAGTGACTGTGCCTTATTCAGTAGAATCTTCCATCGCGAATCGTTCGAACTGGATGGTTGTACCGTTTCGTATTCCGTGGCCTGAAACGGTGCTTCAAGCCGAAGCTCACGTTCGTTATAACGGAGAAGAACTGGAACGAATCACGATCAGGCATTGGGCAACTGGGGCAAACTGGCGTGTGATGGTGGATTCATATTTTGATCCGGACTCAAAACTCCTCAAGCAGGCGCTCCGTGATGATATTCAGGGGCAAAAAGAAGAAAAGCGCAGTGAAGCTTTTGAACAGGCGGTTGCGAGATTACTAAACTTGGGGGGCATCGCTACGATCTGGCATGGCTCCTTACGGCACAGCAGTAAGCCAGATTTAGCTGGCTATTGTGAAATTCCTAATCGCAGGATCGTGCTGATTAGCGAATGCACTCTAGAGAAACCAACCGTAAAGTTATCGACGCTCAAATCGAGGATAGGCAAATTGCGCGAATTAATCGCGCAATCTGCAGAATTGCTTGCCATTGTCTTCACGGCTTGCGATCCTGTCGAATCAGATTACACCGAGGCGGCCAAAGCCGACATTGCTCTTATTGGACGTAATGAAATTGCAAACATTGAGGAATTAGTCGAGAGGAATGCGGGGGCAGCTGCAATTATCAAACAGATCGAAAACACGATGAGACTTCGGGATTTTCCAATGATCGCTCGTTGGGCTCCCAGATATGAATAGTGTTCCCCGTTCTTTCCGGACTTCCAATATAGTCGGTGCCATCTTCCGGCCTTTGCAAAGGGTAAAAAGCGCGGCGAGCCTCTTCACTCTCCGTGCTTCCCGTGGCGGCTCCTTATTCGGCGTTCACCGTTAGCGGTAGGGTGAGCTCGCCTCCTTGAGTCTTATTGCGCCAGCCTCGATCATCCAAGCGCCGGAGGGCGCGACCACAGGTTAGCCCATCTATGAGGAAGTCGGCGGTGTCAAGCTGATTTTGAAAACACGAATCTTTTTGGAGCAGAAGCCCCAAGGTTTTCCCTTCAAAGGGGTTTTGTTTTTGGTGTTGCTGTTGCTTTTGTTCGTGCCGACCAAGGCTCGCCTTCGAGTTAATCGTTCGATGGAACACCGTGGTTCCACCAGCCATCTATTCGATCCCAGGAACTTCAGGACCATGATTCTCTTGTTCAAACTCCCTTCCATCAAAGGGAGGCAGAGCGCCCAATCAAACACGTCGAGGATCAACTAAACCCCACTGGGCTAAGCGAGCTGCTCTGCATGCGAACGGGACTCCATCATCTGCCCGTAGTCGAGTCCCAACTTCCACATCCACCACAAACGCACCGCCAGACATCGGGCGACGGCAACTGTAGCAATGGAACGGTTCTTCTTCATGGCCAGACGCAGATACTTGCGCCGCCACTGTGGGTCATACCGGGAGGCAACCTGAGCTGCTTCGGTCAACAGTCCCCGCAATAGACTGTTGCCTTGCTTGGTGATATGGCCTAACCGCTGGCGTCCTTTACCACTGGAATTTTCCAACGGCACCAATCCCAGATACGCCGCTACCTGTTTACTGGTTTGAAAGCGTCCTGGTTCACCGATGGTCAACATGAAAGCCGTGGCTACCACTGGCCCTACTCCTGGATGCGTCATCAACAACCGCACCTCGGGTCGTTGCTTGGCTTGTTGTTGCAGCGCTCGATCCAGAGGATCAATCCGTTGGTTCAACTCGCCCAACAGCTCTTGCCAGTCCTGGCGCCGCACCGTGGCCCAGGGTGACAAGGGTAAAGCCATCAACTCAGTCTGTCCCGCCTGACTCCATACCCGTCGTTTGGGAAACAGCCCTTCATTTCGGGCAATGGCCTGCAACTGGTTCTTGGCCCGCGTCCGTGTTTGCACCAAACGGTGCCGATGCAGTATCAGTTGCCGCGCATCGCGTTGTTCCACCGTCGGCACCCAGATCCGCGGAAAACGTTTCTCCAGCAACAAGCGCAACAACAGTTCTGCATCTTGTTTGTCGGTCTTGGCTTTCCTGGCTGCGGCGGCACGTATCTTCGTCGGATCGCCCACCCACAACTCAAACCCTAGTTCTCCCAACAGCCGTTCGAACCAGCGCATCCCCCCGGTGGCCTCCACTCCCACGCATACCTGCTCGCCGGCCAAACTACGATAAAACTTCTCGGCTTCTCCACCTTTGTGCTCCAGCCGCAGGTTGCCATGCTCGCCTGTCGCCTGGTTCACAAAAGCAATTTGCTGAAAGCTCGGATGATAATCACAGCCTATAATCCACATGTCGGCTCCTTTTCCCGAGCCTTGGTCTTTTGAACAACCAAAGTTTACTCGGGTGATCGAGCCGACTTCCTCATGGAATCAGTGCGGCCCGAGGCGCGCTAGCGCTGAAGGGGTAAGCGCTGGGAAAGGATTGAAGAGAAACAGAGCGCCGTAGGTGCGGCACATAAAACCATGGCAATTGAATTTTGAAGGCCGGGCTACGTAAAAGCGAGGAAATTACAGGTTCTAAAGTAGCATCCATCGCGATACCAAAAAGCAACGTACGCGATTTCTTCACACAGTCGGCCATTAGTGTTCTACTCTAGAAACTAAATGGCTATCCTGTCACACAAAATCCCGCAAGCATATCTTCGGCGATTCGCGATTCCTGCGAGACATGGTAAATACAAATTATGGGTCTATGAAAAGGGCCGCTCCCCCAGAATGGGAAGTCCCAAAAGCGAAGCTGCCGAAAGAGGTTTTTTCGCGTTGAAGATAGAAAAAGGAATGTTAGACGACTCTGCTCCAGAAGCAATGGCTGCCAGAATTGAGGATAGAGCACTGGAAGCTTTCCGCTACGCAGAAAACCAATGTTACGTCTGGACCATTCAACAGAGAACGCGAATGGCTGAATATTGGGCTCTTTTATTTATCCGCGCCTCATCAACTTTTCAGATGCACCGCGAAAAATGGAGCGAACATCTGACCCGAGCGAAGGACAAGATCGAGTCGGATAAATCCGTTCGTCAGCACCTCGCCAACAGATATTCTTTTTTGGCCGGACGAAATGTCACAGAACACGAAGTGCTCCAAGTATTTCAACGCGTCATCCCTAATATGATGACTGAACCTGAGATGAGGCATGGGTTTGTAAGCCAGCTCCAAAGGCGCATAGAACTGTTTTCCAAAATTCTGCTGTCTAAGCCTTGGCAGGTTTGGATAGCTCCACCAGACAGCAAATTTGTAACCTCAGATACTCCTGTTGTAACCATGCAGGTTGACAAATTGGGACAATATCGAGTTGGCTGGGGGTTCAAGCGAGAAAATGTCATGGCATTGATGCCAATGTCAACACAGGCATGTTTGGTGGCAGGAACGACGGGTTCACATCATCGAATTGTTAACACGTCGTATGTAGAAGCGGTGAACAAGTCGGTTATAGCCTGTAGCCACAGATTTATTTATTCGTGCAGCCTGGATCCCATAATTGATGCGCTTGTGCAGAGTATCGCAGGTTCTATTAAATATGGAGTGGACGCATTCCGAGCTGAATCCCTTGATCCAACCGATCTTTGTCAATGAAAGCGCGAACGCAGGCGGTACGCCCTTCTTGCCCACCCCACTCCAGCTACTCCGAGATCAGGATGGTTCGGCTAATTTAGTGAATGATCGAACTAACATCAGGAGTCTTTGCCCTGATCCTCTCAAACACGGCTTTCACCACGCGATCGCAACGCACGGCGTGGAACTGGTAGAGATCGGTAGCGCGGCCCTTAGCGCGGGCGTACAGCTCTTTGCGCAGCATGGCATGGGCACGATGTAGGCGAGTTTTTACCACCGCGTCACTCACGCCGAGACTTTCAGCGGTTTCCGCCACGCTCATTTCTTCCACTTCACGCAGCATCACCACGGCGCGGTAAGCTTCCGGCAGTTGGTCGATTGCCTGCTCCAGCAGTTCACGTGCCTGGGTGGTAGCCGTGCCGTCTTCCGGGCTAGGCGCGGACGATTTGAGAATGGCCATAAAATCTCCGTTTTCGGGAAAGGCATCCAGTTCATCCATCCGGCCGCGGCGGCGCTTGCGTGCCAGCGCTTCATGGATGGCGATGCGCGTAAGCCAGGTAGAAAATGCCGCTTTGCCGGCGAATTGGCCCAGATGTTCGTAGGCGCGCACGTAAGCGTCCTGCATTACGTCTTCTGCCTCGCCGTCATTGCGCAGAATGACGCGGGAAACACGGTAAAGCCGCTGGTTATAGCGGCGCATCAGAATCTCAAAAAGCGCCGTCTCGCCCGCGAGGACACGTGCCACCACTTCCTCATCTTGCAATTCGCTTTGGGCAGTTACCGGGAGCGGGATGGTAGTCACCAGGATTCCCTCCGTACCTGAATAGAGTAAGCTGGGATGCAAAGGTTACAATTCTAAGTCCTTTAGGAGCATGGAAATGCGCGCTTTTGCAGCCTTTACAATCATACTTCTTATTTCGTCTTTTGGCGGGGCGCAAACGCCGCAAAACAGCCGGACGGACGTCCCACTGCGCGGCATCAGCGCCGTTTCTGAGAAAGTGGCTTGGGCCAGCGGCGCCCGGGGGACGGTCTTGCGCACCATAGACGGCGGCACAACCTGGGAAACATTAACTATTGCCGGGGCCGACTCGCTCGATTTTCGCGATATTCAGGCCTTTGATCAGAACACCGCGTTCGTGCTCAGCATTGGCAATGGCGACCAATCACGCATTTATAAAACCTCTGATGGCGGCAAGATCTGGCAAAGGCAGTTTACTAACAGCGATCCTAAAGCTTTTTATGACTGCTTTGCCTTCTGGGACAGCACTCACGGAATCGCCGTAAGTGATTCTGTGGACGGTAAGTTCCCGCTGATTGCCACAGCTGACGGTATGACCTGGAATCCTGTGACGGTGAAGAAAATGCCGGCAGCGCTGCCCAATGAAGGCGCTTTCGCCGCCAGCGGCACCTGCATTGCGACCTTCGGCAAGAGCGATGTCTGGTTCGGTACCGGCGCTCCGTCCGCGCGAGTGTTTCGCTCTGCTGATCGCGGAAAGAACTGGACTGTTGCAGAGACGCCGATCATGCATGGATCGGCTACACAGGGTGTTTTCTCTTTGGCTTTTTGGACCGCGAAAGATGGAGTCGCTGTTGGGGGTGACTACAAAGAGTTCAAGAAGGGCGAAAAAACGGTTGCCCTCACCCACGATGGGGGAAAAACCTGGACACCAGCGGCGAAGCCGCCGCAGGGATACCGTTCTGGGGTAGCAATAGGGGCTTCCCACACTCTGGCAGCCGTTGGAACGAGCGGGGCCGATGTCTCTCGCGATGGCGGCAATACCTGGAATCCCTTGCTCAATGACGACCTGAATGCCCTGGCTTTGATCGGAAATTCAGGATGGGCCGTCGGACCCGCAGGAAAGATTGTTGCCATTCATCTGGATTCTCATTAGCCGCTCATTGCTCCCGGGGAGCTTTTGACCAATTGGCGGGTTTGACCGACCTCAGAACTGCTGATTAAAATTTGGCCCTCATCTTTTGGAGGTAGTCATGCCCGTCCCATCTGCTCCTGCGCTCCGATCCAATTCGTTCTCTTCTGCAAAAATATTTGTCGCCGCCTGCATTGTGCTCGCGGCCGCCGCACTCTCAGCTCAGCCCATTCCACCGCCCGGATTGGTAATCGGTTCTGCCAACACTGCCACGGCTGATCCGCCTGTCGCGCGCCCTGACACTACGCCTTGCGTTGTGACGCTTTTTAATAACTTTGCTTTTGCGGATTTTTCTCCCAAGTCATTCTCCTTCACCCCTGCATGCCCAGGACCGTGGGCCAAAGTAGTTTTAAACGCAGACTTTTCCATCCAAGCGGGCAGACAGTTCGACCGCACCGCGGAAATCTGGATCGGCGGCGTGAACGTTTATTTTGGCACCACTTCAGAACCTTCAGGAACAGTTGCGCGCTCCTGGCATATTGAGCGCGACCTTACGGACTATTCCGCTCTCTTCAACACCACACAGAATGGCCGCGTGGATCTGGGAAACCTGGTGAATTCCACGTTCACCAGCACTCTGTTCGGGACGGCTACACTTCAGTTCTATCCGTTGGCCTCTCATCAAGACGCACCCCGCACCGCCGATTTCGTCCTGCCTCTGGCTTCTGATCCTACCGGCGGAACGGCATTTCTTTCCAACTCCACAAGCACGCTGGCAAAAACCTTTGCCCTTCCCGCCAATGTTGAGCGCGCTTTTATCGACGTTGTGGCAGAAAGCCAGGCAGGCGACGAGTTCTGGTACACATGCGTGCCGGATGATGTTGCGGGAGAATTGCAAAGCTGCGGCGGCGGCCCATTCCGTGAGAGCCAGGTCACAATTGATGGCACACCCGCGGGCGTTGCGCCCGTTTATCCGTGGATCTATACCGGCGGAATCGATCCGCTGCTCTGGCGTCCCATCCCCGGCGTGCAGACGTTGAACTTCGAACCGTATCGCGTTGACCTTACGCCTTTCGCGGGGGTGCTCAGCAACGGGCAACCGCACCAGGTCGCTGTGAGCGTATTCGGCGCGAACAACGGATTCTCCACGACGGCCACGCTGCTCGTATTCCAGGACCACGGATCAAATCAGGTTACGGGCGAGGTAACGCGCAACACCATTGACGTACCGAATCCCAGCACAGTCGAAAACCTCAACACTGCGACAGATGGAACAATCACGGGATCGGTCACCGTTACTTCGTCGCGCATCTTCAGAGTGACGGGCTTTGTGCGGACGTCGCACGGCCGGATAGAAACCGACGTACGGCAGAATATTCAGTTCTCCAGCCGCCAGGACTTCAACATCACCAACACTGTGTTTGTGCAGAACATCAAGCAGCGCACCACGATCACGTCTGAGACCCAGACGGACGGACACGGAGGCGGAAACTCTTCTCAGAACTTTAACTGGCCGCTGGATTTGACGTTCAGCTTCAATGTGAATGCGGATGGCTCCGGCGGCTCTCAGACCACCACGATCCGCCAGCAGTTCCAGAGCGCCGCTGTGCATCACGGCGATAATGGCCCCGATTCATTTAGCGTAGTATCCAATACCGTAACCCCCAGCGATACGCTGCTGTTTGACGCAAACTTCAACATCACCGGCAGCACAGGCCAGCAAAGCGCGCAGGACTTTTTTTCCAATGACTCTGTCAGCGGATGCTTCAGCCGCCAGATCACCGCTTCCGCGGGATTGCTCACGTCAATCACCGACGGCGCTCTCTGCAAGAAGGGGAATTAACAGATTGTCCGGGCGCGGGCATCAGCTCGCGCCTTTGTCACTTATTTCCGGTCTTTCTTATAGCCGTGCAGTTTAAAAAGCATGGAGATTAATGATGGTCTTATCAAAATAGACCGTCATCCCGAGCTCCCGTCGATGAGGGCGCCCAATTTTCAGCGCCCGAACAGGGGCGAGGGACCTCTTGTTTTGGCAGGTACACAGAAGTTCTCTCAGGGCTACTCGCCCGCTGATAAAAGCGCGGGACTCGCTTACGCCCTTCGAGATGACGGTCTGTAAATGGTGTGAATAAAAGAGAATTTAAACTAGACACCACCGCATTTTTGCGGAGCAGGAATGAATTGCGTATGATTTCTTCAAACCGTGGTTTCTGCAAATAATGACTGAAGGATGTTTATGACGGATCTACGCGGCAGCTCTGCCATCCTGGACGTAACCAATTACGATCTTAAGCAGGCGCCCTGGCATTGTGACCAGTTGGAGCGCGGCAAAGTGCTCTTCTTCAGCCATGTGCCGTTTGTGTTTCCAGACGCTGATCGGGAATTTCTGCTGTCGCAAAAGCAGACGGGATCGCGCTTTCACAAAAATATTTCCTACCGACCCACGAAAGACTTGCTCAAGGGCGTAGATGAAAATTCACCTGACCGCGAACGCATGAACACCATCATGCGGGATTTTTCCGCATCGGTAACAAAGTTTATCTCGGAATTTCTGGCGCCGTACGCTGGCAAGATGAAGCTGGATTTTGCCAGCTTCCGTCCGCTGGAAGAGCAAGGGCGCGATCTCTCACTGCACAAGCGCAATGATCTGCTGCACGTGGACGCGTTCCCTTCCCGTCCCACGCATGGAGCGCGCATTCTGCGTGTGTTTGCCAACATTAATCCGTCCGTCGGACGAGTATGGAACGTGGGCGAACCGTTCCATGACTTTCTGCCCAAGCTGATGCAGAAGAAGAGAATTGGCCCATCGAACAGCGGAATGGGACGAGCCATGGCGCACATGGCCAGCAAGATTGGCTTGCCGGTTCCTGATCGTTCGCCTTATGACGAGTTCATGCTTTACCTGCATGATTGGCTTAAGGAAAATTCTGATTTCCAGAAGAATTCGCCAAAACAGGAGCTGGTTTTCCCTCCGGGCAGCTCGTGGATGGTTTATACCGATGGCGTTCCCCACGCAGCCATGTCAGGACAGTATGCGCTGGAGCAGACCTTCATTATCCCCAGGGAAGCCCTGGTCACGCCGCAAATTGCGCCGTGCCAGGTCCTGGAAGATGGGAACTACGTTCCTCGTGCCCGAGCCAGTTAGTGACCTTGGTGGCGGGCCGCTTTGCCCAGGTTCATCCGCAGGTTGAAGCCGAAGCTGTTCAGGTCATAAGTAACGCTGCGGGTGAAACCAATCTGCACGCGCCACAGCGGCGTTGGATCGAAAGCCACCCAACTATTGAAGCCGTTTTCACGCGTCAGGCCGGAACCGCTGCTCACCGCCGCGAGATCAAAAGTGTTCTTGCCCTTGCCTTGTCCGCCCTGCCCTTTGCCCACGATCTTGCTGAAGATCTTCTGATTGCCGAACGGAAAAATTTCATAGCCGGAGCCGCCCACGGAGAAATGCTTGACCATCTCGAACTCGCCGCCTTCTTCCATGTGAGAGAGCAGACCCAGCGACGTGAAAGGCTTGGTGTTCAATCCTGTATCAGGCACGGCATTGGCCAGTCCCGCATCTACAAATGGCGTGACCCGATCAAACCCGTGCTCAAAACGATTGTCCCAATCAAAGTTGCCGCGTCCGCTGCTGAAACCTTTGGACGTGCTGCCAGTGGGCGCTGAAAGCGTTACTGTGGAACCATAATCCAGCGTCTTGTTGGGCGCGCGCATGGCAAATCCGAAATAGGCGTTGCCCAGTCCGTTATTCGTCACGTCCGTGGTGGTTGTGGTCGCTGTGCCATTCACCTGCGTGGTGGTAGTTTGCGTGTTGGCAAAATACAGCGGCATTCCGACGAAGATGCCAAAATGCTTATTGAACTCGTAGCCGGCGTTTGAGTCGAGCTTGAAGATCTTGCTGTCAGAATTCAACGTGCCCTGAAATTCTTCAAATCCGGTGAATCCCTTTTGCATTTCCGGAGCGGGAGTGTTCTGGCCGAAAGCACAAACCGATACAAGCAACACAAGCACACAAGCAAGCTTACTTAAAAGACGATTCATGGCGAACTCCTTGTAATACGCGGCTATTCTGTCTTTTCTGCCCTTTGGGAGCAATGAACCGAGGTGTATTGGCCTTGCGGTATCGGGGCGGAACACTTGTGTTTGCTGCGGCAAAGCCACATGTCTTTGGGGCTGGAGATGCTAATCTCAATTTGTTATTTCCAGTTCGCCGAAACCCGTTCCGGACCGAGTGTCCACCCCTTTGAAAACAGCCAGGAAAGTAGGACAATTGTGGACGGTAGCTGATTGATTGTGGCGGGGGAAAGAAGAACTGGGCGCACTTCACGGACCGCGATAATTCATTATGCCAGGAAAATTCAATTATCGAATTATCCTCGCGGACGACGACGAAGAACTGCTTCAAACGACTGCAACCGCGCTGAAACGCGAAGGGTATTTCGTTGAAACGGCGAGTGATGGTTTTGAGGCCCTGGCAATCCTTCGAGGCGGCCAACCGGAGATTGTGGTCTCAGACCTGAACCTGCCGAATATGTCAGGATTCGAGTTGCTGGCGGTCATCCGCAGGCGATTCCCAGGGATCGGCGTCATTGCCTATAGCGACCAGTTCTCTCCACTCGGACCCGAGGGCATACTTGCTGACCGGTTCTTGCGGAAGGGCGAAAACTCCACCTTTGAACTGCTGGAGGAGATTCGCGATCTTTTGCAAGAGCTGCCACTCAGGGCGCAACAGGCAAAACCGGACACCGCACCGGCTTGGGTCCCGCGCTCCGCTACAGGATACATCGTGGTAACGTGTCCATTCTGTCTGCGCTCATTTTCAGTTTCCGCCCGCAATGTCGAATTTGGGATGGTGCAGAAGGACACATGTGTTGATTGCGGAGCAGAGGTGGCATTCCGCCTTGACGCGACGAAGGCTGCTGAAGCTCCAGCGCTTAAGGAACAGCTAAAAACGCAAATTGAAAAGGCCAACCGAACGATAGCCGAGTCCC
Source organism: Terriglobia bacterium (assembly GCA_963831465.1). GTDB lineage: Bacteria > Acidobacteriota > Terriglobia > Terriglobales > Acidobacteriaceae > Angelobacter. The sequence continues at coordinate 125,985 of CAWHQH010000022.1, read as the reverse complement.
GAGCGATGATTGACAGGAGAAAATAGCGAACCAAAGGCGGCCGAACAGGCCGGAAAGACTTAAGGCGCTGCGCGAATTTCCTAGCAGCATTCTGGGGCGAGTTTAACCGGCTGCAAGACCCGGCAGGTTGATACAATGCTCGCGCTATGAAACTCTTCAGGTTCTCTATCCTCTTTATAGTGTCGGCTTTGCTTTCAGTCGCGCAACCTCAGCCAAATACAAAGACTCAGCCAAGTGCGCAGCCCCAGACCCTGGTGATCCGCGCGGGAACGCTGCTGGATGGCAAGGGCCATGCGCTTCACAATGTGCTGGTCGTGGTGGAGGGTGACAAGATCGTCCGTGTTGAGCCGAACGCAAAAGCGAATATCCCTGGAGCTGCCGCTTACGATCTCACGCATATGACGGTGATGCCCGGGTGGATCGATTTGCACGACCACATCGTCTGGCATTTTGGGCCGAATGGTCGCATAGAAGATAAGAGCGAGACGCCGTGGCAGGCTGCGCTTGCGGCCAGCGGAAATGCTTACGCCACTCTGATGGCCGGGTTCACCACGATTCAAAGCGTGGGATCGCCTGAAGATAAAGACTTGCGAGCAGCCATCGCCAGCGGCGCGGTGCCGGGACCACGGTTGCTGACTTCACTGGATCCGATTGAAGATCCAAAGCTCACGCCGGAACAGATCCGCGAAGCAGTAAGAAAACTCAAGGCTGATGGCGCCGATCTGGTAAAGATCTTTGCGTCGCGTAGCATCCGGCAAGGCGGCACGCGAACGCTGAGCGACGAGCAGCTTCAGGCTGCGTGTTCTGAGGCCAAAGCGCAGGAGCTGCGGACACTGGTTCACGCTTATCGCGATGCGGTGCGCGCCTCAGCAAATGCCGGTTGTACCGAGGTGGAACACGGCACGTACGCAACGCAGGAAGATCTGGACGCGATGGCGGAGCATGGAACTTTTTTTGATCCCCAGGTTGGCCTGGTGATTCACAACTATCTGGACAACAAAGAGAAATTTCTGGGCAGCGGCACCTATACGGAAGAAGGCTTTGCCAAAATGCAGGAAGTCCTGCCGGTGATTGCGGAAATGTTCAAGCACGCGCTGGCGACAAAGAACCTGAAAATCGTCTTTGGCACGGACGCAGTAGCAGGAGCGCACGGACGAAATGCCGAAGAATTTATCTATCGCGTGCAGGCCGGAGAAGATCCGATGCGGGCGATGGTGGATGCCAACGCACACGCAGCCGAGTCATTGAACATGCAGAATGAAATCGGATCCATCGCGCCCGGCATGCAGGCTGACATTATTGCGGTGGATGCCGATCCGGTAAAGGACATTACAGCCGTGAGAAGAGTGGTGTTCGTGATGAAGGGTGGGAGAGTTTATAAGAATGAGGCGGGACGATGAGGACACATGGAAAAAGGAAAAACATTTGAAAATGGGTATATAGCAAGCGAGGAGTTCCCGGAATACATCGAGCATTTCTTCTACTTTCCCAAGATCTCTGATGCTGAGATGGCAGCAGAACAACTCCGGACAACCGGATGGTCTGCCAAAGTAGAACTTGGATCTGATGATCGAGACTGGCTGCTATTAGCAACGCAGCCTGCAAGAGGAGATGAAGATTTAATCGATACTTTTCCTGAGATGGAGCAACTCGCGGCATAATTTAATGGTATATACGACGGCTACGGCCGTCCGGCCGACGAGGATTTCACCCAATAGACGCAACCATCCCAATGTCGGCATTCAGTTAAGCATGAATGTGAGGGTTGAAGTCCCGTCAGCCACCCTTTGCGGCGGCAATCATTGGAATAAGTCAAACAGATTTGCCGGGCCTTGACACTTGTCTCGTGAGCCACGCGGATCAGGTCAGCTCGAACGCGCCTTTTTTACCGACGATGCGAGCGTGCAGGAGCGGCTTCTTTCCGTGTTTGGCATCGACATCGATTCCGAGTTGGCCCGCAACCCGGCGTATATCCCTTACCGATGGAGACTCGATGAAGAAGCGCTCCAGAGTGCAACTGGCAGGCGCATCTTGCGAAGGATGAATCGTCTCAGCACCCCACTCAATGAAAAAGGGCAGTACGCCGTCAAAGTCTGTTTGCAGTGCGGCTGATCTCCAGCGCAAAATCTTGCCATCGGGGCGGGCACGCGAGCCATCGCGCGGATTTTGGATGTCAATGCCCGCGGCAGCAGCCTTCTTCACCACTTCCATGAGATTCATGGTGTGGGCAGCCCAGCCGATCAGGCGTGGCTCAGTGAGCGCCTTGAGGTGATCGCCCATAGACTGGGCTTGAGTGGCAGAAGAGAGCTGCGCCGGGTCAGGGGCGATGATCTCCAAATAGCGGAGCGGACCCAGCGAGAGCAGCGCGTTGCGCGTGCCGCGTCCGGGATGGACGCCGCCAAATATCGCCCGCACGCCGCTGCGCTCCTCCATCCAGGCAATGCCGCGATCAAGATCATTGACGCCGAGAAGAATGTGATCGAGATTGGTGGGAACGCTGGGTATATTGTCAGCTCCGAAGGCGATGCGGCGCGCGGCTAGAGTCACGGAGGCAAGAGCAAGGAAACGACGGCGCGACATATCATTAGACATGGATTCGACTGGAATTGTAGCAATTTGCGAAGAGACGTGGCTTAGAGTAATCAGGAAAAACGGGCCCCCCTCCGCTGCAATGCTAGTGCCCGTTCTTCACATATTGCGTCCGGACTTCGAAGAGTTTTTCCAGTTCGCGGCTGCCCAGGGAACGGGCAGTGCCCAGTTGGCGGGTGGTCATAACGATCTTGGCATAGTGCTCCACGGCTTCCATCCTCATATAGGCTCGGCAGAGGTCTTCACCATAAGTGACAACGCCGTGGTTCGCCATGAGGATGGCGTCATGGTAAGGGATAAAGGGGCGTAGAGAATCACTCAGTTCCATGGTGCCGGTTGTGGCGTAAGGAGCCAGCGGGACGGCGCCAAGCGTGATCACGATTTCCGAGCAGAGTGGTTCGTCCAACGCGATTCCGGCAGAAGCAAAGCCCGTGGCTGTGCAGGGATGAGCATGAACAACGGCCCCAATGTCCGGGCGCATGCGGTAAATAGTGAGGTGCATCACGATTTCACTCGATGGATTGTAGGTGCCACTTAGCTTTTTGCCATGAAGGTCAACCACAACCATGTCTTGGGGGCGCATCATGCCTTTGCTGAAGCAGGTGGGAGTGACCAGCACCCGGTCCTGATCCAGCCGGACTGAAAGGTTCCCATCCGTCGCGGCCACGAATCCCATGCTGTGGAGCATCTTGCCGAAGCGGGCAAGGTCCAGGCGCAGCTTGCGTTCAGTGCGAGTTGCCTTGCCGGTAAATGGAGCTGCGGTAGACTTCATCAATTCCATCAGATAGCTCATGACTATACCTTTCAAACTGTCCCATCAAGGTTTAGGCTGCGCGCTTCTTTCTTGCCGTCAATGGAAACTACAACATTCAACCGTCCAGTAATCGCCCACTCTGGCGAAATCCGCCAAAAGCGTTGCCCTGCTACATAGGCACAACATCCGGGGCAGGTCAACGGACAACTCCCGCATAATCTCAATTGCGTGAGACGGACGCCTGCCGCTCAGGACGCTCTTCCAAGCCCGAATGACTTCGCTCGCCTTCATTAATCCTTAAATTTTGGCCAGTTCAACGTCGGGATCGCACCTCTCTGGCTGGATGCCTGAGAAGGTCAAAGTTGCGATGCAAGGTGCGAAGGGACTGTCGTACCAGTCAAAAAGAGGATTAACAAAGCCTTACGCAGATCATTTTTAGAACATCACCGTACGCGGGGATGTTCGAATCCATTGGCCGGAAATGCATCAATACAGCAAGAAAAGACAAACCTAATAAAGCCTGCGTGACAAGGATGAAATGATTAGCAGATTTCCCTGAAAAAGTAGCGTCCATTTCCGGCAGAGGAGAGATCAGCACATAGAGAATGCCGAACACAACAGCCAGAGTGATCACGGACTTCAGGGGAGTGGACACACCAGCCATATTAGCCGATTTTCAACTCAGGTAAAAGGGATTTAACTGAACAATTACGCAGTTTATACGCCTGATAATGCCTGAAAGAAGGCCCAAAATGGACTTGCTTGCAGGGCTCGAGTGTCTGCCGCATTTCGTCCCGGAGCTCCGGACCCGATCTGAAGGCAGAGCTGCACCACGCTTGATTACATTGAGAATGTGATACCACTTGGGAAGTAGGAATTGCATCGATAACCAGTAAGTCCCATGGACAGCCATTTGTTCAAAACGCACACTCTTATGACACAACTCTTCAAGAGCTCGTCCATCATCCCTGAAAGCGGAATTTATCGGGTACTTCACGCGCAACATCGCCTGCCGCATGAGGTCACCCTCATCGGAGGGCAAACCTTTCCTCCCTGTGGCAAATGCCATGAAGAAGTCCGGTTTGAACTCGTCCGTGAGTTGCCGGATCTGGAACGCGAACGGCGCGGTCACGTTTCTCTATATTGTCTGCCAGTGCTAGATGATGAGGACGGTTCGAAATAACAGCTGAGAAGTTTTGGATACTACCGAGGTGGGCGAGTGGTGATCTCTTACGAAGGACTCATTTTCTTTTCCACCTGATTCCATCCTTAGTGTCTTCCACAATGATGCCGGCGTCCGAGAGCTGTTTGCGAAGGGCATCGGAACGGGGAAAATCGCGGGCCTTTTTTGCGGCGTTGCGCTCTTCAATCAGGCGATTCACGTCGGCATCTGACATCGCATCTGCCGGGACCTCCGAGTCCGCAAGAATGCCGTGAGATCTGGCCCACTCCAGGGCAGCTCTCATCTTTTCCGTATCGTCATCTTTTAACACCGCAAAGATTTCGTCGAACTGCTGTAAGGCTTCCAACACGGGCGCTTTGTCGCCTTCACGAAGTTCGACGCGATCAGCCAGAATATTGATCTCGCGCACCATGTCGAACATCGCGCCAGAGGCATAGGCGGTGTTCAAGTCATCTTCCATGCCAGCACGCATTTCGCTCTTGGCTTTGGCTGCAGCTTCCTGCGCAACTGGATTTGTGCCCGCAGGAAGCTGCGCCATTCGAATTCGGGCATCAAAAGTGCGAAGGCGTTCCACAGACTTTGCGCCCTGTTCCAGACCGGCGAAGGTGAAGTTAAGCTGCTTGCGATAAGGCACCGAGGTGAGCAGGAAGCGAATTGACGATGGCTTATGGCCTTTGATCAGCAGATCACGCAAAGTATAGAAATTGCCGAGGCTTTTTGACATCTTCTCGCCTTCGACAAGCAGGAAGCGCACGTGCATCCAGTGCCGTGAAAAGATCTTGCCCGTCAGCGATTCCGATTGCGCGATTTCATTTTCATGGTGCGGAAATGTCAGGTCTTCGCCGCCGGCATGCAGATCAAAACTATCGCCCAGATACTTCATGGACATCACGGAGCATTCAATGTGCCAGCCGGGACGCCCGGGCCCAATCGGGCTCTCCCAGAAAGCCTCGCCTTCTTTGGGGGCTTTCCAAAGGGCAAAGTCGCGGGCATTATCTTTCTCATACTCGTCCACGTCCACGCGAGAGCCAACTTCAATGCCGGCAAAATCTTTCTTTGAAAGCTTGCCGTATTCAGGGAATTTGGCGATGCGGAAATAATACGAACCATCTTCGGTGCGGTAGGCGATGCCTTTTTTTTCCAGCTTAGCGATGAATCCCGCCATCTCCTGGATATGCTCAGTGGCGCGCACCAATTTTTCAGGCCGCTGGATATTCAGGGATTCCATGTCTTCCAAAAAAGCTTCTTCGTATTTGCGCGTGTACTCCTGAACAGTTTTTTTATCGCGCGCGGCATTGCGAATGATCTTGTCATCCACGTCAGTGATGTTCATGACGTGCTGAAGCTTGAATCCGGTCTGGCGCAGAAAGCGCCGCAGGATATCGACGGCGACAAATGTGCGGAAGTTGCCGATGTGGCCGTAGTCATACACAGTAGGGCCGCAGGCATACATGCGCACCGTGTTATCGGCAGCAGGCGAGAACTCTTCCACCTTGCCGGAGAGCGTGTTGTAGAGTCGAAGAGGCAAACGGAAATTGTAGCAAAACTCATCGTCCCGCTATCAGCGCGGGCCTGTATCTGCGCCGTGAACCGCGACAGTTGTAAGATAGTAGCTGTGCCTGAGCTGAGAAAAGACCCTGTTACTGGACGCTGGGTGATTATTTCCACTGACCGTTCCAGGCGTCCTGGAGATTTTTCCCGTGAGCGCGTCACCCTAAAGGGCGGATTCTGCCCGTTTTGTCCCGGAAATGAAAGCACTACGCCGCCAGAAATTTTGGCTTACCGTCCAGGCGAGAACACCCGCCCAGACACCGCCGGGTGGAACCTGCGCGTGGTACCCAACAAATTCCCGGCATTGGGCATTGAAGGAGACCTGGACCGGCAGGCAGACGGAATGTTTGACAAGATGAACGGCGTAGGCGCGCATGAAGTTGTCATCGAAACGCCTGACCATGGCGAAACGCTGGCCACCATGCCGCTAAAGCGCGTCGAAGATATGCTATGGGCTTTTCGTGACAGAATCCTGGACCTGAAACAGGACCGCCGGTTCAAATACATTCTGGTTTTCAAAAACCATGGTGAAGCGGCTGGCGCGTCGTTGGAACATCCGCATTCGCAGATTATCGCCCTGCCTATTCTGCCCAAGCAGGTGGTGGAGGAATTGGAAGGCGCGAAGCGCTATTTTGCCAATAAAGAGCGCTGCATTTTTTGTGACATTATCCGGCAGGAAATAGAAGCACGAGTGCGCATCGCGGCTGAAAACCAGGATTTTGTGACCCTCTGTCCGTATGCGCCGCGGTTTCCGTTTGAAACGTGGATACTGCCCAAGAGACACGAGTCGGCCTTTGAGAACTCGCCTTCTACCCTGTATGAAAACCTCGCGCGCATGCTCCGTACGGTGGTGAGCAAAGCGGTGCGAGTGCTGGATAATCCTGCCTACAACCTAGTTGTCCATAGTTCGCCGATCCAGGAAAATACCCATGACTACTACCACTGGCACCTGGAAATTATTCCCAAACTCACAAAGACTGCTGGCTTTGAGTGGGGGACCGGCTTCTATATCAATCCCACGCCGCCTGAAGAAGCGGCTAAGTTCTTGCGAGAGGCAAAAGCGGGGGATCCGCAGCCGGTGGGAGCTGGGGTGATCGGGTGATCTGAAGGCTATTTCAGCGCTGATACTTCCCGCAAATTTTTTACCAGCTCAATGATCCGTCCGGCAACGTAATCAATTTCTGCTTCAGTGTTGAAGCGTCCGATGCCAAAGCGGACAGCGCTGCCAGCGGCCTCGTCGCTTAGACCAAGGGCTTTAAGAACGTAAGAAGCGTGAGTCTTGCCGGAAGAGCAAGCGGACCCGCTGGAAAGTGCGACATCGTTCAAACCGGTCAGGAGCGTTTCACCTTCAACTTCAAGAAAACTTATGTTCAGATTTCCAGGGAGACGATGTTCCATAGAGCCGTTGATGGTTACCTGATCCAGACCTGCCATTAGGCGATCACGCAAACGGTTGCGCAGTCCCGCCAGACGGCAACTCTCTTCTGGCATTTCCTGCTGTGCAATCTCACAGGTCTTACCAAATCCCACGATTCCGGGGACATTCAGCGTGCCGGAACGCAATCCGTCCTCATGGCCGCCGCCGTCAATCAAGGGAGCCAGCCGCGCAGCAGTGCTCTGGCGTACGTAGAGCGCGCCACAGCCTTTGGGACCGTAAAGCTTGTGCGCCGTGAGAGAAGCCAGATCAAGATTGGCGCGGTTGATGTCAAGCGGCACCTTGCCGAGCGCCTGTACGGCATCTGAGTGAAAGAGCAGGCCGCGTTCGCGGCAGAGACGGCCAATTTCTTCAATAGGCTGGAGCACGCCGGTTTCATTGTTGGCCGCCATGATGCTGACCAAGATTGTCCGGTCAGTAAAAGACTGTTTTAGCCGGTCGAGATCTACGAGGCCATCACTGCCGACGGGAAGGTAGGTCACCCGGCAGCCGGTTTTTTCCAGATGCTTGCAACTATCAAGAACTGCCTTGTGTTCCGTCACAACGGTAATGATGTGATTGCCTTTTTCACGGCAGCCTTCCGCAACGCCTTTGAGCGCAAGATTGTCGCTTTCGGTGGCGCCTGAGGTAAAGATAATTTCCTGGGGCGATGCGCCGATCAAAGCAGCGATCTGGCGGCGAGCTTTTTCCACGGCTGCAGCGGCTTCCCATCCAAAAGAGTGACTGTTGCTGGCGGCATTGCCAAAGCGCGAGTTGAAAAAGGGCAGCATGGCTTCCAGCACACGCGGGTCCACCGGCGTGGTGGCGTGGTTATCCAGATAGATAGGAAACTTGATTGCGTCGGAAGGAAGGCCGTTGCTGCTCATCTAGAGATAATTTTACTAAAAGCGGAGAAGGTTGATCGCCAGGGCAAATAAAAAAAGCCCGCCAGCGAACTGGCGGGCCGAAAGGGCAAGAACGGTTAGAACCGGATTGTTCCACCAACCAGAATGCGACGTGTTGCTGCCGCACCGAAGCCGGGAGGAACTGAACCAGTTACGCTCGGATCACCGAATCCGGTTCCAGCAGAACGGTTAGATCCATCGGGAGCAAGGGCATCCTCGATGAACGGATCGACGCTCTGGAAGTTCATGTGATTGAAGACGTTCAAGGCGGTGGCATGGAATTCAAATGAAGCATGCTCACCAAGCTTAAACTTCTTGTAAAGAGAGGCGTTCGCGATATTGGTAATAGCGTCGGACTGGCCGTTGCGCGGTGCATTTCCGAACGGAGTGCCAAACACTGTTTCCGCTATGCCTGTATTTGCAATGTATCTCACGTCGTTAGGAGTAACTTTAACGAACGTGCTTGCTGTGGTTGCTGTTGGTGATGTTGTATTCAGTGCATTCAGACTGAGCAGGTCGGTTGAAGCAAAACCGAGTGCTCCGCAATTGGCTGCGCCAATTGCATCTCCGCAGAAGATACCAACACTCGTTGCCGGAGCATGGAGGTTACCGACGAACGGACGATCGGTTTCCACCCCAATGAACCCATTGAAGAATGTTGAATCGAAGAAGTTGCAGTCGGTGGTTTTTGGATTTGAGGTACAGTCGGAAATCGGCGCGACCTGGTTGAAGGCAAACTGAGAAGCAGTGTAAGGCTGTCCGGAAGCGATCACGTAATTTCCGGAAACACCCCATCCGCCCAGGATGTGGCCCAGAAAACCATGCTGTTCCTTAAACATTGGAAATTCTTCTGAGAACAGAATAGTGAATTGGTGCGGGATATTGAGTCCGGAGATGCTGTACTCGCTGCCTTGCGCAAACGGGTTCTGCGCAAAAGCAACCGTTGCTCCGCCAGCACCGGTGCTGAATATCTCACTGACGTTATCCAGGTTTTTGCTGAAGGTATAGCCCGCCCGGATGGTTAACTGTTTGAACAGGTTATTGGCGCGAAATTCTGCCTGGAACCCATTGTAATTGGAGAAGCCGCCATTGGTACGATTCCGCACAAGGCCTTGATCGCAAAATTCACGCCCCAGGGCCGGATTGCTCGTCTGTCCTGGTCCAAGTACGAGCGTAGGCGCTGTGCAAGGCGTGACCCCTGCGGGAATCAGATTCGGGAAATCTTTAGCTAAATCAGCGATAAAAGGATTCCCGTTAACGGACTGGAACAGATCAACTGCGTGGTTTCCAACATAGCGCAGCTCAATGGCTGAGTTCTTGGTGACCTCACGCTCAATGCCTAAGCTATAAGAGTGAACCATATCCGGGCCAAAGTTCGGAGCGAGAGAGGTTTCGTTGAAGGTCCGCGGATCGAACACGCCCCTTAACAACTGGGGGTTTAACTCTGCGCGAACATTGGGGCCAGTTGGATTTGCCGGCAGCGGCAACGATGCAGCCGTCGGGGTTGTTGCAGCGCCGAAGGTGTTGCTGAAAACTTCAGGAGCGGCCGTAGCCATGTTGGAGTAAATGTTGTAGAACGGAGGATCATACAGCAAGCGGTATCCACCACGGATGACGGTCTTGCCACTTCCAGTCAGGAAGCCACCCCACTGCGGGGAATAAGCAAAGCCGATGCTTGGACCAAATGCGTTGGTCTTTGTGGGGAACTTCGGGAAGGTACGCACGGAAAGCGGCAAAGCCGGGTTGAACAACGCTGTGGCAGGATTGCTTTCACGAGCGGTGGTCACCTGGTTAAATAGATTGGCCGGCTGGCCATAGTAAGACCAGGTCAGGCCAAGGTTCAGAGTAAGGTGCTGGCTGAACTTCCAGTCGTCACCCGCATACAGGAATGTGTCATGCTCCTTAAGATCAAATGCAGGCGATCCGGCTGCGATATTGACGCTATTTGGAGTGTTCTGGGCAAAAGCAGCCCAGTTCGCGAACCGGAATGAGCCATTGACCGCAGGCAAAAAGCCGTTGGGTGAAATCTGGTAGGTATAGTTCACGCCGGCTTTCAACTGGTGCTTGCCCAGCACGTAATTGAAGTTATCCTGCAATTGGTAGGTGTTCACGATTCTGAACTGAGGCAAATTGGTGGCGGGACCAACAGCAAGCAATCCAGCGGCGGAGAAGGTAATGCGGGTAAGCGCCTGATCAACCTGGGTCGGCATGGTGCCGATGGTGTTTCCGCCGAACAGCACGTTAAGACGGCCGAAGGACCCACGCAGCTCATTGACCATCTTGGAGTTGAAATTATGCGTCCAGCCAGCGAGGAGATCCTGGCTCAATGCCGGAACGCTGGTCGGGAAGCCGGCAGCGCCGCAATCCGTGCATTCATCCAGGTTGAAGAAGTTGCCTCGATTGAAAAGATAGCGGGCGGTGACTGTGTCGCTGCCCAGTTGCAAGTCTTCTCTATTTACGAAGTTGAACTGGTGGACAGGAGCCGCCAGCGAACGCGTTACTTGAGCAAATTCCACGCCCGGACAACCGGGTACCAGAGTTCCAGGAGGGTTGTTTTTAGGGTTCGGATCGGTAGTTCCCGTGTCAATAAAGTTGTTTAAAGGTTGCGGATTTCCTGCGGAAATACCGAAGGGACCAACTGTTGCGAAGGTAGCCAGGTTCTGGCTGCCCGGGAAGCAACCTGCAAGTGTTGCAAGCCCGGCCGGGGTCGGAGTTGCGCCACCAGAGGTGAACGTTGAATGCTGGGTAATGATTTCATTGTCAAAGCCACCGAACATGAACAGTTTGTTTTTCACCATCGGTCCGCCAATGGTGAAACCGGTGAACTCATCCTGCAAACGCGGCGGATGCTTCAGGTCATCAAACTGCTTCTGGGTGTTGGTCATCGAGTTGAGGATGGAGTTGCTCTCCGTCCCGTAAATGCTCCCATGCCAGGCGTTGGTGCCCGACTTGGTGATGATGTTGACGACTGAACCGGCATTGCGGCCATATTCCGGGCCAAACTGGTCAGTGATGATCACGTACTGTTGGACGAATTCCGTATCCGACAGGAACAGTCCAGGGCCGGCGACGCTGTTGTCATTATTGTTCTGACCGTCAATCTGCTGGTCGTTGTTGCGACCGCGCAGGCCATTGACAGCAAATCCACCACCGCCGTTGGTGTTGGAGAAGCCGTTATCACGAGCTGAAACCACGCCGGGGACGAATAGAGCGAGGGTGTCTAGCCCTTCATTTTCCTGGACGCCGGCAAAGGTTGTGAGCTGCGTGCCGGCAAAAGTGTTGGTGACCTGAGATTGCGTGGTCTCGATAAGCGGCGCATCAGCAGTTACTTCAACCGTTGTGCTGGCTTCGCCTACCGACAGCTTCATTGCACCCAAGCCGCTGTCACGGCCGGCAGAAACCAGAATGTTGTTGGAGACTGCGGTCTTGAAACCCTGAGCTGAGACTTCAACTTTGTAAGTGCCGGCTGGAATTAGATTGAACCGGAATGATCCAGAGTTATCGCTGGTAGTTGTTAAGACGGTAGCTGTTTCTACTTGCGTTGCCTTTACTTGAGCGCCGGATACAACCGCGCCTTGTGGATCAGTTACTGTGCCGGAAATAGAACCCTTCAGCACCTGACCAAAAGACGGGATGCACAACGCCAAGCATGTGGCGACGAGTATTAATTTGTCGCGCAGTTTACGATTCATCCTTTGCATCTCCATAGTAGTTTTTCAGTTTTGAGAGCACACAACATATGCCCGTCACGCACGGGAACACATGTTACCTACAGGGATGTATGCAACTGGCGTTCCATAGATCATTCTTTGAAATCAATGAGTTAGACAGGAAATACCTAGGCTAAATCCGGAATTGTGGATTTCAGTCAGGCGTATATTCAAAATTTGGAAGATACCGCAGTTTAGCGAGAATCCGGGGAAAGGCTGGATAAATCCACCGGCCTGTCGGACATACGGAAGCGAGTCCGGAAGTGCTCTGAAATCAATGACACAGCGTCTTTGTTTCGCTGAGGATCCTGTTGGATTAAGTACTTCATGGCTTCCACCAGGAGTCGCTGCCCTTCCACGTACCGTGGATCCGGTTTCCGCAGCTTCGCCTTGCGACGCGCTGGATCCGGCATTTCCGGCTTCACAGGAAGAGTAAGAACTTTGGCCACAAATACACCTCGATCCAGCTTATTCAGATGCTGCCACCGGCACATGTGTGCCTGCAAAAATGTTGGAGGCAAAATATGTACGGCAAAAGCACACCGCAAAAAACCAGCTTGGCGATGGGAAAAATCCCCCCACCCACTCGGCCACGACCCTTAAATTCTGGGCCATCACCCTCGCCTGAACTATTTTACCGCTGCAGGCAAAGCCCGCGCTATTAGAGTTTTTTCCTATTGCGGCTTTACGGTTTTCGTATCTCCATTCGTTTTTAGACGGAAAACGTCATTCGAAATTTTTCCATTGAGCTTTATATTGGTGTAGTGGGCCAGCCGATAGTCGCCCGAATGCTCAAAGAACTGCTGTTTCAGCAGTACGTCCCGTTCCGGATCAATCCACAAAATGATCCTGTTATACGTCTGCTGCACCTTAAGTTTCTTGGGCGTCAAATCCAGCTTGGCGGTTTTCACTCCATCCACCGTTTCCCAGCCATCCATTTTTATGTCATAGTCGCGCTTTAAATCATCGCCACTCGCGCCAAAGCCCAGGCTCAAAAACGCTTCCACGTCAGACTTGTTCTGAGCGACGTTCCGCTCGGTCACCTGATTGATGTTCTTTTCAAATATCTGCAGCTTCCCGTCTTTGTAGACCACCTGTTTGGGCGCGGGACCTCCAATATCAAACGCCGCATCCAGGCTGCCTTTTATCTTACGAAAATAAATGCTGCCCTTCTGCGTATCGGTGTCGTCTGTCAGCTTTTGGTATGACTGCGACTCAAAGTCTGCCTGCGCGGTCTTAAATCCTTTGGATGACTGGTTCATCTTCGCCAGCACTGTCGCCAGATCGCCGGATTCAGCCCCGACTGCGCCAGGTACCGATTGCTGACTGCCCGAAGGTGCTTGTTGTTGAGAAGCCGCTAAGCTCTTGGCAGGATTTTTCGCCTTTTCCGCATACGCGCTTCCCACCAGCATCAACACGCATAGGGACGAAAGCATGAATGCTGCATTAGTAAACCGCAGCAACGGCAATCGTGGAAACCAGCGCTTGGGATTCATGGATTAGTCGCTTCTTCCTTCCCGTTGTGCAGACAATTCAGCAATCATTCGCAATCGACTCGGATGCCGTAACGTCGGCTTCGTTCACCATCTTTTTCCACTGAAGTTCGTCCCGCAGGCAATACTTGAATCTATCTACGGACCCAGCCGCGATACGCCACCACGTGTCCGCTGCCATCACGCACCTGCTCCACGCGTTCCACCGTCACCGGTCCCGTAATCGGCCTGAGCACTCGCTGGAAATTCGCTCGCACCATGGCTTCGTCCTGGGCATCCACGGCGGAAGCATCCACCTCGTAGGTTTTTCCGTCTGCACTGGCAACAATGCCAATAGGATGCTTCTCTTGCACAGGCGGTTTGTCTTTGAAGTCAATGTAATACGGCGCAATAAAGATAAACGCAAGGATCAGCGTGACCATCACGTCGTAATGGAAGCTCCCTCGCGCGTAGGTCCAGAACAGATAACCCTTCAGAGTGCGCCCAATGCGAGACATGTATTAAGTGTATAAAAGCTCGACCGCGCGGTTCAAGAAATTGCCAGAATTGCCAAAAGTCAGAACCTACAAAGGCACAGAGACACAGAAAAGACGTGACAACCTCGCGCAGATTTCATGGGTCGTTAGGCCAGACACGGATCATAGAGAGGACCGGCTTTCCGATTACGCGCGATTTCGGCGATGACGCGCGATTCCGGCGATTCTTCAGATCAGTGTCATCCGTGTAAATCAGTGGTAAGTTTTTGATTTTGGTCCGCGATTATCAGCGTTAATCAGCGGTAAGGTTTTAGTTTTCTCTGTGGTAGGTTTAAAACTTCTTCGGCGTGATCCGCTCCGCGCCCACATACTTCCGCAGCGCTTCCGGTATCACCACGCTGCCGTCCGTCTGCTGATAGTTTTCCAGAATCGCCAGCCATGTCCGGCCAATCGCCAGCCCGCTGCCGTTCAGCGTATGTACGTACTCACTCTTCTTGCTGCCTTCCGGGCGGTAGCGTATATTCGCCCGCCGCGCCTGGTAGGCCTCAAAGTTTGAGCATGAAGAAATCTCGCGATACACCTTTTGTCCCGGCAGCCACACTTCCAGGTCGTAGGTTTTGGCGGAACTCGCACCCATGTCGCCGGTGCTCAGCAGCATGGTGCGGTAATGCAGCCCCAGCTTTTGCAGGATCGTTTCGGCATCGCGCGTGAGCTGTTCATGCTGCTCATAAGATTGCTCTGGCCGAGTGAACTTAACCAGCTCAACTTTCTGGAACTGGTGCTGCCGTATAATCCCGCGCACGTCTTTTCCATACGATCCGGCCTCGCTGCGGAAGCACGGCGTGTACCCGGTAACGGAAAGCGGCAGCCGTGCCGCGTCAATCGTCTCGTCGCGATAAAGATTGGTCAGTGGCACTTCCGCCGTAGGAATCAGCCACAGGTCGTGCTCGGCGATCTTGAACAAATCGCTGCCAAACTTGGGCAGCTGTCCGGTACCGTACATTGACGCCGAATTCACCATGTAAGGCGTGAGCACTTCCGTATAACCGTGCTCGCCCGTGTGCAGGTCGAGCATAAAGTTGGCCAGCGCCCGCTCCAGCTTCGCGCCCAGGTCCCAATAGACGGCAAACCTCGCGCCTGTCAGCTTGACGGCGCGCTCCATATCCAGCACGCCCAACTGCTCACCCAGTTCCCAATGCGGCTTGGGAGTAAAGCTGAACTCCGGCGGCGTACCCCACTTGCGGACTTCCTTGTTATCATCGGCGGAGCGTCCTACCGGCACCGACTCATGCGGGACGTTGGGAATTCCAGCCAGCATCGTCCGCATTTCCTGGTCGATTTCCCCTGCCTGTTTCTCCAGTTCATCACTCTGCACCCGCAGGGCTTTCGTCTGCTCCATTTGCGCGGTGGCGTCCTGCCCGGCTTTCTTGAGCTTGGCAATTTCTTCTGATGCGCGGTTCCGTTGCGCCTTCAGCGATTCAGATTGAGTGATTAACTGGCGGCGTTTTTCATCCACCTGGCGAAATCCGCTCAGGACGCTCTGCGGGTCCATGCCGCGCCGGCGCAGCATTTCTTCAACCTGTGTCAGGTTCTCTCGGACGTAAGCTAAGTCGAGCATGAATTAATTACTTTACCAAAAAGCATTTACCGCGAAGGACGCAAAGGTCGCAAAGGGTTAGGATTGGATTCCTCTGCTCCCCCCGTTCCTCTGCGTTTCAAGGTTTGGTTTTCAATTTCCGATCAGTGTTACCAGTGTCAATCAGTGGTATGTTCTCTCGCAGATGGAAAAGAAAATTTTTTGGTTGCTCTTTACCGTGTTGGGCGTTGTGATGGGCGTCATCCTGCCGTCACTGTGGTGGAATCTGGCGCTCACCTTCCCGCTGCTGGTCTTCTGCTGGTGGGTGGTGTACAAGAGCGGATGGTTTGAATAGCTTTGTCACCAAGGAGCAAGTGTGGTTTTCCTGATTACGCGATGACGGGCGATTGCGCCGATCACGCGCGATTCCTCTAAGCTCCAAACATCCGCATATCGGAAATGAATTTCAGCCCCTCCACATCGCCGCCTCTATCTGTCATCCTGAGCAAGCCCGATTCACGCAGCGCGGGATAAGGGCGAGTCGAAGGACCCCGGGATTGTTTATGCAACGATGCCGCCGAAAGGCGTTCTCTCCTAGGGTGCTGGACTCATCGGAACTTGGGGATACATCTTCGCTCAGGATAGGTTTAGATGGAGCGCGTCAACGGGAGCTATGAAACAGTCCGGTAAATCTGCTATCTATCGCATTCAAGCCGCTGAGGATCAGAGCGACAGTCTGAACCTCATTTTGCGGGTCGATCAAAACTTGGGCCTTTATTGAAGTGTGTGCGATCTCGCCTCTGTTCATTCCAAACGAATCCAACGTTGCTAGCAATGTTCCATCGATATCAGCAGTCTGAAATCCAATCGGAAGCAACAGACGAAGTACGTCCCCTGCCTCACTCCGTGATTGTTTTGAATGGTGTAATGGTAAGCTGCGGAAGCATTATCCACGGCTTCAATGAGGTGACTTCTGCCCACACCATAAGTTTGCTGCAACTTGTCAGAAGTGAAATCTCTTGTTTTTGAATGAAAACCCACCAAATTCAAAACCACAATTCTGGGAATACCGTCGGCTTTAAAGTTTCGCACCGCGGTTACAGCTAGTTCTTTCGCCCGGTCCTCCAAATACGCTTCGATCTCCGCGTGAGCTAGAAGGCGAAATGCTCGGGCGTGATCGCGCTGCCGATCACTGTATGAAGCAGTTGGGGAGAAGCGTTTCGGAATGAAATGCTTCTGGAGTTTATTAATTCTTCTGCCAAGTAGTAAAAATCTTGCTGAAGCCATAGCTATGCGATGAGGATTTTCTTGTCTTTTAGTTCTGGGATCTGCAACTTCACGCGCAAGCGTTTCGCGAGCGCCTTCCCCCAGATGCTTAGGCGCGCTACAGTAGCGTCCATGCTCTTTGTCGTTGACTCAATTGCTCGTACAAATTCGGAATTATTGCTGCAAATGCTTCTGAAGTCGGATTCGATCTGTTTCTCAGACCCTATGGATTTTTTTCGTACTTGGGGTTGTGAAAAATAAAAGATCATCACATCAAATACGGCGCGGTTAAATCTTCGCTCGTATTCTCCTTCCTGATCATCCCATTTTCGAAACGCATTTTTCTCCCCAAAGATTCTGAAAGTCGTCTCAAAGGCACCTTCTAAATTTCCGACTTGATCCTCAATCTGTTCGTGACGTTCACCCCATTGGTGATTCAGGTTCTTGCATGTGAAATCTAGGAACTCCTTAAGATTGCCCTTGTATTCGGCTAAATAATTCACGAACGCGAAATATCGAACCATCAACTCCGCATCACGCATTCGAAAATCCGGCTTTGTGAGCCTTAATATCTTTTGGAACCCTGTAATCTTTCCTGACTTCTCATCTACGAAATTTAGAAAAGGTCCCGGATGCAGAGCCTGGCGTAATTCCTGAGGGGATAGAGGTACACTGCTAGTATTTAGCCGGAGGAAGATAAGGTAAAGCACAGCTTCGTTAGGCCAATTCTTGATTACAACGGTCCGAATTGTTTGGTTCTGGAAAGCGGCTAGATCCTCAGCGAATTGATCGTTTTCCTGTAAGTCTTGCAGGGTTTTTCCTGACAGATCCTCTCGCTGCTCAAGTGATGACAGCCTGAGCTGATCATAAGTGTCGTCATTCTGTTTCGCGGAAAACTGCCGTAAGCTGAGCAGTCGCTGCTTTCCATCAATCACAATGAACGAACCTTTTCTAAGTTTGTTCTCGGCGAGAACCAGTTGCGGAATGGGGAGACCCAAAATTAGTGATTCGATAAACTTGCTTTTACGCGGAGCAGTCCAAGCGTCCCTCCGCTGGAAGGCAGGGTTTATGTCTATATTCCCTTGATCAAGCTGCTGAACAATCGTTTGCGTGGTCCAGTCTGCTGCTGCAACAACCGTCTGATGAATATTATCGAGACTAACTCTTTCTAAGTCATCCTCCCCTTCGACCCCTTCTTTATTTGGTTCATCTTCAAGGTCAAACAAGGTCGCGGGATTTGAAAGCATTCGTTTCTTGGCCATCCATCGCTCCTAATCGCAGAACACTCTAACATTACACTGTGCTAGTCGGAGCGCCAATGTCCTTCGAATTTTGAAATACGTCCGATAAAAAGTGGCTCCTGCAGAATTTAATTTCCCTATTGACTCCGCCTCTCGGATTCGTTTATACTTCGCTTTGTACTGCCCCAAAAACGCACCCTCACAAAGCGTCTACGGGGATCGCTCTTTAGCTTCTCTGCCGCGTAACCATTTCACTCGGCGTTTTTCCTGCTTCTGCCAGTTCGTTTCTCCGGGCCCTTTCGTGTTTCTGACTTTCTCAATGCCTTTCCCTGAGGTGTTTTGTGTCCCAGTCCCAATCCAAAGACCAGATCATTGCCGCTATCCAGACGTGCGCGCGCCAGCTTGGTCGCGTCCCCACGCGTGTTGAACTCAAGCAAATTGCCGGTATTTCCTACCCTACCCTGCGTTATAGTTTTGGCAACATGGCGCGGGCGGTTCGTGAAGCCGGGTTTGAACCCACCTCCCGAGGCCAATCCGTATCCGACGAAAATCTTCTCCTCGATTGGGCTCGCGTCGTCCGGGATTTAAACCTTCTTCCCGGGGTGCACCTTTATGAAAAGGCCGGCCATTACACGCGCACGCCTTTCTTCGGTCATTTCGGCTCCTGGCGCGCCGTGCCGGACGCTTTTCGCGATTTCGTTCAACAGGGCAATCTTGAAGCGGAATGGCAGGACGTGCTGCAACTGATCTCTTCATCGCTGACCTATCCCGGTAAAGCTTCTTCGCACTTTTCTGCTGAAGGTACGCCTTCAGTGGACGACGAGCGTAAACCTCCGCTCCTTAATCCGCCTGCGGGCCGTTCCTACCGCAAGACCTGCTTCCGTGATCGTCCTTTGGCCGGCCCGCCGATTGATCTTGAAGGCGTGGCCTTTGAGCCCGTAAACGAACTCGGCGTGGTTTTCTTCTTTGGGATGTTCGCGCATCGCCTCGGCTTCCGCGTCCTTACCCTTCAACAGGATTTTCCGGACTGCGAAGCGATGTATGAAGTCCGGCCCGGCAAGTGGCAGCGCGTGCGCATTGAGTTTGAATATGAGAGCCGCAACTTCCACCGCCATCGCCATCATCCTGAAGGATGTGACGTGATCATCTGCTGGCGTCACAACTGGACAGAATGTCCCCGCCACCTTCAAGTCATTGAACTGAGCAAGATCGTTACCCAACTCTGATCCCCCTCGCGCCGGGCGAGTGCCCGGAATTAGATGCAAGAGGAAAGAATTCTTCCGAGTGCTTTCTCGGCGCGTAGCCTCATCTTATTTGATCTATTGGCTGGTTTAGTTGAAAGAGCTTCCCGCCTAAGTCCTTTCATCCATTGCAAGATGGGTAAAAATCGAGGTACTCTCATAGCCATCTTCCCATTGTTTCTGCATGAGAGTGCCCATGATTCGCAAAACTTTTTTTCTCCTCGCCGTCTTTATTTGCAGCATTGCCGCCCAAGCTGACCAGCAATGGATCGAGGTTGACTCATCACATTTTTCCGTTGCCACAGATGGCGGTGAAAAACGTGCCCGCGAAGTCGCGCAGCGCTTCGAACAGATGCGCATGGCATTTGGCGTGATCTTCAAAAAAGTCAGCGTCAACACAGCGCCGTTGCAGATCATCGCATTTCGCAATGCTAAAGAGTTGCGCCAGTTCTCGCCACTCTATGCAGGCAAGCCAATTGAACTGGCCGGATTCTTTCTGGGCAATGGAGGCCGCGGCGGCCCTGGGGCCAATGAAGAACGCCAATATATTGCGCTGGATCTTTCCCAGGAAGACAGCTGGGGAACGGTTTTCCACGAGTACGCACATTTATTGATTAACAGTAATTTTCCTCCGTCGCCGGTATGGTTCGATGAAGGTTTTGCGGAATACTGCTCCTCTCTGAAGGTGGACAAAAAGGAAGTTGCTATTGGGCTGGTCAAGCCTGAGTTGCCGGAGTTGTTGAGCCAAAACCGCTGGTTGAAGATCGTTGACCTGTTCAGAGTCAGCCACGATTCGCAGATTTATAACCGTGATGACCGCCGCTCAGTGTTCTATGCGCAATCCTGGCTCACAGTGCATTTTTTCATGGCGAAAAACATGATGAAGCAGGTATCCACGTATATACAAATGACAGAGGATCAGCACGTGGGGGTGCCGGAAGCGATCCGGCGCAGCTTTGGCATGGAGCCGGAAGGTCTGGAAAAGGCGATTGAAGGTTACTTCCGCGGCGGAGCAACGTATTTCCACGCCCCCACGCCGTCAGGGGCCGATGCGGTGCAATTTAATTCTCGTCCTTTGAGTGATCTTGAAATAAAGTCCGTCATGGCGGATTTGGATTATCACGCCCGCGACTACCGGGCCAGAGGCATTACAGAATTTCAGGAGATATTGGCAAAACAGCCGGAAAATGTTGTGGCGAACCGAGGCCTAGGCTATGAAGCCATGCAAAAGAATGACTGGGACAAGGCCGCCGAGCATTTCAAACGCGCTGCTGCACAGGATATAAAAGACCCGCAGGTCCACTACCTGCTGGCGCTCATGATGAGCCGCAAAGGCATGTCGTCTGGAAACAGGGACAATCTGGACAGCATAAGAAAAGAACTTGCCGCTGCTATCGCGCTGGAGCCGAACTATCCTGACGCCTACAACCTGCTCGGCATGACGCTCTCTTATGGCGGAGAAAAAAAGGATGCGATCGATATCCTGCAAAAGGCGGTTGCGTTGAGTCCACGAAATCCCTGGTTTAAGGGGAACCTTGCCAGTGCTTACCTGCAGGCCCAGGACCTTGACCATGCTATTCCATTGTTGCAGGAGTTGCAGTCGAGCAATGAGCCAGGAATTGCTTCCATGGCTGCTCAGCAACTGCATCAGGTGGAAGCTTACCGGTCAGCTGTTACAGGCCAGGGACCGCAATCAGGCCATATCCAGACTGCGGTCCAGACAGTTGAACTCAATCACGTGCCAGGTGACGCCGAAAATCCCTCAAGTCCGGCGCAGAGCGTGGCGGAAAAACAGATAGTTTCCGGATTGAACGAACCAGTCCTGTTCATGAAAGGTGTTCTCGTATCGGTAGATTGCTCCGCTGCGCCGGCAGCTATGCTAACGATTTCGTCCGGGGGAAAGAAATGGAAGATGCTGGCGCTGCAATCAAAAAAGCTGGTCTTGATTGGAGCGGATGATTTCTCGTGTTCATGGACAAATCGTAAAGTTTCCGCGAATTACCGCAAGAGCGGCCCCGATCAGGGCAATCTTGTTAGCCTGGAATTCGAATGAAGCCGCAGCACCTGTGCGTGCACGGACTTTACGGCTTTGGCACTCTCTCTTAAAATAGAGAGATACTTCGAGCAGGCCGACGTAGCTCAGTTGGTAGAGCAGTCGATTCGTAATCGACAGGTCATCGGTTCAAGTCCGATCGTCGGCTCCAGTATTTTTGTCGCTGCGTCCCAAACCGCCTGAGATTTTTCGTTCTTTGAAACTCGCTTTTGCACCTGTTACACGCCGCTCAGCGCGGAATGACAAAAGTGCAGAATTCGTTGAGGGCGAGGCCGACCACGCGCCGAGCCCGCTGCCCCAGGCGCAAGACAAACTCGAGGGGGAAAATGAGTCATCGGCGGCTTGGAGCGGAGCGACATTGACAAAAGGGATGCGTTTTCCACACTTTGCGGAGATTTCCTCTTGCTATTTCCGCCCGGTCTTTCGCATAATGTTCAGTACTGGGGAAGAAACTAGAGCGTACTTCCAAAGGCCACGAGTGGAAAGATACGATCGATCAGACGTTCTGCGGATCCTTCGCATTACAGCTCGGCAGCTGGCAGGCTGGGAAAAAGCGGGTTTGTTGCCTGCCGCAGATTCCTATTCTTTTTTTGATCTCCTGCAAATTAAAAAGCTGCGCGACCTCCGCGCCAAGCGCGTTCGCTCTGCCGTGATCCTTGAATCATTGCGCGCCATGCGCCAGGTTGCCGGCATGGAAAACCCGTTAATGGAAATGGGGACATTCGCCAGCCAGTCGCGCGTGGTGTTTCGCCATCAGGGTTCCGCGGTTGAGCCTCTGGCCGGCCAGTTCGTCATGGATTTCAACCAGCGCGAGGCCGTGGACTCATACAAGATTCACGCCATGCGGGCCGCTGAAACCGCCAGCGAGTTCTTTGCCCGCGGTGTTGCCTTGGAAGAAGACCCCGGCACACAGGGCGAAGCGATTGATAGTTACAAGAAGTGTGTCGACCTTGATCCCACGCACGCGGCCGCTTATATCAACCTTGGCACGCTTTTTTATAATCGTCATGATTACCCGCAGGCGGAGCGCTTTTATCGCAAAGCCATCGAGGTTGATCCGCGCTACGCGCTGGCTTATTTCGATCTCGGCAACGTGCTCGATGAAACCGGCCGCCTCCCCGATGCCATCCGCGCTTACCAATCCGCTATCTCGCTCGCACCGACCTACGCTGACGCGCATTACAACCTGGCATTGGCATATGAAAAAGCCCGCCAGCCGCGCAAGGCCCTCAATCACTGGCAGGCTTATACCCGGCTCGATACTGTGGGCCCATGGTCTATCCATGCCCGCAACCAAATGAGAAAAATTCTTGCCGCCGATGAGCTGAAGCTGGTCCCGAAAAAGAAGTAGTTTTTCTTTATTCCGAACGGAGTGAGGAACCCCTATAGTTATCCATGCGGATTAGCGCACGCGACTACCGCGACATCGTGCAATCGGTCACAGGGCTTGGAAAGAGTCTTCCTAATGGAAATTAATTTCTGCCCACGCTGGATTCTAACCAAGCTCCATGTCCCTGAGCGAAATCAGCATCACTTTGCCATTCTGCTTTCAACATTGATCGTCTTATTGATTGTTCCAGTCATTCCCCACCTTCCGCACTTCTGCCTGATGAAGAAGCTTTTGGGAATTCCTTGTCCTGGTTGCGGCATTTCGCATTCGATCATGGCGGCTTTCAGATTAGATATCGCAAAGGCATGGTTCGCAAATCCTGCTGGAATCAGCGTTGCGCTGCTCTTTTCTTTTCAGGTCGTCGCGCGGCCATTTGCCATCGTGCTACCGTGGGCATCCGCAGCCGTATCATCGATTTCTCGATACGGTTCAAACTTCTCGGTGATACTATTGTTCCTCGTTTGGACGTATAGAGTGATTTAAGGAGGGTCAATGGCGGCGATTTCGTGTTCCAAGTGCGGCACAATGACGGAGCGGGCAGGCTATCCCACATGGACCATTGTCGTTAGTATTTGTTTCTTTCCAGTTGGCTTGCTTTCTTTGCTGGCTGGTCGCAAACCGACCACCTGCGGCCATTGCGGATTCACCTGGAACGCCTGATCACCAAGCCGGTTATTATCTTTACCTCTTAGCGCTGCCGGTGATCGACTCAAACTCAACGCGCATTAGCGCTGTGAAACGCAGAGCCCGGCTACTCTTCAATGCGGTATGAAAATTCTTCAATCACCGGATTGGTGAGCACGTCTTTGGCGATTCGCTCCACCTCGGCCTTTGCGGCCTT
The DNA here is from genome assembly GCA_963831465.1 of Terriglobia bacterium. Taxonomy (GTDB): domain Bacteria; phylum Acidobacteriota; class Terriglobia; order Terriglobales; family Acidobacteriaceae; genus Angelobacter. The sequence goes on along the minus strand of CAWHQH010000022.1, from coordinate 102,302 downwards.
TTTGTCCAGGCCGCCATCCAGGTTCAATTCAAAGAATTTGCCCTGGCGCACCGCCCCCACTCCTTTATAACCCACCTTTTTAAGCGCGCCGTGAATGGTCTTGCCCTAAGGATCAAGGACGGTGGTCTTGAGCATAACCGTGACGTAAGCCTTCATGGATAAAGGTACTTTACAAAGACTTTGCCGCCGCTTGAAGTCTGTAACTACCGCGAATAACGCGGATGGTGCGGATTAGATAATTCCTTGCCGGAATTTCGATCACTAATCCGCGATCATCCGCGTTAAGGGATTTACTACTGCACGCGGAAGGCGGTCACAAACTGAACGCCGTTTGCATCGCTTACGCGAAAGATACTCCAGCCTGCCGGCTGAATTGTGCCTACATCCGCGCTGACGTTGCCCTTCGCGTCGGTGGTGATATTGGCCAGAGTGTCGCATGGCGTCTGCAGGAACAGGCTGCACACGGCGGTATTGAAAGTGTGGTTGGGAAATGCGCCGGTGAGAGTAATATGCGCGGTCGTGCCGGACATCTTCGCGGATCCGACACCGGGCGAGTTTCCTGTGGCTTGATTGATGCCGCCAGTAACTGTGGCGGCGGGAAGCAGAGCCGATTTGAAACTGACTCCAGTGGCAGCGGTCGCTGTGGCCTCGCTCTGGGTTCCGTTTGCGTCAACCATCTGAAACGCTCCAGAAAATGTTCCCTTCACCGGGAAAGTGAAGTTCACATTGGCAAAATCAGTTGTGCCCGTGGTAATCGGAGTTACGTTCATGCAGTTCATAAAGCCCTGTGGATAAGGGCAGAACTGCAGGATGAAAGTTGAATTAGTTGCCGCCGTGTGAGCCTGGAAGTTGCCTGCGCCATTATTAGCGACCGTATCGACGGTGATCGTGCCTTCAGGCGCTGGATTTCTGCCGACAGTGAAGAACCAAGTCGAGAGAAATGCATCGGAGGCGGCCGCGGGAGTCGGGCTTGGTGATGGGACCGGAGTCGGCGAGGGTACGGGGCTGGGCGACGGCATGGGAGTTGGAGTCGGAGTCGGGGTCGGCTGCATATTGTTGGAAACCGAGCCGCATCCGGCGAGAAATAGTAAAAGTCCTGTTAAGAGAATTAAAGGTACAGTACGCACGAAGACCTCCTTAGAATTCAGGCTTCATTCAAGAAGGGGAACAACTTGATATTAGGAGAGCGGCTGCTGGACGCGGGTTGTCCCGGAAACGCTTTACCTGCTGGCGCAAAGGAACCAGGAAGAGAACTTTGCGGCGGGAGGCTGAAATTGCGACGCGCTCGTTCATCGAAACTACCGGGGGGAAACCTATTGTCCCCACCATGCGGATGGGACACACGCGCAGCGCGATGCCGAGGCCGGCTACTCTTCAATGCGGTATGAAAATTCTTCAATCACCGGATTGGTGAGCACGTCTTTGGCGATTCGCTCCACCTCGGCCTTTGCGGCGTTTTTGTCCATGCCGCCATCCAAGTTCAATTCAAAGAATTTGCCCTGGCGCACCGCCCCCACGCCTTTATAACCCATCTTTTTGAGCGCGCCGTGAATGGTCTTGCCCTGAGGATCAAGGACGGTGGTCTTGAGCATAACTGTGACGTAAGCCTTCATGGATAAGCCATTTTACAAAACCCTGTCATGGAATGACACGGTCGCGGCAGAAACTCGCCGCCACTAGACCCGTGATGAGGATGTGCAGACCTTGCAAAGACGCTCAGGCGCCTAGGCTTGCGCTGCTACGCTCCCAGGCTAATTTTGTGCGGAGCAAAAAATGTTTCACTGAGAGAGGAAAGAAAAACCAAGCCGCTCAAACTCTTTGCGGATGTTTTTGTAGCACTCGCAGGCTGCTTTTTCCAGGCCTTGCCTGTCGCGGATGTGTACCTTTCCGCGTGAATACTCCATCAGCCCGGCGTTCTGGAGTATCCCAGCCGCCAGTGTCACAGTGGAACGCGGTGTTCCCAGCATTTGGCTAAGAAATTCATGCGTGATTGGAAAATTGTTTGACTCCATTCTGTCATGGCATGCCAAAAGCCAGCGGGCGAGCCGCTCGGCAATATCGTGCAGGCGATTGCAGGCGGCAGTCTGCGCTGTTTGAATCATGTGGGCCTGAATGTAGGAGCCGGTAAGCCTTTGCAGTGCGCCGGAGTTCTCAAATTCTTCCTTGAGACGTTTGGCTTTGATCTTGTAGCCCATGCCCGGAATTTGGATGAAGGTTCTGGTGGGCATGCGGTTGCCGCCCAGCAATAAGGAAAATCCAACCATGCCTTCCTTCCCCGTAATGCCCGTCTCTACCGTGGCGCCGTTGGACATTTCAGCTACAACGGAGGCTAGTCCGCCTTCCAGAAAATAGGCGTGGGTGATCTCCTCATTCGGTTCCTGAAGAGTTTCATGCAGGCTAAGCTCCACAGGAGTGAGATGAGGCATAAGGCGGGCAATTTCAGATGGGGGTAATGAGGCTAGAATTGCGTTTTTGCAAGTCAGCCGCGGGGCAATAATCGAAGACATCATGCGCTCCTTTGCACCGGTTGCGAAGGTCAAATAGACCTGCACCCCAATGCGCAAGTAGCCCCAAACAGCTTGCGTACAAATTGTTTCTGGATTGTACGCTTTTGACGATAGTCTGCACAAACTTATCGGTCGTTTGTGCAGCGCCTTTATGTAGCCGGACTACAGCCAGACAGTTTAGGATGTATGCCCAGAAAAAATCTGCTTATGCGCAATCATTCAAGGAGAAAATTCATGTCGAGCGATTTTGAACGTACGGACGCAAACAATATTGCCGGGCAAGGTAATGAAGCAGCTGAAAGCCCTGCCGCAAACTCGCTCGATCGCCGCCATTTCCTTGTCGGGGCAGCCGCCGGCACGGTAGCCATGGCTCTGCCGCGCTGGGCGCGCGCAAGTGAGAGTGGCTTCAATACTAACTTAGGAACGGCAATGTTCCAGGATGATCTTGCTCCTATTCGCGCAGAGATCACTAAGCGCCATGATGAAACCGTGCAGCGCATGCAGACCTGGATGAGGCAGCCTTCCATCGCGGCTGAAAATCGCGGCATGAATGAAGGCTGCGAACTCACCATGCAGATGCTGCGCGATGCCGGATTCCAACAGGTAACCAAGGTCCCCACGGACGGCCAGCCGGGAATTTTTGCCACGCTGGACGCGGGAGCTCCAAAAACTCTTGGCCTTTATTTCATGTATGACGTAAAGCAGGTCGATCCTTCGGAATGGTCGTCGCCACCGTGGGAAGCACGCATTGTGGATAAGCCCGGCTTTGGCAAAGTTGTAGTCGGCCGCGGAGCGGTAAACCAGAAAGGGCCTGAAGCTACGTTCCTGGCAGCGTTGCATGCCATTCGTGGCGCCGGCCGCAAGCTGCCGGTGAACTTTGTTTTTGTGGCTGAAGGCGAAGAGGAAATTGGCTCGCCGCACTTTCCCCAAGTGGTGCGACGGCCGGAAGTGCTGGCCGCCCTGAAGAAAACTGTGGGAATCTTTATGCCGTTCGCTTCCCAAGACCCGGACGGAAAAGTTACAGCCTTCCTCGGCGCAAAGGGCGTTGTCGAACTGGAACTGGTTTCCAGCGGCGAAAAGTGGGGACGCGGTCCCAAGGCTGATATCCATTCCAGCAACAAAGCGCGGCTCGATTCGCCCGCATGGCATCTGGTAAAAGCGTTGAACACTCTCGTCTCCGCCGATGGCAATGATCCTGCGATCGCTGGATTTGCCGATAAGGCGCGACCCATCTCTCCGCAGGAGAAAACCATGGTGGCTGAAGCCGCGCGCCGGCTTGACGAAAAAGCGCTCATGAAACAGATGGGGGTGGAGCACTGGGTACACGACGTGAGCTTTGAGGAATCGCTGGAGCTGCTGGTTTCCAAGCCGACAGTCAACATTGAAGGCCTAGTAGGCGGCTACACCGGCCCGGGGGGCAAAACAATCCTGCCGCATCGCGCCGTGGCCAAAATCGACATGCGCCTGGTGCCGGACATGACCGCTGCTGGCGCGCTGGCTGCGCTCAAGGCACATCTGGCCAAGAACGGCTTTGCTGATATTGAAGTAAACATGACCGGCGGCTACGATCCCACTAGCACTCCCGCCGACTCTGCGATCGTTCGCGCTGAACACGCTGTTTACAAACGCAATGGAATTGATCCTATCGTCATGCCGCGTCTTGCCGGCTCTTGGCCCGGCTACGTCTTTACCGGCGATCCATTGCGCCTGCCCGCCGGACACTTTGGCCTTGGCCACGGCAGCGGCGCGCACGCTCCCAACGAATATTACGTGATCGAATCCAGCAATCCGCAGGTGAAAGGTATTGACGATGCAGTGATGTCATACGTGGAATATCTGTATGAGGTTGCCAGGACCGCGTAAGAAAGTTTGCCCTGCACAACAAAAATCCCCGTTGCCTTCAACGGGGATGATGTAAATTTGCGGGTAAAGTTATGCGCCGCGGCCAACGCCCATATATTCAAAGCCCAGGGCTTTCATGCGTGGACCATCAAGCAGGTTTTTTGTATCGACAACTACTGGGTTGCGGATGATGCGGCGAATGCGGTCAAAATCCAGCGTGCGGAATTCCGGCCAGCCCGTGCCCAGCACCAGCGCGTCCGCGCCTTCGGCAACGGAATAAGCTGAATCGCAATAGCGCACGTTGCCGCTCAGTTCCTGCTGCGCGTCCGGCATTGCAATAGGATCATAGGCTTTCACATGCGCGCCGCTTTCCATAAGGCTGCGCGCCAGCCGAATTGAGCCAGAGCTTACAACGGAATTCGTATTCGGCTTGAACGCCAGTCCCAGCAAGCCGACCTGCTTGCCTTCAACCGAGCCCATGGCGCTGTTGATCTTCTTCATAATGCGTGCGCAGAATTCCTGGTTCACTTCACGCGCCGCGCTCAGGATTTTGAGTGACACGCCGGAACCGGCGGCCAGGTTGGCTAGCGAGTCCATGTCGGATTCAGTAAAGCTTCCGCCTAGCGAACCCGGCTGCAATGACCGCGGAGCGATGCGCTTATCCAATCCCAAAGCTAAAGAAAGATCCACAGCATCGGCATTGATGCGTTCGCACAAGCTTGAAAGCTCGTTGATGAAAGAAACTTTGGTCGCCAGAAAGGCCGTAGAGGCTTCGCGAACCAACTCGGCTGTCTGATGGCTGGTCACAATCACTGGCACGCCGCGCATCACAAGCGGTCGATAGAGAGCTTTTAGCGACGTCACAGCCGCGTTTGAAGTTGTTCCCAGAACGATTCTGTCGGGCCAGTTGAAGTCTTCCACCGCGCACCCTTCAGAGAGGAACAGCGGATGGGACACTACCGTGATGTTCTTTCCGGAAGCCTTCAGGCGCTCTTCAATCCTATGCGCTGTGCCCACTGGTACAGGTGTTACCAGGACCAGAATCTGACCGTGGTCGCAATAATTGGCAATCTCCATGGAGATTGCTTCCATGTCCCGGTTTGCATCTTCGGCCAGGTAGATGATCTCGGCGCGCTGTACCATTGACTGCAAATGCGTGGAATACATGAGCCGCCCGGAACGCACGCCGCGGCGGACAATGTCACTTAAATTCTTTTCATGGAAGGGCAAAATACCGCTGGCCAGCAAGGTGGTATTGACGGAGTCGCTGCCGTACGCTGTCACGGGCACGCCAAAATCGGCAAGACACGCAGCCACTACAGTTCCCAGATAACCACAACCGTAGACACCGATCTGCATAAACTCTCCTGGAGAAAACTAGAGCATCGGCGACTCGGGGGAAGTTTTGAGGGTTCGCCAACTGGTCTTTATTTTTATGTTGTCGTACTGACTAACTGAAAGCAGTTGTGATTAGAAGCTTTTACTTAGTACGCTGCAAGATGGTATTAGGACATGTACCAAGCACAAGTTCATGTCCCGATCCCATTTCTAGAGGCTTTTCTTGCCTTCCTTGAAGCCCAGCGCTGCACAGATTGCAGGGCAAAAACTAAGGCCTATTTCGCCTCCAGTTTCACCGTCAATCCATCTTGATTTCAATCTTGTGTCCGTCCGGATCGCGTACCCAGGTAGAAAGCCCTTTGCCTTTTGATCCTGTATTGACCTCTGCCGGCGAAGGATCCATTTTCTTCCGCTTGAATATGGCGATCACATCGTAAATGCTTGATCCTGTGGCAGATAAGCAGATGTGTTCTTCGCTCAGGTTGGCCGTAGGCGCGGGGTTTGTGGGCGAGGCTTCAAACAAATCGATCAGCGATTCCCCGGCCCTGAGCGTTACCACGTTGTAACCGGCCTTTGACTTGCCTTCGAACTCAAGCGTCATTCCCAGGTTGTCAACATAAAAGGTCTTCATGGCGGCCAGCCTTCTGGTCACCAGCGCAATGTGATCGACGCCTTTATAAGTGAACACAGCCTAATATTCTGCTGCCTGTCTCCAGCCCGCTCAAGCAGATTCTTCAAACCGGTACCATGCTGCGCACCCTGATTTGTGCCAGACTCAGCCGCGACTTACCTCATCTTGCTTCGATCCCGCTCCCTTAAAGCGCAGTTAAGTAACGCTCTTTCAGGTATTTACCTGTTGATCTCCGTTTTACCCGCAGTTGAGCCAGCGTGCATTGCCGGTTGATTTCGTCCGGGAGCATTGTGCCGTCATAGCAAGCGACCGCCGGCGAGGTCTGGAGGCAAAGCGAGCTCCTTCCAAAGCTCCCTCAGCCTCGCCAGCGGTCGCAGGCAAATCAATTTATCGATTTATCGATCTGTGGAGGTAATTCCAAAATGCTCAACACTCGGCCATCCACGACCAACTTCCGCCCCGGCTTTCGCGAAGCAAAGCGGATACAGCAAAGCTTTCTGGCCAACGCGGAAAAGCGCAGCCTTATCTGGCTGGCTGCCCGGACGCCCGCCTGGATCAACTCTGACCATCTCACCCTGCTTGGCTTGCTTTCCATGGCGGCCGCGGGCGCAGCGTACTGGTGGTCGGCCAGCAACCGCCTTGGGCTGGTCCTGGTTGTCCTGTGTCTGGCCCTGAATTGGCTGGGCGACTCCCTCGATGGGACTCTGGCCCGCTTTCGCGACCACTCACGCCCCCGTTATGGCTTTTACGTCGATCACGTTGTGGACGCCTTCAGCGCCTTCTTTCTGCTCGGCGGTCTTGCGCTATCCGGCTACATGTCTTCCGCTGTGGCTCTCGGTTTACTCATCGCCTATCTGATGTTGTCGGTCGAAATCTATCTCGCCACTTATGCTCTGGGCGACTTCAAAATTTCTTACTACAAAATGGGACCGACGGAATTGCGCATCCTGCTTTCCATCGGCAATCTTGCCGTTTTATGGAGGTCGACCGTGCATCTGTTTGGCCGCGCTCACCGGCTTTTCGATGTGGCGGGAACTCTTGGTATCTCCGGCATGCTGCTGATTATGGTGATTTCCGCGGTCCGCAACACCATTCGCCTATACCGTGAAGAGCCGATCCCGGTTGGCAAGCCGCTGCCAAATGCGCAACAGGCCCGATTGCCATTCGCCGCGCGTCCGCCTCTGCATGGCGAGACTTTTTGAATCAATTTGCCTGGGACATCACAGATTGAAGGCTTCGCGGTACAGGGAACGCGCTCCACACGCATCATGAACGCAGGCGTAATCGGTAACGACCAACCCATCGCGACCACAACGGAGCGCTGGTTCTCAACAGAGTTCAAGATGGATCTGGTGAATATCTCTGATAATCCTGAGGCTGGCAAGCATTTTCGCAAGCTGATAAACATCCACGCCGGTGAGCCTGACCCGCTGCTCTTTCAGGTACCGCCTGATTTCAAAGTGAGGGAAATACCGCAACAATAAGCGGGAGTCTTGCTCCTGGAACAGCGCCAACCTGCTATTGATCGCTTTCGCTTCCGGATCCTGCTTCGTCCAACTCTGGCTCGGGCTTGTGCAGGGCCTCGGATTGCGTCGCACAAAGCAGGGCCACCACAAAGATCACAGCAATCGCACACAATCCCAAAAGCAGCCCCAGCCCTGGCGACGGATAATCCGCAGGATTGGGAGGGTAAGGCCAGTGCATTCGTCTAACTCCATCCGGTTTGGCCGGACCATAAATCTTGATAAGAAAACCGTAATACTTCTGCTATTATCCCTGCACAAAAGGGGCCCACCATCATGCCTTAGCGGTAGGCAGACGGTGGGCGGTTTACGAGCAAATCTCCTTCTACCTGTCTGCCTACGATTGATGGTGTCACGCTAAAGAGTGGCACGATCAAGGGTAGACAGAGGAGAAATTTACACCGATGTTAGGGTGGAATGCAAGCCAAAAACGGGGCCGCGAAGAAAGCAGGGTCGCAGGCCCAGCTACAACTCGGGGAACGGGTCCGCCGCCTCAGGGAGAAACGCGGCTGGTCACAGGAAAGCTTTGCCCATGAAGGCGGCCTGGGACGCTCTTTTGCCGGAGCCATTGAGCGCGGTGAAAAAGACATCCGCCTGAGCACTTTGGCAAAGCTGGCAAGGACCCTGGGCGTGAGCCTTGCCCAACTCCTGAAGGGCATTGATTCCTGAGAATTTTGCGCTGCAGCAAAGCGGCGGCAGACTACATAGTAAATTTGTGCTGGATCAGGGTTTCCGGATGCCACTTGCCCAGGTGGATTCGCTGCACGATCTCCAATACGTTCATTTCACGGCTGGCAGCAATCAGGCGCTGGCAGACGGAACAATGGCACTCCAGCATGCCGGGGTTGGTTTTATCAAACCGCAGGACAAAAATGTCTTGCGACAACAATGGCATACTTGGACTACCTTCCCTGTTCGAGAGTGAACGCTGATTAATCAGGAAGATGGGCCTCTAGTAGCCGCGCGTCCCACCCGTTCCGATGCTACAGACCCTGACCTAGTAGATCCATTAAAGCGCGATTAAAAATATTAATCCCTCAATTTTTGAAAAAGGTTTGATGCAAGAGTGGCCCGGAACTATGTCTCACCTTCTGGTCATGTGGAAGTTTCCTTCCGGACGTTCAACCGCGAGCCGCACGATGCGGCGCGACTCTCGTGTTGGACGCGAAGCTTCATACTCCAGGAAATCCTGGATCACGGCACGCGCGTCGCGATATCCCTGAACAATGATGGGACTAACGATTTCGCTGTCAAAATCCAGCGCGTTAGCCGGCAGCGGCTTGTGCGGCGCTATGTTGAAGAACTTCACAAACCGATAGTATTGCTTGCCGATCTCCAGTTCCACTTGCTCCGGTTTTACGCCCATCTCTGCCGCATAAACAGTGCAGAGGCGATTGATGCTGCTGAGCATGGCAATATCTGATTTGAAGTTCTTTGAGATCAGGATGTCCACGGCGTGCACGCCTACATCGAGAAAAGTCTTGATGGCTTCCGTCTGGTCCGGACCTTCCAGTGGCGCAATTAATATCAGGAAGAGGACATCAGCACCCAGACGAAGCGCAGGAAGCACCGGCTGGTTGGTCATGATGCCGCCATCGGTCCACAGGCGCCCATCCATGGTGACGGCTTCATAAGCAAACGTGTAAGCGGAAGACGCGACAGCAGCCAGCACAAGATCTTGCGGGCTTTCAACCTCGCGGCGGATAAATTCTTTATGGGCTCCCGGATCATTGACCAGAGTTTCAACGGTGGTGTTGGAGAAGAAGCGTGCAACTCCGCGTTGGATGTCAGTGGCGGTCATGATCACGCGGATGGCCGAGTTCCGTAGCTTATCGTCTGGAATTCGGGCGCGCAGAAACTTGATGCGATCGAAATTGGGGAAAAGGCCGGTGCGCAACGGCATCCGCAAGAAGCGGTGGCTAAGTTTGCTGAGTGGGTCCTGCAATAAGCGATATACGCCCAGCGCAATCAGGATGGCAAAGATCATGGGCACGTGCGGCGTCATTCTGTAGGAACCGTTGCCGTCGAGCGGCAGATGGATATAGGTGAAGGCCACGAACAGCACAATAAAGCCCCACACCAGCACGTTTGCACCGATTGAAACCCAGGTCTTGCGCCAATCCGGCTCCCAATCCCTCTTGCGGAGATATTTAAGGCCTACGTAGCCGACGTACGAAAGCTTGTCAGCGAAAAGCAAAATGGAGATCCCGGCAACACCCAGCGCCAGCCATGTAGTTTTAGGATGGTGCGCGTGCAGAAAGATGCCGTGCTCCTGCAGCCACAGCCAGAGAAAATTGCCAATGCCGGCTGAGGCCGCTACCAATCCGGCGAGGAGGAAGATGTATCGCGACCAGTCAATGCCGAGCGTGGCGGGCGTAAGGTCCAGCCATGCGTCAATCAGTGGCTCAGCCTTGCCGACAAGCCCCTCAGCCTGCGCCGCAAAGGAGGCAGCATTGATGCTGCCGACGGAAGTGGCTGCAATAATGTGAGTGGGAACCTGCGCGTCCTGAAAAGCCATAAGCACACCGGCTTCATAAGATCCGCGTGCTCCGCCGCCAGAAAGGACCACACCCACGCGGGACGAAAACACCGCTGGCCGCCTGGATGCGGCAATGGTTGCGCGGAATTCATCGCGCAAAGCATCCAGCTCCGCCAATGCGGCCGAGCTGCGCGGCTTTGGAAGGCTGATGGGCATGCTAAGGCAAAGCTTACCCCAGCTTCCGGCAAAAACCTATGCGCAACAGTGCTGCTCCGTACGGAGCAAACATCGCGCCAAAAGAAAACCCGCCGGATGAATCCGGCGGGCAAAGAAAACAATTCATCGGAGCTTAAAACCTGAAGGTAAGTCCGACGCGAACAATGCGGTTACCCAGAGCATTGCCCACTACATCATTGGTCACGCTGGGATCAGCAAAGCCGACAAATGGGGCCTGCTGACTTCTCGTGAGCCCGGCATCTTCAATGTTGGGATCGATGCTCTGGAAGTTGGGATGATTGAACACGTTCTGGAGAGTCGCGTTGAATTCCAGGCTGGCGCGTTCATTCATCTTGATGTTCTTGAACAGCGCAAGATTGGCAACGTTGGTGGGCGCATCCTGTGAGAGGTTGCGCCGTGCGCCGAAAGGTGTGCCAAAAATGCTCTGTGCGGTTGAGGCGTTAATGATGTAGCGGACCGCGTTCTGTTGTACTGCTGTTCCGTCCAATCCGTTCTTTACATCCTGATTGAACGTGATCAGCTGATTCGCCGGCAGTCCGCAGGAGCTGCCGAAGTTGTTGCACGCGTCAGCGGCAAAGATGCCCACAGAAGCGGCAGGAGCGTTCAGGTTACCGACAAACGGCCGTGCCACATCAACGCCAACGTTGTTTGCCAGCCAGGTGAAGTCAAAGTTGTCGCTGGGTGCGGTTGAAGCGGCTTCAGCAAACGTCTGCAGGGGCGTGTAGCGCTGGCCAGACGCCCATATATAGTTTGCCGAAACAGCCCAGCCTCCCAGCACATGGCCAAAGAGTCCATGCTGCGTCTTGAAAAATGGCAGTTGTTCCGTGGCAGCAATGGAGACTTGGTGCGGAATATCCAGGCCGGAGAACGAGTACTCGCCGCGTCCCGTGTCCCAGGGATTCTGGGCAAAGGCCAGCGTTGTGCCGGCAACTCCCGTACTGAAAATTTCGCTTACGTTATCCAGAGTGCGGCTGTAGGTGTAAGCAGCGCGTATTCCAAGTTGTTTGAAAAGATTGTTGGCGCGGAACTCAGCCTGCAATCCATGATAGTTAGAAAAGCCGCCATTGTTGCGCTCCAGAACCAGGCCTTTAGAACAATCGGCACGGCCCAGCGCGGGGTTGACTGTCTGTCCCGGGCCGAGCAGCACCTGCGGAGCAGTGCAACCGGTAAGTCCAGCGGGCGCGGTGGAGTTGCCGGTAACAATGGGATTGCCGTTCACCGTCTGGAAGAGGTTATAAGCGTGGTTGCCCACGTAGCGCAGTTCCACGGCGGAGTTGCGGGTAATTTCACGCTCGAAGCCGAAATTCCAGCTATTGACTTTGTCCGGACCAAAGTTGTTGGAAATAGTTACTTCTCCGGCGCCGAGGCTGCGTGGATCAAAGACCAGCTTCTGCAACTGCGGTGAGAGCTCGGCCCTTACGTCCGGCCCGAACGGATGCGCGGGCAAAATCATGCTGGGCGTGATCTGCGACCCCGTAAATGTATTCAGGAAAACCACCGGAGCGGAGTTCGCGATGTTGAGGTAAATGTTGTAAAACGGCGGATCATAGAGCAAACGATAGCCACCGCGGAAAACGGTCTTGCCATGTCCTGTCAGGAAGCCACCCCAGCCTGGCGTATAAGCAAATCCAAGGCTCGGACCGAAGCTCTTGGTTGGGGCATCGAGTTTAGGAGAGGTGCGCTCTGAAAGTGGAATATCCTGACGCCAAAACGCTGTGGCAGGATTGCTTTCCCGCTGCGTGGTCAGATCATTGAACAGGTTCGCCGGCTGTCCATAATAGGTCCACGTCAGGCCCAGGTTCAGAGTGAGGTTCTGCCGGATCTTCCAGTCATCGCCGGCATACAGGAAGGTGTCATGCTCGCGGAAATCCAGGGTCGGAGTTCCGGCGGCGATGCGCACACGATTGGGTGTATCCGCCGCGAATGCCTCCCAGTCAGCAAAGCGAAACGCTCCGTTAAGATTGGGAAGAAACGTATTGGGCGAGCGCTGGTATGTATAGTTCACGCCGGCTTTGAAAGTATGCTTGCCTCTCACCCAGTTGAGATTGTCCTGCCCTTGCCAGGTGTTTACGATGCGCCCTTCTGGAAACGAGCCATTCAAGCCAAAGGGCAACAGACTTTGGTCAGTAAAGGTGGCCCGAGTAATTGCCTGGTCAACACCGGAATCCGACGGCACCGTGCCAATCGTATTGGTGGCAAAAACGACGTTGAGGCGATTGAAACCTACGCGCAATTCATTGACCACGTGTGAGCTGAAGTTGTGCGTGTCGCCCAGCAATACTGCCTGGCTCAGAGCAGGCACGCTCACGGGGAATCCTGCCGCTGCATCGCCAGTATCAATGTTGAAGTTGTTGCCGCGATTAAAAATATACCGTCCCATGATCGCGTCATTACCCAGTTGCAGATCCATGCGGGTGACCCAATTAAAGTTGTGAGTATGCGTGGGCAGCGTGCGTTCCACGCCGCCAAGCTCCACTCCCGGACACGATGGATCGCTATTGTCAATGAACGTGCCGAATGGAGTGGGATTGCCCGCAGAAATTGCGTATGGGCCAAATGATTTCAGCGCAAGCATGCTCTGGCTCCCGGGAAAGCAAGCCGAAAGCGTGTTTATGCCATTCGGCGTTGGCGCATTGCCAGAGCTGGTATAGAGCGTGTTCTGCGAGATAAGCTGCTGATCGAATCCGCCGAAGAAAAACATCTTGTTCTTGATCACCGGCCCGCCAATGGTGAAACCGCCAAATTCGTCATTGGCGCGAGGAATCGAGGTGAGCGGATTACCAGCCGCGTCAGTGGCAAACCGCTTTTGGAAGTTCGTCATTGAGTTGAGGATTGTGTTGTTCTCATGCTCATAGATACTGCCATGCCACGCATTGGAACCCGACTTCGTGATGATGTTCACCACGGAACCGGCATTGCGTCCGTACTCAGGCCCAAATTGGCTGGTGACCAGGATGTATTGCTGAACAAATTCGGTGTCCGAGACGAAAAGGCCAGGACCGCCGATGCTGTTGTCATTGTTATTCTGTCCGTCAATCTGCTGGTCATTGTTGCGGCCGCGCAGTCCATTCACTGAAAAGCCGGTGCCGCCGTTGGTGTTGGAAAGTCCGTTGTCGCGGGCCGCGGTTACGCCGGGAATGAATAAGGCCAGATTGTCGAGGCCCTGGTTTTCAGTGACGCCGGCAAAAGTGGTCAATTGCGTCCCGGCAAAAGTGTTTGTTACCTGTGACTGTGTCGTCTCGATCAATGGGGCGTCGGCGGTGACTTCCACGGCTGTTGTGACTTCGCCCACGGTCAGTGGAATCGCGCCCAGGCCGCTGTCGCGTCCGGCAGCCACCACAATGTTGTTCTGGACAGTGGTCTTGAAACCTGTCGCGGTCACTTCAACTTTGTAAGTTCCAACTGGAATCAGATTGAAATGGAATGTGCCGGAACTATCGCTGGTTGTGGCGAGTGTGGCGGCCGTAGCGCCATTGATCGCCTTGACTGTTGCTCCGGACACCACCGCACCCTGGGGATCAGTGACTGTTCCGGAAATAGATCCTTTAACAACTTGTGCCAGCAATGGCGTCGCGCACAACAGCGCTAGCGTTGCTATGCCAAAAACCAGTTGCTTGACTGGATGTTGATGATGATTCATGTGCTTCTCCTATGAATCTGCGCCGCTACATTGATTGCTTGCGCAGTGTGATCTTCACAATGCAATCGCTGTTCCAATGGCCGACGAAGGAGAAGCTTTTAAACACGATGTGATGAAAGGCAAATCTGCGATGACGAAAAGGATTGAAAAAGTGTTCAGCAGAGATCAGCGAAGCACTGTAAAAATCAGGTCGCGACGTATCTGCATGTGAAGTGATGAGATGCTTTCATTTTTGGAACGCTTCCTTCTCGCCATCTACACATTATGGGAATTATCGATAAGCTATCTCATGACTGCTCTCCTCATCATTTTGAATCTTCAGTAAATACCTAAAGGTTTTAAAAAAAATTGTGACCATTTGTTTTCTGCTCCGTCTAACAGGCCAGAGGAAGAGAACCAGGTGTAGTGTATGAGCACATTAGAAGGCGCAGTAACAAGCGGCAGATTGCCTATCAAAGAAAGTGGACGGACGGTTTTTGTTCCGCTCGATGAAGTCGAATACTTTGAGGCATCAGGAAACTACGTGCGTGTGCATGCGGGTGAGGCACACTATAAGGTGCGCGAAAAACTGAGCACCATGGAAACGCGCTTACCGGAGCGCGACTTTGTCCGCATCCATCGCTCAGTGATTGTGAACCGCAACCGCATTCATGAGTTGCGACGCTCGTTCAGCGGCAAGTATCTTGTGACTCTTGTCTCTGGCAAGCAGGTCACTCTCAGCCGCAGCCATCGCCAGCAGCTTACCGCGTTGAAGGAACCGTACTAAGCGATCGGTGATCGCAATGGCGTACATTCCCGCAAATAAAAAAGGCGCGCCCTCACGAGCGCGCCCTCTGTTTTTTTCAGAGCAACTTATTTGTCTGAAGCTTCCTTGGCATTGGCTTCGTGAAATGCTTCTCTCACATCTGATAGGAACAGTTTCGAGTTTTCATTGCGCGATCCCTGGCCCATCAGCGTTTCATGCGCCGAGATCGGCTTTCCGTAATATGCCCGGGTGGAATCGTCATCCGGTTTTACGGCAGCGCCGCTCAAGTCAATACCCGCAAACAATCCCTTGGTACGTGAATACACCAGGATCTTGTTTTTCATTTTCCAGTCAGTGCTTGCCTGCGCTTCACGGCCTATCGGGCCGCCTGCAACTCCGGCCTCCGCTCCTAGTTTGAACTGTGAAGACAGGAGCTCTTGCATGCCTGCGTCGCCCAGGAACACCATGACGAGATCAACGGACTCAAGACCGATTTGCGCTCCCCATGTTCCACCGGTGATGGCAAAGAATGCCGGCTGGCTCCAGCCATGCCCAGTGCGGCAGGTGGCAACGCCGCGCCCGTGATTCGCGCCAAAAACGAATCCGCCTTTTACCATGTCCGGAACCACAGCAATACATTTTGCGTCAGACAAGACTTCTTGCGGAATAGCGTTGTCAGGAGCGTTCATCAGTTGTTTTAGATCGTCACCGGCGTTGCGCAGGCGTTCGATGATCTGGGCCTGCTCGCCATAAACTGTTTTGCCGCTGGCGGTTGTGGCTACGTGATGATGCGAACATCCGGCCATGAAAGCCAAAAGCGGAGATACTATGAGTGCTGCAATAATACGTTTCATCTTTGTTTTTGTTCCCCCGTTAACTATTTACTAGGACGTTAATGGCGAACGGGAGAGTTGCATCAGGTAAGGCTGCTGACCGGGTTTCCTTTCAACCTGAGTTGCCGCTGCAAGCTGCTGCTTGCAAGTTGCTGATGGACAGAGACACGGGCAACTCACGGTCGGCCAGGCGAATCCGATGCACCGAGGTGGAATCAATGCGATTGAAGTTTTTATCCGCGATGTTAATGACCTTTGCTCTTTCTCTGCCCGTCATCGCACAGCAAACCGATGATGGAATCAAACAGGACACAAAAGACGCAGCCCACTCCACGGGCAAGGCCGCTAAGAAGACCGGCCATAAGATTAAGAAAGGCACTAAGAAAGCGGTCAACAAGTCGGCCCACGCCACGCGGAAGGGCGCTGCGAAGGTAGAAGATAAGAGCGCGCCCACTCCAACCCCGCCTCCGCAGAAATAAAAATTTTGGGAGAAGCGGTTAGGCGCTTATTTAGGTTGACGGCTTGCCGTTATCGGACTTAATATCCGCTTAGCCGCTTCGTCCGTGGACCACATGCATAAACTTGCAAAGACACCCGCCCGGAAATCTGTTTCCGGCGAAGTCGTCATTCCGGACAAGCTCTATTTCCGCATTGGCGAAGTCAGCCGCCTGTGCGGCCTTCCCAGCTACGTGCTCCGCTTCTGGGAAACCGAATTTAACCAGCTCAAGCCCTCCAAGAGTGGCACCGGCCAGCGGATGTACCGGAAAATTGACGTGGAAAACGTTCTCCGCATCAAGAAGCTGCTTTATGACCAGGGCTTTACCATTGCGGGGGCGCGCCAGCAGCTAAAAGCTGAGACCAAGCGCAAACAGTCTCCATTGCCCTTTGCCGTTCCCAACTCCGGCCGAGGTGAGTTAAAGCAAGTCCGGCAAGGACTTAGAGAAATCCTGGGGATCCTCAGTTCGCGTCACTGAACCGTAAATGGTTAAAACCGCAAAAAACTGCGAACAAGCCATTCTTTCAATGGGATGATCTGCTTAGGCCAGTGACCTAAGATTTTCCTGCTCCGTGGGAAAGCTGAGCTGCATCCAAAAAAGGTAGCTATAATAAGCAGTAGCTCGTCTTGCAAGTGTTTTTTTGTCTTATACAAGAAATAAAGGTCGGTCCTGATGTCTAAAAAGATCCAAGTCCTCCTCCTGACCAGTTCCATGTTGATCATTGCTTTTGTCATGATTGGCAGCCTGGGCGTACATGCCTCCGGCGTCAGCAGCAGCGGTGACACCACCCTTAAACACATTGGCGTTTACAGCGAGGTCCTTTATCGCGTTCGCGCAGAATATGTGGAAGATCCCAACATGACGGTGGTCACAAACGGCGCGCTGCATGGCCTGCTGGAATCACTGGACGCGGACTCCAGCTATCTCACCCCTTCTGAGTACAAGGTCTTTAAGCAGAAAAAAGTGGAAGGCAAAGCCAGCATCGGCGCTACGGTTTCCAAGCGGTTTGGCTATGCGGCAATCATCTCAGTGATCCCCGGCGGCCCAGCGGACAAGGCCGGCTTAAATTCCGGAGACATCATTGAGACCGTGGAAGGCCTGAGCACGCATGATCTTTCTCTGGCTGCGGTGAAAAACCACCTGGTGGGCGAACCCGGTTCGCGACTGGAACTGACCATTATTCGCACGCGCAAGATTGAACCGCAAAAGATCACCGTGGTACGCGACCTCGTCGCTCTTCCGGCAGTGACCGAGACAATGGCGGCCGACAACACTGGGGTAATTAAAGCCTTGGTGATGACTAAAGGCAAAGCCGCTGAAATCGCAGAGAAGGTCAAGTCACTACAGAAAAAAGGCGCCAAGAAGCTGGTCCTTGATCTGCGCAACAACTCTGAAGGCGATGAACAAGAAGGCGTGGCTGTGGCCAATCTCTTTTTGGGCAAAGGCACCATAGGATCCCTGCAAGGCCAGAAGGTCGAAAAAGTAACTTACACAGCTGATCCGCAAAAGAAAATCACTGACCTTCCGTTGGTCGTGCTGGTAAACCGTGGCACTGCCGGTCCCGCGGAGTTGGTGGCTGCAGCAGTTCTTGATAACAGCCGAGGCGACGTGCTGGGCGACAAAACTTTTGGCGAAGGCTCCGTACAGAAACTGATTGAAGTGCCGGATGGATCGGCGCTGATTCTTTCGGTCGCAAAGTACTACACATCGAACGGCAAGATCATACAGGATACCGGCATCACGCCGAACATCCAAGTGGCCTCCAATGACGACGTTGTTGCCATCTCTGACGACGATGACAGCAGTCCAAGCGAAGAGCCACCCAAGACGCAGCCTAAAGAAGACGAACAGCTGCGCCGTGCGATTGAGGTTCTGAAAACGAAGACGCAAAAAAGCTAAAGCAGGGTAAATGAGCTCCAAAAAGGCGCGTCTCAGGGCGCGCTTTTTATTTTCTAGCAAAAGTACATGTTGCGTTTCCTAATTCGTATGTCCTGTTGGCATGATGGATAGCCCTTAAAACCGTGCTATTCTGGCCTTGATCTCAACCCCATGGACGCCGTTGCAGAGCCTACGCCAGACAAAGTAGCTGGGAAACCGCTGGTAGGCAGAGTTGTATTCAGTGTGCTGGTCTTGACGGCGGCGTTCCTTGGGACTATAGCGGGCCTGCTGATTGTTTACTCGACTGACCTGCCGCAAATCGGCGAACTGGAACGCTACCGCCCCAGCACGATTACCGAACTTTATGACGATCAGGGGCGACAGATAGGTTCGTTTGCGTTGCAGCGCCGCGTGCTGGCTTCCTATGATGACTTTCCCAAGGTGCTGCGCGATGCCATTATCTCTACGGAAGACAAGACTTTTGAAACGCATTGGGGCATCAACTTCTGGCGCGTCTTTGGCGCGACGTATCGCGACATAACTTCCAGTTCGCGTGCTCAGGGCGCATCCACGCTCACCATGCAGCTTTCGCGCAATCTGTTTCTTTCTCCTGAGCGCCATTTCAGCCGCAAGGTGCAGGAAGCGCTGCTTGCTTTGCAGATTGAACGTCGATTTACCAAGCAGCAGATCTTCACTCTCTATTGCAATCAAATCTTTCTGGGACATGGTGTCTATGGGTTTGAAGCCGGAGCCGAATACTACTTCAACAAGCACGCAAAAGATTTGAAGCTGGAAGAAGCCGCGCTGCTGGCCGGCTTGCCCAAAGGCCCGGTTTCATATTCGCCGATCAATTTCCCTGATAAAGCGTTGAAGCGCCGCAATCTGGTCATCAACAATATGCTTGAAGATGGCAAGATTACCGCCGAAGAAGCCGGCCGCGCCAAGACCACGGCGTTGCATTTAAACATACAGCCTGACCGGTCACCGGCCCCGAACTTTGTGGAAGAAGTCCGGCGTTTTCTGGAAAGGAAATACGGCGCGAATGAAGTCCATGAAGGGGGCCTGCGAGTTTATACCTCACTTGATCTTGACTTGCAGAAGAGCGCCACGCAAGCAGTGCTGGACGGACTGGCCGCATATGAGCGCCGCCACGGATGGAAAGGCCAGTTGAAAAATGTGGTGCAGAACGGCGAAAGCCTCAGCAAGTATCAGGACGCGGACTGGCAAAAACCGCTCGCCATTGGCGACTATGTCCATGCGTTGGTGGTCGATATCGGTCTGCAATTTTGCAAGATCAAGATGGGCCGCAACAGTGCTTCTCTGGGGCCTGCGGAACTGGCGTGGACCGGGCACAAGCTACCCAAAAGCATTTTTGCCGCGGGCGACATTGTTTACGTCAAGGTTCTAGCTTTGTACCCGGATGGCTCGGCGAAAGTTTCTCTGGAGCAGGATTCCGGCGCGCAGGGAGCCTTGCTGGCAATTGAAAACTCGACCGGCGATATCAAAGCCATGGTCGGCGGACGAGATTACGATGAGTCAAAGTTCAATCGGGCGACGCAGGCGTTGCGCCAAGCCGGCTCGTCCTTTAAACCGTTCGTCTACACCGCAGCCATAGATCAAGGCGCGGAACCGGATGACCTGATCATGGACGCGCCCACCACCTTCAACAGCGCGGGCGTTCCCTATGCTCCGCACAATTTCGATCACAGGTTTGAAGGGAATATCACTCTTCGCCATGCGATGGCGGAGTCGCGCAATATTCCGGCAGTAAAATTGGCTCAACGCGTCGGCATGCCAACCGTGGCCGACTATGCGCGCCGTTTCGGGATCACATCACCAGTCCTGCCTTTCTTGCCTGTGGCGCTTGGCGCTGCCGATGTTACGCTCTACGAAGAAACGTCCGCGTACACCGTTTTTCCCAATGACGGATTGCGGATTGAGCCGCGCTATATCCGCAAAGTAACTGACTACGAAGGCCACGTGCTGGAGCAGGATTTTCCGGACGCCAAAGACGTAATCAGCCAGCGCACGGCGCGGACGATGGTGTCACTCCTGGAAGAAGTGGTGAAACACGGCACCGCAAGCAGCGCAAAAAAACTGAACCATCCCGTGGCGGGCAAAACCGGCACTACCAATGACTACACCGACGCATGGTTTGTTGGCTTCTCTCCCAGCCTGACTTGCGGCGTGTGGGTAGGCTTTGACGAAAAAAAGAATCTGGGCGAAAGCGAGACCGGCGGCCACGCTGCTTTGCCGATCTGGATGGACTTCATGCGTGTGGCGGTTTCCGATCCGGCGCGGAAGGGCGAGTCCTTTGCGCCTGTGAGCAGCGACAAGAAGAAAGCCGTGGCAATCAAGCGCGCTGCCATCACCCCGCCTCGCCGGGACGGCGACACTGAGGCCCACTAGAGTGTTCCGCAAAGTAATTAAATATTCTTTTCTTGGGTTGGTGCTGCTGCTGGTGTTTCTTTCGTCGGCACTTCTGGCCATGCGCTTTGCCATTCAAGGCCGTGAAGTACACGTGCCGAAGCTTTCGGGGCTCACTCCTGCTGAAGCCGAACGCGTCGCCAATTCTGATGGCCTGGTCCTCTCCGTGGAAAGCCGCTTCTACAGTCCTTCAGTCCCGGCAGGTCGAATCATTTCGCAATCGCCTGCTCCGGGTGCGACGGTGCGCCGGGGATGGAAGATCCGCGTGGCCGCGAGTCTGGGGACGCAGCACGCCGCTGTACCGAACCTGATTGGGCAAAGCCAGCACGCAGCAGGAATCAACGTGAGCCGTCGCGGGCTGGAAATTGGCACAGTCGCGGCCATTCACCTTCCTGGCGCTACTCCTGATACGGTGCTGGCACAGTCTCCGCCGCCCGACGCAACAGATGTGACATCACCAAAAGTAAACTTGCTGATTGCGGCAGCCGATAACGGCGCGCGCTATGTGATGCCAAGCTTCGTGGGGAAACCTTTAGCAGACGCGAACATTGCATTGATTAAAGGCGGTTTCACGCTGGGCAAGGTGAATGTTGTGAGCGGTAGCGATGAAAGCAGCGCTGCGGATTCGCCAACCATTATCGTGCGCCAATCTCCAGTAGCCGGACAGCGTGTGACGGCAGGCGCGGCGATCAGCTTTGACGTGCGAAAGTAGGCGGGGATTAACCACGAAGGACACGAAGAAGCACCAAGGAACCACAGAGGGCACAGAGGAACACGAAGGGGATCAATAATTGATTCTTTTGTCGACGCTCTGGGCAAGAAAGTACGGTGTTTTGCAAGAAGACTGAACTCCCATGTGTCAACGGCATCGCCGTACCCTTCGACTTACCCTCGAGTAGCACAGCTCCAGCGTACTCAGCACGAGATTGAATGTAGCGACGTTGCGCAATTGACTTTCCTTTGTGTTTCTTCGTGTCCTTTGTGGTTAATTCTTTTCGAGAACAGCCGCGAAGAAGCCGTCGCAAGGATGAACTCCGGGAATCGTTCGAAGAAAATCGCCGCTGATCAGTTCATCGATATCCTTCCAGACCAACTCTCCAGAGTCTTGCAAGCGTTCTAGCTCGGTTTTAACTGGAATGATTTTGAAATCGGAATTTGGAAGACATGCGGCGATGACTTGCTCGTTTTCTTCCGGCTCCAGTGAGCATGTGGAGTAAACCAGCCGTCCTCCGGGAGAGACATGGCGCATGGCCGCCTTCAAGATTGCGATCTGGCGGGATTGCAGGTCGAGAAGGTCGTCCGGCTTCAGCTTCCATTTGATTTCCGGATTGCGCGCCAGCGTTCCCGTGCCGGAGCAAGGAACGTCAGCCAGCACGCGGTCAAAGTCTGCGCCGTATGGCAGAGCGAGCGCGTCTGCGGTTACGACTTCAACGTTTTTTTGCGACGCAAGCCTGCGCAACAGCGTTGCGCGATGAGGATGCAGCTCAGTAGCAATGATCTCTGCTTCAGGCAGACGAGTGGCCATGGCGGCGGTCTTGCCGCCGGGAGCAGCACAGCAATCGAGAATGCGCCGGCCCTTGCCAACCAGCGCGGCTATCAGCTGCGAGCCTTCGTCCTGAATGGCAACTTTTGCTGCACGGAACATTTCCGTAGCGCTGGCGTCGCCAGAAGTCACGATTCGCGCATTCGCCATCATCACGGCGGGGCCGAGTTGGATGCCCTGTTCGACGAGCAGGCTTTCGTCCTCCCTGGTGCTTAAACGCACAACCGTCTCAGGAATGCGCTGGTCATATTCGCAGATTTTTTGGGCGACCTCATCACCAAAGTATGAAATCCATCGCTCTGCGAGCCACCTTGGGTGTGCCAGCGCAGAAGAAAGATAATCGAGGCCGCTCAATTTAGAAGTGTGCGGATCATAGGCTGCTGATTTAACCTTGCGCATCACCGCATTCACCAGTCCGGCAGCAGAGGCTTTCCTGGCATGCTTTACCAGTTCCACTGTTTCATTCACTGAGGCATGCGCCGGAATTTTCGTAAGAAATTGTTTTTGATAGATGCCCATGCGCAGGGCCGTCAGAACTTCGAAGTCAAGCTTGCGGAAAGGCGTAAAGCTGAGGCGGGCGATGGTTTCATCGAGCACAGAGCGCCAGCGCAGTACGCCCATGACGATCTCAGTCGTGAGATTGCGATCGACCGGAGAGAGTTCATCAAGAAGCCCGGAATGCAGAAGTTCAACCGCATAAGCCGACTCGCGCTCCACACCTAGCAATATGTTGAAAGCCGCGTTGCGCGCCGGAGAGACAGCCATGCTTGAGCCCTCCTTAAGTTTAGGCGTCCTTTTGATAGCCCAGCCGTTCGCCCACGGCGGGATGATAGCCGTTGATAAACTCGCGCGCCGCCATAACTTTCTTTCCTTCCGGCTGGACCTGCAGAAGTTGCAACACAGTGCGCTGGCCGCAGCCCACGAAGAGTTTTTCATCGCCCACGCGCAATTCGCCGGGGCCCAGATTCGATGGTGTATCTTCCGGCCTGGCCGCGATCAACTTCAAGCCCTTGCCGCGAAATTGCGTATAGGCTCCGGGCCAGGGCTGAAAGCCGCGCAGCCGATTGTGAATCTCCGTGGCGGTACGAGTGAAATCGCAAAGCCCATCTTCTTTCTTGAGGATTGGCGCAAGCGTAGCGTTTGCGTGGTCCTGCGGAACAGGGGTGATCATCTTGTCCTCAAGGCCGCGCAATGTTTCAACAATCATGTCCGCTCCCATCTCAGCCAGAGGTGGCGCGTAGGTTAGGGCCGTATCTTCCGGGCGAATGGCCATTTCTTTTTGCAGCAGGATATCGCCTGTATCCAAGCCTTCATTCAGCAGCATGGTGGTTACGCCGGAAGCGGTTTCTCCCTGCGCGATGGCCCATTGCACCGGCGCTGCTCCGCGATATTTCGGCAGCAAAGACGCATGCACATTAATGTTGCCGTATCGGGGCAGTTGCAACATCCACGGAGGAATGATTCTGCCGTAGCCGACGACGATGATGGCATCCGGCTGCAGGGCTTTGAGCTGTGACTGAAAATCCTCGTTCTTCTTGATTTTTTCCGGCTGGATCACCGGCAAGCCCAGCTTCAACGCCGATTGTTTTACCGGCGGCGCAGTCAACGCCATACCACGGCCCTGCGGGCGGTCAGGCTGCGTGACAACAAGTTGAATTTCGAATCCGGCGGCGTGCAGGCGTTCCAGTGACGGCACGGCAAACATCGGCGTGCCGCAGAAAACCAGCTTCATGCCCACTCGCCGGCGCGCACCAGCTTTTTGATCTTGCGCTTGATCAGGTCCCGCTTGAGCGCGCTCACATGGCTGATAAAAAGCCTGCCGTTCAGATGGTCAATCTCATGGGCAAAGGCGCGGGCCAGCAGGTCATCGCCGGTTTTTTCAAACCAGTTCCCTTCCACATCCTGAGCGCGCACCGTGACAATATTGGCGCGTGTCACATTCTCGCGAAATTCCGGCAGGCTCAGGCAGCCTTCCTGCCCGTTCTGCTTGCCTTCACGTCCAATGATTTCCGGATTCACCAGAACGAGTTTGGCGTTGGGGTCTTCTTTAAACGTGGTGTCGATGACGGCGATGCGCTTGCCAATGCCAATCTGCGGCGCGGCCAGACCGACGCCGTGGGCCGCATACATGGACTCAAACATGTCATCGACCAGCTTCTTCAGGTCTTCATTGAATTCGATGACCGGTTCGGCCGGACGTTCCAGCACCGGGTCACCATAGACTACGATTGGATAAATCATTCGTTCTGCTAGAACTCCCGCAATTGTTGTTGGTAGCCGGCAAAATTCCGCCGCGTTTCGATGATGGAATCGCCGCCAAATTTTTCCAGCGCACAGCGCGTCAGCGTGAGCGCCACCATGGCTTCAGCCGCAACGCCCGCAGCCGGAACCACACAGACATCAGAGCGCTCATAAGCGGCCTTAACCGGCTCGCGTGTGGCAAAATCTACCGAGCCCAGCGGACGCCGTAGGGTGGAAATCGGCTTGAGATAACCCCGCACCAAAATGTCCTGCCCGTTGGAGATTCCGCCCTCGATCCCGCCCGCGTGATTGGATGCGCGGGTAAAGCCGGTAAAGTTTGTCACGCCAGTTTTGTTGTAGCCGATCTCATCATGCACAGCGGAGCCGAATGAAAGCGCCGACTGTACTCCGGTGCCGATCTCGACGGCTTTTACGGCCTGCAGAGACATGACAGCTTGCGCAAGCAAACCGTCAAGACGCTCATCCCACTGGGCAAAGGTGCCAAGGCCGGGAGGAACGTTGTGCGCCACAACCTCAAAGACACCGCCGATGGAATCTCCCGTGCGCAGCGCGTGATCAACTTCCGCCTTCATGCGCTGTTCGGAGTCAGGATCGGCGCAGTTGAGAAGAACTTCCTGCCTTCCATGTAGTTCCTGAAGTTTTTCCCACGGCACTTCCGCATTCGCAAGAGCCGCCTTGCCCACGGCGATCACGTGGCTAAGCACTTCCATGCCTAGCTCGCGCAAAAGGAGTTTAGCAATTGCGCCGATGGCGACGCGGGCTGCGGATTCGCGGGCGGAAGCGCGTTCCAGAATGTATCGGGCTTCAGGGAAATTGTATTTCAGTGCGCCGGCAAGATCGGCGTGTCCCGGCCGGGGAGAAGCCACGCGCTTGTGCTTTTCAGGATCGCCGGACTCAACCGGCAGCGATTCTTCCCAGTTTTTCCAGTCCCTGTTCTCCAGCAAGATAGAAATTGGGGAGCCTATGGTTTTGCCGTGGCGCACGCCGGAGATGATGTGGACACGGTCGGTCTCAATCTTCATCCGTCCACCACGGCCAAAGCCCTGCTGGCGACGCCAGAGCTCACGGTCGAGAAACCCCTGGTCGATATTCAGACCTGCGGGAACGCCGGAAAGGAAAGCCACAAGGCCCTCTCCGTGCGATTCTCCGGCAGTAAAGTAGCGCAGCATGGGTCGATAGACAGCTCTGCCGGGGTAAGATCCCGGCAAAACATTTGATTGTAGCTTATGTTTCTATCGTTTCGCTTCAGAGCGCTGTGCATAGGAGCACATACGGTTCACTGATTGCATAATGAAAGTGCTATGCTTAATGGGGATGGATGTTCCTGGTTCTCGAACAGCATCCCTTAACATTCATCGGTGTGAGCTATTTATGCGCTCTGATTCCGACCACCGGCCTTCCTTTTTTGGTGGACGCTTCCAAATGCGCCCCTATTACCTGGCTGTACTGAGTACGCTGTTCGGACTTGGGCTACGTTTTGCACTCGATCCCTGGCTTAAAGACCAGATGCCTTATGTCACGTTTCTTGTCTCAGTTGCACTGACCGGCTTGTATGCAGGCGTGCGTCCGGCGCTGCTCTCTACCGCTCTGGGGGCGGCTGTTGCATATTTCTGTTTCATTCCGCCGCGTTACCACTGGGGATTCGCAGACATAAGCGACGCGGTCGGATTCCTTGCTTATCTGGGCGCTGCCCTCGCCATCGTGGCATTGACCAGGGCCCGTAACCAGGCGCACGAAAAGGTAAACCTAGCTCTGCAAGCGCAAATCAATGCGGAGCGAAAGCTTGGTGATGCGTACAAGCTCATCCAGATGTTTGTGGATAACAGGCCTGGCTGCAGCTACCTTCGAGATCAGACTGGCCGGTATATCTATTTTAATAATGAAGCAAAACGCCTTATCGGTATTGCGGATGGCGAGAGGAACCAAACAGGGACGCAACAAACATTTGAACAGCAAGACCGACAAGTCGTTGGGTCTGGGGGCCCGCTGCAGTTCGTACATAAAGTGGGGAGCCGTGATGATGAACGCTATCTGCTGACCAGCAAATTCCTCTTCACTAGCCAGGAAGGTCAAACCTTCGTCGGAAGCTTCTCAACCGATATTACCGATCAGATGAAGGCTGAGCAGGTGGAACTTGAGGGCGCGCGGTTGGCGGGCGCAAGTCAGATGGTCGCAATGGTCGCACACGAGGTCAACAATCCTCTTGCGGCAGTGACCAGTTCGTTGTTCCTGCTTGGGCGTGAAGTACTTCCTGATCGATCGCGAGAGCTTGTCGCCATAGCAGAGAACGAACTGTCGCGGTTGGCACACATAACAAGGCTAGCCCTCGGCCTCTACAAGGAGGTTCAGAACCTGGAATTGGTGCGTCCTTGTGAGATGGTTGACCATGCATTCACCCGCTTGGCGGGGCGGTTTTCCTTGAAACATGTGCATATCCAACGAGATTTTAAGTGGAATGATGTCTTTGTTGCTTCCGCCAGCGACATTCGGCAACTCTTGGATAATGTTATTGCCAACTCACTGGAGTCTGGTGCGGGAATGATTCGAGTGCGTGTTGAGCAGGGGAAAAGTTGGCGTATGTCTACCCGCTTAGGCATTCGTATCTCAATCTGCGATGATGGCCGTGGCATGAGCCCACAGCAGTATACGCACGCCTTCGAGCCCTTTTTTACCACCAAGACGCAAAAGGGCACTGGCTTGGGGCTTTGGATTAGTAAGGTCATCGCACTCAGGAATGGAGGAACGATTTCTCTTCGAAGCGCCACCTCATCTAGAAGCCGTGGAACCTGCGTGAGTGTTTTCCTTCCGGGCCATCTTCTAACAGAGCCCGTGAAAATTTTACAAAATCGGAGACCGACGCCCATTACAACTGGAGGAAGTCCGTACCTCCCGTCCTTCCAGGGCGTTCAAATCAAGCTACCCCGATGATGGGCACTGCTCGTAGTACGGGATTGATTCAATATTCGATTTCTCAGCGGCAATACGGATGGAAATGGTTGTTATGACGCGGCAAGCTGGCGATCCTCGAGATCCCGAGGACCGGATTATTGATGAACACAGTGAACAGGACGTGCGAGAAAAGATGCTGGACAAAACCATCGCGGATACTTTTCCCGCTAGCGATCCTCCGTCTTCTATTCCCAATCCCACCGGCGATTCTTTTGAGAAAGAATCGGACGCTGCAGCGTGAATTCAGATGTCGCTGGTCTCCCGTCTCTCTAGAAGAGAGCGGCGCTGTCTGGGCACAATCGATCCGCGTCACTTAATTTCAGCCGACAATCCTGCGCATGTGATAGAAAGCGAGTTTTTCAGCTTCGTCTAAAGGCGAGGCACGTTGCAGTGATCGGGCGTTGTGGAAAGAGCAGAAGCATTGGATGAGGGACCATTGATGGTGAAGAGTGCGGATAGAACAGATCGAAACGTCAAGCTAAATGGCAAGCGCTTTGCATTTGCGAATGCGAATCTATTGGCCCGACTTCGACAGCGACCTTAAATTATATTTTGTCGGTCTCCGGAACGTAGCCTTGGATTTCAAGAATTGGGCACTAGCCAGGGTCCCCTATCAGGCCCTTAATTATCCGGCTTGATCCAGCCGCTCAGTCATATGGGCAAACAAAAAAGGCGGGCTGACGAGGCCCGCCGGGACGAGAAGGTGTTGCGAGGACATGAACTTTGACCGGTTTCACGCCTATTAATGGATCACGCAGCGTGGCGAATCTTGCTCCGCACTTTGTCGCGCGTTTCGTCGTTAATTGACGTCATATTGTGCTGCTCGCGGCCATGCTGTTCGGCTTGGCGCAGCACGTCATCCGGACTGGAACCTTTCGCTTCCCAGGAGCATCCGGTAAAGCCGGCATCGGCGCAACGGAATGAGTAATTCTCGTTCTCTTTATTAGTGCGGTTGGGCTGTGTAATATTGGCCATTTTTACCTCCAGAACTATTGTCCCGCGAATCCAGAGCTGAATGGGGCAAGATCGAAAGCTGCTGATGGAATTCGAGAGCAGATGCCGGGAGTTCGGCGGGTTGCTCCCTGGAGTTAGAGATACGAAATTCTGGGAGAGCCATATCTGTTAGGGTGGGATCTTATTCCTGAGGGCCAATTAGTAATGGTAAAGCCGATAAAGAGCATTTGAGAATCTACCCCAGGATTATCTCTGGCCATAAATCCGTTTGAAAAATGGTGGAAGCGATACGCCATGGTGAGTGCTTTTCGGCTCTTTAGGGGAATTCGTAACCCCACTTCGCCATCACCTATAAAATTGAACTGCGCGGCTAGGGCGGAGGGTTCATTGCGGCCGAAATAAATAAATACCGCATGTCCACCCATAACGGCTGCAAGCGATGACTTCGAATCGAGCACTCGAATCCGACTGGGCTGAACGCTGGACCGAAGGAAGAGTGCGTCATGTTTTGGGGTCTTAACCCGGGTGTAGTAAGGGCGGCCTGCGGTACAGGCTGGCTGAAGAATACCATCGGAATTAATTCCGGGGTATAACTGACTCCAAATAGGCGTTTTCCGTAAAGTCGCTTACCATACCTCATACCGAGCAGATAAAGTTTGCTTCTCGACTCGTGAGCGTAAAAGCCGTTATTTGCAAAAGTGGCGGCGCTAAATACCGTGAGTTCGTTGTCGGCGTAATGTCTCGATTCGTCGGATGCAGTCCCCGTTCCACCTTGACAATTTCCTGCCACTGTAGCAAGTCCTATGAGTGCCAGGAGCACATATTTCAAAGCGTAAACCCCTAATCCAAAATACGAGGGCGGTTGTTATTAAGAAGCCAACCGCCCTATCATCACGGTGATCTTTAATTGCAATTTAGTGGCCGAGGGTGCCCCGTACAGCCCCCAGTTCCCCGATCGGGAGGATCAAGTACAGTAACAGCAGCTACTCCCAGGAAGTCGTATCCGCCACTGGCATTGGCATTGTATGCCGCTCGCCCAAGTGCCGTCTGGTGCGACGGAGGTAACGTTCGCCTGCGAAACCAGCGTACCACTGGGATGATAATACTGAACCAGAGGATTCCATATTGCGGACTAAACCCACTTCCCCGAATAGTTGCTGTCGTACCGGAGGATCCGTCTGTGTAGATCGGGCGAGGGATAAATACAAAATCGCCCTGCCCCACGATCTGATCGAGACCTTGTATTTGGGTGCAAATGACCTCGTTTACTCGTTGCGGATTGCTCTGGAACTGGGCACCCGGCTCGTCCGGTGCACTTATACAGTTAGGCGGACCACCGGCTAGCCACTGAACGTCCCATATCGAAGTAACTCTTCCATTTAGAGATTCGCCGAGGCCCAACGAGTTAGTAGTGTTATTAAAACTACTTGCGCCTCCTGCAGCGAACAATCCTTGCACGTCTTGTTTCCAAGTCCAATGCGTCGTTACGTTGGGAACGATGGTTATGAGAGGCCCTGTTATGGATGTAAACTCCGTTTGGATCAGGAATCCTCCTCTGCTTGTGCTTGGTGGCACCGGCGGTGGACCACAGCTGTAGAAGCCCGTAACCAGGAAAACACCCCAACCCGAGCAACAGTAGAGTCGAAATCTTTCTCTTCATTGGTAATTCCCTTCCTTTATTGATTTAGAACTTTTTGATCCGTGTAAATCAGTGTCATCAGTGTTATCTGTGGTGAGGTTTGGCATTTTTGTGCAGGGCGGGTTTACTCGTCCTTCCGCGAACGTTATATTTTCCCATGCCTTCTTATATCGACTCGGTCCGCGCCCTCTGTCTTTCCCTGCCGCATGCCACAGAAGACGTTCAGTGGGAGCACAATCTGCTCTTCCGCATCGCCGGCAAAATGTTCTGCATTGCCAATCTTGAACCGGCGGTCAGCCCCACCAAGATTTGCTTCAAGTGCACACCGGAAAAATTTGCGGAACTCGTAGAAATTGATGGCATCATTCCCGCGCCCTACATGGCCCGCAATCACTGGGTTGCAATGCTCGATATAAATGCACTACGCCAGCCTGAGATCAAAGAGTTGATACAAGCCTCGTATCAGATGATTCTTGAGAAGCTGCCAAGAAAGACGCAAGCTGATTTACAGTCGAAGCCCGTTGCGAAAGCAGCCAAAACTAAACCATCACGGGCCACGCCGCGCGTAAAGGCCAAAGCTAAACCGCTGCGGGCCAACCGTTCTGTAAAGGGTACAAAAGCTAGGCCTTCTTAGCTTTATGTTCGTGAGGCTTTGCATATCCCACGCCGGGTGAGCAGGTCTTTAGACCTGCGGTAAAACTGATTCGTCTCGCGGCTTTAGCCGCTGAGGTACATTGCACACCTAAGCCGTAGCGGGTTGTGAAGCGCCGGAAGTGATCTGCTCCACCGCCAGCCGCGCGGACTTAATGCAGTCCGGCACGCCTATCCCATGAAACGAATTGCCGATGATATGGAAGCCCGGCATGGCTGCGATAATCTTTTCCATCTCCGCCACGCGATCAAGATGCCCGGTTTCATACTGGGCCATGGCACGGTCCCAGCGGAACGTGCGCGTAAATCTTGGCTGGGCGGTTAGCCCCAAAATCTCTTGCAGCTCCTGGCGGGCAAACTGCTGCAAGGCCTCGTCGCTGTGGGTAAGCAGGTCAGGCATGCGTGAGCTGGAAAAGAAGCAGCGCAGCAGCTTCTTGCCCTGAGGCGCGCGATAGGGAAACTTTTCATGGACGAAAGTGCACGCCATTATTTTGCGGCGTTCTGATCGGGGAACCAGGAATCCGTGTCCCGGAGGAAGTTCGGCCTGGTCATACGCCAGAGCCACCGCCACCGTGGATGTGTACTCGATCCGCGCCAAGCCTTCGATCAATGCTGGATGAAACTGCCGCAACAATCCTGCTGCCGCAGGCGCAGGAACGGCCAGCAGCACCGCCTGAAACCGTTCATTGTTGCCTGCGCTTTCAATCTGCCAGTCATCATTCATTGGCCGCAATTGCAGGTTTTGCTGCCGCATGCGAATCGAAGATGCCGGCAGAGCAGCGGTAAGCGCCTCCACCATCTGCTGCATGCCCTTTCTTAATGACGTAAACAGCGGCTGAGGCTTAGCGCCTGGACGTGCAAGCGCTTTGGCTCTCAACGACGCGCGCACCAGGCTGCCGTGCTGGCGTTCCATCTCAGCAAAGCGTGGCAACACGGCGCGAATGCTAAGAAGCTCAGCATTACCGCCGTAAACGCCGGCCAGCAGCGGCTCGGCCACGCGATCGACCATCTCCTGACCAAAGTGCCGTCGCACAAAATCGCCCACGGATTCATCAGCCGCATCCTTTCGCGTCGATGAAAACAATTCCGCTGCCATGCGCAATTTGGTCGAAAAAGAGAACAGCGGCGTTGTGGCCATGGGCCATACGCGCGTGGGTACCATGAATTCCAGGCCGTGCGGAATCGGCACCAGCGAGCCCTTTACCAAGATGTACGTCTTGCGGCTGGCGTCATTCGAGCTAATCAGCTGATCGCCAAGGCCCAGTTCCTGGCATAGCCGCGCAGCATCATGCTTGATGCTAAGGAAGGAATCTGGACCGGCTTCAATCACAAAGCCGTCGCGGCGTTCTGTCTGTATCACGCCGCCAAGGCGGTCAGACTTTTCAAACAGCGCCCATTGCAGATCAGCGCCGCCACGCCGCGCTTTTTCCAGATAAAAAGCTGCGCTCAGTCCTGCGATGCCTCCGCCGATAATAGCAATGCGCTTCATGCCAGCGAGACAATCCCTGAAGCCAGCGCCATGCGTGTTGAAGCAAGCTTGGCCAGCGCCGCCACGAACGTTGGCGATGTATTCAGCGACTCTGGCCGCCACAGCTTAAGCTGCTGCTCATGAGCAAACTGGCGGAAGCCGATATCTATATCGTAGAGCACTTCAACGTGGTCGCAGACAAAGCCTATCGGCGCGATCACGACGCCTTTGTGTCCTTGTCTTTTTTGTTCCAACATCGCGCTCTCAACCGTCGGGCCCAGCCAAGGGCCTCCGCTCATGCCCTGGCTCTGAAAAGCAAAGTGCTGCAGCTCCGGCGCAAGTCCGTTGATCCTGCGGCCTACCAGCTGCGCGGTTTCTTTGGCCTGTTTTTCATAAGGATCGCCGGCCTGAATGGTGCGCATGGGCACGCTGTGCGCGGTAAAGATTACGGGCGCTGCGCATCCTATCTCAGCGCTCGCCTGCCGCCAGACCGGTTCCAGCCGCTCAGCAAAAGCCTGAATTAATAGCGGATGATCGTGCCACGACTCCACAAACTGCACAGCCAATCCTGGCTTTCGTTCGTCGGCCAGCGCCTTGCTATATAGGCCCACGCTGGTAGAGGAATTTTGTGGCGCCAGGCAGATTGCTACTACCTTATTTATGCCGCAGCTGGTCATTTGCTGCACGGCGTCACTGATAAACGGTTTCCAGTTGCGCATGCCCACATATACGGGAAGTCCCAAGCTGGCTTGCAGCGCCTCCGCCTGGCGCATGGTGATCTCCGTCAGAGGCGATTTGCCGATGAGCGAATAGCGATGCGTAACTTCATTCACTACCGCGTCCGGCACAGGACGGCCACCGGTGACGTGCTTCATGAATTCGCGAATATCGGCGGGCGACTCAGGGCTGCCGTGGGCAACAAGCAGGATGGCTGATTTTGGATTGCTCATTGCGTACAGCTCATGGGGCTGCTCCAGCGGAATAGGTTGCGCTCAATTCTCTAACAAAATCCACCAGCGCGCGAACATTTTCCACCGGCGTTTCCGGCAAAATTCCATGCCCTAAATTAAAGATGTGGCCGGGACGCCCGCCGGCCTGCCGCAAAATCGCATCCGTGCGCGCGCGCAGTTCTTTCTGTCCGGCGAACAGCAGCACCGGATCAAGGTTTCCCTGCACCGCGCCCTTGAAGTTCAGGCTGCTCCATGCCTGGTCCAGCGAGAAGCGCCAGTCAACTCCGATTACGTCAGCGCCGGTTTCTTTCATCGACGGTAGAAGCGTCGCCGTGTCTGTGCCAAAATAAATGATAGGTACGCCGGTCTGCTTGAGCCGCTGCACCAGATCAGTCGCGAACGGCAGCACGTACTGGCGATAATCTTCCACACTCAGGCAGCCCACCCAGCTATCAAAAATCTGCAGTGCATCAGCGCCGGCGGTGACCTGCTCTGCGGCATAGGCGGCAAGCACGTCCACCAGCTTGCGCATCAGCATCCGCCAAGCAGCGCTTTCCGTGTACATCATTTTTTTTGTATGGATGTAACTGCGCGATCCGCCGCCCTCAATCATGTAGCTGGCCAGCGTAAAAGGCGCGCCGCAAAATCCGATGACCGGCAGCTTGCTGCCAAAATGCTTTACCACGCGTCTGACTGACTCAGCCACATAGCCGAGTTCGGAAGCACGGCTCGTCACCAGCGCATCGATGTCTTTTGGCGCGCGCAACGGCCGCTCGATTACCGGCCCTTCCCCGGCTTCAAAACGGAACGGCATTCCCATCACTTCCAGAGGCAGAAGCAGGTCGGCGAAGATGATGGCCGCGTCCACATCGAGCTTTTCCGCGGCGGTAATGGTCACGTCTGCCGCGATTTCCGGGGTCTTGCAGATATCCAGAATTGAATGCTTCTTGCGCACTGCGCGATATTCAGCCATGTAGCGGCCTGCCTGGCGCATCAGCCAGATCGGGGTCACGTCCACAGGTTCACAGCGGCACGCGCGAACAAATCTTGAGTTGGGAGCGGACATTGGTCTTCTAAATCTACCATGCTTTCTGAAACCCGAAGCGGGTGCCGGGCCCCTATGGTGCCGAACAGCTCGACTCTGAACCCTTGCGATAATTAGGGTTCCCTCACTCACCTTCGCGAGATTCGGGTTTCAGAAATGCCTCTCCGTGGTAGGTTTAACTCTGCATGAAAAAGAAAATCCTTTTGGCCTGGAGCAGCGGCAAAGACAGCGCGTGGGCTTTGCATGTTCTGCGTCAACAAGAGGAGCATGAGATCGCCGGCCTCATGACCACGTTCAACGCCGCGTTTGATCGGGTTGCCATGCACAGCACGCGCAAGGCGCTGGTAAAAATGCAAGCTGAAGCCGCCGGCCTGCCGCTGGTCGCCGCACCCATTCCGTGGCCCTGCTCCAATGCCGACTATGAAGCAGCCATGAAGCTCGTCTGCGATCAGGCGCTGGCGCAAGGTATATCCGCGATTGCTTTTGGCGATCTTTTTCTCACCGACGTTCGCGCCTATCGCGAGCGCCAGTTGAAAGACACTGGGCTGGAGCCGCTGTTCCCCCTTTGGGGACTTCCTACAGCAGCGTTGGCTCAAGAGATGATCAACTCCGGACTGCGGGCAAAACTTGTCTGCGTAGATCCCAGACAGATATCTCCCAGCTTTATTGGCCGCGATTTTGACCAGACGTTGCTCCGTGACCTTCCCGCCGACGCCGATCCGTGCGGTGAGAATGGCGAGTTCCATACTTTTGTCTACGCAGGACCGATGTTTAAACAAGAAACATTCAATCGGAAAATCGCAATTGAAATGGGCGAAAAAGTTGAGCGTGATGGCTTCTGGTTCTGTGACGTGCTTCCTGCTGTCACAGTGCCTGAATAAAGATGCAGACAAGAATCGCCCAACGACAGGAAAGATGTGGGTAAATCTACCGCAACATCTGTTGCCGATCCCAAGGGCAACCATATCGTGAGCTAAGGCGTTGCGGCTGTCACCGCTGAAACGTAGTTCACTGGTGTGTGGTCGGCCAGTTCGCGCACGCCCACATTGTCTTTTTTCCAAGAGTGATACTTCAATGGGTATTCGAGAAAAGCTTCCAACCGGTCGTGCCTGATAAATTTGTCATCTGGATTGAAACTTATACTACGGTCTTGCGCAATGTAATACGGTTGCCCTAGATGCTGGTAGCCCAGCCCTTTCGGCGGAATTCTGGTCACAATGTCACAGCAATCCACATAGCGGAAACTTTTCACGCCCTTGAGCGTGGCCACAAAGTCTGCATCGCCTACCAGCGGCGAGCCAAAAGTATAGAGAGCATCTGGAGTCTTGATGCCAGCCAGCAGGGTTGCCAGAGCCGCGCCCAGACTATGACCGGTAAAGAGCACACGTCCGGGGATGCCAGGGAGCGCCTTTTCCAGCGCAGGACGTACCTCAGCCAGTGCATCCCGAAAGCCGCGATGCACCTGGCCGCCATGTTCCCAGGGAACCTTGAGCGCGTTGATATTGTCACCCAGATCGGTCGGATCATCTTTGTCCGTTCCGCGAAAGGCCACGGCAGCCAGCTTCTGGTCATTGCTTACGGCCACAAAGCAATGTATGCCTCCGTCCCGCCTGATTTGCTGGCTCTCAAAAAAACCGGCAGCGGCAAAGCCGATTTTGCCCAGTTCAGTTTTGATCCGGGCTTGATCGAAGGCAAAAGTCGTCTCAGAGCGGCAATAGGCCAGCCGCGCCAGTTCCACGCAAAGAGCTGCATCAGATTTTGGCGCGCCCGCAGGAAAGAACACGGCATTCTTGCAGGGATAGTACAGGTCGTCTTTTTTAGCACTATAAGCAATTGGGCCGTTCATATCGACCTCCGGCAAAACTAGCTGGTGATGGTAGCAAAGTACTGTAATACAAAACGCGGCACGCCGCCGGCACTGAAATGCTGCTGCGCATGGCCCCACCGCGAATGTAACGAATGTAAGGCATGGAGCCTTTAGCCAGATCCCACAATTACGGCCTGCCGGAAAACTACTTCAATAGTTTTGCCGAGAAGGCGATGTCGGTTACGCCTGGGTCTGCCAATGAGACCGCCAAAAAGTTCATCCTGCCGATCATCTAATTTCGGTAGTCGTAGTCGAGATGGATAAGGTTGAAGCGGGCATCCGCAAACTGAATCCGAGCGAGATCCACAAGATAGATGCGGATGGGAATCCGGTGCAGTAGATAGTTTATTTTAGTTAACATAGGCCCGCCGAAAGGCGGACTTTTTGTGTCTATAAGGACAATGGCCTTGGGGTTCCGAAATGGAACAAAGTGTGTTTATAGGTCACGTTACTAAATTAGCACTTGAAGTATGACATGTTTATCTCTATAAACACCACCATACTTTGTTGTCCTAAGAAAGATTATGAAATGGGCTGTGATAGAGACCGCCCAGAAGTGCTGTTCTCGATTAAGTAAAGCCGGATTAAGCATGTTAGATCCAACAACAAGTTTGCAATTAACCAGATGAAATGAGGTGTCCAATGAAGATGAGACGTAGCATGCTCTCTGTGGTTGTTGTGACTGCGATGGTCGGAACGATATGGTTAGCAGCAGCTCAGACCACTAAGAGTACGAATCCCAGTACAACTGTCCGCCCGCGGGCCACTTGGGAACGCGTAGACGACGCAGCGCGCAATCTAAATGGGGCCGATCCTACGCGAATCCGCGGTTTGTTAAATGAAGTATTTGCCGATCACGGTATCGATGAACGCATCGTGGCGACTTCCGGTTCCGTTCCGGATCGGTTGGTTGCGGCTGAAGCAACATTTCAGTCGGGAAAAGCTGATGGTATTCCCGAAGAGAAAGTTGTTGCCGCCGTAAATCAGCTTGCCCAGCGGTTCAATGCCCCGCAATATGCGTACACAGATTTAAAGGAAGTCCGGCGCTTGCGGATGAAGATGGTTACGGTTTATCCCAACCTTATTGGACGCGGCTCCTCAGCAACCCGAGACGATTCCAAACCTCATTTTGAACGAACTCTGAGTCCGGTTGAGGCATTTCATATTACTTCCACGCTCGTTTTCCAGAAAATCTTTAATCCCGAATTTCAATTCTCTCGCCAGGAACTAGATGGGGTCCAGCAGGCGAAGGCGGTAGATACAGCAGCACTTGCTGACCGTGTGGGTAAGGGGGAACGAACTCAAGAAATGATGAGCGTGATCCGTAAGGGAGCCGCAACCATGAGTTTACGCGATATGTTGAACCAAAGCGAGCAATCCCTGGACGCGCTTGGGATACCACGGTAAAGGAGGCTTCAATATGAATATTAAATCAAAACTTTCAGTTTTTCTTCTTGCGGTCATGGCCGTCTCCTTAGTGGTCGGTTGTGGAAGCGGGGGCGGTAACAATTCAGACTTTTTCGCCGTAGCCACAGTAATTACAGTCAACGGATTGACTCAGCGTGAAGCAGGTGTGCACGTATCGGGTACTGCGAATTCACCAACAATTTTCTGCACTGAGTTTCCCAACGGCACCAGCGGATTTGATGCTACTACCGATAGTAATGGGCAGTATACGGTACAAAATGCGGCTCTGGGAGGATCTTCCTGTTCGTGGACGCTCAATCGATTTGCATCTGCCAATTGTCCGCAATTCAGCACCCAAACCATTTTTGTAACCGTACCGGGCGGCACATTCAATTTTCCGTGCGCTGTCGCGATCAATACATTTACAGCAACACCATCGAAGATTGATCCAACCTCCCCACCGTCCACTATTATGATCAAAGGCAATAACATGTATCCGACCTATGCAATGCCTCAGGTCACATTTTACGACCAGAATGAAACTGCTTTATTGACGGTGAACGCTTCTGGCGCTTCAGGAGATGGCACTTCCATAACAATTCCTGGCGGCCAGGTTACTTTCCCGGATGGAGGTTATGGTGCTGTTATCAGTGTTAAGCAAGCAGACGGGACTTGGCAAACGATCGGTGGCGCCGGGATTCGGCTGTTCACAACCGTAACCATAAACAAATGTAAGCCCCCTATGCCTTGCTGCTAGCGCCGTGCACGGGACATTATGGTTCAACGGGGGCAACGGCGGGTGCCGCTGCCCGGGTTTTACGAGGCTTAAGGATGCGTTCCGGCTATCTATACTCATTATTGCTGTGTTGCATGTGCGCTTCACAGGTCTGGACAGGGAAAACTCTCTCGGCGCAGTGCCATTCAGGCCTCCCACGACCAGCCAGAATACCGGAGTATGTGATACGTCAGCCGGTAACGTTACGTGATGGAATTGGGAGGATTCATGAAGTTGTGACGACAACATCCCCAGTAGCGCAAACATACTATGATCAGGGGCTTACATTTCTCGATGCGTATGATTGGATCAATGCAGCGCGATCCTTTTTCACAGCGCTGGACCACGATCCAAAGCTGGCGATGGCCGATTTGGGCATGAGCTATGCATTTTCAGGGCTGGGCGACATTGAGGCTGCAGCAGCAGCCGAACGGCAAGCACAACTTCTCGGAAAGCAAATCACAAGAAGAGAAGCCACAAGAATTGAGCTCCGAAAATTGCAACTTGAAGCAATGGCGGCGGACGACCGGGGCGGTACTGAGGATGCGTATGTAGCAGCACTTGACAAATATTTGGCGGCTGATCCGTCGAATGTCACGCTGTTGCTCTTGCGAGGCAACGCTTCTGAAGGTACATCATGGGGTAGAGGCCAGCGCGGTGGCGCTCTCTCCTTGCATTACTACGAACAGGTTCTTAAGGCAGACGCGCTAAACCCCGTGGCGCATCATTTTTTAATTCACTCCTATGAGTTGTCGGGCGACTTCACAAGCGCTTTAAGACACGCTGGGGCATTTGTCAATCGCGCGCCATCGCTTCCTCATGCGCAGCACATGTACGGGCATGAACTGCTGCGCGTGGGAAGGACACAGGAAGCGATCGGTCGCTTTGAAGAGGCGGATCGGTTGACCAAAACTGCATTCGCAGCTACGCCGTCCGCCCTTCTGTATGACTGGCATTATCGACATAACCTGAACCTTTTGGCTGCTGCTTACAGGCAAGCTGGAATGCGCAAGCAGGCCGAAGTTGTTCTAAAAAAATTAGCTGCTCTCCCTGTCTTGTCAGAAGCGGATGAAATTTACAAAGAACAGCTGATCATATTTCTTTTACAGCAAGGCCAATACTCGGCGGTCCTGGATTCTAATGCGATGACTTACCGGCCAATACACGACGTCGGACGTATTTTGCAGCATGCCATCAAAGGTAGCGCTCTCGCCGAGACCAGAAATGGCGTAGCTGCAGCCGCTGAAGTGGCAATTGCGCAAAAATATTTCAAAAAAGTGGCCGCCGAGTGGCGGCCCGTTCTTCAACCTTGGTTGGATATCCTGCAATCCCAGGTGGAAATTGAACAATCAAAACTGGCCGTGGCCAACATAAGGCTGATGCATAGTGCCCAGGACGCAAATCGAGGCTTCGGAACAGATAGTTGGTCGGACGCTTTGTTTCAGCTCGCGTATATTGGTGAAATTGCATCTCGAGCAGGCTTGCGGGATGCGGCCGACTTTGCCGCTGAGCAGTTGAACAGGATTGAGCCAGAGCACAAGTGGCAAGGAAAGTTTTCAAAAGACTAATCTTTGGATTCAGGCTAAGGTGATACGTACCGGGGCCTCTACGCGATTGATGTTTGTTGAAGAAAAGCCTTAACTGGAAAGTTCAGGGAGATTAAATGAACGTGAAGAAAACCATGTTGGCCCTGTTACTGGGTTGCTCACTGGTTAGTCCCAGAGCCGTTCCAGCACAGCAGTACACGCGGATCGAAGGCGGCCTTGGCTCATCCGTCCTTGTCAGCAATCGCTTTTCTTCGGCCACTGACGCTGGGCTTGGAGCCCGATTCACATATAATTTCACTCCCAGTATCGCAGTCGATTCCGAAATTGATTCATACCTCAATAATAGGGACTCTCTAAGATCGCTCCAATTCGGCGGGCATGCGATTTCCGGAGTAATTGGACTCAAAGCTGGAATTCGGGAGCGAAAATTTGGAATCTTTTTCAAAGCGAGACCTGGATTCATGAGCTTTGATCACGCACTAAGCAGTTCTGCTATTTTTGGAAGTTTAGCTACCAAGCGCATAACCCATGCTGGGCTGGATCTGGGTATCATAGCTGAGTTTTATCCCTCCGCGCGCACTATTCTTTGGACCGATATTGGCACTTTTTTGACCCGTTATGGGGAAGCTACGTTGTTTTCTGAGCCAACCCCAAACGGCACCATATCTGTAAGATCAACGGGCAGAGTTGATGTACCCTGGCGCCTCGCGGTTGGCTTGGGTTATCGTTTCGGCAAACTGGAACAAGCGCAGGAAAACATCCCCGCGCAAGATCATGTATCCGCAGGTATAGAGTATTCAGCGCTCACCCTGGAGCGGAGTCTCGGAACGGTGCGGGATGAATCGGCGGTTGGTGGCTGGTTTAGCTTTAATTTCTCTAAATACGTTGGGTTTGACTCTGCTGTAAACTTCTTCCCTCGTAACGTAAAATTTGCTGATTTCCAGCAAGG
Organism: Terriglobia bacterium; assembly: GCA_963831465.1. Taxonomy (GTDB): domain Bacteria; phylum Acidobacteriota; class Terriglobia; order Terriglobales; family Acidobacteriaceae; genus Angelobacter. Next base: position 61,719 of record CAWHQH010000022.1, on the reverse strand, counting down.
AGGAAGGATTGTCCAGGCGCTCGCAGGGGTTCGGAGCGGCGTGCGGCGGGGTCGCTTTGGCATATTCGCAAAGTTTAGGCCCGGCATGCAGCTGTATACCGCCGCTACAGATCAGGATACGCGGAAGGGTACAACGCGGTTTGGCGACATAGCATTTGACGCCGGGGGGGGCCTTGAATTGTATCTGTCACGCCACACTCAATTGCGCTTTGATGCCGGTAACACCGTTCTAATCTATAGGGCTCGAAATATCATTACAGTCGACGGAAGTAGTGTGCACATTCCAGCCGCTCATAAAGGCACAATAGAGTTGACGAACGGGTTTGGAGTTAGATTTTAAACATAAGCTGTCAAACGGTAGCGGAGGCTAAAAAATCAGCACATAACAGTATAGAGGATGAGAAACTTTGGTTATGAGAGTTGAGATTGCGAGCCTGAAATCCTGTCTCCGACTCGTGTGCATTGCCACGGGTACGCTGATCCTTTGCTGCGGGCAAGCGGCAGCACAGGGACCGAGTTCACAGAACAGCGCGCGCTGCGCGCTACCCATCGAGTACCATCTCGACTCAATGAAAGTGGCCGGGAAATCCATTCGGATCGAAAGGTTCGAACCCCAACGTGACGGAAAATACCCAATAGTTATTTTGATCCACGGTTCGGGAGGGTTGCTGACGCACACTGGTTCTGAATTGCCCGGAGAAGAAAATTTTGGCGAGATGCGGATTGCGTGCGCGGGCTATGTATGTCTCCTGGTGCATTATTTTGATCTCAATGGAGTTCTCTACACACTAGACAAGGACTACATGCAGAATCAATTTCCTGGATGGCTTAAGGTCCTGAAGCGAACGGTAGATTTTGCCTTCGCAATACAAAAAGGCGATTCGAAGCATATTGGAATTTTTGGTGAATCGTTAGGGGGATACCTAGGCCTGTCACTGGCAATGAAAGATAAGCGTATCAAGAGCGTGAGTGAATATGGCGGAGGCCTGCGACTGAGTAAAGGCGATGATCCGAGCAAATTGCCACCGGTATTAATCCAGCATGGCGCCGCTGACACGATTGTCCCTGTGGAAGAGTCCATTCATCTCGCGAAAGTGCTTTCTGCGCAAGGTGTAAGCTACACAATAAAGATCTATGAGGGGCTGGACCATTACCCGAGCGCCAATTTCAGAGAACAAATTGAAGATATGTCAATTGATTTTTTTGAAAACACGTTAAAGAGCACCAGGAGGGAGCGATCAGGCGAGGATGAGAGGAGCCAGTCTCAGTGGAGCGGCCATTAGCGCTACCCTACCCGGAGACGCACAGAACATCGAGGGTCGGAGGATCGAAAAGCCAGCTACCCTCTCATCACCCAGACCAGCACCGCGATGCCGACGATGATCCGGTAGATGGCGAATGGCGTGAACCCACGTTGCCGCACCCAGTTCATGAACCAGGCCACCACGCCCAGAGCCACGATGAACGAAACGACGAAGCCAATGATGAGCACGGTCCACTCATGGCCGTCAGCGGGCATGCGGCCCAGCGGTTCAGCGCCGTGTTTGGGATGAAACGTTTTGAGCAGGTCATAGCCGGTGGCGGCGATCATGGTGGGCATGGAGAGAAAAAAAGAAAATTCCAGCGCGGCGGTGCGAGACATGCCGGCCACTTGTCCGGCCGCGATGGTGGCCATGGAGCGCGATGTGCCGGGAAAAACCGCTGATGCCACCTGACAGATGCCGATCCAGATGGACTGAAAGAGAGAAACGTCTTCCATGCGTTCCGTCATGTGGCGGCCCACGGTGCGCGGCGAGCCGAAATAAGCGTCGACGACCCACATGACGATGCCGCCGACGAGCAGCGAAACGCCCATGACGACCAGGCTTTCAAGGTGCTTGCCGATCAGCTTGGTCAGCAGCAATGACGGTATGGCGGTACAGACGAAAGCGATCATCACCAGTGAAAGTGGATGCGTAAGCGTAGTGCGGTCGTCGCGCTCTCCGCGAGGGAACGTGGAAAGAAAGCGTGCAATGCGCGCGCGGAAATAGATCGGCAGACAGAGAATGGCGCCCAGTTGGATCACGATGGAATACATCTTCCAGAACGGATCGTCGAGGTGAATGTGCAGCAGCGCTTCTGTAATACGCAGGTGCGCCGTGGAGCTGACCGGCAAAAATTCTGTAAGGCCTTCAACAACGCCTAAAAATAAAGAGAGCAGAAAGTCGTGCAAAAATCCTCCGCGTTATTTGCGATCAGGTTCAGGGATGTAGGTGGGAATGCCTTGCTGCAATGCGTACATCAGTTCCGTAGCGCGCGGTTTCCAGTCCATTAGCTTGGGATCGCCGGCCGGGGCCTTGGCCGCAACTTCCTGCGCCAGATCCATAGCTTTCTTGCGCGCCTTGTCGCGTGCTTTATCGTGCTGCGCGCCGTACATCTGCACCAGCGCTGCCTGTCGCCACGCAGCATTAAACAGCGCTTCCGCTACTTTGGGAGATTGTGGATGCTCACGCGCATACTTTTCATACAGCTCGGATTCTTTTTCTGGACATTTGGTCTCGCCCTTCCACGATCCGCAGAGCTTGTTGTCGATCAAGTCATACGCCGCGAGATCGGCAAACTTGGTTCGAGGAAACTTCTTCATCACCAGCTTCATGTTCTGGTCGTCGAGAGGCGTGCGCAGGTCAGGGCTCATTTCCCGCGACGAAGGCCGCAAGCGCACATCAGCTTTTTCCAGTTGCCAGCGGATGTCGGCTGCGCGCCACAAAGCTTCACCCGCAAGCGGCGAGTTGGGCCAGTAATCGTAAACGCGATAATAAAGTCGCATGGCGTCTTCTGCCGCATGCTTGCGTCCGCCGCGCTGCTCTGCCTGGTTTTCTGAGTCCACCGCTTCGCCAAAGATAATCTGGTCGCCGTTGGGGGTAGCTGTGCTGATCACGACATTGCTTGGAACCCATCCGCTGATCTGGCGTGTGGTTTCGCGATCACGATCAACATCAACAACAATCAATACATGCGCCCACGTTTGCTCGCCAATTTTTGTGTGCTCCATCACCAGCGGAACGTCTCTTCCTCGTGTTGCTCGTGCAAGCTTTTGCGAGCTCAAATCCGGTGAAACATACATCTGCACTTCATTGATGATGGTTCCTTGTTCTTTCTGCTGCGCCGCCAGGAGCAAAGAGAAAAATGAAATGGCCAGCAGAAGCGCGCCTGTTCTCAGCTTCATTTCGTTTCTCCTGCATCCACCGCAGCGCTGTAGGTCGGAATTTTCTTTTCCAATTTGTAGATCAAATCGGTTGCTCGCGTCTTCCAGTCCTGATCTTGTTGCTGGCTCTGTATCTGCTGCGCCAAGGCAATGCCTTTCTGTCGCGCCGCATCACTCTTATTGCCGTCATTATTTATGCGGTAGATATCCGTGAGCGCTGCCTCGCGCCACGCAGCGTTATACAAAGCTTCCGCCGCCTTGGGCGACTGCGGATGCTCATGCGCATATTGCTCATACAGCGCCGCTTCTTTCGTGGGACACTCAGTCTGCCCGCGCCATTCCGGACAGAGTTGGCCATCGAGCAAGTCATACGCGGCCAGTTCCGCCTGCTTCGACTGGGGATACTTCGCAATGACCTCTCTCAGATATTTCTCTTCCATCGGCTTGCCCGACCGGATAAAGTCTGTCTTCGCCAACTGCCAGCGAATGTCCGCGCCGCGCCACATGGCTTCCGCCGCCAGCTGCGATCCCGGAAATAACTCGGCCACGCGCGAATATAAACGCCATGCATCTTCAGCAGCGCCTTTGCGTCCGCCGCGCTGTTCCGCCTGCTGCTCAGAATCCGCCGCCTGGCCAAAAATAATCTCGTCGCCGTTTGCAGTGGAAGCCGTAACAATTGCTTTGGCAGGCAGCCATCCGGTCTCTTCTCTGCTCACCTGCGCTTGCTGGTCCGCCGCCATTGATATTTTTACCCACGGTTGTCCATCACCCTGGCTGCGCTCCAGAATCGTAAGCGCCGACCCTCGCCCGACCTGCGCGGTCTTCTGCGCATTCGCTCCAGCCGAGCTATATAAAGACTCTTCGCGGATCAGCGTCGCGTGCTCACCTTCAGCAGCAAAAGCACTGGCCATCAAAGCCGCCACAGCTAGCGCCGCCAGAAATAAAAAGTCAAATATTTTGCGGTTTGTCACCTTTGTTACCTTACACGGTTTGCAGAATCATGTCAGAAAAAAGCTGCGGTTCAATATTGCCGCCGGTCAGCACAGCCACGGTCTTGCCCGCTGGCAGTTCGTCGGCGTGGAACATCGCGGCGGCCGTGGTTACAGCGCCGCTGGGCTCAGCCAGAAGGCGGGCTGAAAACAACAATCGCCGTATGGCCCGCCGGATTTCATCTTCGGTCACCGTAACAATTTCGTCTACATACTTCCGTATGTGCTCAAAATTGATCTCGCCAATGCTTTGTGAGCGCAACCCATCCGCAGCGGTGCGCGCCGCGCTCTCGCCAGAAATGGATTGTATCTTTCCTGACTGCAAACTCGCCTGCGCATCTGCCGCAAACTCCGGTTCCACTCCAACCACCTTTGCTTTAGGGTTCGATTCTTTGATCGCCGTGGCAATGCCGCTGATCAGCCCTCCGCCGCCAATCGGCGCCAGCACCAGTTCAACGTCCGCCATGTCTTCAAAAATCTCCAGCCCAATCGTCCCTTGTCCCGCGATGATCTTTTCGTCGTTGTAAGGCGGCACCGGAACCAGCCCACGCTCTTGTTCCAGCTCTTCCGCTTTTTTGATTCGATCTTCACTCGCCGGTCCCACCAGCACTACTTCTGCCCCCATGGCACGCGTGGCATCCAGCTTCACCTTGGGAGCCGTCGACGGCATCACAATCGTCGCTTTTACGCCCAGTGCTCGCGCCGCGAACGCCACGCCCTGCGCATGATTGCCGCTGGAATGCGCCACCACGCCACGCTTCCGCTCGTCGGTCGTGAGCGATGAAATCTTGTTGTAAGCTCCGCGCAACTTGAAAGACCCTACGGGCTGAAGGTTTTCCGGCTTGATAAAAATTTGCCGATCGCTCATTTGCATTTGCGGGTAATTCGGCAGCTTGCACAGTACCAGCGGCGTCCGGACTGCGACGTTGCGCAGTAGAGAGCGGGCGTGCAGAATCTCCTGAAGGGTCACCATAAAAAGACTTTGCGGATCAAGCAGCAATAGTCAATATTTGCCTGCCCGGCGCCGACATCCTTGTTTGTTGATTATAGCCATGCATTGGCAGTGGCTGGCGCTGATGGACGGCGCATGCGGCCGCTTTTTAGTATCGCCGTGAAAAGTTTGCCTTTCCGAAATTCTAAATCTTTCATCCGGCCATAGCTGCCATAACATTTAACTTTAGCATGCCTTCTCCGGGCCACACGTCAAGCAAGCCAATCGCGTAAATCATGGCCCGCAGGAGAAATACAATGCTAACGAGATCACCACGCCTGATAATCGGCATGGTCATTGCATGCTTTTTATTCACTCAACCAACGATTGCACATGAAAACCAGGGCTATTCCCACGACGCGGAAGCAAAAACTTCAAACCCGGATTGGATGGCCGCGCTCAAGGATTCTACGCTAGTCAGCCAGATTTCTTTTCCCGGAACACACGACACCATGTCGTTCTACGGTGGCGATATCGCACAAACACAAACCATGCCGTTGGCCGCGCAATTGCAGTCTGGGGTGCGGGTGTTGGATATTCGGTGCCGGCACATCGCCGACATTTTTGCCATCCATCACGGAATCGTATTTCAGGAGGTCTTCTTTGGCGATGTTCTGAACATGGCCCGTGATTTTCTAAAAGACCATCCGGGTGAAGCGGTGTTGATGCGGGTTAAAGAGGAATACGACCCGGAGAAAAACACCCGCACATTCGAAGAGACGTTCAGGGACTATTATTGGGCGAATTGGAAATCGCTTTTCTGGCAACCCACCTCAGACAACCCGACGCTTGGAGAAATCAGGGGAAAGGTCGTGGTTCTGCAGAACTTCAGCGCCTCTCAGAAATATGGGATCAACTACAACTCATTCTCTACTCAGGATGAATATCACCTGGACACCAACTGGGATCTGTATGATAAGTGGACGGCGGTAGTGAAGCAGTTCACAGCGGCCAACCAGGGTTCCTCTTCTACAAAATACATGAACTATCTCAGCGGCTCTGGCGGATCCTTTCCTTACTTTGTGGCTAGCGGCCATTCCAGCCCCGGGACTTCAGCGCCGCGGCTCGCTACCGGACGGACCACGCCAGGCTGGAAAGACAGCTGGCCTGATTTTCCCCGAGTCAACTGTTTCATAGGTATTTGTACGATCGCATTCGAAGGCACGGATGTCCTAACCTACGAGCACCTTAACAAATATAATCGGGTCGGCACCATCATGGCTGACTTTCCCGGCCCTGGCTTGATTAAACGAATTATCGACCTCAACAAGAGCTTTTCCAAGTAAGCGTTTCACGTTGGTAGTGTCTCAGTTTGGCTGAAATATAGTTTCATCTGCCTTCCTGAGCAAGGCCGGGCGATCCCGCATAGCGGGGGAGCGTTGCTCCTCCGGGGCTGATTTATTGCTCAATCTCGTCCTGATCGACGATTGCGGATTGTTGTCCGTCCGCCCGGCCTTGACTGCTACCGCGGGCATTTCATCCCAGCTGCGCACACGGGGCATCGCAAAAGATCCTAACAATCTCGGAACCCTTTGCCTGGTTTCAACGTATTCGCCAGAAGAGGGTAGAGGTCTGCCATGCAAAAACTTCTCGGCAATCTTCGTTATGTCATGCGGCAGTTCAGGCTGTCTCCTGTCTTTACCGTAGCGGCCATGCTCACGTTGGCCTTGGGAATCGGCGGCACCACGGCAATCTTTACCCTGATTCATGCAGTCATGCTTCGCTCCCTGCCGGTCGCCAATCCCAACAGTCTGTACCGTATCGGTGATGGCGATAACTGTTGTGTGGAAGGCGGCCCCCAAGACCGCTGGGATATGGTCTCATTTTCTCTTTTCCAGCGGCTCAAGGCCGAGACCCCGGAGTTTGAACAGGTAGCAGCCGTGCAAGCCGGCATGGGACGCTTGAGCGTACGCCGTGAGCGCGTGGAAACTGCATCCCGGCCTCTGCGCTCGCAATACGTAACCGGAAACTTTTTTTCCACTCTGGGAGTGGGTGCTTTTGGCGGCCGTGTCTTTAACGAGGATGACGACAAGCCTGCTTCTCCGCCGGTGATCGTGCTCAGCCACCACACCTGGCAGAGCACTTACGGCGCTGATCCGTCGGTTGTTGGCTCCACTTTCATGGTCGATGGACACCCCTTCACTGTGATCGGCGTAGCGGCTCCGGGCTTCTTTGGAGAAACTTTGCGCGGCGATCCTCCTGATATATGGATTCCATTGCAACAGGAACCTGTGATCAACGCTGAAGGTTCACTGCTGCATCAATCTGTTTCCGCGTGGTTGCGGATGATTGGCCGTCTTCGTCCCGGCGTTTCCACCGCAGGCATGTCTCCGCGGCTTACCGGCGTGCTGCGGCAATGGATGCAGCATGACTCAGGATATCCCGCCAACTGGATGCCCGATGTCATACGCATGCTTCCCAAGCAAATGCTCAACGTTGTGCCGGCGGGAGCCGGTGTGGCCGTCATGAAGGAAGAGTATGGGCGCAGCCTGCAGATATTGTTCGGCGTTTGTGGGCTGGTTCTACTGATTGCCTGCGCCAATGTGGCGAACCTGCTGCTTGCGCGAGGAGTGGCGCGTCGTGGACAGACCGCCGTCCGCATGGCCATAGGCGCATCGCGAAAGGAAATCGTTCTGCAGGCGCTCATGGAAAGTGTCCTGCTTGCCATTGGCGGCGCGATTGCCGGACTTGTTGTCGCGATGGCTGCTGCGCGTTTGCTGCTGGCGCTGGCTTTTCAAAACGCCCGTTTTCTTCCCATCAGCACTGCGCCTTCACTCCTGGTCCTGGGTTTTGCTTTCATGCTCGCCTTGGTAACGGGAATAATTTTCGGGGCAGCGCCTGCATGGTTCGCCACCCGCACAGATCCGGCGGACGCGTTGCGCGGATCAGGCCGTGGCAATAGTGATCGATCTTCTTTCGCACGCAAATCGCTGCTGATCGTGCAGGCCACCTTTTCAGTTGTTCTGGTGGCCGGCGCAACAATGTTGGCGCGCAGCCTCAACAAGCTTGAGCACCAGGACTTTGGCTATCAGGTGCAGGGGCGCGTCGTGGTCGCCGTGCACAATCCGCCCGCAAGTTATTCCCCGGCCAAGCTGGCCACCCTGTATCGTCAGGTTGAAGAGCGTGTGAATCGCCTGCCAGGAGTGCAGGGCTCCGGTCTGGCCATGTACAACCCGCTCACGGATAACTGGGGTGAACTCATTCTCGTCGCGGGGCATCCGGCTCCCAAGATGGAGGAGGACTCCGGCGCTTCATGGGACCGCGTGAGCGCGGATTATCTCAAAAACCTTGGTGTCCCCGTTTTGCGCGGGCGCGGCTTTTCTGCCGCCGATAATGAAACCTCCGAACTGGTTGCAGTGGTAAATGAGGCGTTTGTAAAACGCTTCTTCAAGAACAATGAAGAACCGCTGGACCAGCATTTCGGCCTTGACCTCCCGGAGAATGCCGGAATGTTTCGCATCGTCGGCGTAGTACGCGACGCCAAGTTTGCCGGCTACGCCCTCAGCAAGCCCGCGCGTCCCATGTTTTACGTGCCTCTGGCCCAGACAGCGGATTACAAAAATGAGCTGATGAAGAGACTCGAACTGCGCTCACACTTCATCGGCGGTTTACTGCTGGTCACAAATGCGTCACCGGGCTCGCTTGAGCCGCTGCTCACCCGCACATTCGCTGAGGTTGATCCCAATCTCACGATCATCAGCGTCCGTACCATGCAGCAGCAGGTGGATCTCTCTTTCAACCAGGAGCGCGCAGTTGCCAGCCTTGCCGGCCTGTTCGGGATTGTCGCGCTATTGCTCGCTGCTGTTGGACTTTACGGCGTTACCGCGTACACCGTCGCGCAGCGAACGCAGGAGATCGGCATACGCATGGCCCTCGGGGCTGATCGCGTCAACGTAGTTCAAATGGTGCTTGCCGGAGCGTCCAGGCGCGTACTTTTGGGCTTGCTGCTGGGAATACCGCTGGCTATTGGCGCAGGCCGTCTGATCTCAGCCCAGCTTTACGGCGTTTCCAGTTGGGATCCCGCGGCTCTCGGTATCGCCGCGTTGGCACTGGCGATCTCAGCGTTTTTCGCGGCTGTGATTCCCGCGCGCCGTGCAGCATCCATTTCGCCGATGAAAGCGTTGAGAACGGAGTAGTCGCTAAGCCGCAATTCTCGAACGGGCCACGCTTTCCTGGACAATTGATGATCCGACTCTGCCAGGCAGCAGAAAGAGCTGCTGGTCTAGGTGTTTTTCCCGTTGCAAATTCAACCGATCAACCTAATAATGACCAAACTATTTTCATTTTATGGCAAAGCGTCTGGTTCAAACTGGATTCATTCTCCTCTTGTGTGCGTTCAGCAGTGCAAACGCCCAAGCTCCGGAAAATCATTTAACAAAACAGGACCGTGAATGGCTCAACCATGTTTTGAATACCGTAAGAGATGAGATCAAGAAGAATTACTACGATGCCAGTTTTCACGGTCTCAATATTGATCAGCGCTTTTTACAGGCGGGAACCAAGATGGATTCTGCACCTGACCGCAATTATGCTATTGCCGACATAGCCGGCGCTGTGACCGCTCTGAATGATTCACACACAGTTTTTCTTCCTCCGGCGCGGCCATACACGCATGAATACGGATGGCGTATGCAGGCGGAAGGAGATTCCGATTGCTACATCACCGCAGTCCGCCCCGGGTCTGACGCGGAGAAAAAGGGCCTCAGGCCTGGCGACCAGGTGCTTTCGGTTGCAGGCTACACCGCGATCCGCGCCGATTTGTGGAAAATAGATTACGTTTATGGCGCACTCCGCCCACAATTGGGATTGCGCCTGGTTGTTCGCTCTCCCAACGGAGACACGCGCCAATTAGATACTATGGCTGAATTGCGCCCAATCGCATGGGAGCCATGGAACTTTGAGGAGAAGCTGCTTAATCTTTACCACCTCCATCTGCCCCGCAAAGTTGAGTACGGAAGAGCCGCTATCATCTATAAGCTACCGGACTTTGCCTTTGACCCTGATCGCGCCAATGGAATGCTTGATCAGATCCACGGCCATGAATCGTTGATTCTCGATCTTCGCGGCAATCCCGGAGGATATGTTGATTTTCTCTCACGCTTCCTCGGAGGTATGTTTGACCATGAGGTAAAGATGGGCGACCGGGTCGGCAGGAAACCGTTGCATGGTTCTGTTACGAAATCGCGTGGCAGCAAGACGTTTGAGGGGAAGCTGGTTGTCCTTGTCGATAGCAAATCTGCCTCTGCGGCCGAGATATTCGCGAGAATCGTGCAAATGGAAAGACGCGGCACAGTAGTCGGAGACCAATCGTCAGGCATGGTAATGGAGAGCAAGGTTTACCCTCACGCCATTGCGACTCAGCAAGGTATGATCCACTACGCGGTGTCTATCACTGATGCGAATATAATTATGTCCGATGGCCGAAGCCTGGAAGGAGTGGGCGTGGTTCCCGATGAACGCATCATTCCCACAAGTTCAGACCTGGCAGCAGGACGTGATCCCGCACTAGCCCGTGCAGCAGAGTCGGTCGGGATTAAGCTCACTCCAGAAGAAGCCGGAAAACTTTTCCCTGTGCAATGGCCCACGGATAATGAATGACAAGACCTCCCGAACTGGTTGTTATTGCCGATGAAAACTTTGCGTGCTGAGTAGACGATCCTTAAAGCATGAAGCCTGTACTTCGTATAACATCCCTTCCTTATGGATGTTTACCTCATCGACGGTACCTACGAACTCTTCCGGCACTTTTTTGCCGTACCCTCGGCAAAAGATGCGAGCGGCCAGGAAATCGGCGCGGTGCGCGGTGTGCTGACCTCAGTTTTGTCGATGATAGAAAAAGGCGCAACTCATCTTGGCGTTGCCACGGATCACGTTGTTGAATCTTTTCGCAACGATCTTTATCCCGGCTACAAAACCAGTGAAGGCGTCCCGGTCGAGCTGCTTTCGCAGTTCCCTATCCTTGAAGAAGCGCTGGAATCCATGGGCGTGAAGGTCTGGCCGGAAGTTTACTTTGAGGCCGATGATGCTCTTGCCTCGGCGGCAGCCAAAGCAGCCAATGACGAGCGCGTCGTGCAAGTCTTGATCTGCACGCCGGATAAAGACCTCAGCCAGTGTGTCGCGGGAAAGAGAGTTGTCCAGCTTGATCGACGGCGTGACATTCTGCGCGATGAAGCGGGCGTAGTGGAAAAATTCGGCGTCAGGCCGCAATCGATCCCCGACTATTTGGCCGTTGTGGGAGACAGTGCCGATGGCTATCCCGGCATAGCGGGATGGGGGCTCAAGGCCGCGACTCTCGTCCTATCTCAATACCCGCACCTTGAAGACATTCCCAAAGATTGGCGTGCATGGCATCCGTCGATCAAGAGGGTTCGGGCGCTGGCGGAATCGTTATTCAGCGCATGGGATGACGCATTGTTATTTCGTACGCTGGCCGCACTGCGACTCGATGTGCCGGTGTTTGAGTCGGTCGAGGACCTTTTATGGAAAGGCCCACGGCCTAACTTTGAAGAAACTTGCCGTCGCATCAAAGCGCCGGAACTGGCCCGTCGCGTGGCCAGCGTCACTCCTCTCGCGCGATGATTTCTATTGCCCTCTGGAGCAAACAGCAAGAGCGGCGTTCTGGAAACTAAACCAGCCATTCACTGATGTTGATGGCGACTGACCAAAATATTGCAGAAAGACCAGATCCTGCAAGTTGTAAGTGAATCCATTCAGGGTGTAAGGGACGCCGCCAAAGTTTGCCAGTCCCTCCGGCGGATCGCCGGTTTCCCGCTATGCTGAGCCGATAGAATCAACTCCATAGGAATCAAGTACGTCGCGCAAGGTGACAATGCCTTCAAGTTTATGAACGTCCGCGCGATTGACGACCGGCAAAATGTCGATATGCGCGCTGCTCATGCGCTCCAGCGCCAAATGCAGAGCGTGATCAGCATGCACGTGGGGAAATTCGATTGTATCCAAAAGACTCAGCAATGAGTCTCCCGCCTTGCCATCGTTAACGGCATTTGTGAGTCTTGTCCTGCTCAAAACCCCTACAATGCTTCCCTCATCCATGAGCGGCCACGCGCGGAATTGGCTGGCGGCAATGAGTTCAACCGCCTGCTGCACGGTGTTTTGCGCCGTCAGGCTTTCCGTGGCATTTCGCATTGCTTGAAACACTTTGCGCTGTCCAAAACCTGATCGCGACTTTGCGTCCGGCAAATGGATGCCGTCCTGGTGCGCCAACGCTTCGTAGATGGGCTGCTTCTGCAGCCGCGAAGAAATAAAAAGGCTCGCCAAATTGGCGATCATCAATGGCACGATGACCGCGTAATCATGCGTCATTTCAAAGATCATCAGCACAGAGGTCATCGGGGCGCGCACAATTCCGGCAAATAATGCACCCATACCAACCAGCGCATAAGCTCCGGGCAGCGCGGTGGAGGTGGGCAAAAAGTGGTGGGCCACGCTGCCGACGGTTCCGCCGAGCATTGCGCCAAGGAACAGCGCAGGACCAAAGATTCCGCCGGCGTTGCCTGAGGCGTAACTCACGGTCACTCCAAAAAGTTTCAGCACTACAAGGAGCGCCATTAACTTTAAGGCCATGTGATTGTTCAGCGCGTCGCCCACGTAGCTATAGCCAACTCCCAGCGCCTGCGGCACAAACCACCCCATCATTCCAACCAGCAGACCGCCGGTCACCGGATGCCACCATCGCGTCTTCATGGGCAACAGCAAAAAACGCGTGCGCATGCCCAACAAAAGCTTGGTAAAGGCCGCAGATAAGAGTCCGCCGGCAACTCCCAGCACCGCATAAATGGCAAACTCAACGGGGTTGACCAATTCATATTGCGGCACGTGAAACAGCGGGTTATTGCCCAGCAACATTCGCAATATGGCCCATGAAGTTGCTGAGGCCAGCACAACCGATCCCAGAATCGGCGCGTTCAGGTCTCCCATCACCTCTTCAAGAGAGAACAGTACGGCGGCCATGGGCGTGTTGAACGCGGCGGCAATGGCTGCGGCCGCGCTCACCGGGATGAGCGCTTTTACTTTTTCCTGGCGCAACCCCAACCGCCGTCCCAGTACAGAAGCGATTCCCGCGCCCACCTGGACCGATGGACCTTCGCGTCCCAGCGGAATTCCACTGGCAAGCGTCGTCGCCGTGCAGGCAAACTTGCCGATCAGGGTACGGAGTGAGATATATCCTTCGCGGGCAAACAAAGCTGCTTTCGTCTGCGGCACGCCGCTGCCCCGCGCATCTGGAAAATAGCGGGCCAGCAGATAACCCATCCCGAGCGATCCTGCTACGGGAATCAGGACACGCCTCCAGGGATTGCTGCCGATGGGATATAGCCGCATTCCCATGTGCTCAGTCAGCACGATGAACGCAACCACGGCGAGTCCGACCAGTGCTCCAATTACCAGCGTCAGAGCAAGAAATACCTCATCTTCGCGCTCGGCTGCGAACACAAGCCACCGCTTGAGAAATCTGTTTTCTGTCTGTGATTTCGAAGTTATTTCGGCGGGGGAGATACTCACTCCTTTAGCTTACTAAAAATATCGGTCACCGCTGCATTCCGCTACGGAGAGAGTCGGTCATGGTGGAAATCAAGAGAATCTCACAAGATTTTCAGAACGTGCCGATGCCTGGCGGATCACAGATGATTGCTGAAGAACTCCAGCGTCCGCTGCCGCGCCAGCTTGGCCGATTCCGGCTCAAAATCTTTGCGCTGATCGCAATTGAAGCCGTGTCCTGCGTCATACATGAACACCGGCAGATCAGGATGGGCTGCCTTGATCGTATCGATCTGCTCCGGACCAATGTGCGGGTCCTCGGCCCCGAAGTGCATCATCACGGGACAATGCGGGGTTTCATTCGCGTTTGCCGCAATCTGTCCACCGTAGTAGCAGACCGCCGCGGCAGGATCGAGGCGGGTAGCGGCCAACCACGCCAGACTGCCGCCGAAACAAAATCCCACTACACCAACTTTTAGTTCAGGCCATTGTGTTCTGGCTTGATGGATAGACGCCGCAACGTCCAGCAAAGCTGCGTCCATGCCAATCTGTCGTGCAGCTTTCATGCCTTGCGTCATATCCGCTGGGTTGTAACCAAGTTCAAGATTGCGCTGCACACGATCAAACAACGCCGGAGCAATAACATGAAAGCCATGGCTTGCGTAATCGTCAGCAACGGAGCGGATATGGCTGTTGACGCCAAAGATTTCCTGGATCACAACAAGGGCTCCGCGCGCCGGGCCGCTACTTTCCGCGAGATACGCGTCTAACTCGTGCCCATCGGTAGCCGTCAACTTTATTTTTGTCCCCATCTTGTCACCTATGAATGCAATGCTGGAAGTTTGTCCGTCGCCTCTAAAACCTGTGCCATAAAGTCCATCAATTGCCATTGTTGCTGCCATGTTACTTTATTGCCCATATCCACGTGGACCAGCGCGGAACTGATCAATGACGCCTTGAGTTCAGTCTGAGGCACATCCTTTGCCAGCCATAGCGTTTCCGACGAAGGGATAACTGTGTCTCCCGCGCCGTGAAGCAAAAAGACAGGCGTGTGCAACTGATCAAGATGCCCATGCGGTGAAACTGCTTCCAACTCATCTTTATGCAACGTGGTCTCTCGCAGCAGTGCGTCTCGCACCTGGTCGCGATGGTGGAGCAGCAGATCAAGCTCGTGCTTCCCTTCCGGGCTCAACGCTTCGGCTGTCTTCATGGCTTGCGGTTGCTCCCACAGCCATTGCCGCAGCGCTTCACGCGCTACAGGAACATCCTTACTCGAAAAGAAGTCTTCCAGATGCGAGTAGGCCAATACCAACGCGCCATATTCATGTGACTGAAGTTTGGTCTCCGTGCCATCGGGGCTGGTAATAATGTTGGCAGCGAAAAACCGTGCTACACGGCTCATGTCGTCATGCGCCCCAACGGCGACTACAAAGCCAATGCTGTGGCCATATTCATCGCGATCCGCCGCCAGCAACGCCAGTCCGCCGGCAAAACTGAGGCCCAGCACGCCTACTTTGCGCTGCACGCGTTTACTCAACGCCATCGCGGAATCCCCAATCAGATCAATGGTCTTGGTGGTCACGCGATAATCCGCCAGGTCCTGCAGCTCCGGCGTCATCACCAGCACTCCTGCGCCTGCCAGCGCTCGCGCCAGATTCCACAGCCGCGGATCATCGATCCCCAGATGATGAATACCGTGTAAAAGCACTACACCGCTGGGATTTTGAACATCTTGCGGCGTGTAGGTTCGAAGCCGAACCGGGCCGTGCGGAGTCAGTGCGTAACCGTCTTCCTCCTTGAAAGGATGGTCGGCAAAGCGGGTCTCCAGACCCTGAGCATGCGCATCAGAGAATTTAAGCAGCAATGACATGGCGCGCAAGTGTGCCCCAACAGGATTCAGCAAGACCGCCCCGGTCAGGATGACCGAGGCCAGAAGCACAAACAGGAAAATAAAAACTCTTTGCCTGCGCGTGAATCTTGCCAATTTAAATCTCCAGGATCACCGGCATAATCAGCGGCCGCCGCGCTGTTGTCTTCACGATGAACCGCTTCAGGTCGGCGCGAATCTTTTCCTTTATCACGCCGTAATCGGCCTTTTCTTCCGGCGTTGAGCCATCCAGCGTGGCGGAAACCACGCGGCGGGCTTCGCGCACAAAACCTTCTTCTGACCCCGCGGCAAATCCGCGCATCACAATTTCCGGAATCGATTCCACCGTGCCCTTGAGCTTGTTGATGGCGATAATCGGCAACACAAAACCGTCTTCGCTCAGGTGGCGGCGGTCTTTGATCACAAGGTCTTCCACCACGTCCGTGCGCGAGCCGGAATCAATGCAGATGCGGCCCACGGTGATTTTATCGAGCTTGCGCGCGCCCAGTTCATCGAACTCCAGCACGTCACCGCTTTCAAGCATCATCACCTGTCCTACTGAGCCGTGCATGGACCGCGCCATATCGGCTTGAATTCGCATCTGCCGGTATTCGCCGTGGATAGGAATAAAATATTTCGGCTTCACCAGATTCATAATCAGCTTTTGTTCTTCCTGGCTGGCGTGGCCGCTTACATGGACCGGAGGGTTGGAACCATCGTCATAAATCACGTCAGCTTCGCGCCGGAAGAGATGGTCAATCATCCTATAAATCCCTTTCTCATTGCCGGGAATGATGCGGGAGGAAAGCACCACCGTGTCGCCCTTTTCAATCCGCGCATGCTTGTGGTTATCGACGGCGGCGCGCGAGAGCGCGGACATGGGCTCACCTTGTGTGCCGCTGATCATCACGCAGACCTGCTGCGGCGCGTAGTCTTTGATCTGGCCGGGATGAATCAGCAGTCCTTCAGGAACGTCAATGTAGCCCAGGTCCATGGCAATCTCTGACGCTTCTGTCATCGAGCGGCCCACTAGCGCGATCTTGCGCTTGTATTCCCGCGCCATCTCAAACGCCAGCTTGATGCGGTGGATGGAAGACGAGAAGCAGGAGATGAATAGCCGGCGCTCAGCACGGGCAAAGATTTCATCGAACTTGCCGCGAACTGCGCGCTCGCTTGGCGTATATCCACGACGCTCAGCATTGGTCGAGTCCTGCAACAGCGCCAGCACGTTGCCTTCTTTGCCGTATTCGGCGAACGTATGCAGATCAAAAAGACGAGTGTCCGTGGGCGTGGGATCAACCTTGAAATCGCCGGTATGAATCACTACGCCTAGCGGCGTGTGAACAGCCAGCGCCACGCAATCCACAAGGCTGTGCGTGACCTGTATGGGATTGATGGTGAACGGGCCGAGATTAAAGCGTGAACCTGCGCGGATCTCGCGTAGATCGGCATCCTCAAGCAGGCCGTGCTCTTCCAGTTTGTTTTCCACCAGAGCAAGCGTGAATTCTGTGCCAAAGACCGGGACCTTCAACTCCGTAAGCACCCAGGGCAGCGCTCCAATGTGGTCTTCATGCCCGTGGGTCAAAACAATGCCGCGCACTTTGTCGCGGTTTTGCAGGAGATAGGTGATGTCCGGTACGACGATGTCCACGCCGAGCAACTCGGATTCGGGGAACATCAGGCCGGCGTCGATGACAATGATGTCGTCACCGTAGCGCACGGCCATGCAGTTCATTCCAAATTCGCCTAGGCCGCCAAGAGGTACAAGATGGAGTTTATGCGAGGGCATGGTCAACAAATGATGCTAACAGAAAGTAGGAACGGCCCTATCTGCCGTTGCACGTCAGGCTTTGGCCGCTGACCGGGCGTTCATTCGCTCCAGCACCAGCCTTTGTTGCTTCCCCATTACCGATCCGGCGGCCCAGCCCCAGATTCCATTCAGGCAAAATAAGAAACCAGCGTAACCAACATATGCGGATGGCAGCACGAGCGATATGCGGATGGCAGCACGAGCGCAGCAATGGAAACGATTACTCCCACGCTGGCAAGTCCGGCAAAATGAATGACGGCATTGCGCGTAGAGAGAGTTTCATACTCATTCAACTCCAACTCACGGCGTTTCAGGTAAGCATAGTGATACAGGAGGGCAAACAGCCCATACACGGCAATGACGCCGGCACTGTATATCAACCACAATATAGAAAGTTCGTGCGTGCTGGTAATCATACGGTTGAGTTGGGAGAAAGGTACAGTCCTGCCGCCTGACAAGCTACCGATTGTCATGGTGAACAAGAACTTGAGCGGGTAAACGTAAAACAGCACCACAAAAATAAGAGCAGCGTTGAGCACAATGGTGTAGACCGTTTGAAGCCCGTAACGCCGCGAAAACTTATAGTGGAAGTACCAGACCTGCGTAAGGATGGCAAAGCAGATGGCAAAGGCAAAAAATCCTTTCATCGCCACCAGAAGTTCTTCAAATGTGCGGGGCACTTCCAGCGAGACCACCAGCAGCGTAACGGCAAAAGCAAAGACCGCGTCAGTAAATCCTTCCAGCCGCGTGATCTCGCCGCCGCGCCAGCGGAAGTGCGGCTCAAGGGGAACAAGATGTGCGCCTGTGCGTTCGTGAAACATGGCCGTTATTGTGCCACAGCATCCATTACAGCGGGCGAAGGAGTCTCAGTCCCCAACTCTCCTTCCCATCGCGCCACTACGGCACTGGCCAGGCAATTGCCCAGAACATTGGTTGCTGTCCGCGCCATGTCCATAAACTGATCGATACCCAGGATCAGCAACACGGGCCAGGCGGGCAAGTGAAAAGAATCCAGGGTGCCTAGCAGGATCACGAGAACGGCGCGCGGAACTCCGGCCACGCCTTTGCTCGTAAGCATAAGCGTAAAGACCATGATTAGCTGCTGGCCAAACGATAGATATATTCCTGCAGCCTGGGCAACAAAGATGGAAGCCAGCGAAAGATAAAGGGTGCTTCCGTCCAGATTAAAGCTGTAGCCCGTGGGCAGGACGAATGCGACGACCTGCCGAGGAACTCCGAAAGCTTCCATGCATTCCATGGCCCGCGGCAGGGCCGACTCTGAACTGGCGGTGGCAAAAGCAATGGTGACTGGCTCGGCCACGGCCTTGATAAAACGCTTTATTTGCAGCCGCGCAATGAGCGCCACCGGCAGCAACACGCAAAGCAAAAATACCACCAGAGCGGCATAGAGAGTAACCAGCAGCTTGGCCAGATTCGCCATCACGCCAAAGCCCATGGTTCCAACTGTGTATGCCATGGCGCCCGCCACGCCAATGGGCGCAGATAGCATAACGATGTTGGTGAACTTAAACATCGTCTCAGAAAGACTTTCACAAAAAACCAGCATGGGTCGGCGTTTCTCTTCGCCAATCAATGCCAGCGCAATCCCAAAAATAATGCTGAATACCACCACCTGCAATACCTGGCCTTCAGCCACGGACTTGGCAATGTTTTCCGGAAAGATATGCAGGACAACGTCAGTCCATTTTTGTGGAGGCGCGCCGGAAACCGTGGCCGTAGCAGCATTGGGCGGCGGAGTAAGTCCCGCGCCGGCCTGGGAGAGATGGATTGCCCCAAGCCCGATAAAAAGCGCTACAGTGGTGACGATCTCAAAATACAGCAGCGCTTTCACGCCCATGCGGCCGACCTGTTTCAGATTGGAGTGCCCGGCTATCCCGACAACCAGCGTGCTGAAGATTAGCGGAGCAATGATGGTCTTGATCAGCCGCAGGAAAATTGAGCTCAATATTTGCAGGTCGGCAGCAACTTTCAGGCGGGTCGGATCACTGGTGAAAGTAAGGTCATAACCGATCTCCGCCCCCACCAGCATTCCGGCAAAGATCCATGGAGTAAGCGATCGGCGAACAAACGAATAGCCGCAAAGCGCCGCGATCGCAGCCCAGCGAAACAAGGCTGACAGATAAGGATGGATAACCATGCCGCTGTAATGCGAGATTGCCCACAACACGCAAGCAACGCACGCAAGTGCAGGAAAGGCGATGAGAAATCTCTATCTGGTTTGGCGAACTCGTCTTCATCGCAGCAGGTCCTCCAACTCAATCGATCCCTGGGTTTTTTCGTCGCGGTACTTTACGATCACCGGCGTGTAGAGAGACACCCCCCATTCTGCGGCCTTTCCTTTGGTAATAGCGCGCGATCCCGGCACGACCACGGCGTTTGCTGGAATCACCAGGGGTGTCTCGGCAGACGAACGGTAAACCTGTTCGCGCACGATATCGTAAACCGGCGTGGCGCGCGTAAGAATCACGCCTGCGCCCAGCACCGCCCCGCTGCGCACCTGCGTGCCTTCATAAACGCCGCAATTGCCACCCACCAGCACGTCGTCTTCAATGATCACCGGCGAAGCTCCCACAGGCTCTATAACGCCGCCAATCTGTGCTGCCGCGCTCAGGTGAACGCGTTTCCCAATCTGTGCGCAGGAACCCACCAGCGCGTGTGAGTCGATCAGCGTGCCTTCGTCCACATAGGCGCCCACGTTAACATACATCGGCGGCATGCAAATCACGCCGGGAGCGATATAAGCGCCGCTGCGGATGGACGATCCGCCAGGCACCACGCGAACACGATCTGACACACCGAAATGGCGGGCAGGAAAGGTGTCTTTATCCACAAAACTGAGCACGCCACTGCCGGATTCCTCCAGTTCGCCCAGGCGAAAGCCCAGCAGAATACCCTGCTTTACCCACGTGTTTACGCGCCATTGTCCGTCTTGCTTTTCGGCGGCGCGGATTTCACCGCGGGTAAGCGCTTCATGAAATTCCCTGAAAGCATGCCGTGCATGCGCCGCCACTTCTGGAGGCAATGCGCCCCTGGCATAAAGGTGCTCGATTTCTGTACGTAAAACATCCATTTGTGTGTGCCGGAACGTCAGCGCATCAACGGGGCGCTGCCCTTCAGGTCTGCAAATTAAAGAGCAAGTGCGGAGTATAACTGCAAGAACCTTTGGTCAGCAAAGCCTTACTTTGTACCTGATTTTGCATCTCATGAGTCGATGTCTCGGATTCTTTACGTCGCGTACCCTCTGCTCCAGGTTCATGACGAATCTGCGGGCGGCGCAGAACAGATTTTATGGACGCTGGAACGCGAAATAGCGCGCAGCGGCGTCTGCACCACAGTAGCCGCTTCAGCAGGATCGCGCGTGAGCGGCGAATTGTTTCCCACCGGCCAGCCCTGCACCCTGCCGGATGACTATGAGCGGCGTCGTACCGAGCATGAAGATCGGGTCGTTGAATTTGTGCGGCGGCGTGCCCGCGAGGGTCAAGCGTTCGATCTCATCCATGACCATTCCGGCAGCTTCTGGAAACGGGCGGCTGGGATTGACACACCAGTCCTTGCGACACTGCACCTTCCACGCAGCTTCTATCCTGCCGGAAGCTTTGATGATGTTCCAGCCACTGTGAGCTTCAACTGCGTGTCGGATTCGCAGGCTCGGAGTTTTGCTGATCTGAATGCCTTTGCTGGAGTGGTCCCAAATGGTATCCCTTTGGACTGCTTCAAAACAGCAAGCGATGCTGAGCAGACTAATAACCATCCAGGCCTGCTCTGGCTGGGCCGAATCTGTGAGGAAAAAGCGCCGCATCTGGCGCTGGACATCGCCGAGCGTGCCGGTTTGCCGATCACACTTGCCGGACAGGTTTATCCATTCTCTTATCACCAGAAATATTTCGAACGTGAAGTCGCGCCTCGCCTTCGCTGCGTGCCGAATGCGAGATTCATCTCTGCGCCCTCGGCAGAGTTGAAGCGGCACTTGCTGCGAGAAGCACAAGCTTTGCTGATTACCAGCCTGGCGGAAGAAACCAGCTCTCTGGTAGCGATGGAGGCGGCCGCATCTGGTACTCCGGTGATCGCATTCAGCAAGGGCGCGCATGGTGAGGTGGTGAGAGAAGGACTGACGGGTTTCTTAGTGGAAGATCCGGAGCAGGCAGTGCTGGCCTTGCAAAATATCTCAAGCATCAGCTCGCAACGTTGCGTGCGTTACGCTCAGGAAAACTTCAGCGCCGTAAACATGGCTGAAAACTATTCTGGTGTGTATGCCCGAGTAGCCATTCCAGAGAAGACTCTGCGCCATGCTTAACCTGACCTACTTCTCAGCAAAAACATCACGTAAAGATTAGTAAAAGCAAATGGAGAGCCGAAAAATCTTTGCAAGAAAGCTTTCTTGCGCCGATCTTCCTGTGAGGGATGTTCTCCTAGGTGGGTAAGCCCTCTGAACACGGACGTCGGGTTTAAACTGTTCCCTCGATGGCCGTGTCCGGAGGCGATGCATGAGCGGCTGCGCTAAACGGCGTGGCCGCTCTTTTCCTATTGCGCTCGTGTCGACTCAAGCGGATCAGTGTTAATCCCTGTTGATCAGTGGTAAGTCTTTTTTTTCTAGAGGTCTGAAACCGAGGCATGCACTTGCAACAAGCCCACTTCAGCAGCAATTTTTTCCAGCTTCGAACGCGTTTCCGGCTTGACGGGCAGCATGGGCAGGCGCAGGACTTCTTCGATCCGGCCCATCATCGCCAACACGGCTTTCACCGGCATGGGATTCGATTCGAGGAAGTTGGCCTGCATCAGCCACAGGTATTGGCGTTGCAAGCGGCGGGCTTTGTCCCAATCATTATTCAGTGCCGCCGCTGTGAGCTGTGACATTTCTTTAGGGATTTCATTTGAGCAGACGGAAATAATGCCCACACCGCCCAGGGCGATTACGGGAATTGTGATGGCGTCATCACCCGAGAAGACCAGGAAGCTTTCCGGCACGTGGTTAAAGACCTCAGCGATCTGAGAGATATTGCCGCTCGCTTCTTTAACGGCAATGATGTTAGGAATTTTCGCCAGCCGTCCGAGCGTTACCGGCTCTATGTTTGCAGCGGTGCGGCCCTGAACACTGTAAAGTACCAAAGGCTTGTCCACGGCTCCAGCGATGGCCTTGAAGTGGTGGTACTGTCCCTCCTGCGTCGGCTTGTTGTAATAGGGTGACGCGGTCAGGATCGCGTCCACACCTTTCCGGCGGCTCAGATCGCGCGCTTTTTCCACGGCTTCAGCGGTGCAGTTTGACGTTGCTCCAGCAACTATCGGCACGCGACGGCCGTTTACCTCAATCGTGATATCAATCACGCGCAGCCATTCGTCTTTCGTCAGCGTCGGCGTTTCGCCCGTTGTCCCGCACGGAACAAGGAAGTGAATGCCGGACGCAATCTGCCACTCGACGAGCGAGCGAAGTGCGATCTCGTCGATGCTCTGGTCTTGCTTGAAAGGGGTAATGAGCGCGGTGCCGCAGCCTTGGAGATTCATGGTCAACCTAGAATAACAAAAAACTTAACCACGAAGGACACGAAGGTCCACATAGGGGAGCAACGGGAAAGATATAAGGCTTCGCGAAGAAAACTTTGCGAGGAGAAGTAACACCGCCGTAATCTCAAGCAGCTGTCTTCCTTGGTGTGCCTTCGTGCCCTTTGTGGTAAATCGCTTTTTTAGAGCTCGCCCACCATCTCCGGGAATTCGTAAAACCCCGTCTTGCCCTTGATCCACTCAGCGGCGCGGACTGCGCCTTCAGCAAAGCCCACGCGTGATTTTGCATCGTGGGTGAAGAGGATCGTGTCATTGGCTGAATCGAGCATGACCAGATGCATGCCTACGGTTTCCCCTTCGCGAACGGACGCGATCTCGACTTTCTCTCCGGAGCCGGATTCGAGAAGTTTCTGGATTGTCACGGCGGTTCCTGAGGGCTTGTCTTTTTTGTGGATATGATGGCGTTCAACGATGCTGCCGCGATATTCATGCTTCAGAATCGGCGCGACGGCCTGCACCGCCTTGAAGAAAAAATTCATTCCAATGGAAAAATTGGAACCGTAAAGCACCGCGGCTTTTCGTTCGTTGGTTAACTCTCGCACTTTATCGATGTGCTGGTACCAGCCAGTAGTTCCCACGACGATGGGAACGCCAGCCTCAACGCAGCGAATGATGTTGGGAATCACAGCGTGGGGGTTAGTGAAATCAATGACCGCATCGACTTCTTTGAGCGTGGCGGGCGTGAGCGCGCGGCCATCCTGGTTTTCCTGGCTGGCCAGCGAGCTGGACTTCATGCCCGCGTTCTTTCGCCACTTCAGCCACCAGTGCGCCGGTTTTGCCGCGACCCAGAACTAGAATTTTCAAGCGAACACCTCAGGATCCACCTGCGCGAAGAATGTGCGGTGCAGGCGCGAAACCACATCGGGCACGGCGTCTTCATCGATCACAAACCCTATATTAATCTCCGACGCGCCCTGGGAAATCATATGAATGTTGGCTTCAGGTATGGCACTGAAGACCTTGGCCGCAATTCCCGGCGTGCTCTTGATATTTTCGCCCACCAGACAAACGATGGCCTTGCGGCCTTGATATTTCACGTCAGCCAGCTTGGCCAGATCGGCGGCAATGGCCGCAATGGATTCGTTCGAGTCCACCGTGACCGAGACGCTGACCTCAGAAGTTGAAACCATATCCACCGGGCAGCGGTGGTTGGCAAAAACTTCAAAGATATTTTTGAGAAAGCCATGCGCCATGAGCATGCGCGTGGCGACTACATCAACCACGGTAATACGTTTCTTGGCGGCAATTGCCTTAAAGATATTCTTGCTCTTGGGTGCGGTCGCCGTAATGCGGGTTCCTTCGCATTTGGGGTTGCGCGAGTTGAGAATCAGAACGGGAATATTCTTTTGGATGGCCGGGAGCAGCGTGGCCGGATGCAGTACCTTCGCGCCAAAATAAGCAAGCTCCGCTGCTTCTTCAAAGCTGATGTTCTTAATGCGGCGTGCGTCAGGGCAAAGATTGGGGTCGGTGGTCATCATACCGTCCACGTCGGTCCAAATCTCAATGCGCTCAGCATGCAATCCCGCGCCGACAATGGCGGCGCTGAAGTCGGATCCGCCGCGTCCCAGCGTGGTGGCAATGCCCTCCCGCGTCGCGGCAATAAAGCCACCCATCACCGGCACGCGTTTGCGGTCGAGCAACGGCTTCACGGTTTCCGCCAGACGCGCGTCGGTCTCTTCAAACTGAGGGACAGCTTTGCCGAAGGTGGCGTCCGTGACGATGCACTTGCGGGAATCAACGTGCGCTGCTTCAATGTTGCGCTGGGAAAAAGCGGCAGCGGCAATCTTCGATGAAACGCGCTCGCCAAAGCCCGCAATTGTGTCGATGGTCCGTGGCGTAAGTTCGCCCACGGCAACAACGCCGCGCAAAAGCTCGTCCAGGCTGTTGAAGTCGGCTTCCAACTCGGGCGCAATCTGCTCAAACGCATGCGTGCCCAGCAGGTCACAGGCGCAGTTGTAATGGCGCTCGCGGGCAAGGCGGGAAAACTCAAGAGCTTTGGCGCGATCGCCAGCCCCGGCGGAGGCGGACATCGCCAAAAGCTGGTCAGTGATTTTGGCCAGCGCGCTTACTACAACGACCGGGCGTTCATTCAGGCGATCACGGACAATCGCCGCGACACGATCAATGGCCTGCGCGTCCTGTACAGAGGTGCCGCCGAACTTCATCACGATCATGGATGCCCCCGAAGGAGTTCGGAGCATCGCTGCCCAACAATCATCGTGAGATCCTTCGACTCGCTGGGCTCGCTCAGGATTTCGCCTGCGGGCTCCCGCTTCGCTCACGCCGCAAGTCGGCTCAACTTCATGACAATCATTGGGACAACCCCCACCACGGAGGCACGGAGGCACGGAGAAAGACAGATCCACCGCGGAGGCGCGGAGGCGCGGTGAAAAGCCAAGGGCGAGCAGGGGCCGAACTGAAATCTAAGAGGGTCGAGTCACACGGACTCGCTTGACCGCTTTGTGCGTGCGCCTGGCAAAATTTGTAATCAACCCAGATATCCCTGCGCTTCGAGCAGTTCGCCGTTCAGCACGGCCGCACCGGCAGCCCCGCGGATCGTATTGTGCGAGAGCACCGTGAATTTCCAGTCGAAGATATTACAGGGACGCAAGCGCCCGCAAACGGCAGACATGCCATTGCCACGATCACGATCAAGACGGGGCTGAGGGCGGTCTGGCGCGGACTCGTAAATCACGGGCTGTTCCGGAGCTGTAGGCAGCTTGAGTTTCTGGGGCAGGCAGCGAAATTCATTCCACGCTTCAATAATTTCTTCCGCCGTCGCAGGCTTGCGCAGCTTGAGTGAAACCGATTCAGTATGGCCATCTTCTACCGCGACGCGGTTGCAATGCGCGCTGAGCACCAGATCGGCATCGATCACTCGTGAGCCGTTCAACGAGCTTTCTATCAGTGACCCCAGCAGCTTGCGCGTTTCCGCTTCCATCTTGTCTTCTTCCTTGGCGATGTATGGAATCACATTGCCCATGATGTCCATGGACGGCACGCCGGGATAACCCGCACCGCTAATGGCCTGCATAGTGGCAACGAAAATCTTGTCGATGCCGAAGCGGCGATGCAAAGGCGCCAGCGCCAGCACCAGCCCAATGGCGGAGCAGTTGGGATTGGTCACCATAAAGCCGCCATTTTTCTTGTACCACTTCTGCGTCTTGATGAGCGGAACGTGATCGCCATTGACTTCAGGAATGATGAGGGGAACATCTTCCGCCATGCGAAACGCGCTGGAATTCGAGACCACCGCATGCCCAGCTTCGGCGAATGCCGGCTCAATCTGCTGCGCGGCAGTCGCGTCAAGCGCGGCAAAGACCAACTTGGGCGTGATGCTGTCCGGCGCGGCGGCGGAAACTTTCATCGCGGCAATGTTTGCAGGAATCGGGGTGGCCAGGTTCCACTTGGCGGCTTCGGCGTATGCCTTACCTGCCGAGCGATCTGAGGCAGCGAGCCATGTAATTTCAAACCATGGGTGTTCATGGAGCAGTTGAATGAATCTCTGCCCAACGGTCCCGGTAGCGCCGAGAATGCCGACTGGAATTTTGCTGGTCATGGATGTTGAAAATTAGATTTTAGCATTGGAGAAGAAGCATTCAGGCGTCAGCACTCAGCATTCAGTCCTGAAACGATACGAAGAAATATTCGAAAAGCTTGAAACACATAGGAACAGAGGCAGCGGAGGAGTTTCGTTCTGGAATCTCGAGCGGAGCGAGAGATCCCTATCAGCTTATTGGTTGTTAACTCACGGTCGTTGGCCGCCGACAAGAAGTGTTTTGCACTAGAAAGCTTTCGGTGTGATAGGGTTCCCTCCCTGCGCTTCGGGATTTCAGAAAAAGCAGCTCAATCCGCTGCTGCTGCTTTCGCCACTTCTGCCGGTTTGCGCTTGACCAGGTATTCATCTGTAAGGACCATGACCAAGGCTGCCGTCGGAACGGATACCAGCGCGCCTATAACGCCCGCCAGTGCGCCTCCAAGAGAAAGAGCAATGATCACCGTAAGCGGCGAAAGATTGAGCGTATGGCGCATGATGCGCGGTGAGAGAAAGACACTTTCAATCTGGAAATAAACGGCAAAGAAGATGATTACACCCACAAGCTTCTGAGGCGAATCCATGATGGCCACTGCTGAGGCTAGAACCACGGCACTGATAGGGCCGGCAATGGGCAGGATATTGGCGATGCCGGCAAACATCGCCAAAAGGTAAAAATATTTCAGGCCCAGCGCCCAATAGACTATCAGACTGCATACTCCAAGGCTGAGCATGAGCATTGACTGGCCAATCAGCCAGTTGCGCATGCGGGCTTTTGCACGCAATAGAGTTGTGTTCAGCCGGTGTTGCTGGTGGAGCGGGAACATGGAGACGGCCCAATGAAAGGTGCGGTCGCCATCAATAATGAAGTAAGCCGTGAGGATGATGGCGGTAAAGAAACCAAAAATGCCTCCGGCCAGGTTCAAAAAGAGTCCACCGGCCCCACCGGCGATTTCGGCCGCATATTTTTGCAAGCCGGCGGGATCAATCTTGGCGGCAAACGGGAGATGCTTGATCCCCTCAGTGAGTTCCGTCATGTGGCGGGGCCAGTCCGCAGAGAAATTGCGGCCATCCCGATAAACGGGCGGCAGGGCAAACACGGCGAACAAAGTGCCTGCCAATGCCAACATCAGGATAAGAAAGATGATGGCAAAGCCGCGTCCGGCGCGCCAGTTGCCAATGTGGATCTTCTGAATCATGCCAATGGCGGGGGACAGCACCACGGCAAACAGCCCGCTCACATAAATAAGCATCAGCACGTCGCGGACGCTATAGGCGACCCACAAGGCAAGGATTACGCCAAAAAAGAACAAAATGTCTGACCGGTGATTATTTGCCATTCTAAATTCGGACCAAGTGGGGGAAGGTTGAGAAGAGTTTAACCCAGAATGGCTGGAAAACTGCCTCCAGAGGTACTAAAACTTTTGGGAAGCAGGAAAGCACTAAACGCTTTTGTATTTTTCGGACTGGTAAATGCGCAAAGCCCAGGTAATTTTCAGGTCAACTGCCTCAATTATGTATAACTTGCCTTGAAACACCTTGCTACCGCGCCCGGAAGCGTGCATCTTACTGGAGAGACAAAGCAGATTCCATGAAGCGACTTTCTATTATCAGTACTTTTTTCGCACTGCTGCTGGTTGCTACTTTTTTGCCTACAGCGTCGGCGGCGGAACTCAAGCAAAAAACCAACTCTGCCTTTGACCACTATGTGGCAGCCACAGAGGCCCGCTTTGCCAACGAGCTGCGTCCCGGCGGGACTTTCCTCTATATCGATGGCATGAATCCCGATGCCAGGCAGCAGGCTTATGACCAGCTCAAACACGGCGAGATTCTGGTGGAAAAGCTGGAAACCAAGGCTCCCGGCATAAGCTCTGACGTTCCTGACGGCATGGTGCATCATTGGGTGGGGCTCATCTTTATTCCCGGCGCGACGCTGACCAGGACGCTGCCAATTGTCAAAGACTATGACCGACGCGCCGAGCTTTACAAGCCGGACGTGAGCGCGTCACGCACCATTGCCCACAATGGCGATGACTTTAAGATGTTCCTGCGCCTGCACCAGAAGAGATTTACGACAGTCGATTTCGACACTACCTATGACGTCCATTGGGGCAAGGTGGACGCAAACAAGGTATATTCCAACTCCATCAGCACGCGCATTGCCGAGGTAAAAGATCCGGCCAAGCCCGATGGTGAAGAGTTGCCGGTCGGCACCGGACACGGCTACCTGTGGCGATTGAATACATACTGGCGTTTTGAAGAAAAAGATGGCGGCGTTTACCTGCAATGTGAAGCGCTGTCACTTACGCGGGATATCCCTACCGGACTGGGATGGCTGCTGAAACCGCTTGTTACGGCCATCCCAAAGCAGTCGCTGAACCGCGCGCTGGGACAGACACGGAATGTGGTGATCGGGGAAAGCAAGCACAACTGCTGCGGAGTAGCAGCGGCGCACTGAGTAATGCAGCATTCAGCAATCAGCCGTCAGCATTTAATTCCTAATCATTATCGCGGCCACAGCAAAACCTTTGAAACACGGAGAACGAAGGAGATTTGGTAAATGGGTAATTTGGTAATTGGGTAAATGAAAATTGACACCCATTCAGCCTTGCGCCCCATCTCGCAGTGATGTATTTCTGTAATTGGCGCAAATAGATTTCCTGAGATCAGATTCTTGATCGATAGGAGTTTCAATTTCCTCCGCTTCCTCTTTTCCTCCGTGTTTCAGTTTTTTTGTCTTTCGCGCAATAAATCTTTCGCTTCAATAAAACCGGGTCCGCCGAAGCGGACCCAGTTTTTTGCACAGGATGAACGGTGCTGGTTATTGGTTGTCGTCAACGCGCGACGCGATCATGCTGTAAGATCCGGCGTTGAAGAAGATGAGACCACGCACGCGCACGGTGTTGGCGTTCGCGGGCGTGACTTTCAGGTTAGTGCCGCTCACGATTGAAACCGCGATGGTCGATTGACCGGTCAGGGTGGCAAAAGCGGAGTTGGCGTTCAGCGTCAGTGTAAAACCTGACGCGCTTGCGGTGGAAACTGTTCCCACCAGCGCCTGTTCGCGCAGCTTGAGTTTGTCTGCGAGCATTGGCGAAACGGTGCTGCTGCCTGTATCGGCTTCAACGCGCTGGCCCACGCCAATGTGGCTGGCGTCAAAAGCCGGCGTGGTCCCGCCCAGATTCAGTTTGTCCGTACGGACGGAGAACGCGGTGCTCGCGCTAATGGCAAGGTCCACGGTCACCGGCGGCGTAGCGGAGTTGGACGAATCAACCTGATGCGCAATTGTGATCTGCGTAGCCGGCGCGCCGGTCACTGCAGTGATTACGCCTTCAGCTTCTTCGCCGCTCTGGCTTTCTTCCACGCCAATCTTGGTAGCAAGCTTGCTGCCGTCCGGTTTGGTGGTGGCGTCCACTTCAACAATGTCACCCACCTTGAGTTGTGAAAGTGAGGTGATACCGTCCTTAAATTGCGTGGTGTTGTCCGTGGCAAAAACAATGCTACTGGTATCGGTCTGGATGGTGAAGTTCGGCGCTGCAATGGACGTTACGCTGCCGTGGACGTCGTCCATCTCGCCGTTGTCTTCATCAGTGTTGGTGGCGGTGGCGGTGGTGACGTTGAATTTGGCCGTTACGGTGGCAGAGGTCGCCGGTGTGCCCGTTAGCACGACCGAATTCGCCAGATCCAGGTCAAAGTTAAGGACTGACGAATTGCTGCTGGTTACGGTAATCGGGGCTGTAAAGGTCACGGTTACGCTGCCGCTGGTAAGAGTGGCCGGGATTTTTACCGGCGCCGGCGGTACAGCGTTGTTCAGGACTACGACTTCAGGATTGGATACCGTAAGCGAAGCTCCGGAGTACGTTCCCGGCGGAATGTTGACCAGAGCCAAAGGCTCAAATGATCCTGCCTGGTGGACGAACTCAACCTCGGACGTTTTAGAGAGCAGGTTGCCCGTGGTGGCTGTGGTTCCGCTTCCGGTGAGCGTCAGCGAGCTGACGGAAAGCTCAAACTTCACGATCTGATCATTCAGACCGTCACTGGTGTTGATGGTGGCATTGGTCGGTCCGGCATTGAGATTGCCAGTCCCGCCGCAGCCTGTCGCCAATATCGTGGCAACCATTGCAACAGTTAGAAGTAAATACCGCTTCATAGGGGCCTCCAAGTTTTCAGTGAGTGGGGAAGTCCTCGCCGTGTATACATGCACCTGGCGGGCCAAGCTCGCCAAATGAGGTAAGTGCTGTTTTTTCAATCGGCAGAAGGCACGGCGCTGGGATGCGGTGGGGCTAGCCGCAACATGACTGTGGCGATAAGCCACACTGAATCAAACACTTGCGGACAATGGCCGAAAGTAACGTCTGTTCGGCAATGGCAAGGGAGTACTGCGCGAAAGGCAATCAAAAAAAGAGAGGCCGCGCTCATCGATCATTGATTATGCGCGGCCCCGATATCGATTTAATGGCTTTTACTGCAGTTCAATCTTGCTTACGGCCATCTTCTCGCCGTCAACGGTTCCTGTTACGTTGACCTTGATGTCTTTGTTCTTTTTTAGGTCGGCAATGAACTGCTTGGCTTTAGCGTTGCTTGCCGCATCAAACTTGATCACTTTTTTGTCGTCGGTTAGTACACCGTAACCGCTCTTTGCGCAGTCGGGCATTTGCAGGCAGTCTTTGGAATGCTTGGCTCCAAACCCGGCTTTCTGTCCTTCTTCACTTGCACAGGCCAGGTCAACCAGATAACCCTGAACCTTGGTTTCCGCAGCAAATGCGCTCAACGCCGCGGCTGTTAGCAAAACAAGTGCTATTCTCCTCATAGTTCTCCCCTGTGATTGGCTGTTGCAGTTGTATTGATTGATAACCGAAGTGCGGGTTACAAGTAAAGGGCGATTTTTACCTTATTCTCAGGGCGACTCAGAGACGAAAGCAGCCGGCTCAGTGTAAAATCATATTGTTGCGGTCATTTTGTTGTGGTCAGAAGGCTCCGGTTGGTAGCGTGCCGTCCCCAAATTTCCCGCCGCATTTGCCGCCGCCGACTTTAGGCCGCGGAATCCCGACATCCCAGGAGAAGATTGAATCATGGCTAAGATTGCCAAAACGGCAGACCGCAAGAAAATTATGGATACCACCAAGAGCACCGATTGCCCTAAATGCGGCAAGCCGACCAGGATTGTAAAACGCGTGAAAGACCGCGAACGCAACACCCCCGGCGGAATCTTTATTTCCTGCTCTGGATGCGAATTCCACGAAAAACTCTAACAAGATTCCAAGGGCTGCCGCTTGAGCTGCGGCTGCCCTTCAACTTCTGCCATTTCGCATCCTGCCGCCCACTTTTTGGTTCAATGGACTGGTTTTGCGGGCTTCTTATCTTGCATGGCTGCTGGCGTTGCGCTGGGCGTTGCAATGGGAAGCATTGCCGGTTTGGCCAAGGCTGCTTTTGTCTGGTCGGGCAGCTTGTCAGCATGCTGGAGCATTTGCGCTACCTGCCACATCTGCGTGGGCGTGAGCATGTCCTTAAAGCCGGGCATCCCTGTCAGCCGAATTCCGTTTTCCACCGTCCAGTAGATCTTGCCCGTGGGATCGTCGGTGACCATGTCTTCAGAGAGCAATTGGGGCGGCAGTGGAAACATGCCTTTTGCGGCAAAGCTGGCTTTTGATCCGACAAAGCCATGGCAGAAGGCGCAATTCTCAACGTAAACATGCGCGCCCTGAGTCATGTTGGGCTCGTCCGCTGGGATGGGGGATTGCTGCATCTTGTCCTTCGACATGCTAGCCCGCAGGGCCATGTGCGCGATCTTCTCTTCCATCGGCAGCGGCGTAGCCCCATTGGCGGCCATCGGCATCATGCCCATCTTGATGAATAAATAGCCGCCAACCACCGGAATCAACAAGCCAACAATCACGCCGAGAACAAATTTCTTCAAGTTTGTTTCTCCTTGAATTCTGATCAATCGATTATTAATGAGTGTATAAATCCATGGTGCGTTACAGCAATAAGCCAGCCGTAATAACCTGGGTAACGGTATAGGCCAACTGACTGCCAATTACACTACCAAATTCAGTTCGACACAATCTTCTTCTCCGTGTTCGGCACAGGATAAAATGCAGCCACAGCGGCGGCCACGATAACTAAGACGAAGTCGATATCGCCAGCCGGACGAATCGGGCCAACCTGCCCAAGGAACTGAAGCGGAGGAAAGATGCCCAAAGGGCGGCTGGAAGCGTTCAGCGACGGCGTGATCGCAATCATTATTACGATCATGGTGCTGGAGATGAAAGTACCGCATGGCGACCGCCTGCAGGATTTAGAGCCGCTGCTGCCAGTGTTCCTCAGCTATCTTCTTAGTTTTGTTTACGTGGGAATTTATTGGAACAACCATCACCACATGTTGCATGTTTGCTCTGTAGTTACCGGCGCAATGCTCTGGGCCAACCTGCACCTGTTGTTCTTGTTATCATTGTTTCCGTTCGCCACCGGATGGATGGGGGAGAACCATTTCACCGCCGCGCCCACCATGCTCTACGGCGTGGTGCTCCTGATGGCCGCGATTGCATACTATTTGCTCCAGCAGACTATCATCCACGCTCAAGGCGAGGGTTCACTCCTGAAAAAAGCAATAGGTAGCGATTGGAAAGGCAAGCTCTCACCGGTGCTTTATCTCATTGGAATCGTTGCAGCAAAGCGCTCGCCGTGGATGTCACAGGCAGTTTACGTGGCCGCAGCGCTGATCTGGCTGATTCCCGACCGGCGTATCGAAAGTGTTCTGCCACGCCATGAAGGCTAAAGCAAAGTGGCTGCGCTCTCGATTACAGAAAAACTAGTTCAGCAATCCTTCCACTGCCGCATAAGCTTCATTCAAGGCAGCATCGAGCTGAGCGGGATCTTTGCCGCCGGCTTCGGCCATGTCCGGGCGACCACCGCCGGAGCCTCCGACTTTTTCTGCTACGGGCTTGATGACTTTTCCTGCCTGCACTCGGGACGTGAGATCGGCAGTTACGCCGACGATCAGCGCGATTTTGCCGTCCTGTACTGAGCCCAGGACGACCACGCCGGAGCCGAGCTTATTGCGCATGTTATCGACGAGCGTGCGCATCTGGCCGCGATCGAGATTGTCCACGCGTTGCGCAACGACTTTTACGCCCTTGATGTCGCGCGCCTTCTCGCCGACGGATGCCACCTGAGAGCCCGCGGACTTCATCCGCATCTGTTCCAGTTCTTTTTGCAGCTTCTTGATCTCCGCATCTTTTTTGTCGAGTTCGCCGCGCAATGCCTCAGCCGGCGAATGAGATTTTGTCTGCGGGATCAGCGATGACACCAGGTTTTCCAGCTTGTGGTCCAGCCGGAAATGCTTGAGCGAGCCTTCACCGCTGAGGGCTTCAACGCGGCGCACCCCGGAAGAGACGCTGCCTTCACTCAGGATCTTGATGAGGCCGATTTCGCCGGTGCGCACGCGTGTGCGTTCCGCCGCAGAGCTCGGTGGAAAAATCGCCGATCTTCACCACGCGAACGCGCTCGCCATATTTTTCTCCGAACAGCGCCATGGCCTTGTACTCGTTAATGGCTACATCAATCGGGACGTTCTCAATCGTATCCACGGGAGTGTTGCGCAGGACGTGTTTGTTCATCAGATCTTCAATGTCCTGGAGTTCTTCGTCTGCCACGGCGGAAAAATGCGAAAAATCAAAGCGCAGATGGCCGGGATCAACCAGCGATCCAGCCTGCTTTACTT
Organism: Terriglobia bacterium; assembly: GCA_963831465.1. GTDB lineage: Bacteria > Acidobacteriota > Terriglobia > Terriglobales > Acidobacteriaceae > Angelobacter. The sequence goes on along the minus strand of CAWHQH010000022.1, from coordinate 27,550 downwards.
GCGGCCCCAGCGTTTCCCGCAGCGCGGCATGCAGCAGGTGCGTGGCTGTGTGATTGCGCATGGTTGAATCCCGCACTTCACTGTGGACCACGGGATCAACTTTCATGCCGACGAAAACCGGCTGGCGCGCCTTGACCTTGTGCGCGCGCACGCCCTGCACCGGCATATAACAGCCATTCACTTCGGCCACGATGCTCGAGTGTGATTCGTCGTAGAGAATTCCGATGTCGCCGACCTGACCGCCTGAATCGGCATAGAACGGCGTGTGATCAAGTACGACTTCGCCTTCTTCTTCGGGATTCAAGACCTTTACGCCTTGACCATTCTTTACCACGGCAAGAACTTCACTGCCTTTTGATCGCGTGGCGCGATAGCCTTCAAACTCGGTCTTTTTCAGGTCACGATAGACCGGTGATGCGGTCTGTTTAGATACGCCCTTCCATGACGCCCGTGCGCGTTCACGCTGCGCCTGCATGGCGCGCTCAAAACCTTCTACGTCCACGCTGATGCCTGCATCACGGCACGTGTCCATGATGAAGTCGAAGGGGAGTCCAAACGTGTCATAGAGCTTGAAAGCGTCTTCACCGCGATAGCGCAGCTCTCGTGCGCTCTGATACTGATGCTGCGCCAGTTCCGCTGGCGACATGTTTTGCTCGCCCAGGGGATCGCGTGAAAGAGCGGCCTTCTGGCTGTCAGCCTTTTCTTTGCGCAGGGTTTTGAGGTCGGCTTCAAGACGAGCCAGCCCGGCATCCAGCGTGTGGGCAAAGCGACGTTCTTCTTCAAATACGATTTTGGAAACGCGCTCCGCCTGCTCTACCAGTTCCGGATACGCATCTTTCATCAGGTCGCGGACGGCCATCACCATCTCATGCATGAATGATTTGGTGGCCCCGAGCAGGCGTCCATGGCGAATGCCGCGGCGAAGAATTTTGCGCAGCACGTAGCCGCGGCCTTCGTTTGCAGGCAGGATTCCGTCTGAGATGAGGAACGTGACGGCGCGGGCGTGGTCGGCCACAACCCGCAGGCTTGCCGCTGAAGATGATTTCTTTTCCGCCGCCAGTTCTTTTTCGAGATTGACGCCTGTGAGCTTTGCGGCGGCTGCCAGCAGAGGCATGAAGAGATCAGTATCGTAATTGGAAATCTTGCCTTGCAGGACAGCCGCGGTACGCTCCAATCCCATGCCGGTATCAATGGAAGGGCGCGGCAGAGGATTGAGCGTGCCGGTGTTGTCGCGATCAAACTGCATGAAGACCAGGTTCCAGATTTCCACGTAGCGGCCGCATTCGCAGGGGAACATGCAGTCGGGATGGCCTTCATCGGAAGCGGCAGGACCCATGTCAAAATAAATTTCACTGCACGGGCCGCAAGGGCCGGTATCACCCATTTGCCAGAAGTTGTCCTTCATGCCCATTTCAAAAATGCGTTCTTTGGCGACGCCGACGGCGCGCCAGTGCTTTTCCGCTTCGTCATCGCGAGGAATGCCCTGCTCGCCGTTGAAGATGGTCACATAGAGATTGTCGCGGGAGATACCGAACCAGTCCGATGAGGTCACCAGTTCCCATGCATAGGAGATTGCCTCGGCTTTAAAGTAGCTGCCAAAGCTGAAATTGCCCAGCATCTCAAAAAACGTGTGATGGCGCTTAGTGAAACCTACATTTTCCAGATCATTGTGCTTGCCGCCGGCGCGGACACACTTCTGCGACGAGGCGGCCTTGTTGTAGTCGCGTTTTTCGACGCCAAGAAAAACATCTTTAAACTGGTTCATGCCCGCGTTCGTGAACAACAACGTGGGATCGTTGGCAGGCACCAGCGACGATGAGTGCACGCGCTTGTGCCCTTTGCTTTCAAAGAAGCGCAGGAATTTTTCGCGAATTTCAGAGCCGGTCGGCATCGTTTCTCTATTGTAAACATAGAAACATACAGAGCGGATTGCGGACCCGGCCCACCATCGGCTCTTTTATTCTTGCCGGGTTTCATTGGTTCGTCTACAGTGTCCACTGAAAGTGAGGCTTGGTGACTCAACCATCTGGTTTAGCGCGAACATTACGGCTAATTTTTTTGGCGCTAATTGTGTGTTTTTGCTGCGAAGCGCAGGACCATGACGACCTCGGCAAACTGGTGAACTCGGTTTCAGGATGGGGAACTGAACTCAATTCGCCCGGGACCAAACTTGATGCACACCTGATGACACGGGAGGTGAGAAAAGGCGCGAATTACGGCTTCTATGATTTCTACCTTACCGGCGCGCCTGCTGATCAGGTTTATACAATTTTCCAGTGGCCGCTCGGGGAAACCTCAACCCGAAACGGTCATGCCCGCTTATATCTCCGATAATGGCCGGCTCTGCATGCATGCTATTGGGTGTCACGACACTTCCGGTCCTTATGTCATGCTGGCTTTTCTTTCCTTCCCGGGGTTGCCGCACCGGATAGGCATTGCATCCGGGGATAAAAAATATAAAGCCGCACTTACGATTATCCCTGACCCTATCGTTGCTGAGGATAGAGGGTGCCACGTGGAAGTCATTCGCGCCCGCGAAGATTTTAGTCTTGCTGTCCTTCGTGGCAGGGGGTTTCAACCTAAGGACGAGATCCACTACACGTCAAATTCCGCCGGTGAGAAAATGAAGGGATCCTTTAAGGCCAATGAGTTCGGCGAGTTCGTTACCGGATTCGGCCCAGGAGTAAAGGGCAAATCGAAGGGCGATGATACGATAAATTTTAAAGCTCTGGGCTGCGCTCCTTCAGTTTCCTACCATTGGGGCGCATTAGGGAATTAGCTGCAGCAGGTTACCCAAAAATTTCCTTTGCTTACATTAGCTTTGGCTGCTCGTTTCTTCGGCGGACTCCTGCTCCTGCTGTTTTCGCAGCAATGGGAACAGGATCACGTCTCTGATAGACCGTGAATCCGTCAACAGCATGGTCAGCCGGTCAATGCCGATGCCCTCGCCTCCAGTCGGCGGCAAGCCATAAGAGAGTGCGCGGATATAGTCTTCGTCCATGGCGTGGGCTTCTTCATCGCCACGTTCTTTCTCTTTTAGCTGCTGCTCAAAGCGGCGGCGCTGCTCTTCCGGATCGTTCAACTCGCTGAAGGCATTGCCAATCTCAAGGCCGCCGATGAACACTTCAAAACGCTCCACCCAATCAGGCTCGTCGCGTTTGTTTTTGGACAAAGGCGAGATGGCGACAGGGAAGTCATAGAGGATCGTCGGCTGAATCAGATGGTGCTCCGCCACGTGCTCAAACATTGCGGCAATGGTTTTGCCCGCAGGCTCTTTCGGATCATAAGGCATGTGCGGCGTGTGGCTGGCATTCAGTCGCCTGACCAGCGCAGCAACGGTCTCATGGGACGCAAAGTCCGCAATCTCTGGTTTGGGCGCGGCGGCTTCCGGCCAATACTTAATGATGGCTTCACGCATGGAGAGACGCTGCCAATCGGCAAAATCAAATTCCTTGCCATCGAAAGTTGCTTTGGTAGTGCCGTTCACGTCCCGCGCCACCTGGGCCAGCATGTCTTCAGTGAGTTGCATCATGATCGTGATAATCCGCATAGGCCTGGTAAAACTCCAGCATGGTGAACTCAGGATTATGCTGCGTGGAAATGCCTTCATTGCGGAAATTGCGATTGATCTCATACACGCGCTCCAAGCCGCCCACGACCAGCCGCTTGAGGTAAAGCTCCGGCGCAATGCGCAGAAACAGATCGATATCAAGCGTATTGTGGTGCGTAACGAACGGGCGCGCAGTTGCGCCGCCGGCGATGGGCTGCATCATTGGCGTTTCCACTTCAACAAAATCGCGGGCATCCAGAAAGCGCCGGATGGACTGCACCACTTTGCTGCGCTTGACAAAAACTTCACGCACATCCTGGTTCATGACGAGATCTACGTAGCGTTGGCGATAGCGCAATTCCACGTCGCTCAGGCCATGCCATTTTTCCGGCAGTGGCAGAAAATCTTTAGCCAGGAACGTGATGTCTTCCGCATGGATCGTCAGCTCGCCGGTGCGAGTGCGGAAAAGGTAACCGCTCACGCCAATGTGGTCGCCCAGATCGAGCAGCTTATACAAGGCAAAACCTTTTTCCCCAACGAAGTCGAGCTTCACGTAAATCTGCAGTCGCTTGCCGCCCTGCTGCAAATGGGCAAACCCCGCCTTGCCCTGGAGGCGTATGGAAATGATGCGTCCCGCCACTTTTACCGGAACGCGCGGATTTTCCAGCTGCTCGGCCGTCTTTTCGCCATAGTCGGCCAAAACCTGCGGCACGGTGTGAGTAAAAGCGAACTTGTGCGGATAAGCCTGCTGGCCCAGGGCTTCAATATCGCGCAGCTTTTGCTGCCGCAACTGGTAAACGCTATCTTCAAAGGACACTGTGTCGGCTGAACCTCGTAGGTGTAAACGCTCGATTATAAATGACGCGAACCGGCTACCCCGCATCAGATCTCATGCAGGTTTTACGTCCGGTTTCTTGTATGATCTTGCGCAGTATAGGAGGACACCATGCTTAAAGGATTCCGGCAGTTCATGATGCGGGGCAATGTGATTGGACCTGGCTGTGGCCGTAGTGATTGGCGCGGCATTCGGCGCAGTTGTAAGCTGCATTTGTCACCAACATTCTTACGCCGTTGATTGCAGCCATTGTGGGCAAGCCGGATTTTTCCGCCTTTAACTTCACTGTGAACGGCGCAGTGATTTCTTACGGCATCTTTTTGAACGCGCTGATCTCGTTCCTGCTGATTGCAGGGGCGGTGTACTTCTTTATGATCGCGCCCATGAATGCCTGGAAAGCCCGCGCGGCGCGCAGTGCAATCCCAGCCGACCCGACAAGCAAGAAGTGCCCGGAATGCCTGAGCGAAATTCCCATTGCGGCGCGACGCTGCGCATTTTGCGCTTCAGTTGTATCAACGCCAACGGCGCCGGGTAACGCTTAAGCCTGAAGACTCAGAGTCTTCTGCGGCGCATGATGCGGCAGTGACAGATACGATGGCAGACGGGCTGCCCGTCGGCTGGCATTTACCTTTCTGTCTTTAAGAATGTTCGTTTCGTTGGCATGGTGAGGACCACGCAGGCCCAGGATGATCCTTGAGCAGTCCTGCTGCGCACGCGGATTCTGCCTCCATACTTATTGGCGATCCCAAGAGCCATCCAAAGCCCCAGTCCGCTGCCTTTTTCAGGTTTCGTGGAAAAGAAGGGCTCAAAGATCCGTTCGCGGTGCTCAGGCGCAATGCCAGGCCCATCATCCGCGACAACAAGACGGAACTCTTGCCGCAGGTCGCCATTAGCGTAAGTCGGGTTGTAAAGCTTGATGCGGACCAAACTGTGGGCCTGTTCAACCGCATTTTCAATCAGCGCGGTAATTTGCTGGCGGAGGTCCGCGTCAATTCCAAAAAACTCACATTGAGAAAGGTCCGCTTCCAGGCGAATACCCTTTTTCTTGATTTGTGAATCCAGATTCGCCAGCGTGTCATTCACCACGTCCTGCACCGCGATATGCCGCGCAGGTGCAGTGCGGTTATAGAGACCGATCATTTGACGGGTAATCTTGGTAATACGCCAAAGCGATTCCTGTGCGGAGCCAAGAAGTTCCTCCGCCGGCACTGAACCGTTCTTCTGCCGCAGCAGAAAGAGAGCGTTAGTAAGAGCAGCCAATGGGTTGTTAATTTCATGGGCCAAAGCGTTGGCCATGCGCGCGCCTGCCGCATTCAACTCGCTGGAATTCAGGGCTTCTTCCGCGCGCTTGAGTTCGGTAATGTCACGCGAAATACCCACAAGGCCAATCACACTGCCGGAGGAATCACGACAAACATTTTTGGAGGAATGCAGATGCCGCACACTGCCGGCATAACCGCGGGTTTCCTCAAAAACCTCGGAAACACCTGAAGCCATGATACGGCGGTCTTTTTCCATGATTTGCCGCGCATTCTCTTCAGGAAAAAGAGCACGATCGTCCTGGCCGATGATTTCCTCCGGCCTCTTGCCTACTGATTCTGCCGCTGCAGGATTCACGAATACATACCGGCCGTTGCGGTCTTTCATGTAAATGAAATCGGCAGTGCTCTCCAGCAAGGTTTCCAGCACATGCTTGTGCTGATCGAGCGCATGCTCCGCTGTCTTAGCAGTAGCCGCGCCCGTGACCTGGGGGCCACGCGGTGTATTCGGTTGTTTCAACGACATGGGCACAACTTGAGGGCCGGAAGCACCCTCAAAAATTGAATTGAGAATACAACTTCCGCTGACGGAAAGCCAAGGAATAGGGTGTTGTTGGGGAGTGTATTAGGAGATATCCCTGAGTAGGCAAAGTTTTGCGCTGCGGCATGCCGGATGGTCGTTCCCTGACAACTACTTAAAGATATTTCTCCCGCAGCACTGCCTCATGGTGTGTCACGTGCCCGGCCACGATGTACGCACACGCCCGCACCGTAACTGGATTGCCGCTGGCGACGCCTTTTCGCATCCAGGCTTCTGCAGGAAGATTCCGGAAGAATGAGATCGTCGCGAGGCGAATCTCGTGGAATTCCTCCACATGCCGGGACCAGGGAACATTGTCTGATGCTGCTGCAGCTACGGCGATCTCCTGATCAAAGCTGGGCAACGGCGTATCGAAATTGCGGGCAAACCACAAAGCGCGCATCATGAAGACGCGCTCCGCATCATTCACGTGGCCCCACATCTGGCGGACGCTCCATTTTTCCGGAGCGTAGCGATGAAGAGATTTCTCTTCTGAGATGCCGCGTAGAAATGGGAGAGTTTCGTCGAGTTGGCTTTGCAACACGCTGAGGATGTCATCGCTGGTAACGCGGTTGATGTAGCCAAAATAATATGGAGCGGCTTCGTCGGATCCGGGACGGCTGATCATGGAAATCATAGTAGCAGCCCGGGACGATGGTCACCGGCAACTCCGGCTTGTGGCAAAAAGCTAGCGCTTGCGCCTTAAGCGGCCAATCAGGAAAAATAACAGCATGTTTCACCGCAAAGCCAAACCGGAGCCGGTACAGGCCACCAGCGGACGGCTTGAAATCGAGCGCCAAGGCCATGTGGCCTATCTGGAATACACGCTGGCGGGCAAGGTTCTGCAGCTTATCCATAGTGAAGTGCCGGCGGCGTTGCGCGGACAGGGACTGGGTGCTGAACTGGCGCACTCAGCGCTGGAATGGGCGCGCGAACAGGGCTTTAAGGTGGATGTGATCTGCCCTTCTGTAAGCGAATATCTCACAAAGCATCCCGAATACGCTGATTTGGTACTCTAACCCGCCTAAGAGCGTATGCAATTGATTGCAGAGGACTTGCTGGTCGACTGATTTATAAGAATTTCTAATAAGAGGATTCTTATTAGTACCAACAGATTAAAGATCGCTCTGCAGGTTCTATTTACAAAAACACAGGATTTATGCCCAGCATCTTTGGTTTACAGGAACAAAGCGAACTTCTTACATAGAATTGTTCAAAGTAGCTGGATTCTCCCAAACGCCTCACATTAAAGTTTTTAATTTTCGTGGACAGTCTATATTTTTCCCGCTATTTTGAACTCGCATACCAGCCCTTCCGGAACCTCAAGGCTGGAAAAGCCCACAAAGAACGCCACTCTTCAGGCTAAATAGCAGACCGACGAAATCCAACCGGCTCCTGCCAGTAACGCCTGACGTGTGTCTAAAACAAGGAGCCTCATCCAAATGAAAAAGAGTCGACGCGATCTTTTGAAGTTCGGCGCCATGGCGGGTGCGGGATTAGTTCTGCCCAAATTCGCTTCAAGCCAGACAGTCAATACCCGGGTCCACACGCAAGGCGGTGTTACATTCCACGGACACGTCCAGCATCCGCTTAACCAGCTTACAACGGCCGCCACGCAGGGCCTGCTTGCTCCGTTCGTTGACCAGCTACCGATTCCACCGGTCATTCATCCTGATCCAAACAGTGTGACCCACATCCGCATGCAGCCTGCATTGCAGAAGGTCCATCGCGATCTTCCGCCCACGCCGATCTGGGGCTACAACGGCATCTGGCCTGGACCGACAATGGAAGTGCGCAGCGGCGTTCCGGTAAAAATCAAATACCACAATGACGCTTTGCCGACGACGCATCCGCTGCCGGTAGACTTCACCATCCACGGATCGGAAGCCGATAAGCCGCAGGTACGGAACGTAGTCCACCTGCACGGCGCCAAGATCCTGCCTGAAAGCGATGGGTATCCGGAAGCATGGATTTCTCCCGATGGCGTGACCGGCCCGGTGCTGTACAACCCGAATGCGTTTGTCTATCCCAATGACCAGCAATCCACCATGCTCTGGTACCACGACCATACGCTTGGCATCACGCGGCTCAACATGATCCAGGGACTCGCGGGCATTTACCTGATTCGCGACGCAGTGGAAGATTCACTTAACCTACCCAAAGGACAGTTTGAGATTCCTCTGCTGATGCAAGACCGGCTGTTCAATCCGGATGGCACGTTCCTGTACCCGACAGCCGACGGCGGAACGCACCAGTTCTGGATTCCCGAGTTCTTTGGCGACACCATGTGCGTGAACGGCAAGGCGTGGCCAGTGATCGATATTGAGCCGCGGCGCTATCGCCTGCGCATGCTCAATGGCTGCAACGCGCGCTTCCTGAACATGAACCTGGTGATGACGGATGCCAATGGCGTAGCTCATGGCATGGCGGGTCCGCAGTTCAACGTGATTGGCACCGATGGCGGCCTGTTGCCTGCTCCCGTGGCTTTGACCACGCTGCTGCAACTGCCGGCGGAGCGCTTTGACGTGATCGTGGACTTTACCGGCAAAGCGGGCAAGACTTTTGTGCTCACGAACAACGCTCCTGCGCCGTTCCCGGGCGGCGGAGAAGTTGTGCCCACACAGATCATGATGTTCCGCGTCTCCAAGCCGTTGTCGTCGAAGGACACCAGCACGATTCCGCAGGTGCTGAATCCCAGGCCGATGAACATCAACCCGCAATCCGCAGTGAAAACGCGCGACCTGATCCTTACGGAACTTGATCGCGAATCAGACGGGTTCCCGATCATTGGGCTGCTCGACAACAAAAACTGGGACGATCCCGTTACTGAGGATCCGAAAGCGGGTTCCACGGAAATCTGGAACCTGATCAACGATACCGGTGACGCGCACCCTAAACATATCCATTTGGTGCAGTTCCAGGTGCTGAGCCGGAGGCCGTTTGACCAGGATACTTTCGACAATACCGGACAGCTTGTCTTCACTGGTCCGCCGCAAGCGCCTGCTCCAGAAGAAGTGAATGCGGCCAAAGACGTGGTGAAGTCTTTCCCGGGCACTGTGACTCAACTGGCCATGAAGTTCGATTTGCCTAGAGGAACGCAGGTAATTCCCGGACATCGGTACAGGTACGTCTGGCATTGCCACATCCTGGAACATGAAGACAATGAAATGATGCGCCCAATGGACATCGTTGGGTAGTCGAGCGCCAGGCACGCGGCCGGTTGTGCAGTCTGCAGCCGGCCGCTGCTTGCGGCCTTGTCGTGAAAATCAATCTGCGTTGTGTCACATCGTCTTAGGGAAACCCAATGAAATTTCGCGCGTTCGTCATTTTCATCATTTTTATCTTCTCTTGTTTGCTTCAGGGTCAGGACCAGCCAAGCTCCCGTTGCGCTATCCGTGCCTGATATTGAAGTAGTCAATCAGGATGGCCAGCACCTCCGCTTCAACAGCCAGGTAGTGGATGGGCGCATCGCCATTGTTACCGGCTTTTTTACGACGTGCAGCTCCATGTGTCCCATCACGCAGGAAAAGCTTTCACAAGTAGCCAAGCTGCTGGGCCCCCGGCTGGGAAAAGACGTGGTAATTGTCTCCGTGAGCGTTGATGCGGAAAACGACACCCCGGCGCGAATGAAAGACTGGGCAGAAAAGTTCCACACTGGCCCGGGCTGGACTCTGTTGAGCGGCAATCGCGCCCAGGTGGATACGCTGCTGAAGTCGCTGGGATTGTTTGTTGAGCTGCGGCAGCGGCACCAATCGGCTTTGATGATCGGCAACGCGGCCACAGGCTGGGTGCGAATCAGTTCATGGACGCCTTCAGAAAAACTGGCAAAGCTGGCGGAGACGATGTCATCGGCCAAGCCGGCGGCAAGTGCCGATACTGACAGTTCCGCCGCTTCAAGTTCCCTGAGCGTTGCTGCGATGGTTCCATCGCTTCATAAGGCCGAATCTGCCGGGCCAACCTGGAAGGTGGTTGATAGCAAGCTGATGAAACCCCGCGATAAGTGATTCAAAACATGGCTTGGATCTTTGCGCTCGCTTGCGTTTGCGCGGTGGCGAGCCCAACTGGAAGCGATGCCCTGAATACTTGTTCCATTTCGGGACGCGTCATGGCTCCCGAAAAATATTTTCTGGAAAAAACGTCCCGGAAAGGGGCAAAAGCCACACTAGTAAGTAGAGGGAGAGCTGCCCTCTCAGGGATCGAAAATATTTGTTGAAAACATGTCCCGGGAAGCCGGTTCTGAGTGCATATATAAGTAGGGGCAAATCGGCTCTTGGTTCTTGGCTCTTAGCTTTTGGCTATTGGCTATTGGCTTTGTATTCAAGCTGCTGTTGTTTTGGATAGCCTCCGATGGCGTCAAAAAATAGCTGTCTTGAGGCTAGCTGAAAAATAGCAAACCTCAGGGGCTAAAGCCCGACGATTTGCTGACTTTTCCGCAGGTCTTTAGATCGGTCTAAAGATCTGCTCCGCCCTGGGGTAGACCGCAGTAAGGTTCTTAAAAAGGTATAAAAGCCCCTCAGTTTAGCCAGTTACACAACCAACTAAAATTCAAATCAGGACCCCGTCTCAAGAGGCGGGGTTTTCTATTTTCGGAGGAAATATGACGAAGCAAAAAGTCCTGTCCGGCCTGAAGAAGTGCGCAAACAAGCTGGGACGCACGCCCACGTACACTGAAATCTGGCGCATGGCTAAGATCACCAAATACGCGATCAAGCTGCATTTTGAAAACCTGGCCGAAGCGCTAAGGCAGGCAGGGGTGCGGGCGCGGGGGATTGGGCATCGGCTGGATACGCTGACGCTGCTGGAAGACTGGGGACACATGGTGCGGAAGATGGGGCGCCCGCCGAGCTATATGGAATACAAGCGGGCGGGCAACCACGGCGCGAATAGTTTCCTGAACCGGTGCGGCGCATGGTCGCGGGTGGGAGAAAGGTTCTGCGCGGTGGTGAAAGAGCGCAAGAAAGAGAGCGCGTGGGCCGACGTGCTCGAGATCGTCCGGCAGTGGGAAGGCAAGACGACGGTGGAGGGCCGGCGCAAAATGTCACGCCGCCAACCGAGCGAGCGAATCATGCATGACGAAACGCCGACACGACGGAAGATGCTGCCGGGGCGTCCGGTGTATGGGCCTCCGCTGCGGATGACCACGCTGCGCAACGCGCCAACGACCGAGGGCGGAGTGATGTTCTGCTTTGGGACGGTAGCGGAAAAGATGGGATTTGCGGTGGAGCGGATACAGACGGCGTTTCCCGATTGCGAGACGCTACGCGAGGTAGCGCCGGGAAAATGGCAGCGGGTAAAGGCCGAGTTTGAGGTCTTCAGCCGGAGTTTCCAGGACCATCAGCATGATCCGAAGGGGTGCGACATGATTATCTGCTGGGTGCACAACTGGCCGGAATGCCCGGAGTGGATTGAGGTGATTGAGCTGAGCAAGGTCGTGGGACAGATCGGGTGATCGGTGATCGCGCGTGATCGGAAACATTTTCACCACAGAGGCACGGAGACGAGCGAAAGGAGTTTTCGCCGCAGATTACGCAGATGAAAAGCAAATCGAAACACGGAGGAAAGGAGGAGGCGGAGGATCTGAGCACCACGGAGACGCGGAGAGGGACACGTCAGTCCACCTGGACCGTATAAAAGCCTTTCTCTTTGAAACGAAAATGGGGATCGAGGATGCTGCTTAGTGAAATGCTTTCTCGGACTTCGGGAGCTTCCGTGAAATCTCCGTCCCACACGCCATAAACCTCAACCATTTTTTCGCCGCTGGCCCGCAGCAACGTCACAAACTCCTGGGCATTTGAATTTTCAGACGTGTTTGTTTCTGGAAGAATTTCGAGCTGAAACATTGGCGAATGCCAGGTGTCAGTGAGCACATGCGGGAAGTCACAGCCACAGCCGGAGGTGGAACCTACATACTGCACGACCCTACTCGTGAAGTGCGCCTTTATCGCTAGTGCATTGGCGCTCATTTCTTCAACAGAGAGGGCGGGAGCTTCCTGTCGCCATGGCCGCAGCGGCAACGGCGAGGCTGTTCCAATATAGAGGACGAAACACATATGTTCATTTTAGCGAATGCCCATTGCATGGAGACGCAGCCCGGAGGTGGCTACCCTCCGACTAGACTCCGCAGATCTTCTCCAGCACAGCAACCACCGTCGTGGCGTCATTGTAGTAAGCCTTCAAACTACTCATCGAAAGGGATACAGATTCACCGTGGGCGATTCGGTTCCTGTTTCCGACAATACTATTTATCGAATCAGACAGCTGTCCTTGAGTAGCCTCCTCCAATTCAAGCCTCCATTCAGGTTTGAAAGCTCCGAGAAGATCAGTGATTGCGCTCATTTTTGGGTTTTGAAAACCTCGGAGTTTAGCGCTAACGAAGTTCGCGGTCGCTGAATCGCTCCGTTTCTTGGAGTACTCCGAGAGACAAAGTTCGACCGAGTTTTCAAGGAACCCGCTGACAAGAATGCAAAGATACCTAGACCAATGTGACTGTAACTCGACCTCAGGCAGTTTCCACGCCGAGTTGAACAGTTCGTCTAGCCGCTGCTTCTGTCTTTGAATTTCCTGCATGTTCTACGTAAGTCTCGCAAATGCTTCCGTGGCAAGACTGATACGGGTCTTGACGCGCTCTTCCCCGGCTGTACCTCGCCCGCAGGCATCCAAGAATTTTGCATCTTGCAGGAGTTTTTCGTAAGCGATTTTGAAGTCATTGAGGTCGATGACGGGACCATGGTTCAGACGACGTGCCAACCCAACCATGACCGAATCGAAAACCGCTGCGTTGAGAGCCCGGACGGGCCTGAAGGCTGATGATCCAATCGCCTCATAGACTACGTGAATTGTTTCGACGAAAACCTTCCTCATCTCGTCGGCTCGCTCTTTTTCCAGCTTCTTATAACGCCCCATGAAGCCGTTAAGAAAAGATACAAGTGGGCTCTTATAGCGATCGGCGTCATAATAAAACGCCAGAAAACGCAGAATGAGTTCCTGATCTCGCATTCGCGCGTCCTCGACTCCATAGATGGCCCGCCATTCAGGATTCTTATTCAGATCTTGCAACAACTCTCGCATTCCGCCGGAGTGGTGCACCGCGCTTCGAATCTCGTGAGGCGTCAATCTTTTGCCGCCAGAGTTCAGGCGCTCAAATACCTGATATATGCCGCTTTGGTCTTCTGAAGGTTCATCCTGCTTGAAAATTGTCACATGCAAGATCGCGTCGTCGAGGCGGCGGCGATCCTCATCACGAAGTGTTTTATATGTCTTTCCCTCGAAAGTCCCTCCTATTCCTCTGAGAGAAAACTCCTTTTTTGTCGGTTCCCAAATCCCATCGTAAAAGTACCGAAGAGACAACAGTCTCTGCTGCCCGTCAACAACGAGTAGTTTTCCTGTGTCTGCCTCCTTAGAAAGGAATATGCTGGGCACAGGAAGACCAAGCAGCAGGGACTCAATAAACCGCGCCGCGTCCTTCATATCCCAAACGAATCCTCGCTGGAATTGGGGTACGTAAATGGATCCCTCCCTGATTCGCTTTACCAGACCGTCAACCGTGTAGTCGGCACCATAGCTAGAAATGACGTACGAGACCGGCGCAACTTCGCTCTCGCCTTCGGCTGTTAGCAGATCCTCAATCAGACTGCTCTGCAGTTCTTCGTCTTGCATCTGCACAATTCCTCTTTTTCCTTATGGTACTAAAGCAGAGTATCTCATAAGCTAGCACCCGACCTAAATCCAATTCATGACGGGTTCAATCCAATTTCCAACCCTTTCCCCTGAATACACTCCAGGCTTCCCGCCAGCGCAAGGGCTGATTGCCAGCGGCCGATCAGGTTCATTGGGCGCTCTGCTTCATTGCGCGCGGCCCTGCGGGGTAATGAAAATAGTTATTTTCGACTCGTGCGGTACGGCATCGAATCGCCGCAGCGATCATCCAAAAGAAGATCAACAAAATTAGCAGGAGGAAATGACATGGAACCGAGAATTGATTATCTGAAAGTTGGACGCGGAGTTTATGAAGCGATGCTCGGTTTGGAGAAATATCTGGGCCAATGCGGGCTGGATGAGACGCTGCTTGATTTGATCAAGCTGCGGGTTTCCCAGATCAACGGTTGCGCTTATTGCCTGGACATGCACTGGAAAGACCTGCGCGCCCGCGGCGAGAGCGAACAGCGGCTTTACGGGCTGGATGCCTGGGAGGAGTCTCCGTATTACAACGAGCGTGAACGCGCGGCCCTGGCCTGGGCTGAAGCGGTCACCAACATCAAAGAGACACATGCGCCCGATGACGTTTACGAAAGGACCCGCCGGCATTTCAGCGAAAAAGAGCTGGCCGACCTTACGCTGGCGGTTGCCGCCATCAATAGCTGGAACCGGCTTGCGATTGCCGCCAGAAGCGTGCCCGGAAAGTATCAACCGCCCCGCGAATTACACAAGACCGCGTAAGAAAAATAAGCCGTAGCGTGGGGCCTTTCACGGACTCCTCTGGAGCGAGATCTGCTTCGTATCAGGGCCCGGGCTTCAGCCGGGCCGTAAGAGTTCCGTAGTAGAATTCCGGCTTTAGCCGCTGCCTATGGTAAAGCTCACCCGAAAATCCGACCGGCGTAATATCGTTGCGGGCCGGCGGACGTTTTTCGGCGGTTGTAAGACCTACATGGACCAACCGTTTTTTCAGGCGAAGAACGAAGCCGAGCTTTTTATTGATGTGTTGCGGACAAACACCCTGGCTGGCAAGTTCCATCTGCACGACTTCGTGGTGATGCCGGACCACTTCCATGTGCTCCTGACTATTGATGGCAATACGAGCATTGAACGCGCGGCTCAACTTATTAAAGGCGGCTATTCATTTCGTCGGAACAAAGAACTCGGGCTGGCAGGAGAGATCTGGCCGCCGGGATTCTCCGAAGTCCGGGTACTGGACCGAAAGAGTTATCTGGCGCATAAGAAGTATATTGATGAGAACCCGGTGAAAGCGGGGTTGGCAAAGAGCGCGGAAGAATATCCGTATTGCTCCGCATATTTCAGGAAAAAGAAAAGGTCCAGCGGCTAAAGCCGGAGTCTCTTTAGCATCTTTACGGCCCGGCTAAAGCCCGGGCCCTGATACGAAGCAGATCTTGCTCCCGCGGAGTCCGTGAAAGGTCCTGGAGACTCGGCACGTGCAAGAACGCATCGAGATTCTGGACTTTGCCAACAGCCAAGAGCCAAGTCGATTTTCCGATTACGGAGATTCCGCACGATTGCTCGTGAATCGAAGCGGAATGGTTACGATAGGGCTCCCTCGCTCCCAACCCCGCCCGCTCGGGATTTCAGAAAAAGCGTCGTTGCGATAGGGATCCCTCCCCTTTGCAAAGAACCCTCAGGGTCGGGAGTAAACCCCTAATCCAGTTCCTTCAACCCTTCTTTATTCACATACACAGCCAAGCTTCCTCCTATCGCGAGTGAGCACATTCCGGCGATGACGTGAGGTGCGTAAAACAGATGAGACAACGACCCAGCGATGAGGCAGCCGAGGGGCGGCAAGCCGAGAAAGGCCGTGGAATAGATGCTCATCACGCGGCCGCGCATGTGGTCTTCTGCAAGGTGCTGCAGCAGGGAGTTGATGGTGGCCACGGAGATGATCATGCAATAGCCGGCCACGGCGAGCAGCAGTCCGGAAAGATAGAAGTTGCGCGAGAAAGTGAAAGCAATGATGGCGGCATAGAATCCGGCCAAAGCGCGGACCACGAACAACCCTCGCTGCCGAATATGCATGAGCGACGCGATAGTGAGGGCGCCGAGAAACGCGCCTGCGCCGGAGCAGGCCATCAGGATGCCGAGGCCAGGTTCGCCGGTGCCAAGAACGTCGCGGGCAAAGTAAGGCACAAAGGTGAGATAAGGAATAGCGAGCAGGCTACCAATGGCCACCAGCAAAATGAGCGACGACATGGACGAATGCCGGAAGGCGTATGCGAAGCCCTGCTTCAGCTTTTGCCAGATGCCGGCTGCACGCGGCATCGACAGATGGCCTTCGCGCGATGCGTTTGAGTGGTCCGCCTGCGGCGGAACAAAACGGTCTGCCTGCGGCAGAACGGGCTCGATGTATCGAATGCGGGCGAGCGCGATGAGCACGGCGAGGAAGCTGAGTCCGTTAAGAAAGAAATTCCCTGCTATGCCGATGAGAGCCATGGCAAAGCCGCCGAGCGTTGGTCCAAGCACGCGCGACATATTGAACTGCGCCGAGTTGAGCGCGATGGCGTTGGTGAGATCTTCTCGCGGCACAAGTTGCGGCACCAGCGCCTGATACGTTGGCGTATTGAGCGACATGGCGATGCCGGTGCCGAGCGCGAGAAAAATAATCTCATGCACATTGATGACTTTGAAATACGCCAGCGCGGCCATGATGAAAGCAAACGTCATCATGGCGGACTGAGTGACCATGAGCATCTTGCGCTTGTTTACGTGGTCAGCAATTACGCCGCCGATGAGCGCAAACAGCAGAATGGGAAATGACGCGGCAAAGCCGACAACGCCCAGCCAGAAAGCCGAGTTGGTAAGTTGCAGCACCAGCCAGCCCTGGGCGATGTTCTGCATCCAGGTGCCGATGTTGGAGAGGAAGTTGCCGGTCCAGAAGAGCCGGAAATCTCGGTGACGGAGAGCGCGTGCAAGGCGCGGAATTTCAATGACGGTGGTTTCAGCGGCGTCAGTTACTGCGGCCTCTTTAATGGCAGCGTCGGTCACAGCCGCGTCTGTCACGGCGGCATCGGTCACAAAACCATTGGCCAAGCCGTCGACGGCATACGCGCGCGGGAGCGTGGGGGAATTTGTGAGAGTGGCAATGTCCGGCGCCAATGCACCGCTATCGATCTGCGTGTCCGTTCTCAATTCTTCAAAACCTGGATTCGGATAAAAGTCACTGCATAGTGTAAGCTTTTTTGTTTCCACCGCAGGCAGTACGTTAGTTCACAAACTTCAGGTAGATTCTTCCAGGAGCCACAGAATTGAAACGCGCCAAAGTCATCGTCGTAGTTATATCGGTCTTTGTACTTTCCAGCTTTGCCTTGCAGAACAACTCAGGCCGGAAAGCGCCTGCTGCTTCTGCGTCTGCACAAGCTAGTCCCACGCCTGCCGCTTCTGCGCAGGGAGTTCCTGCCACGGGCATTCCGTCTCAGGCCACAGCGTCTCAAGGCGTTCCTTCGCAAATCTTTGGCTTCAGGGATTTTGCCAAGCAATATCAGGTGGACCAGGAATTTATGGCCAGCCCCAGTCCGGCGCGAGCGGAACAGCATTTGAAGATCCTGACTGCGGTGCCCCACATCGCAGGCTCGCCGGAAGATAAAGCCACAGCGGACCACGTAGCCAAGCACTTTGACATTGCCGGCCTGCAGACAGAAGTGGTGAAGTATTCAGTGTGGATGAACCGGCCGGAAGAGATCAGCGTGACGGTGACAGCGCCGGCAAACGTGAAGATGAGCGGCCCCCGGCCAGAGCATGTTGATGGCGATCCGCTGCCTGACAATCCGCGCGTGGTGATGCCGTTTAACGGGTCGTCACCTTCTGGCGACGTTGAGGCGGAAGTCGTGTATGCGAATTATGGCCGCCCGGAAGATTTCAAAAAGCTGGAAGACCTCAAGATCGATGTGCGGGGCAAGATCGTGATTGTCCGGTACGGAGATAATTTCCGCGGTGTAAAAAGTTTTGTGGCGGAAGAGCACGGCGCGGCGGGAGTGATTATCTATTCTGACCCGATCGATGATGGCTACTTCAAGGGCGATGTGTATACGAAGGGGCCGTGGCGTCCGGAGAGCGGCGTGCAACGCGGATCGATTCAGTACATGTTTAAGTATCCGGGCGATCCCACCACGCCGGGATTTGCTTCGACCATCGATCTGCCAGAGTCGAAGCGCGTGCCGCCGGAGAAGGCGCTGGATATGCCGAAGATACCGACGACGCCGCTATCGTATGGAGACGCGCAGCCTATCCTGCAAAACCTGGCGGGGCCGGAAACGCCGCGCGACTGGCAAGGCGCTCTGCCGTTTACTTATCACGTTGGCCCCGGGCCGGTGAAAGTGAAGATGCATCTCAAGCAGAACTATAGGTATTGGACCATCTGGAATGTGATCGGGAAAATTAAAGGCACGAAATATCCTGACGAATGGGTGGTGCTGGGGAACCATCGCGACGCGTGGGTGTACGGCGCGGTGGATCCGAACAGCGGCACTGCGGCAATGCTGGAAACCGTCCATGGCTTTGCCGATCTGCTGCGGCGTGGCTGGAAGCCTGACAGGACAATCGTATTTGCATCGTGGGACGCAGAGGAAGAGGGATTGATAGGTTCAACTGAGTGGGGAGAGGAACATGAAAAAGATCTTGCGCTCGCCGTAGCGTATTTCAATCTGGATGTCGCAGTTTCCGGCTCGAACTTTGGCGCGTCAGCAGTGCCGAGCTTAAAAGGTTTCATCCGTGATGTCACCAAAGTTGTCCCCAGCCCCAAAGGCGGCATGCTTTACAACGTTTGGAAAGATGAAAAGATGGGACAACCGCAGCGCCGCCCCGATAGCAATCAGGGCCGCATGCCCAATGCTCGAGTTGAAAATGATGTGCCTGTCGGCGATCTCGGCAGCGGCTCAGACTACAGCGTCTTCATTCAGCACCTTGGCATTCCTTCCACTGACATGACCTCCAGCGGCCAGTATGGCGTCTATCACTCCGCGTTTGACAACTTCAACTGGTTCAAGAAATTTGCCGATCCCACGTTTATTTACGAGCAGGAAATGGCGCGGCGTCTTCGGCATTGAGGCGCTGCACATGTCGCAGGCCGACGTGCTGCCCTATGACTACGAGCTTTATGGCAAAGAAATCGGCGCTTATATCGACAACTCGCGCGACAAAGCCACACGCATGTTAGGCGCCAACGCGCCCGATTTTAGCAAGGCGTCTGAGGCCGCAAAGCGCTTCATGAATGCCGGAGCAAAGATTCTTGCGGTCCAGAAAAACCCGCCCCAGAATGCAGCCAAGCTCAACCAGGTTTTGATTGCCGCTGAGCGCGCTCTGCTTTCACCGCAGGGTCTGCCCAACCGTCCGTGGTTTCGACATCTGATCTACGCGCCAGGACAATACACCGGCTACGCCGCAGTGGTGATTCCCGGAGTGAATGAATCAATTGACGCAAAAGACGTGCAGCTCACCACCGCGCAACTGCAAATATTGACCGACGCACTCAACCGCGCCGCCGCAGTGCTGGAAGCGTATCAATAGAAATGAGTGAAATCGAAGTTTCTGTTCAGGAAGAGATAGATCAGGTTGTAATGCAGCGTCCTCACGTCGTCGTTTCAGGCGCTGGTGCAAGTAGAGCCAACTGCCCCAACGGTGACGCGAAAGGAAGAGTGCCGCCACTCATGAATGACTTCGCGCAGGTGTTGGCCTAGAGACACTTTTGCGGAGCTGGTCGATTGATCCTGATCAGAATTTCGAATCAATTTTTAGCGATCTGTTGAACGACGAGATATGATTCCATGAGGAAGTCGGCTCGATCACCCGAGTAAACTTTGGTTGTTCAAAAGACCAAGGCTCGGGAAAAGGAGCCGACATGTGGATTATAGGCTGTGATTATCATCCGAGCTTTCAGCAAATTGCTTTTGTGAACCAGGCGACAGGCGAGCATGGCAACCTGCGGCTGGAGCACAAAGGTGGAGAAGCCGAGAAGTTTTATCGTAGTTTGGCCGGCGAGCAGGTATGCGTGGGAGTGGAGGCCACCGGGGGGATGCGCTGGTTCGAACGGCTGTTGGGAGAACTAGGGTTTGAGTTGTGGGTGGGCGATCCGACGAAGATACGTGCCGCCGCAGCCAGGAAAGCCAAGACCGACAAACAAGATGCAGAACTGTTGTTGCGCTTGTTGCTGGAGAAACGTTTTCCGCGGATCTGGGTGCCGACGGTGGAACAACGCGATGCGCGGCAACTGATACTGCATCGGCACCGTTTGGTGCAAACACGGACGCGGGCCAAGAACCAGTTGCAGGCCATTGCCCGAAATGAAGGGCTGTTTCCCAAACGACGGGTATGGAGTCAGGCGGGACAGACTGAGTTGATGGCTTTACCCTTGTCACCCTGGGCCACGGTGCGGCGCCAGGACTGGCAAGAGCTGTTGGGCGAGTTGAACCAACGGATTGATCCTCTGGATCGAGCGCTGCAACAACAAGCCAAGCAACGACCCGAGGTGCGGTTGTTGATGACGCATCCAGGAGTAGGGCCAGTGGTAGCCACGGCTTTCATGTTGACCATCGGTGAACCAGGACGCTTTCAAACCAGTAAACAGGTAGCGGCGTATCTGGGATTGGTGCCGTTGGAAAATTCCAGTGGTAAAGGACGCCAGCGGTTAGGCCATATCACCAAGCAAGGCAACAGTCTATTGCGGGGACTGTTGACCGAAGCAGCTCAGGTTGCCTCCCGGTATGACCCACAGTGGCGGCGCAAGTATCTGCGTCTGGCCATGAAGAAGAACCGTTCCATTGCTACAGTTGCCGTCGCCCGATGTCTGGCGGTGCGTTTGTGGTGGATGTGGAAGTTGGGACTCGACTACGGGCAGATGATGGAGTCCCGTTCGCATGCAGAGCAGCTCGCTTAGCCCAGTGGGGTTTAGTTGATCCTCGACGTGTTTGATTGGGCGCTCTGCCTCCCTTTGATGGAAGGGAGTTTGAACAAGAGAATCATGGTCCTGAAGTTCCTGGGATCGAATAGATGGCTGGTGGAACCACGGTGTTCCATCGAACGATTAACTCGAAGGCGAGCCTTGGTCGGCACGAACAAAAGCAACAGCAACACCAAAAACAAAACCCCTTTGAAGGGAAAACCTTGGGGCTTCTGCTCCAAAAAGATTCGTGTTTTCAAAATCAGCTTGACACCGCCGACTTCCTCATAGATGGGCTAAGTTGAGCAGATTCAAGAGGCGGTAGAGGCGTATTTCGGCGAACTGATACTGCAAAACGAGCCTACTATTTACGATCATCTTGTGCTCACTTCGGCGGGACGATTTTATTGCCACATTCAATTGGGACCCGTTGCTTGTATATGGCACAAAAGTTCGAAAGTCGTCTGCCCGTCCCGACCAATTCTCACACTTACTGCTTGGGTTCGGAGTTGCGGCTGGCTTTAGCAACCCGTGCCACTTCTTCGCGGTTAATCTCAACACCGGCTTTCCATACTTTGATAATGTCCCGGGTTGCGCGAATGTCTTCCGATGGATCTCCTTTCACTAGAAGCAGGTCGGCACGACGTCCCGGCTCTATACGACCGCGATCAATCAGGCCGAATTCCCGAGCGGGGGCTGCCGTGCCTGCGTGTAGGGCTTCCTCAGGCGTGAGACCACTTTCAGTCAATAGCAGAAGTTCTGCGTGCATGCTCGCGCCATAACCTGTTCCGGGATTTGGAGCGTCAGTCCCGGCCAGAATCGTAATCCCAGCGTCATGTAATGCCTTAACTGCCGCCTGGGCATATTCGTAATGGTGGCGCTCGACCACTTTCTGGGGGAGTGTAATGTTCAGAATGTTGGCTGCCCAGCCCAGTATGTATGGGGCGAACCTGGGGTCTTTGGCCAATTCTGGTCCAGTTGTTTTGCCACCCACCGCAGCAATAATCGCCAGGGTGGGAGTAATTGTAATATGGTCCGCTACGGCGGTAGCGATGAACTCCCGTGATATCGGTGCATCATCGAAGACGTGCTCCACGTCGTCAGCTCCTGCTTGCATCGCCTGGAGCCCATCTTTCTGTACTGTCTCATGAACCGCAACCAACTTATTCCTCTTATGGGCCGCAGCAACTAAGTCCCGCAACTGCTGGAAAGTCAATCCCGGCAACGTGTGGTCATAGATAATTTTTAAGTAATCCGAGCCTTCCCTAAAACGGGCGTCGACGAATGCCTGCGCACTGTCGAGCGGGCCAAAACTCGGGAACGGGGGACCTCCTAGTTCACTCGGATGACCCTTGGGAGCACTTGCGCCGGTGCCTGCAGTGCGGAAATCAGTGGCATTCGGATGTTCGCCGCGCTCCACTTCCCCACGCAATGGAATAAGTTGTTTAGGATCGCTGAACATATCCAATTCGGTGGTGACGCCCAGCACCGCCGCCTGTTCAAGCGATTCCTCATTACCGATGTGACAATGCGCATCAATCAATCCCGGCAAGAGCGTCTTACCGGCGCCGTCAATGAAGCTGGTCGCAGGCGGCTTTTCCGAAGGGCCGACGTAACGAATCATGCCGTCCTGAACGACGACAGTCTGGCCACGCAACATACGGTATCCGTCAAAAACATCGACCTTATAGAAAGTCAATGGAGTGGTCTGGGCCTGCCCAATCACAGCAATATAAGAAGTAAAAAAGAGAATTAAAAATTGCATTGTCATTCTCATGTCTCTGCTATTGTTCACTTCGCACTTCATAAAGGAAAGAGATCCATTTCAAGACTCTTGCGCCTGCGTGCGAGATCCATTCCAGCTCTCGTTTTTCGCCTCCCGGAAGGCATCTTCTCACCCTGAAAATCTTTCTCAATTGGCAGTAAGGGCAAAGGGGAATTGAAATGGCAGATGACATTCTTAATCTACTGAAAGAACTGATTGAAACCTGTAAAGACGGTGAAACCGGATACGTTCATGCGGCAGGCGTGGCTACAGACCCGCAGCTCAAGGCGTATTTCACTGAACAAAGTTTGGAACGAGCCCGCTTTGGCCAGGAACTCCGAACCGAAGCAGAGCGGCTGGGCGACAAACCTGAAGCTTCCGGCAGCGTGTCTGCTGTGCTTCACCGGGTATGGTTTGAGACCAAGGCGACAATGGGCATGGGCGACCAATCCATCCTGAACAGCGTTGAGCAGGGCGAGGACCGGGCGAAAAAGGACTACGAGACGGCGCTTTCCAGCCAGCTTCCCAGCGACTTGCGCGCCATTATTCAGCGCCAGTCAGATAGCGTTCTCAAAGCCCATAACTATGTCCGCGATATGCGCGATGGAATGGCGCAGCCCGGAAAACAAGTAGCCTGAGCACGCCGCTAAAGCATTGAATTAAAAAGCCTGGAATCATTGTGTTCCAGGCTTGTTCAAATCTTCCGCATCTAGGTTCGGAGCGCGTATTCCCCCGGAGTACCCTTCTTTGAAATTCCCGGTCACGCCTAGACCCACCATGAAGTAAGAAGTACCACTTAATACTCCGGACGCTTGGTTCTCCTTTGCACGCTTCCCGGGGTTGCCGCCGGGCAGCAACGTGCAAGTTTCCGCTAGTCTGTTCAGAGCATCCAAACATAGGGTCTAACAATAAGGTCAACCGCTAAAGGATTTCCGGTTGCTGAGCTTCAGTTGTTCGTGTGGCAAGCCCAACCGAAGAGTGTATTGATATCGGCATGAAGAAATGGATTACAGCCCTGCTCTTTCTGGCCGCGAACTGTATTGGCGGCGCAGGGAGGCAAGCCGAAGGACAGCTTCGCTGGGACTATCCTCCCAAGAAAGCGCCGATACGGTTGCGCCTGGTAGCCATAGCTTCTGCTGACCACCCGCGCTCTTCTTTCTTCTCCAGCCAGGAAGTATTCGTTGCTGAGACAGAGCTTGCCCACGACGAATCGACGCTCATCAAGCTCGTCTTCACCTTCCTTCCGTATGAACCGCGACTTTCGGAATCCGGCTTTGACTACTCAGTGGTCCATGAGGTATCGGCGTCGCGAGATGAGAAATGCGACCAGACCGTTGCACAGCTCACGGCGCGAAGCCTGCCTAATCGACATGAACGGTTGATCTATTCCCGCAACGTGCCGAGAGAAGACCTGGATCGCAGACGTATTCCGCTGCCTTGCTATGAAACAAGCGCCAATGAATACATAAAATCCAGCTTTGAGCCTGTGGTGCAACCCCAGAAGCCGCATGGACCAATACTTGAGGTCCCTCCAAGCCAGAAATAACGACGCTGGTACTCGGCAACTCAAGCTCTGGATTTCGCTCTAAAGATGACTCCATCGGGAGCAAAAGCAAAGCAGTTCGGGCGGATGAAGAAAAGTTACGGGGTCGATTTGGTAAATAATCAACCCCGAAATGGAGTAGCTATCCGTATAAGTGCAACCCCGGCGCGCAGAAAATATAGCGGCGAAACAGATTTTTTGAGGAATGGGTTGCCCGAATCGGCCCGCTTAACGCACTCTGGACTTTACTTGGATCCTCGCATTTTTGATCACTCGCTACGCCATGAACAGCATGATGTCCGGATCATCGTCGGCATCGCCGTGCTGGTCTGGGTGGCGCGGGGATAAGCCAATTTCGACTTTTCGATCTTGGCTGTTCCTCCGCGTTCTCGCAGTGAGCTTTTGGTTTTCCGATCACATGTGGCACAGGCGCCCCCGGCTGTGTGCCGATCACTCATTCCAAAGCCGCGCGGCGCAAAACCGCCTCAACCTGTAATTCCTGAAAGAGCGGCCGCTCTTGCCGCGAATGAAGGACCTAAATCGGCGAAAGCCATCTTAAACCCACCCCTCCCCCTATGCCTCAACTAGGATTCTAAAGCGCTTACATCCATGCATCCCAGGGGGTATCCCAGCCATTGGTTCTAATCAGTGTTATCCGTGTCGATCAGCGGTAAGCTTTTCCGACCTCGGCTGTTCGGCGATTACGCACCGATCACAGCGATTGCTCCCCTCCCCGGGTCATCCCAGATTGGCGTAGACTTCAGGGGTGTCATTCCAAGTCATCCCAGATTGGCGTAGGGTTCAGCCATAAAAGCCGCGCGGCGTAAAATCCCCGCGCCCCGTCTTGTCATCGTGAGCGAGCGGTGTAACCGGGAGCCGAACGATCTAGAGCCAGGCGGAGCCTGTCAGATTTGGCCAAAGCCAAGAGCCAACGGCCAACTGCTGAATGCTTATTTTCAAAGATCACCCTCTCGGGACGCACTTCCACCTTTACTATTTGTTCGCCTATCTGTCAAGCGGAAAAATTAACGCCGGCTATCCCGATATTTCCATTTGTCCCAGGCGAACTGCACCAATGATAAAACCGCGCCAGTGACGCCAATCATAACAGTGGCTCGCTTATCTCCCTTTGAGTAAGTTCCTACCATGGCAATTACGCATATCGCAACGATGGGAGTGATCACCATCATCAGTCTTACAGAGCGAGAGAAATCACCGAGCCGAACATTTCGGTTTGAGGCACGTTTCATTTACAACCTCACAATGCATTGTTGATAGCTATTTGCAGGCAGATGTCGCACCTGCACGCGGCAGCTTTTCAGGGCAGCCTTTACCGTTTCACATCACCTGCATGTGGGTATTTCGGTTCTGGCTCGCATCCATCGCACAGAACTGTAAGAAACTCATGGGGAACCGGGCCACCCGGATACGCAAAGGCGGCGTTTGTAAAGCGTGTAACTCTTCCTGAGTGAAATGATACTTCAATGACAGACGGTCCCTTCCACTTAACGGATAGATTGGTGAATTCGTAGCCATTTAGGAAACACTGAGATGATTTATCAGGTTTATCAGGAAAGTCATGACTACTCGTATTTGCAACGCAAATATCGACAATCTCGCTGCCTGAATGGTTAAATTCCTGGGTGCGAACCATGACCTTAAAGGGGCCATTTTCAATTTCAGACACACTTCGGCGAGTAACCGTCATGCACGATTGCAGGACAATCAGCATGCAGCATAGAGCGCAGATCAGTGCTTTTGGCATGTTGCTTGGTACCCCGCTGGAACTTGTCGATTGGCGCTGTCATCCATCCCATAGGGATGGTTTGTGTCCGTGTGTCCACTCTTCCGAGCGTATACTCCTGCCGCAAACTCGGTCGCCGACAACGGAACTCCGAGATCTGCCGAGACCGCTCCGTAAGCAAAATTCCCAGCATCCCCTAAAAACCCGGCATCCCCTTGGCCCTTGAACATGATCTTGAAGTTTGTGCCAGAATATACCTCGAGCGCGACCGTACCCGGATCCCACAATCCGGTCTGAGCTTCGGCAATTGAAGTAGAGTCTTGGTCTACACTATTTTGGCCTATATTCTCGAGAACAGAATTTACAACATCACCTACGGTTGAGCCGTCAGGGAGAACTGTACTGCACGTGATTTTGTTTGGAGTGCGGCCACCACCGCCACTCCCCCGCCGTTACCGGGGCCTCCTCCGCACGGTCCCCCGCATCCGCCCGAGGTTGAATTTCCATTGCCACTACAAGTCCCTCGTCGGGACCGGTCGTGGGATGTTTGGTTGTCACCTTGTTGGGACTAACCTCGGTCTGCGTACGCGTAACTGCCGCAAAGCCCCAGGGGATCAAAGAGGTTAACCGGATTTCCGGTGACATATGAATACCGGTTCAAAGACTGCGGCGCGAAAACGTCCCCGCCCAACAAATCGGCGCTCATAAAACGGCCCTCTCCAGAATTGTAGTGCCGGAACAATCGCATAATGAGGCCAGACTCGGCGGGTGGCCCACCCTTTTTTCTCTTCCTTTCCACTTCACGATATTGAGGGTGCCCCGTCCTTTGCGGAGAGCGCTCTTTGGGTTCATGCGCTCGGAGCAAAGGGTGGGTCTTTTCGATTGCCTCGACCCACCGCGCTAATCCCCAATTTTCACTGGCCCTGTCTCACCCAGAACATAATCCCGAGAGCCGCTCCATCTCCAAAGCTCGGGCGAGGCGACGAGACCACGCTTTACTGGATTGCGATGAATGTAACGGCAGCTTCTCGATATATTTCCGTTGCGTAAAGACATTGAAATCGTATATCGTGGCTGCCAGAAGGTCGGCGGCAGCCCGTTCTTGCCACAGCCTGATCTGGTTGGCCTTCTTTCTTTTCTTTCCGCGGCAACGGAGCGAGACGCGCTGCTTCAGCACCTGCATAGCCACCGAGAGCTTTTTGACTCGCGGTTCGCCGATTAGCAGGTGAAAGCGCTCAGGCATGACTACGTAGCCAGCAACGACAAAATCGTACTTCCTCGCGAACTCGCTCAAAGATGTCCAGAAACAGATCACGCCGCTTCGCCGAGTCCAAGAACTTTTGCGCCGGGAACAGCTGGAGGTAATGAAATGCCAGTCACCGGTATGGTGGAATCGCCGCAGACCTTTGGGCATATCGGTCATTGTAGCTGCAAGAGACAACAAGAGGCTGAGATTCTGGAAGACCCACCCTTTGCTCCGAGCGCAAGAGACAAGGCGCGCTCATCGCAAAGAGTGGGGCACCCACGGTATGGTGAGGCACATAAGAGGCGGAAAAGGGGACGGACCCCAGAAATAATGACGCCGGTACTCGGACGTTCCAAGCTCTGGATTTCGGGGGCTGAAGATGGCTCCATCGGAGCAAAGCAAGCAGCTCGGGAGGATGAAAGAAAAGTTACGGGG
>CAWHQH010000021.1:0-28630 GCA_963831465.1 Terriglobia bacterium | reverse complement strand
ATAGAGGTGGAGCGCGCTCGCATCCGCCGCGCCGGCAATCACTGTCCACTACAGTTGGATTGGGCACAACGTAACGTTCCAGCGCTCCGGGCAGTGGTGGGATGATGCTCGCGGCGCAGATTTGCCGATGCCGACGTAGTCATTCACTCCATTCCCCGTGAAACCGGCCATGAAAATATTTTTGACCGCATCCGTGCCGTGGCTTCACGCAACAACTTCAGCGTGCATGATGTCAGCGTTCAGGACCTTGAAGGCCGGCTACACGCGGAACTGCATTTGGAACTGGACGAAACTTTGAGCCTGAAAGACGCTCACGATGTTGTGACCGTTCTGGAGGCTGAAATTCGCAGTGACGTGCCGGAAATTTCCAGCATCCTTACGCATATCGAGAGTGAGCCTTCCACCATTGAGTCCGGCAATACAGTGGTTCGCGACGCGGTGCTGGAACAAAAGCTCAAGCCCGTTCTCCATGAGTTTCCTGAAGTGGTAGACATGCATGATGTGGAAATCAAGCGTGTCCGAGGCAAAATTTACATGTCATGCCACTGCACAATGTCAGACGACCTGCCGCTCTCCCGCGTGCATGATGTTTCCACGGAACTGGAAATCCGCTTCAAGCAAGCCGCACCGGAATTGTTCAAGGTGCTGATCCATCCGGAGCCACAGACGGATAATCGCAGATAGCCCGTATCTCGTTTTGAGCCTCTTACCTACGTCGTTCCTATATGCTTTTCACAAAGCAAATCTCACCACGGTTGAACACGGATTACACGGATTTACAAGCCAAGATGTTCTATAAATTTTTCGATCCGTGGAAATCAGTGTCATCAGTGTTATCCGTGGTAAGGTTTGGTGTTTTTCAAAGCCTTGTGCATGGAACAAAAAGCCGGGCGTTTCCGCCCGGCCATTCACCAACCAAAAGAGGAGAGAAGAGGCTACTCTTTGGAAGGGGCCAGTTGTTTGTGCAGCTCCAGCACCGGCTCCACTGAAACCTTCGTTCCCGGCGGTGGTTGAAAGAGTGCGGCATCGGGTTCGTTGCGCTTGATGTCGGTCAGCCGATAGGTGCTGTCTCCCATGCGCGGATCAGAATGCTTTCTCAAGACCAGGGTGTGCAGTTCCGGTGAGAACCAGGTTTCGGTCACAATTTCTATGGGCCGTTCATTGCCGATCTGGCCCGCGGGAATCGTCACAGTTTCGCGCTTGCCCTGGGCGGACACGCCTTCAATCGTTTGCATTCCCAGGTCTTCATGCTTTATCTGTTCATTGCTTTCTTTGCTGCTTTGTTGTCCTTCACGGACATTCTGCACGTTAACGATGACTTTCTTTTGTGAGCGGCGTTCGGGCTGGCCGCCAAGCTCAATGATCTGTGGGCCCTCTTTCCAACTGCCTTCGCTGCGTACTACCTTGGTCGCCTCGCCGCCCGGAGTAAAGATGTACTGCGTATGCGTGGTGGGATCGTTGATGAACACTGTCTTTTGCGCCTCGACCGGAAGATTGCCGATGCGGTGCAAGTCCGTCTCGCGCCGAGTGCGGCCCTGGCTGTCACGGGCCACGAAAGACGAGGTCTTGTTCACGATCTTATTGCCATCGGCCAGCACCTGTGTGCTTTCTGTGGTTGCGGTAGCCGTATAGGGAGAGGCGGTCACAACTTCGCCCGCGCCGGCCATTTCAGCAGAGAAGAATTCAATCTTACCTTCCGGCAGGCGCTCACTCTGGAACATCATGTTGCCTGGCGGTGCCATCATGGTGATGGGCTCATCCTGCGTGAAGGTAAAGGTGCGGACTTTCTCCTTGGGCGCGGATTGTTGCGCGCTCGCGCTTCCCGCAAGCAAACATCCACTTAACAGCAATACAACGACTCGATTCATAGATAACTCTCCTTAAACTTTTTATTGCACTAATCTCACTGCGTAGGGTGTTCCATCCTGGCTCACAACAAAGTCCGCCATAAACTTTCGCGCTCCTGAGTCCGGACTCACCGGCGCGCCCATTTGCCATAAAGCACTCGCGGGCAACCGAACTCGTACAATGCTTAGCTGTTCCGCTGGTATGGCGGGATCGTATCCCGGCAAAGCAAGGAACTCGTGGCCGGAAGCGGCGGCAAGATTGCTGTTGGCGGCCTTTGGCGTTGCGTGTTTTTTTATAGCTCGCGGTGGCGTATTTGCTGCCTCAGCGATGTTGACAGGCTCGGGAGTTTTTACGGGAATAACCGTCGGTCGTCCCTTCACGATCTCCCTTGATGGCGTTTCATGCCGTGAGCGCATTGAAATCAGTCCGGCAGCCAGTACAAGGCATGCAGCCAATACAGCGATGCTCACCCGACGAACCAGCCTGCGCCGCGCATGATGACGCCGAAAGGCCGCCGTCAGTCCAGCGCCAATTTCTACCGGTGCGCCGCGACGGGACGAAGCAGCCAGCCCGCGCAAGGCTTCAGTCAACCGCGCATCTACCGCAGCATCTTTCAGCGGATCTCCGGATTGTGGATCTATTTCACGCATTTTTGACAGCTCAATTTCGTTTTCAACATCGCCCGCGCCCGATGCAGCCGCGAAGCCACCGTCCCCGGCGAACACTCCAGCAGCGCCGCCGCTTCGCCATAGCTCATTTCTTCCAGATCACACAGCGCAATAACCTCGCGGTATTGCTCCGGCAATGCCAGCACGGTCTTGCGCAGCAACTCCAACATCTCTGAATTGCTCAGCTCAGAGAGCACATCCAGATCGCTTGTGAATCCGGAATCGCCGGTATCCAGCCATTCTTCCTCGATCGGAAGGTCCAGACGCGATCGTTGCAAAACGCGCCGCGTCAGGTTTCGCGCAACGCCAAACAGATAATTACCCAATGCCCCTTTTTCGGCTTCATAGCCTTTGTGGTTCCCAATCAGCAACGTAAAAACTTCCTGCGTTACTTCTTCCGCTGTAGCTGTATTTCCGCTCATGTGCAACGCAAACCGATAGATTGGCCCCTGATAGCGCTCATAAAGCGCAGTAAACGCCTGCTCACTGCCTTTGCGAAGCTGCCTGAGCAGCTCCTGATCTTCGAGCGGCGATTCTGCCATAGCTCTTCTGGGCGCTGCCCTCGCTCCTGTTCTCCATTGCTCGAATTGGGCAAATCGTTCCATTATTTTTTAGCGTTGATAGAAAGCAGGTCGCCGAGCCTCCAGTGATCAGACGCACGGAGAACCTTTCAGTTATCCAAATAAAGCTCAGATCCGGGTAGTGTCTCAGTGCGAAAATTGCAGCTTGCTTCCTGTCATGGTGAGCGAAGCGCGAACGATTAGCTGCATGGCAAAGGATACATGTTCGGGATGCTTCGACTTGCGCTGATCCCTGCTTCGCTGGGACTCGCGCGTCGCTCAGCATGACAACTCTGAAGCATTTCGGCAAACTGAGACACTACCCAGATCCGTCTTTACGTTAAACTCTGTATCCATGGAATGGTTTGAGAATGACGATTTCTGGCGGGACTTTTACCCGTTCATGTTTTCCGACGAACGGTTTGCTGCCACGCCAGACGAAGTGACTCGCATTCTTGCCTTGACCCAATGCACCGGCGGCAGCGTGCTCGATCTTTGCTGCGGGCCGGGACGCCACTCTATTG
This sequence comes from Terriglobia bacterium, assembly GCA_963831465.1. GTDB lineage: Bacteria > Acidobacteriota > Terriglobia > Terriglobales > Acidobacteriaceae > Angelobacter. Next base: position 25,030 of record CAWHQH010000021.1, on the reverse strand, counting down.
AACTCGCTCAACGGGGATTCAAAGTTACGGGCGTTGACCGATCTCCATTTCTGCTTGCGAAGGCCCGCGAGTACGCGGCCAAATCTGGCGCTGCAATCGAATGGGTCCAACAGGACATGAGGGAATTTGTTCGGCCTGCCAGCTTCGATCTGGCCTGCAGCCTCTTTACGTCCTTCGGATACTTTGAAGATGAGCAGGACAATCTTCGCGTGCTGCGCAACATCCATCAAAGCCTGAAAGAAAACGGCGTGCTGATCATTGAGCTGTTGGGCAAAGAGCGTCTGGCGCGAGTCTGGAAAGACACCATGTGCAATGAGCTGGCGGATGGCTCCCTTATTTTCCAGCGTCCTCAGATTCGCGACGATTGGACGCGCATACGCTCGGAATGGACTCTGGTAAAAGATGGCCGTTCGCGCAGCTTCACCTTTGAACACACCATCTATTCAGGGCGGGAACTCAAGGATCGGTTATTGGGCTGCGGCTTCAAGCAGGTGCAGTTGTTTGGCGATCAACAAGGCTCACCCTACGGCCTCGATGCACAGCGGCTGATCGCAGTGGCGCGGAAATCGAGTCAATAAAATGTCTGGGTTGAGCGCCGGCCTTATTATCTTGGATCAACCGGACGTGATGGTGGGACTTGGCCATTAGGGTATGATCACCAATCGATGGCCTGGCTGTTCTCTCTGCCATGCGTTCTCGATATCCGCGAGCGGGACTCTTTCTGTATCTATCTGTAGGTCTCCTTTGGCGGCGTGCGCCATCACTTGGTGAAAAGCTTCAACCAGAACATCGCGCGCTGGAATTCCCGCAGTACCCAGGATTGTTAGCGCCGCGCTGCGGAGCACGGCTGCCGAAAGCGTTATTGTCGGCGCAGCGCTCTCCCCAGCCTGAACAAAACGGGTCTCAGATTGGATAACCGCAAATTCTTTTCGTGTTATCGCCGCGAAAAACGCTTGTGCAGGCGCACCCCACACGTAATCGATCACAACCTGGAATCCAGACTGACCCGCTTCCCGTGCAAATGCTTCGCTCAGTTCAACCTCGGGCAGAGCGAGCGAAATAGTAGCGTCGGCACCCAAATTGTGCAGCGTTTTCAGCGCTAGTTGATTGCGACCGGCAGCAACGACCCGCGCAGCCCCAAGAAGCTTCGCGATCTTTATTGCCAACTTGCCGGTCACGCCCGTCGCCCCAAGGATGAGGACATTTTCACCACGCGCCAACTTTGCACGGTAGGCCAGTGAAAGCCAGGCTGAGATACCTGGGTTGGGCAAAGCAGCGGCCGTTTCATCGTTCACATCTTCCGGGATTGGAAAGGTGAATGCGCGCGGCACAACCGTACGCTGTGCCATGGCGCCGTGCGGTGATCGAGGGCCACCGAAGAAGACTCGTTGTCCGTCGTCCAGGTGCCCAACTCCATCCGAACCGCAAACGCGTGGTAATTCGCTGCGGCTTGCATAATGCGATCCGCTGGCCAGCTGCTTGTCAATCGGCTTCAGAGACGCGGCGTGAACATGTACGATCACTTCACCTTTGTCACCAATGACCGGATCTGGGAATTCTTCGTATCGAGGCACGGTTCCGATCGTGTGCAAGACCGCTGCATGCATGTAAATCTCCCTTTGATGTTGCGTCCCAAAGATTCTACTGGCAGATCCAATAATGAGTATCAAGACCGGTAACCTGGAAACGATTCCGCCGGAGAAAATCACTTGGGAAAAGCGGGTGATTTCATTGAAACCTGATTCCCATAAATGACTGCATTCGGGAATTGCTCGTTCCGGATCTATGAAGGGCACGCGTGACGGTGCCTGCCGTATGATAAAGTTTTCGCGGCGAACAGGAGGATCAAGGCCCATGAACGTTGAAGCGCAGGTAACGTGGACGGATGGCGAGCGATTTGTTGCCAGCGCCAGCAGCGGCCATGCCATCGTGATTGACTCCGATCGCCAGCGCAATACCGCAGCGGGTCCCATGGAAATGGTCTTGATGGGACTTTGCGCCTGCACCGCTACCGATGTCGTAAGCATTCTGCGCAAGAAGCGCGAGCCTTTTGCCAGCGTGGATGTAAAGGCGGAGGCGGTGCGCGCCACAGAAGCGCCCACAGTCTATACTTCCATCAAGCTCATCTATACGGTTTCCGGGCAGGTTGCACGCAAGGCGGTGGAAGACGCGGTCAGGCTGTCGGAAGAGAAGTATTGCAGCGTCTCCGCGATGCTCAAATGCACGGCAAAGATCGTTACTGAAGTGCATCTTTCCGATGCGGAAACTGCTGTTCCGGCAAGGAATAAATGAAACATTGACGATGTAGAAAGAATCTAATCAGCAAACAGGGGGAAATTCTTTTCATGTCGCAAAAAAAAGTTGTGGTGTACAGCCAGCCCGGTTGACCGCCGTGCTCATGGGCTGAGTCTTACCTTTCGGAGAAAGGTATTGAATTTCAAGTGAAAGACGTTAGTTCTGACCAGCAGGCGGTTTTTGAGCTGGTGCGCACCTACAACAGCCGTTCCACGCCAACCATTGTCGTCGGAGAAAAAGTCATGGTTGGCTTTGATCCTGAGCGCCTGGACGCAATGCTTGCCGAGTGAGTTCGCCGCCAAAGAGTTAATAAGCCCCGCGCCGGAGCAGCAACATCCATGGCGGGGCTATTTCTTTGTGGCTACAGCCACATTGTGTTGGGGCGCTGCCGCAGTGGTCGGCAAGGCAATTTTTAATGGCAGCCTTTTTACCGGCCATGCTCTGATCTCCCCGGTGGTGCTCACCCAGGCCCGGACGACGTTCACTGTTCTAGTTTTTGGTCCCATTCTTTTGCTGCGATTCGGTCGTAGCATTTTTTCCATCTCTCGCCGCGATCTCATCTTGTGTGCTCTGGTGGGAACGATGGGCGTGGCTTGCTCTAATTTTTTCTACTACTACGCGGTGCAGAAATCGACTGTCTCACTGGCGATTACTGTGCAATACACCGCGCCCTTATGGGTATTGACCTATATGGTCGCCCGGGGCAGGGAACGCGCCACTCTCCAGCGAACGACGGCAGCGTTCATTGCGATGGTCGGAACCGCGTTGGCCATTGGAGTCTTCCAAAGCGGCATCAAATTCAGCCTGATCGCAGTCGGGGCGGCGCTGTTGGCGTCATTTGGCTACGCTTTTTATAACGTCGCTGGACAAGGGCTGGTGATGCGGAATCATCAGTTCACGGTGATGTTTTATTTGCTGCTTGGCGCCGCGATCCTGTGGACCATTGTCAATCCTCCGTGGAAGCTGGCGGCGCAGAATTTCAGCGGGTCGCAATGGGGATTCCTGTTTCTTTTTGCCTGTCTCTCCATGGTGCTCCCTTACATGCTTTATCTTAGCGGATTGAAATATCTTGATCCCACGCGCGCCGTTATCACCAGCTGCCTGGAACCGGTTTTTGCCATTCTGTTTGCGGTGCTTTTCATTGGTGAAAGTTTGCACATACTGCAGATCGTCGGCATTGTGGCCGTGCTGGTTGCCACAGTCATGGTCCAGTTGAAGCCGCGAACGGCCCCTCATCCTGCGCCCATGGGTTAGGGTATAAGCCGTTAGTGCATAAGCCACTCTGGCTGTAAAATATATGGCAGCCATGAATATTCCACGTCTTGCCCTAATTTACCTGCTTTGCGCATTCTTCTCGATTGCTTCCTTTGCCGGAAAGAAAACTCCGGAGCAAAAGACCGCTTCCATAAACATGACGGTCCTGAGAAATTCCAGCGGCAAACCAGTTAAAAATGCTGAGGTCGTGATTCATCTCATTGACGAGCATGGCAAGCAAAAGCAGGAAGGGCTGGAGTTGAAGACCCATGAGGACGGCAAGGCGGAAGCCTCGGGTATCCCTTACGGTAAAGTTCGCATTCAGGTGATTGCGCCCGGATTCAGGACATACGGAGAAGACTACAGTATCGATCAGCCTAATCATGAATTCACCATCAAATTGCAAAAACCGGCCGAGCAGCTTTCCATTTACAAATGATTGATGACCGACAGCGCACAATGCACCATGAAGGCGTGTACCTGCTTGACATTCCTGCGCGGGGATGTCAATTCTAGTAGCTTTACTTAAACGCCATTATTGAAGAGCAGAGAAAGGTCTTTTGAAGGTCAGGGTCTTTTTTCACGGCAAATGTTTTGACGGGACGGCCTCCGCCGCGCTGTTTTCGCGCTTCTACCGCGAACGCATCCGGTCTGATGTGGATTTCCAGTTCACCGGCCTGGTACATCGCGCGGGCGCGCTCTTCAATGAGGCCGATTTTGATGGCGATGAGAATGCCATCGTCGACTTCAAGTATTCCGCTTCTCCAAACATTACCTGGTGGTTTGACCATCATCAGAGCGCGTTTCTCTCGGCGGAAGACGCGGAGCATTACCGCCTGAGCGACAAGAGCCAGAAGTTTTTTGATCCTGAATACAAATCCTGCACCAAGTTTTTGGCGCATATCGCGGAGCAGAAATTCGGGTTTGATACGCGCCCAGTGGAAGAACTGATTCGCTGGGCCGATATTATCGATGGCGCGCAGTTCCACAGTCCTGAAGAAGCCGTGGAGATGGCCGAACCTGCCATGAAGCTGACCATGGCGATTGAGTCCACTAACGATCCCGAGTTTCTGCCTCGCTTGATTCCTTATCTTGTAAGTGAGCCGCTGGGGGATGTGCTGAAAGAACCCTTTGTCGCGTCGGTTGTGCCGCCGCTGATGGCGCGGCATCGCCGATCGATTGATATATTGCGCCAGCGCTCAGAATGCAAACAGGGAACCATTTATTTCGACATCAGCGATCAAGACCTGGAAGGCTACAACAAGTTCATCCCTTATTATCTGCACCGGGATTCCGTATACAGCGTGGGCCTGAGCAGCAGCAGTTTCCGCGTGAAAGTCTCTGTCGGCTCCAATCCATGGACCCACCGGCAGAACATGGTAAATCTGGCCAAAATCTGCGAACGGTACGGCGGCGGTGGTCATGCCCGCGTGGGGGCTATCTCTTTCCCGCCCGATAAGGGCGATCTGGCGCGCACTGCTGCGGCGGAAATTGTGGCTGAACTTCGCGCGGCTGAAGCGGCCGCGGACAAATAAACCGGAACTCTTCGGACGTTTTCCTCTCTGTAAGCAATGAACTTTAGGACTACAAAAGTTACTTAGTCCCTATCTAATTCCCAATTTGGGAATGTTGCATCGAGATCGAGAAGGGGATTGATACAGAGTAGATGCTTGGTTACCCTCAGAACAGTCCTCACCGGCAGGTGAGTATCAAAACAATTTGGAGTCTACTAGCAGTGCAGAGCATATATAAGTGTCTGGCTGCTGTTGTCGTTCTTGGTCTTTTTCTGACTGGGACGGCCCAGCAGAACAATAATCCGAGCCTAAAAAGATCAGCGAAACCCCAGACTACCACGTCGAGCAAACCGGCCAAGCTTACGCGTGAGCAGAAGTTTGTGATCGATACCGTAAAAATGGCGGTTGCATTGCCAGAGTCCGATCCGCAGGACAGGTTGCGCGTTCTCTCCACGGCTGCGGATGTGGTTCTGCCCATCGACAAAAAGATGGCCCGGGGATTATGGGATGAAGGAGCCCGCATCGAGAGTGACCTGGTCCGCATTGGACAAACACCCGCTGTTTCCATGATGTCCAGTGGTTTGGTGGATTGCACCGCAGCCCTCAACTTTGTAGAAAACCTGCCGGACAATGCTGTGTTGCGTGCTGAACAATCGTTGATTGGCGCAGTTACCAGCTGTCCAAAACAGACTTTGGATCCCGTCTCGCGCAAGCTGGATGCAGGACTGGAAAAGCGCATTGTGGCTTCTCGCGCGCTGATGTCGGTAATGTCAGCGCTGGGTGAGGGCTCAGCATGGTCACAGCAGCATTTTGCAAAGATGTTTGACGCTCTGCCGGACCCCAAAGAAAATGCCGCAGAATCGGAAAATATTGCCGCCATGTACATGCAGATGTCTGGATCTGTGAACAAGGACATCGCCGCCAAGTCAGGCTTGCAGCTTCTGACGTGGCTAGGGAAGATTGACGATTCGCCGGTGCGCACGCTTTCCATCACCATCACCACAGAGGCCATGCAGAAGGCCCTGGGCGCTGAAGGCTACCAAAAAGCGTTGGAGTCCGACGTTGTGGCGAATACCACAGTGCAAAATGCGGGACAGCCGCGTGAGATTGAGCGACCGCAGGAAGAGAGCGTTTCTATTCTCTCCGCAATGGACAGCCGAGGGACTGACCAGACCGAACGTCTTCGCAGTCTGCCCGCCAGCCAAAGAGCGCGTGAAGCGGCAGCTAATGGGTTCGCGACTGGCACAGGCGGCAACAAACAGCAGGCCAGCAAGTATTTTGATATGGCGTTCAGCGCGGCCGACGAAGTCTGGGACGCGCGTACCCCTGAGCAGAACGCCGCAGCCGTGGTGCAGGAGATCAGTGAGGCCGCAGCACAGGTGGATTCATTGAATGCGTTATCCCGCGCGCAAAAGCTACGTGACAGTTCCGCCCAGGCCATTGCCATGCTTGCCGTGGCGAGAGTGGTTGCAAGTAATGGCGTTGCTAGATAAAAAGCGCGTTCCACAGATAAAAGAGTTAATTTTTGAAAATTAAACGTCCGTAGCATTGTCAGGCAGGTCATTCCATTGGTAGGCTATCAACATCTCAAATTTACAGATCAGGGTCTCCAGTTGGTTCATATCGTTGATGTCCAGTGCCCTAAATGTATGCGTAAATTCAGGACTGTCCCCTCTGTGGTTGAACATGCGGGATGGGTCTACTGCTCCGTTTGCGGCACACGCATGATTATCTCTGAACCTAAGCCGGTCAGCGCGTTATCCAAGGATCGCGCTGCCGCCAAGTAGCACCCTGACCCCCTTTTCGACACATAAACCAGATAAGGCAAGCGCAAGATGGATGGGCTCAGGTATTACCCAACCTTACCCCTGTGACCCCGAAAACACACACAAGTATTGCCCCAAAGTTACCTGCTTAAGGCGGTTTTGACGTTGTCTACAGCAACGATGATGCACTAAGCTTGCCTCAACAAGGTCTTTGGAGAAATAAATGTTCCACCCCAGATTCCGGCTGGCGATCTGCTGTTTGTTTGTTTTTGCAGGGATCGCCTCGGGTCAGCGCACTTCGGCCTACGACCAGTCGCCGCGCCAGGCCCTGATTGAGATGCTCTCCGGAGGCGAAGCGCCATTTAAGAAGCATTTGACCCTGGAAATGCAGAGCAAGCTTCAGAATCTGATGAAGGGCTCGGTCGATAACGCACCCAACCCGCTACTGGCTTTAACCGGCGCACAATCTGCCGGCGCCAACAGTTTCCAGTCCTTCGATATCGGTCCCATCCTTTTTTCCTTTAACAACTCCGACCAACACGAGCGTTATGAAATTGAGATCGATAGCGACGAGCAACGCGGGCAAGAAGACACCATGGGACTCTCACTGCATCTGGTGCAAAACGGCGTGGAACGTGAGATTCCGGTAGGGTTAAAGATTCTCGCTAAACTCAAGCGGCAGTCCGGCATCTGGCGGCTGACTGCAGTTAACCTGAATGCATCGCTCCCGGTGGGGGATCCCAGAATTCTGGAAAAATCATGGTGGGGGCCTATGCTTTCTGCCGTTGCGGGCACAAGTGAAGAGACAGCCGCCAGTTCAGCCGTAGTAATTGACGAGCGGCCAAAAATGAATCCTTTGCGAGCGGTTCGGATGATCGGCATGGCGGAAAACCTTTATGTCCAGCTGCATCCTGGAGCCGGCTATACCTGCAATCTCTCCAATTTGGTGAATATAGGCAAAGGGATGGATGAAGAAGGAATGTACAATTTTATGGACGCCGAGTTTGCCGGTGGGCTTTATAACGGCTACAAATTTACCGTTACAGGATGCGGCCGGGCACCGGCAAAAATATTTCGTGTGGTAGCTGAGCCCGTTGCCGGGCGAGGCAAAGCGTATTGCTCCGATAATACCAACAACCTGCGCGCCGCCGATGATGGCCGCGGCTCTACCTGCCTGGTAGCCGGAAAAATCGCGCGAAAATAGACGGAGGAAACATCCCTCCATCTATTCTTCCCCTCGTTCCCAAACTATCCTGTGATTCACCCTTTCTGCACTTGCAACTGGTTATCCACTGAGAAAACTCCCGGAACGCCATTCGCCCGAATATTGGCCTCGTTCTTGTCTGCTTCTGAATTCACGATGCCTACCAACGTGACATGACCGCCTTTCACGATAATGTGGATAGGCGGGACTGATCCCATGGAATAAGGGAAAAGCCGCTCGTCATTGAAAATCGCCCGCGCTACTTGTCTGCGAATCCTATCGTCATTACCTGAGGCCGGCAAAACTTCAATCTGATTCTTTACGCTGTCCACTCCTTCAATGTGCTTAACCGATTTCTCCGCCGCGTCTTTCAGCACTGCGTTGCGCACTTGTCCCATCAACGTGACTTTGTCGCCATCCACTTTATATTGCAGGTTGTCAAAAATAGTGAGCTGCGGCACCATTACCAGTTCGTGAAACACTTCACGAGAGATTCTGTCCTGGGAGCGTTGCGGCCCCGTGACGTTTTGTGCCCCGCCGGGATTGCTTGCGGGTTCCTGTGCCGCTCCCGCAACGGCCAAACCCATACAGACTGCAAAAGCCAAACACCACCCTGAAAATCGTTTCATCATCTTCTTCTCCTTGCGATTGTCCAATACCAAGTTGGATGCAGGCGCTACAGTCGGTGTTTACACCGCCGTTTGGCATGTCCAGGCGTCGATTTCTGCCGATCAGTTAACTCCGGTAAGGCAATGTCTAGCGTGGTACCTAAGGGAAATCCCCGGTTGTTGCCCCTTTGGCGGCAAGTAAAATCAGCATCAACTTTCCCCGAGCGCCCAGATCCGCGCACAGTAATGTGCGGATTACTGAAGTACCGTTGTCACAAAGTTCGAACCCCTTAAGAATGAGTAGGTACGCAGGGCTGAAGGCTGTTGATTAGGATTGCCCGCCCGGTGATTCAAGCACGAGGAGACGCTTAAAAATGAAGAAATACTTTACGATCTTTGCGCTGGGGATGATGGCACTTTCCACAGCGGCATTCGCCGGCACAACGGCGACCAATACCAACGTGGTGTCGCCGACACTGCAAATTTCGGCAACCGTCCAGAGCGCCGTTCAGTTGACGCTCAGCACAGGCACAGCGGCAGTGACGCATTGCGCTGTCACCCCAACGGGCGGCACGCCGGATTACACCATGAACTTCGGCACCGTGGACGCACTGGGCATCAATGCAGGAAACTGCAACAAGTTTGCTCCCACAACGCCGGGAACCACCAACGCAATTTACTGGTCAGACTACAACCTGAACCCGGTGTTCACCAGCCAGACCACGAGCAATAACACCATCACTGCTCAGGTGACCACTGATTTTGCCGCGCCGAACAATCTTTTGATCGTGCGTGACTCAGCGAACTCCAGCACCGTTCCCGCCGCCGCGACAGACTTTACGGCAGTGAGCACGGCAACAACTGACACCATCGTGACTAACGCGGTCAGCGGTGTAGCGCAAACTCGTTTCATCGGTGTGGCCGTAACCCCAGTTAACGGCGCGGGCGTAACGGGCGCAAAGTCGGCTACTGTGACCTTTACTCTGACAGTTCAGTAGTCTGCCAGGCTGCTTTCGAGTTGCCGCAGTCACCCTGTCCTGCAATTAGGGATGATGAGAGTTTTAGAGCATGAAGACCTTCGACGCACACACCTCCCCGTCGTCAAGTCCGGCGAGAAGGTGTGTGGTGCGTCGTTTGGAAGGCAGCTCTCAGCACTCATCATTCTGGCTGTTGCTGCAATTGCACTTACCAAGCCGGTCGTGGCCCAGCAAGGGGTTCTTACCGTTTCAGCGGCTCCGGGCGGCATTGCCTTCGCGGCTGGCGGTGGCGGGACACTCGCCGGCCAGTTCGGCACAATGAATGCCCTGGGCATAGGGACACCCGGCGCGGGTGTTACAGTAATCCCTCTCAACAACGGCGCACTCTACATCACTCACTATCAGATAAATATTTCCGGACTGCCCAATCCTCATCAAGGGGCGGTAACGGCGTTTGTAAATTCCAATTTCACGCACCCCACCGCGCTCATCATGCAGAGTTGCCCCAGCAGTTCAACCTGCAATGCGTCAGGGAATTTCTCTGCGATGTCAATTACTGCCGGAGCCCCGACCACAGTGATTGCAGCGCCAGGCATCAACAATCAGACTGTTACAGCAGGTCTGGCAATTTTTGTACCGGACAATAACGGCGCCGGGTCATTTACCGGAGTTGATACGGCGCGCATCACTCTGACCGCTACAGACACGACAAACAACAAGAATTTTGCGACCGCTGAGATCCGGCTGGATACGCCAGTTGGTGAGACCGTCCAAAGCGCCGTCCGACTGACTCTGGCAACCGCCGCTGGCGGACTCACAATCACGCCCGGCACTGATTTTTCCATGAACTTTGGCAGGGTGAATGGACTCGGTTTCTCTCCGGGCGCGGGATTGACGACTGTAGCTGCTGCCGGGGGTGTGGTTTATTCCACGCCTTATCTCTTACAGCCGGCTTTTAGCGCCTTTAGATCAACTACGGCCACGATCAAGACTTTTGTCAACACTACCTTTGCCCATCCGACCATTTTGATATTGCGCGATGCCGCCGCGAGCGCCGGTCCTTATAACAACATCGGAACTACAGCCGGGACCGCCACGCAAATTACCAATACGGCCGCCAATCGCAGCTCCATTACTCGGTTTCTAGGCTTATTTGTTTCCAACACGAACGGTGCAACAGCCTTCCAGGGAAGCGATTCCGCCACACTGACTTTTACGATGACGGTGCCATAAGCAATGATGAGGATGAATCGAACCCCCGAAATGCTGTGCCGCCTGCTATGCGGGCTGGCCTGCCTGGCTGCTCTGGGAGGGCATGCCAATGCGCAATCGCTGGGATTGGCGCCGGCCCAGGTGGTGGAAACATTCAAGCCCGGTGTTCCTTTCCAGTTTGATCTTTCCACGGTGAATTCCGGCGACACCGCCGTTGACATGCACGTTGAGATTACGGATTTTTGGTACGACGAGAAGAATGAAAAGGTCTTTTCGTCGCCCGGAACCTCGCCGCGTTCCGCCGCCAACTGGATACAGTTTGTGCCCGACCATTTTGAAGTTGGCGCGCACGGCACGCAGAAGATGAAAGCAATTGTCACGCCGCCTTCGGACGCAAAGGGCGGCTATTACGCGGTGCTTTTTGTTACGTCCAAACCGCAGCTTTCGTTTCCAAAAAATGATGGCAAGGGCGTTTTCACCAGCATGCGCATTGGCTGCCTGGTGTTATTGCGCGCGGAAGGAACCGACGAATACAAGATCGAACTCACCAACGTGAAAGTAACTCCGCCGGCGGATACGCACGGGCTGAGCGTGGATTTTGACCTTCTAAATGCGAGCAACACGCACGTGTTTCCTGTAGCGCGCGTTGCGGTGCTGGATGCCAGCCGCAAGCTTGTGGCAAAAGCCGAAAGCCCAGAAAAGCGCTTTCTTCCCGGACAGAAAAATTCCATGCATGTGGATTGGGCAGGGAAGTTGCCCGCGGGAAGTTACACCGCCGTGCTCACAGTGGCATACGGCGAAGATCGAATTGAAACACAGCAGATTCCCTTCAACGTAGCAGAGTAGGTATTGAGAGTTTGAAATTGCAACGGCACATAACGGCGATTGCGGGGCTACTGAGCAGCCTGCTTTTGTTGTGTGCGCTGGCGCCAGCGGCTGCCGCGCGATCTGCTGACGGAAATGGTTTGCCTTCTCTGGTGGAAGTCTATTGGCAGTGGTCAAGAACGATTACTACTCCTGAGCTGAGCAACATGATTGTGCTTGACCAGGAAATTGCTCGAGTGGAAAGCACTGGCGACGGCATCCAAATCTTTGGTCTCGCACGCGGTGAGACTGTGTTGCTGGGCTATCTGAATGACAAACCGGTGAGTATCCGCGTGCGGGTGGTGCCGCGACCGCAGGTCACAATTTCACCGGCGCAGCTTCGCCGCCAGGGAGAGATGGCGCAGGGAAGTTTTGGCTCCGCTGTGCAGATCGCCAATGCCGGCGGACAGACGACTACATCGGTCGTGAACGACTTCAACTGGACGCAGCTGGCCGGAAGCCAGGGACGCCTGACCGTTTCTACTCAGGTTGAGGACAATGATATCCAGGGTGGCCACGCTTTCAACATCCGGCATGGAAGCATTGATTATCGCAGCCCCGGCATCGACGTGAGCCTGCTCGATAACCTAGTGAGCCTCACTGACAACGGCTATGAACGCCACCTGAGTCCTTTCGCTTATTCCGATTCAGTGGAGCTGCGCGGCGCGGGCGTTACCCTCCGGCATGGCGACAACCAGTACATGTTTTTTGGCGGCTCCACGATTCCGTTTTATTTCCTCACGCTGGGGTCTACGCGCGACATTGGCGGCTTTTCTTTCCAGCGCAAGCAGACGAAGAAGCTCAATCTGTTTGCTACAACCAGTTACATTAATTCTCCAGTCGATTTTCTGAATCCAACCGGCGGCAGGCAAGATGACTGGATGCAGACTGGCGGCTTTAACTATCAGGCCAGCGACAAATGGAATATCCAAGGCACGGGCGGCGTAAGCACGCATGGAGGAATGGGACGCGGTGAAGTTGACTACATCAGCCATCGCTTCACATTCTTTGCCGCGGGAGGCGCATCGTCACTGCTGTTTCCGCTCAATCGCGTGCAGTCGCTCTTTTCCGGCACAACCTCAGCCAAAGCGGGGCTTACGGTCAGCGCCAGCGAACGCTTTAGTGAGTCCGTCTATTATCAGCACACCATTACTCAATCGTTCGGGAATATTCTGCACGCCGGCAGCTCGGACTATCTTTCGCCGGCGATCTCCTGGCGCATCAATCCGAAAGATGATGTTAGCTTCAGCTATACGTTCAGCCATAATGACGGCGGTTTTGCGAATCAGTCCACCGACGGAAACCGTTTTGATACCAACTGGCGACATCAACTGACGCCGAAAATTTCCAATGCCGCTCAGTTCACGGTCGGCTCAGTGCAGGACCCATTGCAGCTTAGCTCAGAAGATGAGTTTGCCCTGCGTGATAACGTCACCTTCCTGATCAAGGGCGGAAGCATGACGGTAGGGGTTGAGCATGACCGCCGCAACCCGTCGCTGGTGAAGAAGCTGGGATCTGAGCTTGAGCTTTTATCTCCGGCGTTGCAGCAACTCTTTTTGCAGGACCCCATTTCATTCGTGCAATCTAATAATGTGCCGCCGGAGGTCAAGGCGCTGCTGGACTCGCAGGTGCCGATCAATACGTCGATTTCCGCTTCGGCGCAGCTGCGCATAGGGAAGAAGCTAAGCGTGAATCCGAATTTTGCATTTGCGCGCGCCTCCAACGGCAAGACAGATTCCTGGACACCGTATGTCGGGTACTCGCTGGCTTATCAGATGCGTCCATCGTTCGATTTCAATTCCGGACTAACGAACATCTGGGTGCTGGGCAATACGGCCACTACGGTCCAGCGGACCACGTTGATGTATTTTGGCTTTACCAAGCGGTTTAGCGCCATGCCGGGAGCGATTATCCCCACGCGCAAAGCTGGACGGTTGATTGAAGGCCGCGTCTTCCGCGACAACAATGTGAACGGCACGTTTAACTTTGGCGAGCAGGGACTCGTTGGCACGCGCGTTCGCCTGGATGACGGCCAGATTGCAGAAACGGACGAGCAGGGCCGCTACAAGTTTACTGACGTCACGCAGGGCGAGCATACGGTGTCGCTGTCGCTGACGCAGTTTGCCGGGCCCGTGCGCATGACGACCAAGAACCAGGCGTCTGTGGATCTGATTCGGCAGAAGATCGGAATGGTGAATTTTGGCATCGTCGATTTTGCCCGGGTCACCGGAAGCGTATTCAACGATCTAAATCTCGAGGGCAACCGAACGCCCGATGCTAAAGGCTTGTCTGGAGTACATCTGACGCTGGACGATGGCAAGACGCACCGCAACATTGTTGCGCAAGACACCGGCGACTTTGAAGTTGATGATGTGCCTCCGGGTGATTACCGAATCACCGTGGATGCGAGTACATTGCCGGCGAATTATTCTCTGCCTGAAGATACTTTTACTCTACACGTAACGCCGGTTTCCACCGTGTTAGAAAATATCCCCGCGCGGGCCATGCGCTCAATTGCGGGAAGAGTGTTTGTAAAAGTTCTGGCGGAGTCTACTGTCCAGCCTGCAGACAACGGCAAGCTGAAGATTGGCGGAATGCCTCCCGGATCAGTACGCAGCCAGCGTGGCGGGCAGGCAGGTGGAAGAGCGGGCCAGCAATCTGGGCGTTTCCAGCAAGGCACCAGCGGGCCGACGATCGCCGGCGAGTACAACCTAGTGGCCTTAGGCGGAGTGCAGATCACGGCTGGACATACCGTGGTTAAGACGGATGCTCTGGGGAACTTCCTGCTGCGCGATCTGCCTGCAGGTGATCTGACCGTGACATTAGTTCCGATCAAAGAATTGCCACCGGGGATGAAAGTCCCCGCTGGCCAGGTTAAATTGCCGCCGGAGCCAATCCAGGTGCAGGGTGCGACCATCGTGATCAGCAATCCTGATCTGGCCCCGTATCTGGTGGACGCCCCGAAGCAGTAAACCCAAGCTTTACTGCGAACTGCATTTAGCGATTACTTGAAGCTTACTTTGGGACCACGGTGATGGTCCTTACCTGCTCTTGCCCGGTAATGTGATCCCCTGAGCCCATTAGCATGGGGCGTATTTCTTCCGTCACAGAGAATTCTTCATGCTGCGGATTCAGGTTGTAAGAGACTGCCCCGTCTTCACGATCTCCGTCTTTATCTTTGTCCTTGTTTCCGTCTTTGTCATGGTGGTGAACGGCGACGACAGGAACAACTTTAACCTCAATACGCAGGTTGGCTTGTGGTCCGCTGCTGTGGATGCGAGCTGGTTGCGCGGTTAGAGAGACGCTCAAGGATGCGGCGAGCAGTACGAATCCGATCCTGAGCGCCTGCATGCGGGGGAAATTGCAAGTCATGCGCATAATCTTCCTTCTACTCTGATTGTTGGGGACGGAACGGCGTTGTGTCTTTAGCGATACATTTTTTAAGTCTTGGTTCGCGTCACCCGAGAGGCACTTTTTCCAGCCAATGCGCAACATTCACGTTCCAGCCTAAGGAGGTGACGATGGCCTGTTGAAGACGCGACGCCGCTTCCGGCTCACCGTGGACCAGAAAAGTTTTCTTCGGCGGCGCTTTAAACGTTCGCAGCCAGCCGAGAAGCTCTTCAGTATCGGCGTGGTCGCTGAATTGTTCCAGCGCGGCCACCTGGGCGCGGATGGGAACAGCTTCAGAGAAAATACGCACCGACTTTGCTCCGCTCTTGATGATCTCGCCGCGCGTGCCAGGCGCTTGAAATCCAATGAATAGCACCTGGTTGCGGGGATCGGGCAGCCGCAACAGCAAGTGGTGAAGGATGCGTCCGCCAGTCACCATTCCGCTGGAGGAAACGATGATGCAGGGATAGCGTATTTCATTGATCTTCCGCGAATCTTCCTGTTTGGGAGCAAAGTGGAACCCTTGCCAGTTCAGCGGCGAGCCATATTTCCGAACGAGCTGTTTCGCTTCTTCATTGAATTCATCCTCATACTTCATAAAGATTTCTACAGCTTTAATGGCCATAGGACTATCAACGAAGACAGGCACGCGAGGAATCTGGTTCGATTCGATAAGCGCTTTGATCAGGAACAAGAATTTCTGCGTGCGCTCTACAGCAAATGCCGGAACCACTACAGAGCCGCCGCGCTGCACGGTGCGGGAAATGATTTCCGCAAGATGCGGACGTACATCGTCATGCGGATGGGCACGATTGCCGTAAGTGGATTCCATCACCAGGATTTCCGGATCTTCATTTCGTTCCGGCCCGACGTGCACCACGCGGCCTGGAGTGGAGGGCTGGATCGGCACGCGGCCTATATCTCCGGTGAAGAGCAGTTGGCGTGCTGTTGTCGTATCGCCCAGGGAAAGCTCGACCATACTAGACCCAAGGATATGGCCGGCGTGGACAAACCGAAAGCCAAGTTTGGGATCGATTTGCAACGTTTCGTGAAATGAAATCGGACGGAACAATCGCATGCAGTCTTCAGCGTCCTGCAACGTGTACAGCGGCAGGGCTGGATGATGTTTGGAAGAGTTTCTCTTGTTGTGGAAGCGCGCCTCTTCTTCCTGAAGATGGCCGGAGTCAGCCAATATGACGGAGCACAGATCAATGGTGGGAGGTGTGGCGTAAATTGGCCCGCTAAAGCCTTCTTTGACCAGCCGTGGAATCCAGCCGCAATGGTCAAGATGGGCATGCGTCAGAATTACGGCATCGATATCGCGCGCGGGAACAGGAGTATCTTCCCAGTTGCGCGACCTCCATTCCTTTTTGCCCTGAAAAAGACCGCAGTCGACAAGCACCTGCATGCCCGGCTCATGGGAAGAATCTTTGCGCGTATTGATGAGGTGTTTCGATCCGGTAACGGTGCCGGCAGCGCCCAGAAATTGAAGGTAAGCCACAGTCGTCCTTTAGAAGTAGTGCGAAGCGAACCATATCACAGGACAGGGAAGGTCAGTGTGGGCTGGTGAAAGGGTTCTCAATAAAAATACCCGATATCATCTGTCCTGCGTTTAGATCTTCGGAAAGGATTCGGACGGCGCCACTCTTAAGAGCGGAAGCGACAATCAGAGCGTCCCAGAATCCGATCCTGGACGCATCCTCGATCTGGAATGCCATAGAAATTTCAGCAGGCGTGGTATCCACGCACCAAATTGCGTAGTTGTTCACGACCGTGCGGGCCAAGTCTTTGGAGAGTGGATTGGGGATTTTTCGCGTGACGTTTACGTAGAATTCCTGAAGCACCTGCGTGCTCAAGACACCAGTCCGTTCACTCCAAAGCTCACGCAGTATCCTCTTCGCGGCCTCATGCTTGGCTTTGGCATCCACATCGTGGGCGTAAATCAGCACATTTGTGTCGATGAATGTCCTATCGTTCATGCAGTTCGTCCCGGTTCGCTCGAATTACACCACCCAGATGAAAGGCTTGATCGAGAAACACCAATGCTTGGCGTTCGGCACGTTCGTATGCTTCATCCTTACTTACAAGGAACTCGATTTCCTGGGCCAGGAGACCGCTGATCGAAGTCTCACGCCGAGCGGCGAGAATCTTGGCTTTTTTGAGCACTTTCCGGCTCAAACTTATGGTTACATTCTGTTTTCCCCCGTCTCGCGAAGCTGCCACAAGTAACCTCCATTTCCACTTTCACGTATCTTACGTGTAGCACGTATAGTGCGTATCGTCAAATTCAGCCGACAAAAGGGCACGTTTAATGAGCTCGGAGGTCACGCGATCTAAGTGCAATTGCTGCGTGAATTCTCAGACCGGTCTTGGGTGTGCACAGCGCGCCTCCATGTTTTGTTTGGTCCCAAGCAAGCAAATTAAGGAACTTTACGGCGTCCGTGAGCGTCTTTAATCAGTGTTCGATTCCGAACAGCCCATTACGTTAGCGAACAGCCAAATGGCGGATCGAATGGCACTTGTATTCTGCTATCATAAATGTTTTCAATGGGTTATGGTTGGGTGTCATTTCGGCACAAAACGTGCGCACTCTCCTCGGGTGCCACGGTTTCAAGGCACAGGAAAGCAAGTAAAACTTTCGGCGATCGGCGCCGCTGCCCTAAGACAAGGAGTTGGGTATGCGTGAAGTGAAGAAAGCAGGCTTTGCCCTCTGTGTAGGAATGCTCTTATTCCTTCTTACCGGATTTGGTCCCAAGAGGGGCACACCCGTTTCCGGCGGTGGCGATACCGAGGCCTTTGCGCGCCATCTTTCAGTGCTTCGCTCGGGAAGGCCACAGCAGAAAGCAGCAGCCGCATACTGGTTTGGACAACAGAAGTCGGCTGCGGCCGGAGCCGTTGATTCACTCCTGGAATTTTTGGGTGACGCCACTGAAGTTGATGCCAAGCAGTACCGCCAGCGTCCGCTGGAGAAAATGACGCTGGGCGAAGAAGTGGCCGCCGCCCTGGTTAACATTGGACATCCTTCCGTTGAACCGCTGATTCGTGTTTTGAAGAATTCTCCGCAGGCAGAGGCGCGCAAGAATGCCGCGTGGGCACTGGGCGCGCTGCACGATACTGGAGCTACCAGCAACGAGATCTGACAGGCACTTGATTTCGATGAATGATGTGAGGAGCAGGTGGTGATACCTGTCCCATCGGTTTCCGGGTCCCGCGAGATGTATGGGGCGCGACCTTCAGATTTGTCTTTTCATACTTGATCCGGTGAGCTGGTGAATTCATGGGAACCTTCCTCCAAGACCTCCGATATGCCCTGCGCATGCTGCGCAAAAATCCTGGTTTCACTGCTGTTGCGGTGCTGACGCTGGCGCTCGGCATTGGCGCGAACACCGCCATCTTTAGCCTGGAAAACGCGGTGATGCTCAAGATGCTGCCGGTGAAAAATCCCGGAGAGCTGGTGGTTGTGGGCGACCCTACTGAAGTCCATTCCCGCAGGATGGGCGATCCGGGAGTAAGCGTATTTTCGTATCCGTTGTATCGCGATTTCCGAGACGGAAACAGTGTCTTCAGTGGAATGCTGGCTTCCGGTGAAGCGCATCGGCTGCGCGTGACCGGCGATTCCATCGGGGAAATTTCCGGTAATGCTACCGGCGTTTTGGTCAGCGGTAATTATTTTTCAGTGCTGGGCGTGAACGCGCTTTACGGACGCGTGATTACACCGGATGACGATTCTGGGTCGGGTGCCCATCCGGTGGCAGTGGTGAGTTACGGCTTTTGGAAAAATAAGCTGGGTGAAAATCCCAGCGTTGTTGGCAAGACGTTGCGTATCAACAACTATCCATTCACAGTGATAGGCGTTGCGCCGCCGGGATTTTACGGCGATACAGTGGGCGATGCGCAAGATCTCTGGGTTCCAATGACAATGCAGGAGCAAGTGATCAGCGGCCGCAAATGGCTGGAGGACTACAACGCAAGCTGGCTGCACGTGATTGCCCGCCTGAAGCCGGGAGTGACGGTGGAGAATGCCGCGGCGAACTTGAACCTGCTACTTCAGCAGTTAGTCAGTGGACTGCTGAAAGCAAAACTTTCCAAGGACGATCTTGACAATCTGAAGGCAGCCAAGGTCCCGGTGAGCGCAGGCGGAGGTGGTTTCTCTGATCTGCGTGGCGACTTCCAGCAACCGCTGCTGTTGATGATGGTGATTGTGGGGCTGGTCCTGGTTATTGCATGCGTTAACGTGGCCAACCTGCTGCTGGCGCGAGCTTCTTCGCGCAGAAAAGAATTTGCCGTGAGAGTGGCGATTGGAGCCGCTCCGGGCCGCATCGTTCGCCAGCTTTTGACGGAAAGCATTCTTCTGGCGTTTGCAGGTGGAGCGCTGGGACTGTTGCTGGCGCGTTGGGGCACGGATGCGCTTTTGAAGCTCAGCGGGAACAAAGAGCTGGAAGCTTCGCCCGATCTGCGGGTATTTCTCTTTACCGCCGCAGTGTGCCTGCTTACCGGCGTACTGTTTGGCCTGATACCCGCATTGCGGTCACGTCGCGTGGCTGTGGCTTTGACGCTGAAATCCGGCTCACAAAATGGAAGCAGCGCCAATGCCGGCTGGAACTGGGGAAAATTACTGGTAACAGGACAGGTTGCCGTGTCACTGCTGGTGCTGTTTGTTGCCGGGCTGCTGGTGCATAGCCTGCAAAATATTCGCAATGTTGACCTGGGTTATAACCGCGAGCACCTGTTGGTAGTCTCCACCGATCCACTGTCAGCGGGCTATGACAACGCCCGGACCGCGAGCTTTGTTAATCAACTGGCGGAGCAGATTGGCAATCTGCCGGGAGTTCGCGCGGTTACGAGTTCAAAGAATGGGTTGTTCAGCGGAAGCGAATCCGGAAACACCATTAAGGTAGAAGGGTACACCCCAAAGAAAGACGCTGACCTGATAGCCGCGTTCGACGATGTAGGCCCGAACTATTTCCATGCGGTGGGAATTCCAATGCTTCTGGGCCGTGATATTGGTCCCCAGGACACGGAGACTTCTGCGCGAGTCACCGTAATCAATGAGACGATGGCGAAGTTTTATTTTGGCAAAGCGAATCCAATCGGCAGAAAATTCGTTGTTGATGATCCGGGATCGAAGGGCCCAGTAGAAATTGTGGGAGTTGCACGTGATGCGCGTGACCACAAGCTCAAAGGCAGCGTGGATCGAAGGTTTTACTTACCGCTTTCGCAAGCCCTGGGCCCGCTTCCGGTGGTCAACTTTATGATCAGGACGGTGGGAAATCCTGTTGCCGTGGCTGAAACCGCGCGCAAGCAGATCAAGAATTTGGACGCGAATATTCCCGTAAATAGTGTTCGGGCGCTCAACGAACTGACAGACCGAGCTATCAGTGACCAGATACTCATCGCGCGGCTCTCCAGTTTTTTTGCCGGTCTGGCGCTGCTTTTGGCCGCGATTGGATTGTACGGGGTCCTCTCATACTCAGTAGCGGGACGGACCCGCGAAATCGGCGTGCGAATGGCCCTGGGCGCGCAGCGTGGCAGTGTGCTGAAAATGATTTTGCGGGAAGCAGGAAAGCTTGTGTTGCTGGGAGTGGTCATAGGAATTCCGTCAGCAATATTGGCGAGCAGGCTTTTTTCTTCGATGCTGTTTGGCTTGAAAGCGACCGATCCGGTTTCCATGCTGCTGGTGATTGCAGTGCTTCTGGCGATCACGTTGCTAGCCAGCTACCTCCCGGCGCGGCGGGCCACAAAAGTGGATCCGATGATTGCACTGCGGTATGAATAACGATGGGAACTCTCTTTCAAGACGTTCGTTATGGGTTGCGCATGCTGCGGAGAAATCCGGGCTTTGCATCAGTTGCGGTGCTCACATTGGCATTGGGCATCGGCGCAAACTCAGCGATCTTCACAGTGGTGAATGCGGTCCTGTTGCAGCCGCTGCCGTATTCTGAGCCGGACCGGCTGGTTTACCTCAATGAAGGAAACGCGCTCTCCAGCATCGGCTACCCAAATTATGTTGACTGGGCCGCTCAGAATCACGTCTTTGAAAATATAGGTTCTACTAAGGGCGCTTCATTTGTCCTGACCGGTCACGGAGACGCGACGCTTATTCCCGGCACATATATCGCCAGCGGCTTTTTGCCGGCGCTGGGAGTGAAGCCGCAGATGGGGCGCAGCATTCTGCCTTCTGACGACAAGCCAGGCGCAACGCCTGTGGCTTTGATCAGCTACAAATTCTGGCAGCAGCAGCTTGGCGGCGATGCAAACGTTTTAACCAGCAATCTTCAACTGGATGATCACAGCTATGCCGTTGTGGGAGTGATGCCGGCAGATTTTAAGTTTTTGTTCGATGGAGAGCCGGAAGTTTTTGTTCCCATTGGGCTGACCGCTAATAGCGTTGAAAACCAGGATCGCGCCAAACATAACGGGGTGTATGCAATCGCGCGGCTGAAGCCG
The DNA here is from genome assembly GCA_963831465.1 of Terriglobia bacterium. Classification (GTDB taxonomy): domain Bacteria; phylum Acidobacteriota; class Terriglobia; order Terriglobales; family Acidobacteriaceae; genus Angelobacter. The sequence goes on along the minus strand of CAWHQH010000021.1, from coordinate 3,499 downwards.
GGAATCACCATGCAGCAAGCGCAGTCTGACATGGACCTGATCTCTGCGCGGCTGGCCAAAGCCTACCCGAATATTGATTACGAAAAACAAGCAACCGTGCACTCGCTCTATGAAGTTACGGTGGGCGGCATGCGTTCCTGGCTCATGGTACTGCTTGCCGCTGTGGGACTGGTGCTGCTGATTGCGTGCGCCAACGTTGCCAATCTTCTGCTGGCGCGCGCGGCTTCACGGCAAAGCGAGATGACTGTGCGAGTGTCATTGGGCGCATCGCGCTTGCGTCTCTTCCGTCAGGTGCTGACAGAAAGTGCTCTGCTGAATAGTTGCGGCGGAGTGCTGGGATTGCTGCTGGCTTCCGCGGGAGTGCGCGCGCTTCTGGCTGCTGCTCCTGATGCTTTTATTCGCGTTCAGGAAATTCATCTTGATGGAAGAGTCGCGGCATTTACCTTGGGCCTTTCAGTCCTGACCGGGATTGTCTTTGGTCTTGTGCCGGCATGGCATATCTCTCGCTTTCGCGGCCCATTGCAGCAGGCGATACCCAGGGCAACAAGCTCCGGTCGCCAGAGAACAAAGAATATTCTTGTGGTGAGCGAGCTGGCGCTTTCCCTGGTGCTGCTGGTAGGCGCAGGATTGCTTATACAGAGCTTTGTAAGGCTCGTCCGTCTTGATACAGGCTTTCAAAATCACGGCATCGTGACTGCTGGAATCCCGCTTCCGATCAACAAATACCATACCCAGCCGGAGCTAGACTTGTTTTTTGACAACCTAGTTGAAAAGCTACGAAACGCGCCTGGGATTGAGTCTGCGGCTGTTACCATGCCGCTGGAATTTTCCGGCGTGAACTGGGGCTATGGGTTCCTTGTGGAGGGCGAGCCATTTCCTGGACCACACGAAGAAAAATATACGCGCCTGCACTACATTAGTCCCGAATACCTTGGCACGATGAAGATCCCCCTGATCGAGGGAAGAAACTTTACGCACTCTGATAATGACAGCAGCACGCCGGTGGCATTGGTCAGCAAGCAGTTCGTCGATGTCTCGCTTCACGGCAAAAATCCGATCGGCACGCGGGTCCGTTTGGGGAAGGCCAGAGACCTGGCCAGCGACCAGAATCCGTGGTTCACCATTGTAGGCGTAGTGGCAGATGTAAGGCATTCCGGAGAAGAGTGGCTTCAAGGCGAGCTTCTGGTACCGTTTGACCAGCACCAGCGCTACCACGTGCCCATTACGGGCAGATATCTGGTGATCCGCAGCAAGGGCGCTGCGGGACCTGCGGTGCAACAACTGCGCAGTATTGTTACAGGCATGGACTCAAGCCAGCCGGTCGGCGAAGTGGCCACGATGGACCAGCTTATTTCTAAATCTTTGACTTCTTATCGCACGCTGATGTTCCTGATAACCATTTTTGCAGCATTCGCGCTGATATTGGCCGCTATCGGGATTTACGGCGTGCTTTCTTTCTGGGTGAACCAACGCACGCGCGAGATGGGCATCCGCCTGGCGCTGGGCGCGAGCCAGAAAAATATTCTGAACGTGGTGCTATGGGAAGGCGCCAAGCTCACCCTGGTTGGGCTGTGCGTGGGCGCAGCTCTGGCATTTGGACTGACAAATTTGCTGCCCAAATTTTTATACGGCGTGAGCCAGCATGATCCGGCGACATTTTTTGCGATTGCCGCTCTGCTGGGCGCAGTGGCGGCGCTGGCGTGTTACATCCCGGCGCGCCGGGCGGCAAACGTGGATCCAATGATAGCGCTGCGGCATGAGTAGGCAATACGATATTGAGCAGAATGGCGGCTTGGCGCTCATGAGAAAATAAGAGGGGCAATTTGGTAAATAGGTAATTTGGGAATTGATAAAGTCGACGCGGGCGACTGCGGGGACGAGCAGGTTTGCATAAGCTCTCCGTAAGCTCACGATGGAATTTGCTCATTTACCAAATTACTCAATACCAAATCGTCAGCGAGATAGACGAGCAATCGAGAGCGCTGTTTGCTGATCCCAGGAAGTTTGGATAAAGGACACATGATTCAATTCAGGAACGTTGAGAAAACTATCAAAAGCCCAGCGGGCACGGTGTGGCTGCTGCGCCGCATCAATGTGGATATAAAAGAGGGCGAGTTTGTCACCATCATGGGCCCTTCCGGCGCGGGGAAGACCACGCTGCTGAGCATCGTGGGCATGCTGGATGACGGCTGGGCTGGCGAATACGTTTTTGCGGAACAGCTAGTGCACAAGCTTGATCGCAAGAAGCGCGCTGAACTGAATCGGAGATACGTTGGCTTTGTGTTCCAGAGTTATCACCTGCTGGACAATCTTACTGTCCAGGAAAATATTGATGTGCCGCTTTCTTACCGCGATATTCCGCGGGCGCAGCGTGCGTCTATGGTGGCGGATATTCTGGATCGGTTCCAGATTGTCGGCAAGAAAGACCTTTATCCCAACCAGCTTTCTGGCGGACAGCAGCAATTGGTGGGCGTTGCGCGCGCCGTTGCGGGAAATCCTAAGCTGATTCTGGCCGACGAGCCTACCGGCAACCTGCATTCCGGGCAAGCCAAAGAGATTATGGAGCTGTTCCGCAAATTGAACCAGCAGGGAACTACGATCATTCAGGTCACCCACTCGGAGTCGAATGCATCGTTCGGCAGTCGCATCATCCAGCTTAAAGACGGATGGATTGTGGAAGACTCGGCTGTGCATCCAGGCAGCGCCACGGCTTAAGCAAGCAGGAGAAGTTTGGTGTCGACTAAAGCGCAGGAATTCGTGAGCACCACAGCCACCAGGTCAGAGCCGGTGCGCATTTTAATTGCCGACGATCAGGCCGATGTTCGCGAAGCGCTGCGTTTGCTGCTGAAGGCGGAAGGCTTTGCGACGGAAACGGTGAGCAGTCCCGCTTCTGCGCTGGAAGCGGTGCAGAGCAACGAATTCGACATCCTGCTGATGGACCTGAACTACCAGCGCGATACCACCTCCGGCCAGGAAGGCATTGACCTGCTGTCGCGGGTGCAGCAGGCGGACAGCAAATTGCCAATCGTAGTAATGACCGCATGGGGCAGCGTTGAACTTGCCGTCGAGGCCATGCGGCGCGGCGCGCGAGACTTTATCCAGAAGCCGTGGGACAACCATCGATTGCTGAGCATTATTCGCACGCAGGTGGATCTGTATCGCATCATGCGGCGCGCGGAACGGCTGGAAGCGGAAAACAGTTTGCTGCGCGCGCAGAATCGTCCGGTGTTCATTGCGGAATCGAAAGCGATGGAGCCGCTGCTGACGTTGCTGAGCCGCATTGGGCCAAGTGACGCCAACGTTTTGATTACCGGCGAGCATGGCACAGGCAAAGAAGTTGTGGCGCAGACGCTGCATGTGCTTTCTTCACGCAGCGGTCGGCCGATGATTACAGTAAACACCGGCGGCCTGCCGGAAGGTACGTTTGAGAGCGAGCTGTTTGGGCACGTGAAAGGCGCATTTACTGACGCGCGGGCAGATCGAGTCGGACGCTTTGAGC
>CAWHQH010000020.1:0-188043 GCA_963831465.1 Terriglobia bacterium | reverse complement strand
TCAGCACGCCCAGCACAACCAGCAACAGAGTTGAGCCGAACATCCATTTGTCAACGCCCACTCTTTTTGCCACTAGGACCTGTTCTCCCGTTGCAACCGGAGTAAGTGACTGGACAAGTTCTTTAAAGACGCGCCCGCGATGCTCGTAATTTTCAAACTGGTCAAAGCTGGCGCATGCCGGCGCCAGCAGCACCACGTCGCCGGGCTTGGCCGAGTCAAAAGCCTGGTGCACCGCGCGCTCCAGCGTGCCGGAGCGCACAATAGAAGTCGAGTTCTGCAGGTGCGAAGCAATCTTGTCCGACGCCGCGCCAATCAGGTAGGCGCGCTTCACCCGCTCGCGCAGCAGCGGATTCAGCACCGTGTAGTCACTGCCTTTATCTTTGCCGCCAAGAATAATGTGGATGTTCGCCGGAAAAGATTCCAGCGCTTTTACCGTGGCATCAACGTTCGTGGCTTTGGAATCGTTATAGAAGGTAACGCCATTGATGGTCGCGACCAGTTCCAGCCGGTGCTCCACGGCGCGAAATTCCTTTACTGCCTGCCGCACCTGCTGCGGCGTGCAGCCCGCAACCATGGTCATAGCGACAGCGGCCAGCACGTTCTCCAGATTGTGTTCGCCCTTCAACTGAATATCAGCCCGGCTGAGCACCGGCTGCTCCTGCCCGTTCTGGCGAAAGATGATCTGGTCGCCTTGCAGGAACGCGCCATTTTCCACGCGCTGCTTGCGGCTGAACCACAGCAGCGTGCCTTTGACTTTATCTTTCAGCGCAACGCAGGTTGGATCATCGGCATTCAGCACCGCAAAATCAGTTGATTGCTGCTTCTCAAATATTCTGCGCTTTCGCAGCGACATACGCCTCAAACGTGTGGTGGCGATCCAGATGGTCCGGCGTGATGTTCAGGATCGCCGCAATCCACGGGCAGAACTGTTCGATGCTTTCCAGCTGAAAGCTTGAAACTTCCAGAACCACCATGGTGTCCGGCGTTGACTGTCCGGCCAGCGAAATCACCGGCGTGCCAATGTTTCCGCCCACCAGCGTCTTCTTTCCGCTCTTGGCCAGTATCTCTCCCACCAGCGTCGTGGTGGTGGTCTTGCCGTTGGAGCCGGTAATCGCCAGCACTTTGCCCTTCAGAAATCGAAACGCCAGCTCAACTTCACCAATCACCGGAATTCCCAGCGTGCGCGCGTGCTGCAACTGCGGCTGGTCAGAAGGAACGCCCGGGCTCACGACGATCAGGTCCTGGTCGCGAAAGGTGCGTTCGCCGTGGCTGCCGGTCTCAATTGATATGCCGCGATCCAGCAGCGCGGGCACTTCTTTCTGTAACTGCGCTTCGGCCTTGGAGTCGGAAACAATCACCTTGGCGCCGTGCTCCTGCAAAAAAATGGCCGACGACACGCCGGAGCGTCCCAGTCCCACCACCAGAACTCTTTTGTTCTTCAACTCCATCTGAAATCCCATTGTGCCATGAAATTCGCATTGCGCAAGCGGAAGAGTATGGGATGTGCGCGTTAGCGCAACTTCAAGGTCGTAAGCGCAAAGAGCGCAAAGATCAGCGCCAGAATCCAGAACCGGATAATGATCTTGGATTCCGACCATCCGGCCAGCTCAAAGTGGTGGTGCAGCGGCGCCATCTTGAACACGCGCTTTTTGCGCAGCTTATAAGAAGCCACCTGGATGATCACCGAAAGCGCTTCCAGCACAAAAATTCCGCCAATAAACGGCAGCAGCAGCTCCTGCTTGATGATCACGGCCACGGTGCCGATGGCGCCGCCCAGCGCCAGCGAGCCTACGTCGCCCATAAAGATTTCTGCCGGATGCGCGTTGTACCAGAGGAACCCGATGCTCGACCCCACCATGGCCCCGCAGAAGACCGTCACCTCCGCCACCTGCGGCATCTTTTGCAGCTCCAGATATTCAGAAAAGACGACGTGCCCGCTGAGATAAGTAAGGATCGTGAGCGCTCCGGCGGCAATTACCGTGCAGCCGATGGCCAGCCCGTCAAGCCCGTCTGTGAGGTTCACGGCATTGCTTGATCCCACCAGCACCAGCATCACGAACAGGACAAACGGAATAAACGCCAGCCACCACACATGCGGATAGTGGCGGAAAGTCTCAATCACCAGGTCAGGACGGAACTGCTTGAAGAAAGGCACCATCAGGTGCGTGGAATACTGGCGCGTCGCGGTCAAAGTGACCAGCGCCACGCCCACAAATCCGGCGGCCAGAAATTGCAGCACCAGCTTCATGCGTCCGGTGAGGCCCAGGTTCCGCTTGCGCACCACCTTTATATAGTCGTCGGCAAAGCCAATGGCCCCAAAGGCGATGGTGGAAAAAATTGCCAACCATATATATGTGTTGGAAAGGTCCGCCCAGAGCAGCGTAGGGACAATAATGGCGATGGTGATCAGCACGCCGCCCATGGTGGGCGTACCGGCTTTTTTCTGGTGGCCCTTAGGGCCTTCTTCGCGGATGTACTGGCCAATCTGGAAATCGCGCAGCTGCCGTATGATGGCCGGGCCAATAATCATGCCCATAAAGAGCGCTGTAAGGCTGGCAAACGCCGTCCGGAAGGTGACGTAACGGAAAATACGGAAAGGAGGAAAGTGCGCGAATAGCCGTTGATAAAGAAGCCAGTAAAGCAATAATCCTCCGGAACAGTATTCAGTTTACAGGGAGCAGCGCAGCGTTATCTCCAACTTACAATAATCAGCGTTGGCCGCTGGGCTGTGGAAAAACTATTTCGCGGGAACCTTATCCTGCAACATCTCCAGCGCGCGCTCCAGCTTCACGCCGCGTGAAGCTTTCAGCAGCACCGCATCTCCCGGACGAAGATTGCGCGCCAGCCACTCTCCAGCCTGCTCCGGCGTTTCCACAAACTGGGCCTGCGTGCCGGATCCGCAAGCAGCTTCCGCCACGGCGCGGGCCATTCCTCGGACGCCAATCACCATGTCGATTTTCTTTTCCGCGGCGTGCTTGCCGCATTCGCGATGCAGGGCCTCAGCCGTCGGGCCCAAGCTCCAGCATCTCGCCGACGACCAGAATCCTGCGCTCGGCTTTCATGCTGGCCAGCGTGTCAATCATCGCCTCCAGCGCCCGAGGATTGGAGTTGTAGCAGTCATTAATAATGGTGGCGCCGTGCAGGTGCAGCACCTGGCCGCGCTTGTCCGGCGGAGCGATGCTGGAAAGCGCCGCCGCCGCCTGCGATGGCGATATCCCGCGTTCCATGGCCGCCGCCGCTGCTGCCAGCGCGTTATAAATGTTGTGCTCGCCGACGAGCGGAAACGTTACCGGCTCTCCCACGCTGCCCACGACCAGCTCAAACGTTGAGCCTTCCGCGCCGTTCAGCTTGATCTTTTGCGCGCTGACGTCGGCTGAGCGCTTGATTCCAAACGTAACGACTTTGCCTTTAAAATCGCGGCCAAACTGGCAGACGTAATCGTCGTCGGCGTTTAACACGGCCACGCCGCCGGAGGTGCAGCGTTTCAATAATCTCGTATTTTGCACGCGCAATATCCGCCAGTGATCCAAAAAATTCCAGATGCACAGGCGCTACTGCGGTCACAACAGCCAGGTCATGATGGGCCAGCTCGCCCAGCGCGCGAATTTCACCGGCATGGTTCATGCCCATCTCCACCACGCCAAGATCGTGCTCGGCTTCAAGCTTCAGCAGCTGCAACGGCAGGCCGATGTGATTGTTCAGGTTGCCGGAACTCTTCATCACGCGGAAGCGCGTGGAAAGAATGTGCGCCAGAATTTCCTTGGTCGTGGTCTTGCCTGCCGAGCCTGTCACCGCCAGCAGCGGCTTGCCCCAAAGCCTGCGCGCGGCCGCGCCCAGCAGTTGCAGCGCCTTCAGTGAATCTTCTACCTGCAGCAACCGCAGCGGATCGCCTTCAACCTTCTTCCCTGCTTCAACAATCGCGCCCACCGCGCCTTTTTCCAGCGCGGCCTGCACGTAGTTATGCCCGTCAAAGTGCTCACCCGCGATGGCAATAAACAGGTCGCCGGCATTGAGCGTGCGCGAATCAATGGAATACCCCATGGCGACTGCTTCCTGGTCACACTCGCCTTTGGAGCCCACAAACTCGGCGATTCGCCATAACGGCAGTTTCATTTCTTTCCTCCGCCTGCGTAACTCATCTGTTGTAACGCTTCCCGCGCCACCTGCACATCATCAAAAGGGAATGTACCTTCGCGCGTGATCTGAGTTTTCTCATGCCCCTTGCCGGCAATCAAAACCACGTCGCCGGGCATGGCCTCAATCAGCGCCAGCCGGATGGCTTTTTTGCGGTCCGGCTCCACTTCATGGCGCGTGCCGGTCTGTCGCAGGCCGGGCAGCGCATCGGCAATAATCTGCAGCGGATCTTCACTGCGCGGATTGTCAGAAGTAAGGACAACGAAATCGCTTCCCTTGCCCGCCGCTTCAGCCATGAGCGGGCGCTTGGTCCGATCACGATCACCACCGCAGCCGAAAACCGTAATCACCCGGCCCAGCCCTGGTCCTCGGCGAGCAAAATCGCGGGCAATCGCCGTGAGGTTGCGCAGCGCATCGTCGGTATGGGCATAGTCCACCACCACGGTGAACGGCTGGCCGCAATCCACTTTCTCAAATCGTCCCGGCACCTGCTTGAACTGCGCAATGGCTTCAGCAATCTGCTGGAGCGAGCATCCGCAGGCAAATGTCGCGGCAGCCGCAGCCAGTATGTTGTAAACGTTTATGCCGCCGATCAGCGCTGTCTTAATCTTTATGCTGCCGGAAGGCGTAACCAGATCAAACTTCGTGCCGTCCTGCTGCAAGTCAATGTTGGTCGCCTTGAAATCGCCATTCTGGATTCCGTAAAGAATCACCTGCTGGCTCAGAGTCTTGCGGCTCTGTCCCAGGCTCTGGCCGTATTCGTCATCGGCATTGATCACGGCAGCCCGAGGCGGACGCGTTCCGCAGCCCAGAAACAAAATGCTCTTGGCTTCAAAGTAGCTGTCCATGCTCTTGTGGTAATCCAGATGGTCGCGCGTGAGGTTGGTGAACACCGCCACTTCATACGGCACACCCCAAACGCGCTCCTGCGCCAGCGCGTGTGAAGAAACTTCCATCACCGCGTGCGTCGCGCCTGCGGCAAGGGCTTCAGCAAAAACCTGGTTCAGCTCCAGCGCTTCCGGCGTGGTGTGCGGCGAAGGCAAAACTCGATAAGGAACGTCGGCCCCTGATTGCGCCGCTGCTTGACAGGCACATGGTATTCGATGGTCCCGATCAGCGCCGATGGACGCGCGCAATGCCTGAGGATTGACTCGCAGAGAAAGCTCGTCGTGGTCTTGCCGTTGGTGCCGGTAATGCCGATGATCTTGAGCTTCTCCGCCGGATGGCCATAGAAATTGGCGCTCATGTGGGAGAGCGCGCGCCGTCCGTTGGGAATCACTGCCCAGGGAACGTTCTGGCGCCGATGTTCCGATTTTGAGTCCGTCACCACCGCCACCGCGCCGTTCTTCAACGCCGCTATCAATGTAGCGATTGCCGTCACTGCTCTCACCGCGCATGGCCACGAACACATATCCCGGCTCCACGCGGCGGGAGTTATAGTCCAGGCCTGAGATTTCCGGATCGCCACCGCTGTGCGAGACGCCCAGCCCCCACAACAGTTGAGAGAAGTTCATTTGTCGTAATTATAGAAGTAAGTTGGTGTGCTAGGAACCCGTTGACCAAGATTTGCCCGCCTTCTTGATCTGTATTCGCTCGGGCTGTTTTTTGCCCGGAGTAATCGCGTTGAGCCATTTCCTACTACCCTGGGGGCCAACCGAGCGAGCAGCGCTTTGTCCCGGCTCAAGAGTCCGTAGGTGAGCCGGATGAGCTTGTCAGTTGGCTCCTGCAGAGGAAGCGTCCCGGTCTCCAGTTTCGAGAAGTGCTCTGGAGTTTTGTTGATGAGTGCGGCGAAGGCAGCCGCTCTTTTACCCGCTCGCTTGCGCAAGAATTTTATCTCCTGCCCCGTTAGAATGCCCGGTTTCATGACCACGGACTCACCGATTACATTCATCAGCTGCTCAGGCGCCGGAATCTCGGCAGAGTGTGCGCCGCACTTTCCGCAAACTCGATACTTGACTCCGACTAGGTAAACGTTCGGAAGACCTGAATCCAAAAAATGATATGGCTTTGCAGCCGTTGAGGTGTATTGCTTCAGGCTTTTGGTGCAATCGTGGTCGCGATCAATCATCCGGCCATCTCGTAATCACAGTAAATCTTTTGGCGTTTGGCTCCAGTGCAAGAACGATTGTGAATTCTCGCCCTTCGATGTCCTGTGTTTTGATCTTGTATTTCCACTGCCAGTTGTCCTCATCAAATCCATCAACTTTGCACGAAGCCCACTTCCCTTTCAGGCCGAATAGCACGTCATTGAAGTCTATGTGCCGCTCAGGATGATCAAATCGAGCATGGAGGGACAGCGGTTGCTCGCGATATGCGCCTTCATCACCAAGCGCTTCAAGAATTACCTCCTTGACCTCGGACGGCTTTAAAGGCGTCGGCTTTTTGCCGGAACTTGTCATAATATTAAGTGCCTGCTAGATGTGTGTCAAGATATCCGTCGTTATATATCTGGTTAGACCCCTTTCAACAATTTCGTGGCATTGAGGTATTCATCCAATTTCACGAGTGCGTGATCCCGGGAGCCGCAACTCAAAAAGCGGACACAAGCGATTCTGGTGATGTGGAACTTGACTTGTCCATTGCTGCGGCTCAACGCATTCCAAATTCGTCTTACCACCTCTGTCGGCAGAATAAAGGCTGCGATTTCTTCTTTGGACGACTCGCAAAGAAGAATCAAGAAATCATAGTGCTCATCAGATAGTCCCAAGAACCATGAATCCGATCTGATGTCGAGTTCTCTGGCATATGAAATTCCGACCATACGTTGTCCCTCGGTACGGTATTTCTTGGCAGTAACTCGATCGAGGTGAATTCCTTGCTTCCGCGAGAACAAATTCAATGTAGTGTTTCCGTACCCTTCTGCCGCGCTCGCGGGCAGATTCCTCTCCTGGCCCAAGTTCCTCTCGTGCAGTTGTTGCTTCGCTAGTAGATCCATACAGGGTTGCCGCTCAGATCCCTACGGCGCTCAGCGGTCTTTCTGTCTTGTTCTTCTAGCACCTTTATTTCCTCGGCAATTTTGGCTAAGCGAGCAACTTCGTCAAACCTTTGCTCGGAAAGAGCTTTCTGAAGCAGTTCGTCAACTTTTGCCTTTATTGCCTCACGGCTTTCCCGATCATTTGCCATCGCCTATGCCTCATTCCGTCGCCATCAATATATCACAATCATACCTGACAGAAATATCGTCTTTTTTAAGGATGGTAGGAAAAGCGCTACTTCTTACATCCGCAATGCCGTTGCTTGCAGTCCTTTCCTCACCGGCAAGGCGTTCAATCTCCGGCACGCCTCGGCCAACTCCGCATCGGTCTTGGCAAAGCAGAAGCGGATCAGGTTCTCGCCGCCATCGCCATGATAGAAAGCCGAGCCCGCCACCGTCGCCACGCCCGTCTGCTGGAGCAGATACATGGCTTTGTCGCGGCTGGTTCTGCCCGGAAGAATCGAGGCATCGGCCAGCACGTAATATGCGCCCTTGGGGACCGAAGGCGTCAGTCCGATCTCTTTGAGGACGTCGCACAGCATGTCGCGCTTCTAGCACATACTCTTTGCCGATCTCGGCATAAAAGCTTTCCGGCAGTTGGCGGATACCTTCCGCCACGCCGATCTGCAATGGCGCGGGCGCGCACACATATATAAGGTCGTGGAAGTAGGCGATGCCCTGCGCCCAGCGGCGGTCGCAGACGGTATATCCAATCCGCCAGCCGGTGATGCTGAAGGTCTTGGAATAGCCGGACATGGTGATCGTCCGCTCGCGCATTCCCGGCAGCGTGGCCATGCTGATGTGCTGGCCTTCAAAAACAAAATATTCGTAAATCTCGTCGGTAAAGACGAACAGGTCATGCCGCTTGGCGAAGCCGGCAATCCACTCCAGCTCTTCGCGCGTAAAAACCTTGCCGGAAGGATTGGCTGGCGAATTCAGCACAATGGCCCGCGTCCGCAACGTGACCGTGCGCTCCAGGTCTTCGCGATTGAAAGTCCAATCCGGCGCGCGCAGCGTTACATAAAGCGGAACGGCCTCGGCAGCCACCAGCGTGTTCAGATGGTAGCCATAATAAGGTTCAAAGAGGATGACTTCGTCGCCCGGATTCAGCAGCGCCAGGCACGCCGCATAAAACGCGCCCGTTGCGCCGGAGTTCACCACGACTTCCGTCTCAGGATCGCAGGCAACGCCGTTGAAGCGCTGCATCTTTTCCGCGATAGCCTGCCGGATCGGCGCCAGCCCTTCCGCGCGCGTGTAACTGTTGATGCCCTGGTCCATTGCCTGCTTTGCGCCTTCACGCACCGGCAACGGAACTTCAGTATCGCAAACGCCCTGGGCCAGATTGATGCCCTGCACCTTCTCGCAGGCAATCGACATGGCGCGAATTTCAGATTGCACGGTGCGGGCGGCGCGTTGGCTCAGGGAAAGGGGCATGCGGGCTCCTAAAGGTCACAGAATTGTAAATCCGGCCAATGAAAGGCAAAACCTTGAACCACAGAGGACACGAAGGAACACGGAGGAAAACCTTACCATGGATCAACACGGATAGGAGTAGCCCTCAATTCGTATTATTCGAGTGCATTCGTGGCCAGTCTCCGCGAGGCCGGCTTGCGCTCCGGCTGCATCAGGAGCATCTGCTTTGCGGCGGAGGATGCTCTCAAGCGATGTGGAGCGCAGCGACAGAATTAACGGTTGGTAAACTCCACCAGCGCGCCCAGTTTGTCGCGTGCCGCTCCCGTGTCAATCGAGTGGACCGCCATCGGCATGGCGTCGAGCCAGCGAGTCGGCGCGACCGGCGGCCACCAAAGCAGCGGCGGCATTCATCAGGACGATATCGCGGCGCGGAGATTTTTCGCCCTCCAAGCAGCTTCCAGATGATATCGGCATTGGTCTTGAGATCGCCGCCCAGGATCGCGCTCATGGGCGCGCGCTCCAGCCCAAACTGTTCCGGCGTGACTTCATAAACGCGGACCCACTCGCCGCGCACTTCGCCAATCTTGGTCGGGCCGCTGATGGAAATTTCGTCCAGGCCATCCGCGCCGTGGACGACGAGGGCGCGCCGCAGTCCCAGCAGCTTGAGCGCCTGCGCCAGCTTTTCCACCAGATCGACGGAATACACTCCGACGACCTGCGCCGACGCGCGCGCTGGATTGGTGAGCGGTCCCAAAAGATTGAAGACCGACCGCAGAGGACGCAGATCTTTGCGCGCGGGCTGCACGTGCTTGGTGGCCGAGTGCATGGCCGGAGCAAACATAAAAGCGATACCGATCTCGCGAAGGCAATCGGCAATGCGCGGCGGAGGAATGGTGATGTTCACGCCCAAGGCTTCCATCACGTCTGCCGAGCCGCATCGGGAAGTGATGCCGCGATTGCCATGCTTGGCCACGCGCACGCCCGCGCCGGCGATGGTAAGCGCCGTTGCGGTTGAGATGTTGAAAGTATCGCTGGCATCGCCGCCGGTTCCGCAGGTATCCACCAGCGCTTCACGCTCGGTGCCGCTGATGTCGAGCGCGCTGCCGTCAGCATTGGATAAAGGCTGCGCCGCAGCGCGGATAGCTTCAGCAAAGCCGACGATCTCTTCAACGGTCTCACCCTTCATGTGCAGCGCGACCAGCAGCGCGGCGACCTGCGCGTCCGTGGCTTTGCCGGCCAGCAGTTCGCCCATCACGGCGCGCGATTCTTCCCGGCTGAGAGAGGTGCGGTGGTTCGCGATTTTGCAGAGAGCGTCAATGATCATGGGGTTGTTTAATATTAGCAGGTTGGGTGGAAAACGAAACCACCCTTTTCACCGCGGAGACGCGGAGACACGGAGAGTTGTGAATTTTATCAGGTGGGGTGAGCGATTAAGGAATGGAAATATGGATTGCAAAGAGAGGCACGGCGCATGCCAGCTTTTTCCAGATATCCGCTGAGCCAGGCAATTTGGAAGATTCATTCATAAAATGTCATAATATGAAGGTAGTAAGGAAACCTCTCAACATCGCTCGAAAGCGCTCAAAACATATGCCGGGCAGTGGCTCAGGTAGATTGGGTGAACTCCGCAAAAATTCCCGAAGGATTCGACAAGACAAAGAACCCGTCTTCAGCCGTCGAACGGAAAACCCAAAGCTCCGCACGACAGCTGCCGTGGTTTCGCAAGAACGAGCGGGTCATCTTCCGCGACGAGCACACGACATTTGAAGGATTTGTTGGATTCCATAAAAAGCTACTCCACTTCTGATTGTAAGCCGAGTCAGCAACTCACGTTCAGGGCGGATTCCCAGCACCGTCAACAGATGCGACAAGGAATTGTTCATTCTTCGCGTCGTCCATGGCGCTCGTGATCTGGAGAGGCTTTTTTGAAAGTAAAGAAAATTGTGTCTAATCATTGGCGCGATTACCGTTCTCCTCGGTTTGCCGTTTCAGTCCACGCATCTTATAAAATCACAGGTTCCCTTCAGCGTGCTGCATCTGCTGTGTAGAACCCCCAAGACATGAAAATTCACGAGTACCAGGCAAAAACAATCCTTGCGAAGTATGGCGTGGCCGTGCCTCGCGGTGAGATGGCGCTGACCCGCGCCGAGGCGGAAAAGGCCGCGCACCGGCTGTTTGAAGAAGGCGCGAAAGGCGTGGTGGTGAAAGCGCAGATCCATGCCGGAGGACGCGGCAAAGGCGGCGGCGTGAAGGTGGCCAAGACGCTGGAAGAAGCCAAGCAATGGGCAGACAAGATTCTGGGCATGCGGCTGGTGACGCACCAGACCGGGCCGGAAGGCAAGATTGTGCAGCGGCTGCTGATTGAAGAGACGCTGCCGATTGAGCGCGAACTTTATCTCGGCATCGTGGTGGATCGGGCGACGGCGCGGCCGGTGTTCATGGCGTCGGCTGCGGGCGGCATGGAGATTGAAGAGGTCGCGGCAAAAGATCCCAAGGCGATTATCAAAGAAGCCATTGATCCCACGATCGGCTTTCAATCTTTTCATGCGCGCAAGCTGGCGTTTGGTCTGGGACTGAAAGGCACGCAGATCAATGAAGCCGTAAAGCTGATGACCGGCCTGTATCGCGCGTTTGTGGATACGGACGCTTCACTGTGCGAGATCAATCCTTTTATTACCACCACAGACGGCCGCGTGTTTGCGCTGGACGCCAAGTTTGGCTTTGACGACAACGCGCTCTTCCGCCACAAAGACCTGAAAGAACTGCGCGACATCAGCGAGGAAGATCCGCTTGAGGTGGAAGCCTCAAAGTACAACCTGAATTACATCAAGCTGGACGGCAACATTGCCTGCCTGGTGAACGGCGCGGGGCTGGCCATGGCGACGATGGACATCATCAAGTACGCGGGCGGATCGCCGGCAAACTTTCTGGACGTGGGCGGCGGCGCCAACGCGGAGCAGATTGGCCATGCGTTTGAAATCCTGCTGAGCGACAAGAACGTGAAAGCGATCCTGATCAATATTTTTGGCGGCATCCTGCGCGTGGATACGCTGGCCGATGGCGTTGTGCAGGCCGCAAAAGCAACGAACCTGAAACTGCCGCTGGTGTTGCGACTGGAAGGCACGAACGTGGAACAGGGCCGCGAGATCCTGAAAAATTCCGGGCTGAATTTCCAGGTGGCGGAGACGATGAAAGATGCAGCGGAAAAAGTTGTGGCTGCCGCGGGAGGCCGGTAATGGCGATTCTTGTAGATAAATCCACGCGGCTGATCATCCAGGGAATTACCGGACGTGAAGGCACGTTCCACGCCAAGACCTGCGCGGCCTATGGCACCAACATTGTTGGCGGCGTCACGCCGGGCAAGGGCGGCACCACGCATGAAGGCTGGCCTATCTTTAATACAGTGGCGGAAGCCAAAGAAAAGACCGGCGCCAACGCGACGATTATTTTTGTTCCGCCGCAGTTCGCCGCCGACGCATTGCTGGAAGCCATCGACGCCGAAGTGCCGTTAATCATTAGCATCACGGAAGGCATTCCGGTGCTGGATATGGTGCGCGCTTATGAATTTCTGAAGATCAAAGGCAAGTCGCGGCTGATTGGCCCGAACTGTCCCGGCATTATTTCTCCGGGCAAGGCTAAAGTCGGCATTATGCCCGGACACATCCATAAAGAAGGAAACGTCGGCATCGTTTCGCGCTCGGGCACGCTGACGTACGAAGCTGTGTTTCAGCTCACGCAGCGCGGCATTGGCCAGTCGACGGCGATCGGAATTGGCGGCGATCCGATCATCGGCACAAATTTTGTGGATGCGCTCAAGCTGTTCAATGAAGATCCGGAAACGCACGCCATCATTATGATCGGCGAAATTGGCGGCAACGCGGAAGAGACTGCGGCTGCCTATGTGAAACAGCACGTAAAGAAGCCGGTGGTCTCGTTCATCGCCGGGCAAACCGCGCCTCCAGGACGACGCATGGGACACGCGGGCGCAATTATTTCCGGCGGACAAGGCACAGCGGCAGACAAGATCAAAGCGCTGGAAGCGGCGGGAATTGCCGTGGCCAAGTCTCCGGCCATGATGGCGCAAACGCTGCTGGACCGGATCGGCGACAGCAAAAGTTTAAGCGTCGGGACAATTACCGCAAAGGGCGCAAAGGATTTCACCGCAGATTTACCGCAGAGATCGCAGAAGTTTAACGTAGAGCTGCGCACTCTCATTGAGCAATATTAAATCGAAATAGGAGCAATTGACTACGAATGCACACATTGCAACGCACATTTTCCATCGTAAAACCAGACGCAGTGGCCAAAGGCGCCACCGGTGACATTATCCATATGCTTCAGGAGAAGGGTTTCCGGATCATCGGCATGCGAATGTTGGAAATCAACAAGCAGCAGGCAGAAGGCTTTTACGCCGTGCACGCCAGCCGTCCGTTTTTCGATTCGCTGACCACCTTCATGTCCAGCGGGCCGATAGTGGTGCTGGCGCTGGAAAAAGACAACGCCATCGCCGACCTGCGCAAGCTCATGGGCGCCACCAATCCCGCGAACGCTGAAGAAGGGACCATCCGCAAGAAGTGGGCGTCAAGCATTGAGCACAACGCCATTCACGGCTCCGATGCCGACGACACTGCGCGCTTCGAACTGAGCTACTTTTTTGCCGGATACGAATTGAACCGGTAGATCCAGAAACGACCAGGGTGGCGATGGGCTTCTATTGCCACCCTAAGCTTTTCGCCTGAAATATTGACTGGGCTGTCTAGCTTCTCTTAGTTTGTTGCGGAGCAACCCTAGAACAAGTACAAGCTACTTAAGTAACAAACTATTCCACAGATAAATACTACTCCTCTACTACTGAAATTATCTTCTTCGAGATACAATCAGCTCCACTTTAGCAACAATAATCCATCCAAATACTGTCTCGTTCCGGTATAGAAAGAGTATATTCATGCCGTTGTTTGGTCGTAATCTGCCTTTGCCATGCCTATCCATTATCATTGCCGTTTCTAAGAAACTGAAGTGTTCCAGCATCGCCGCAGGAATTGTTTTGTTCCTTTTGATAGGGCAGTCCGGGCCAATCCAGGCCCAAACAAAGGGGACGCCAGCGGCGCAAGTCACCGGGCGTGTCATAGTAAAGATAAAGCCTTCATTGGCAGCGGAAACAGAAAAGCAATTTTCACGCACAGCACCGGGGCAAGCAATGGAGATCCACGCCGGACATAGCGGAAGCGCGCGCCTTGATGCTTTTTTGCGGCGGCAATCAGCGCAGCAGATTTCGCCGCTTTACCCGCAGATTATCGGCTAAAAAAGGATCATGGATGGTCCGATGCGGAGTTCGCAAACCACCTGCGGCAGCATTTCGCGGCGCGCGCCCACCGGGTAGCGCACGCCAAGCCAGTGCCTGAGATATCAAGAACATATCTTCTTGACTTTGGCAGCTTGAGTCCGCAAGAGCAGACGCGCATGCTGCAGCGGTTAAAAGCAGACCCTGATGTTGAATTTGCAGAGCCAACGCACACCTTTTCTAGTAATCAGCTGCCTAATGACCCCTTTCTTTCAACCAGCGGCACCTGGGGACAACCCTACCAGGACTTGTGGGGTCTGTTTGCGATTAACGCCCCTACTGCCTGGGACACGGCCCAGGGTGACGGAATAGTAGTTGCCGTAGTTGATACCGGGGTGGATTATACCCATCCTGATATTGCGGCCAATATATGGACAAACACCAATGAGGTGGATGGAAACTTTATTGACGATGATGGCAATGGCTTCGTTGACGATGTCCGCGGCTGGAATTTCATGTTTAATGACAATGATCCCAGGGACGACAATGGTCACGGAACCCATGTCGCCGGAACCATCGCCGCCCTTGGCAATAACGGTATCGGCGTGATTGGTGTGGCCTGGCACTCGCAAATCATGCCGGTCAAAGCGCTGGACAACAATGGCTTTGGTTTCGACTTTACCCTGGCTCCGGCGATCATCTATGCCGCCAGCAATGGCGCGGACGTGATCAACGCATCGTGGAGCGGAAACGGGAACTCGCAGTCCATTGAAGAAGCAATCCAGTTCGCTACCGGGCTGGGCACCGTTTTTGTGGCTGCCGCTGGAAATTCGAGCCAGGACGCGTCAACGTCTTTTCCAGCAAATTCGCCTGAAGCCATTACTGTTGGTTCTCATGATCCTTTTGGAAACTTCAGCTTCTTTTCAAACTTTGGTTCCAGAATAGACGTGACCGCTCCCGGCGAGGACATCCTTTCCCTGCAAGCGGCTGGAACGTTCGCGGGCCCGCCCGTAATCCCTGGATATATTCGAATGACCGGCACCAGCATGGCAGCACCTCACGTTTCGGGCGTTGCTGCGCTCATTTTGTCTGGCAACCCAGGTTATTCCGCCGACCTGGTTCGGCAGATCATTCGTGTCTCCAATACCAGCGTTCCTTTCGATTCCAGGTTTGGCGCTGGCAAGCTTACGCTGCAGGCGCCGTCACCGTTGTTAATCCTCTGCAGCCCAAGATTACAGGGATAAACGCCGCCACCCCAATTGATCCAATTACGATCTTGGGTTCAGCGCAGGGTACGGGATTCGCCACTTTGTTCGCATATGGTGCAGGCACAACCGTCTTTCTTCACGCCATTCTTTAGCAGCGCCACGCCCGCTTCCGCGTGCTCGGCCACTTAGACCCCACCAACCTCTACGATGGTCTACACGATTCGCCTTACCGCGTTCAACACCAACGGAAACGCCTTTGTCGATACCTCGCAATTCACTTTGGTGCTTTGCAACATCACTAGTCCTTTTCCGGCGCCCCACCTCGATCGGCCACAGCCTATAAGCCCGGTTTGGTGCTCCCGATCACAGGCACGGCGATCATTGGTGGATTCCAGAACTTTATGGTGGAATGGGCGCCGAACGACCAAATGCATGGCAAACGGCGGGAATTACTCTCTCCAGCAATGGAACCGCACCCGTGGTCAACGGACAAATCGCGACATGGGACACTTTAGCGCCTGCGCAATCTGGCTTCACGCAAGCCGGGTTCTACCAGATTAGGCTCACGGTGAATGGAACAATCTCAGAACAAGCATTCACAACTATCTATCTTGAGCCTGACCTCATCTCAACGGCGTGGCCCGTGTTTTTTGATCTTTCTCCCTATGCCGTGAACTCAGGTGTTGTGCCTGCGCTAAATCCAGATGGAACTTTGCGCCTGGTGATGGAAAGCCCTAACCAGGGAGTGGGACCCGCCGCATCCTGGGCCTTCAACCTGGATGGCTCCTTCCAGAAACGCCTTTGAACTTCTTCGGCAGTGACCATCAACCGGCTGCGGGCAACCTTGACGGACAGCCCGGCGATGAAGCTGTTATGCCGGATTCCAACGTTATCAGGGTGTTTCAGCCGAACAATAGCTTTGATCTCTTCACCCCGGGGCTTGACGTTGATCTTACCCGCGTTCCCCTGTTGCTTGAGGACTTGAACAATGATTTCCAACTGGAAAGCATTACCGTGGGCAGCGACTTCAATAATCAGTCGGCTTATGTATTCGCCTGGAAGCCCAATGGACAGCAAGCAAGCGGCTTCCCAATTCAGGTGCGGGACAACAGCAGCCTGAATGGCTGGTTTAACCACACGCGGGTTATCGCCGGTGACTTCGATGGCGATGGCGCGAAAGACATTCTGGTTCAGGAAGGTCTTACGTCAACAACCTACGTCCTGCGCCTCTTCAATCATGATGGTACTGCAAAGCCGTTCAATGCTCCCGTGCTTACCGGCATTCCGTTTGCCATGGCCGCCGCAGACCTGGACCACAATGGCAAGCTTGAGACCATCCTGGCGAACTACAACGGATTTTCTCCGCGCAAGCCACGCTCCACGTTTTCCAGCCTGATGGCTCCGAACGACCCGGCTGGCCAGTGGACGTTTCGGCTTCCAATGGCAACGGCTCGAGTCTCGCATCCATTTCCGTCGGCGATTTCAGGCGCGATGGGCATGAAGAAATTGTGCTGGCACGCGAACCCGGCATCTATCTTTTCAATAGTGACGGGACTTTATTCTCCACCGCTTGGCCTCTTCCACCGCATTTCCCCGGATACGGCCCGGCTGTGGTTGGTGACATTGATGGGGACGGTTTTCCTGAAATCATTACCACCCTGAATGACTTCAGTTCGCCTGACGGAGCCAAGGTGTTGGCCATCCGCAGTGACGGCACGATTGCAAAATCATGGCTAATGCCCGGCAGCAATGGCATAGGTTTTGTGATTGGCTCTCCCGCACCCGTTCTGGGCGATTTCGACCAGAATGGAACCACTGACATCGCTCTGTCGTACATGCTTTCCGCAAACTCAGGGGACAACCCAGGACTACTAACACTTCTGGACACGCATGCTCCCTTCAATCCCGTGCAAACTGACTGGCCTATGAACTTCCAGAATCCGCGAAACAATCCCGTGCTTCTGCGAACTTCAGCCAGCACGCTGGCCGTGACGTTAAGCACCGGTTCCAATCCGTCAACCATTGGCGACAACCTGGTATTTACCGCAACACTGACGCCCGCTAATGGGAATGGCTCTGTTCAGTTCCTTGATGGCACCACGCCCATCTCAGGAAGCCTTCCCCTGAATAGCGGCTCGGCTTCATTCAGCACTGCTGATCTGGGTCCGGAACGCATTCCATTACCGCGCGATACACGGGAAACAACAAATTGAGTTCTTCCGTGAGTCCCGCGCTGGCCCAAACGGTCAACAAACCCAACACTAGCGTCAGCGTGGCCTTGGCCGTAGGCACAAATCCGTCTCTAGTCGGCGATGCTCTAACTTTCGCGGCAAACGTGACACCCAATTCGGCTACTGGCACCGTGGTTTCTTTGACGGAAGCAGTGCCATCTCCGGCGATGTGACTCTCGTGAACGGAACAGCCAGCTTCACCACGTCGCAATTGTCTTTCGGGATTCATTCCATCACCGCGCAATACAGCGGCGATGCAAGCTTCAACGGCTCAACATCCCTGGCTTTGTCGCAGACCGTAAACAATCCAAAAGCGAACTCGGTTACATCGCTAAGCTTGATTGCCGGAACCAATCCATCGGTTTTTGGCGACTCGCTCACGTTCACGGCGAATGTAACTCCGGCTTCAGCCACTGGAACCGTTGTGTTCTTTGATGGCTCCACACTCGATCTCCGGCAACCTGACTCTCAGCAGCGGAGCAACATCGCTTACCATTCCGGCGCTGGGCGCTGGGACTCACTCCATCACGGCCCAATACAGCGGCGATGCCAACGTCAATCCATCCACATCTGCTGCATGGAACCAGACGGTGAACAAGGCAAGCACTGCGGTTACACTCGTTCAGGCCGAAGACATTGATGGTCTCAAACTTGGAGCCCCAGGCACGTTTATGGCAACCGTGACTCCAGCCAATGCAACCGGGTCAGTAGTGTTCTTTGATGGAACCACCCCGATCTCCGGGCGCAATTCCTTTGAATAACGGCACTGCTGTCTTCACCACATCCACTCTGGCAACCGGAACACACATGATCAGCGCGCAATATGGCGGGGATGCAAACTTCAAAGGAGCTCTTTCCAACAGCATAAAAGTGAAGGTGAAATAAACCGAGCGCCACAACTCTTCTCTCGATGTAAGGGGCCGACTCTGGCCCCTTACTTTTTTGCGTTTATAATTCCCACCGGACTATCGCCAAAGGAGCCATCTGATGCCACTGATTCAAGTCACAATGTTGAAGGGCCGTACTATCGAACAGAAGCGCAAGCTTGCTGCTCGCATCACCGACGCAATGGTTGAAGACGCCAAGGCCGCGAAAGAAGCCGTGGTCATCACATTCATCGAAATCACGCGTGAGGACTACGCAAACGCGGGCGTGTTGCTGGCCGACAAAAAGTAGCTATAGCTTCTTCCCAGGCCAATCTACTCTCAGACATCCTGCCGCTTGCGTTCCGCATTCCTATCGGCGTGGCCACAGAAACCATTGGTCAATCGATCATCGTCAGTGACGTTCCGGCGCGCCTCGACCGCCTGCCCTGGAGCCGCTGGCATTGGCTGGTCGTCATTGCGCTCGGCATCACCTGGGTGCTTGACGGTCTTGAAGTCACGCTGGCCGGCGCTGTTGGCGCGGTGCTCAAGCGCCCAGATACGCTCGCGCTTTCTGACGCTCAGATCGGCGCAAGCGCAACTTTTTATCTCATCGGCGCAGTCACAGGCGCGCTCTTCTTCGGCTATCTTACAGACCGCCTGGGCCGCAAGCGCCTTTTCACTATCACGCTGCTGCTTTATCTCAGCGCCACGGCGCTGACAGCTTTTTCCTGGAACTTCACTTCTTACGCGCTGTTTCGCGCGCTTACGGGCGCGGGCATTGGCGGTGAATATTCCGCCATCAACTCCGCCATCGACGAACTCATTCCCGCGCGCGTTCGCGGCCGCGTTGACCTCATCATTAACGCCAGTTTCTGGATCGGCGCAGCCATCGGCTCAGCCGCCGTGATCGCACTGCTTGATACCGGCATCGTTCCCATAAGTCTTGGCTGGCGGATGGCATTCGCCATCGGCGCGGTGTTGGGGGTGATAGTAATTTTTCTACGCCACGCCATTCCTGAAAGTCCGCGCTGGCTCATGACGCACGGCCGCGAACCTGAAGCCGAGCGCATCATGGGCGATATCGAACGCCGCGCCACTCACCACCCTGAACTGCTGCCACCGCTCGCGCCTGATGCGTGCGTTCGCATTCGTCCGCGCAGCCACACGCCGTTTCGGGAAATCTGGCATGCCATAGCCGTGCAACATCCTTCGCGCTCATGGCTGGCCATGGCGCTCATGACATCGCAGGCCTTTTTCTATAACGCCATCTTCTTTACGTACTCGCTGGTGCTGGTCACCTTCTACGGATTGCCCGCGCAGAAAGTCGGGCTGTATCTCTTTCCTTTCGCGCTCGGAAACTTCATTGGCCCGCTCATGCTCGGCCATCTGTTTGACACCGTTGGCCGCCGACAGATGATCACCATTACTTACGCGCTCTCCGGCATCCTGCTGGCTCTAAGCGGCTGGCTCTTTCAGCACGGGCTGCTCACCGCACAAACCCAGGCGCTCTGCTGGACTGTTATCTTCTTTGTCGCGTCGGCCGCCGCCAGTTCCGCCTATCTCACGGTGAGTGAGATTTTTCCACTTGAAATCCGCGGCCTCGCCATCGCCGTCTTTTATGCCGCCGGAACGCTCGTCGGCGGCGTGGCTGCGCCCTTCATCTTCGGACTGCTCATCCAGACCGGCTCGCGCACCGCCCTCTTTCGCGGATACCTTGCCGGCGCGTTTCTTATGATCGCAGCCGCCGTTGTGGAGGCTTTCATCGGCGTCCGCGCTGAGCAGCGCTCGCTGGAGTCGATCAGTACGCCGCTCTCGGCTGAAACGTAAAAAACTTGCCGTAGATCAACACGGATCACGCTGTAAGCTTTATCGGTAAGCTTGCCTTGACATACGCTTCTTCGCGGGCATCTAATTTCCTCGAGCTACCAAGGAGGCCTTGTGAAGCGATTCCTGGTTTTGTTCCTGTTGCTGACGTGCACAGTTGCCTTTAGCCAAAAGAAGAAACAAGCCGGGGCTGGTGCCAATCCCAACCCATTGTCCAGCAACCCATCGTCTAGGAACCCATGGATCGGCAATTTCAAGCTGGATGTTGCTCAGTCCAAAATCAGCGGCCAGCCGCCGCAGGAAGAAACCGTTGCAGTATCCGCGGCCAGCAAAACGGCAGTGAAATACACCATCCAGGGTAAAGACGCGCAGGGAAACTCTTACACCATGAACTACGCGGGCAAGGTTGGCACTGCGTCGCCGCAAATGGCTGAAGGCAAGAAGATCGCGGACATCACATACCAGATGCCTTCATCCCACCAGTTCACGTCACAAGGCCAAGGCACGGACGGCTCAACCAGCACGGGCACCATCACTCTAGCAAGAGATAACAAAATGATCACCGTCCGCGAGCATAGCAAAGATCCCAAAGGCGCTGAGCAAGATCAGACGATGGTTTATGTGCGACAGTAAATCCGGGTGTGGTGCTGACGGATGAAGCCTTGGAATTCACAAAATGATCGTTCGGACACTTGGAATCAAAAATAGGCTGTGTTGTTGTGCGCTTTATGCGTGATCCTCGGAAGTATCCACAGTAGGTCCGGGCCAGTTTCTAAAGTTGGGACGTTAGAAACTCCGGCGTTTCAGCGGGGAGCCTGCAATTTTCGCTACACTAGTAGCCATCTCTTGCTGGAGCCGGCCGATGGTCTTTGTCCTCGACAATTACGATTCCTTCACTTACAACCTGGTCCAATATCTGGGCGAATTGGGAGAGAAGGTGGAGGTTCGCCGCAATGACCAGATCACCCCGGCGGAAATCGAAGCCATGCAGCCCAGCCATATTGTTGTCTCCCCCGGGCCATGCACGCCGCAGAAGGCGGGCATCAGCATTGATCTGATAAAGCACTTCGCCGGCAAGCGTCCTGTGCTGGGCGTGTGCCTGGGACATCAAGCGATTGGGGCGGCTTTTGGGGGAAACGTTATACGTGCGCACCAGCTCATGCATGGAAAGACCAGCCGTGTTCAGCATGACGGGAAGACGCTCTTCAAGAACATGCCGAAACCCATGACAGCAACGCGCTATCACTCGCTGATAGTCGCGGAAGAAGGCCTGCCCAGCGAATTGGAGATCAGCGCGGAAACGCATGAAGCCGACGGCACGCGGGTGATCATGGGCCTGCGTCACCGCCACTTCCCGGTTGAGGGCGTGCAGTTCCATCCGGAAAGTGTGCTGACGGAGTCGGGCCGGCTGCTGCTGCAGAACTTTCTGTCCCTTTGAGCTGTGGCTTCGCTCCACACCGCTCGAGATCCTCCTCCGCAAAGATTGAATTCGCTCCTGAGGCCATCCGCTCGGCGCGCAAGCCGGCCTTGCGGATGATCATTCCCACCGAAGCTTACCGCTTTCGCACCAAGCCGTTAAAGGCCTTGAACAATCTGAGTCATTTTCCGGCTCCTTCCATCAGTGCCGCTCGGACTGAGCGAGAAAGTTGGCCTTTCAGCGTATTTCCCTGATCCCTGCGCATCGCGTAAATATGCGGGTGGGCATATCTTGGACGTCAGAATATCCGGCAAAATTGCAGCCACTTAGGCTAAAATCGTGGCCAACGAACCAGAGTATTTGGAGGCTTCCAGTATGGCCCAACCGCAGCCGGAAAAGCGAACCACCAGGCGGTTTTCACTCGGCCTGCCCATTTCAGTGAAATTTCTGAATAACGCCAAACGGGAATTGGCCGGGCACACACGCGACGTGAGTTCGCGCGCGTCTTCATGTATCTGGAGGCCGACATCGCGGCAGGCGCTCCGATTGAGTTTGTGATGACGTTGCCACCAGAAATTACGTTGGCCGATCCTATTCGCGTGCGCTGCATGGGAAAAATACTGAGGGTGAACAAAGCCGCTCAAGGCCAGGGCGTTGCGGTGGCAATTGAGAAATACGATTTTGTAGGTGAGGAGTAGAGCCTTCTGTCCCGCCGCCACACAATTTTGAAACGCGCTCTGCGGCCTGGATGGGCTGCTTGCCTGCTGCTTACAACGGCGATGTTCCTGCAAAACGCGTTTGCGCAAAACGTGCCGCCAGTTGGCGAACTATTTGCCTCAGACGCGAATGGTTCCAGCGCCATGCAACTGGCGGGCTCGGGAATGGCCGTGTACTCCGGTTCGGAGTTATCGGCGGGAATTGCGCCCGCGACACTTAAGCTTGCGCGCGGCGGGCAGGTGCGTATCTGCCCAAATAGCGGCCTGAATGTTACTGCGAGCGGCCAGGGACTGATGCTGGCAACGGGCGCAGGCGCGCTGGAAATTGAGTACGAGTTAAAGCAGCAGGCAGCAGACGTTTTGATTACGCCAGATTTCAACGTTACGCTGGTTGGCCCCGGCACATTTCATTTTGCCCTGGGCATCAACAAAAAAGGCGACACGTGCGTGAAGCCACTGGCGGGCAATGCGTCTGAAATCACGTTTTCAGAGCTGCTGGGTACGGGCGTCTACAAGGCCGGCCCGAACCAGACGATGCTTTTCCGTGGCGGCAAACTGGATGGCAAAACGGCGCTCACGAGCGAATGCGGCTGCCCTCCGGCGGCGCCAATGATGCGCGCAGAAGCGCAGCCAAACCCGAAACCGCCGGATGAAAGTCCCCAGCCGTCACAGCAGGTCGCAATCAACACGAATGAGACTACGTCGCCCTTGCCGCCCGATAAGCCAGGCCAACTCCACGTGCAGGTGGATACGCCTTTTGTATTCAGCGCCCGTCAGGGTGCGGGTCGCCCATACGCGGTAGCGAAGGTGCAGTTTTCATCGCTGCCGAACGTATATTTTGTGCAAGAAAAGGTTGATCCGGTCGTTCTTATACAAAAGCAGCCAGAAGTGTCTCCAACGCCAGTGACCCAGACAGTGGCTCAGACATCTAAGTCAGAAGAGAAGCCCAAAAAAGAAAAGAAGGGCTTTATGGGCCGCGTTAAAGGCTTTTTTGGCTCTTTATTTCACCGTTAAGTTGTTGGTTTGGCACGGATTATAAACAGTGGCTTTCGTGCAAATACCCAAAGTGAAACTTTTATTACCCGCACGGAGTCTAAACTAGATAAACTTTTATTATGCCTTTGCCGGATCCGAAAGACCCAAAGCCGAAAATACCAGCTCCCAGCGACTCTGAAGCGCCGCAGCAGGAAGTGGTGAAATTCGCTAAAGAGGAGCCGGTGAACACCTCGGTGATGCCCACAATGCTGGGCGTCGGGTATGGCACCTATCAGCAACGTCCTGAAAATTTTCTTCTGTCGTTTGTGGCCCAGGGAGCAGGCATCGCGTTGCTGTTGTGGCTTACGCACATGGCTGTTCCAGCAAAGATCATTCCGCCGACCACTTCCACCTCTGTAGAACTTGCGCCTTATATTCCATTGAAAGTCGGCAAAGACGGTCCAAGCGGCGGCGGTGGCGGCGATGCCAGCAAGCTGAAAGCGTCCGCCGGTACGCCTCCCAAAGCGGCGAAGCAGCAGTTCACTCCGCCAACTGTATTGGTCCAGCAAAAGAGCAAGTTGATGGTGGAGCCTACCGTGATTGCCGATATAAAGACGCCCGCGAATACACAGCTGGGCGATCCTCTTTCCAAGCTGATGACGCCTTCCAATGGAACAGCAGTGGGCGGCGGTATTGGCACCGGCAGCGGCGGTGGCGTTGGATCTGGACACGGCGGACCTGGCGTAGGCCCCGGAATATTTCACGTAGGCGACGGCGTGAGCGCGCCTAAACCGATCTTTACTCCTGAACCTGAATTTTCTGAAGAAGCCCGCAAGGCCAAATATCAGGGTGTTGTGGTGCTGAAGATTATTGTGGGTACGGATGGCCGCGTGCATAGCCCGAGCGTGGTCCGCTCACTAGGCATGGGCCTGGATGAAAAAGCCATTGAAGGCGTGAAGACCTGGAAGTTTGATCCTTCAAAGAGAGACGGCCGGCCCGTGGCAGTGGAAATGAATATTGAAGTGGCCTTCAACCTCTACTAACCAATAATAGAAATACAAAAGGAGATGCGCGAAGCATCTCCTTTTGTATTGAGCTGAAGAGACTATTCCTCGACTTCTTCCAATTGGCCATTTTCCACTTTTTCCTGGCAGGCAATGCAGTACCGAGTCCAAGGCACGGCTTCCAACCGTTTGGCGTTAATCTCATTTCCGCAGCTTACACATTCGCCAAATTCGCCTTCGCGGATACGCTGGAGAGCACTTTCAACCATTGCCAATAGCTGGCGATCATTATTGCTCTGGGAAAACAAAAATTCTTTAGTGTAAGAGCTGGCCGCGCGGTCAGCAATGTCCTGGGCCGTGTCTTGATCAGCGATGCGGCCGTCCTCTTCCGTACGGCTTACAGCTTTGCGCAGGATCAGTTGGCGCTCTTCCAAACGTTTTTTAAAGCTTTCCAGCTTCTTCTTGTCCATGTCTTTTGATGAGTGAATCATCTTAGTCGTCATAATTATTACCGTCAAATGTTGCGGGAACGACGATTAGATGCAGGAAAGACCCCGGTTGTCACCGAATCAGGTAATGAATCTACAAAAAGAGAAATAAAAAGCGGCCTGTTCACAGGCCGCTCTTTGCAAAGAGGCGAAGGAGGAAGGGAAATCTCTCAGGAAAGGCGATGCACGATGCAGTCCCAGCTTGCGCCAAGACACACGGATTGAAGAAGTCTCAATTCTTGGAAGAGGGTTGAAATCATTGTTTAGTTTACGTGCCTCTTTATTTGCTATTTATATAAGCAACTCGGAAACCAAAGGGTTCTTCCCAAAAATGTGGAATACCTAAGAACAATAAAACTCTTTTTCTTTGTGACACTTAGAGGGAATGTCAGAGAGAAATGGCAGACTTTGACGTTGCAACCATGCGAGCATTGAAGTTATTCGATGTGGCATTGAAGTGCCAACTTTAGACCTCTTCATGCTTAAGCTGGGTCTTGGTCTGCTCCTCCATTGCTTTTAGCTTATTAAGCAGAGCCTTGTAGCTGATTTTGAGAATCTTAGCAGCCTGTCGGCGGTTCCAACGGGTTTGGGCCAGCACTCGCTCAATGGCTTCCCGCTCCGCCTGCATCGCGGCTCGTCGACCAATTTCTAGCAATGATGGCATTTCAACTTCGACCCCATTGCTTGATTGCACAGCCGGCGGTGCCTGGGCAATGGCCACAGGCTGAACTGACATTCCCCCCATGGAGGTGACAATAGGCTTGTGCGTGGCAAGCTCACGGATGATCTGGGCTTCATTTCCCACAATCACATAGCGCTTGACCATGTTTTCCAGTTCGCGAATGTTTCCCGGCCATGCATACTCCATCATCTTGTTCACGGCAAACTCGCTGAACATAGACGGCTTCTTGCCATAGTGCTCGCAGTATTTTTCCAGGAAATATTTCAGGAACACCGGAATTTCTTCACGGCGTTCCCGCAATGGCGGAATATGAATAGTGACCACGTTCAGGCGATAGAAAAGATCTTCGCGGAATACGCCTTCTTCCACGGCGCGTTCCAACGGTTTGTTGGTCGCGGCCAGAACCCGAACGTCAACCTGCACATCACGCTTGCCGCCAAGGCGGGAAAATTCATGGTCCTGCAGGACATGCAGCAGCTTGGCCTGAAGCGCAGGATGCATCTCGCTAATTTCGTCCAGAAAAATAGTGCCGCCATTAGCCTGTTCAAACTTGCCCAGCTTTTGCCGGTTGGCTCCGGTGAATGCGCCGGCTTCATAGCCAAAAAGCTCACTTTCCAGCAGTTCATGCGGGATAGCGGCGCAGTTCACTTTCACAAACGGTTTTTCGCAGCGCGACGACTCCGAATACACCATGCGCGCCACCACCTCTTTTCCGGTACCGCTTTCACCGCGGATGAGCACTGTGGCCGTGGTGTCCGCCACCTGCTCAATGGTCATCTTTACTTCCATCATCTTTGGGCTGGTGCCAAAGAGCATGGTGAAATCGCTCTGGCGGCGCACCTGCTCGCGCAACTGCGTAACTTCAGTAAAAAGACGCTGATTGTCCAGAACTTTGCCGATACGCACATCGAGGTCTTTGGGGTCTACCGGCTTGGTGATGTAGTCATCAGCCCCAAGCTTTGACGCTTTGAAAATCAATTCCGGGTCCTTGATCGAGGAAAGAACCATGATGGAAACCGTAGGCTTGATCTGCTTCAGGCGCTGTAAAGTGTCGTTACCCGCTTCGCCATTCATGGATGTTTCCACCAGAACCAGTACCGGATCAAAGGAGCGAAAGATTCGCAGGGCTTCCTGCTCGCTGGAGGCGACCGTGACTTCAAAGTTCCTGCGGGACAAGTGGGCAGCCAGGTATTTGGCCATAGCCACGTCATCATCCACGATCAGCACACGGGTCTTGGGGTTCATTCTTGCTCCGAGCGGCAAAATAGCCCGCTATTCTGAATGAAAAACCAATAGGCCAAAAAATGGAACGGAAATGCCTACCGGGGGCGATTGCCCCTCAGATATTGTACTCCGATTCCATTTTCAGGTAGTTGGATGCCTAACTGGGGCTTTTTAGGGTTGATTTGACAAAAGGGTTGAAAGCCTTGTGCTCTCAACCCTTTAGTAGCCTTAACCCACGGGATGTTGAATTGGAGTCCCTAGGAAGAGCGTTTTCCTGTGATGAAGTGGTACGGTGGCCAAGGGCCACTCATAACGACCTCAATCCCTGGCAAGTGGCGGGTAGCCATCTGATAGCGGTTCTGGTATTTCTCAACTTTTTTGTGATCAATAAGGTGGGCAATATCGATAAGCATTCCGCCCGAATCAACCTTGCGGCAGCAAACGTCCTGATCAATGGGCGAGAAAATCTTGTGTACCTGAACAGAAAGAGCGCGCGCGCCTTGGTCTGACGTTCCCGTTGCCGGACGGCTTTTTCACGCAACCGGCTCAAATATTCACTGCCAACTGTGGCCGGCAGTTCAATCTCTTCCATGGCCTCACGCAACGAACCGTCTTTGATCAGCAGCTTCAAGTGCATTTCAGCCTTGCCCTTGAGCTTGGTAACGTTTTCCAGAAAGCCCTTGCGATTGAGGCGAACCGCGCGACGCAATGCATCATCGGTATCAAAAACCGTGCCAAAACGGAACGGCAGAACTGTTGTGCGCTTGAAGCACTCGCTGACCACATGCGCATGTTGAAGGAGGGCCTTCTGACCGAGATCACCGGTGGGAATGTATTCACTTACCAAGACGGAGAAATCGCCGCTGGGATACGCGAATATCTGGGCATCTGCTATACCTTTGAGACCTTCTACTGGAACGGGGCGACGAGCGCGAATACCACCTTGAACTGATTGTTGCTCAACGATGCAGTACGCGTACCATGCCATGAGGGAGCTTCTCCTGTCGGAAAAACGTTAGTGGGCCGGCGTGAATTGTTTAAAATCGGGCGAAGTTGACAGCGAAGAACTTCTATTTTGCGCCAGCGGGTTTTCCGACGCATGAAGGTATCCTAAGCTGAGTCTGGAATAAATGCAACAGAGACTGTGCATGAAACCTGAGGAAATCGTGAGCTGCCGCTCCTGGTTGGTAAACCTTACGCCGCAGAAGCTTTGCCCATAGGCGGAATCAGTACATGAACCTGTTTGTTTTCTTGGATTTGATTGGCGTTTTTTAAAACAGCAGCAATGCGCGATATCTCAGCGCCTGCAAGCGTCAGGTAACGCAGTGTCTCCGGATCGTCGATTCGAACGGCCGCAAGGTATAGCGCATTGCGGATGGCAGCCAGCGGGCTATGGATTTCATGCTTCAGTTCCTGGATCAAGCCCTTTTTGCTCAACGCCATGTTCGCACCCTCCTGACCAAACCATTGACAATGCAAGCCGTTGGCCAAGCGTGTGTTAGCAACAGGCCAGCGCGGAATTGGCGATTTTGTGCAGCCAACAGCTATAAAAAGTGCATCAGCGTGCCTCTGCTAGGTCCATTCGTTCCACTCCGGGTGTGGTAGATACGCGCCTTTGGCTTGGCCGACCCTGTACATTTGGCCATAGTCGGGTAAAAAAAACAGAGCACTTCCGTAAGTTTCCCTATAGCTTTCTGAGGCATCTCACAAGAGGCTGAATGAGCCAGGCAGCCATGAGTTCTCCTAGAAAAATGTTCCCGATGCCTTCCACCGAATCCGCTGACTTTGGCTCGTCTCCCCCAGAGCGATTTGTGGTAGAGGTGTTTTCAGAGCTGCGACCGGAAACAATCCAGAAGCGCTGGGAGGATGTAAACGTCATTCTGCGAATGAGCATGCTTACCGGCCTGCAAATGCAACTGGAAGCCACGCTCAACCTGCTCTGCGATATGACGGCCGACATGTCTCCATTTGATAAGGCCATGGTCTACTTCTGGGACGAAGGCCGAGAACTGATGGAGTTACGAATTTCGCGCAACGTGGAAAAGCAGACGGGCCAGGAAGTTTCCAGCGGCAATATCTTGAACTTCTGGGCCATTAAGTACGGGCGTCCTTTATTAGTGGAATTGGGTCATAATGCGCAGTCCGACGCGCTGATGCAGGTAGCGGGCGCAACTTGCGCACTGGCAGTGCCTTTGTTTGTGAGCAATCGCGTCATGGGATCACTACAGCTGTTCCGCGCCAGAGCCGATAAGCCCTTTACTAAAGAAGATGCGCAGCTTTTGTGGATACTTTCTCTCGTTGCGGAGAACCTACTTACCCGTGAATATGCTAACGAAGGGTTGCTGCGTTTTGCATTTACTGACTACCTTACTGGCCTCCGCACACGTGGATACTTTGAACAACAATTAGAGCTGGAATTCAAGCGCGCAGAACGCAAACAGCAAAAGTTCGCCTTGTTGATGATCGATATAGATCACTTCAAGGTATTGAATGACACGTTCGGTCATCACGTAGGCGACCAGCTATTGCGCGATGTCACCTCCATACTGATGAAGGACATGCGCGAGGTAGATACTGTAGCCCGTTACGGTGGCGAAGAGTTTGTAATCATCCTGCCGGAAACCACTGAGACCGGCGCTGTATTTGTGGCCCAGCGCTTGCGGCGCGCGGTGGACCAAGCCAAATTTTTTGCCGGCTCGCCGCACTCTGTCCAGCATCTTACAATCAGCATTGGCGTGGCACTTTATGATACTGACGCACAGTTCAAGCGCGATCTGATTGAATTTGCTGACGCTGCTCTTTACGCGGCGAAGCACGCAGGCCGCAACCGTGTGCTGTGTTACTCCGAGCTGAGCAAACAAGGACGCGAAGTTTCATAATGAGTTCAAGTTTTCCTGCGCAACAACGTGGCCTGTCCGACGGCACTGGTACTCTGCCGCGCTTCAGCAAGGCCAAAGTCTGGCGTGTGATCCATGCCTGCGAATATGCTCGCGACGTTCTGCCCGTAGTGGAAGGGCAATTAGCTGCCGGCATGCGGCCATTTATTGTCACGCCCCAGGGCGCAGGCACTGCCGAGCTTTACCTTTCCGGCGGAAATCAGGACCAGCCACGCTCGCTCTCGCTTCTGCGCTCCTGGCAGGACGTCCGCAACTGGCGCAAATCTTTACTCGATTGCGCTCCTGAAACTAGCTCTGACCTTGTCCACGCGCATTGCTTTGCTGCCGGCATGGCCGCCGTGCGAAGCTGCAGCTGCGTAGTCTATGACCTTGGCGCATGCATTGAAGAAATGGCCATCTCCGCCGCTCTGTGCGAACCCGGCAGTTGGATGGGACGCTCCTTCCGCGTAGCTGAACAGTTTATTCTTTCCCGCGCCGCTGCTGTCATTGTGCACTCACTCGGACTGAAAGAAGCTGCGCTGGAACGCGGCGCACCGCCCGACGCAGTTTTTCTTGTCCCTGAACCTATCAGTGAAGACAACGAACCTCCAGCGCTTTCCCAGGACATTGACTTTCTTACTCGACGCTTCGGCTTCGCGCCTGACTCAGTTTCATTTTTCGTTCCGCACTTCGCGCGCGACGCACAAGAGCAACTTTCGCCCGCAGCAGTTTCCGCACTGGAAGGCTTTGCTCTGGCTTCCAATGAACTGCCGCAGTTCAACCTGCTGCTGGAAGCCCCGGAAAGCGCGCGCCGGGTTATCAATGAGCATGCGGGACGACTGGGAATTTCGCAGCACATAGCGTTGGTGCACCAGTTTGATGTACCTGCAACCATGCAGAGCGCGCACGTTGTAGTGGCCATGGGAGAACTTCCCGCCGATCCCGTTGCCGCCCGCCAACCAAATGAAACCTGCATGAAAAGCCTGTGGCAGGGCAAAGCTCTTCTCGCCGCCGACGTTCCCCGCAATCGCGACGCCAGCCCTGAAGGACGCGGCTGCCTGTGGTTTGAAGCCGACAACCCGCGCGATCTCGGCTATCGCATGGCGTTCATAGGACGCAACCCCGAGTTTCGCAGCGCGCTCGGCGCCGCCGGACGCATGTTCATCTATGAAACGCGCAACTCTTCAGTCATAGGCCAGAAGTACGATGAAGCCTACCGCTTCGCCGCCAGCCGTAAAAAATCCAGCGGCATTGGCCCGAATACGATCCGGTTGGAGCCAGCTGAAAACTGGGGATAGCCAGCAATAACTTAGGATAACCAGTTTTCTGTCCTGGGGACCACTAAATTCTCAAAAGGCGATACACCATTGCCTTTTTGATTTATCCTCGTTGCCGAATATCATAAGCATTGCCCGATAGAGGCTTTGAGAATGGCCACTGAACCTAAACAACTCGAAAGCCTGGACACGAAAGTATGGATGTCCAAGGGTGACGCCGCCCGCGCCCGGGGTGTTTCCCGGCAAGCGATTTGGGAACTGGTGAACCGGGGACGATTAACTACCCGCCGGTTCAAAGGCAGGGTGTATGTTTCCCGCGCAGAAGTTTTGGGCTTTGCGCCTCGGCCGAAAGGGCTGAAGGAATCGGGCTACGTTAAGGTAAAAACTGTTCGACCTAAGAAGAAGAAAATTGATCCTGCAAAGTGGATTTACATCGTGGATGCGGCGAGCGAAACGGGCTTGCCCAGGCTGGCGATTGTGGACTTAATCCGGCGCGGCCGCATCAGAAAAATTGTGAACGCGGGCAAGACATTTGTTTCGCGTGCGGGAATTGAAGAGTTTATGCGGCGGAAGAGCACGCCTGCGAAAAAGAAGTAGCGTCCAGATCTGCCCACTCACCACCGTCAAACCGAGTCGCTGGATTGCGATGTCATATTTTAGAATGAAAAAGCTCCCACCAAAGGGAGCTTTCTCAATTCGCTGATGGTATCTACTGCAACAGCGTCCCGTTTGTATCTTCTTCAGCTTTCTCCTGCAGGACCACGGCTGACGCCACTCGATCGCCTTCTTCCAGATGCAACAGGCGCACGCCTTGGGTTGAGCGGCCCGCTTCACGGATCGTCTTGGTGTCAATGCGGATGATCTTGCCGAACTGGCTGATCAGCATGGCTTCAGAAGTCTCATCCACCAGCATGATGCCCACCACGTTCCCGTTCTTCGACGTGGTCTTTACGTTGATCACGCCTTTGCCGCCGCGTGACTGCAACCGGTATTCCTCCACCGGGGTGCGTTTGCCATAGCCTTGCTCGGTCACGCTCAGGATCAGGCTGGGTACAGTCTCTTCCGTGGCCTTGCCGTCTTTGTCTTTGCCGTTGGTCTTCTTCGTATCTTTTGGGGTTACGGCCATACCCACGATGTAGTCATTCTTGTCCAGGTCCATGCCGCGGACGCCATAGGCTGGCCGTCCCATGGATCGAACATCCTCTTCGCCAAAGCGGATCGCCTGGCCTTCATGCGACGCCAGAAAGACGATCTGGTTGCCATCAGTCAGCCGTACTGCAACCAGCTCGTCGTCTTTATCGATGCCAATAGCGATGATGCCCCGCGACATCACGTTGGAGAAGTCTTTCACCGGCGTCTTTTTCACCGTGCCTTTGCGCGTGGTAAAGAAGATGTAGCGGTTCTCTTCTTCCAGATTGCGCACTTCCAGCAGCGTGCGTACCGTTTCGCCCGGCTGCAACGCCACCAGGTTGCCGATGTGCTTGCCCTTGCCCGCCGCGCCTACGTCCGGCACTTCATATACTTTCAGCCAGTACACGCGTCCGGTATTAGTGAAGACCAGCAGGTAGGAATGGGTTGAGGCGCTGAAGAGATACTCGACAAAATCTTCTTCGCGCGTCTTCATGCCCGTGCGACCGGTGCCGCCGCGCCGCTGCTGCCGATATGTCGACTGGGGCGTCCGCTTCAGGTATCCGCTATGGGAAACCGTCACGATCACCTGTTCATCGGCAATGAGATCTTCCAGCGTGATCTCCGTGGATTCGTCAGTGATCTCGGTCCGGCGCTTATCTCCGAACTGCTCTTTCACGTCTTCCAATTCTTTTATGATCACGCCCCGCAGCTTTTTATCGGAAGCAAGAATGGACTCATACTCGGCAATCTTGCCGCGAATCTCTTCCAACTCTCTCAGGATTTCTTCTGTTGAAAGCCGGGTCAGTCGATAGAGCTGCAATTCCAGGATCGCATCAGCCTGGCGGGGTGAAAGCTTGCCTTCCGTTCCGCCAACTTTTGCCTGAATCGCCTTATCAACAATCTTGAACTTCGCAGCCAGCAAGTTCTCTTTGGCTTCAGCGCGTGAGCCCGATCCGCGAATGATCTTGATCACCGCGTCCATATTGTCCAGCGCGATCTTGTAGCCTTCCAAAATGTGTTCGCGCTCGCGGGCTTTTTCCAGCAGGTAAACCGTACGGCGACGCACCACGTCCACGCGATGATCAATGAAGTGCTGGATCGCCTGCACCAGCCCCATTTCTTTCGGCTGCCCATTTACCACCGCAAGAAAGATCATGCTGAAGCTGGTCTGCATGTCAGTGTGCTTATAAAGTTGATTGAGGATGATCTGCTCTTCCGCTCCGCGTTTCAGCTCCACCACAATGCGCATTCCGTCGCGGCCGGATTCATCCCGCACATCGCTGATATCGTCAATCACTTTGTCATTCACCAACTCCGCAATCCGCTTGATCAGAGTGGCTTTGTTTACCTGATAGGGAATTTCCGTAACGATAATCGACTTGCGTCCCTGCGTCAGGTCCTCGATCTTGGCTTTGGCGCGCATTACGAATCGGCCGCGGCCATGCGTATAGGCCGCTTCAATTCCACTGCGCCCGTATATGTAAGCGCCGGTTGGGAAGTCAGGCCCTTTTACGATCTTCAGGATCTCTTTAAGCGGCGTGGCAGGAGCGTTTACTAGCAGAATGGCGGCTTCCACAATTTCCGTAAGATTGTGCGGAGGAATGTTCGTCGCCATGCCCACGGCAATTCCGTTCGATCCGTTCACCAGCAGGTTGGGAATGCGCGTCGGCAGCACAGTCGGCTCGACCGTTGACTCGTCATAATTCGGTACAAAGTCGACCGTCTCTTTGTCGATGTCTTCCATCAGCGAGGCGGCAATGCGCTGCAGGCGGCACTCGGTGTAACGCATCGCGGCTGGCGGATCGTTATCGACAGATCCAAAATTTCCCTGCCCGTCGATCAATGGATAGCGCAGCGAAAAATCCTGCGCCATGCGTACTAGCGTGTCATAAATCGCTGAGTCACCGTGCGGATGGTAGAGACCCATGGCCTGTCCCACCACCTTGGCGCACTTGGTGTACTTCTTGTTGTACTGCAGGCCCATCTCTTGCATGGTGTAGAGCACTCGCCGGTGTACCGGCTTCAGTCCATCACGCACGTCAGGCAGAGCTCGGCCAATAATGACGGACATCGAGTAGTCGAGATACGAGCGCCGCATCTCCTCTTCAATGTTGATGGGCTGTATGTTTCCCGCGTTCGTACCGCCGCCGTCTCCGCCCGGAGGAGGCGTTAACGGTAACTGCGGATTCTGTTCATCTGCCATGTTTTTCTCTCATCCAGGATGGGCGAATTTTCTGTGCATTGTGAGCTGTTCCGGCGTGCTCTTCGATCAAGCCGAAATATGCGCTAAATGGCTGCATTTACAAGAGCTTATGTACTAGAGGATTACAGGCAATTATACCACACAGAGCAGCTGGTTTCATGCCCATCATTCCAGTGCAATTTTGCTGCTGATGCGTTTGGCATATTCATGCGATAATCCCGGCGGCAAGTTATGAATCGCGCATTGATTGTTCTCCTCCTCGCGCTGTGCAGCGTTCCATCACTAACGCAAACGCCTGACGATTATCTCCACTCCCTCGTCGGCCAGAAGCTCCTGCTTCGCCATTTCGGCAACGTGACAGAAGTAAAGCTGAAGGCGGCGCAACTGGGAAAGATCTCTGCCACCTGCGATGTTGCTGTTCTGGTCCGCGCGGCCGAGTGGAAAAAGAACAAAGTCACGTTTAACTGGCAAGAAATTGGCACCCCGCAGGTCGCCGGCAAGCCATACCCACAATGCCCCGGTCAGAATATGGGCTACGGCGCCGTTGAAATAGGAGGCTTTACTCCCAGTGAATCTGGCGAGTCGCTTGCCCGCTCGCTCAGTGCCCTCCTGCAGACTCCGGAGCAGTATCTCGCCTCCGCTGGCATTGTGTTTGATCTTCCGCCACAACCGCTTGCCGGAGAACTTAAGGAACCGGAGCAGCCCTTCATCGGCCCAAGAGCGCTGTTGAGCGTAAATCCAACTTTTAGCGAAGCGGCACGCAAAGCAAAATATCAAGGCATCCTGAAGCTCCGCTTGTACGTCGGAGCTGATGGGCGGATTTACAACCCGAGCGTATCCGGCAGCTTGGGAATGGGTCTGGATGAAATGGCCCTGGAGGTTTTACCGCTGTGGAGGCTCCAGCCTGCGCGCAAACAAGACCAGCCAATCGCCATGCCGATGTTGATTGAGATCAGCTTCAATCTTTACTGAGGATTGGCTCGCCCGATTAATTTAGTTTTACGGCCACTCCGCGATCATCATTCGCCTTGAGCGTAGCCGCTGAATCAATTTCTTCAATTTGGATCTTCTTCAATACCTTGCTGGAGAAATCAAACAGCGTTCCGCCCATGATGGCGTAGTTCTTGGTTTCCAACTGGTGTCCATCTTTAAATACGAAAACTGTCGCTGGTGTTTTGTCTTCTATAGGCGCAGGAGCTTGAGCGTCACTGTCATCGCTTGGCTGGGATTGTCTATCAGACTTTCTTTCCTCTGGCGGCTGTTCACGGTGACGTTCACGGGAATCTGTGTAGTGTTCGCCGTAACGGCTGTCACTTTGGTGGCTTATGGCATCGCGAGCGCCTTGCAGGTAGGCTGCACGCAAGTCATCGTCGCTTCGCTCAGCGGAGGCCTGTTGAGCCGGCGCTGGATCAGCAGAACTGCTGTCAGGAACATATGGATCGGCAGCCGAAGGATAGCTTTCGTCAGCGTAGTACGGATAGAAAACCGGTATTGGTAAAAACACTTGCCGGTGCGACCGCGGGTTTCCAAAGCGGTGAAGCGGGCCGTGGATACGCACTGACCGTTGAGGATGCACACCAAAAGGCAGAGGCGTGGGTGAAAGCACGCTCGCCGGGGCTCCATGCTGGCGGCCGTCTGCGGTTGGAGACACCACCGATGCCGGCGCTCCACGGCTGAAAGTCTGGGCTTGCGATACTTGCAGAACGAGAGCCAAAAATGGGACAACCAAAACTGATCGCAACATAAAGGCACCTGCTTTGAAACTGGCCATCGACTGCCTATTAACATGATAAACCCTAAGGCAATGGGTTACATTAAGTTTTGTACCCAGTTCCTGAGGACCATCACGGTTAGAACGGCGCGAAGCAGAAAGCATGCAGCTAAAATCAGGGCTATAGACCGCCGATATCGAGTTTCCAGAAAGTCCGCAGCCAATCCCCCAATAAATATGAACACAAAACTTAGCCCTAAAGTTGCGTCCCAGATGCGGATTGCGGGAACCAGGCTGAAAAGAAACACCGCTGCTAATGCCGTAATCAGAGGGGCCGTATTGCCGAAATAGCGCGCCCTGGGCCAGCTTCCATAGGCCGTGAGCGCTGCAATGAAAAGAAAAACCAGCACATAACCGTCTGTCCTGCCCGACAAAGCGAATGCCAGATTGGCTAAAACTTCCAGTGTCGGCTTCTGCCCAAGAAGCTGCTTAAATCCCATGCCAAAACTGCCGGTGAGCCAAAAAATCACGGCCCAAACGATGCATCCGACCACGGATGCGCTGCTCAAAACCGTGAACGCTCTGCGCCTGCATCCTGGTGACAGATACAGCATGTAAGCAAAAGCCAGCAGGACCAGCATAAACGACCACCAAAGTGTAGCCAGCGCGAAACCAATGGAAAGCCCAAGAATCGCGATACGCGGCACCCATTTCTTGCGGGGGGCGTAGAGTGTATGCGCCACGCCAATGGCGGTGTAGATCAGTCCCAGGCTGCTCCAGGCCAGAAGGATTTCCG
Organism: Terriglobia bacterium; assembly: GCA_963831465.1. Classification (GTDB taxonomy): domain Bacteria; phylum Acidobacteriota; class Terriglobia; order Terriglobales; family Acidobacteriaceae; genus Angelobacter. Next base: position 151,612 of record CAWHQH010000020.1, on the reverse strand, counting down.
GGCCAATATTGCTGCTGATGGTAATCATTGCGGGCGAAGTGCAGTACAGCGCCAGCGCAACATAGCCGCCATCATCGTCAAACAAGCGACGCGCCACCCACCACAGCGCTGCCCCCAGCCATACGCCAAAAATAACGAACGGGAGTCGCAGGAACCACGGCCGCGGAACGGCAAGGGCCGCACTTAATTCCGGCGTGGCGATCTTGCGCGCGAGATAAGTGATTCGTACGGGAAAAGCGGCCACCAGGCTGGTAAGTGGAGAAGGGTTTATTGCCTTTTCACTTTTCGCTTTAAGCCCGGCGGCAATATAGTGATATTCCAGGTCAGAAAGCTTGCGCGTGCTGGCTACCCAAAGGCATTGCACCAAAAATGCCAGCAGCATGAGCCCGGCAAATACCTGGGGCCTGCCAACCCTGAATTCTCTGAGTACCTGAAACATGAATTCACAGTTGTATCATGCACACGCGGCGAAAGCTCACGCTCAGCAGCCGTTCTCCGCATAAACAAGACAATTCTGATACAGTCTTGCTGTTCTTGCCCTGCGGTCTGGAAGCCATGCACGAAATCATTCAGGATTGAAACTATGGAATCGGAAATTTCATCTAGCGCCGCATCGAGCAAGCTCTCATTCATCTTCTACAACGATCGCGGCTTGCGTGCCGGGTGGCGGCTGCTGATCTATTGCGGGATGATTTTTGTCCTTGTCCTAGGGGCGGGAGTAATTGCCAAGCGTCTTAGCTCGGGGCATGCAAGAAGCGCGCCGTCATCAGACTTCGCGCGGACGATCTTCCAGGCAATCGGCGAACTGGTTTTGTTTCTGGTGCTTTTGTTCCTGGCCTGGATCATGAGCAAAATTGAACGGCGCAAAGTAGGCGTTTACGGCTTGCCTTTGCAAAAGTCAATTATCTTGAATTTCATTCGAGGATATTTCTTCTGGGGATTTCTGCCACTCGCTCTTCTGTTGTGTATTCTGCGAGGACTTCACGCTTTTTATTTCGGTAGCCTCAGTGCTCTAAATGCCCAGATACTCGGCTGGGGTGCGCTGTGGTTTTTATTCTTTTTACTGGTGGGATTCTTTGAAGAGTTCTCGTTCCGTGGCTATTTCCTTTACACCTTGGCGGACGGAATCGGCTTTTGGCCGGCAGCAATCATTCAAGCCATCTTGTTTGCTCGGGTTCACATGGGCAATGGTGGCGAGACACGGGTTGGAATCATCGCTGCGGGCATCTTTGCCCTCTTCGCGGCAGCGACGCTTTGGCGTACCGGCAATTTGTGGTTGGCCGTGGGCGCTCATGCCGGATGGGACTGGGGACAATCATTTTTGTTTGGCGTGAGTGACAGCGGATTTCAGTCACCCGGGCACCTTTTGAATCCGCACCTGACGCAAGGGCCTGACTGGCTCACCGGCGGCACTGTAGGACCGGAAGGCAGCGTCGTTACGCTCGTCCTTTGGGTACTGATGACGGTTCTTTTTCTCTGGCTCTATCGCAAGCGGCGTGAACCTGCGCTGGTTATTACCGAGGGGCGGAATTATTGACGAAGAAGCGCGTAGCCCGGCGTTTTCTCTGCAAAACGATGATAAGCTGCACGTTTGACATTATTGGAGCGAGCATGAAGTATTGGATTATTTTAGCGGCGCTCGTCGCAACTTGCGGCATGGGTGCAGCCACCCAGAGCAGGACAGGGAAAGTGAATTTTGCAAACTCCGGAGCAGCTACAGCTCAGGAGAGCTTTCAGGCTGGTCTGGCGCAACTGCACAACTTTCAATACGAACAGGCTGAACACCTTTTCCGCCAAGCCGAAGCATCAGATCCGAATTTCGCCATGGCTTATTGGGGTGAGGCCCTGACGCACGTACATCCGCTCTGGAATTACGAAGATTTGGAAGGAGCACGTACCGTGCTGCAAAAGCTTGCGCCAACAGCGGAGCAGCGCGCCGGCAAGGCTGGTACGGAGCGGGAAAAGGAATATCTACACAGCATTGAGGTGCTGTTCGGCGAGGGCGATCGCGACACGCGCAACCAGCATTATTCTGATGCGCTGGGACTGGTACACGAACACTACCCTCAGGATGTGGATGCTGCCGCGCTGTATGCGCTCTCATTGCTCGGGAAGCAGCTCACACGCGATCCTGCCACCTACATGCGTGCCGCTGCGGTTCTGGAGGATTACTTTCCTGCCAACCAGCAACACCCCGGAGTGGTGCATTACTTAATCCACAGTTACGATGATCCCGTTCATGCGCCGCTCGGTATGCGCGCAGCGCGGCTCTATGGCAAGATTGCGCCCGATTCAGGGCACGCACTGCACATGACGTCTCATATTTTCATTGCCATGGGCATGTGGCGTGATGTCATCCAGGCCAATCTTGAAGCTCTGGCAGCTTCAACTCGCCAAAGTAAGTCCGGCGCCGATTTTGCCGCTAGCTGCAATCACGGAAATTCATGGTTGAGCTATGGCTACTTGCAGGTTGGTGAGTCCCAACGCGCGCATGAAGTCATTGCATCTTGCATGCAAAGGACTTTTGCGCTCCCGCTCGATAAAACTTCGTATGGGTATGCCCAGCAGATGCTCGCTCACTATTTGCTTGAGACCCAGCAATGGACTGACCCTCTGTTAAGTCAGCCTGCGCCGCCCGCGCAGTTTCCCCATGCACTCGTCACATACTGGTATTCGCATGCAATGGCCGCTGCTCAACGCGGGGACTTGGCCGAAGCACAGAAGGACTTTGACGCACTTACGAGCGCGCATGCAGCGCTGGTTGCCTCCCTGGCCGCAGAAACTCACCCGAACAAGGCCGCAGAATCCTACGCTGCTGTTGAGGAGCAGCAGGTGAAGGCGATGCTGCTGTTGGGCCATGGTGATAAAGCCGAGGCACTTGAGATCTTACAGGAAGCGGCCAAAAATGAGCGCGCCATTCCGTTTGAGTTTGGTCCGCCGGCGGTCCCAAAACCGAGCCCGGAGCTTGTTGCGGAATTGCTCATGAAGCTGGGCCGGCCCTCTGAAGCTATTCAGGTACTTCGCGATCAACTTACGCGAACTCCCGGAAAAACCGCAACGCTCTCTGATTTGCGCGATGCCGCGAAGCTGGCAAATGATTCCGCCACTCAAAAAGCTGCGGAAGAAGTTCTCGCGACCAACCTGGCAAAGGCAGGCTCGGCGGAAGCAGCCAAAAAATAAAAATCGCGCATCGACCAAGTATGCGCGATTCGAGTTAGCAATAATTTTAGGGAGAACTAAATATCCAGGTTCTTCACATCCAGCGCGTTTTCTTCGATGAACTTCCGGCGTGATTCAACGTCTTCACCCATCAGCGTGGTAAAGATCACTTCGCAGGCTTCAATATCTTCAGCGCGCACGGCAAGCAACGTCCGGCGCTCCGGATCCATGGTGGTCTGCCAGAGTTGTTCTGAACTCATTTCGCCTAACCCTTTGTAGCGCTGGACGCTATATTCCTTCTTGCCTTCAGAGAGGACATAATCAAACAGTTCTCGCGCGGAATTCTTTTCAACCCGTTCAGCCTCTATCTTGGTCCTGCGGATTGTCGTCTTAGACGACTTTTTGGCAGCTTTTTCCAGGTCCTCGCGTTCTGCGTCGCTCAGGTCGGCAACCGCGTCTTCAGTGGCTTTGCCTGCGACTTCAACTACAAATGGCGGCTCCATGTAGGCCTCAATCAGCTTGAACTTCGCCATCATCTGCCGGTATTCAGGCGTGGAAGCCAGAGCCCAATTGATTTGCCGCTCGGCGCCCTGCGAGTCAGTAAACTTTACGCCCCAGACATTGTGTTCTTCGTCAAAGTAACTTTCCACCTGCTTGAGCTGAGCCTCTTTGGCCAGTTTGTGGATTTCTTTTACCAGACGCTCAATCTTCTTGGGCGGATTTTTCTTGTCCCCTTCAAAGTCTGCCCGCTGGGAGATGCCCAGCCTGGGTAGCCACTCGGTGATTCGTTCATTGCGTATGCGCTTATCGACTTTGTCAAAGAACACCAGGTATTCATTCAGGGTGGTCATGAATTTAGCCAGAGCAGAACCTTCCAGCTTGGCGGCGCCCTCGCCGTAGCGGACGGTCATGCCTTCAGCCGCGCGCCGTACCATCACCCGCACAAATTCCCGGTCGTCCTTGATGTATTGTTGCGATTTGCCTTTCTTAATGCCGTAAAGCGGCGGCTGCGCGATGTAAACATTGCCCCGCTTGATCAGCTCATTCATGTGGCGGAAGAAAAACGTCAGCAGCAATGTGCGGATGTGTGAGCCGTCCACGTCGGCGTCCGTCATCAGGATCACCTTGGCGTAACGAAGCTTCGCGGGATCAAAATCGTCTTTGCCGATACCAGCCCCAAGCGCTGTGATCATGGCGCGAATTTCTTCGTGTCCCAACATCTTGTCGTAACGTGCTTTCTCGACGTTGAGAATCTTTCCTTTTAACGGCAGGATGGCCTGGAAACGCCGGTCGCGTCCCTGCTTTGCAGTTCCACCTGCGGATTCACCTTCGACGAGGAACAGCTCGCAGCGATTGGGATCGCGCTCTGAGCAGTCCGCCAGTTTACCGGGCAGTCCGCCTCCATCCAGCGCGCCTTTGCGCCGAGTAAGGTCACGTGCTTTGCGCGCTGCTTCTCTTGCCCGTGAGGCCTCAATCGCTTTGTTGATGATCTTGCGCGCCACCGGCGGATTCTGCTCAAAGAACGCGCCGAGGCGCTCATTGAGAAACGCCTGCACAATACCGGCAATATCAGAATTCAGCTTGCCCTTGGTCTGCCCTTCAAACTGAGGCTGCGGCAGCTTTACGCTCACCACTGCCACAAGTCCTTCGCGGACGTCATCACCTGTCAGGTTTTCTTTTACGTCCTTGAACAAGCCAAGCTGCTGGCCGGCATAGTTAATCGTGCGTGTAAGGGAGGTGCGGAAGCCGGAAAGATGCGTTCCGCCATCAACTGTGTTGATGTTGTTGGCAAAGCTGAAAACCGTTTCTGAATAGCCGTCGTTGTATTGCAGGGCGATTTCCATGGCCACGCCGTCGCGCTCGGCTTCCATGTAAATCGGCTTGTCATGCAACACGCTTTTGCCGCGGTTCAGATGCTTGATGAACTCTGCAATTCCCCCGGAGTATTTGAAATTCAGCTTCTTCGCCTCGCCGGTTTTAGGGTCGGTAAGGCGCTCGTCGGTCAGCGTAATCTCCAGGCCTTTGTTCAGGAAGGCAAGTTCGCGCAAACGCTGGGCCAGCGTGTCAAAGTTGTATTCCGTTGCCGTGAAGATCTCTTTGTCAGGAAGGAAATGTATTTTTGTGCCGCGTTTTTTCGTGGTCCCGGTTTTCTTCAGCTTGGTTTGCGGATCGCCCTTTGAATAGGCTTGCTCCCACACGTGGCCATCGCGCCAGATTTCGAGATCAAATTGATGGCTGAGCGCGTTGACACAGGAAACACCAACGCCGTGAAGTCCGCCGGAAACTTTGTAGTTGGAGCTGTCAAATTTTCCACCGGCATGCAGCTTGGTGAGCACAACCTGGGCAGCGGGAACTTTTTCGCCGTCGATCACCATGTCATCAACAGGAATGCCGCGGCCGTCATCGACCACTGTAATGGAATTATCGATGTGAATTGTTACATCGATTTGAGTGGCAAATCCCGCCAGCGCTTCGTCCACTGAGTTGTCAACAACTTCGTAGACGAGATGGTGAAGGCCCATTTCTCCGCTGGAGCCGATATACATTGCGGGGCGCAGCCGAACTGCTTCCATGCCCTCAAGCACTTTGATGTCTTCCGCGGTGTAATTGCCGTTGCCGTTTCCACCGTTCTTTTTGCTTTTGTTTTGTTCTGCCATTTGTTTTGCTGTTGCGGTTCCAGATTCACGGGTAGACAACTTGAAGACTCCTGTTCAGCCCACGCAATGCGGCTACTTTCAGCCTTGCAGACATGACGGCTAAAAACACTCAAGTTACTGAAATTTAATACTTTAGCGGATGTGCAATGCTGTTCTCATTGTATCACAGCCAGAGTTGATCTGGGCCTTCTCGCGACCACAATGCTCTCGGTGAAAACAGCGGTTCGGTAGCTGCATTCACGCGTGGCCTTGGAACCAGAAGTTCGCCGCCCCGGGAGATGCAAAGCTTAATTTTTCTCTTAGATCTCAGCCTTAGATGTGTCGGGCCAAAATTCAAGCCAGATTTTTAAAGATTTTAAGAATTCACTCATTTTGTTAACTTCCTGGATTCCTGAATTCGGGTGTGCTCCGGCATCCGGCAAACCCTTCCCTGTTGGGGCAGATAATTGCCAAAATCACCAAGTTACCTAAAGTCAATAGCTTAGAAGGTACTTTGGGTCAGGTCCGTTAGTAATCTGCGGCAGGTCAAAGGACTGGCCGAAGGCATGGTGGAAATGGGCTGATTTTCCTTAATCAAATAGTACTAATAAACTATTGAAAAATTAGGGATCAAATGTATACTCAAGCCCGCATTTCAGAACAGCGGAATGCACCACCAAGGTTAAAGACTTCAAAAGAAAAATTAACAGGAGAGATCCCCCATGAAAGCGCTTCTTCGTTCATCCATTTTCGCCCTTTTTGTTTTCGCCGGCTACGCAGCGGTCGCTACGGACATCAGCAAACCGCACTCAAATGCTAATATTCCGCAACCTTGTCCCCCTGTTTCCCTAAGCCAAGTGGCAAAGTAACACAGACATGTGTTACCGGTGGCATCTTCCAGGATGCAAGCCGTTCAAGGTAAACGGGTTAAGGCGAAGCAAAAACTGTAGGCTGTTTACTAAATAGTAAATTGTACTTTGGTGTCGCACAGAGGCTTGATGGGCCTCCGCAAGGAGTAGTATGCTTACGCTCCTTCGGAGGCTAGTGTGCAAATTTTATCGACCGAGTGGATTCTCATCGCTTTGGCCATCATTGGTTCGGCCATTCAGGGCTATACGCTTCGATCATGCGCAACCGCAAGATGCTGGCTGACTTCCCCATCTTCTTTCGCTACTCTGCTTTCTGCGCCGTCGCCAGTGCAGTGAGTGTGCTTCCCTTTATGTTTATGTGTTCCAGTAAGTATTTTTACGGCTACTGGATGATCACTACTGGGACCATGGTTCTTGAATTTGCGGTTCTTTATGAACTGCTTGTTAACGCATTGAAACCATACGCTGCACTGATCGACCTGGGCAAAATGTTGTTCCGTTGGGCTGCGGTGTTCCTGATCCTGGCGGCTTTGCTTACTGCATTTGCAACGGCTGGTTCTGAAAACAATAAGTTGATCGCGGCGTCAGAACTTCTGCAGCGCACCGTTCGCCTTATGCAATGCGGGATCCTGTTGCTTTTCTTCGGTCTGGAGAAACGCCTGGGTCTCTCATGGCGTACCCACAGCATGGGTATTGCGCTTGGCTTGGGCGTCTATGCCGGCTATTGATCTCAGCACCTCTTATCTGGTTGATCGTTTGCCTGCGATGACGGGCTTCATATCCTGCCAATCTTGTTTATCTCTGCGCTTCTTCACTATGGGCATTTAGCCTTGCGAAGCCCGAGCCTGCCGCAGCAACGTGCTTAATTCACCTCGCCGGCTTATCTTCCAACGCTGGAATGAAGCGCTTTTAAGTACAGTTCGCTGAGATCGCCTTCGCTTCCGCTGGGGTGGGATCATTCCTTCCTGGCGTAGAGCAGACCGTCGACCGCGTTTTGGCTCGCAAAATAGTTCAGTAAGAAATTGCCTCCGAGAAAGTTCAGGCCGGACATTTGTCCGGCCTGTTTTATTTTCATTCGAAGTTAAATGATCTCAGATCCGCATTGGCATCACGATATATCTATAACGATATTCGCTGTCCGCACCTTCGTCTGGACGTAACTGCCCCGCTGTTTGGGCGTCCTTGAACTCAAAACGAACATCGCCCGAGCCGACTACTTTCAAAAATTCCAGCAGATACTGCGAATTAAACCCGATCACCATGGGATCACCAGTGTAGGCAGTCTCAATCGAATCTTCCGACTCTCCAGTCTCTGTATTGGAAGATGAAACTTTTAATTCATTCTTCTCTACACGCATGCGAATTGCATTGGAACGCTCATCGGCGAACTGCGCCACACGCTGGATCGCCGCAGAAAGCTCGTCACAATGAACAGTTACAAACTTGTTGTTCTCGCGCGGAAGAACCGCTTCGTAGTTGGGGAACTGTCCGGTGAGCTGGCGGGAAGTCAATAGACGGCCGCCAATGCGGAAGAAAAGAGTCGATTCGTCCTTGGCAAACTCCACAGTCTGGGCATCCGTGCTGTTTAACAGCGTGCTCAGCTCAGCCATGGCCTTTTTAGGCACCAGGACCTTCAATTCTCCACTCACAGGCAGCTTGGTGCCGCCATGTTCGATATGCGCCAGCCGATGTCCATCCGTGGCGACCATGGTCAGCGATTCCGGCTTGAGCACCAGGAGAGCGCCGTTCAAGGTGTAGCGCGATTCCTCATTTGAAATTGAAAAGATGGTCCGTGCAATTAATTGGCGTAGCACCTGGGCTGGCAATTGAAGCGCTGATTCGGCTGGAAACAAGGGCAATGCGGGAAAATTCGCCCGCGCCATTCCTACCATCTTAGTATTCGACCGCCCACTGCGAATCTGCACCCAGTGGTTCTCCAGCAGCTTGATGCTGATATCGCCATCGCCCAGCAGCTTCACATAGTCGTACAGCTTGCGCGCCGGTATGGTGCATGAGCCTTCTTTTTTGACCTTTGCCGGACACGAAGTGCGCAGGCTCAAATCAAGGTCTGTTGCGGTAATTGACAGCTTGTCTCCGCCCGCTTCAAACAGAAAGTTGGAGAGAATCGGGATCGTGGTCTTGCGTTCCACCACGCCCTGTGTTGCCGTGAGTTCCTTCAACAGATCGTTTTTGCTGACGCTGATTTCCATTGTAGTTCCCACCTCAGTGCCCACGGCGGAAGGCATAATCTGTGGCCCCCTAAATAAATTCTAAAGGCTGCACACAATGCCACTTCATGCAGGATACAGCAATTCCGTTAAAATCGGCTCTGCCGTTGCTACTTCGTGATTGTGCGCTGCGGCTGCCATTCTAATCTTTTCACTTTGTTCTTTGGTGGAAAATTGCTGCCCCAAGATGTGGAGAACCTGTGGATTTTCTGAACTAAACTTACTGCAACGGCTGGGAACTCGTGGATGTGGAGCAGCAGAGCCAATTCCTGTGCGTATTCGCATCTTCCAGTATGAAACTGGAAATGGGACAATTTGTCCCAAACTACGAATGATGGGTTGAACTCGGCTCTAGCTGTTCAACGTCTCCGTCAGCTTGTTCAGCAGCCGGTTCAAGTCCTTATCTGCCTGCCGATGTTCCTCAATCTTGTCGATCGAATGCATCACGGTGGTGTGATGCTTGCCGCCAAACTGCCGGCCAATTTCCGGCAATGACGCTTCCGTCATTTGCTTGGCTAGATACATGGCAATCTGACGCGGGAAAACGATGGCGCGTGAGTTGCTTTTGGCCTTGATCTCAATCACGCGTAGGCCAAACTGTTCTGCTACCGCTTTCTGAATGGCATCAATCGTAATCTTGCGCGCCTGTGAATCAATGAAGTTCTTCAACACCTGCTGCGCTGTGATCAGGCTGATTTCCGCGCCTGTGAGCGAGCAATAGGCAATCAAGCGGATCAATGCGCCTTCAAGCTCACGGACATTAGTGCGAACGTTGGAAGCGATGTACAACGCGAGATCCGTTGAGAGAACCACGCGCTCTGATTCCGCCTTCTTTTGCAGGATTGCGACTTTGGTCTCTAGGTCCGGCGGCTGGATGTCAGCAATCAATCCCCATTCAAAGCGGGAGCGCAGACGGTCTTCGATTTCCGGCAGCTCTTTTGGCGGACGGTCGCTGGCAATCACAATCTGCTTCATCGACTCGTGCAGCGCATTAAATGTGTGGAAGAATTCCTCTTGTGTACGCTCTTTCTGCGCCAGAAACTGGATGTCATCGATCAGCAGCACGTCCACGTTGCGGAACTTATCGCGGAAGCTGATCATTTTGTCATAGCGCAGGGAATTGATCATCTCGTTGGTGAATTTTTCGCTTGAGATGTAGCAGATGGAAGCCTGAGGCTGCCGGCGTTTCACTTCATGTCCAATGGCCTGCATCAGGTGTGTTTTGCCCATCCCCACGCCGCCATATAGGAAGAGCGGGTTGTAAGCCTTGGAGGGCCGTTCCGCTACCGCCTGTGAGGCTGCATGCGCAAACTGGTTGCCAGCGCCGATAACAAATGCTCCGAAGGTGTACTTGGGACTGAGCTGCGCTGCAGAATCCCAGTCAAAACGCTGCTGTCTTGATGAAGACGGCGCAGACGTGCCGCTGGCTGAAACCGGAGCGAATCCTCCATCCGCGCGGACCGGAGGGACAGTGGGATCTTCTTCCGCAGTAACGAATTTCACGTCCTGGTATTCAGGCGCCAGCGTGTCCATGGCTTCCTGAATTAGGTCACCGAATTTTTCACCAAGCTGGCGAAACTCCGGGTTCGGCACCCGAACAAAAATTATATTGCCGTTGATGTGGCTGAAGCGCGTTGGCTTAAGCCACGTGTCATAGGAATGACGAGTGATTTTTTTCTCCAGCGCTCCAAGTATTCGGAGCCATGGATTTGCGGTTGCGGTAACGGTCGCAGCAGGTAATGACATTCTTGGGATGATTCCTATGTTGCGAGCCGGCCAGGGCCCGTAGTTGAACTTGAAGAAACTTTGTATTTGCTCTCAAGAACAACGCAGAGATGATGAACACTGCGTTGTGCAACAATTATTTTTTCGACTGGTGGGCATACTAGCACGAAGTTCAGTCGCCGGAAATGCATACACAAGACTTTTTTTTCTGCTACTAATTTCTCCAAAACATCTCGTACAGATTTTCGTCGAGCTCTTAATTTGTAATTGCAGCAAGTGTGGTGCAACATTCGATTTCTTGCCTGCATTGCTTGTCCATAGCGCGTTTCTATCGCGTGCAAGATGAGAAGTTGTCTGCCGATAATTGCAAACGGAGCACTTGATTTCATAAGAAATAAATTATGAGTGCACCGGAGGAAATGATGTCCCACCCTGCGGTTGCAACGCAGGCAAACTTGCCGTAGATATCCCCGCCCTCACTCCAGCTCCGGGAGTCTCTGATAACAGGACACTGCCTCAGCACCCAAAGTGTGGCACGAAAGGCCAGAATTCCTTTATACTTATCGTTTGCCCAGCGCAAACAATCCTGAGTAGGAGTTCCACAAGTCAATGCCCAAGCGCACTTTTCAACCTAACCGACGCCGTCGTTCCAAGGTGCACGGTTTTCGCACGCGAATGAAAACAAAGAGCGGAAGGGCAGTTCTCTCCCGCCGCCGCGCTAAAGGACGCAAGCGCGTTTCCGTGAAGCCTGGCTTCCGGGAATAGTTCTTCTGTAATGCCCATTTTGCCTGCCAGACCAGCCGTGGATGAAACTTCTAACAAAGTGTCGCAAGGCTTTCCGCGGGAAGCGCGATTACTGAAGCATGCTGACTTTCAGGCGGTGTACAAACAGGGCAGGAAGCATTTCTCCGGAAATATGACGGCTTTTTATCGCGAGAACCAGGTCGATGCCGCCCCCCGTGTAGGCTTTACAGTGGGCAAAGTCCTGGGCGGAGCCGTAGATCGCAATCGCATCCGGCGGCGGATGCGTTCGGCGGTTCGAAATCATTTGAGCGAACTTGTTCGTCCGCTTGATCTGGTATTACATCCGCGCAAAAGCGTGCTGACTTTGGAGTTTTCCCAATTGGATGCGGAGATTATGCAAGTTTTTGCCGCCGTGCAGCGAGGGCGTGGACGATGAAGGACCTGGCAAGATTATGCCTGCGGTTTTATAAGGGCGCCATTTCTCCTCATTTGCCGGTCGCCTGCCGTTTTGTCCCCAGTTGTTCGGAGTACGCTGCAGAAGCGGTGGCTAAACACGGTCTGCTTTATGGTTCGGCGCTTGGCCTTTGGCGGATTTTGCAATGCAATCCCTTCGCGCGAGGGGGCTACGATCCGGTCCCCGAAAAGAAAGCAGCACGGCCTATTGCCACTGAGCGGCCTAATGCAACGCAGAAGAGTTAGCTGATTTTGAAGTGCACCAATAGGATTGTTCAAAATGGGGCGAGGCCAGAGCAGCCGAGCTGCGTACCCCAGGCCTAAAACAGAATATTTTTTGATGAAGATGCTCCCGTGGTTTGGGAGCGAAACCACAGGAAAAGAAGACCTATCATTGACTGAATATCGTAATCCACAGAACGAACCCGGCTCAGATAAGCGAATGCTTCTGGCCCTGGTGGCTGTATTTGTGGTGCTTGGCGTGATGCAGTACTTCATGCCCAAACCCAAGACTCCCGAAAAAAACCAGCAGCAACAGCCATCGCAGCAAGCCCACCAGACGCCGAGTCCTCTGGCGGCTCCTGTCGCGTCCGCCACTCCCACGCGGCCCAAGTCTCCCGCCGCTGCGGTGAAAGTTCCGGTGAAGACGGCGGCCAGTGAGACGGAATCAATTTTAGAGACTCCAACATATCGCATAACTTTTACCAACCGCGGCGCTAGCGTGAAATCTTGGCTGCTCACTGAAAAAGAAAAGTTCAAAGACGGCACAGAGAAATACAAGTACACCGACGATAATGGCAAGCCTTTCGAGTTGGTCAATCCAACCGTCGCGAGTCAGTTGGGGAATCCGCTTTCGTTTTTTGCCTATGACAAGGAGCTTGAGAAAAAGCTAAATGAATCTCTTTACGTGGGAGGCGCGGCGAGTGGACCAACATCGGGTGCTCTGACGTATGAGTTTTCCGATGGCGACATCACCGTACGCAAGACCTTCCGCCCCGATAAGGAAAATATCCTCAGCGTTGAGACTGAGGTGCTGCGCAACGGTGCGCAAGTTGCCGCCTTTCCCCAATGGGCCAGTGGTCTGGGCGACCAAATGGCGCCGGCTTCCTATACCAAGAGCCGAGTCGATTACCAGCAGGGCTCAACACTGGAACGTAAGGACCCGACATCCGGCGGAATTATAAGAAGCAAGAAGTGGATCGTTGGCGGCGAGACCGTGCCTGGCCCGTTGGATTGGGCGGCGACTGCTGACCAATATTTTGCCGTCGCTTTCCTGCCGGACAATCCCAAAGATTCGACATTGGTCACGTTGAACTCCCAGGCGGAAGTCCCTAAGAACCCTGAAAAGCCCAATGAAGGTAACGATAAAGCCAATGTTGTTGGGGTGGCCCTTGGAAATATGAGCGGACCAACGCGCGTGCGAGTGTTTGCCGGCGCGAAAGCGGTGGACACCCTGGAAAGCATTCAGAGCCATCCTGGCGGCCCTGATCTGCGCGGCATTTATGATTTTGGCACGTTCAGCATTATCGCCCGGCCGCTTTTTCTCTGGCTGAAATGGACATACACAAACTGGATCCACAATTGGGGTTGGGCTATCGCGTTTCTGACTCTGGTGATTACGATGGCGCTGCTGCCGTTGCGCGTTTCCAGCATGAAGTCATCGCTGAAGATGCAGAGAATCCAACCGCAGATGAAGGCCATTCAGGAGAAATTTAAGCGCTATAGCCTTACCGATCCGCGCCGCGCGGACATGCAGAAGGAAATGCAGGCGCTCTACAAAAAAGAAGGCGTCAATCCCGTCGGCGGCTGTTTCCCTCTTCTGCTGCAAATGCCATTCCTGTACGCCTTTTACGCCATGTTGAACAATGCTATTGAGTTGCGGCAGGCAAATTGGCTCTGGGTTCACGATCTCTCCATGCCGGACCCGCTGCACATCCTGCCGATCATCATCATAATAGCGATGTTCGTGCAGCAGAAGAGCGCGCCGCAAGGCGGAATGGATCCGGCGCAGCAGAAGATCATGGCCTTGATGGGCCCGCTCATGTTTGGCGCCTTCAGTTGGGCAATGCCTGCAGGTCTGTCTATATACCTGGCGCTCAGTACGCTGCTGGGTTGGGCGCAACAGACATTCATCAATCGCTCCGAGTTGGGCCAGCAGGTAAAAAAAACGATTGAAAAACGTAATGCGCGCAAGCGATAAACCGGTAAAGCTGTAAAATTCCACGGGGAGTTTGAGCGACAAATGCTGCAGGACAAGGTTGCAACCGCAAAAAAGATCGATGCATTCCTGAAGAACGTCATCTCTTCAGGCGCGTTCAAATTGAAATACCGGATCACGGTAAACCCCCCGCTGACGGACGCTGAGACGCCGGACATTCTGGTGGAGTTCGCCGGCCCGGACAGCCAACTGCTGCTGGAGCGCGGCGGAGAAGTTTTGCGGTCATTTGAAGTCCTCACTCACGAATCGCTCCATCTTCATGCTGAAGACCATGACAAAGTCAGCTTTGACTGCAAAGGCTACCGCGCTGCCCGCCACCAGGAATTGAAACTCGCTGCCGAGGTGGCGGCTGATCGCGTATTACAGAGCGGTGTGCCGTATTCTTTTGCGCCTATGTCGTCGCGTGAGCGTCGTTTGATTCACCTGGCATTCCGTGATCACGCTTCGCTTTCCACCCAGAGTGAAGGCGAAGGCGGACGCCGGTATGTGGTGCTGTATCCCAGGGATTACAAGCCTGCGCGTCCGCGCCGGTGACAATCTTCTTCTTTTAGATCACACCGCAAGATCAAACCCCAGTCAGCTATGATGTGCGTGAACCGCTCACGAGTGGCGCATTTTCATATGACGGCATTGGAGCGGCTTGAAAACCAAGCGACAGGAAAATAAATTTTATGTCTACAACCGTGACTATGATCGGTGAAGTTCCCATCTTTGGATTGCTTGACGATGAAGAGCGCGAAGCGCTGGCCCAGTTAATGGACTGCCGCGACTTCAAAACTGGTGAAATCATTTTTCACTACGGCGACGCAGGCGGTGAAATCTTTATCCTCCGCTCCGGCCGTGTTGAGCTTTTCATTGAAAACACGGAAGGGGAAAAGATCGTTGTCGCAGAAAATGAAACTGGCGACGTGATCGGCGAGCTATCGTTTCTGGACGGAGGCGCGCGCACCGGCACCGCAACGGCCATGGAAGAAACTCAGATGCTGGTCATGCATCGTGATCGCTTGCTGGACTTCATTGACAAGCATCCACATGCGGCCATGGACCTGCTGACCGCCGTGGGCCGGCGCCTTCGCGCCACCGACGAGCTTCTACGGACACAGGTTTCCCGCAACCCCAACCTGGAAGAAGAAGAAAGACTGACTTTTGGTCAACGCATTGCGGACAAAGTAGCTACTTTCGGCGGTTCCTGGACTTTTATTATCATCTTTGCCGTCATCCTCGCAATTTGGGTCATTCTTAATTCGACGGCCCTCCTCAGAGACCACTTTGATCCCTATCCGTATATTCTGTTGAATTTGTTTTTGTCGATGATTGCCTCGGTACAGGCGCCCGTGATTATGATGTCGCAGAATCGGTTATCGTCAAAAGATCGCTTAAAGTCGGACCTGGATTTTGCGGTGAACCTGAAGGCCGAACTGGAAGTGGCGCATCTGCATCGCAAAGTTGATCATATCTATGAGCGAATTGAAGACCATTTTGCGCGGCTGGAAAAAAGCAAATAGCAGGCAAATAGCAGTTAGCATTGCGCAGTTAAATCGGGCACAAAATGCTTCGATGGCAGGCGCGGATGCTGATACCAAAAGATACACAGGCTAATTGCCAATTGCTATTTGCTAAGTGCTTCGATGAACCTTGACGACACCATCGTCGCAATTGCCACGCCGCCGGGTCGCGGCGGCATTGGCGTGGTTCGTCTGGCCGGGCCAGAAGCCCCCACGATTGCCGGCCCAATGCTGCGGCTGAAGCATGAGCTTGCCGCAGGCCGTGCTGTGTTTGGCGAGGTGATTGAGCCTGCCACTGGCGAACGCATTGATGAAGCGGTAATTACGTTCTTCGCCAAGCCTCACTCTTACACAGCGGATGACGTCATAGAAATTTCTGCTCACGGATCGCCTGTTGTTCTCCGGCATATTGTTGAACTCGCAACACGTGGTGGCGCACGCCTCGCCGAACCCGGCGAGTTCACCATGCGGGCGTTTCTCAATGGGCGCATCGATCTGACACAGGCTGAGGCCGTCCGCGATCTGATTGAGTCACAAACGCTCTATCAGGCCAAAGTCGCAGCGCAACAGTTGGAGGGGTCACTTTCGCGCAGGCTGCAACCCATCAAGCGAAAGCTGGTGGAACTGGTGGCGGTGATGGAAGCCGGCATCGACTTCGCCGAAGACGACGTTTCAGTGCTGCCGTTCCCTGAGATTTTGTCTCGGCTGGAACAAGTGCAGGTTCAGCTTGAACAGCTGCGCGCATCCTTTGCTTACGGAAAAATCGTGCATGAAGGGCTTACGCTGGCGATTGTCGGGCGGCCAAATGTGGGCAAGTCAAGCCTGTTTAATCGATTGGTGGAGCGTGAGCGGGCAATCGTGACTTCCACGCCGGGAACCACGCGTGACCTCGTCACAGAGACCGTTGCGCTCGGCGGCATTCCCATCAAGCTGGTGGACACCGCCGGTATCCGGCACTCGACGGACGAAGCAGAGAGCATCGGCATTCGCAAGTCTTATGAAGCATTAAGCGAAGCTGACCTGATCTTGGTGGTGCTCGATAGCACTCAGGAACTTTCCGCTGAAGACCGTGAGCTGCTTGAAGTCGGCAGCAAGCGCCACGCGCTTGCAGTGGCCAACAAATCTGATCTTGCGCCCGACGGTCTACCGCCAATGGCCGATTGGCAGGTGTTCAAGACTTCCGCGGTCACCGGCGCTGGGATCGAAGGACTTCGAGCCGCGATTCTGGAACAAGTCGCTGGCCGCTGTGTGCGCGGCGAACACGAAACCGGCTTTCTCACCAACATTCGCCACCAACGATTGGTGGAAGAATCGCTGGGCTGCATTGAAGCCGCCTGCCACGCCGTGAACCGCAGTATTCCGCATGAAATGATCATGCTCGATCTTTACGGGGCGCTACGTCCGTTGGATGCGATTACCGGCGAGACCACGACTGATGATATTTTGAACCTAATCTTCAGCAGTTTTTGTATTGGGAAGTGATGCTTACTCGTACGCTAAGGCCTCAATAGGATCTTGCCATGCGGCTACTATTCCAGGATAAAGAGCCCCGAGCATAGCAGCACCCATCGCGATTGCGCCGGCAATTGGCCACCATTCCGGGACAATTGCCTGTGGCAATGATGCTGGCACGAACCTGGCTAAAAGCCATCGACTCAGGAAACTGAACAAAATGCCCAGAAGGCTTCCTCCTAAACCGAAGCAAAATGCTTCCATCAGGATGATCCTGACGATCAACAGCTTCGATGCTCCCAGGGATTTCAAAATTCCTATTTCCCGGGTTCGCTGCTGCACAGCCATATACATGGAGAGCGATGCTACGGCTGCGCCTATCAAGACCGCTACGCCAATAATCACGTTCAGCAGCGGTCGCAGAAAAGGTACGTTATCCACGTTCGTCAACGATACAAGCTCGGCCACAGAATAGATATTGTAGTCAGGAAGCAGGTTCTTAATGGATTCAATGACGGTTGATGTATTCGCGGGGTCGTCGAGTTTGAGGTAGATCTGAGCAACTTTGCCTGCGCTTCCATCAAGATCTTGCAAAGTTGATAAAGGCAGGAAAATGTGGGCAAGTTTGCCAGGCTCCACGATGCCAGCCACGTGCCACTCGCGGTTGAGGAGGTTCACTTTGCTCCCCGCATGAACGTGCGCCTGTTGAGCATAGTACGTATCAAATAATATATCGTTGGGCTTTTCAAACGAGTGCCCTTCTCTAAAAATGAACTTACCGCTCATGCGCTCAAAGGCCGTCGGATCTATCCCCGAAACTGTTGTCCAGCCGGAAACCAGGTGACTGGCCACTCCTGTCCCGAACTTTACATGCGGCAGTTCCTCTAATTTTTCGATGAGCTTAATCGGCAAGTTAGAGAGACCGACAGTTCCAACGCGAGAGTCAGGGGACCGCACAATGATGTCGGCGCCGATGCCACGCGTACGCTGCGAGGAATCCTCGATGAAACCGTGGCTTAGACCAACGAGCGTCAACATCAGCGTAACAGGGATGGCAATCAGGAGAACGCTCAGAAATGTTCGGACGGGCCGCTGACTCAGGTTTGCAAGAATAAGCTTGCTAATCACGTTACCTAGAATAGCAAAGCAGAGAGACTACAACTGCGTCGCGCTTACACTAAAAATCCCCTGAATCTCTGCGGGATCATCTCGTCCTTTTTGAAAAGTAGTTCCCGGCATCTTAGCGTAGGTATTGGCCAGCCTGATTTCCTTTACTTCAAAAAAGCCTGTGCCATCGCGGCCGATGCGCTCGTCACATGGCCCAGTTTTCGCAATTTTGTTTGGCAGTGTTCAACTTTGTTTCGGCGGCAAGATCTGCGGTTTGGTGCGGCTTGAGGTAGTACTGCTGGCCCTGTTTCTGGTCTGCCGCTTGCAGTGACATCGCCATGAGCAGAAAAATATCGCGACCTGTAGTCTGCCGGGCATGAATAACTGCAAGTGTAAAGCTGATTGAGTGATCTTGATCGGTAACTTGCGCGCGTTCTTACTTTGCCAATGCAGCCATGGCCTTGCGGAAGAGCGAATCAAAACTCTGACCGGAAACATTACCGAGCGTTGCCAGCGCCCGCTCCGCCATGGGGCGCTGATAACCCAGATTGACGAGCGCAGAAATCACGTCTTCTTCCACCGGCGAAGTCGCAGTAACTGCTTCCGGCGGGATGCCAAAGCCCTCCAGTTTGTCACGAAGTTCAAGCACCATGCGCTCCGCGGTCTTTTTCCCTATGCCGGGAATGCGTGTGAGTGAAGCCACGTTGTTGCCTTTAATGGCGGCTATCATGTTGTCCACTGGCATGCCGCTCAGAATGGTAATCGCCAGTTTGGGGCCGATTCCGCTGACGCTCAGCAGCTTTTCAAATAGTTGTTTTTCTCCCGCGCGCAGGAATCCGAAGAGAGCCAGCGTGTCTTCCCGCACATGCGTGTGAATGAAGAAAGACACTTCGACATTTAAAGCCGGCAATTCGGAAAACGTGGGAACACTGATGGTCACGTCATAGCCAACGCCACCGGCATCGACAATCACCTGGTTGGGATGCTTCGAGATTAGCTTGCCACGCAGATGCGCAATCATTTTTTTTGGTCGCTACGCTCCAAACCGCTCCACGTCTTTGCTACAGACCCATTACTCTGCGCCTGCAGCAGCGCGCTCGGCACGCGAGACGGCCTCGCGCGATGATAAACGGCCAAATCTCGACTATCACTGCAGCCGCCGAAATCCACCATCTAACTCCTGCGCTTATAAAAAATGTTGAACTGGAACCCCGGATTCGGCGGGAACAGCGTAGCGACTTTTTTCAGGCGTTCTGCCAATGCTGACGGCGCCAGGAGCGGATAGTCGCGTTCGCGCAGTTCGTAATAGTCCACGTCCAGGCAGAGCGAGAGCAGGTAAATGGCGACTGAGTCGCAAAAGGCGGCGGCTAGATAATCTGATTTGGCTTTTTCATCCACGCGGCCAGAGTTGCTGGTTTGGGCCATCTTACGAAATTCATGCGCGTCAAGGCTGGTTTCACCGCGAACATTAGCTTGTGCCTGTGACCACACTAATTCGGCAAACTCCGGGGACATGCCTGCTTTGTCGACGAATGCGTGACCTACGTTGATGTAAAACTCAAAAGCAATGGCGAATCGCTCATCCAGCAGACGTGTAGAGATGAAGACACACTGCGAGTTTCCGGAATCGATATTGCGATGGCAGATGGCCCCTTCCGGCGGAAGGCCGTCAAAGCGCTCTGCGACCATGGTCTTGTCGCCATCGCTAATCGTGAGAGGCACAAAGTAAAAAGCCTTGCGCTCCAGCGCAGCCGCGATTGGCCGTGGCACGGCGCTGATGATCCGCTCCAGATCATCGGAAGGAAGCATGACTTCGCCCGACGTGGTATAGCAGATACCGTTGGACGCCTGGTTGACTCGCGCGTCGCGAATAATTTCCTGCGCCGTGCGGAGTTGCGCATTGACTGCCTGACTCACGTTATTATTCTAACGTACACTTGATTTATAGGAAGTAATGGGTCTTTTATGAAGAAGTTCTTCTTGAGCGCCGGAATCGGTCTTGCTTCAGGCGTGATTACGTTCTTTCTGTCCGTGGCGTTCCTGTGCTTTGTGCTGCTGGCGCTCAGGGCCGCAAGCCATACCACTCCGGACATGTCATTGGCATATAAGGCCGCTTTACCTGTGGCAATTCTGGGCGCGATTTGCGGCTTTACCATCGCTCTCATCCGCGTGGGCAGACCCGGTACGTCCCGCTAGGGGCCGAACAAATCTTCACTCATCATTCGTTTGACCGCGTGCCGCTCTGCATTTAGACTTCTTTTCCCGTCACTCTGGCCCACATCAAGGAGAAATAATGCCAAACGTCAAGCGTCTTATCTCGTTTATCGCGGTACTCTCGCTGGCTTTCGCGCTGAATTGCAGCGCCCAGGAAAAAGTTGACCTGGATGCGATCACTAAAATTCGCTATGAAGGTTTTCATAACTCCAAGATCATGGAAATAGCCAGCGGATTGATGGACCAGATAGGCGAGCGCCTGACCGGATCTCCCAATATGCGGAAGGCGAACGATTGGACCCGTGACAAGCTGAAGGAGTTCGGCCTTGTTAACTCGCATCTCGAGCCATGGGAGCCTTTTGGGCGCGGATGGGCCAATGAATATGTGAATGTCCGTATGGTCTCGCCGGATACAGCGCCGCTCATCGCTTACGCCAAGGCGTGGACACCGGGAACGAACGGAACGGTTCGGGGCAGCGTGGTGCGTGTGAATATCCGCGGGCCGCAGGACATTGCGAAATACAAAGGCAAACTAGCGGGCAAGATCGTGCTTTATGGCGATGATCCTGAGGTTAAGCCTTCTGTCGAGCCGCTTTCTGAGCGCTACAATGAAAAATCGCTTGCCGATATTGAGAATTACCAGATTCCCAGTGAGCGGAATGATGCCCGCTTTCGTGAGTTTGCCCAGCGCGCGCGCCTGCAACGCATGGTGAATAAATTCTTTGACGAAGAAAAGCCTCTTGCCGTGCTTGACCACAGCCGTGGCGCGCTCGGCGGCGGGACTGTATTCGTGCAGCAGGGCGGCTCATACAAAGTAGGGCTGACCGTGGGCACGCCGCAAATCACGCTGGCCACCGAGCATTGGACGCGCATCGCTCGCATCCTGACGGCCAAGAAAGACGTCGAACTGGAGCTGAACGTAAAAAACAACTTTTACGATGGCCCGGAGTCGATGACGCAGAATGACACCATCGCGGAAATTCCCGGCACCGACAAAAAAGATGAAGTCGTAATGTTGGGTGCTCATCTTGATTCCTGGCACACTGGCACGGGCGCCACGGATAACGGCGCCGGCACCGTTGTGATGATGGAGGCTATGCGCATCCTGAAAGCGCTTGACCTCAAGCCCCGACGCACGATTCGCATTGGCCTGTGGAGCGGTGAAGAGGAAGGACTGCTGGGCTCAGAGTGGTATGTAGAGCACCACTTCGGTTCGCGGCCTGAGTCCAAAGATCCTGATCGCAAAGGTGATCCGTCAGTCCGTCGCCGCGAGAACGGCCCTATGTCCATTAAGCCGGAGCAGAAAACGGTTTCCGTCTATTTCAATATAGACAATGGATCAGGTAAGATTCGCGGCGTCTATATGCAGGAGAACGCCGCAGTTGAGCCAATCTTTGAAGCCTGGATGAAGCCCTTCCACGACCTGGGCATGGACACGTTAACCATGCGCAACACCGGCGGCACAGACCATCTCTCTTTCGATGCAGTCGGCATCCCTGGCTTCCAGTTCATACAAGACCCGCTGGAGTACGACACGCGCACGCACCACTCCAACATGGACGTTTACGACCGTCTCCAGCCCGACGACCTGAAACAGATGGCCGTAATTGTTGCGTCCTTTGTTTACATGGCGGCGCAGCGTGACCAGATGTTCCCGCGCAAGCCGATTGAGAAGGAATTGCCGCCAAGTCCTCCGGCGGAAGAAGAGGAGAATGCGGCTCCTGCGTCGCCGGTAACGAATCCGGCGGTAGCCGATCGTCCGAAGCAGCCGAAACCAGCGGAGCAGCGGCCGCAAGCGCAGCCGAGTCCGACTCCGAAACCGTGACAGCGCCGTCGGTGCTGAAGCTGCTGGGGCCGTGCCATGACCAGCACACGTCCAGCGCGCACGTGTGGCATGGGGCTGAAGCCCGGGCCCTGATACAAACCTGTTTATGGCTAAAGCAGCATGTCCCGCGTCGCTTGCATTATCTAAGTGTGCGTTTATCTGCTAAACCTGAGGCGAAAATTCGCCGCGCTATTCTTGCGGCAAAGGCTTTACTCTGCTGGCGCGACTCTGCTTCTGCGTTCGTCGCTGGCGACGACGCCGTCCTTGATGTGGACAACCCGGTAAGCGTGCTCGGCGATGTCAGCTTCATGCGTTACCAGCACAATGGTATTGCCCTTGCGATGAAGGTCTTCCATCAGCTTCATGATTTCGTTTCCGGTCTGCGAATCAAGGTTGCCGGTGGGTTCGTCAGCCAGAATGATGGAGGGATTATTCACGAGCGCACGGGCAATGGCGACGCGCTGGCGCTGTCCCCCGGAAAGCTCGTTCGGCTTGTGGTTCATGCGCTCGCCCAGGTCCACGGCCTGGAGCGCACTCTTGGCGCGTTCAATGCGCTCGTCGGAGGGCGTACCGCTATAGATCAGCGGAAGCTCGACGTTGTGCAGCGCGGTTGCGCGAGCCAGCAGATTGAAGGTCTGAAATACGAAGCCGATTTCTTTATTGCGAATGCGGGCCAGTTCGTCATCATCAAGCTCACTCACCAGATTGCTGTTGAGCCAGTAGCGGCCCTTTGTGGGCGTATCAAGACAGCCGATCAGGTTCATCAGCGTGGATTTCCCGGAGCCTGAAGGGCCCATGATGGCAACATATTCGCCACGATCAATGCGCAGATTCACGCCGCGCAGAGCATGCACCTGCTCCTGACCCATTTGATAGGTCTTCCAGAGGTCTTCCGTGCAGATAATGCATTCGGAAGGCGGTGCAATGATCTTGTCAGAAATGTCGGCGACTTGTGTTGACATCAACTTCTCCTGGTCTGTTGCCACTCCGAAACCCACCTCATAACTTAGACGTTGCAAAGACGCTGGAGTTTACGACTCTCCCAGCTTGACCACGGAATTATCCACTTTTACGCCGGCGCCGTTGCGCAGCGTCTTAAGGACTTTATAGCTGCCGGTAATGATTTCGTCGCCGGGCTGCAGTCCGCTCTTTACCTGTATATCCGTGCTTCCGGTCAGGCCGGTGACGACTTCATGGAACTCGGCTTTCTTGTTCTTATTGACCACAAACACGCCCTGAATGTCGTTGTTTTCTTTTTTCACCGGCGCGGCAGGAGCAGTCTTGTCAACCGGCTTGTTGGTCTTTTTCTGCGCGTCCAGATCGTTCTTGTCCCGCATGGTGAGCGCCTGGATAGGAATAGTCACGGCATCATGCGCCACGCCGGTAGTGATCTTGGCTGTGGCGGAAAGTCCAGGACGAAGGTTCGGAGGCGGATCAGTAAGAGTGACGACAACCTTGAAATCCTTGGCTTCCTGCGTGCCTCCGGTGCTTTGAGAAGTGGAAACGCCGGTGGAGCGGATGATGGCGTTATCGCCGATTTCAGTTACCTTGCCCTTGAAAGTCTGGTTGGGAATCGCGTCAATCGTGATTTCCGCCGGCTGATCAAGTTTTACGTTGACGATGTCGGTCTCATCCACCTGAACTTCCGCCGTAATGATTGACATGTCTGCCACCGTCATAAGAGTGCTGCCCGGAGAATTCTGTATGCCCATGACCACTGTTTCGCCTTCATGTACGGGAAGGTTCGTTACCGTGCCATTAAAAGGGGCAGTGTAAGTGGTCTTGCTAAGAACGTCATTCACGCGGGTCAATGAGGCGCGCGCCTGGCCTATGCGGCCATTGGCGGACTCAAGCTGCGCCTTGCTTTGCGCGATGCGCGCAGCGTCCTGAGCATGGGTGGCGTCAGCTACTTCATAGGCGCTTTTTTTTGCGTCGAAATCGGCTTTGGAAACAAGTTGCGCCTTAAAGAGGCCCTGGTAACGTTCATAGTCCAGCTTGGCGCGTTCCAAGTCGGCGGCGCTGCTCTTAAACTGCGCCTGTGCAGTGTTCAACGCGGCCTGGGCAGCAACAGCGTCTGTCTGGCTGCTTTCTAGCGTGGCGCGAGTCATGGCGACGTCGGCGGCAGACTGCACATTTTCAAGCTGCGCCAGAACCTCATTCTTCTTGACCGTGTCGCCTTCCTTTACGAACAGATGGACGATCCGGCCCATGGCATTTGCGCCCACGTTGACGATTGTCTTGGGCTTGATCTGCCCGGAAGCCGTGACCACGGAAGAAATATCCTGCTTATAAACTTTACCTGTCTGGACAGTGACGACGTTCTTCTGGCTCTGGTTGACGGTGAAACCAACAATAGCGCCCAGCAGTATGACAACACCTACGATAATGGCAATTTTTTTTGCGTTCATGAAATAACCTTCTGGCAAAACACGGGCGGATGACGTCCACTTTATATACGCCGGCAGGACGGGGAAAGTTCCTTCGTCAGGCGGGTGTATGCGTATGAAACCTTCAATTTGCGGTGGGCGGATGCCTTCCTGATTATAACGGCAAGCGGATTGAGGTTCTACATTAATTGATGAGGTAAATGCTTTAAAATAGATAGCAAGAAATGTCCCGAAATGCATTCTAAGGTCGATAAGAAAAGGCTGGAATCGGCGTTCCAACCTTGATTATGGGCTTGAAAAAGACTTAAAATCCACATATCTGCCCGTTTGAAGGAGGGCTCCTCTAGTGTTATCCCGTCACCCCCGTTTTTATACCGTGTTTTTGTTGGCTGTGTTGGTTGGTTCAGGCTGTTTTGTAGTGCAGGCGCAGGAAAAAGATTCCAAGCAAGATAGCTCGGCCCAGGCCCAACCGGATGGCCAGCAGGACCCCCTAAAGCGCGCGCGAAAGAAGGATGATCAAGCCGCCACCAAAGAAAAACTGGGCGGCGTATACAAAAAATGGCTGGATGAAGATGTTCGGTGGATCATCACGGATGAAGAGCTTTCCGCGTTCAAGAAACTGCAGAACAACGCCGAGCGCGACACTTTTATTGAAGGGTTCTGGCAGCGTCGCGACCCTACGCCTGATACCGCCGAAAACGAATATAAAGAAGAGCACTATCGGCGTATAGCCTATGCCAATGAGCACTTTGCTGCAGGCATGCCCGGGTGGCGGACTGATCGCGGAAGAATGTACATTATGTATGGTCCGCCAACTTCAATAGACTCCCATCCCATGGGTGGCCCATACCAGCGACCAGCGGACGAAGGCGGCGGCCAGACTGAGACCTTCCCGTTTGAGGTGTGGCGTTACCGCTATCTGGAAGGCATCGGCCAGGAAATCGAGATCGAGTTTGTAGATGATTGCGGTTGCGGCGCGTATGAAATGACGCTGGATCGCTCCAAGAAGGACGCGCTCCTGCACGTCCCCAATGCCGGCCTGACCACAATGGAAGAAATGGGAATGGCAAATAAAGCTGATCGTTTCAATGGCGGTCTGGAATCCCTCGGCTCAGGTCCTTTCACTAGTCAAAACCAGACCAAGCAGTTTGACCGCATGGATACTTTTGCCAAGCTGAACCGCGCTCCGGATATCAAATTTAAAGATCTGCAAAATGAGTTGGTCACGCATAAATTCCGCACCAACCTGCTGCCGTTCGATGTGCAGGTTGATTTCGTCAAGCTGACTTCAGACACCGTGCTGGTTCCCATCACGTTGCAGGTCCCGCTCAAGGGGCTCACATTCGCCAATAAAGACGGCATCCAGCGCGCGGTGGTCAACGTTTACGGACAGCTGACCAAGCTTTCCGGCCAGATTGTGCAGACCTTTGAAGAAACCCTGCGCCGTGACATTCCTGCCGAGCTGCTGGAAAAAGAACTTAACAACACGTCCCTTTATTGGAAAGCGCTGCCGATGCGTCCAGGGCTTTACCGGCTTGACGTGGTTGTAAAAGACGTGAACGGCGATAAAACCGGCATTTTCAGCCGCAGCTATACCGTTCCCGATTTCGGCGACGAAAAGCTTACTTCTTCCACGCTGATCCTTGCTGACCAGATGGAGCCGGTTCCCGCGCGCGAAGTCGGTACCGGGAACTTCGTGATCGGCACCAACAAAGTCCGGCCTAAGGTCGGATCTTCTGATGGAAAACCGGCCTCTTTTACCAAAAAAGAAAAGGTCAATTTCTGGCTGCAGGTTTACAATCTTGGCGTTGACCAGAAGACCAACAAGCCTTCTGCCACGGTGGAATACCAAGTGGTAAACACCGCCACCAACCAGCATGTGCTAGACTTCACGGAATCAACGGCCCAGATGGGAAACGTTGGCGAGCAGGTGACCCTTGGCAAGAGCCTGCAATTGAGCCAGCTTGACCCTGGCGTATACCAGGTAACCATTAAAGTGAACGACCAGATTTCGAAACAGACGATTTCACCCACGGCCAAGTTCGCCGTACAGCAATAAGCTGCACGAGGGAGCCCCCACTTACTTGAGGTGGTGAATATGACCCGCAAATTCGGATGTCTATTTGTAGTCCTGTTGGCATGGGCGCCGCTTCATGCGGCCAGCGTTGGAGCCATTGCTGGCTACGTCAAGGACAGTTCCGGAGCGCCCCAGATGGGCGCGGTGGTGGAGGTCTTCGTCTCCGCCGCCAGAGTGGGCACTACGGTCTTCACCGATTCGCGGGGTTATTACCTTGCTAACAACCTTCCGGCGGGCAACTATTATGTGAAGGTGTCGGCTGCGTCTTTCCTTCCCTCGTTAAGGGAAAATATTCTTCTGCACTCTGGCGCACGCCTTGTCATCAATCTCACGGTCAATACTTTGGAAGATGCGCTTCGCCTGATGCCCACCCGCCGCTCTGAGGCAGAAGATGTGGACGATTGGCATTGGACGCTGCGCTCTGCTACGAACCGGCCCATTCTTCGCGTCCTGGAAAAAGACAAAGACAGCAGTGACAGCGGATCGCTCGTTGTGGTTTCGCATAGCAAATCAGAGCCTGGCGTCAGTGACGACGCATTAAAAGCCAGCGTTGCTTTTATGGCCGGTGCTGGAGCTGACGGCTTTGGCAGTGCAGGGGACGTAACCACGGCTTTTGCGCTGGAAAAATCATTGTTCTCGTCCGGAACGCTTTCCTTGCACGGCAATATTGACGCTTCGTCGGGCGATCCTACGGGCGTTCTGCGAGCTTCCTACGCGCACAATATTGGCGATTCTTCGCGCCCGACTTTTACCGTTACTTACCGGCATTTTGCCGCGCCCGGCGCTGCTGTCCAGAATTCTCCCTACGCTGCCATTACCATGAGCAGCTCTGATAGCACCACCATCGCGGGCTTTATTGACCTGAATTACGGCGCTGACCTGCAATCCACGGAGTTTGCCAATCGCGTGATTGCGTTACGGCCGCATGGCTCCGTCGACGTGCATCTCTCGCCCAACATGCTGGTGGAATACCGCTACGCCACCGCTGAACCCGATACGCGCGCAGCCAAGGGTTTTGACAGCGCCCCCGCCGATCTGAGCGAGTCCGGTCCACGCATGGCATTGCTCAATGGCCAGCCTGAAGTGGAAAAGGCAGCCCATCATGAGCTTTCTGTTTCGCGCCGCATGGGGGATACCAGCGTTCAGGTGGCTGCATTCTTTGACCATGTGCGTAACGCCATCCTGACCGGCGCTGGGGATCCTTCAAGCTATTCTGACGATGTGCTGCCAGACGTTTATTCCGGCACATTTTCTTATGGCTATAACCCGGGCGTGAGCAGTACCGGAGCGCGCGTGGTGGTGCAGCGCAAAATTTCTGATGACCTTACGGCCACCGTGGACTATTCCACCGGCAAGGCGATTGTGTCCGACTCAGCCGCGGACTGGCAGGCACTGGCTCAAGCTCTGAACACCAGCCGCGAGCATTCCGTCGGCACTAAGCTTTACGGTCACATTCCGTCCACTGGCACGCGCTGGATTGCTTCGTATAAATGGACCAGCGGCAACACGCTCTCTGCCGTCGACGCCTTCAACGCGTCGCCGGGGCAAACCGATCCTTACCTCAGCTTCTTTATCCGCCAGCCAATTCCCGGAACATCCTTCATCCCTGCCAAAATGGATGCGCTGCTTGACCTGCGCAACCTGCTGGCCCAGGGCTACGTTCCCGTAATGGGCCAGGACGGACGCACCGTGTACATGGTGCAGTCCGCACGGTCTCTGCGCGGTGGATTGGCGTTTACTTTTTAAAAAAATCCCGAGCGTAGCGAGGGATCCCTTTCACTTACCGACTCTGGAGCTCTGCTTTTTATCACTTACATTTACCGTATAAAACGACTGAGCACGGCGATCGCATATGTAGCCTTGTGTTGTCTTACAGTCGCGGCAGGCTCGGCAGAAAAGCAGCCTGTTATCGTTGTGCGTGGCCCAACCGTAGTGGCATTTTTCGAGCCACAGGCGAAACTGGACAAAGACCCTGACACGAACGAAGCACTGGCGGATTTCCAGTTGTATGCAAGAAGGGCTCGAGCACCGCTCGCGAAGGCGGGAATCGAGTTTCATGAACTATACGCACGTTCTTTTCGGTTGCGTAGTGGGAATAAATGGACCAGGTTCCGGACCGTCAAAGAGGGTGTTGGATATTACTTGGTTGCACCCGGGAAGAAGCCGCATATCGAATATGGGGCCATGACCGACGTCGATCTCTTGCAAGCGGCGAACCAATATTTCGGTATTCATTAGAGATTGAATAGCGCGTCATAATACCTGGATTGCCATAGTGATCTCTCGCTACGCTCGAAATTTCAGAAGAACATTCGCGATCATTCGCGTAAATTCGCGGCCAAAGTTTTCTAGGTTTTCGGCTTGCTGACGAATACATGGTAAGTAACCGCGTCCCATGCATTATGAATGCCAACAAACAGCAGCAGCAACGCCGCCGCTCCAATGCCAAACAGTGCCTCTCGCAAATGAGAACCAGTCGCGAAGGTTGCTGCAGCCAGCCCTGTGTACGCCGCCAATGGCAGCACGACATGAAACAACCAGTCTTCGAATACGGGTATATATACACTTTGCGTTCGCATGCGACGGGCCACCACGATCTCGTACACAATCCCGCTAAGCCCCAGCACGCCCCACAAGATTGCAGCGGGAGATATTGCTTCCCACGGAGCGCTCAGAATTCCTGAGAGCAGCAGTACTGATCCAAAATGAACGACGTTGGGAGTAGAAAATGCTGCGCCGGCCTGCGCCGTGCCGGCTCGTCTGGGCATGGCGGCAATGAGCGTCAACACGACGAACTGCAATCCAATCAGGGCGCCCGCAGAAGACCCCACGATTACATAAAAGTTTTGCCACGCGGATAAAGGTGTCATGCCAAGGAATTATGTGGTGGTGGGTCAGTTTGAAAACTGACTCACTAACCGTATCGGCGTCTAGCGATTCGCTCGCGAATCGCGGGCCTTTAGGCAGACGTCATCGCGAAGCGATGAATTATGCGTCAAAGTAGCCCACTCAATTATGTCAGACCTTGTACTGCTCGTCACTGACGTGCTCCATCCAGTCAACAACCTTACCGTCTTTCTTTTCCTGAATGGCGATGTGCGTCATGGCTGTGGTTGGCGCGGCTCCGTGCCAGTGCTTCTCTCCGGGTGAAAACCAGACCACATCACCGGGCCGGATTTCCTCAATACGCCCGCCCCAGCGTTGCGCGCGACCACAGCCGGCCGTCACGATAAGAGTCTGGCCCAGCGGATGCGTGTGCCAAGCCGTCCGTGCTCCCGGCTCAAACGTTACGCTTGCGCCTTGGACAAATGCCGGATCGGGCGCTTGAAACAGCGGATCGATCCGCACCGTGCCGATGAACCAGTCTGCCGGGCCTTTGCCGGAAGGCTGCGAGCCTGCTCGTTTGATTTCCATTTTGCAACCTCCTTTTCAGATTGTTTTCTTTAAGTGTTGCCTGCCTTCGTCTTGTTCATCCAGACGCCCCACGTGATCGGTCCCGCTTCCTCATCGCTTATCGCGTGGCCTGCCAGCTTAAGGACGAGCTTGATCTGTCCATGATGGTAGCCTTCATGCCAGATCATGTGTTCCAGCAACAGGATTGGATGGTCATAGTGAAGCTCCATGTCCCGACCTGATTCCACCCTGCTTTTGACCGCATCTCGCACCGCCTCAGCGCTATTGTTCAGAAGCTGTGCCATGCGTTCGGGATCACTCTCGGCTACCCACTCTCTATCGGGCACGTCAACAGCTGATTCGGGAACATCCTCAGACACAAACACAAGACGCACATAATGAATGACCCTGCTGTTGCACGTTACTTTCGCGACCATCATCTGCTTAATGTTCAAGGCCTAGCGCGGCCTTTCGCTACCAGTTTAGGTTGGCCGTAGGCTATTTTAGAAGGCTGATAGCTGTCGTCCTGAGCGCCTCAAAAACTTTTTAGCCGAAAGCCTGATGGGCGCGAAGTCGAAGGATCGCGAGAATATTTCTATCTGAAATACAGTGGCAAGGCGTTCTCACGAGATTTTTCCTATGTCCCGAGCGCAGCGAGGGATCCCTGCCAGCCTACCAATTTTAGAGGATTTTCAGTTGGTCGAAAAACGAACAGGTGCTGTTGCATACGGTTCCCTCACCGCTTGGCTTGGGATTCGGGATTTCAGAACTATTCGTCCCAGAACTTCCGCCACCAACCCTTTTTCTCCTGTGGCGCTTCGTCGTCGAAGACCGGCTCGTCGCTCAACCCCAAAAATCCGCCTGCGCGAGTGGACGCATATTGTGCGCCAGGTCGCGGGGGAAGACTGCTCTGAGTTGGTTGCGTCGCGACACGCTGCGCCACGGTCGCCCTAACGCGCCGGAACGTTGCGATTCCTAAACCGTCCCCTGCCGGCAACACGGCAATTACCGCGCTCGGTCTGGCCAGCGCATAATCCACTGGTCCGCGAAGAAGTGTGTCAATCCTGGTTCCTTGCTTCAGGGTGGAGCGAAGAATGGAAGTTGTTTTCTGGTCAAAAGCGATCCAGCGTGCCATGGGCAAACCATCCGTGAATATAAACTGAGACAAGCGGCTTTTACTTGGATGCAAGCTGCTCGCGCCGCGTTTGACCGCCCGTTTGGGTGCTATGCCTGACGATTGCTTTTTACGCTCGCTGTTTGACGATCAAGACGCCCTTCATTTACTCTCCCGCCTTAGACTTTTTCAACCGGAGAACCACAGGATGCCCAAATTCCTGCTTGGCCGACGCCAATTTGCCCTAGGCGCGGCTGCGGCTGCCACTAGTGCACTGATTCCAAAGGGAAATGCGCTCACAATGGATGTCCTGGCCCAGGCGGCTGCGGCCGGTACTCAGCCGCCGGACCCCCAATCTCTTGAGGCTAAGACGAAAACCGCCATGGCCAAGCTTCCCGCCTCCACCCAGGCCGAAGTGGAGATGAAAGTGGCATCCATTTTCCGCAAATATGGTGACCGGCTCAGTGATGAGCAGAAAGCCGATATTCGCCGCATCATGGCAGAGTCGCAGGAAGGCCTGGAAAAGATGCGCGCCTTCAAACTTGAAAACAGTGACCAACCGGCTGATACGTTCCGCGCCTATCGTTTGGAAGCAAATTTCGGCGCAGCCCACGAACGCGGCCCCACCAAACCTGCGCAATCCAAGCCGCGGAAAGAGAAAAAATAAATGCTCAGCGAAGACATTCTTTTTCTCTCCGTTACGGAACTGGCCAAGCGCATCCGTGCGCGCCAACTTTCACCTGTCGAACTGGCGGAAAGCTATCTTGACCGCAGCCGCTCCATCGGGACAAAACTGAATGCCTATGTCACGCTCACGCCTGAACTGGCGCTGAAGCAGGCGCACGCTGCGGAGAAAGAGATCGCGGCAGGGAGGTATCGCGGCCCGCTGCATGGCATTCCTTATGCGGCCAAAGACCTGCTTGCGGTCAAAGGCTATCCCACTACATGGGGCGCGCGGCCTTATGCTGACCAGCGCTTTGACTATGACGCCACTGTGATCAAAAAACTGGAGGCTGCTGGCGCGGTGCTGCTGGGCAAGGCGGCCATGATCGAGCTGGCTGGCGGAATGGGATATCGCTATGCCTCAGCATCGGCCACCGGTGCAGCCAGAAATCCCTGGAACACCGATTACTGGACTTGCGGATCTTCGAGCGGCTCTGCCGCCATTACCGCCGCGGGGCTGGCGGCCTTCGCCATTGGCACTGAGACGTGGGGGTCGATCATCTGTCCTTCAGGCTTTTGCGGGTTGAGCGGTTTACGTCCTACTTATGGCCGAGTGAGTCGCAGCGGCGCCATGGCTCTTTCTTACACCATGGACAAAATTGGCCCCATCACTCGCAGCGCCGATGATTGCGATTTGGTACTGAAAGTAATTTCCGGCTATGACGCGGAAGATTTGGGCTCGCTGCCAGAAGCCGCCGCAAAATATCCCGGCGCGGCTGAGGTGAAAGGCAAGCTGCGTGTCGGGTGGCT
Organism: Terriglobia bacterium; assembly: GCA_963831465.1. Classification (GTDB taxonomy): domain Bacteria; phylum Acidobacteriota; class Terriglobia; order Terriglobales; family Acidobacteriaceae; genus Angelobacter. The sequence continues at coordinate 119,033 of CAWHQH010000020.1, read as the reverse complement.
GGTGAACCAGTGGAAAGAACTCTCTCCAGATGTGAATCAGGCCGTGATGGCCGCACGGCAGGTGTTAGAAAAGAGCCCATCGATTGACCTTAGCAATACTACTCTGCCGGAAGGCCCATGGGAGACGGCAGCCGGACTAGTGGTTTCCGTCGAAGGCGCAACCGCCTTCCGGACATTGATTCAATCAGGCCGCGTGGCTGAGCTGAATGATCCGCTGGGTAAAATCGGCGGCTATATGAATGAAGAAATCAGCGCGTCTGACTTCATCCTTGCCCAGCGCATCCGTGCCATTCTGCAAGTAAAGATGGATGAAATTTTCCAGCACGTTGACGTTTTGGCTACGGCCTCACTGCCAGTGACGGCCAGCAAGATCGACGCGAACCTGGATGAGACGCTGACCTTTGCCGATCCCATTGGCGGAATCGGCAACATCTGCGGGCTTCCTGCGATTAGCGTCCCTTGCGGCTTTGGCCAGCACGGTTTACCGGTGGGCATCCAGTTTATTGGCCGGGCACTGGATGACGCCAAAATCGTTCAGGCGGCCCGTATTTTCCAGCGCCAGACAGACTGGCATCGCAAGCACCCGGCCCTTAGTTAACTGCAAGCAGCCGCTAGATGGCACGTATTTTCGTAGAGGCACAGCTTGTAAATGGTTCATCGCTGGCGCGATGACGTTTGCCTAAAGGCCCACGATTCGCTACCGAATCGTTAAACGCTGACACTCGTAGTGAGTCAGTTTTTCAAACTCGCTCACACCGGGTGTTTCACCTGAGTGCGCTTCCGGCGCTCGCTGTGCAATACTAAATGGACTGCTGCGTATCCTTGATGGATGAGGACGCGCATCCAATGATCCAGAATGGCCGCTGATTTTCTAACCGGAACACGGTTCAATCCGGAACCGCTGCGTGAGTCCATCCTGCGGCACATTCATTACGCCCTTGCTCGTTCCGGAGGGGATCTTGTTCCCCGCGAGCTTTTCAAGCCTCTTTCTCTGACCATCCGCGATTACCTGATCGATAGCCTGCTCAAGACGGAGCGGCGTTATCGTGAAGCCAAGGTCAAGCGCCTGGGTTATCTCTCCATGGAATTCCTAATGGGGCGCTGGCTTAGTGACAATCTTTGCAATCTCGGCTTGGGCGATCCGTGCCGCGCTGTGCTGGCTGAATTTGGCGTAAAGCTGGAAGACGTTCTTGAAGTAGAGCCTGATGCGGGTCTTGGCAATGGGGGCCTTGGCCGGCTGGCTGCGTGCTTCCTGGAATCGCTGGCAACCATGGGAATGCCCGGATTTGGTTATGGCATTGACTACGAATACGGCATGTTCAAGCAGGAGATTGTCGGCGGCTTCCAGCGGGAAAAGCCGGACCAGTGGAAATCTGAAGGGACGCCGTTTTACATTGAGCGTCCACAGGATTTTTGCACCGTGCCGATGTATGGCCGACTTCAATCATCGCGTGATTCGCATGGTAACCGGCGGCAGAGCTGGGTGGACAGCAAGATTGTCGTCGGCCTGCCGAATGATCTTCCCGTAGCTGGCTATGGCGGCGACACTGTAAATTTCCTGCGCCTGTTCACGGCGCGCGCGTCAGAGGATTTTGATATTGAGATTTTCAATCGCGGCGACTACATTCGCGCGGTTGAGCAGAAGATTGCCTCGGAAAATATTTCTCGCGTGCTTTATCCCTCAGATTCTGTGCTCTCCGGCAAAGAGCTGCGGTTGAACCAGGAATATTTTCTGGTGGCTTGCGCTCTGCGTGACATTCTGCGCAACTACATGCCCACGCATGCGGGCTTTGACGATCTCCCCTCCAACGTTGCCATCCAGATGAATGACACGCATCCGAGCCTGTGCGTGGCCGAACTGATGCGCCTTCTGGTGGACGAAAACCTGCTCGATTGGGACCACGCCTGGGAACTTACCGTTGCAACGCTGGGCTATACCAACCACACGCTGCTGCCGGAAGCCCTGGAAAAATGGCCTGTTTCGCTCATTGAGCGAGTTCTGCCGCGGCATACCGAGATCATCTTCGGCATTAATCACCAGTTTTTGCGAACGGTGGCGCGAAGCTGGCCGGGAGATATTGACCGGCAACGGCGCATGTCCATTATTGAAGAAGGTCCGGAAAAACAGGTGCGCATGGCCAACCTGGCAATTGTGGGCAGCCACGCGATCAACGGTGTTTCCAAGCTGCATTCTGAGCTGATCAAGAGTGCGCTGGTGCCGGATTTTGCCCAGCTCTGGCCGGAGCGCTTCAGCAACAAGACTAACGGAGTTGCGCCACGGCGCTGGATATTGAAAGCCAACGCCGGCCTTTCCGCGCTGCTCACGCGGACTGTGGGAGAAGAATGGATCACCGATCTGGAGCGTGTTCGCGTTATTGAGAAAAACGCGGGCGATCCTGCTTTTCGCGAAGAATTTCGCGCGATCAAACGGCACAACAAAGAGAAACTGGCTCGCGAGGTCTTTAACACCACGGCAGTGGTCATCGATCCGCAGTCAATGTTTGATGTCCATGTAAAGCGCATTCATGAATACAAGCGCCAGCTCTTGAACGTGATGCGGGTGATCCACGAATATTTGAGCGTAGTGGAAGATGGCGCGGAGCCGCGCGTAATGCGCAGTTATATCTTTGCCGGCAAAGCAGCGCCGGGATACTGGGCGGCCAAGCAGATCATTAAGCTCATCAACAATGTGGCGCAGGTGGTGAACTCTGATCCGCGGGTGAAAGATCTTATCAAGGTGGTGTTCGTTCCGGACTATCGTGTTTCACTGGCGGAAATCATTATGCCGGCCGCTGATCTGAGCCAGCAGATCTCTACGGCCGGCATGGAAGCTTCCGGTACCGGCAATATGAAGCTGGCCATGAACGGCGCGCTTACGCTGGGCACGCTTGACGGCGCAAATATCGAAATCATGGAAGCCGTGGGCAAAGACAATATTTATACTTTCGGCCTCACGCGTGAGGACGTGAGTTGGTATCAGGAATCGCGGGGCTACAATCCCCGGCAGATTTATAACAATGACCCTACGGTGCGCCGCGTGGTGGATTGCCTGGGCTCAAACCGTTTGTGCCCGGACGAGCCGGGTCTTTTCCGCTGGATTGTGGATGAGCTGCTGGACCGTGGCGATCGCTACTTCCATTTGGCCGATCTGTCCTCTTACATTGAAGCCAGCCATCGCGCGGAAACGGATTATCAAGAGCCGGACGTCTGGACTGCCAAGTCCATCCTAAATGTTGCACGTACCGGCTTCTTCTCGAGCGACCGCACCATTGCCGAATATGCCCGCGATATCTGGAACATCAAGCCCGCTGCTCCCGGTACGCAGCGGGAGTCTGACGTGGCTAAAGAGCCACAACGGGCAGAGGTTTCCCGGTAGAGGAACTCTGACTCCCGTAAAATAGCGCCTTTAATCCAGCGAAAACAAAATTATTTCGATGTATTCCACAGGCCTAAGCCATTTTTTAGCTTTCGCGAGGAAAGAGAAAAGGCAGGTTCCAATCTTCTCCTTGATGAAGCGATTGAGATTGTTGTACGCCGTCCGCTTTAACGCCCGATGAACGGACGATTAAGCTTTTGTGAATCTGCGGCCGTGGCCATTTTAACTCTGAGAATCCATCGTGTGAATTCTCAGCTTCGGTCAACCCGCGCGCTGCGAGCTGCCGTAAAAATCCTGTGTTACACTAAGACTGCTTCCTGTGATATCCCTCATCTGATTGATTCCACAGCAAGGGCGCGTAGCTCAACTGGCAGAGCAACTGACTCTTAATCAGTAGGTTGAAGGTTCGATTCCTTCCGCGCTCACCATTACTTTGCAACAACTTACGGCCATGTCGAATTCAGCCATTTCGGTCGACTGTAGACGATTTTGTAGACGGTCCTTTCCGCAACACACGGCCTCGTGCAACATAGGAAGCACCTGAAGGTCGGCCGACGAGTCGGCCCTTGTAAAATCGTCTCCTGTGAGTTCCCCGAGGCTGATTCGAATTGCTTTTCCATGAGGATGGTGACGCCGTCACGGCCCTCAATCTGCGCAAATCATTCTCGACGCTCAATATCATTCCCGGATTTGATTATTTAGGGAAGTGCTTTCTTTCGAAATTAACTTCTTATCGCCCGGACGTTGATATCGATCGGCATACTTCCCAACTTACCGAGGAGCTAATAATGATCTCCTTCGCCGGTGCGGTGACTGAGCGCATCCGATGCGGTGGAAAATGGAACGAAGGAGCAGGAAAAGATTACGAGGATGCCGCAGATCTGGCAGCTCGCGAATGCGGGTCTTGGGAAGAGTCGATCTCTCATAACCTGCTTGAAATCACAGCGACGCTAGTACTCCGGCAAGAGAGGCGGCAGGTGATGTAACTTCGATTGTGTAAAAGCCGGACGACACTCTCCTTCGAAAGCGTGGTGCTGATTGGGAGATCGTCCGGGACCACGAGACTATCGATCTCGCGGACAGAACTGAAACCTTCAGCATCGGAGCGGTAACCATGCTGTCGTAGGCAGATTTAACAGACTTCCACCCACACCCTCTGCTTCATTTCGTTGTTGCTATAGGGTTCCGTCGCTTCGCTCGGGATTTCAAAAACAACTACCTCACCCCCACTTGCCCCTTCGCCGAATCAATCAGCTTCTTTGAGTCCCAGCCCACGCCGTCTTTAAACACCAATTCAACATTTTCAATATCCGCGATCTTGCTTGAAGGGTCGCCTTTCACCAGCATGATGTCCGCTTGCTTGCCCGGAGCCAGCGAGCCGACCTGGTTGTCCACTCCCAGAAACTGCGCGCCGTTGATCGTCGCGATCTTGATGGCTTCCAGCGGCGTAAAGCCCGCATCCACCAGCAATTCAACTTCTCGCAGATCGCCAAAGCCAGCAATCACGCCGCCAATCCCCGTTGGATCGAGTCCTGCAAGCAGCGTTCCTCCGGCCTTCACAAATGCGCGTTCAAATTCCATCTCGCGTTGGAACATAGCTGGCCACGGGCTTTGCTGGTTGTTGGCCACGCTCTCGCGGTTCGCGTGGTACGCTTTGGCGGCTTCGTCGCTCAGCATATCCAGCGCCTTCTGCGGCACGTCCGGACGCGACGGCACAATCTGCTCAAACACCGGCAACGTTGACGTCACGGCCACGTGCTTCGCGATGAGCATTTTGATCGTGGTCTGAATCGGCTCGCTCGTTACTTCCAGCTTGGCTGCGGCTGCCGCAGCCTGATTTGGGTTCGGGCACACATCGGGTTTTTTGTCTGGATGAAACTCCGTATCCACCGTCAGCCCGTGTTCCAGGTTGTCAATGCCCAACTCGGCCGCTTCACGGAAGCCGATGGAGCACAGGTGCCCCGTAACTTTGATTCCGTGCTTATGCGCGGTATCAATTACTGCTTTCAACTCCGCGCGCGTGATGTAGTTGTAAACCTTGAACGATTGCGCGCCTTCGGCGGCCCAATATTCCACTGTGCGAACCGCATCCTCGGGCCCGGTGAGCGCATGCACTTGGATCAGCGGAAGCCCTTCGCCTTCCAAATACGGCCCGGTAACATTTATCTTTGGGCCGGGCATTTTTCCCGCGTCCACGGCCTTCTTGATTTCCCGATCCGTGTAAGGCTCCATGCTGCCGGTGGTGCGGATTGTGGTTACGCCCAGCGCCAGATACAGCCGCGGAAAGCTGTACGGCATGTCATGGTAGAGCCCGCCTCCACCGGGATAAAAAAGATGATCGTGCATGCCCACCAAACCGGGCAGGGCGGAGTATCCCGTCATATCCATGTGGTTCGCATCGGCCGGCACGGGCACCACTCCTGCATTGCCCATGGCCGTGATCTTTTCGCCGGAGATCACGATTGTCTGGTCAGCCTTTGCGGCCGCGCCCGTGCCATCAATTACGCGTACGTGCTCCAGCGCGATCACGGGAGACTGCACGCGGATGAAGTCTTTGGTGGTTGGCTGCGGTTGTGGTTGGGCCATGCAATAGATTGTGGCCGAACAAAGAATTAGCAGAACAAAATGCAGCTTGCGCATAAATAATTTCATCATGTTTTTTCTCTTTTCGTTACACATTGTGCTTGCCCGGTTAAGTTCTGGAAGCGAGCTCTATTCGTGGTCGACAAATATACCAGCGGAGAGGCTGCCGAGCAGCAATTCACTTCGTCCCTAAGCCTTAAAGATCCGCGCTAAAGCGCTAAGTTCGCCAAAAGCACCTTCTTCAGGGCGTTTCAGCAGCTCTCGAATCCGTTTCTGATGAGCCAACTCGCCCTTGAGAGAGGCATCTAATCTTTCTGTGACGCCATAAATGGCCCCGATTACGCGAGCTTCGTCGCTCATCCTTGGTAATACGCGTATCTGTTGCCGAGGGGCCCGAAATCTAGAACAACAGAAAACGGAGGACACTAGTGAAAAATTTCAATAAGCTTGCATTGATCGTAGCACTGGGTAGCGGTTTCGCAATCGCGCAAAGCACGCCATCTTCGCCGAGCACCGCTCCAAGCACAGCGCCGAGCTCGACGTCGCAACCGTCGTCTATGCCGGACCAGCAGCAGCCTTCTACCTCATCTCCTGCGAACTCGCCGGAACAACTTCCCAATACTGACCAGAAGAAGTCTGACACGCAGACTCCTGATCAGAACAAAATGCCGCAGAGTGACGCTGCTCCTGCCGCCGCCAATGGCGATGTCCAGGGCACCATCCAGTCCGCGATCCAGAAGGATCCAAGCCTGGCCAGCGCTAACGTTACGGTAGACGTAAAGAATGGCAAGTCGGTTGATCTGACCGGCACGGTGCCCAGCAAAGACGCGAAGGACGCAGCTGAGCGCATCGCGAAAGAGAACTCAGGCGGACTGAAAGTAAAGAACCACCTGAAAGTTGCTTCTGCCAGCACGCCCGACAAGTCCGACAAGTCGAACATGAGCAACCCTAAATAACTGATTTAGAACTCCAGGGGTGTTTAACCGCACCTTACTAGAGCGAAGCGAGGCGGTCCTAATTGGGCCGCCTTTTTTATTTATCCGGCGCGTCATCGCGATGAACCGTCTTAGGAGAAAACGCCGGAAGACATATTGCTATGTACTCTGTCGCTTCGTCCGGAGTCGAATATTGGATCCATTCACCGGGATAAGCCACTACTGCCTGTCCCGCAGAAACGTCAAAAGATCCACCATTATGCTCCACGTGGAGCTTGCCCCGAATCACGATGGTATATTCCTCGAACTCCGGTGTTTGCCCTGGCTCATGCCATCCTGCGGGGCTGCGCATGTGTGCGATGCTGAGCCGCTCCGTTTTTGAATTTATGCGGCCAAAGAATTCGTCAATGATCTTGGGCATATTGCCCGCTGCCTGGATCCTGGCGGGCTTGTCAATGTGAGTAGGCAACGTTTTCTCCTGAATTATTGAGCTTGCGCCGGTCTGAGCTGAAATATGAAATATTAAACAGTGTTCCCAGAATGAAATCCCCGACTCCGCCAAGCGCGATGATCGGCTGAATACGGCCTAACGCAAGCAGCACGGCACACCCCACGCAATAAGTAAGTTTTTCAAGATGGCCGCAGGGATGATCGCCCGGAAGCGCTGCGGATCGCGGGAGATGATCATGAACGCAACCTGCCATGCTATCCCCACGCCAAAAAAGCCATAGTAGAACTCAGGATGCGTGACTGCGGGTGGCATCTTTTCCGCCAGCATCTTTTCGCCCAAAAACCCCGGCAGCAGCACAATAAGGCCGTAAATCCCAGCGAACAGAAACACAATCCTTGAGAAGCGGTCTTTTATCATCTTGGTCTCATCGCAGACGGATTGAATTGCCTCGCAACTACCTCAGCAAAAAGGTACCATAACGGGTTTTCTGTTTCTGATGCAGTCGTTCTTCAATATCTTTACAGGAGCATTCATGGCCATTCATCCATGCAAGCTGGCAGTTGCGTTTCTTCTCTTTAGCCTCATGGCGTGGGGGCAAACTAACATTGCAGAACACCTCAATGTCGATGCTACTGACGCACCGCGGAACATCCTGCATGCCACGCTTACCATTCCCGTAACTTCCGGCGCGGTCACAATCGTCTATCCCAAGTGGATTCCCGGAAACCATCGGCCTACCGGCCCAATCCAGAATTTTACCGGGATTCACTTCAAAGCCGGTAACACAGAATTGGAATGGCAGCGCGATCTGGAAGACATGTATGCCTTTCACTTGCAGGTTCCTGCGGGAGTAAAGGAACTTGACGTTTCCTATGACACGATTACTTACAATGGCAAAAGCTCGTTGGCGTCCAGCAAAGTGCTGGATCTGCTGTGGAACCAGGTAGTGTTGTACCCCAAAGGAGCTACCACGGATTCAGTGCAGGTGGCAGCCTCAGTGCATCTGCCGGAAGGCTGGAAGTTTGGCACCGCGCTCACACCCACGCACCAGAATGGGAGTTCCGTGGAGTTCCAGCCCGTTTCGCTCACACGGCTTGTAGATTCGCCGCTCATCGCAGGCTCAATCTACAGGCAGGTGCAGATCACTCCTGCCGGCGAGCCGCTCACGCACGTGGTTGATATGGTGGGTGAAAGCGATGAAGCAATCCAGATTACCGACAAAGACATCGCCAGCCTGAAGCAGTTGGTGGCGGAAACCGGAAAACTTTTTGGCGCGCGGCATTACACCAAATACACATTTCTTCTGACGCTGGGTGATCAGACGGCCCACCACGGCCTGGAACATCACGAATCCAGCGATAACGGAGCGGGTGAGGAAATGTTTAGCGATGCCGGCGTGCACGATCTGGAAGCCGATCTTCTGCCGCATGAGTTTGTTCATTCCTGGAACGGCAAGTACAAGCGTCCGGCGGGACTGGCCACGGCCAACTATCAAGAGCCAATGCACGGCGACCTGCTTTGGGTTTATGAAGGATTGACCGATTATCTCGGCAACATTCTAGCCGCCCGGACCGGCTTGCGTTCGCCTGACCAGTTTCGTGAGAACCTCGCATACACGGCAGCCATGCTCGACCATCGTGCCGGGCGGACCTGGCGTCCACTGCAGGATACCGCCACGAGCGTGCAAATTCTGTATGCCGCGCCTGCCGAGTGGACCAACTGGCGCCGTACGGCTGATTACTATCCTGAAGGCTATCTGATTTGGCTTGAAGTGGATTCGCTTCTGCGGCAAAAGAGCAACGGCCAAAAGTCATTGAATGATTTTTGCCATCTTTTTTATGCCGGCCAGAGCGGCCCCCCGACCGTGATCCCGTACAAATTTGAAGACATTGTTGCCGCGCTCAACCAGGTGGTGCCCAATGACTGGGCCAAACTGCTGCGCGAACGCCTCGATTCCAAATCTCCTCACGCTCCTACGGGTGGGATCACCAATGATGGATGGAAGCTGGTCTATACCGCGCAGAAGAATACGACGATGGAAGCGCGAGAGAAAAACAGCGAATCGATTGACCTCAGTTTTTCACTCGGCTTTATTGCAACCAAAGCAGGTGACGTACGCGACGTGATTCCTGGATCGCCTGCGTATGCCGTCGGCCTTGGGCCGGGAATGAAACTGATTGCGGTGAACGGCCGCAAGTGGTCAAAGGACGTGGTTCGCGCCGCGCTGCGCGGATCGATCAAGAACCAGCAACCCATCTCATTGCTGGCAGAAAACGGCGAATACTACAGCACTTATCAGGTGAATTATCACGAGGGCGAACGATATCCGCATCTGGTCCGTGAGGACGGGCAGCCGAACATTCTGGACGAAGTTATCAAGCCGCAGGCGGGAGGGCAGTAAGCGAGGGATCGGTCAAAGATTAGTTAGGGCCAGGGTTTGGCGTTGCCGCTATGCGATTTTTTGTGACCGCAGCGGTGCGCTCCAGTTTGTCCCAGGCGAATGGCTTCCCGTCGATAGCGCGTTTCACTGTCTTGGCCAGCACGGCGGAAAAAAGCTGGCGGTAGGAAAATCTCTGTAGCCACAGGTGCAATAGCAGCTGCGCGTCTTCTCCTGTGCCTTCCACCCGCCGCTCCAGCAAAAACGCAAGCGCCGACGCAATGAAATCAATGGCCAGAAAGATAGCGAAATAAAAGGCCAGGCGCTCAACGCTGCTCGCGTCCGTGCTTTCCGGGTGGAAGTAACGCGCGGCCGCATACTCCAGCATGCCGAACAGGAACATGATGTCGATAAAAGGGGAAACCAGCGGCAGCATAATCTGGAAAATAATGATGTTAGGCAGGGCAATCCACCCCAGGCGGCTGCGGCGTCGGATGGCAGCACCATGTTTCCATACGGCCTGAAGAATGCCGAACGACCAGCGGAAGCGCTGGCGCATCAGTCCACTTGCATTGGTAGGCGCTTCAGTAAATGCCAGTGCGCGATCTTCATTCACCACGCGCCAGCCATTTTCCAGCAGAGACATCGTCAGGTCAGCATCTTCTGCCACCGTGTCAGTATGGTAGCCCCCGGCCTCGCGGACAGCGGAGACGCGCCATGCGCCAATCGCTCCCGGCACCACGCTTACGGCGCCAAACACGTTAAGAGCGCGGCGTTCAAAATTTTGGCTGGTGATGTATTCCAGCGCCTGCCAGCGGGTCCACAGGTTCACGCGATTGCCGACCTTGGCATTGCCTGCCACGGCAGCTACTTTCGCATTCGCGAAATGGGGCACCAAAATGGAAATTGCGTTAGGAGCAATCATCGTATCGGCATCAATGCCAACATAGATGTCGTCATGCGTATGTTTCAGGGCATGGTTGAGCGCTTCCGCTTTTCCGGCATTGGATTTCATCAGTAAGAGAACACGGCCATCAGCAATCTCTTGCGCAAATTTTTCCAGCACGATAGCGGAGGTCGCGTCTTTTGATCCGTCATCCACCACAATTGTCCGCAGGTTCGGATAGTCTGAGGCCAGCACCGATCGCACAGTATTCTCAATCACCTTCTCTTCATTGAAGGCCGGGATGATCACAGTAACCCTCGGCTTGTAATCCGGACCGCCGACTGGGGCAGGTGTCCGCAAGCGATCAAACGTAGCGAGCGCGCCAATGCCAAGAAGGCGGGCGCTCATCAGAACGTCGCCAATAAAAAAGACTAAAACAATGAATTGCGCCAGCCACTGGCCCAGCAGAAAGACATAGCCATCGAGCCGCGCACCCAATACTTCATTGGGAGGGAGCTGCGGCATCACGTCCGCACGCGTCTTATTTAGCAGCTCTTCAACAGTCACTATTTTAAAACCGCGTGCTCTCAACCCTTCAATCACTACCGGTAGCGCCTGCACGGTGGCACTACGATCGCCGCCACCATCATGCAGCAGGATGATGTTTCCACAATAAATTGGGCCTCGGGTTTCGCATCCCTTGGTCGCCGAGCTCTGCGCCTGGTTTATCACTTCAGTCACAATCTCTGAGGCGCTCTGCCCTTTCCTCCAGTCGTTGGGATCGATCTTGGATCCCACGGTGATGTAGCCTTCGCCCTGGACAAGTTCCAGCGGACGCACCTGGTCGGCAATATCAGGGTCCTGATCAATGGAATACGGGGGCCGGAAGTAGAGCGGCTTTACGCCGATCTTGCTGGCAAACAATTTTTCCGTCAGCTGCAGTTCCACGCGCTTTATGTACCACTGGGAAACATCGCTTATATCAGGATGCGTAAAAGTGTGATTGCCAATGGCATTGCCTTCGTCATAGATGCGTTTGGCCAGCGCCGGAAACTTCTGTGTTTGCAGCCCGATGAGAAAAAAAGTGCCTGTGGCATTTTCACGCTTCAGGACATCAAGGATCTGAGGCGTGTAGGTGGGATCGGGGCCATCGTCAAACGTGAGAGCAACTTGCTTATTTTTCCAGCCGTAAGCCCTGACCTCATAAGGTTCAGGCAGGACAGCCATCTTTTCCGAAATAACGTATTTCTTGTCCGAATCAAGCGTAACGTCGCGCTGCCCTGGGGTGGGTTGGTGCTGGATATACAAGATCTCGCCATCGCCTTCACGGTCAACATCTTCACCGGCGGGGACGGCTGAAATTTTTTGCTCAGCGCCTGCTTCTGTGGGATTGTCCCAGATCTTCCAGAGCGACCGATCTTCTGATCCCAGCCGCCAGAGCGCAAAAGTACGGATGCCAAGGTCGCGCGATGCGCGCATCTGGTTCAGAGCGGTAACGGCATCAAGAAACCAGACCTGATGCTCCTGGCCGTCATCTTCCACGTAGGCGTAATGTGGATTGAGCGAATCAGGATCGAGTTCAATCTGCGCGCTGGACTCGCGCGCATGCAGCCACGATTCCTGCACGTTGTTTGTGTCTACATTGGTAATGCGTTTCTTTCGGCCAGAAAGTCTCCAGTCATAACCATAACTGCCAATGGCGCAGATAATCTTGGTTTTGGGGATGTCCTTCACCGCCTGCTTCAGGTTGGCTGTAAACCAATCCTGCGAAGCTACCGGGCCTGGCGCGCTCGTGACCTGATGCTGGTCATAGTTCATGATGACCAGGCCATCGGCGGCCGCAGCCAGCGCAGTGTAGTCGTAGTCTTTGTCCGCCACCGGAACGTTTACATAAAGCCTGAGCCCGCGAGCATGCAGGTCCTGGCCAAGCTCCTGAATCAGCGCCAGGAACCCGGGCTGCGCTTTAAGCGGTATTTCCTCAAAATCGATTGCCGCGCCCTTGAACTTGTCACTCTTCAGGTACAACAGCAGTTGTGTGCGGAAGGTCTGGCGCGCCGCTGGAGCCATCAGGAAATCGCCGATATTGGAAAGCCATTGCTTGCTTACTGTTTCATAGTTATTGATAAGGGGAAAGACTTCGACTTCAGCCTTTTCAGCCCGCAGAAAGGGCATCACCCGATCGTCAGTGGAATGTACAATCCCATTTTCGACCACAGGAAACGGGTGATTTACGCTGTCAAAGCCCTGCAAATGCCCATCCGGCGTGAGCACATGAACCCATTCAGGAAAGAGAATATCAATCTGAGGATAGTATTCCTTGAGCGAGACAAAGCTGGCTGCGTCCCAGGTAACGTAGTAGGCCGCGCGGATACCTTCATCCGTATTCAGCACCACCTGCGAAGGTGAAGATTTAGTCTTGCGATGGGTATTCTTAGCGCTGGCGCGCTTGCGGTGTTCGCGTTCTTTCAAGGCACGCAGGTTGCGCTTTTGTTCCGGCATCAGCACATGAGGCAGCGGATCTGACTCCACAAAAACCGTGACGATAAAAAACAGCACAAGGCCGCTGATGATGGCGCCAAGCACGCTCAGCAGTATGCGCAAGCGGCCCCATCGCTTCCGGTCGGGATCATAAAAAATAGATTTTGCCATTGCTGGATTGTTACGAGCTATCGTAAGCGGCAGGGTGAAGCAGGTCAATCGGGCATTGCCCTTGCGTACCCGTTGCGGTTGTACCCGGGGGAACGCGCATTTACACTAGACATTCTTCCCTAATGGCAAAACTCATTGAACTGGTGCGGCGCAACTGGCTGTTTTTCCTGCTGGTAACCATCGCCGGACTGGCCTTGCGACTCTACTTTGTCTTCTATCATCCGCATGTAGCCGGCGATACCTGGGTCTATGGGGACATTGCCAAGAACTGGTTGGATCACGGTATTTTTGGGCTCACCGACAACGGCGAAATCCGTCCCACGTTGATCCGTCTGCCCGGATACCCCGGATTTCTAGCGGCCATGTTTGCGATTTTCGGCCGCGAACATTACACAGCGGTAATGATTGTTCAAGCGTTCATCGATACCAATACCTGCTTGGTAATCGCTGGACTGGCCCTGGAATTGATGAATGTCAGAGCGGCTAAAACAGCTTACCTGTTAGCCGCTTTGTGCCCATTCACCGCGAGTTATGTTGCTGCTCCGCTTTCTGAGACGCTGGCCATCTGCTGCGTTGCGCACGCGCTTTACTATGGCGTACGCGGATTGAAAGCGCTGGAGCAGGATGCACCTGCGGTTAGGCTTTGGGCCATCGCTGGCTTCTGGACTGCTGCAGGAATCTTTATGCGTCCAGATAATGGTCTTCTACTGCCCGCGATGGGACTGGCGTTGCTGGCGGTCTTCTTTTGCAAGGCAAACAAGAAGCACGTGGTCTTTGCAGGCTTACTATTGGCATTCACCAGCCTTGGTCCGCTTGTGCCCTGGACCGTTCGCAACTGGCGTGTCTTTCACGTATGGCAGCCGCTGGCATCACGCTATGCCAATGATCCGGGAGAATTTCTTCCGCGCGGCTTCAATCATTGGGTGAAGACCTGGATGGTGGATTATGTTTCAGTGGAAGAGGTGTACTGGAAGGTCTCCGGCGACCCGATTGACCCGCAACAGCTTCCTTCACGTGCTTTTGATAGCCGCCCCGAATATGAGAAAACGCTGGCGCTAATAGCGCGTTACAACCAGCAACTCTATATCGATCCGCAAATGGATGCCGAGTTTGAAGAAATTGCCCGGGTACGCGAAGAAGATAATCCCGGGCGCTATGTATTGTGGCTGCCATTTCTGCGGACGGCAGATATGTGGCTGCGGCCTCGCACTGAGCTGCTGGACGTGGAAACCCGCTGGTGGGAGTTCCGGCAGCATGAGGCGGAAAGCTGGTTTGCGCTGCTCTGGGCCGCGCTGAATCTGTTCTACATTCTCGCCGCATTGCGCGGATGGCTGGTTTCACGCCTGGGCGTTGCAGGAATCTTTCTCGTCAGCTTTATTTTGCTGCGGTCTCTCTTTCTGAGCTCGCTGGAAAATCCTGAACCACGCTACATGCTGGAATGTTTTCCAGTGGTGCTGGCGCTAGCCGGAGCAGCGTTTGAGCCTAAAATGCGATTATCTTGACGTGAACTACCCGGCTTATTGTTGCTTGGCCAGCTTCATGTCATTTAAGTCTTTCAATTGTTTTTTAATCTCTGACGCATTGGAGGCGTTGGGCACCAGCTTTAGATACGCTTCAAGTGCGCTTCCAGCCGCCGCATAGTCATGTTCCGCCAGCAGGATGTTGGAGAGTAAAAGCGAAGAATCCGGATTGTGATGGTCCTTATCCAGTTTCTCAAAAGTTCGTACGCTTTTTTCCGCCGCCTCAAAATTACCCAGATAGTAATTGGCGGCTCCATTGTACATATGCGCCAACGGGTACAATGAAGCATTCAACCTCAGAGTCTCACCGCTATACTTCAACACCTCCGCCCAGTTCTTCTCGTGGATCGCGACAATGGCCATACCAAAATATGGACTAACAAACTGCGGATCGGCGGAAATAGCACGCAAATACGCTTCCTTTGCTGAAGAAGAATTTGCTTGTTGGCGGCGTACTTCGCCCAGCATGGACCAGGCTGCAGCAAAATCCGGATAGATTCCAACAGCTTTGTTTAATTCCTTTTCGCCGTCGGAGAGCTTGCCTCGAGCGATGTTTTTCTGGCCTTTTTCATATGCGTTTCGAGCATCTGCCGGCGCAGCCAGCGTTGTCAAACTAATGGTGGCGCCTGGCACGGTCTCCATTTGGGAAAGAACGATCACGCCGACGTTCAATGACCATGAGCTTCCGTCGGGGCGTAGCATTACTGAAGTTGTGCGAAATCCCGGAAGCACGGCCCGGAGTTCGCATCCCAGCAACTCAGTCCTGATGGAATCGCCATTCCTGGCATTTGTAGGCACGGCCATACCGTAATCGGCTCCTGGGCCCTGCGTTGGTCCGCGATTACCAGAATTCTGAAAGACGTCTCGTCCACTCTCCGTCGCGTCGCGGCCTTCCGAACCCTGCCCCAATTGAAATTCGAAATTGCCTTTAAAGTCCGTATATCCTTCGCGCCTTACGGCTCCATTACAGACACGCTCAATCGCTACAGGTTCCGTAAGGGGCACGCCGCCCTGCAACGTCACCTTGCCACGCACGATGACTGCCTGGCTTTGAGGTGTGTTAGGGATTGACGTGGTGGGCAGCCGCGGCGCAGAAGGAGTCGAACCGCCGCCAGGCCTTACTTGCGCGAATGCGGCGCAGGCAAAAAGAATGCAGCTCAAACTCAAAGCCCTGGGAGATCTAATGAACATTGTGTACCTCTCAGATTTATTACGAACTGCAGGCTAAAGATATTAAGTTGTGTGTACCCACTGAATATTACGCCCTCCCAAGATGTGCCGGGACGAAAATCTTGAGCGGAAACAGAAAACATACCTTGGAATTCTAAAAAAAGAAAGGGAGCAGCATGACTGCTCCCTTGGTTAAGTTTCGGCCGGATTTAGAACTGATATTTCAGCCAGAAACGGATGATACGTGCACCAGTGACAGTGGCATCAGTGTTGAGGAAATTCACCGCCGGTACTTTGTCTGCCGTTTGCGTCGGGTCGCGGAAGAAGCTTACGCCAGAAAGATTGGTACTTAACGGATTTCCGCTATTTGGATGGTTAAACGGGTTGAGCATTTCCGTACGAACAACAAGTTGGTGGCGTTCGCTGTGCAGGTCGATTGTGCGCTGCAGGCCAAACGTCCAATCCTGTCTTCCTGGAACGGCAAACGTGTTTCGACCCAGAGTGCCGAAACCGGTATTTGCCGCCGGAACCAGCCAATGGATGTTGTTCAAAGTAATGGGCGTTCCGGTTGTTAACGTTGCGTTGGTGGTGCCGTTCAAGAACGGTACACATCCTTTGCCTGCCAATTTTGCCGGCCCGTCGCAGAAGCCGCCGGCCGGGTTCACGATAGCCCAGGCAAGTGGATCAGCATTTGGGTTAGCAAGGCTGGGGCGATCAGAGGCAGTACCATCACCGTTTTGATCGACACCATCGCTGACCGTGTAGGGAGCACCGGTCTGGTACGATGCCGTACCTGCCATCTGCCATCCATTTACAACATGGCCAAGTGCTTTAACGGCAAAATTGCTGTCGCTTCTTAGCTTGGGAATGTCATAAACATAGGTCACGACAAGGCGATGGCGACGATCAAATGCGGAAAGTCCTCGATCTAACGCTCGATTGCTCAGGTTTTCAGTGAAGCTGCTGTTGCCTGTAGTGGTGAACACTTCCGAGCCAGTATCAATCAGCTTGGAGAACGTGTACGCCGTGCGCAGCAGAAGCCCCTTGGAGAAACGACGGTCCAGTTTCACATCCAGCGCGTGATAGATGGAATCTCCGCCGTTGTCACGGACGGTCCACGGACCGAATGCTGGATTCAGGCGCAGTCCAGTGAGAGGGTTGATTGGATTGAACTGGTCATTCACCAGCAGATGTACGCCTCGGGTACCAATGTAAGACGTGGTCAAAACAAACTTGGCTCCCAGTTCACGCTCTATATCGAAGTTCCACTGGTAGGTTTCAGGAGCAGTGATGTTGTCAACGATGGAAGTTACCGCAGCGTTGATGGTGGGCGTAGGTGTAAGCGCGCCGAATTGGCTGGAAAGGCCAGCGGTGCCGCGGCTTGTTCCGGGCGCGGTGCTTACGATTGACTTGCTGACTGCGTTAGGCGAGGAACCAGCGGAGTTGTCGACGATGTTGGTGAAAATATTGTCATAGTACATACCGAAGCCGGCGCGGAGAACAGTCTTGTCCCGTCCAAACAGGCTGCTCCAGAAATGAGGTGTGTAAGCAAAGCCAACACGTGGAGCAAAATTGTTGTTGTCAGGTTGCTGCTGATGGGGTGTAGTGAAGAAGTTAGGGTCGAATACTCCAACCGTCCCGCTTACAGCAGGAAATGGCATGGTGTTTTCTGGTGTTCCGGCGTTCTCATAACGCACGCCGAGGCTCAGCGTTAGGTTAGGACGGAGCTTCCACGTATCCTGCACAAAGTAGTTCTGGAAGAAATACCTTGGCCGAATGATTGGGCTGCCGAAAGTCAGGTTGGCCGAGCCGCCGCTGCCTCCAAAATCATCAATGAAGTTAGCCAATCCCGTTCCGTTTCCAGCCGAATAGCCCAGCGTGCCACGGGAGTTAAATGGGATTGCGTCAGTAACCAGAATGCGGGCCATATCGGCGCCGAACTTGAAGCTATGGTTTCCGACCAGCCAGCTTACTGAATCCTGGTACTGATAAGTATTGTGAAAACGCCCTTGCGGGATGTTTGAAGGGATGCCGAAACCCGTGAGGCCAGCAATTGAAACCTGTGGGCCGTTAGCTACAGGGTTCGCTGCAGTCGCTGGGGTTGGACCGAAGGTGAAACCGATGCGGCCGTAGGACGCGCGGAATTCATTGATGACCTTTGGGGTAAAAGAGTGAGTGAAGGAAAGGCCGCCGTTATGGGCGGAGCCGCCCTGTTGCGTGTCACAACAAGGCAGCAGATTGTTGAAGTTGAAGAAATCTGGGGTCAGATCGTTCTTATCGTAAGTGTAGCGGACGGTAACCGTGTCATTTGGCGTAAGCATCCAATCCCCCTTGGCAACATATTGGGCGTCATTGGAAGGCTCACCGATGCCGGTGCGCTGGACTCGAGCGACCTCTACGCTTGGGTGTCCAACCAGCGGAATCAATGTAAGGCCAGGAGTTCCCGGGGCGGAACTGGCACGCAAGTTGCCGAGAGCCGAAAGGTAATTGCTGACGCGCGTATTGCCCGTGATTGATTGCAACACCGCAAAACCGTTAGCGGTAGGCACCGTCAGATTTGCTCCAGTCGCGCCCTGCCGCTGCTTGTCCCACTGAATGGATCCGAAGACGAAAATTTTGTCATGCTTGATCGGGCCGCCCACGGTGAAGCCATAGGTATTCTCGCGATTCTTCGGTTTGGGATTGCCAGCGATCTTTTGCTGGGCATCGTTCGCATTCAGTGTGGAGTTCTGAATGAGATCAAACGCGGATCCGTGCCATGTATTCGAACCGCTCTTATAAACCAGGTTGGTAACGGAGCCGCCGCCGTGTCCAAATTCAGCCGTGTAGGAATTCGTCAGGATGGAAACTTCCTTGGTAGCTTCCAGGTTGTCCACTTGAAGGGCTTGTCCCTGGATGGCATTGTCGTTATTGTCAAAACCCTCAATAAGGAAATTGTTGGCGCGAGGGCGAGTTCCATTGACGGAAAAACCAAAACCATTGGTAAAGTTTTCGCGTCCGCTCGGCTGAATGACCCCAGGTTCTGTCAGCACCAGCGATATTGGATTGAGATTCCCTATTGGGATCGACTTAATTTCTTCATTTGAGATGTTGTGAGTGATCGCACCATCTTCGGTATGCAGCAACTCACCGGTAGTCTCAACCGTAACAACCTGTTCGGAAACACCGATTTTTAAGCTCGCGTTTACGGTTGTGGTTATTGAGGCATTCACGACCGTACCCGCAATCTTCAGTTCAGAAAACCGTTCGGCCTTTACGGTGATTGTGTAAGGGCCGGGACCTACCGATTCAATGCGATAGGCGCCAAGTGAGTTTGTGGTGACCGTGTGTTTTTCGCCGGTTGCGTTCGATACGGCGTTTACTGTCGCGTTCGGAATGACTGCTCCTTGTGGATCAGTCACGATACCGGCGATTGTACCCAGGCTTGTTTGTGCTATCGCTGCCCCGGTCAATGCCAGCAGAACGAACAATATCGCAACCTTGCAGACTTGGAAGCGCAAAACGTTCCTATTCATTCTCTTCTCTCCATTTGGTTGGTGAAAATGACAACAGCAGGGGCGTACTACCCCTATACAGATTTTCAGTGCCCCACTGCCATCTCTGGCTGTGGCATTGGCAATCAGAGTTCCACCTTGCGCTCTGTAAAGAATCAATAAGTTACGTCAACTTAGTCCGTGTTAAATCCTCAATTGCGGATTAATCGAGTGCATTTCGTCCCAAATTTGGAATATTTTAATGATGTCCATGCAACTCAAAACCCGTTATAGAGCATCTGGCCACCCTACACTCATTTTTAAGGCGTAAGCTGGATTGTTTTTCTTAAGCATGTCTCTATGCTGCAAAGTGCATGCTTTCCCGGACGAAATCGGCGATCAGCACAGCGTTTTTACTAAGCATGCTGCTGCCGTCTCGTTTATTTGCCGGGGATGCCGGCGCCGACCGTGGCGATATCCGTCCACCGGCCCCAATCCGGCAGCTTTCGCCAACCTATAAAGTTCAGGCTGGCATCGATGGCGAGATCTATCCGGTTTTTGCCAACTATGCCTCTTTACAGCGCCAGAGCGACCGGACTTTTGGCGTGGTTTCAGTGACACTCTCAAACACGCTGGCGGAATCGATGTCCCGCCGCGTCAGCGTCAAGATCCCAGGCTGGAGTGACGAAGAAATACAGACCGTTGAGATTGCTCCCGGAGCAACCCAAACCCTGGTTTTCGCTCCCGCGTTCCTGCCTCGCCTCTATCAAAACCACGAGATCATGGCTGCCACGGCCCAGGTCATAGTTACCGACCCCGCCTCTAGTACTTCGTATGAAACCACAGTGCCCGTGAGGCTCCGCTCGGCCGAGGATATGTTCTGGGGGAACGGCTTTAAATATGCTTCGTTTATCGCTTCATGGGTAACGCCGCATGACCGCATTGTGGAAAGCGTGCTTTCGCGTGCCAAAGCGTACACCCTGGACCGTCGGTTGCCGGGGTACGAAAATTGGAAGACAGCCGCCCAGCAGGAACAGGAAACCTATCGTGAAGCCCGTGCCATTTTCAATTCGTTGCAACGAATGGGGCTTTCTTATGTAAAGAGCTCTACCACGCTGGGCGATCACAAAGGAATAAGCGAGCGGGTTCGCATGCCGCGCATCAGCCTCACCCAGAACAGCGCCAATTGCATTGATGCCGCTGTAATGTATGCGTCACTTTTTGAGAATCTGGGCATGGATGCCAGCATTGTGATTGTTCCTGGCCATGCCTATGCCGGTGTACGGGTTGCCGAGGGCTCGCCTAAGTTTCTTCTCATCGACGTGGCCCTAACGGGGCGAAGTACTTTTGAGGCTGCCGTTGCTTCAGCCCGAAGCGGCATGGCCAGCCATGTCCCTTCCGCCATTACTCAGGTCATGGTGGAAAAAGCGCGCTCCTCTGGCATCTATCCCATGCCATAAAGCAGCAGCAACCCGGCCCTTGCTTTCATCATCCATTCCCTGCTATATGGCAACTCCGCGATCGTTACAACCACTTGACATCCGCCCAGACAGGCTTAAAATACCCGCTATTCGAGAACAGGCACCCGTAGAAGTACGCCTTGGCCCGAACATGAATTCACCAACTCAGAACCCATCTATTTCGAAACGGCCTCCCGAACCAATACCTATGGAGAAACCCTGCAAGCATCCCCGCGTGCGTGTAGTTGCGCGCGAAGAAGACGCTGAATTTGTTGAATGCCAGGAATGTGGCGACGTTTTTGAATCGAGCGAGTTCAAAGACATGGCCATTGAAGAGAACATCAGGCCGGAAGAAGCCTGAGTTTTTTCCCAGAGCGCTGGCGGATCAATGAGGGTCGTATTGGTGCAGGCGATTTCCTGCCTTTTTCCCGCCATATGCCTCATGCTGTTCTGGTGCGTGTTGTTTTAGAAATTGAAAGTCCAGGAAAGAAAAATGAAAGCCATTCTTGCTGACGGCGTAGGTCTATGCTTGCACTCGTTATCGACGATTCAATGCTCATCCGGCACACAGTGTGCCGCTTTCTGGAAAGCCGCGGCTTCAGCGTAGAAACCGCTACTGATGGCATCGCCGCACTGGATGCGTTAAAAATTATTCGGCCAGATCTGATCCTGACTGATCTGCAAATGCCCCAGCTCAGCGGCTATCAACTAATCCACGCCCTCAAGGCTAATGAACAAACAGCCGATATCCCCATTCTTGTTCTGGCGGCAAGACCGGTCGCTGAAGTTCCGCTCGACACGCGCGTTCACACCATTATCTACAAAGACCTGAATGTTGAGGAACAGCTTGAGCAAGCTCTGGAAAGCCTCTTTCCCAGGCCGGCTACGAACTAAATAGTCCCTCCGGAGCCAAGGGTTACCGCAAAGCCAGTGATGCCTCGGCGGAAAAATCTGCTCCGGCAAAATCTTTCGCCCGCAATTTGGGAAACGCCGCCGCCGCGATCATGGCCGCGTTATCGGTAGAAAGCTTTCGTGACGGAAAATAAACCGCCAGTCCAGCTGCTGCCGCTTGCCTCGCAAACGTCTCTCTCAACTCTCGATTAGCCGCCACGCCGCCAGTCACAAACAGCGTGCGCGCGTCCTGTTCCTGCGCTGCCTGCAATGTCTTGCCGACCAGGTCTTCCACTACCGAGCGTTGGAAAGAAGCCACCAAGTCCAGAGTTTTCTTGTCGCAGAGCGCAAGTGCATCTGCCGCCGTCGGATTGCCGATGCCAGCCAGCGCCTGCTGCCGTGCTGTGATTGACTCGCGCATGCCTTCAAGTTCTACATAGCGCAGCACGGCAGTTTTGATCCCGCTGAAGGAGAAATCATATGGCGTTTGCTCGGCCTTTGGTGTCCCTCGATTGCCATGCTTGATTTGAGACGGAACAAACTTTACGGCTTTCGGGTTGCCATGGACCGCCAAAGCGTCCATCACTGGCCCTCCGGGATAGCCAAGACCCAGCAGCTTGGCCACTTTGTCATACGCTTCGCCGGCGGCGTCATCGCGCGTACGGCCGATGTTTCTGTAGCCCCAGCCGTGCTCGCGCTGCTCCGCCAGAAACAAATGCGTGTGCCCGCCGGAAACCACCAGAGCCAGCAACGGAAAATCAATCTGGAAATTTACTTTCTGCTTTTCCTCCAGCAGCACCGCGTGGATATGCCCTTCAAGGTGGTTCACCGTAATCAGCGGCTTGTCGAGGGCAAATGCCAGCGCCTTGGCGTAACTTATGCCCACGAGCAATGCCCCAGCCAGCCCGGGCCCCTGTGTGACCGCGATCGCGTCAATGGATTCGTACGTCTTGCCGGCTTCCGCCAGCGCCTGCCGCACAACTGGAACGATGGCACGCAAATGCTCCCGCGACGCCAGTTCCGGCACCACGCCGCCGTACGGCTGGTGCGTGGCAATCTGCGACGACACTACGTTTGAAAGCAGATGCTCACCATCGCCCACAACCGCGGCGGCGGTCTCATCGCATGAACTCTCAATCCCTAGAATGTAACTGTTGGACATATATCTAATATTATTGGATTTGGCTGCTCACCGCAGAGGACGCAGAGGACGCAAAGGGAAAATCAGGCACAGTACTCAGCGCGCCCTGTTCATCGTCTGCTGTGAAATTGCTGTTTGCCATTGCTGTTTACCCTAAGGTCGTGGAGACCGCAGAGATGCAACTGTTTTGCACCCTTCGCGTCCTTTGCGGTAAAAGTCTCCAAGAATGAATCTCTCTACTCACAAAGCGATTGAAGCCATCCGCATCGCGCGCACTCTACGCGAGCAGGGATACTCCGCCTATCTTGTCGGCGGCTGCGTCCGTGACCTGCTTCTCAACCGCGAACCTGCCGACTATGACATTGCCACCTCCGCCACGCCGCATGAAGTCATCCGCATTTTTCCCCAAACATTTGCCGTAGGTGCTCAGTTTGGCGTCGTGCTCGTTCCCGTGCGCCGCGACACTCCTGAGGGCCAGCCCAACAACTACGCCATTGAAGTCGCCACCTTTCGCAGTGACGGCGCTTACTCTGACGGCCGCCATCCTGATGAAGTCCAGTTCTCCAAAGACGCCCGCATGGACGTGCAGCGCCGCGACTTCACCATCAACGGCCTTCTGCTCGATCCCGACACCCGCGAAGTCCTGGACTACGTGGGTGGCCGAGACGATTTGCAGTGCGGGATCGTCCGGACTATCGGCCAGGCCCATCATCGCTTCGCAGAGGACAAGCTGCGCATGCTTCGGGCCGTGCGCTTCGCCGCCCGCTTTGGCTACTCCATCGACGAGCAAACTTTTGCTGCCATCCGTGAGCTTGCTCCGCAGATCCATCAGGTCAGCCGTGAGCGCGTGCGTGACGAGATCCTGAAAATGCTTACTGAAGGCCAGGCGCGTCGCGCCTTTGAACTTCTGGACGAGACCAATCTGCTGGAACAGGTTCTGCCGGAAATCAAAAAGATGCAGGGCGTCCAGCAGCCGCCGCAATATCATCCTGAAGGCGATGTCTGGATCCACACGCTCATGCTGCTGGAAGGCCTGCCCGCTGGCTGTCCTAAGACTCTGGCGCTGGGCGCTCTGCTGCATGACGTAGGCAAGCCGCCCACATTTCGCGTTGCGCCAGACCGCATCCGCTTTGACAGCCATGCTGAGATCGGCACAAAAATGGCCGCTGAAATCTGCCGCCGTTTTCGCCTCTCCAATGACGATACTGATCAGGTGCTCTCGCTCGTCGCCAACCACATGCGCTTTGGCGATGTCCAGCGCATGAAAGATTCCACGCTGAAGCGCTTCTTCCGCCTGCCGCGCTTTGAGCAGCATCTGGAACTGCATCGCCTGGATTGCCAGAGCAGCCATCGCGACCTGAGCCTCTATGAATTCGCGAAAGAAAAATTCCACACGCTGCCTGCCGAGCAGATCCGCCCACAGCCTTTGATCACCGGCGCTGACCTGATTGCAGCCGGCTACAAGCCCGGACCGCACTTCAAAGAGCTGCTGACGGCGGTGGAGGATGCTCAGTTGGATGGATCGATCAGGACCAGGGAAGAAGCGATGAAGTTGGTGTGGCAAAAGGCGGGAGAACTGGCTTAGCCCTGCCCCAATCTTGCCAATCCGGGGTCTTCTGCAAGCCCGGTTTTGGCTTATTGGCATGCCCCAGCGGTTCACTGTAGGGCTCGGTCCGCCGACGCTTGCGCCGCGCTATCACCAAACCTTCCCGCTTCAACAGGGCTCCGATGGTGCTCGCCGCCGGCCACACTCGCCCGGGCTCATCCCGCTCCAGGATCCGTTTTAACTTACGCGGCCCCCAGCGCATGTGCGCTTGCCTCTGTTCCAGAACCATCCGCTCTATCTTGGCTGGTGTCTGATTCTCATGCCGTAACGATGCCCGGCTTCGTTCTGCCAACCCGTCGATTCCTCGCTCGCGATACCGGCGAATCCACACATACCCGGTCTCCCGCGCGATCTCATAGCGTTGGCACAGCTCCGTCATCGACCGCTGACCCTGTTCATACTCAAAGACAAACCGCAGCTTCTCTTCCATCACACTGCTCGTTTTCCATGGCATGCACTCTTTCTAAACTCCTGCTTGCCACCTTCACAGTGTCAGATATCCGCCCGGTCCATTCTGTCAGGGATGCGCCCGGTCCGTACCCACCCACCCCCCTGCCCCTACCCCCTATGTTGACCCAATTCCACCCAAGATGACCCAAGGTCACCCATGGCTGAGAGATCAAGCAGAGGGTCGTAAAGATTTTCCGGTTTTGCCTGACTGCTGAGTGCGAACTGCTGATTGCTAATTATCAAAGACCTTGCGCATCTCGGCGCTGCCATACTTTAGCGGAGTTTCTGAATCGAATCAATAGCGAAAGAGGACGATGTCCTCATTCCGACGTGATTCCTTTCACTCCTCAACGCCGCAGGCGTTAAGATGCTCCTTCTATTCTGTCATTCTGAGCGACTCCGAGGGGCCGTGAACCCTGAGCTTGCGAAGGGGAGTGGGCACGGAGGGGGAGTCGAAGAACCCTCAGACCATATCCGCCACCACGCCGCATCAGGGAATTCTCTTGAGGCTCTCACCCTGGGCCTACCTAATGCCCATGTTTGCGTTCGTTAATTCTTAATGCGCTTCGCTCCGTTGTTGCGCGGGATATTTTACGGTACGGCTTCGCAGCCCTCTCGCTCGCGATGCTCGCGCCGGGCTAAGCGCTAAGTCAAATACCGTGTCGAGCCATCCTTTCCGCAAAAAACGCGGAAAGGATGGAGCACCCGGCCGCCAATTCCCAATTTGTGAACCAGAGTTCCTTATGTGAGTACCTGAATAGCTGGCAGATTGAGGAGCTACTCACAATCAGAGCGGCACCTGGATTGCTCTAGCTAAAACCGCCCTGGTTAAAAGGAGATTTCATGCTTGCAAGACGCCATTTCTTACAAGTGCTGGCACTACTCTGTCTTGGATCCAGCATCGCTTTCGCACAACTCACTTATACAACTACTTTCTTAACGCATCCTGACGGAGACCCAGGAGGGTTGACCATCGCCGATTTCGATCGCGACGGGAAACCTGACCTGGGCGTGGTACACGGCAGCATCGTTTCAATTTTCTTCGACCAGGGCGCCGGAAATTTCAGCGACCCAACTGACACCTTCCTGGATCCCAGTTTTGTATCCGTGCAGGCACTGGCGACCGACGTAAACAATGACGGCAAGATTGATATGGTGATTCTCCAGTCACAACCCACGCAGGTGCTGGTGCTGCTGGGCAATGGTGACGGCACCTTCCAGACTCCGCAGCCTCTTTCATTGGCGAACACCCCCTTTGCGATGGGACTGGGCGACTTCAACGGAGATGGCAAGATCGATCTTGCGGTGCGCGAGTGCCCGGTCACCACAACGGATTGCGATATCGCCGTGTATCTAAGGAAAGGTAACGGAGCGTTTACTCTGGATACCGTTTTGCCCGCACCCGGCGCCGCCTCACGTACACACAGCCTGGTGGTCACGGACCTGAATCGCGACGGCAAGCTCGACATAGCAACAGCGGCGCTTAGCGGATCAAGCGCTGCGCCGACAGCAAACTTCGCAGTGTTCTTCGGCAAGGGCGATGGCAGGTTCCGTTCGCCGGTGGTGACGCCGGTGGCGTTTACGGTCCCGGCTAGTTCCGTGGCTTTTCCGCCCAGCATTGTGGCAGGCGACTTTAATGGCGAAGCCACGCCTGATCTCGGCGTGGAAACCGGCTCGTCCTGTGGCGGCTCGGCTTGTGGACAGTCCACGATGAATATCTTTATTGACAACGGCGCGGGCGGCTTCAAGTTGAAAGGAAGTTTCCCCAGCTCCACCAATGAGGATCCAAACAATTGGCTGGCTGCCGATCTTGACAATGACTTGCGCACAGATCTCGCCCGCTTCAGCGGCGGCATCCGCAGTGGCAGCTTCCAAACCTGGATGAACAACGGAAGTGGTACTTTCTCCCCCATTGCCAGCCCGTACTCTGACTTTACTCCCACTTATGCCGAGGTACGCGACATGGACCTGGATGGCCGCCACGATGTGATCATGAGCCTTCCTGACTTTGACATAACAGACGTGCTTGTGGGATTAAACCAGAACGGTACGCCAAACTGCCCGCCGCCGCCTTCAAATGCGCTGCAGGCGAAACTCTGTACTCCAGGTTCTGCCACCAATTCAACCACGTTTACGGTCAAGGCTTCAGGCAACTCGCCTGTCGGGATCAAGCGACTGGAGCTTTGGGTGGATGGCGCCAAGCAAGCACAGGCGCTGAACGACCAGTTGCTTACAACTCTTACGCTGAAGAAAGGTACTCATCAGGTGACGGTAGTGGCGGTGGACCAGTACATCGGCGTTGCCAAGACCACGCGAATCGTGAAGGTGCGATGAAGCAAAGACAAGATTCCGCGCGGTAGAAAAATTGATAGATAGCGTTTCTACCGCGCGGTAAGAAACCCAGACGAACGCCACCGTGTTTATTCCCAGATCGCCAAAAAGACCTTACGCATTTCTTGACCCTCTTCTATCGGCGAATGTTATCAGCATCGATACCATCAATTCATTGAATGATCAGCTCTTTCCATAATCATCACCGATTTCACCTATGCTGCCAGCAGCCCTGCCACTCATCCATTGAACCCGCTTGTCATGCTTGTTGTGCAGATGGCACTCCTGCGTTCGCCCCGGCGCGTCTCGTACGTGACACTGTAGGCCTCCCATATCGCCCAAAATCCGTTCCGAACCAGTCGAACAAGATTCTAATGACATTGCCTCCATGGGCCTCAACGTCTCCCTGGATGGGTTGGCGGTCAAATCTGGGCCTGAGGAACAAAGTGAGGATGGCGACGCCAAAAACCGCAACCGCATAGACTTGGTCGCCCTTATCACTTATTCGAATTGCCCATCTACTCAGCGTGACGAAAATCACTTCCTCTTCTCCCGATAATTAAAATACCCCCACACCTGTTCGCTCATCCTGCCAATCGCATCTTCCAGTTCCTGATAATAGCCGCGATGGTGCGCCGAGAAAAACACCACCACCACACGCCCCGCAGGCGTCTCAATCAGTCCCACATCGTTTGCGATATAGGGCGGAAAATCGCCGGTCTTGTGCGGCGTCTCCACATCGTCCAGCATGAAGCGCGGGATGCGTGTGCGCATCTGCTGCTGGCCCATCATGCGCAGCATTTCCTTACAGGATTTTTCACTCGCGGCTTTGTTCGTCGCCATCATCTCCAGCAGCTTGCCCATATCGCGCGCGCTGGAAAGTCCGAATGGGTGCTTGCCTTCAAAATGAAAGCGCTCCACGTCGGCATCAGTAAGCTTCTCAGGAAAGCCCTTGGTGAAAAGCTCTTCTGGACCAAACTTCGCGTAGCTGGGATCGCCGGCTTCAGCCAGCGCTCGAAACCAATCGAAGCTTGTGCCGGTCGCGATGATCGAATTCAGTCCCAGTTCGTGCATCGTCTGCGTTACGTGCGCGGGGCCGCCGACGCGGGCAAAAGCCATGTCCGTGGCGGAATTATCGCTCTGGATAATCATCAACTCCAGCGCATCGCGAAAGCTCAAGTTCAGGCCGGAGTCGAGTGTGCGCAGCACGCCGGTGCCAAAGCGTTTGTCTGCGGTCTTCAGCGCGAAGCGGTCAGCCGTGTTGATCTTGCCCGCATCCACATGCCGATAAACATCCACCAGCAGCGGAATCTTAATGGCCGACATCGTATCCATGACTTTGTCGGCGTTGATGGCGATTTCTTCACCCGTATCGAGCGACTTGATGTAAATGCCCCAGTCCGCGCTCACGCCGGCGGAAATCTGCTCCAGCTTTTGTTTGAGCAGGTCAATGGGTTTGGGAGCAGGAGCGGTTTGAGCAAAGGCTGGTAGAAGAGCCAGCAGCAGAAATGTAGCTTTCGCGAAGTTTGATTTCATCTTTTCACCACAAAGGACACAAAGGTTCACTAAGTTGGAGAATTTTACAGCCTTTGTGTTCCGTAGCCTGTCCTGAGCGGCCCTGAGCCCGCGAAAGGGGAGTCGAACGGATGCCCCTTGTGGATGGAAGTTTTCCAGATCACCGGATCAGGCGCGATCTCCCGATCACCCGATTCCTAAAATCCCTGTCCCCGAATCAAACTCACGGCATCCGGCACGCCGCCTCCGCCTGCGCGAGATCCGCCGCCTTTTTCTTCCACTTTGTCGCCTTCCCCCGGAGCCAGAAACAGGTTCTCTTCCAGCCCGTGCTGCCGCGTGTAGAGGTCGTAATAGCGCCCTTGAAGCGCCAGCAACTCGGCATGCTTGCCGCGCTCTAAGATTTTGCCCGACTCCACCACCAGAATCTGATCGGCCTGGCGGATGGTTGACAGACGGTGCGCGATTACAAACGTCGTCCGGCCCTGCATCAGGTACTTCAAGCCCTGCTGGATGTAAGCCTCTGACTCTGAGTCCAGGCTTGACGTGGCTTCATCCAGAATGAGAATTCTGGGATCGGCCAGCACGGCGCGGGCAATCGAGACGCGCTGGCGTTGGCCGCCTGAAAGCTTAACGCCACGCTCGCCGATGATGGTGTCGAACTTGTCGGCAAAGCGTTCGGCAAATTCATCCACGTGGGCAATGCGGCAGGCTTTAAGAATCTCTTCGTCCGTCGCCTCCGGATGCGAGAAGGCAATGTTTTCTTTGATCGATCCATCAAACAGGAATGAATCCTGCAACACCACGCCCAGGGCGCCGCGGTATGAATCCAGCCGCACGCGGCTCAGGTCCTGGCCATCAATGGTGACGCGACCCGAAGTTGGTTTATAGAAAGCGGCGGCCAGGCCGATGATCGTCGATTTACCTGAGCCTGAAGATCCCACCAGTGCGGTTACGGTTCCCGGCTGAGCGTCAAAACTCACGTCATCCAGCACTGGCTTGCCGGGCTCATAAGAAAAATCCACGTCTTCAAAGGTGATCGCGCCATTGATATGGCCAAGCACAATCGTGCGTTCGGGGTCCTGATCTTCACGTCCTTCCGCCAGCACTTCACGGGTGCGGTCCAATCCGGCCAGCGCTTCCGTGATCTGCGTGCCGATGCTCGCCATCTGCGCAACCGGAGCAATCAGAAAACCCATAAACATGGTGTAGCTGAAAAGCTGGCCTGCCGTCATGTGTCCGGCAAGAATCTGCCGCGCTCCAATAAACATGATGATGGCGCTCACCACCCCCAGCACCACGGTAGAGGTCAGCCCCATAAGAGAAGTAGCGGTCAGCGACTTCAAGACGTTGTCCAGCAGGCGCTGCACGCCGCGGCTAAAAACGTTCGATTCACGCTCTTCCGCGTGATAGCCCTTCACCACGCGCACGCCGCCCAGCGATTCAGTGAGCCTGCCCGTGACCTCAGCGTTAATCTTTGCGCGCTCCCGGAATATCGGACGAATTGTCTTGAACGCGCGGCTGAGCGCCACCATCAGAACTATCAGAAAGCCAATGGCGATCCCAGTCATCTCAGCGCTGTATTTCAGCAGAAACGCCAGTGACAGCACGGCAGTAAGAACGCCGCCACAGAACTCAACCAGGCCGGTGCCGATCAGGTTGCGTATGCCCTCAACGTCGCTCATGATGCGCGAAACCAGCGCGCCGGTCTTGTTCGCATCGTAATAATTCAGTGAGAGCAAGCCCACGTGCGTCTGCACGCGCTTCCTGAGTTCAGAAATCAAGCGCTGCCCTTCTTTTGAAAGAAGCTGCGTGAGTGCATACGAAGTCAGTCCCTGAATCAATGTCGCGCCCAGTACCACCAGAACCAGCGGTACCAGCAGGCCCGCCCGATGCTTGCCAATCACGTCATCCAGCAGGTATTTTGGCGCAGCCGGCAACACCAGGCCGCAAAGTCTGCCGATCAGCAGAAGCAGAAAGCTGAAAGCCAATAATCCGCGCCGGGGACGGATCAACTCCGCGATCATCGGCCACACAGATTTCAACTGCGTCGCGGCGGATTTCTTCTTCTTGGGTTCCTCCGTCTTTCCACCAACCGGCTTTGGAACAACTATCTTTTCATCAACTTTTTTCGACTGAACTTCAGCGGCCAAGGGCTACTCCGATCATGAAGGTGCTCTTCACTAGATTACAGGCTTCTACAAAGAGTTTCTGAATATTGTTGGTACCTGCCCAAATGGCTAGTAGTGGGTCAGTTTGGGAACTGGCCCAATGCTTGTATCAGCGTCTAGCGATTCGCATATGCGAATCGCGCGCCTTTAGGCAGACGTTCATCGCGATAGCGATGAAGAGGTCCGCACACCATTGCCCAACACGGCCGGCCTACCATGCAATGCCTTGACTCCGTCACTTTCCCGTAGCAGCATGGTGCCACGCAATCAACGGTGCCGAAACGGGACAGAGCAGATTTTCGGCTCACATAAATGGAGGTATTTATGGGAAAGAAGCTGCTGGCGGGCGTACTCGGGGGATTAGCTTTCTTCTTATGGTCATTTGTGGCGCATGACGTTCTGCCGATGGGCAAAGCCGGAATCAAAGAAATTCCCAACGAACAAGCCGTCTTGGATTCCATGAAGGCCAACATGCCTGAAAATGGCCTTTATCTTCTTCCCGGCCTCGGCGTTCCAGAGGGCGCTACTCGAGCGCAACAGGCAGCCGCCATGGAAGCGCGCATGCACAAGGTGGAAACCGGCCCTTCGGGCCTGCTGGCTTATCACCCGGTATTGCAGTTCTCATTTGGGAAAGCGCTGGCAGTTGAGCTTGGAACCAACATCCTTCAAGTCCTGTTGGCGGTGATATTGCTTGGCCAGACCAGGATCGTCAATTTTGTGGGGCGCTGGCGTTTCATTACGATTGCGGGCTGCCTGGCCGCGATCAGCACCAACATCTCCTATTGGAACTGGTACGGATTTCCCGGCAATTACACGCTGGCTTACATCTGTACAGTCGCAATGGGATTTGTTTTTGCCGGGCTGGTAGCAGCGGCGATTGTAAAACCGGTGCAGGAGGCGCTCGCTGCAAAGGCGTAAGATACTCATGACCAAGTGAGGGCCATCATGCCCATGCAATATGAGTACACGGCGATTTCTGAAGCACAGATACCGCGCGCGGCGGACCCGGTCTTTCAACATCTGCTTGAGACCTACGCCAGCGAAACAAATAAAGTAGTGAGCTTGTGGCGGCAGTTCGGCAGGGAAGACATGGCTTTCAAGCCTGCTGACAAGTCGTCCTCAGTGCTGGACATCATGAAGCACCAGCTGCTTTCTGAGCGGCGATTTTTTGCTGAATTCATCGGTCTTGGCGGCGAACCCGAGGCCGCTGCGCTGCTGCCGCAAGATCTTACGCCCGAAGGTTTTTGGCAGCGTAATCAGGAGCTATGCGCCCCTCGGCTGGTCCGCATGGCAGACCGCGATCAGAAATGGTGGCTTGAGGTGGTCCCGTTCTTCGACGTGCAGCGCGAGCGCATATGGGTTTTCTGGCGTCGCGTTCTGCACACCACCCACCATCGCACCCAACTCAGCGTTTACTTGCGGCTGCTGAGTAAGCCGGTGCCTTCAAGTTACGGACCCACAGCGGATGTTACGTGGAAAGGTGCGGACCCTACGCGCAGCGTCGAGGCGGCGGGAAGAAAATAGCTGTTTAGCGGGCCATGGCGTTGTCTGCGCGCAGCCGCATTCATTGCCGAAACTGTAACGATTCATCTAACGCCAGCGCTCCGGTTTGGTTCCGGCCCGCCTCTTCCGGTCAATGTTATCAGTGTGAATCAGTGGTAAGACCTGCTTCTCTTCGGTACCGATTGAACTGGTGATCGCCAACCCGGCGGCAGCTCATCCATCGCCACCACGGAGCGTTTTCCGCGGTGAAACCGGGAAACATGAACGTTGTTGGTCGCACATTGAGTTGGGTGCCTGTTCCCGCCGGCGTAATGTCCTGTTCCGGCGGCACAAGCAAACCGATCTCGATGGGTGACACCGTTACAAACTTCTCGTCCATGAGTCCTGCTCGCGCCATGCTTCCATATAGCGTCGGGCCGCCTTCACAAAGCAGATGCTCAACGCCCATTTCTTCCCGCATCATGAGCATGGCCGCAGGCAGGTCAATCGTCTTGTCCTGCCCGGCAATAATTAGACGTTCCTGGGCAATCCGGCCTTGCAGACGCACTGCTCCGGACTTGGTAGTAAGCACGAGAGCGTCCATCTGGTCGCCGTCAAAGACGCGATACGCGCGGGATCAACACCGCCTGAAGCCGTCACAAAGATCACCTTCTCGCGCTTGCGGCCCAGCTTGGTGCGCAGGTCGCGCAGAGATTCGTCCTCAATCCGATAGACAGGGCCGCGGCCTTCGTTCAGCTTTGGCGCGCTCAACGTTTCTTCTACCAGGGTGTGGATACCCGTGATAATGGCATCGGCATGAGCGCGCAGCAGATCCATCAGCCAGCGGTCTTCCGGCGATTGCGAAATATCCGAGCCGGCCGCATGGGGGCCTTTGAATGAGGCTATACCGTCGATGGACTGAACAAAGTTGGCATAGGTCCACGGCCGCTCTGCATGAGCGGGAGGGAATCCCAATTTTCCATACGGAGCAAAAGCAGGATGTTCAATAAGGGAAGGCTCAGCATCGTCAAATAGCACCTGAAAGTTGCGCACCTGAAAATGCTATCCGCACAGCCGCCTATCGCGCTACTGCACGGCGGAAATCAATTTCCTGCTAGTTGTCCTTTTGGGAGAACGTGTGCAAATGCGCCAGAAAAGCCTGCTGCACCCGGCTAAGATAGCGCCCTTTGAGCGTGACCACGCCAATGGTGCGTGACGCGCGATCATCCGCCACTGAGACGTAAGCGCAATCAGGCCGCTGCTCCACCGCCATTTCCGGAACAATAGAAATGCCCAGTCCGGCGCCGACCATGGCCATAATGCTGCTGAACTGGCCGCTTTCAAACACAACTTTCGGCACCACGCGCGCTCGCTTGCAAACTTCTATTGCGGTATCGCGGAAACAGTGGTCTTCGCGCAGCAGGAGGAAAGGCTGATCGCGCAATTCCTTGATGGTGATTTTGCGCTTTTTAGCCAGCCGGTGCGCTCGCGGCATAATGGCAAACAGACGCTCCGTGCGCAGATTGAAAGTTTCCAGGTCATGTCCGCGCAAAGGCATGGCGAGGATGGCGAGGTCGATCTGCCCCGCGCGCAGCCGGTCCATTAACCGAGCGGTGACATCTTCCGACACGTTGATGGAAGCCTCAGGATATTTCCTGGAAAACAATGCAACCGGCAAAGGCAAAAAATATGGAGCAATCGTGGGGATCACCCCAATACTCACCGGGCCTGCAACAGCCGATTGCCGTTCTGCGACTTCATCCTTTGCGGCCTTTAGCTCTCCCAAAATGGCACGGGCCCGCGGAAGAAATACCTGTCCAAAGCCGGTGAGCCTAACGGTGCGCCCCAGTCGGTCAAACAGACGCACGCCGAGTTCTTCTTCCAACTTCATGATCTGCTGCGACAAGGAAGGCTGCGCGACTTGTTCTCGTTCGGCGGCGCGCGTAAAACTGCCGGTCTCAGAGACCGCGCAGAAATATCGGAGCTGATGGACTTCCATAGTCAGTGCCTATTAAACTCAGTCCAATTATATATTGGACTTATGGCAATTTCAGCACTATTTGAGCAGCATCAGTGGCACGCCCTGCCAAGGCTCGGCTGGGGTGCCAATGCCAATGGCGCAAAAGTATAGGGGCCGCGGCTGAATCATGGCAGTGATCAATGTTCAGGAATCGTTTCTCAATGGCGCTTTTGCGGGCGGGAAGCACATCACCGTCCAGTTGCTGAACGGCGCACAAGTTTCAGGAAACGTGCGCTCGTTTGATAAGTATTCCATTGTGCTTGAAACCAATACCCAGCAGCAGCTCATCTTCAAGCACTCTGTTTCCACGTTGCTGGTGTGCTGCACAAACAAGCGCTGCACAGAAACGTGCCAGAGCGGATCTGGCGTCCGCCAAGGCGACTGATACTTTCCTGCAGAGATGTATCCACGTCTGCGGTCCCCTCAAAAAACTGTATAAAATGCGCGACTGATTATTTGCCCGGGTGCGCCGCCGCAGCATGGCTTGCGGACAACTCCACATTGAGCCAGCGGTCCACCAGTTTTTGCAGGCATGCCTGGCCGCAAAGATGTTTGGCCGCCGAGTCATGCGCCAGCATGTTTTCCCAGGGATAAATTTTCAGCATCTGGCGTTCCGGCGCTTCAACGTGAGGGCTAAATGGCTCGTTCCAGGCCAGCCACCAGTGGTCAACCGACCCCTTTTGCTTGCCACAGATATCGCAGTTAAAAGTTTCAGTCCAGGTCAATGGAGGCACCCCATCCTTGGGTGGAACTTTCTTCATGAAGGTAGCCTAGATCAACGGAGCGGCGCAACCAGCCTTTTTTGCCCCCGAATAAATCCAAATTTTCCATATTTCATAGGCGAGCAGACCTAAGTCTCTCTTTTGCACAGCTATCCACAGGAGTTCCACAAAATTTTTGCGATTCGTTCATCTTCCAGCAACAATCGTGGGCTAGGATAAAGCGGCAAATACGCGGTAAAACCAAATTTCTAGGTTGCATTTACACCATTGACGACTATTATGGGTGCCCTAGATTTCCCGGGTCCCGCCACGCTGAAAGCCTTCACAGGAGAGAGAGAATGATGTCACGCTTTTGGAGTTCAATTCAACGGCTGCTCACAGTAGCGCTGTTTGTCGCAACGTGCGGCGCGCTGCTCTACGCACAGTCCACCACCGATGGCGCTATCGGTGGAACGGTTTACGACAGTAACGGCGCTGTGGTCGCAAACGCAAAAATCGTTGTGCGCAACAACGGCACCAACGCCGAAGCAACGATGACGACGGATGGCTCGGGCTTCTTCCGGGTCAACAAACTGCAGCCCGGCACATACACCGTAACAGTTAACCAGCAGGGCTTTGCGCCATTCAAATCTGAGCAAGTCATCGTGCAAGTTGGAAGCGTGACTGAACTCTCACCCCACATGGCTATCGGCAGCAGCACGGAGACAGTGGAAGTCACTGCCGAAGCGCCCCAAATCAATACCACGTCTGCCGATTTTGCTCCAACGTTGAACCAGACTGCGATTTCCAGCTTGCCTATCAATGGCGGCCGCTGGTCAAACTTTGCATCGCTTACTCCTGGAGTGGTGAGCGACTCCAGCGGCTTCGGTCTTTTGAGCTTCCGCGGTATCAGCACCCTGCTTAACAACAACACGGTGGATGGAGCCGATAATAACGAGGCGTTCTTTTCTGAAGAGCGCGGCCGCACACGTGCGGGATACTCGACGCCCAAAGTCGCCATCGAAGAATTTCAAGTTAATACTTCAAACTATTCGGCAGAATACGGACGCTCGGCAGGTGGAGTAGTCAATACCGTGACCAAAAGCGGAACCAACCGTATTCACGGCGAAGGCTATTTTTATGATCGCGACAATGACTGG
The DNA here is from genome assembly GCA_963831465.1 of Terriglobia bacterium. Taxonomy (GTDB): domain Bacteria; phylum Acidobacteriota; class Terriglobia; order Terriglobales; family Acidobacteriaceae; genus Angelobacter. The sequence goes on along the minus strand of CAWHQH010000020.1, from coordinate 82,688 downwards.
GGAGCGATCAACCCGTTCACCACGCTAACGACAGGTAGTGCGGCGAGTGGCTTCACAACGTCTCCATACAAACCCACTGATTGGCGAAAAATTGCCGGCTTTGGCGTGGGAGGAGCCATCGTTAAAGACAAACTATTCTGGTTTGTCACCTATGATTGGTATCATCGCAACTTCCCCGGAACCGCAATTTTCACCAATGCACAGACCAACTTAGCTGATCCAACAGCCGCCAATCTAGGCACGCTTGCAACCCGCTTATTCGGCGCGAACAACGCCTCAACACAAGCGCAAGCATTGGGTATCTACCGCACTGATTTAACCAACATGGTGAATGGGTTATTAGGACCCACGCCGCGTGAGGGAGCACAAAACATATTCCTGCCCAAGCTCGACTGGCAGATCAACCAAAAACATCATGCCTCTTTCTCAGTGAATCGCATGCGCTGGTCTTCACCGGCCGGGATTCAAACCCAGGCCAGCAATAACCTGGGCACCGCGAGCTTTGGTAACGATTTCGTGAAGGATACCTGGGGAGTAGCCAAGCTGAATTCTACCCTTACCTCTACCATTGCCAATGAACTGCGTTTCCAGTACGGCCGCGATTTTGAGTTTGAGAACAATCAGACGCCGACTCCCTATGAGCAGGCCCTCTTCACGGGCAATCCGATTCCGCCTAATGTTTCAGTGAGCAACTTCTTTAGCTTTGGCACACCAACTTTCCTTGAACGACCGAGATTCCCCGATGAGACCCGGCAGCAGATCGCCGACACGGTGAACTGGTCTCGTGGCAAGCACAACTTCAAATTCGGCATGGACTTCAGCCATGTACACGATCTTTCCCAGAACCTGCGCACACAGTTCGGCAGTTTCAGCTACAACAATCTTGTAGATTACTTCTCTGACCTTAACAAGCCGGGCGCGTGTGGAGGCAAATCTTGCTACAATTCTTTCTCGCAGGCTTTCGGACCGCTCGGCTTTGAATTCAGCACCAACGATTATTCTTTTTTCGTTGCTGACGATTGGAAAATCCTGCCCCGTTTGAGCCTCTCGCTTGGCCTGCGTTATGAATACGAGCAACTGCCGGATCCATTCTCAAATCTGGTTAATCCAGCGTTTGCCCAGACCGGTAAGCTGCCTGACGACAAGAACAACTTTGGTCCGCGACTCGGCTTTGCCTACGATCTAGCTGGAAACGGCAAAACCGTGGTCCGCGGTGGATACGGCATCTTCTACGGCCGCATCATCAACTCCACGATCTATAGTGCACTTTCGGCGACCGGTATTCCGGGCAGCCAGTTGACCTTCTCATTCAAGCCAACGGATGCAGGTGCTCCCTCGTTTCCCTCGGTGATCCCTACGGCCTTAACCGGCAGCCCAGTTACCCCACCAGCGGTCGTGTTTTTCGATAAACACTTCCAGAACCCGCAGATTCACCAGGTAGATTTGAGCGTGGAACGCGATCTGGGGTGGGGCACCGCACTTTCCGTCAGCTATCTCGGCAGTTTTGGCCGCGAGCTGCCGGGCTTTGTGGATACCAATCTGTTTCCCGCCACAAAGACGATTACCTATAAGGTAATTAATGGCGGCCCACTTCCAGGGCCAACTTACACAACCCAGCTATTTGCACCGCAAAGTACCACCATCCGCCGGCCCAACAACAATTTCGGGGCGGTAACGGATATTTTCAGCGGTATTAACAGCAACTATCAGGCGATGGCAGTTCAGTTGAATCACCGCTTGAGTCATCACATGCAATTTGCTGTGAATTACACCTGGGCCCATGCTCTTGACTATGGTGTAAATGGCAGCACGTTCAACGACACGAATGACCTGCTTGATCCCACCAACCTTGCTCTGGAATATGGCAACTCCATCTATGACGTTCGCCACCGTCTGGTGGTGAGCGCCGTGATGCAGTCTCCATGGAAAGTCAATGGTTGGTTGGGCTATCTGGCAAACGATTGGCAGCTCTCGCCAGTTATCCAGGCGCAAAGTGGTCTGCCTTATTCCCTGGCAACTTCGGGGTCAGCCCCGGGGGGGCTTTCCGGCGGAGTCAATGGTTCCAATGGGGCTTTCCGCATCGATACCATTGGACGCAATACGTTCCGGCAGCCGAGCACTCTGGTCCCTGACGTGCGCCTCTCTAAAAACGTTGTGGTCAAGGAAAACTACACGCTGGAGTTGCTGACCAACGTCTTCAACATCATCAACAAGCCAAATGTAACTGGCGTTAACACGCTGGGGTACTCCATAGCCACAACGAACCAGAATACTCCCGGCGGCCTGGCCACATGCAGTGCTGCGGCTCCTTGCCTTAACTTCAACGTGGACAAAAACTTTAATCCAGTTTTCGGTTCCACCACCAACGCAAACAGCAACTTTGTCTATTCGCCAAGACAAATTGAAATCGGAGTTCGACTTAAGTTTTAGCTTCGGTTTCTCAACTCCATGTTGCGGCAGCTTCGGCTGCCGCATTTTTTATATTTCCAAATTTGGGGCATATGCCGGGTTGACTTCCTGAGAAATTCTCGCTTGCGCTGCCAATCAGAATTGCCTGACGGTGAGCGGCTAGCTAAAATCATCAGGATTTTTGCTTTGAGGCCCTTCCGTTTGACGCCCGTTCATCAGACAGGCAATCTCCGTGTTCTGAGGTTTTGTGAAGAAGATTAGCGCCATTCTGGTTTTGATAGCTTTCATCTCTACTCAGCTTCTTGCCTGGGGGCCCAAAGGCCACGCCATAGTCGCCGATATCGCGGCATCTCGTCTCACGCCAATCGCGAAACAGAATTTGCAGCTTCTGCTGGGCGCAGACTCGCTGGCTTCCATCGCAAGCTGGGCCGATTCAGTAAGAAAAGAGCGCGATGAAAGCATCGATTGGCACTTTGTCGATATTCCTAAAAATGCTTCGGGTTTTTCCGAAGAGCGCGACTGCTTCCGCCCGCAGGACAAACATAAGGACGCATTATCGGATCACCACAACTGTGTGGTGGATAGAATCGAAATGTTTCAAAAAGTCCTGGGCGACGAAAAAGCTTCTCGGGCAGATCGGCTGGAAGCGCTCAAATGGCTCGTGCACTTTGTGGGTGATCTGCACCAGCCATTGCACGCAATTGATGAAGCTCGGGGTGGCAATGACATCAGGCTTCCGGTCTTCGGATCGCCCAAGTGCGGCGATTATGACTGCAACCTGCATTGGGCATGGGACACGCTGCTGCTGGAACACACCGCCTATTCAGAAGAAGAATACGTTGGCCGGCTGAATACGTTGATCGCGCAAAAGCATCTGGAAAATCAGGCAGCCGGAACGCCGGTGGACTGGGCCAACGAATCGCATGTTCAGGCCAGGCACATCATGGAAGCAAAGCCGACTGTAATCGACGAAGCTTATTATCAAGCAAATATCGAACTTGTGAATCAAAAGCTGGCGCTTGCCGGACTGCGGCTAGCGACGCTGCTCAATAACACGCTGGGAAAAGCGCCTGCCGCGACGATGAGCGGTGTTCCGCAGCTTCCAACAGGAAACGCTAAGTGAGGAGCGGAAGCCTACGCATGTTTCGTACAGTCCACGCGCGCTTGTTCTGTGTGATGAGCATCTGCGTGGGCCTCCTATCACTGGCCGGCGCTGCTCAGCAAAAGAAGCATGTTCCAGCAGTCGAAGAATTGCCGACCGGCATGAGCATTACTCCGCTGGCAGCGCGGGGATCAACTGTGCAGTCTTTAAATCCTGGTCTACCCGATCTTCCTGATTTCACCGTGGACCATCCGATCTCAACAGCCGTGAGCCCGGATGGCGCCACGCTGCTGATTTTGACCAGCGGCTACAACCGCAACAATGACGCTAAAGGAAAAAAAATCCCGGCCCAGACCAGCGAATATATTTTTATTTTCGATATCCGGCAGCCAAAGCCGGTGCAACGGCAGGCATTGCGCATCCCCAATACTTATATGGGGCTGGCGTGGGCACCCGATGGCAGGCATTTCTATGCGGGTGGCGGGCAGGATGACAACATCCATATTTTCGCGCAGCAGGGGGACCAATGGTCTGAATCAGGAGAACCGATAGCTTTAGGCCACAAAATAGGCCTGGGAGTCGCTGATCGCTCGGAAACAAAAGTAACGCCGCTGGGTCCAATGGTTGCAGGTCTCGCCGTGAGTCCAGACGGCAAGCGCTCGCTTGTTGCCAATCATCAAAATGATTCCGTTTCGCTCATTGATCTGGAAACAAAAAAGGTAGTTGGAGAGCTTGATCTGCGCCCCGGGAAAATCAATCCCGCACAAAAAGGCGTGGCCGGAGGCGAGTATCCATACGGGGTTGCTTTTGCCAGTGACGACAAAGCCTACGTCTCCAGCCTGCGCGATCGCGAAATTGTTGTGCTCACATTGAAGCCAACGCTCGCCGTGAGCGGAAGAATCAAGACGCACGGCCAGCCGGGAAAGCTGATCGTGAATCGAACAGGCACGCTGCTGTTTGCTGCCGCCGATAACAGCGATTCAGTTGTGGTCGTGGATACGGCAAAGGACCGCGTTCTCGCGGAGATCAAGACAACGGCCCCCACTGGTATATTTGCAAACCGGGCAGGCTTCAAAGGCAGCAATCCTAACAGCCTTGCTTTGGCCTCCGACGAGAAGACGCTCTACGTGACCAACGGCGGCACAAACTCCGTGGCCGTGATCGCTTTAGATAAAGACCTCGATGACAGCCGCGTGGTCGGGCTGATTCCCACAGGGTGGTATCCAACTTCAGTCAGCGTCAGCAAGAACGGAGCTATGCTTTACGTCGTCAACGGCAAGTCAATGCCCGGCCCGAATCCAAAAGCGTGCCGAAACACCTTTACTACCGCTTCGGACGATCGGCCGTGTGCCGCCGCCGGACAATATATTCTGCAACTTGAGAAAGGCGGCTTTGCAACCATACCGCGGCCCGATCCAGCCGATCTACGCGAACTCACACAGCAAGTGGCACGCAACAATCACTTCGCTGCTCCGGCCGACGATCCCAAAAGCCGCCAAGTTTTTGCGTTCCTGCGCCAGCACATCAAGCATGTGATTTACATCGTCAAGGAAAATCGATCTTATGATCAGGTGTTGGGCGATCTGGAAAAAGGGAATGGCGATCCCTCACTCACGCTGTTTCCTGAGGCCATGACGCCAAACCATCACGAGCTGGCACGGCGTTTTGTTACGCTCGATAATTTCTTTGATAGCGGCGAAGTCAGTGGCGTGGGCTGGAACTGGAGCACAGCCGCGCGTACTACAGATGAAGTTGAACGCACTATCCCGCTGAACTATGCCTTTCGCGGAATGACGTATGACGTGGAAGGAATGAACCGCAATATCAACGTCGGCCTGGATTCATCGCATGACCGCAATACTGAAAAGCTTGACGACGGGGAAAATCAGCTGCCTGGCCATGCCGATGTGGCAGCACCGGACGGCCCTGAAGATGAGAGCGGCGCAGGCTACCTGTGGGACGGAGCATTGCGCTCTGGGCTCAGCGTTCGCAATTACGGCTTCTTTATCGACTTGAGCCACTATAACCATATTCCCGGCGATGATCCGCCAATTCCGCTGCTGCGCAACCCTGCGGCCAGCGGCACCCGCGTCGCCACGGCGACCAAGGCGAATTTGCAGCAGGTCACGGACCCGTACTTTCGCGGCTTCGATCAGCGATTTCCCGACTACTGGCGCTTCAAAGAATGGGAACGCGAGTTCGATGAATATGTCACACACGATAATCTGCCGAATCTGGAACTGGTGCGGCTCCCCCATGACCATCTTGGGCTTGTTTGATGAAGCGGTGGATGGAGTGAACACCGTGGAAACCGAGATCGCGGACAACGATTACGCCGTGGGTTTGCTGGTGGAAAAAGTAGCGCACAGCAAGTACGCCAAAGACACGTTGATTTTCGTGATTGAAGACGATGCCCAGAACGGCCCTGATCACGTGGACGCGCACCGTAGTTTAGCGCTGATTGCCGGGCCTTTCGTGAAACAGCGCGCTGTCATTTCAAAGCGCTTCAATACTGTTACTCTGCTGCGGACAATGGAAGAAGTCCTGGGAATCAAGCCGCGAGGACTGAATGATGCATTGCAGCCGCCGATGTCCGAGGTATTTTCCGCGCATCAGGTCACCTGGAATTACAACGCCCGCGTGCCTGAGATCTTACGCACGACGAAATTGCCGCTTTCTGCTGCCACAGCTGAAATCACGTCAGTGGTCAAACCCAGCCACGATGCCGCTTATTGGGCTGACAAAACAAAGGGCTTCGATTTCAGCGTGGAAGACTATCTCGATTCTGAAAGTTTCAACATGGTGCTATGGAAGGGGATCAAGGGCGACGGGGAACCGTATCCCTCTGAACGCGATGGCCGCGACTTGAGCAAACAGCGTGGACCACTCCTCCGCGAGTTCAAAAAACGCAAGAGCCACAAAGAAACTGCCGCACCAAAAAAGATGCGGCAGTGCTATTCCAAAAAATTAAGTCTTACCACACGTGACAAGCGTTAGCGCTAACCATTTTCTGGCCAGCCTTGCAGCCAAACGCTTTGGCAAAGTCCGGACTGTTTTGCAGCGTGCCATTGGTGCGGTACTGACCGGGCGAATGCGGATCGGTCTTGGCCAGCAGCCGTGAGCTTTCCGGCGTCGCATTCTGGCACCAGACCTGGGCAAACCCGAGGAAGAAACGCTGTTCCGGTGTGAAGCCGTCTTTGGTCGCAGCTACTTTGGGATTCATCTCCATGTCCTTATGCAGCGCCGCCAGGGCGATTCGCAGCCCGCCATTGTCGGCGGTGTTTTCGCCCAGCGTCAAGCGGCCATTGAGATGAACGTCATCCACTGCGACAAACGAGCTGTATTCATCGGCGATGCAGCTAGTGCGCTTGTCGAATTCGTCGCGGTCAGCCTGTGTCCACCAATTTTTAAGATTGCCTTCCGCATCGAACTTGCTGCCCTGATCGTCAAAGCCATGCGTGAGCTCATGGCCAATCACCACGCCGATGCCGCCAAAATTCACGGCATCGTCCGCGTCTTTATCAAAGAAAGGCGGCTGCAAAATGCCGGCAGGGAAATTGATGTCATTGTTCGACGGGCTGTAGTAGGCATTTACGGTGGGAGGAGTCATGCCCCACTCTTTTTTGTCCAGCGGCTTGCCGATCTTGTTGAGATTGCGCTTAATTTCAAACGCACGCGCTCTTTGGACGTCGCCCACCAAATCACCGCGCACAATCTTCACTGAACTGTAATCGCGCCAGGTGTCCGGATAGCCGATTTTATTGGTAATGGCATGCAGCTTTACCAGTGCTTGCTTCTTGGTTTCTGGCGTCATCCAGTCCAGCCCCTGAATGTCCTGGCCCAGGGACTCTTCCAGCGCCTTCACCATTCTCAGCATCCGCTGCTTGCCGTCGGGGCCAAAAGTTGCGTCAACGTACGGTTGGCCCAGGGCCTCGCCCAGCAAACTATCTGTCATTTGTACGCAGCGCTTCCAGCGCGGCTGCAATTCTTTTTGTCCGTTCAGGTATTGCCCGTAAAAGGCAAAGTTCTCCCGGACAAAGGGATCAGACAATGTTGGCGCGGCTGCTCTTACCACATGCCAGCGCAAATAAGTTTTCCAGTCGGCAATCGGCACAGACTCTACGGCGCCGTTGACTTTCTCAAAGAAGTCCGGCGGGACTACGTTGACCTCAGTAAAGCTGGGCGCGCTGGTTGAACTGAAGAAACGAGCGAACTTGAAGTTAGGCGCAAGCGCCTCCAGCTCTGAAGCTTTCATTTTGTGGTCGCGATTTTTAGGATCGCGCATCTGCACGCGCTTAAAAGCGGCATCGGCCAGTTTGGTCTCGATGTCCATAACGGCTTGAGCTTCTTTCTTGGCGGCTGCTTCATCATCGCCCAGCAATACAAACATCTTGGCCACGTGCTCCAGATACTTCTCACGTGTCTCCTGGGATTTTGCGTCAGTATCAGAGTAATAGTCGCGATCAGGAAGCCCCAGGCCGCCCTGAACTACCTGGGCGATCTCCATGCTTGCATTGTGCAGGTCAGGTGAAGCGCCAAAGCCGAACACCGCCTGCACGCCCAAAGACTGGAGATAAGCAATAGTTTGAACTAACTGGTCTTGATTGGTGATCGCTGCAATCCGGTCCATCTCCGGTTTTAACGGGGTGCTGCCCTTTTTGTCGACAGTGGTCTCATCCATGCAGGATTCATACATGTCGCCAATTTTTTGTTGTACGGGAGACCGCTTAGGATCATTGGCGGAATCCTTCTCCAGGATATTGTGCAGGAACTGGCGATTGTAGTCGGCCAGTTCATTAAAGCGGCCCCAGCGGGACTGATCAGGGGGAATAGGATTATTCTTGCGCCAAGTGCCGCAAGCGTATTGGTAAAAGTCCTGGCATGGGTCAACGCTCTTGTCCATGGCGCCAAGGTCAAAAGACTTTGGCCGCGCAACCGGCTTTTCCGCTTGTTCGGTTTTTTCCACTGAAGCTGCGGCAGACGGCTGCAAAGGCTTTTTTGTTGGAGCACTGCCCGTTTGTGCTGCGGCCGTTGCTGCCACCATGACAACGCACGTTAAGATTTGTTTCCAAAGCATAGATACCCTCAGATTGAATTTCATAAAACTGGAAAGTTTATGCCCATTTTTCAAGGCTGTACAGCGTAAGCTTTGTTTGCCATGGTTTCTTAGCCTGCAAAATCGCCACTGAATTAACTGTTGCTTGTAAAATTGTGTTGCTGCACTATTGAGTCGCAAACTGCGATGCCTTATCCAACGAGCGGTCATCCTTCGACCAACCTTCCTGACGACGAGAACGCACCAGCCGCCACTTCGTCGGGCGCCGATTCTGAGTTGATCATTCGCAGCCCTTCTTTGCAACGCGTGATGAAGCTTGCGGAAAAAGTGGCTCGCCACCCCGCTGCGGTGCTCATTGTGGGTGAAACCGGATCAGGCAAGGAGATGATTGCACGCACCATCCACACCAATTCTTTGCGTTCCAGCCAGCCGCTGGTTGACGTTAATTGCGCCGCCATCCCTGAAAACCTGGTTGAGAGCGAACTCTTTGGATATGAAAAAGGAGCGTTCAGCGGCGCTGACGGGGTCAAGGTCGGTTTTTTCGAAATGGCCAACAAGGGAACTCTCTTTCTCGATGAAATTGGCGATCTGGATTTAAAGATCCAGGTAAAGCTTTTGCGCGTGCTCGACGGAGTGCCTTACTACCGTTTGGGCGGCAACAGAAAAGTCAGCGTCGATGTGCGCGTTGTCGCGGCCACCAACCAGCATCTTGAAGATCTGGTCACAGCCGGGCGCTTTCGCAGTGATCTTTATCATCGGCTGGCCCAATTCAAGCTTGAAGTCCCGCCACTGCGTGAGCGTCCTGAAGACGTGGTGGGAATCGCCGAACAGGTGTTGCACCAGCACTATCCTGAGTCACGTTTCAGCCGTGACGCCATAGACGCGCTCACCAGCTATGCATGGCCCGGCAACGTGCGCGAACTTAAAAACGTGGTCTTTGGTGCGGTCTTGCAAGCCAAAGACGCACAATCTGAAATCTCAGCTTCTGACCTGCGCTTTCCGGATTCAGTCAGCTCACGCCGCCGGCCTATTCCTACTGACTCCGACCTTGACCAAGTGGAAAAACGCGCCATTCTGCATGCTCTGGAAGATAACGGCGGCAATCAAGGCAAAGCCGCTGAAGCTCTTGGCATCTCACGCCGAACCTTGATTCGCAAGGTCAAGATTTATCGCGAGGCCGGGCTTGAGGATTCTTTCGGCAGTCTCAGCCTCAACCAGCAGCGTTATTATCGTGCTCAACTTGAGCTCCCTATCAAAGCGAAATATTCCGGCGAACAATTTGACGCCGTGCTGCTCAACATCAGCGCCGGCGGTGCGGGAATCCGCGCGGAGAAGCCGCTGAAATCCGGCGCTCCGGTTGCCCTTGTATTCCCGATTCCCGGCAGCAATACGGATACTCCGGTCGAACTTCGTGGCCGGATCACCTGGACCAACAAAAGCGGACAATACGGAATCCAGTTTGCTGAAATCCCTCCGGCATTGCGTACCAGCTTGCAACGCTGGCTGCGCGTGGAAATGAAAAAAGACGGATGGGACATAAACGCCCCAGAGTAGAAATCCCTCGCTGCTGATCGCCTACGAACTTCCAATCAATATTCCGGCAACAAAAACCAACGTTCCCCCCAGCACTACCTGCAACGTGGCAGAGACCCACGGCGTTTCCATAAAACGGTGCCTTACCCACGCAATTGCTCCCAACTCCGCGATCACCACGGCCACAGCAACCATGGTTGCAATCCGGAATGACGGTATCAGGAAGGGAAGAGTATGGCCGATTCCGCCCAGCATCGTCATTACACCGCAAATCACCCCACGCACCCACGGATGTCCTCGACCGGTAAGGCTGCCGTCATCGGAAAGCGCTTCGGCAAATCCCATGCTGATGCCCGCGCCCAATGAAGCGGCCAAGCCCACCAGGAACGCGAAGTGTGATTCATGCCGGGCAAATGCTGCGGCAAAAACTGGCGCCAACGTTGAAACCGATCCATCCATCAGGCCGGCCAGCCCGGGCTGCACTATCTGCAGAACGAAAAGCCGGCGGCTGGCTTCATCTTCTTCACGGCGTGTTCTGGCATCCAGGTTCTCGCGGCCCAGTTCTTCTGCTCGCAACTCATGCTCACGCTCTTCCTGCGCCAGATCATTCAATAACTGGCGGATGCTCGCATCCTGCGTGCGCGACGCGGCCTTTTCATAAAACAGCCGGGTCTCCACTTCCAGCGTAGAAGCCTGCCGTCGCGCCGCTTCCGGACGCAGAGGCTGCGTCAGCCAGATCGCATGGCGCGGCACCAAGCCCTTTACGTCCCCACGCCGGATCAACGGTATGTGCTCGCCAAACTTAGTCCTGTACAGGTCAATCAGCTTGCGCCGATGCGTGGACTCCTCTTCCCGCATGCCTTCAAACATTGACGCCGTGGCGGGAAAGTCTTTCCGGAAATTCTCGGCAAAATCGCTGTAAACGCGTTCATCTTCTTCCTCTAACGCGATGGCCAGGGCAAGTACTTCTTGTTCTGTGAGGCTCTCAAAGCTGCGCATAGTTTTCCAGGGATTGCGGAGCCCGCGCGGCGCGCTGGCTCAACTGGGCATTTTACTGCATTAAGCGCCATGCAACCCCGCCTTCCTGATCCGCGGACATCCGCGTTGATCCGCGGTAGGGCCTTTCTGATCCCCAGATCCACGATGTGCCGATGACCGATTTTCAATTCCTCCGTGCTCCGCGCCTGCGTGGTGAATTTTAACCTTTCCGATCCGTGGTATCCGTGCTGATCCGTGGTAAGGTTTGCCTTTCTCGGTTCCTCCGTGTCTCCGTGCCTCCGTGGTAGGTTTTGGTATGTTTGACATCGGAAATCGAACGACTTTACAATCAAATCTGCTGCCGACGCCAGGTCGCGCAGCTTGTTTTTTGTCTCGTTTCCCCTCACCTTTTGGCGGTGTAGCTCAGGTGGTTAGAGCGACGGTCTCATAATCCGTAGGTCGTAGGTTCGAGTCCTACCGCCGCCACCAAAGAATTCTTTGGTATTCAATGCTGCTTCATAGCAATTCAACGTTCTCCCCTTCACCGTTCTTACAGTTGTTACAAAATCCGGAATTGGCAATAGCGCGTCCTGCTCAAAGATCTGCTCTCCTTTATGCTGTCTGGCAAAGTGCGGTTCTAATCAGGCTACTTCCAAGAAAGGCAACCAAGAATGAGAACACGAACGTTTCGTCTGATTCTTTTTTCTCGGCACCGTCGTAACTGTGGCGGTAGCATCCTTGTTTTGGATTAAAATCACGCAGGTGCAGGCACAGGAACCTCAAAGCTCGCAATGGCAACACCCTGGAAAGGTCATCGATCAAAAGGCCAGCAAGCTGCGAGCAGATGATGCGAATTCTGTCCGGGCCTTGGCAGATGAGATTTTTAATTATCCTCATGCGTTCGGGAGAATGCCGATCAAGGTCGAAAGTAGTGTTAAGGAGCGACTCGTTCAGGCTGAGGTAGCTTTTCATAACGGCAAGCACTCCGGCGTCCGCGAAGAGGACGTTTCCAGGCTCGTCAATCAAATCGGCGACAACCTTGAGCTACCTTCATATGCAGGACAACCCCAAAGCAAGTTCGAATCATTCGCATGAGCCTCATGCTCGAATCCCCTCAATTCATGGCGCGCGTAGCGTTCGTCCTGATATGCGCACCGGCGAATCAATTTCATCTGAGATGTCGGTGCTTCAAGCTGCACATGTTACTCAAGTTTTACTCGATCAGAAGTTCATCAACCCTGACTTCCAGGTCGATCCTGCAAACTGGGATCAACAGTTTCATCGGAAGATGGTCGAGAGAATCAAGCAAGCAGAGGCCGTTCCCCAGGCAGAGTCCGCGAAGTTAACGCACCACAGTAACCCGAACGTCTAGAGATGGATCGGGCGTTCGTTTCAGGGGCAAGCTCTTTGAGTATTGGGGATGCTTCGACTCTTGTGGATCAGGCATTTACAACACTGCGGCAATAACGCTATTCTCCAATTAGTAAATCCGTGTTATCTGTGTTCATCCGTGGTGAGATTTGCTTTTTGCAAAGCAAGCGTAGATTTTTGACGGGCTGTACTCTTCTGCGATGATGCGTGGCAGTCGTGTCACTGGACGGCAATGTTTAAGGAGCAATGCCAAGCAGCGCGCGAACAATCTGGGCTTCATCAGCAGGGCCCAAGACTGTGCGCAAGTCCAGAAGCACGCGACCGTTTTCCACGCGCGCAACAATCGGGGGATCGTTGCGCCGCAACCTGGCGGCGAGTTCGTCGGCGCTCAATGAATCTGCGGTGACAGCGAGCAAAAAAGTCGGCAGGGAAGAAGTAGGCGCGGAGCCGCCGCCTACGAGCGATTCTCCAGGGATGATCGTGGTCTGTAAATGGGCCGCGCCGCTGAGCTGCTTTTGCATGGCTTCACCGCGCATGCGAATCTCTTCGGCGGCCAGACGCATCATGCGCGCGAACGGAATCGCATCGTGGTTCTGGCGGATGTATTCCATCAGCGTGCCTTCCAGCGCCGCGTAGGTCAGCTTGTCCACGCGCAGAGCACGGAAGAGCGGGTTGGAACGCACGCGCTTGATCAGATCTTCCCGTCCGCTAAGCAGACCTGCCTGGGGACCACCCAGCATTTTGTCACCACTATAGGTAATCAGATCGGCCCCGGTGCGAAGGCTGTCCATGACTCCGCTTTCATTCACGCCCAGCGCACGCAATGGAATCATCGCGCCGCCGCCCAGATCTTCCATTACCGGGATGTTGTGCTTGCGTCCCAAGACTGCCAGTTCTTCGAGAGTGGGCTGCTCGGTAAAGCCGATGATCGCAAAATTTGAGCGATGGACGCGCAGCAGCAGGCGCGTTTTTTCCGTGATGGCATTTTCGTAGTCGGCCAAACGTGTGCGGTTGGTGGTGCCGACTTCACGCAGCACGGCTCCGGACTTGGCCATCACGTCCGGCACGCGGAACGATCCGCCAATTTCGACCAGCTCTCCGCGCAGACGATCACCTCACCGCCTTCAGCCAGCGTGTTCAGGGCGAGCATGACCGCCGCGGCGCAGTTGTTGACCACCACGGTACGAATGCCGTTGACGCCTTCCTGGTTGAGCAGGCGCGAAAACAATCGTTCAACGTGGACATCTCGTTTGCCTCGCTCACCGGCGGCAATATCAAATTCAAGATTGGAATATCCACCCACAACTTCAGCAATACGTCTGATTGCAGATTCAGCCAGCGGTGCGCGTCCAAGATTGGTATGCAGAATCACGCCTGTAGCGTTGATGACCGGCTTGAGTGAAAATTCCATTGCGCGATTGAGGTGCTGGGCGACGGCGTGCGGTAGGTTTTTTACGGCAAGTTCCACTGTTTGTTGCGTCGCCAGCGCGCCTGAGTTGATCTCATCACGCAGGCTCTCCAGCACAGCGCGGACGGATTCGGTCACGGCGGGTTGGCCTTCACGGGCAAGTAATTCCGCCAGCTCAGCGCTCTTCAGAAGCTCGTCGACTGAGGGGAGCAGGCGGTAAAGGCCGGATTTGGGGACTGTCACCACAGATCAGTATTATTCCACAAGAGCACTCAGCTATCAGCGCTCAGCATTCAGCCCAGAATCGAAGCGTCAACCGCAAAGGACGCTAAGGGCGCGAAGGAGTTAGGCGTTCTGTTCGCGAGCTCAGCTTAAATTTAGATCTGTAGTTATGGTCAGTACATTGAAAGCCGACTCGCACTTCCCCTGAGGATCCACGTCTCTCCATGATTCGTATTCATCCTTTGCGTCCTTCGCGTCCGTTGCGGTGAAGAAGGTTTGGCTGATGGCTGAATGCTGATTGCTGGGTTCATCCCACTTCCACCAATCCATACCTTCTCTGCCAGTGTTGCCGGAGATGCTGCATTACGCGCTGACGATCGGCAAGAGTAATCTCCGGATCGGATTCAGAAACCAGCTTGGCGGCTTCAACCTTGGCCAGTTCCAGCAGGTTGCGGTCACGCAGGATGTTGGCGATGCGCAGGCCGGGCATGCCCGCCTGCTTGGTGCCGAAAAATTCACCTGGGCCACGCAGTTCGAGGTCAAGCTCGGCGATCTCAAAACCATCCTGCGTGCGCACCATCTCTTTAAGTCGGCGCTCAGCTTCCGGGGAAACTTTGCCGCCCGTCATGAGCACGCAATAGGACTTTGCCGCCCCGCGGCCGATGCGTCCGCGGAGTTGGTGAAGCTGTGAAAGGCCGAAACGCTCCGCGTGCTCAACCACCATCACCGTGGCATTGGGTACGTCCACGCCAACTTCAATGACCGTGGTGGAAACCAGCACGTCAATCTCGCCGGCCTTGAAGCGGTGCATGGCCTGTTCTTTTTCTTCCGCGCTCATGCGGCCATGGAGCAGGCCTACGCGCAGATCCGGAAAAACTTTTTTACGCATCTCGTCATACATGTGCAGCGCGGCCTTGAGACCTGTTTTAGACCGCGCGCCTGCTGGCTCCGTGGCAAATTCCATCTCCTGCTGCTCCGCTGGAGCGCCTTCAATCACTGGATAGACAACATACGCCTGACGCCCGAGCTTTGCCTGCTTACGCACAAAGTCCCAGACCTCATCGGCGCGCTGGTCGGAAATTTTGCGCGTGGTAATGGGCGTCCGCCCGGGCGGCATTTCGTCAATGACGCTGGTATCAAGATCGCCATAGAGGGTGAGCGCCAGCGTGCGTGGGATAGGCGTGGCGGTCATGACCAAAGTGTCAGGTTCGGCATCGCCTTTTTTCATCAGTTTGAAACGCTGCATCACGCCGAAGCGGTGTTGTTCGTCGACGATCACGAGACCAAGCTTTTGAAACTCAACTTTTTCCTGAATCAGCGCATGCGTCCCGATGACGAGATGTACGTCACCGCCCGCAATGTGGCGGCGGGCGCTGCGTTTCATGTCTTCATCGAGCGAACCGGTCAGCAGCAGGATGCGATAGCCCGCGACGTCTTCAAGAATTCGCCGAGCGGAGAAATAATGTTGCGTGGCAAGGATTTCGGTGGGCGCCATCAGAGCCACTTGATAGCCGTTTTCAATGGCGATGGTCGCGGCTTGCAATGCGACAATCGTTTTGCCGGAGCCCACGTCACCCTGAAGCAGCCGCCGCATGGGCGAAGGGTGCTGCATGTCTTGCGCGATTTCTCCAAGCACCCGCTTTTGCGCGGCGGTGGGCTTGAACGGCAGGGTTTTCTTGAGCGCTTCGCGAACTTGGTCGGTGAGCGCGAAAGGGATGCCGGGACGCTCGCGCATCTTGCGGCGTTTGAGTTCCATTCCCACTTCAAGGAAGAAGAGCTCTTCAAAAATCAGCCGCTTATGTGCTGGCGTAGCGTGATTTTGCAGAGCGGCAAAAGACTCTCCTTCCGGGGGAAAATGGACTTGTGCAAAGGCTGGACGGCGATCCAGCAAGTTCAAGCGGCGGGAGATCGCGGGCGGAATACCGTCAGGAATGTCCGCAGCCAGATTTTCCAAAGCGCCATGAATGATGCGGCGGAACCAGCGCGACGTGAGCTTTGCGTTCGCTGCCGATTCATAGATCGGCACAATGCGGCCGACTTCCAGCGACTCAATGTCTTTGACGGCTTCCAGATCAAGCTGATCTTCACCGCCTCCGCCATCCAGGAGTTCAAATTGCGGCTGGGTGATCTGCAGACCGCGGCTTTTCCATCCTTCTTCAACTTTGCCGTACAGCGCGACGAGTTGACCGGGCTTGAACCGATCGCGCAGGTATTCACCGTGGAACCAGATGCATTTGAGGGTGGAGCGTCCCTGGCCGGCGACGAGCTCAAAAATGGGCATGCCGTTGCGCGTGCGAAAGACGGCGGAGTTGCGGACTTCCGCAATGACGGTAGCCATTTCCCCCGGGCGCAGCTCGCCAATCCCGCGGGGATTCAGACGGTCTTCATAGCGGAAGGGCAGATAATAGAGCAGGTCTTCGACAGTGGAAATGTTCTTCTGCGCGAGCCAGTCGGCAATGCGCGGGCCAACACCTTTTACGAATTTAACTTCTGTGTTGAGATCCAACATTTCTCTCGCTTCCCTCCAAACCGCTTACTAAGCGTATTCCTCTAAAGAGTTACGAGCCCACGCTGCACGCCGCTCGGCGCGCAAGCCGGCCTCGCGGCCTAGCTGCCGACACTAGATGATGATACTTGAGGCGGACGATTCACCGCAGAGGACGCAGAGATGGCGGAGGAAAAGCCAATGCGGGTTGGTGGAAGAATGCAACTCAGCTTAAACTGATAAAGAAAAATAATCCATGATGAAAAAATGGTTGAGAGAGATTGGCTGTGTGGCCTTGTTTGCGCTTTGTGGAGCGATGGCGTGCGCACAACAGCAAACCCCATCTTCGGCCATACCTGCGCCGCCGGCCCAGAGTTCACCGGTTCCAGGAACTTCGCCTTCGCCAGAAGGCGCAGCGACTCCGGGAACCACACCGTCAGCTACTCCCGCTGTAACTGAACATCAGCCGAGCGCGGCTGAAATCGCCGTTGCGAAGTTTACGCCGACCAACGATCCGAAAGAGATTGTTCGCAGATCCATGGAGATTGATCGGCGCACGCTGGACCTGGCGCGGAATTACACCTGTCAGCAGAGGGAAGTCATTAAGCATCTGGATAAGAATGGGAATGTGAAATCGACCGAGGTGAAGACCTACGACGTTGGTTTTTATTATGGCGAAGAATATTCACGGCTCATCATGAAGGATGACAAGCCGCTCGATGATAAAGAAAAGAAAAAAGAAGACGAGAAGCTGGAGAAATTTTTGGCCAAGCTGCGCAATGAGAGCGAGGAGCAGCGGCAAAAACGCAACGACAAAGAGAAAAAAGAACGCGAGGAAAGCCGCGCTTACCGTTTGGACGTGGCCAATGCGTATGACTTCCGCATTGTGGGCGAAGAGGAGTTGGAAGGCGTGAATACGTGGGTGATTGAAGCCGCTCCACGCAAAGACTTTATACCAACACAGCCCCATGCCGACATGCTGAAGAAAATCAAAGGCAAGATGTGGATCGATAAGAAAGAGTACAACTGGATCCGCGTTGAGGCTGAAGCGACCGATACGATTTCGTTCGGGCTGTTTCTGTTTCGCATCCATCCGGGCTCGCGGTTTAAGTTTCAGCAGATGCATTTGAACGATGAAGTGTGGTTGCTCCGGCATCTTTACATCAACGGCGGGGCGCGGATCGCGCTGCTCAAGAATGAAGCGATAGAGCAGGAAGATACTTTCTCAAACTACAAGAAGTTCAGCTCCACGTTTACGATCCTGCCTGGAGTGAAGGAAGTACCGCCAGAAGAAAAGAAATAGCGGGAATCGGGATATTTTGGCAAAAATGAAAACGGCGCTCTTGCGAGCGCCGCCTTCTTTGCGGGGAGGGTACAACAACAACTATTGGTTCACGGGAATCTTGATGATCTTTTTCTGAATTGCGTACGTCACTAACTGCGCCTTGTTGTGGATGTCGAGCTTGCGCATCAAGTTGAATTTGTGGGCTTCCACGGTTTTTACGCTCAATCCCAGGATCACCGCAATTTCCTTCACGGAATTTCCTTCCGCCAGCAGCTTCAGGATTTCCCTTTCCCTCGGCGTCAACGTCGATATCCGCGGCCGCATCCTGGTATCGCGCACACGCGACCTGAAATCCTCCACCAGTTTGCCCAGCACCTGCGAGCTCAAATATTTTCCGCCTTTATAGACGTCCTTCACTGCAGTCAGCAACTGCGGCGCGGGCGTATCCTTCAGCACATAGCCCGACGCCCCAACTTCCAGGCACTGTACCAGGTAGTCTTCGTCTTCATACATGGTCAGGAAGAGGATTTTCGTTTCCATGCGGTTTTTCTTAATCTGCCGCGCAGATTCAAACGACGACAGTCCCGGCATCCCGATATCCATCAGTACGATGTCCGGCCGCAACTCGCGTGCTTTTTCCACGGCTTCTCCGCCGTCGGCAGCTTCGCCAATGACTTCAAAATCGCTTTCGCTTTCCAGCAAGCGGCGTACGCCCTGGCGAAACAGCGTGTGATCATCTACGAGTAAACATTTAATCTTCGGCATGGGGGAGTGTCCTTTTCTTTAATTCGGCCTCTGTATTGCGTGTGCCGCATGCGCCAGCTGGCGATCCACAACTTGCGTTTCATCGCCCGCAGGTACACTTATTTCAATTCGCGTGCCTTTTCCTTTGGCCGAGATCACGCGTGAGGTCCCGCCCAATATTGCTATTCTTTCTTTGATTCCAACCAGCCCAAAAGAGTGGTCGCGTGAGTTGCTGCTCCGCGCCTGAATTCCCACTCCATCGTCTTCCACTATCACTTGCACCAAAAGGTCCGCGCGCTCTACCTGTACTGTGACGTTCTTTGCATGAGCGTGTTTGGCCACGTTGTGCAGCGCTTCCTGCACCACTCGATAAATCGCTTGCTCGGTGCCTGAGGCCAGCCGGCCCACATCTTCCGCAATCATCACGCGCGCTTTTACGCCCGTATTGCGCGCAAAGTCTTTCGCTTCTTTGCGGATGGCCGCCACCAGTCCCAGCTCTTGCAGTACCAGCGGAGAAAGCTTGCCAATGATTCGGCGAATACCTTCAATCGTCCGATCCACGACTTCAACAGTCTCGCGAATCTTGCCGCGCACGTTCTTGGCGGTGCTTCCAGTTTCCATCATTCCCAAATACAGCCGGATCACCATCAGCGCCTGGCCGGTTTCATCATGCAGTTCGCGGCTAATGCGCTTGCGCTCTTCTTCCTGCACTCGCAGCAAATGTCCTGAAAGTTCCGCGATTCTCTGTTCGCGCTCACGCAATGCATCGGTCATGCGCGCGCGTTCAATCGCCAGCGCCGTGCGGTCGCCAATGGCGCGCATTAATTCGCGTTCAGTCGGTAGCCATTCATAAGGTTTGGGAAAACCAATCACCATCACGCCTATGGTCTCGCGGTCCGCCTTCAGCGGCACGCCCCACAGAGATTTGGCTTTAATGCGGATCATTGGCCGCAACGCGCCTGTATCCACGCTGGTGTCCAGTATCATGTTTGGCTCGCCGCTCATCGCAATCTTTCCGGAAAAGCCGCTGCCCAGCTCGACTTTAAAATCTTCCGGCACCTCGGCCTCCATACCCACTGAAGCGGAGATGCGCAACGCGCCAACTTCGGGATCGCACAAAAGAATGATGCCCAGTGAGGCCTGGAATGTCTGCGTGGTGATATCAAGAACTTTGTTCAGCAGAGCGGTTAAATCGGAGGAAGCCAGCTCGGCATCCAGCAGGCGCAGCAGAGTAGAGGACTCCAGTGTCTTGGAATCAAAGTACGCGCCTGAGACTATTACAAACGAAACCGACGAAAGCATTTCCAGAGCTGCCTTGGCTTCTGCTTCGCGCTCAGGGAAAAGGCCGGCAATATAAGGTTCACAGCAGGATTGGTAGAGTTCCAGGGCTCGCGCCACCGCGCGCGTGTCCACCTGCAGCTTTGAAAGCCGAGTGCCAAAGTATTGCAAATTCTCATGGAAGGCAGGGTAATCGTCGTGGCAGAAATAAGACCAACCCGCGGCCAGGGTCAGGCGTTCCACCGCCGCCAGCGTACGGCCATCAAAGCCAAATTCCTTTGTGAGCTGGTCACGCCATCTATTTGTAATGTCTGGGAAATAAGGTTCTAGCGCTCGCGCAACTTCAGCGATTAACTCTCGGGACGATTCCTTGAACGGCGGTACAGCGGTCACTGGCACTTCCTGAACTTTGATTAGACGAGGCGGCCATTTCCCGGGTCATTTTACCCTTCAGGTACCCGGAAAATACCCTAATCTCTAAGGTATTTTACAGCGTCCGGAAGCCATTGTGAACTAAATAGTTAGTATTTCTCTCGCCAGCAGTGAAATACCCTATCCGTCTAGGGGTTATACCTTAGTTGTGGTTGCCTCTCGGGGACCCGACTGTGCCCGCTCCTTGCCCACAAATGCCGTCCTTTGTCGCTTGCTAAGAGCCGGTACTCTGCTTAACCTAGGGCTGCCGGAGGGGAAATTATGCGAGCAAGGTCATTAATGCGGCATTCGATATGAGGGTGCTCACAGTGGGAATCATGCTGTGCGTTGGTCTGGCAATTTGTGGGCAGAATCAGCCCGCAACCATGGACAAAATGCCGCCTCAACTTGAGAAAAAGGTCAAACTAATCGTGAATTGGGGAGAAACAATTAGTACGCGTGGGGCAAAACTTGACATCCGTAAAGCGAAAAGAGGCGAGAAGGATGGCAAGCTGCTTATCGCTTACGATTTTTATGCTACCGGCGCGTCCAGTGGCCAGTCGTACACCTTATTTCAATATCCAATCACTGCCCCTGAACCCGCAGTGTTGTTGCGCGAGGTTTCCTTTGACGGTACGGGCAGGCTCTGCGTAAAAAAAGGGAAAGAGTGTTCTCAGCCGGTGCAGATCTACTTTCTGCCGGAAAAAGCGGAGCCTTTCCGCTTCCTTCTGCTATCGATGAATGGTAAGACCTCGATCGCAGCCCTCGTTGTTCCCAACCCAATCATCGGCACGGACCAGGGATGCAGTGTGGAAGTCGTGCGCGTTACGCCGAACTTCGATGTTGCACTCCTGCGCGGAAAGGGTTTTAAGCCGGGCGAGGAGCCTGCCTATGACTCGAACTCCGCCGGTGAACAGCTTCACGGAACCGTCAAAATCGACAAAGCCGGAGAGTTCACGCTCGTCCTTTTCCCCGCCGTTACTGGAAAGTCCGAGGGTAGTGACACGGTAATGGTCAAGAGCGCGCTCTGCAATCCCTCAGTTTCATTCAATTGGCGGTTTGCCGACGAAAGCGCGAAATGAGTCGCCCTCCGGCTCTGCGGTTAGACGCGAAGTCCCAAGGCTCGTGTGCACAGCCGCTCTCTGCCGTGCAGATTCAAAATAATCTAGGATCGTGGACTGCAAGCCCGGAGTCTCCGACAGGCCGCTTTAGACTGTCGCGGTGAGGTGCCCTCGCCTGCGAACGAGTTCTTCTTTGGACTTTGCAGCACAGGCACTCTCGCCAGTGCGGAATGAAGGTTCTCGACGATCCAGCGCCGTAGGCGCGTCGCGAAGTAAGCCCGGGGTAGCATGAAGCACGAATCGAGCGCCGTAAGCGCGGCACAGAATAGGTTCGCGTATCAGGGCCAGGGCTTCAACAACTGGGCCGCAACATCAAATCCTGAACGACTGCATCCATTAAGAGGGAGGAGCAGGTCTTTCAGGCCTGCGGCAGCGACTCCCTACTCTCCTCGCTCATCTTGGGTGAGCCCGCGGGAGCCGGATCCGAGCTTAGCGAGGGCAGGCGTACCAAGGGCGAGCTCGAAAGATGAGCGAGACGGTTCCTCCACAGCGGATTGAGGTAATTCTCACCAAGAACATGGCTAGCCATCCCGAAGCCGAACACTCATGCGTGCTTCCCCGCAGCGATGCGGCACGTATTCGGGATTCTGTCTTGGAATTGTCGCAAGCCCCTGATCCTGCTGATCGCCTCGCAATTAGCACGGCCCCAGACACTCGGATGTTACAACTGTCCGCCCAACTTGCAGTCATAGAGCTGCGGGAAATAATTCGCAGGCTGTCTCAGTTGCCGCATTCCCAACGGCTGCAGCACTTTTAGGTTCTCTTTCTAACGCGTTTATCCCTCCTGATTCGAGTCGTTTGCCGACCCGAAAACTACTCAATTCGGCTAAGCAAAAGAAAATCAAGGCACGATTCCAGCGATTGGGAGGCCAAATCCGTACCGGCAAGATTTCGGGTTGCATCGTTCTCACCGTGCAGCCATGCGAAGCAGCCGCCCCGCCGGCTGATTTATATTGAATCCAGGAGCATTTTGAGGGAATAGATGAGAGAAGCGGTCGTAGTTACGAGCTCGCGCACGGCGCTGGCAAAATCATTTCGCGGATCGTTCAACGCAACGCGTCCTGATGATCTGGCGGCGCACTGCATCAAAGACGTGCTGCGCAAAACACCCAAGCTCGATCCCACTGAAATAGAAGATGTAATCCTGGGTTGCGGACAGCCGCACGGCCCGCAAGGTCACAACGTGGCGCGTGTAGCTGCCATGCTTGCTGGACTTCCGCCATCCGTGGCGGGAACTACCGTGAACCGTTTTTGCTCGTCAGGCTTGCAGGCCATTGCCATGGCGGCGCACCAGATTATGCATGAAGGCGTTAACGTGGCAATTGGTGGCGGAGTCGAAAGCATCAGCATGGCCGTCCGCGACGCCAGTCCAAATCCTCTGCTGCAATCAACCATGCCGGGAATCTACATGGTGATGGGCGATACCGCTGAAGTAGTAGCTAAACGCTACAAGGTTAGCCGCCAGGTACAGGATGAATACTCCTTGCTCAGCCAGCAGCGTACAGCTCGCGCACAGCAGGAAGGCTTTTTCAATAAAGAAATTGCGCCGATCAAAGTAACCAAGTCAATCTTGGACAAGAAGACGGGCGAAGTGATCGGCAAGGAAGAAGTTGTCGCCGATAAAGATGAATGCAATCGTCCGGACACCACGCTCGAAGGGCTGCTGGCGCTCAAGCCACACTTTGACCAGACCAGTGGGCAAGGTTCCGTCACTGCTGGTAATTCGTCGCAGCTTTCTGACGGCGCTTCCGCCACGCTGCTGATGTCCCGCCAACGCGCTGACGAACTCGGGATTCCTTATCAACTCATTTTTCGCGGCTTCCAGGTTGCGGGCTGCAATGCCGACGAAATGGGCATCGGCCCGATTTACGCCGTGCCCAAGCTTCTCAACCGCACCGGATTAAAGATGGATGACATTGACATATGGGAACTGAATGAAGCTTTTGCCGTGCAGGTTGTGTATTGCTTCCATCATCTCGGCATCGATCCGGAAAAACTCAACGTGAACGGCGGATCTATTTCCATCGGGCATCCCTTTGGCATGACCGGCTCGCGCATGGTGGGAACCATGGCCAATGAAATGGAGCGCCGCAAGCATCGCTATGGCGTGGTGACGATGTGCGTTGGCGGTGGACAGGGAGCGGCTGGTCTATTTGAGCGCGCATAGCTTGAGGCGTTAGAAGGCGTGAGCGATCCCGCAGAGCGAGTGCGCGGGAGCCTTCTGCCGAAATCCCGAGCGAACTTTGCGAGAGATCTATTTGCAAGGAGCTTTTATGGCGACTACAACTTCCGTTCGTGCATTCAGAAAAGGCGCTGGGTTTCTGCTGGAAGATACACCGGCAGAGGAAATCTTCACGCGCGAGCATCTGAGTGACGAGCACATTGCAATTGAGCGAACGGTGGAAGAGTTCTGGGCCAATGAGGTCGAGCCAAATCTGCCGGCCATTCGCCAGAAGAAGCCCGGAGTCGCTCTGGAAGTTCTGAGAAAGTCCGCCAAGCTGGGGCTGCTAGGTATCTCCGTGCCGGAAAAATTCGGCGGCATGGAGATGGACCTGCCTTCAGTCATGGTGGTGGCGGAGGTGATGGGCCGCGACGCATCGTATGCCGGCTGGCACTCCGCTCACACTGGCATTGGTTCGTTGCCGATTTTGTTTTTCGGGACGGAACAGCAAAAAGAAAAATATCTTCCGCGATTAGTAAGCGGCGAGCTGCTGGCGGCCTATGCGCTCACAGAACCGCTTGCAGGCTCTGATGCCCTGGCCGCCCGCACACGCGCCGACCTGAGTCCGGACGGCAAGCACTACATCCTCAACGGCCAGAAGATGTGGATTACCAACGGCGGCGCTGCGGATGTCTTTATCGTGTTTGCCAAGGTGGGCGGCGAGAAATTCACGGCGTTCATTGTGGAACGCGCATTTGGCGGCCTGACCAGCGGTGCGGAAGAGCACAAGATGGGCATCCAGGGCAGCTCCACCACGGCCATCTATTTTGACAACGTAAAAGTGCCGGTTGAGAACGTGCTGGGTGAAATCGGTCGCGGGCATGTGATCGCCTTCAATATCCTCAACATTGGACGGCTCAAGCTTGGCCCGGCCGTGATGGGCGCGGCTAAAAGCATTCTTGCCAGCAGCATTAAATATGCCAAGCAGCGCAAGGCGTTTGGCGTGCCGATTGCCAGCTTCGGCGCCATGCAGCACAAGCTGGCAGAGATGGCGATCAGGATTTTTGCCACCGAGTCCATGGCCTGGCGCGTGGTAGGGCTGATTCAAGCACAGTTGAGCGATGCGGAGCACGGGACGCCAGATTCCGCCAAGGTTGAACTCAAGGCGGCGGAAGAATACGCGGCTGAGTGCTCCATGGTAAAAGTTTTTGCCGCGGAGATGCTGGATTACGTTGCCGACGAAGGAGTCCAGATTCACGGCGGCTACGGCTTCCACCAGGATTATGCTGTTGAGCGCTATTACCGTGACGCGCGCATCAACCGCCTCTTTGAAGGCACCAGCGAGATCAACCGTCTGGTGATCTCAGGCATGCCCTTGAAACGCGCCGCCCGAGGACTTCTGCCATTGCTGGAAGCTGCAGAAAAAGAGCTAGCCAATGTCGGAAAAAACGAAGACGGCAACGACCCGGAAACGCGTCTGGTCCGGAACGCCAAGCGAATTGCGCTATTTACGCTTGGAGTCGCTTACCGGAAACATGGCGCGGAGCTGGAGAAGCATCAGGAAGCGGTGATGAGTCTTTCTGACCTCTTTATGGAAACCTTTGCCACGGAATCCACGTTGTTGCGCTGCCGGAACCTTGCTGCAAATGGCAATAGCTCTGCTAGTGACATCTCCCAGGTTTTTCTCCGCGACGCCCTTACCAGGATGCAGGCAGCCTCGCAAAATGTGCTCAGTGCCTGCTCCGGCAACGATCTGGAGCACCACATGAACAGGCTGAAATGGCTGGCGGACCACCAGCCGGTAAATGCAATCGTCCTGCGCCGCGCCATAGCAGAACGCCTGCTGGGCAGCGAACGCTACTTATTCTGATTTAGATTTTGCGCAATTTATGTATTTGTTTCCGGCGCAGGATTTTGCTTTTCTCTTGGAAGAAGTTATGCGGCGAGAAAAATTATTTTGAGCGCAAGCAGCGGATAGTCCGCGTTCTTTGCAAGCCGTAGAGTTGGTTTGCGGAGAAAAATATATGCAAATGACATCAGGCAGTCCAAACCAAAAATGGAATCTTGTGCTGGCGCATGACGCCCAAGCAGATGGTCGTTTTGTTTATGCTGTAAAGTCAACCGGCGTGTTCTGCCGTCCTTCATGCCCCAGCCGTCGGCCGAAGCGCGAAAATGTCGAATTTTTTGATTCGCCTAAGCAGGCACAGCAGGCCGGATACCGCGCCTGCCAACGTTGCACGCCGCTGGAACGCAATCCGCAAAGGCAGAAAGTGGAAGCGGCCTGCCGGTATATCGACCAGAACCTGGACATTACGCTGAGCCTGACGGCGATCTCGCGCCATGTGGCGATCAGCCCATTTCACTTTCACCGGCTGTTCAAGCGCATTCTGGGAATCAGTCCCAGGGAGTATCAACAAGCGCGGCGCGCGGGAAAGTTTCGCCAGGCTCTGCTTGGCGAAAGCAGCGTGACCGAAGCGATCTATGAAGCGGGCTACAGTTCCAGCAGCCGCGCTTATGAAAGTATTCCGGCGCAATTGGGGATGACTCCTTCGGCATTTCGTCGCGGAGGTGAAGGAATTAAAATCCGCTGTACTGTGATCTCGACCGAACTGGGCAAGCTGCTGGTCGCCACGACAGCTCGCGGCGTTTGTTCTGTGCGGTTTGGCGAAAACGAAGCTGCATTGTTGCGCGAGCTAAAAAATGACTTTGAGGCGGCGGAGATTCGTCGGGACGACCCAGGGCTGGAGCCAGTGGCGAAACAAATACAACAGTTGCTGAAGGGATCGACTGCGCCGCTGAATATTCCGCTCGACCTGCGCGGCACTGCGTTTCAGCAAATGGTATGGAAAGAGCTGCAACGAATTCCATGTGGCCAGACGCGCAGCTATACCGAACTGGCAAAGACGATTGGCCGGCCCAAAGCAGTGCGGGCTGTGGCTAATGCCTGTGGCTCGAACCCTGTCGCAGTGGTGGTGCCGTGCCATCGCGTGGTGCAGAAGAACGGCAGCTTGGCTGGATATCGATGGGGCGTGAAGCGGAAGGCGGCGTTGTTGGAAAAAGAAGCTGCTAGCTGCTAGCCAAACCGGGCCTTTCACCGCAAAGGACGCGAAGGGCGCAAGGGAAGAAGGAACTTTGAGTTATTTGTTCGCATTTGCGATCTTTGTGTCCGTTGCGGGTGGAATTTCATCCACTATATTGACCTAAGCCATCGAACTCCTACCAACAACTTTTACATGATCCGCCATATTTTTAGTCTTTAGCCAAACGGGTTTGCACGATCATTTTGGCTAACAGTTCCTTTGCGACCTTTGGGTCCGTTGCGGTGAAAGCCTTTGCTCAATTGCCAACTTCTATTTGGTTAGCAAGAACGAGAACCCTTGAAACTTATATTCCGACCAGTGCTCGGCTTTGACGGGCTTTATTTTTCCGCTGCGCGCCTGCTTGATAGCGGCCAGAACGCGAGGAAGATCGGCGGGATCGGCCACGGGCACATTGTGCGCCGGTAACAGCAGCTTGGCGCCCAGCGCGGACATCTTCTTTAGGGACTTTTCGTAGGCGTCCAGATCTGTTTCAGGACGAAATAGGAAGATTGGACCGGGATAATACGTGTCGCCGGTAAAGAGCAGTTTGTTTTGTGCGTCCCAGAGCGAGATGGAATCAGGCGTGTGGCCCGGAGTCGAGATTACCTGCAGAATGCGTCCGCCGAGATCGATCTTTGCGCCGTCATTGATCCAGTCGGTAATATGGAAAGGTTTCACGGCATAAGTCTTGGGATCGAAGCCTGCGGGCAGTTCGCCGCAGATGGCTCCGGGCACAATTTCCTCCTGTGCCGCCGCTACCGTTCCCCTGGCATGTTCACGAGTGAAGGCGGTATCCATGCCGTAGATCTTGCTGAACCGCCAGTTGTCGCTCACGTGATCGTTATGCGTGTGGGAGTTCATCACGCTTATCGGCAGATCGGTCAAGCCTTCAACAACTTTCTTGATATTGCTGATGCCCATCCCGGTATCAAAGAGCAGCGCCTGTTTTTTGCCGATGATGAGGTAGGAAATGATTTCTTCCTGCTGGTGCGGCTCGTAGATGGCGAATAGGTTGGGGCGTATGCGATACACCTCAAACCATTTATCCGGCACATTGACGCGTTCCAGCTTGCTATAGGCGCGGCGCGGAAGATCACGGCACCACTCTGGTTTCTGTTGGGACTGCAAAGCGAAAACTGCGAGAAGAATGGCGGCGAGATGCATTTGCGATCCTGATAAAGAAATTCAGGGAAAGCATACCCGGTTTAGCAGCCGATAGTAAAAGTGGGCAAGAAATAAAAAAGGGCGTCCCTTTCCCGGGGGACGCCTTTTCGGAGGAGGAGGCCTCGGTGATTATTGCTTGGGTTGGCTCTGCTGTTGTTGCTGCATGCGTTGTTCCTGCTGTTGCACCATTGCATCGAATTTTTTCTTTTGATCGTCATTCAGCGTGCTACGGACCTGGGCGATAGTGCCTTCGCGAATGGTGTGTATCTTCTGGATCTTCTGATCGCGGGCCATGCTGTTGTCCTGCACCACGGTCATGGCCTTGGAATGCTGGTCTTCAAGCGCGGTCTTTACCTTCGCCTGCTGGTCGGCGGAAAGATTCAACTGCTGCGCCAGGGATTGCACCTGATCGTCAATGCTCGGGCGTCCGGCAGCCGATGGGCTTTGCGACTGGGTGGTTGCGCCGGGCTGCTGGCCAGGTTGCGCGTTTTGATCTTGTCCAGGCTGCGATGGCTGAGTTGAAGGTTGAGAAGGCTGCATGCCTGGTTGCTGTGCCTGCGGCTGCATGGGTTGCGTTGCTTGGCCGCCGGCCGGGTATTGTGCGAATGCCCCCAATGCGAACAAGAATGTGCAGGAAATGACTGCGGTCCTGATAGTTTTCACGGTAGATGGTCTCCTTAGCGCGTGGTGCGGCCAGTTCTTCTGAGATGCGAGTTTTTGCTGAGAGGAGGGTAGGCCAGCTCACGATGGCGAGAAAATTTACCAGCAGAGAAGTT
Organism: Terriglobia bacterium; assembly: GCA_963831465.1. Lineage (GTDB taxonomy): Bacteria > Acidobacteriota > Terriglobia > Terriglobales > Acidobacteriaceae > Angelobacter. The sequence goes on along the minus strand of CAWHQH010000020.1, from coordinate 54,104 downwards.
GCTTCAGCAACTCGGGATTGGGAGCAGCAGCTCTGTTCAAGTTCATTTTTGGGACGGATTAACAATAAGAAACAAAAAAGGCGTCCGCAGCGGCGAACGCCCTTCCAGCAAAGTTTTCAAAGACCCTATTTATGGTCGTGATCGTGGTCAGAACCCTGGCCGTTTTTTCCGTGCATGTTGCTTTCCATGTCTTTTACCATGGCGTCGAATTTGGGCTTTTGTTCATCGGTTAGCACGTCGCGCACCTTAGCGTGGATGGACTCATGCATACTCTTCATCTTGGCGCGCTTGTCTTCTTTTGAGAGCGACTGGTCATTCATCGTCGTCTTCATCTGGTCGTGGTTCTCATCCAAAATTGTCTTGATCTTGGCTTGCTGGTCCGCTGTGAGGTCCAGTTTGGTGGTAAGGTCCTTCATCATGTCGTCAGTGCTGCCCATGCGGGAGCTCATTTGACCACTATGCTTGTGTTCTCCGTTTTCCTGCGCCGGAGCATTCTGTTGAGCGAAGGCCGCCATAGCAAACAGGCTGGCCGCAAGTAAAGCTAATAGCCGCATCAGTTTCATAAAGGATTTCTCCATTTCGCTGCTTATGGACGATTCGATAGCCGAGAGCGGTGCTGAGTTGTACGCCATCCACCACACAACACCATATCTATAAGAACACAAATGCGGACGGATGGGTATTCAAGCGTTAGCGTAATCTGGCTGGAGAATGATCGGAGTGAGTGGCTGGCTTTGTACAAAAAACCAAATCTCACGCGGATGAACACAGATGACGCGGATTTGCAAAGTCAACGAGGTCCCATATGAATTTTTTTGATCCGTGTAAATCAGTGCTATCAGTGTTATCTGTGGTGAGGTTTGAGGTTTTTGCGCAAAGCTATGAGCGGTTGCTCTAGTCGCCAAAGCCCTGTTTCTGCATGTACTGGAGCGTAGAGTTCAGGCGCTCATAGTCTTGATCGCTAAGCGCAATAAAGCGGAACGGATATGTACAGGATCCGACCTGTGCCGGAAGGAATTCAACCAATCCGCTTACTGGGCCGGAGAGCGTGTTTACCTTAGCTTCAGCAATGGTGGCGCTGCCGATGCTGCCGGTAAATTGGGCTAGGCCGCCGGTAAGAGAAATCTTTTGCAGCACTGCGGAAACCTGATGGCCGCCGAGGTTGAAGCGAATAGATTCGTTGTTGGGAACTCGTACTCGCGGAGACCGCGTCTTTGTTTGCGTTTGGGGAAAGTGTGGCATGAGCTACATGATCGTCTCTTTGCGCCGCGCACGAAAGATTACTGAAGGCTTTAGACCTTGTTTATGTCGCTTTGCTCCAAACCGCCGGAGATGGTCGATGAACTAAGGATTAGTTTGCTCCTGATGCGGGCGGCTCGGCGCATGGTTGGTTTCGCCGTCTCTTTTTATGCAGGAGGAAAGGGAAGGGCGGTTGTTACAACCGCCGCCCCAATTAAAATTGTCGCTTCGCTCCAACCCGCTTGAGTATGTCGCCCAGAACGAGAGCTAATTGGCTCCTGAGTTGGCGGCTCGGCGCGTGGTCGGCCTCGCCGCTTGCGCCGCTAAATAAAATGCTTTGCTCTAAACCGCTTCAGTATGTCGCCGCATTACGATTTTTTTAGTGTTGGGAGAGGTAATGTAGCAGTGAATGGTTTAACAGCCGAATTACGGGCGTACATGCGCAACGGTGTGAGTTGAATACAATGAGAGTTCATGAATTTACCGATCGCCAAAATGCCCATCGATACGCTGTTCTCGCTTGTCGATTTTCTTGGCGTTTTTGTGGGTGCCTTCGGCGGAGCGCTGGCCGCGGTACGCGATACCCGCTACAAATACGATCTGGTTGGGGTGACCGGACTGGCGCTGGCGTCCGCGCTGGGCGGCGGCATTACGCGCGACCTGGTCCTGCAAAAAGGCGCGCCGCTGGCCTTTGCCGATGTCCGTTACCTGATTACCGCACTGACAGGCGCAGGGATTGGAATGCTGCTTGCGCAAAGGATCGGCAAGAACACCGAGCGGGCAATTATCTTTATTGACGCCGCCGCCCTTGGCCTGTTTGCAGTATCCGGCAGCACTCGGGCGCTGAATAACGGAATGATTCGCCTGCCGGCATTTCTGCTGGGTGTGACGACAGCCGTGGGCGGCGGATGTATCCGTGACGTGTTGAGCGGGCGCACGCCGAAGATTTTTGAACGCGGAGAACTCTACGCGATTGCCGCTGCGTTTGGTGCGGCCATGTTCCTAGTGTGTGACGCGCTCAAATTGCCGCGTGAGGTTTCCACGATTGTGGGTTCCCTGTCCGGCTTCTGTTTGAGGCTGCTTGCTCTCCGATATCACTGGGAGACGCGATCGATCAGGACGGAGTGAACGGGGTAACCACGCAATTGAGCCGATGTGCCGATGCTCCGATTTTAATGTGTACAATATCCCCTTTTGAGAACCATGACCTTCACCATTGTTCAAGCCGGAGATCCGGTGCTACGCAGGGCTGCGCGAGCGCTAAGACCGAATGAGATTCGCAGCCGCGAGATCCGCGAACTGATCCAGCAGATGAAAGAAACCATGTACGCTGCGCCCGGAGTTGGGCTGGCTGCGCCGCAGATTGGGCAGGGCATTCAATTGGCGGTGATTGAGGACCGTCCGGAATACATCAAGGACTGGACGCCCGAGCAACTGGCCGAACGCGAGCGCCAGCCGGTGCCGTTCCACGTGATCATCAATCCAAAAATCACGGTGGTGGGTGAAGAGCGGGTTGAATATTTTGAAGGTTGCTTGAGCCTGAATAACCTGATGGCGCTTACGCCGCGCGCGCGCCGCGTGCGGGTGGAATGCGTCGATGAAAAAGGTGAAGCGAAAGTGATTGAGGCCAGCGGTTGGTATGCGCGCATTCTGCAACATGAGATCGACCATCTGGCGGGAACCATGTATGTGGACCATATGTATCCGCGATCGCTCATGACAGTAGAGAATTTCACCCAGCACTGGAAAGGCAAGACGCTGCCGCAACTGAAGGAAAGCCTTCTAGCCGCAGATTTGCGCAGATCATAATTTACGCCGCGAACGCACGCGAAAATACGCGAATCATACTCAAGTTAAATTCCTGTTCAGTCGCGCATTTCGTGGCTAAGTAGTTTCTACATCTGCGCTGATCTGCGCATCCTGCCCTGATTTCTATTCCCAATTCCGGCTCCAACCTATTGCAAGTAAAGCTCCTATTACCTCAGTAATCTTATCTTTGCTGGACTTCCAACATACACTGCACGGTCATGAGTATTGGACGCCGAATCTGGGTCTTGTTATTGCTCACCGCTGGGCTTGCCGCTACGTGTGAAGCGCGGCAGTTGGCTGTGATTGTGGACAAAACCAACAACACGGGCGGCCTTTCCACCATAGACCTGGCAAAGGTCTTCAAGTTTGACAGTCACAAGTGGCCGGATGGACGTCCGGTGATTCTTGTTCTTCGCGATCCTTCCACGCCGGAGATGAAGACGGCGATCGAGAAGCTTTACCACATGCAGGTGGACCAATTTAAGTCTCTGCTGGCGGCGCATGCCAGCGGCGTAATTATTGTGCGATCGGAAGATGAGCTTTTGAAATCCGTAGAAGCTATTCCTGGCGCGGTTGGTCTTGTGGATGTTTACTCCATTAATAGCCGCGTGAACGTTTTGAAAGTTGACGGCAAGCTTCCGCTGGAGCAGGGATATTTTCTGAAGGGCAATTAGCCACAACCGCCGGCGCGCTGGCATAACCAGCGGCAGAAGCGGTCATGAGTTCGAGGTTCATGAGTTCGAGGTTCAGGGTTCAAGGAGTTACAGATGACGCGGATCAAGGTTTCTATTCTGGCGCTGCTCACAGTGTTTGGGCTGCAAGCCTTCGCGCATGAAAGCGCAACAGGCATGCATATTTCCACCAAATCGCCGCAGGCGCACGTACTCTTTGAAAAAGGCATCCAGAAAATGGAGATGCTGCACACGCAGGATGGCCTGGACAGTTTCCGCAAGGCCGTGCAGGCCGATCCGCAATTTGCCCTGGGCCACATCTTTCTCACCTTCTTTTCACAGGACCCAACGGAGCAGGTAGCCGAGCGTGAAAAAGCCCTGGCTACGCGCGCTTCGGCCGGGCCGGAAGAAAAACTTGTCATCGATTGGCTGGCCAATGCGAGCCAGGCCAACTGGGTCCCGGCGATCCAGGCCATGAATGAAGCGCTCACCAGCTATCCCAATGACAAGCATTTGCACTGGCTGGCCGGATGGTGGTTGCAGCTTGACCGCAGCCAGACGCAGCGCGCCATCGCCATGTTTGAGCAGACCATGAAGATCGATCCGCAATTTGCCGATGCCTATAACGAAGCGGCCTATTGCTATGCTCGCCAGGGCAACTTTGACAAAGCTTTTGCCGACATCAAGCGCTATACCGAACTCGTTCCCAATGAGCCTAACCCGCAGGATTCTTTCGCGGAAATCTCCCGCATGTCCGGACGATTTGAAGACGCGCTGACGCACTACCGCATGTCGCTCAAGATCGATTCCTCATTCCATGAATCGCAACTTGGTTTGGGCGATACTTACGCTCTGATGGGCGACCAGCAAAAAGCCCGCACCGAATATGCCAAGGCCATTGAAGTTGCATCTCCGGTGCAGAAAGTCGTGTGGTCATTGCAGGTGGCCGCAACGTATGTCCGTGAAGGCGACCTGGCCGGCGCCGACAAAGCTTTCACCGCCGTAGCCGAGCAGGCCCACGCCAAAGATTTTGCCAACGTTGAAGCTGAAGCGTATCGCAGCATGTCTTTGTACCAGCTTGAGGGCGCAGCGTCACTCGCGCTGCTGGGCAAGGCTGAAGCTGCACTCCACGAAGCGCATAAAGTTCCGCAATCATTGCTCAACCAGGAACTGGCCCAGGTGCTTCGCACTCGCGTGGAGCGCGCCCTGGCCGATAATAACGCCCAACTCGCAGCCGCCTCGCTCAAGCAACTGCAAACTTTGTCTGAAGCCAATGACGCTGACGGCATCATTACCGACGCATTCCATGGCGCAGCCGGAACCATGTCGCTCACTCAAGGCAAATTTGCAGAAGCCGTGAACTATCTTGAGGATGACGATCAAAACGCTATCTCCATGCGCGCCCTCATTGCTGCTTATAACAAGAATGGACAGCAGGGCAACGCCACTCGACTGGCCGCCAAGCTGGCTGCGTTGAACGTTCCGCTCATCGAGCAGGCCGTGGTCGTCCCGGAATTCCGGAAACAGCGCGCCGCCATGGCGTCAAAGTCAAATCCTGCGTTGGATCCTCGGGCGAAATATCGCTAGGACCAGATACGCCCTCCAAAATTTTAGGAATTCCATGTAAGACGGCGCGGAATAGCGGCACAAATAACAAACCTCTCCTAACGGATAAATCCTCCGTTCGAGGAGAGGCTGTGAGATCAGGGCTTGGGCCGGGTAAGAAGCTTAAGCGACTTGCCCGTGATGTGACCGAACGTAATCCTGCTCGATCATGTGCATCTGGTCTTTTAACCGGAGTTTAACCTTCTTTATGCGCACTTCTTCCAGCTTTTCATCTTCCGTCAAGTATCTTTTCTCGATTAGGGAGTGAAGGCGCTGGCAGTATTGAGTGTGTTCCTGGGCCAGCCGACGAAACTCTTCGTGGCTGGCGAGAAGCTGTTCGCGAACGGAATCCACCATTCTTGAAGAACCTCCTGCGTGTTCTTTCATCGAACGTTAACACACGCGCAGGGCTGGTTCAATCAAAAAGGGCCTGTCTTATGGAAATTTAAATTCCAAAACCAGGGCATCCTCCGGCGGACTTTGATAGTACATTTTTCTGCGTCCAACCTCTAAAAATCCCCATTTCTCATAAAGAGACCTGGCAGCGCGATTGGACTCTCGCACTTCAAGCAAAACGCTCTTTCCGCCGCGACCGCGAACCACGTCAAGCAGCTCGCCGACAAGCCGGGAGCCTAGTCCGCGCCGCCGTGCAGCTCCCGTAACTGCAATGTTTTCAATCTCCCACTCGTCCTCTAACTGCTGGCCAACGATGAAACCGACGACGTTTGCATTCTGCTCCACTACCAGGGCAGTTCGGGACTGGGCTTCACTCCGTGGATCAATGACAGGGAGACCGCCTTCGGACTGTGAGGCCGATTCCTCCGAGGTTAAAAACTTGAGGTATTCAGCCTGGTTCCATTGCGCGGCGGTGGCGGAGTGTGCCGCGATTTCCACAAGGCGCGGCTGGTCAGACGGTCTGGCCGGACGCACGTGCACAATGCTCACGGGAGTCTTGCTCCGGTGATGCTGACCTCGATAATGCAACCGCTAGCGATATTTACCCGGATGATGTGTGCGCCGCAAATTTTTTCGCCAAACATTTCAGCGCTTTCCTTTGAAGAAAATTTCAGCGTCGGATCTCCGCAGATAGTTCGCATCCAACGCTTCCACTGAAACGGTTTCACCCGCAAGCAATTTTCCGGCGCCGATGCGCGCAATCACTTCGCTGCCCGGAGCTGTCACAACAACAATTGCCGAGTGCGAGTTTGAAGCAAGCTCAGCCAGTGCAGCATCGCTAGTAATGATCGCCGCAGGGCGTTCTGTCGCAAGCGTCGCCAGAAAATCCTGGTGCGTGAGCAATTCTTCGCGTTGCTTGATTAGCGCGTGAGCGGACTGTGTACTGCGTTGCGGAGCAGATTTTTCCGCAGACGCATCTTCATTTTTTTGATACAAGCCAAGAAAAACTTCTTTTCTCCCGGCATCAATAGCCGGGGCAATCTTTCCTTCGCCCTCAGCCAGCGATGCCAGAGCTTCCAGCACAGACACGGTTGCAATCGGCTTATGCAACGTTTCCGCCAGCCCTTTGATCGCGCTCAGTCCTACGCGCAGTCCGGTAAATGATCCTGGCCCTGAAGCCGCGATAAATCCTCCCAGATCCTTCACGCCGTAACCATGTTTTTTTAGCAGCGCGGCCAGCGTGGGAATAAGCTGTGCAGAAAAAGTTCCCCCGGCAATTCCCGCCGACTCAATCACACGGAACGATCCAGCGTCAGCTTGGGCCAGCGTGATGCCGCCGGATAGACCTGATGTGTCGATGGCGAGAATGAGCATTTTGTCTAAAATCCCGAGCGGAGCGAGGGAGCCCTATAGCAAGAATAACTTATGTCAGGTCCACGATTGCGATCAGTCTTTGGTTTTGATCCATTTGCGAGGGTGCTGTTCATCATATTTCAAGTCATGCCACTGTTCTTTCCAGAACCCAACCAGACGCACCATGCCATTGCGATGGTCAACAGCGATTGCGCCGATTCCGCCTTTACCTGTTTTCAGAACAGTGGCGACGGCCAATGGGTGCGTGTTCAGCAGGACAATCTCGCTTCCCCAATCGCGGTCTGTATCCACCAGCACCCATGCCACACGCGTCCGTGCCACAGCGGCGGTCTCGCCGTCAGATGATATTGCCGGTTGCTCAACGCCGAACCAATCTGGCACCAACGGCCCAAACAGATTGGGAACGTATGGCAATCTGACTAGCTCTTGTATTCGTCCGGATGAGTCGAGCAACGTTGCCTTCTGCGCTGTTCCCTGTATTCCAAGCACGGTAAGCATTTCATTCTTGCCGGGCAGTGGGGCGGGGATACCGCAGTGTCGTCAGGCAACGTAAGATCGCCCTTATTCTGAATCTGCGCTCCGGAAACTCTAATCCCGTGATAACAAGTGGAGCGGCATGTTTCAGGCAGCCAGAGCAACCCGAGCCCATCCGCCAAGATAGGCTGCCGTCCGCCCACGCTGGAACTAACCGCTCCAAGGTCCACCTCAGAAAGCAGCTCACCTTCAACACTCCAGCGTTGCAGGTGCAAATTTACATGGGATTCGTCGGCAGGATCTGCAACGGCTTGAGGAACGTATCGCCACAGGACGAGAGAATCATCGGGAAGGAATCCACCTAAAAAGTAGGACATGTAGGCCCACTCAAAAGGCCGATTAGCGAGTTGCCGCCACGCCGAAGAAAACTGCTTGTGTATGCTCCCGGTCTTGCCGTCATGAATTACAACCGTCAGTTCACTGCCCAGGACCATTGTGGCCAGCCACTTTCCATCGTTGCTGAATTTTTCCTCGCAGTTTCGGGCATTAGGGATCGAGACGTGTGCCGTCACAGCCGGTGCGCCAGACAGTTTCAACCTCATCTCAAGTTCGTCCGTCTTGACTGTGCCCGTGGCCACGGCGCCATCAGAAGCAAAAGCCACGCACGCTCGCGTCCGCGTCCCTTGGCCGTAAAATTGTTCAGACAAGGCGAGACTGATTAGGGAAAAAAATAAAACAGACGTCCGGCGGGAGCGCATAGCAGAAGCTTAGTTGCGGCTCAGCAGCCCGTCAATCAGGTGTTCTTCTATGTCCCCAGGAGAGAGGGGACCCTGAAAGAAGAGGAAGCTACCAAGTCCATTTCCCTCGGGAGCAAAAGCGGTTCTTACGGTGTCAAAACATCCAGCGGCTTGAACAGTTGGCCGTTAAATTCCTGGAGGATTGTCACCTATGCTCGTCGCGAATCTTGCCAGTTTCATCTTCTTAAAAACGCCCATGGCCGCCTTACTGCTGTTGCAATCCACTGGCGGCACGCAGCCATTCAATCTCTGGCAAATGTGGCTGCACATGCAATGGCCGGCTCGAACCATCGCCATTATCCTGCTGGGGATGTCGGCGTGGTCGCTTGGCGTGATGATGGACCGCTGGCTCGCTTTTCAGGCGGCGCGCAAGCAGTCGCGCCAGTTTGCTCCGATTGTTGCCGGAGCGCTGCGTGAAGGCAAGCTGGACGAGGCGATCCGCGTGGCTGAGCGCAGCAAGAAAAGCCATCTGGCCAAGGTAGTAAACGCAGGCTTGCAGGAATTCCGCGCGCATGATCAATCTGAAGAATTCCCGGGCGATAAGATTGAGGCGAGCCGCCGCGCGCTGGAGCGGGCTTCGGCGATTGTCCATGCCGAACTGGAGCGTGGCCTGAGCGGCTTGGCCACTATTGGATCAACCGCGCCGTTCGTCGGGCTGCTGGGAACCGTGATCGGGATCATTGATGCTTTCCGCGAAATTCAGGGGCAGAATGCTACCGGCATCAGCGCCGTGGCCGGAGGTATTTCTGAAGCGCTGGTCACAACCGCACTCGGCCTTACCGTGGCGATTCCGGCGGTGATGATGTTCAACTACTTCACCACCAAGATCAGGGCGTTCGACGTGGAGATGGACAATTCATCGAGCGAACTAGTGGACTATTTTTTGAAGCGTGCCGTTGTGGCAAAGCATTAATCATTGACACGCAACAGGACATCACGGACAAGGAGTGCGACGTGGCGATTTCCTTACGCAATGAAGGCGCAAAAATTAATTCCAACATCAACGTAACGCCCATGGTGGATGTGATGCTGGTGCTGCTGATTATTTTTATGGTGATTACGCCGATGTTGCATCCCGGTGTTCCGGTGGATCTTGCGAGGGCGGCGAATCCGATTGCGATGTCGGATGCCGACAGAGCGGATGCGCTGATTCTCTCGATTATGCGCGATGGCCAAATGTTCTTAGGAAGCGAGAGGGTCACCGGCGAAATCCTGAAACAAGAACTCAGCGACCGGCTGAGTAATCGCGCCAACAAGATTGTCTACGTACGTGCGGACGCGCGCGCCAAGTATGGCTCCTTAGTCGAGGCAGTGGATGATCTGCGCTTGTCGGGAGTGGATCAGTTGGGCCTGCTGACAGAGCAGAAGCGGTGGGATGCGGTTCATTAGGAACCACATCCGGAGAAGCAATGCTGGAAACTGGAGTGGAATGGCATGCAGCGTTCGATACATTGGGGCTCCTGACGGAACAGAGGTAGCGCGTAATGCGGTAACTGCAACAAAATGGATTAGGCGAAATCTCGGCTATTATCCGATGCGACAGTATACTGGGCCTATGAACGACGATCGCGCGCTTTTTGACTTTTCTCAGTTCAGTTTTGATGAATTTGTAAGCTTCTTCTTCGATCACGACATCGCAACTGAAGAGTTTTGGCATTGGGACCCCGATCTTGCCAGTTTGAGCAGTCTCGGCGACGAGGGTGTTGCGGCTCCACAGACCATCGTCGAACACATGACGCGGCTCTTTACTCACTTCTCACAAGTAGCTTCAAAGTTCTCATTGCCTCAGATTAATGGCGGCATCTGGGCCATGTTCGGCCCGAGCCCTTTCGAGTTACACAAGTATCTTTGGCTCTCATCGATACCATTGTCTGCGCGAGTGGCCTGCATCCGTTCGATGTTCTTCGTCTATTCCGATTTCGTTGCAAGATCACAAGTGCAGGTTATGGAAAACTGCTTTAGCATGTGGTGGGATTTTGTAGTCAGTGGCTTCTGGGAATATCTGCATTACTGTGAAAAAAAGACTCCGGAAGGAGATGTTGCCCACCTGAACCTTGAGCAGCGAACGTTGCTGAATTCAATGTTTGATACGTTGGTAAAAATTCTGGCGGTTCCAGATGATCGAACGCAGGAGTATGCTCTGCACGGCTTGGCGCATCTTCATCATCCTGGGATACGTAAGCTTGTGCAGGATTTTCTTGATAAGAATCGGTCCGAGATGTCGGATGACGGGATCCGCTGGGTAGAGCAGTGCAGGGATGGAATTCTGATGTGACCCACAATAATGGAGAAAAGCAGCCGGAGCAGCTGTATTTTCAATCCGGCAATTTACTCAAACCCCTTCCGGCACGTCCTGCACCAACTCCAGCAGAACGCCGCCGGTGCTCGAGGGATGGACAAAAACGTAAAGATGCCCGCCGGCGCCGATCTTGATTCCCTCCGAAACAAAGCGCGTGCCGGTCTTCTTGAGATTCTCCACGGCCTGCGTGAGATCAGGGACATGGATGGCGACGTGGTGCAGCCCCTCGCCCCGCTTCTCTACAAACTTGGCGATCACCGAATCGGGGCTCGTGGCTTCCAGCAGTTCAATGCGGCTCTGGCCCAGCGGAATCATCGCAACCTTGACCTTCTCATGCGGCACAGTCTCTTCGCTCAGGACGTCAAGACCGAGCTGTTCATAAAATTTGCGCGCCTGCGCCAGCGATTTAACCGCGATTCCGAGATGATCAATGGTGTGCATAAACAGCTCCTGGCTTGTAGCTACTAGCCGCTAGCTCCGGATTGCGGCCGTTGGCCATTGGCTATTCGACATTAGCTTTTAGCCATTAGCTCTTGGCTCTTAAATATTAGCTCTCCGCGAATTCGCGCTTCCCGAACAGATAATCACGATTGATATTGTTACTCCGCTCGAACCTTTTCTTTTCTCCGTGTCTCCGTGTCTCCGTGGTGGGTTTTGTCTTCAATCCCCAATCTCTTCCACTAGCGAATAAGGATCGCGCTTATGCTCCGCGATTTCGGCTGCGAGACGGGCAATCTCCTCTTCCGGCAGGCGTTCGCTCAAGAGCCGTTCCATCAGTCCGTCGCGCAGCATCTCGATCAACCGCTCGCGCCAGCTTGAAATCTTCTTCTTTAATAAAAGATCCTTTTGTTCCAGGAACTGCTCGTAGTTCACAATGGCCGCTGCCAGTTCAGGAATGCCACGGCCATCCATGGCTACCGTCTTGATGATCGGCGGCGTCCATTTGTCGGAGCGTATAGCCAGAGACTGCATGGAGCGTATCTCGCGCTCAACGCGGTCTGCGCCTTCACGGTCGCTTTTGTTGATGACAAAGAGATCGGCAATTTCCATGATGCCGGCCTTGATGGTCTGCACGTCGTCACCCATGCCGGGGACAAGAATCACAACGGTCACATCAGCCAGGCGCACGATATCAATTTCATCCTGGCCTACGCCCACTGTTTCAATCAGGACGATGTCTTTGCCTGCAGCGTCAAGTACCGTTGCTGCATCGGTGGTGGCACGGGCCAGCCCCCCGAGATTGCCCCGCGTGGCCATGCTGCGAATGTAAATCCCAGGATCAGCATGATGAGACTGCATGCGTATACGGTCGCCCAGGATTGCGCCGCCGGTGTATGGGCTGGTGGGATCCACGGCGAGAATGCCAACACTTCGTTTCTGCTTCCGATATTCACGCGCAAGCTGATCGACCAGCGTACTTTTGCCCGCGCCGGGAGCCCCGGTAAGGCCGATCACGCGGGCGCCTCCGGTGAAGCTAAAAAGAGCTTTTAGCAGTTCGCGGGATTCAGGACGATTATCTTCAACAGTGCTGATGGCGCGGGCCAGCGCGCGCACGTCGCCGCCGCGTATGCGATCAACCCAATGTTGGAGTGTTTCCGATAAATGCAAATTCGATCCTAATGTTTAAATTTCACCGCAAAGGGCGCAAAGGACTCTTAAGGAGAATTGGCCTTCAACTCTTGCGCTGAAACTCATGCGCTTCAATCCTTCAGCAACTGCCGGGCAATCACCAGCCGCTGGATTTCGCTGGTGCCTTCGCCGATGGTGCAGAGCTTCACGTCGCGATAAAACTTTTCTGCCGGATAATCCTTAATGAACCCATAGCCGCCGTGAATCTGCACGCATTCATTCGCGCATTTGACGGCAACTTCGCCGGTATAAAGCTTGGCCATTGAGGATTCCTGCGTCGTCTTCATCCCTGCGTCTTTCATGGAGGCAGCGCGCATCGTGAGCAGCCTCCCGGCGTCAATTTCCGTGGCCATGTCCGCCAGCTTCCATTGTATGGCCTGAAATTCGCTGATGGCTTTTCCGAACTGCCGTCGCTGCTTGGAATATTTGAGTGCTGCTTCATACGCGCCTTGCGCCATCCCCAGGCCAAGGGCGGCTATGGAGATGCGGCCGCCATCGAGCACGCGCATTGCGTCCACAAAGCCTTGGCCTTCTCCGCCTACAAGGGCTTCTTCCGGCACATGGCAATCTTCAAAGATCAACTCAGAGGTATCGCTGGCGCGCAGGCCCAGCTTATTTTCTTTTTTGCCAGGGCGAAAGCCCTTGGTCCCTTTTTCCACGATAAATGCGGAGAGCCCATGCGTGTTCGCAGTCTTGTCCGTCACGGCGATCACCACGGCAACGTCAGCATAGTGTCCATTGGTGATAAAAGTCTTGGTGCCGTTAAGCACCCAGCCGCCATTTTTGCCTTTGCGCACTGCGCTCATGCGCGCGCCGCCAGCGTCTGAGCCGGAGCCCGGCTCAGTTAAGCCCCAAGCGCCCAGCCACTCTCCGGTGGCCAGCCTGGGAACATATTTCTTCCGCTGCTCCTCATCGCCCGCAAGATAAATATGGTTGGAGCAGAGCGAGTTATGCGCTGCCACGGTGATGCCCACCGATCCATCCACGCGGGAAAGCTCTTCAATGGCGATCACATATTCCACGTAGCCCAGGCCCGCGCCGCCGTACTCGGTGGGAAAGATGATGCCCAGCACGCCCATGCGCCCTAGTTCCTTGATCGTTTCCATGGGGAATTGATTTGCTTCGTCCCACTTCATCACGTTGGGAAGGATTTCGCGCTCGGCAAATTCGCGCACGGATTTCTTGAGCTGTAATTGTTCGTCAGTAAGCTGAAAGTCCATCATTTATGTCGCTACGCTCCAATCCGCTTCTGCGGCTTCGTCCACTAAAAGTTGTCTCCTGCCTTGGCGCTTGCAGCTCGGCGATCCAGGCGCGCCGCCCAAATCTTCTAGGTCTCTCCGCTCCCACCATTTTACGATTGATCGAGCGAAGCTATGCTTTACGCCAGCACAGGCAAGAGTGCCTGTGCTACATGCTTTGATGTCTTCGGGCAAACCCACGATTATTTCACAAGCAGAGCGTTTGCGGTAATAGACGAACAGTGTCAGCAAGCCAAAAACAGGGACCTCTCCGGCCTGCTCACATGAGCCCAAAGCACCACATCGCTCGCACAACCTCTCTGACTGGATCGCGTTGACTTTGCTCATCATTCAGGGACGTCAAGGCTACTGCTCCGCTGATTGCCCATTCACGCCACCAGGCGCGCTCAGAGGAGAAAACACGGTATGGACACCAGAAAAATGAAAACTCCTACCTGCGAGGAATGAACTAAAATCAATCTCTCATGCCCGATCCCACGGCCAAGCCAACTGCGACAGAAAAAAACGAGGCCAGTTCCCGCCCTCAGGTCAACGTGTTTGCCGTGCATGGCGTTGAGCCTGAAGTGCAGGCCTATGCCATGGCCAAGTATTCGCGGTCGGCGCTTTCCATGAAGGAATCGCTCAAGGAGATCAGCGAGCAAAAAGCGGAGCAGTTCCTCAACACTTTTTATTTTCAATACGGACATCGCTCGATTGCCGATCTGGCGCACCTGGCCTTTGCCATTGAAAAGCTGTCGATTCTGGCGGCAATTGTGCTGGTGGATGAGCAGCGCTGGGACGGACAAGAGCGCTCCACGCGCTACCAGAATTTTAAGAAAAGTGGCTATTTTATTCCCGATTTCAAAGCAGACGCCGCCGCCGGCGCCGAATATTGCGCCACCATCGATTTTCTTTTTGCCGAGTATGAAGCCTTAACGCACGAGATGCTGCGCTACTACACCGGCAAAACTCCTCGCCCGCAAGAAATGGCGGAAGACCAGTACACGCGAACGCTCCGCGCACGCGCGTTCGATAATTCCCGCTACCTTCTGCCGCTGGCCACAAACACGTCGCTGGGCCAGATCGTCAACGCGCGTACCTTGGAGACGCAGATTGCGCGGCTGCTGTCGAGTCCGTATGCTGAGGTCCGGCATCTGGGAGCGCTGCTGAAAGATGCGGCCCGCGAGCCTTCGTATAACGTCCAGGCTGAATCCATGCGCATGCTGGTGGAGGAGATCAAGGCAAGTAATCCCGATCTTGGCGCCAAGGCCGAGCAACAGCTTCTGCGTCCTACGCGCGTTGCGCCTACGCTGGTCAAGTACGCCAATGCCAGCGAGTACGAAAGCCGGACGCGAACTGAGTTAGAGCACGCTGCAGCGGAATTGATGGAAGGCGTGCCGCTTGAACACAGTCCTAAGATCGTCGATTTGGTGGAAGAGCAGCCACTAGAGGTAGAAATAGCTGCTACTCTGCTGTATTCGGCATGCCATTACTCCTACCGGCAGGTTACCGAGCGGGTGCAGGCACTCACAGCGAAGCAACGCAGCGAGATCATCGACTTGGGAATGCGCCATCGCGGGCGGCATGATGAGCTGTTGCGGAGCTTCCATGCCGGGCAGCAATTCAAGTTTGACATTCTGATGGATATAGGCGGCTTCCGCGACATGCATCGCCACCGCCGCTGCACACAGATTGAGCAAGGTTTTACCCGCCATCATGGCTATGACACGCCACCGGACATCAAGGAAGCAGGACTGGATGCACGCTACAACGCTGCGATCCAGAAAGCGATCCACGCCAGCGACAAGTGCAACGCGGCAGGAACACATGCAGAGCTTTACCTCTTACCCATGGCATTCCGCAAGCGGACGCTGTTTAAGATGGATTTTGCCGAAGCGCTCTACATATCCGAATTGCGCAGCGGTGCGGCGGGACACTTTTCCTACCGCAACGTTGCCTATGCGATGTATGAGGAAGTGGCCAGGAAGCACCCGTCGCTGGCAAAGTATTTCCGCGTATCAGACATCCACGAGCCAGTGGACCTGTTAAAGCGATAGCCTCTATGGAGAGCGCCATCTAAAGGCCCGGGGCGTTTCTCATTGAGCTAAGCCCCGGAAGCGCTGTATTTACAAGGAAATTCTTAGCAAATTCAGCCCCGTGTAGCCGAAAAAAGCTCATTCCCAAGCCGGAAACTGGGTCCAATCCCTTAGATCAAACACTTGGGGGCTGTGACTAAAATCACCTTTCATTCGGTTGCCTTTTCGCTATAAAATTGGCTAACGCTGAATTACCAGGCTTTACGTGCTCACATCCCCTCCGGATGGTTAAGTCAATCCCCGCCGGGAGCCGCGTAGTCCAAATCTTATTTTTGGAAAAGGATTCGTCTTGCTCGAGTCGATGCAAAAGATAGCTATTTTGTATGACGCCAGTCAGGCGATCTTGTCTACATTTGATTTGGACGAGGTGCTGAACCGCATCCTCACTATTATCCGTGATTTCTTCCAGTTGCAGAATGGGGCCGTGCTTCTGATGGATAAGTCCGGACAGGAGCTTCAGGTCCGTGCCCACCTTGGTCGCAGCAATCTCGATGTGGGCTATCGGATTCCTAAAGGCAAAGGATTGACCTGGGCAGCGGCGGAAATCAAAAGACCGGTCTATGCGCCTGATGTCACAAAAGATCCGCGCTATCTGCGGAAGGTGGATGAAACCCGGTCTGAAGTGGCGATCCCGTTGATGGTCCGCGATGACGTGGTTGGCGTGCTCGATTTTCAGAGTGACCAGATTGACTACTTTGATCTGGAAAAAATCGATTTGCTTACACTGTTTTCCACGCAGGCTTCCATGGCCCTGGAAAATGCCCGGCTATATTCTGCGGAACGCCGCCGGACAAAGCAGCTTGAGGCCATCAATGCCGTGGCCAAGAAGACCACACGCGTGCTGGATCTGGACGAACTACTCACCGTGGTTTGCCGCCTCTTGATGGATTTGTTTGGCATTGACCATGCCGCGGTGCTGCTGGCTGAAGGTGACACCCTGCGGGTGCGCGCGCATGAAGGCCGTCTCACGGCAAACCTCAGCATGGGAGAGATTCTTTCTCCCGGCGCCGGACTGGCGGCTCGTGCCATGACGTCAGGAAGAAGCGTGGTTGAAAATGACGTTAACAACGTTGACGGCTATATAGCGGGTTTTGCAGAGACGCAGTCGGAAATGTGCGTTCCGCTGGTGATCTTTGGTGAAAAGCTCGGCGTTCTGGCGCTGGATAGCGCACAGAAAAATGCATTCGATCATGATGACGTTAAGCCCTTTGAATCTGTGGCGGACATCTGCGCGGCCGCCATACAGAACGCGCACAACTTTGATCGCATGAAGCAGCTTGCCTATGTGGATGGTCTCACGGGAATCCACAACCGCCGGTTTTTCGAGATGCGCATTGTGGAAGAGTTGGAGCGCGCCAGCCGCTTCCAGGGCCGTATGTCCGTGATCATGGTGGATATAGACCACTTTAAGAAAATGAACGACGAATTCGGGCATCTCCTGGGCGATGAAATGCTCCGCTCGGTTTCCACCATCCTGAAGCAGCAACTGCGCAAGATGGATATGGTGTGCCGCTATGGCGGCGATGAATTTGCCATTGTGGTTCCGGAAACAAGCGGAGAAAGCGCGGTCAGGGTTGCGGAAAAACTGCGCCGCCAGGTGGAGACCCATTTTTTCCCCGGAGTGCCCCGGCCTGTTACCATCAGCTGCGGAGTGGCCGACTATCCAGCACACGGCGTGACGCGCGATGAAGTAGTGGCAGCAGCGGATGCAGCCCTATATCAGGCAAAGCAGTTGGGCCGTAATAAGGTCGCATCGGCCGACATGAAGAAAGAGTTTTCCGCCTCCAGATCATAGAATCCAGGGAGATATGAGCAGCACCACAGTCGCGGCCATTTCGGGCAAGATCACTGCCAGGATCGCCAGCATCCATATCGATCCCGCTTGTAATACTTTCCTCAATGATTGTTTTCGCCAGTTTGGGATTACGGTTGTGCCGGCTGATGGCGATCCGATAATGCTGCTGAATCGCCAGAAATTTGAGGCCTGTGTGCTGCGGCTTTATGACCCTGAAGCGGACAGGATATTGAAAGCAGCGCGCAACTCGCCTTCAAACCGCCGCCTTGTAATCTACGGTATAGCGCGAAATACGCAAGAAGCGCTACGGTATTCGAGCTATGGAATCAACGCCGTGCTAGATGAGCCGCTGGATCGCCAGAGCGTGCTCAAGGTGGTCCGCGCCACGCACCTGTTGGTGATCCATGAACTACGGCGCTATGTGCGAATTCCGGTTGCTTCGCACGCAGAATTCGATATCAATGGACGGCCGGTAGTCGGGACAACGGTAGAAGTCAGCTCCGGGGGGATCTCCATACGATGCTTGGCCCCATTGCCGAAATCCGATGCCATCCGCCTTACCCTGACGCTGCCCGGAGCAGAAAAGTTACATGTTCGGGCGTTCGTATGCTGGTACCGCGAGAGCGACAAAGTTTATGGCATGCGCTTTGACGGGACTGACGAACGCCGCCTGAAGGTCCGCGGCTGGATCGACCAATATCTCGAAATTGTGTAACTTTGGCATATCCCGACCGTATAACATTCTGTGCAGGGACCCTTCTTCATGCAAACAATTGAACTGAGTAACGTCTGCAAATCCTACGACCAGTTTGTGGCCGTAAATAACCTCTCTTTCAGCATTCCACAGGGAGGCGTTTTTGGCCTGCTGGGGCCAAATGGCGCGGGCAAGACCAGCACCATCCGCATGATGATCGGCATCACCGCGCCGGATTCCGGCCAGATCAATCTTTTTGGCAGGCCGTTTGAGCGCAAGAGCCTGAACAAAGTCGGCTATCTCCCGGAAGAGCGCGGGTTGTACAAAAAAATGAAGATCATAGAACAATTGATCTTTTTGGGTGAATTACACGGCATGACGGCCGCTAATGCGCGGCAGCAAGCCACGGAGTGGTGCAAGCGGCTGGAAATCGACGCGTGGTTGCAAAAAAAGGTGGAAGAGCTTTCCAAAGGCATGCAGCAAAAGATCCAGTTTGTTGCTGCATTGCTGCATGATCCTGATTTCATCATCATGGACGAGCCGTTTTTCGGGCTGGATCCGGTCAATGCCACACTGCTCAAAGACGTAATGCTTGATCTGAAGAAACAAGGTAAGACGATTCTGTTTTCAACCCATCGCATGGACCAGGTGGAAAAGCTGTGTGACAGCATTTGCCTCATTGATAAAGGCAATGCCGTGCTGCAGGGCGATCTCAAGACCATCAAAGCTGGCTACGGCAAAAATAACGTACAGATTGAGTATGAGGGGAATGGCGACTTTCTGGAGAAGAACCCCCTGGTGAGCGCCTATAACAATTACGGCAATTACGTTGAAGTGCGGTTGGCGCCGGGCGCGGACGCGCAGCAACTGCTGCAAATGGTGGCTGCGCGATCAAGGGTGAACAAGTTCGAGCTCATGGAGCCGTCGCTGGAAGAAATATTCATCAATACGGTGGGCAAAACCAATGCGTAACATTCTTATCATCGCCAAGCGTGAATACCTGGAACGTGTGCGCTCGCGCGCCTTTGTGATCATGACCTTTTTCATCCCGGCGTTGATGTTCGGCGTCACTGTCCTACCCACGCTGCTGATAAACAAGGGCTCCAATGAAACCAAGCGCATGGTAGTGGTGGCGGGGGACCGCGACACAGGGGAGATGATCCGTAGCCGCATTGAGCAGCGCCAGGACCAGCAAGTGAATAAGCAGGATAATCAAGCGGCGAACAAGCGCGGCCTGCCTCCTACCCACTTCAGCGTGGACGTGAGCACGAATGCCACGACGGCGGAGAGAGAAGCGCTCACGCAAAAGGTCAATCAGAAGCAACTCGATGGTTTTCTGTGGGCCACGCCGGATGCCATCGCCGCCAGAAAGCTTGACTTCGTCACCAACGACACCTCCAGCTTTATCGAAAATGGAATCCTGGGCCAGACGGTAAGCGACGCGCTGCGCCGCCAGGCTCTAAAAGACAAAGGTTTGCAGGAAACCGATATTGACGCCGCTCTACAGCCCGTGAACGTGGAGCCGGTAAGCCCAAGGGGCAAGAATGCGCCTAATCCTGAAAGTATGTTCATAGCTACGCTGGCTCTGGTCATGGTGATGTATATGACCGTGCTGCTCTATGGCATCAACGTGATGCGCTCCATCCTGGAAGAAAAGACCTCGCGCATCATGGAGGTGATGCTCTCCACCGCAACCTCAAAGGAAATGATGGCAGGAAAAATCGTGGGCGTGGGGGCCGTAGGATTGACACAAGTGGGAATCTGGGCCGCGGCGGCGGCTGCTTTCGCCGGTTACGCCGTGGTGACCTCCGGCATGCTTAAACAGGTGAAGGCCGCCATGAATCCCATGCTGCTTGTATATTTTGTGGTGTTCTTCCTGCTCGGCTATGTTCTGTATAGCACGCTTTGCGCGGCTGTCGGCTCCATGGTCAATTCGGAGCAGGAAGCCCAGCAAATGCAGTTCCTGGTGATGATGCCGATGATCCTTGCCATCATCTTCATCACCAATATCTTCACCCATCCCAATTCGTCGATAGCGGTCTTTGGCTCGCTCTTTCCTTTTACCGCGCCTTTGGTGATGTTCAGCCGCATTGCGATGCAGGGTGGCGACACACCCGCATGGCAGATCGGGCTCTCAATAGGGCTGATGCTCGCGACCATCTATGGAATGATCTGGCTTTGTGGGCGCATTTACCGCGTAGGCATCCTGATGTATGGCAAAAAGCCGAACCTGCCGGAAATCATGAAGTGGATTAAGTACGCGTAGATAGCCGCAGATTTCGCAGATGAAAGCAGATTACGCACGAAGTTTTGTGTCCTGGCTATCTTTGCAGGCCTTATACAATCAGAATCGTGAGCGATGCTGCGCAGGCCGAAATCAGACGCGAGAGCAAGGAAAGCACGCGTACATTCTCCTTCAGCGAACGCATTAAAATCTGGCTGATTTCATGGGCCGGATACCTTTTAGTCCGTGTGATCGGCGCAACCCTGCGCTATAAGGCCTTTCTTGAACCCGGTTGCGTTGCTGATTCCTATGGCGTGGGACCGCCGGTGATCTGGTGCTTCTGGCATCGGGCTGTGATTCCGGCAACCTACCGTTTCCGCAATAAAGGGCTGGCCGTCATGACCAGTCGAAGCTTTGACGGTGAATACATTGCCCGCATCATTCAAAAGCTGGGTTTCACAGCGGTGCGAGGATCGAGTTCGCGCGGAGCCGTTGGAGCTTTGATCGGCATGCGCCAGCAATTGGAGCAGGGACACGGCGTCGTATTTACCATCGACGGACCGCGCGGGCCTCGCTACGTTGCCAAGCCGGGGCCGGTCCTGCTGGCAAAGAAAACCGGCGTATCAATTAATTGCTTTTATGTTGCGGTGGAGCGGGCGTGGATCCTGAATTCCTGGGACCGGATGATTATTCCCAAACCATTTTCAAAGGCAATGATCTACGGGAGCGGCCCCATGTATGTGCCTGCCGATGCCACCGGTGAGCGAATGACCGCCTTGCACCAGCAAATGCAGGAGACTCTGGAGCGATGCAGGCTGGGGGCGGAAAAGCAGTTGGCAATCGCAACTAGTCGCGCAGTGTAGGTTACTGCAGAAGCCTGCGATCCAGAACCTGTCTGGAGACAGAAACAATTTGAATTTTGGCGGCGTCCGGGTGCAGTGGGTTCAGAAGAAAGTTGCTGGTCTTGGGAACAAGGGCTGAAGGGATTTGTAAAAGCGCAGCGGAATTCCGGTTGAGCCATTGATCTCCGAGTGCTCGGGTTGCAGTTTTCTTTTGCGGCCAGCCCTTCGGCAACTTTGCCCAATCCTCTAACTTTTCGATGCCAATATGGTCAGGTACCTGGATTTCAAGAAGCTTGTAAAAGCGAGGTAAGTGGCCCTCTTCAATCTCTAAATGGACCAGAATTTCCAGCAGGGCAGACGCCGGAGTAGATGAGAGGTAAACAATTCTATGGCCCCGGGTGTGCCATCGCGCTGAAGCCTTAAGGCCACCTATACCAGTGATGTCAGCATGGTTACTGATCCGCCACAAGATCACTTTCAGGCAGCCATGCCTTCGTCGATCTGATACAACGTTTCTTCAACTAAACGGCTTCCTGCTTCAGTTGCCATCATGTCAACGCCAGTGCGGCCATGAAAGCGCTTCTTGGGAGAGCGCAGCCAACGCATTCCTTTTTTGGAGTCTCCAAAAGTTTTTTCGGTGAGGGCTACCAACCGGGCCAGGCGGACGGCACGATCCGATTCTTCGCGGCTCAAATTCTCTTTACGGGCGCGACGGTGCTGGAGCGTGCGCCGAAGAACAATTACGGAATAGATCTCCTTCTCCAGAATGCCATGTTCCATCAGGGCCGAAATTGCGGTTACGGGAAGGCGCTCTTCGACAAGTGCCACCAGATCAGCATCGGATTTTAATGGGCTGCGAATTCCAAGCTTCCTCCGCATGCTGGGAAGGATCTCCTGGCCCGCTGGAGTCTGAGCAATTTCTGCAGGGCCGGAGCGATATTCGGGTTTTACTTTTCCTAATTCCATGCCAAATCTCCAATTTACATTTTGCCACAAATAGGATGGCATTTTGCGCAGGAAAAGTCACGCCAAAAGCGAATAGCGAAAATTTCGGAGAAGGGGAACCCAATATAAGGGTTTTAGTTACATAAGTTTACGTGCGCCCTCCTGCACAAATAGCAAATTGGCCACTAGCGATCACGCTCGTAATAGAAATTCGGGGCAATAGGGCTCCCCTCGCGACGCTCGGGATTTCAGAAAAACTACTCTCCCAGCCAGTCCCCGATCGCGCGCAAAGAAATCACGTGGTCACAGATGATCTTTGCAGCGGCCATAATCGGAACAGCCAGGATCAGGCCCATAGCTCCCCAAATGAAGCCCCAGATCAGCAATGAAATAGTCACTACAAGCGGGTTCAGCTGCAGACGCTTGCCCAGGATTTTGGGGTAAAGCACATTCATGGAAAGCATGTGTAGGCTGAGGACAGTGATGGCCACCAGAAGCAGCCGCGTATCGCTCAGCGTGCCTATACCCGCCGCTATCGGCGGGAGCACGGCCACAGCGATGCCAAGGTATGGCACAAGGCTGAGAAAGCCGCTGATGAAGCCAATGAAATAGAAATATGGAACACCCAGAAAGCCAAAGATCACCACGCTGCAAACGCCCATAAACAGCCCGATGAGAAAATTTCCGGCAATGAAGCTTTTCATCATGGTGGAAATGTGCCCCAGCGTAACGTAAGCGGTGCTGCGGTTCTCAGGGCGGAAGAGCTGCACAGACTTGGTCCGCGCGTGCTCCTGCCAGCTCAGCATGAAATAGGTGAGAAACGGAATGAAACAGAGCGTGAGCACCACTTCAGTGACCGCACCGAGCTTGTCTGTGATCGCGCCTTGTGTTCCCTGGTTCTCCACTTTCACCGGCATCGGGTTCTTGGCGTTCTTGTCTTCCGGAAAAACCTGTTGCGTGGTTTTTTCTAATTCGCTGGTTTGCTGGCGAAAGTGGGCCAGATGGCTGCGAATGCGGGCAGAGTATTTAGGTAACTCGTGAACAAAGCTCATGGCTTTGCCATAGAGAAAGTAGCTTCCCGCATACATAAGAACCAGCATGAACAGGACGGCCAGAAACGCGCCACCTGGGCGCGGCAAACGGACTTTTTCCAGCACGTTCACCACCGGCTCCAACACGAACGCAAACAAGACCGAGACCAGCAGCGTTATCAGGATGAGCTTGGCGACATAGCAGATAGTCAAAATTACGGCGGCCCCGACAACAACTTGTGCCACCGCTCCGCCATGCAGAGCAGTATTAAGCTCGCGCTGGTTTCTTTGTTCCAGCTCCTTTTCGGCAAGCTGATTGTCCGGGGCTTCCTCCGGCGTAAGCTGCTCTGGTCCTGGAGGAATAATGCGATTCGAAGCCATATGGTTAGATGAGATGCAGAAACTCGTATAATCGCCCGCGTGGGAGACACCGGACGCATCCTGGCCATAGATTACGGCAGCCGCCGCATGGGCCTTGCCGTAACTGACCCGTTGGGCATCACCGCGCAGGGAATCGAGACGCTGCAGCGCAAGAACCATCGGGCCGACTTTGGCCGGCTGGAGCGGACCATCCGCCAGTATGAAATCAAGGAAATTGTTCTTGGGAATCCACTGCGGATGAGCGGACAAGAGGGCACGCAATCGCAGAAAGTGGCTGAATTTGCGGAAGAGCTGCGCAAACGCTTTCACCTTCCTGTCCATCTATGGGATGAGAGACTTACCTCGGCTGAGGCCAACCGTCTTCTGCGGGAAAATGAGGTCAGCCTCAAGAAACGGACCCAAGCCGTTGACCGCATGGCCGCGGTGCTGATCCTGCAAAGCTTTATGCAGTCGAGAAGTATCATCTAATCTCACAAAGCTCCAGCGGACAAGTCTGTTAAATTCAGAGATTGCTGACCACACGAACATTTCAGAAGCTCTTCCTCGCATTCATTGTCTGTTGCCTATCGGCTCCGCTATGGGGGAAGGGGCCGGATCAGAATAAGGACAAACAGGCAGAGGACGCGGCCCCAACCATGGTCTTTCCGCATTCCGCGACAGCGCGGTGGTGGGTATCAGGACAGATCAACGTGGTCTTTCAGGCACATTCTGATTTTCGCGCGCTCTATTCCGGACCAAACAGTCTTTCTTCGCGGGCCGAACATGCGACTTCAAGGGTACTGACCCTCTATACCGGCTATCAGTTATCAAAGGATACCGAGGCTCTGTTCGATCTGGAGAGCGCTGGAGGTCGAGGCATCAGCGACGCGCTTGGCATGGCTGGGTTCACGAATGTTGATGTGGTGCGCAATCCCTCGCTTGGATCGAAGCCTTACGTAGCCCGCGCCATGCTGCATCAAGTGTTTGCTCTCAGCGGAAATGATGAAGATTCAGAGCGCACGCCGACTTCGATTCTGGCGAAACTTCCTGAGCGTCGCATTGAACTGCGCGCAGGGAAGATGAGCCTTGCCGACTATTTTGACGTGAACTCCGTGGGCAGTGACAGTCATCTGCAATTTCTGAACTGGACTGCGGTCAATAACGGCGCTTACGACTATGCGGCCGATACACGGGGTTACACCGTGGCCGCCATGGCGGAATATCACGACCATAACTGGAGCGCGCGTTTTGCTGAGGCGCTGATGCCGAAAGTGGCGAATGGACCGAAGCTCGATTTCAATTTGGCCCGGGCGCGGTCAGAAAACATTGAACTGGAGTTCAGGCCCGTGCTGCAGAAAGAAAAAAAGACTGCGATCAGGCTGCTCACCTTTGTGAATCACGCGAACATGGCGCGCTATCGCGAAGCAGTGCAGGCGTTTCTTGCCGGAACAGATCCGCAGCCGAACATTCAAGCTCACCGCAGGCAGGGCCGCATCAAGTATGGCTTGGGTTTGAATGCGGAGCAGGAAGTTACCAAGGCCGTGCGCATATTTGGCCGGCTAGGCTGGAATGAAGGCCAGAATGAGAGCTTTGCTTATACAGAAGTGGACCAGGCCGTGGAATTCGGCGCAGACTGGCGGTTGGACCGTTGGCATCGGTCTAACGACAAGATTGGGACGGCCTTCATCAGCAACGGAATTTCGCGCTTGCATCAGCTTTATCTTGCGCTGGGAGGCAATGGTTTTCTGCTGGGCGATGGCCGGCTGACTTATGGGCGTGAAGACATTCTTGAAACCTATTACAACGCGCACCTCTGGCGGGGGGGTATGTCTCACCTGACCTGCAATGGGCAACTCATCCCGGATACAACAAAGATCGCGGGCCGGTCGTTGTTCCCGGGCTCAGGCTGCATGTGGAACTCTGAACAAGCGGCCCTTAGCGACGCATTGCAACTCCGAGCTGAAGAATCCCTTCCAAATTCTTAGCCCGAGCCGGCAGTGCATTGTCCATTCGTGACGCCCCTTGAGCAGGGAAGATGGATGTGCGAAGGGGATTCACCCTTAGAATATAGAGGTCCGACAAAGACCGATTCATGTTGAAATTTCTTTTTAGAACCGTTGTGTTGTTGCTGGTGCTGGCGGGCGTGCTGCTGGGGTATGGGCTACTTTTGCCGGCGGGGCCATCGCAACAAAAATTGGTGCAGCTTAAGCCTGGATCTTCAGCGCGCCACATCGCTGCCGCTCTGGCTAATGCTGGAATCATCCGCAGCCAATACGCTTTCCTGGCGTGGCATTACCTGCACGGGCGCAAACCGCTGAAGGCAGGCGAGTATGCCTTTGACCATCGCGCCACAACCCGCGAAGTTTATGATCGCATTGCCCACGGCGATATTTACTTCCAAACGCTGGTTGTGCCGGAAGGCTACAACATGTTTGACATCGCTGCGGCGATTGAAGAAGCGCAATTGGGCAAGCGAGACGACTTCCTGAAGGTCGCACGCACCGACACGGCACTTATTAAAGACCTTGATCCGCAAGCGCCGAGCCTTGAAGGCTACCTTTTTCCAGACACATATCACTTTACGCGCACCCAGTCTTTGCATGACATGGCTGCGGCCATGGTGCGCCGTTTTCGTCAGGCGGCGAAGGACGTTGGCCTGAACCAGAATTTCCATGCTGTGGTAACAATGGCAAGCATCGTGGAAAAAGAGACTGGCGCTCCTGAGGAACGGCCGCAAGTCGCGAGCGTGTTTTACAACCGGCTGGAAAAGCACATGGTGCTGGCCACGGATCCGTCAGTCATCTATGCGGCGCTGCTGAATAACCGCTACAACGGCGTGATTCACCAGTCCGATCTGCATTTTGACTCGCCATATAACACCTACCGGACCGCCGGGTTGCCGCCGGGGCCGATTTCCAATCCTGGACGAGCTTCATTGCAGGCGGCGCTGCATCCAGCGAAAACC
Organism: Terriglobia bacterium; assembly: GCA_963831465.1. Lineage (GTDB taxonomy): Bacteria > Acidobacteriota > Terriglobia > Terriglobales > Acidobacteriaceae > Angelobacter. The sequence goes on along the minus strand of CAWHQH010000020.1, from coordinate 27,621 downwards.
GATTACCTGTTTTTCGTAAGCGACAATCAGGGTCACCATCGATTTGCCCGCACGGATTCAGAACATCTCGCCAACGTGCAGGCCTATCGGCGCGCGGTGCAGGCAATGACTCGCTAAATCTTCCAGCGAAATGACGCGAAATGTCATTGTTTGCCGTGGCTTGCCGGAACCACGGAAGATGCTCCGTCCGTTATACTAAGTGCATCCAAATTACTGTTGTAAGACTGGACGGATGCATTCTCATTTGCGCAAAACTACTTTCATATTCTTCATTGCTTTTTTATCGATGATCGCTGGTTGCGGGTTCCGCTCATCACACCCGGTAAAAATGCGCACCAGCACGGCTACGCTCAAAAACGCTACGCTTGAGCAACTGGTGGAAAGCATCAATACCAACGCGGAAAAGCTGAAGACCATGAAAGCCACGGTCGATATTGATAGCTCAATTCTGGAAGAAAAGAAGAACCGGGTAAAAGATAATCCGCAGGTTGCGGGGTTGATCCTGGTACGCAAGCCTGAGATGTTGCGCATGCGAATTTATGTGCCGGTGCTGCACAACGTAATGGCGGACATGGTCAGCAACGGCCAGAAGTTTGAGCTGGCTTCGCCTATCAAGAGCAAATTTTATGTCGGCTCCAACCAGCAGCCTGTAAAGCCTTCACCCAACCCGCTGGAAAATCTGCGACCACAGCACATTTCTGACGCGTTGCTGCTGAAGCCGATTGAAGAAGGCAAAGAAATTGCCGTGCTGGAGAACACAACCGAAATCGTAAAAGACCCCAAGACCCACAAAGATGTGGAGCAACTAGCGTACACAGTGCTGGTCATCGATAAGGACAGCGTGGGTTATTACCTTTCACGCAAGATCGTATTCAGCCGGACCGATCTTCTCCCGCATGAGCAATCAATCTATGACCGGCAAGGCAGGCTTGTGACATTTGTTCGGTATGAGAATTTTACCGATTATTCGGGTATTTCATTGCCGGCGATCGTCTCAATCCAGCGGCCTATTGAGGGTTACGGCATCACCATTTCCATGGTCAAGCTTGAGGTGAACGTACCTCTCACCGATGAGCAGTTTGTGCTGACGCAGCCACCGGGGTCGCAACTGGTTGACCTGGACACCAAGTCTTCGGCGTCCGCCATTCCTGAAAAAGAGAATAAGAAGCCCCCGCAATAACTGGAGTCTGCGAAAGGAGAACGCACTGCGTTTTCTTTCGCGTTTTTGAAATCTTATGAACAAAATGATTGTGGCCAATCTGGTCCACCGCCCGATTCGATCCATTATTTCCATATTTGCCGTGGCCGTGGAAGTCACGCTGATTCTGATGATTGTGGGTTTGGCGCTGGGAATTCTGGACGACAACAAGGCGCGCCAGGTAGGTATTGGCGCGGACCTCACGGTACGTCCTCCGGGATCATCCAATCTTGCAGCGTTCGGCGGCGCGCCGGTGCCAATGCGCGTTGCTGATATTTTGCGCAAGCAACCGCACGTAGTGGGGGTCTCACCAGTGGTCTTGCAGGTGACTTCAACCACGAACATTGAGATCATCTACGGCATTGATCTGCAATCATTCCAGGCCCTGGGCGGCCCTATGCAGTATCTGCAAGGCGGCCCATTTAAGGGGCCGGATGACATGATTGTGGACGATTTGTTCGCGGCAAGCAATAAAGTGCATGTGGGAGACACGGTGAACGTACTGAATCACGCGTTCAAAGTTTGCGGCATAGTGCCCCATGGCCGCGGTGCACGTAGATTTATTCCCATAACCACCATGCAGGACCTGATTGGCGCGCAGAACAAAGCTTCAATGTTCTACGTGAAGCTGGATAATCCCATCAATGCGGACGCAGTAGTGAAGCAGCTCAAGAGTATTCCCGGCATGGAGAGCTACAACATTCTTTCTACCAGCCAATGGCTGGCCGCGACCTCAGCGGACAAGATTCCGGGATTGAATCTGTTTATCAAAATCGTAATTGGGATTGCCGTCATCATCGGCTTCATCGTGATCTTCCAGTCAATGTACACGGCCGTGATGGAGCGCACGCGAGAGATCGGCATATTGAAGTCACTGGGAGCATCAAAATCATACGTAGTGCGGGTGATCCTGAGGGAAACGCTGCTGCTGGCGGTGTCTGGGATTCTTGTGGGTTATCTGATTAGCACTGTTGGCCAAGTTAGTCTGGTCCACCAGTTCCCAACATTGCGCGTTGAGCCGATTACCTGGAAATGGGCCATTTATGCCGCATTGATCGCGATTGGCGGGGCAATGCTGGGAGCTATTTATCCGGCATTCAAAGCCGCGCAAAAAGATCCGATTGACGCGCTGGCGTACGAATAAATCGGCCCTTAGCCATTGGCTCTTAGCCTTTGGCCTTGTCTCGAGAATGCGGCTCGCTGGATACCTGAATTGAGAGTCGAGAGACTCTGCTGCCGTAATTCAGCGCCTCATGTGCGCTCGATGCAGTCGGCAACTCGGCCATAGGGTTCCCTCGCTACGCTCGGGATGTAAAACACCATTACAATAGAGTTTTGCACTCTTTCTTTGGAGGATTCATGGACCCGCTAGCAGGAATCGTCGGCGCGCGCCGTAATGAAGATATTGCCTTGGACTTGATGAAATTTATCGCTGCCACAACCAACGTTGGAAAGACCGTTGCCTCGGGAGCGGGGTTCCACGGCGGAGTGGAGAACAAATCTGAGGACTATGCCACCCACCTGCTGGATCTCTATACGCGCTGCTTGGATACGGTTGGCGGCAGGAAATAGCCTAAGGTAGAGGGTTTTACCGCAAAAGTTAAGTTTGCGCTTGGGGCCAAATCCAAGGATAATCAGGGCAGCCGAAATGCCCCGGCTGCTCCGTTTCCTCTGTGAACCTGCCTAATTACATCACGCTCTCGCGTATTGCCTCTATCCCAATAATTATATGGGTGCTTACCACACCTTACTTTAGCGGAAAGAGCGCCAAAGAAGAGACGTTGCGCGTGGTACTGGCTTCGGGCATCTTCATCCTGGCCAGCATCACTGACGGCCTGGATGGCTACCTGGCGCGCCGCCGCGGCCAAATTACCACCATGGGCATGTTGCTGGACCCGCTGGCGGACAAACTGATGATTGCCGCGTGCTATATCACCCTGCTGCGCCTGAGTCCGGACATCGTAAATATATGGGTTGTGGTGCTGATCATTGGACGGGAGTTCCTGGTCAGCGGCCTACGATCCATTGCGTCGGCAGAGGGTTTCACCATTGAAGCCAGCGAACTGGGCAAGCTCAAGATGGTGGTGCAAATCGTCTCCGTGGTAGCGACAATTCTGGCCTTGCGCTGGGACACATGGTACTTCAATCTACGCGTCTTCTCCTTCATTATTGACTTGGATTTGGTGGCGCGCATGGCCATCTGGTTTATGGTGGCAGTGTCATTGATCTCCGCAGTGGACTACTTCTGGGGCTTCTGGAAGAAGATTGATAAGCGGGTGGAGCGGCGCAGGCGGCGTCCGTTTATCCTGAGCCGTCGCAAGAAGAAGGCATTGCAGGAAGCCGAGGCCAACAATCCAGCCAAAGCGCATTGAGACCGCCATTGCCAGCGTCCGCGATAAAATAGAGAGCATGTCGACCGCACCTCTTACATCCACCGCTAGCAGGGTTTTCAAGGCCAGCCGCTGGACTCGCGGCAATCTACTCTTTCCCACCCGCATTGAGGTAGGTCCGGAGCGTGTGTTGCGAATTAAGCCCCGGTTCTTTGGCAGTTCAGAGGAAAGCATTCCCATTACCAAGGTGGCTTCCGTTTTGATCAGCACGGGAATGCTCTGGTCCGACATCCGGATTGATTCGACTGGCGGCAGCAATCCCATCCTGAGCCACGGCCACAGCAAGGCAGACGCGGTGGCGATCCGCAACATAATCGAGCATTATCAGCAGGGTCTCCCGCAAAGATAGCTGGGATCAAACGTTCTCTTAATCAGTTCGCAACCCTACAGGATTATCCAAGGACAATTCGGCCTTTTGGCCGTCTAAAAGCCTGGAACCAGAGTGGCTTTGCAGCCGTATTACTGTTGAGCAATAAGGGTCGATTTAGGCATATCCGTCAAATGAGAATGGCGTTGGACACGATCGGGCAGGTGCTGAGTATTTTGTGGGCGCATAAGCTGCGCTCATTCCTCACCATGTTCGGCATTGCCTGGGGCGTGGGATCGTTGCTGTTTCTTGTGGGCGTGGGTGAAGGGTTCCGCTCAGGGCAGCGCAAGAACATGGCGACCATCGGGGAAGACGTTATCTTTGTGTGGGGTGGGCAGATTCCGGTAGTCCCTGGGCAGAACCAGGACCAGCGCAGCTATTACCTGACCTACAAGGACTATCTCAACATTAAGAATGAAGCAACGCTGGTAGGTGAGGTAGCGCCGGTAGTGGGCCGAGGCGATATCCGCGCCGTGAGCGACTTTGCCACGGCCAGCGGGTTCGTAAGCGGAAGCAAGCCGAATTTCAATCGCATCCGTTTTTTGCCGCAGGGTGAGGGGCGGTGGCTGAACGACTCTGACGAGGAACAGAAGCGCCAGGTGTGCGTCCTGGGCTTCCAGATGATGCGCAATTTGTTTCCTGGTAGGCCCGCTATCGGCAGCACCATTCTGCTGAATGGGATTCGCTTTGAAGTAATTGGCGTGCTAGCCAACATCGGGCGGCAGGAAAATAACCTCAACAACGTCCGCGTCTATATCCCTTTCTCCACCATGCACCAGTATTTCCCGATGAAGAGTGAGCACACGCCGGATGACATCGGCAATTTGATTCTGAAACCGGTGAGCCGGGACAAGCATGCGGGCGCGGTGGAGCAGGTACACAAGATCATTGCGCGCAATCACGGCTTTGATGCCAGCAACAAAGATGCCTTCCAGGGATGGGACACGGTGCAGACGCAGGATACCGTCGGCAAGATTTTTGACGGCATGGATATTTTCCTGGGCGGCGTTGGCATGGTCACGCTGGTGCTGGGCGCGATTGGGATTGTGAACATCATGCTGGTTTCGGTGACCGAACGCACGCGCGAAATTGGCTTGATGAAAGCGCTGGGCGCAACGAACCGGCGGATACTGATGCAGTTTTTTCTGGAGGGCGCGTTTCTTACGGCGCTGAGCGGCGGCGCCGGGATTGCAATTACCGCCGGAGTGATGGCCATCCTGGCCAAGTTGCCCACGCCTCCGGGATTTGACTTGCCGCATATTGTTCCGGCATCAGCGGCAGTGGCGGTGGGGGCGCTTTCGATTGCGGGCATTATTGCGGGACTGTATCCGGCACGGAAAGCTTCACTGTTGCAGCCGGTAGAAGCGCTGAGAAGGGAATAGCAGATGGTCCGCGACATACTGGGACAGGCATATTCATCGATTAAGCACAACCGCAGGCGCACGGCACTAACGATGCTGGGCATGGCTTGGGGCATTGCCACGGTAGTGATCCTGCTGGCTTACGGCGCAGGTTTTGGACGTGCCATCACCGCGATCTTCTCCAACTTCGGCATGCAGATGATGGGGGTTTTTCCCGGACGGACCTCATTGCAGGCGGGCGGTCAAAAAGCGGGCGTGCAGGTTCGCTTCACCATTGACGATGTGCAGCACTTGCAGGAGCAGATTCCGGTCGTGCGGCACATCTCGCCAGAAGCGTCATTTGATGCAAACGTGCAGCATGAAAATCGGACACAGAAATTCAATGTTGGCGGATTTACTCCAGCGATTGTGCCGGTGCGTGCGCTCAAGGTGGAAGAAGGCCGCTTTTATAACGACGCCGACGAAATGCAGCGTTCCCGCGTAGTCGTGCTGGGATCGGACGCCAAAGACAAACTTTTTTCCGGCCAGCCCGCGCTGGGTGAAAGCGTGCGCATTGCCGGGATCAGCTTTGAAGTGATTGGCGTGCTTGAGGCCAAGATGCAGGAAGAAGGGAATGACAACGTAAACGCAATCGTCTATATCCCTTTTTCAACCATGGGAGACATTCGCGACACGCGCTACCTTGATGGAATCTGGCTGGATTACGAAGGCATGGAATATGAGAAAGTTGAGGGCAACATTCGGAGCGTGCTCGGCTCGTTCCACGGCTTCAACGGCAAAGACCCGCGCGCGGTCTTTGTCTGGAATACCATGAAGAACCTGAACAACTGGCAGATCATCACCATGGCCTTGCAGGTCTTGCTGACAATTATCGGCACGCTCACGCTGGGGATTGGCGGCGTGGGATTGATGAACATTATGCTGGTTTCCGTGACGCAGCGCACCCGTGAAATTGGCGTGGAAAAAGCGCTGGGCGCGCGCCGACGCGATATACTCACGCAGTTTCTGGCTGAAGCCATGGCCATTACATTTGCCGGCGGCTTGCTGGGCGTGGTTGTTGCTTACGTGATCTCATGGATCATCGGCTCCATTCCCGTTTACAGCGTAATGGCCAAAAACGCCGATGCCGGCGATATTCACCTTGCTATTTCACCGGTACACCTGCTGGTCTCCACGGCAATCTTGATTGTGGTGGGACTCATCAGCGGCATGCTGCCCGCGATTAAGGCTTCGCGGCTGGATCCGATTGAAGCTCTGCGGTACGAATAAGGCCGCTTAGTCGGCGACTTTATGCGCCACTCCCTGAAGCACAACTTTCCAGTTCGCGCCGTTGTCTTCTGACGACGTCACTTTAAAAACCTCAGTCTTGGGATCAGTAAATTCGTTCGTCGTTCGAATCAGCGTGGTCTTACCGTTGGCGGTAAAGCTGGAATCGTAGGTCCACATATTGCCTTTTATGACAATCCCGCCGGTACTCGGTTTTGCGCCGGGATCGGCAAGAGTGACGTAGGAGTAGTTGCCGCTCTTGCTGTCATATGAGTAGACGGTGAACTGGCGATGGTCACCGGCTGCGCCCATCCCGACCAGTTGATCGCAGACCAGATAAGAGCCTTGCGGCGACCAGCGGCATTCCAGAGTCGTGGGAGTTTTCTGTCCGCTGATAAAAGCGCCTTCCGTTTCCCACTTGCCCACAAAAGCGCCGAGCTTTTTGGTGGGATCGTCAGCGGCGCAGCTTTCGTTTGGGGAACTATCGGCTTGCGCTGTGGCACTCGGCGCAGTTTTGCCCGTATCGGACTTGAGTTGGATGGCGTTCAAGTGGCCGGCCAAAGTGATCATTCCAAGGGCCGCAAGCACCGTAAAGCAAATTCGCAAGCGCATAGTCTCTCCTCAAACACATATTTGCGTGCGGTCTCAAAATAGGGAGCCGGCTACGCATGGAGTTGCGATCGTGCGTTCGCACAATTTTACTCTCCGCCTTCTGATTGATCTGTATCTATCCGCGAGTTGTAGTTATCCTACTGAGTGGGCCGCCCATCTAAGAAGAAGTATCAACTGAGGCGTGCTTATGAATAAATGGATTTCATCCGGCATTCTTCTCGGATCAGCCGCACTCCTGCTTTCCAGGCGAGCAAAAAATAACTCCGAGGGCGATGGTACCAAAGACCTTGCCGAGCGGATAGATAAGGCTAAGAAATCGCCTTCCGCTCCGCACAGACCGCCTTCTGCCGGTGAGCGTCAGGCAGCCGATGACGCAACACGTCGCTACATCACTTATGCAATGCTGCCCTGCTGGGGCTTGGCGGGCGCGCTGGACTGGCTTTGGCATCGCCAGACCAAAATTGAAACCACCAGCGGGACTGAGGAATCGATTATGCATTTGCTCATGATGGCGGAAGCAGGTACGCCCATATTGATGGGATTGTTTATGGAGGTCAATGCCGGAGTGTTCGCCAGCATGCTTGGCGGTTTGCTGCTGCATCAGTTCACCGTCATATGGGACGTTAAATATACCGCGCCCCGGCGGCTGATCCCTGTACGTGAGCAACACACCCACGTGTTCATGGAGACAATCCCCTTTGATATTGCAGCGGTGCTTGCGTGCCTGCACTGGGAGCAGTTCCTGGCGCTCTTTGGCGCCGGCCCGGAAGAGCCGCGCTTTGCCTTGCGCCTGAAACAACCTCCGGTACCGCTGAGCCACGTAGCGGCAATCCTTGCGGGAATGGCCCTGTTTGTGGGAGCGCCTCATGTAGAAGAGCTGTTGCGCTGCTGGAAGGCCGAACGCGAAGGACTGAAAGGGCGTGATACGCCGGAGTGCGCGCGGGAATTGTTCGCATCGTGACAGTTTTTTGTGATTCACGCGAACCGATAAGGGCAGCTTTTCAAGTCCGCCGGATCGTCTGCGAATAAAGCAGCCTGCGCTCTTGGAACCCCAGGCGTCGATAGATTTCAATGGCGCGCGTGTTGTCACTGCGGACGGTAAGAAATGGCCGGTCGCCGCGCGAGCGAATGCGCTGGATTAACGCTCTCACAATGGCAGTCGCGTATCCGCGGCCTTCATAGTCGGGGAGCGTGGCCACTGTAGTGATCTCGCGGTATCCAGCGATATGCAGCCGCAGACCGCCCATCGCAACCAGGCTGCCTTCTTCGCGGATGCCCAGAAATTGTCCCAGCTTTTGGATGCGGGTGCAGAGAGTGCGACCGGGACGCGTGGCTGTATAGACTACGCTCATCTCAGAAACATCAGCGGGAGTAAGCTCGACGATTTCAGGCGCGCCGCTGCCTTGTGGATTTCGCGGAGGCGCTTCTGTTTCCTGCACCATCTGGCGCAGTTCGACTGCGCGTAGAATCTCCCACCCCGCAGGTATTTGCGGCAGCGAGGTGAAGTAGAGCGTAACCGCGTCGCGCTGGATGAGTTGGGCGAGTGAATCATACGCCATTGCCGTATTGGCGGCCAAGGCGCCAAGTAGAGTCATTTCCGGAGGAAACCTGCGCGCGAGCGCATAGCTGTGCGCAATTTCCGCCTGTTTAGTAGTCAGCGCAGTCCAGATTGGAGTGTCGAGCGGGAGCATGCGCTAGAGTTTATCGCATGGGCCCGCAAGTACTGTCCTTTATAGCCTCTCCTTGGCATAGCCGCGAAAATCGGTTTTTGCCCTTGACAATCGTTAGAGTACGATCATACTCTTAAACTCATGCGATATTCGCTGGAACATAAAGCGAAGAACCACGAGAAGATTCTTTCCACGGCGGCTCGTTCGTTCCGAGAGCACGGAGGAGACAGCAGTGGCATCGGCAAGGTTATGAAGAAGGTGGGACTGGCGAAAGGGGGCTTCTACCGCCATTTTGGAAGCAAGGATGACCTGTTCGTTGACGCGGTAGCGCGAGCGTTCGATGAGATGGGAAGAGGCATGATAGAGGTTGCGAGATCAGCGCCCAAAGGTCAAGCTCTGCGCGCCATGATCGAAAACTATCTGAGCACGCGCCACGCGAATTCGCCTGGAATGGGTTGCGTATTCGCCGCCCTCGGGCCAGAGTTCTTACGAAAGCCGCTGTCGGTGCGAAAGCGGATTGAGGCGTCGCGAGAAGCGTATCGTGAGCGGCTATTGCCATTTGTTCCTGGCCAGACGCGAGAGGAGAAACTGGCGAAGTTTCAATTGTTGTTCCCCAGTATGGCTGGGGTGTTGACGAATGTCCGACTGACTTTGTCGCCTCAAAAGCGTGAGCAGATGTTGATGGAAGCGCGGAGCTTTTTCATAAAGTGCTTTGCTGAAGAGTAAATTTTTTGCGGCGTAAGAGTACGGACGTACTCTATTAGAAAGTGAAAGCGAAAACTGAATCGAGAGGAGAACACGATGAAAGCGCAATCACAATCTGGGGTCGCCTCGGGCGTACCCAGCATAACTATACCTAAAACCACTCAAGTCATTGTCATTCAGACTCCCCGGCAGGGCGTAACCCCTGACCAAATCATGGCCGTTATCCCGGCAGAGATTCGCGCAACTGTGAAGCTCTACCTCGACGGGAAAATTTGCCAGTGGTATTCGCGCGGCGATGGCAAAGGTGTCGTCTTCCTGGTCGATGCGAAGAGCGAGGACGAGGCACGAGCCATTATGGAAACGCTGCCACTCGCGAAGGAACATTTGATGAATGACCAGTACATTCCAGTTGGACCGTTGATGCCGCTGAGGGCATTAATGGGCCCAGAAGCGCAGAACAATTAAAAAGGCCATTTTGTTGGCCGATGGCAAGGAGGTCTCGTCACTATGCATGCAGAGGATATCTTCAGGATTGATATGGCGCTGGGCTATCTCGCCTGGGCGCTGTGCATTACGACTTACGTCTGGCCGCGATTGAGGGCGATGGACCGGCTCGAGGCGCACCGCGTACTCGCCACGTTCAACAGTTTCCGCTTCTTCGGGTTGGTCTTCCTGCTACCCGGGTTTGTGGGCCCGAACCTGCCCCAGGGCTTCGCTATGCAGGCGGCTTACGGCGACCTTGCCACCGCACTGCTCGCAATTCTCGCACTGTTGACGGTGCGGGTGCGCTTCCTCTTCTGGCCGTTGGTCTGGGCTTTCAATCTGGTCGGTCTCGCCGACCTGGTGCTCGACACAGTGCGGGCGGTCAGCGTGAATCTGCCGTCAGTTGCCGGCCAGCTCGGGGCCGGTTACGCGATCCCCATGCTCTATGTGCCAGCGCTTTTCTGGACGCACGTCCTGGCGTTCTGGCTGCTCCTGCGATCCGGGCGCGCACCTGCTCGATCGACAGTTGCGCCCATGTCACCTGCCGCCAATGAATGACCAAGAAGGAGATGCATGCGATGGACGGACTGACCTAAGGGAATCTGATCAGCCATCGGCGGGTCAGGCGTTCCTCGTCTTCAGAAACGTTCCCTTCTCCAGTTCCTGAAACGCATCTCTCAACTGCTCCTGCGTGTTCATCACGATTGGGCCGTACCAAGCCACCGGCTCCTGCAGGGGCTTGCCGGAGACCAGCAGAAAGCGGATGCCGTCTTCACCAGCTTGCACGGTGACCTCATCGCCGCTGTCAAAGAGAATGAGAGAGCGATTATCGGCGTGGGAGGGTGGCGCGGTGTCCAGCCAGTTCACGCTTTCTGTCGGGACCGCCAGCGGGCCGGAGGCGTTGCAGAATTTGCCTGATCCGCCAAAGACATAAGCAAAGGCATGGCGCGTGTGTTCAACCGGCAAGGTCTTGCGGCGACCGGGCCCGACCGAGACATCGATATATGTAGGATCGGCGGCGATGCCTTCCACCGGGCCTTTCTTGCCCCAGAAGTTGCCGCAAACCAGCCGGACATGCGTTCCGTCATCGTCAGTGATTTCAGGAATCTCCGCGGTCTTTACTTCCTGGTAACGTGGCGGCGTCATCTTGAGCGCAGAAGGCAGATTGGCCCAGAGCTGGAAGCCATGCATGCGTCCGGTGGGATCGCCTTTGGGCATTTCCTGATGGATGATGCCGCTGCCGGCGGTCATCCATTGCACGTCACCGGCGGCGATAGCGCCGTGATTGCCCATGCTGTCACCATGCTCCACGGTCCCAGCAAGAACGTAAGTGATGGTTTCGATCCCGCGATGCGGGTGCCATGGAAATCCCGCGAGATAATCTTCGGGAAGCTCGTTGCGGAAGTCGTCGAGCAGCAGAAAGGGATCGTAGTCAGAGGTGTTGCCGAATCCGAAAGCACGCCGCAGATGGACTCCTGCGCCTTCCATGGTGGGCTTGGACTTAATCAGCTTCTTGACAGGACGGATAGACATGACGCGCCTCCAAAGTGAATGTTAACGCAACGGGAGTCAATCGGGAGATCTGGTGATCGCGTGTCGAAAAGCAAAGGATTGCTACTAACAGGGCTTGTCTTGATCAGTGTCATCAGTGTTGATCAGTGGTGCGAAGCATAAGCTTCCATCCGCCGTGCAAGACGATATGGCTGCGTTGTGGCATCATTGTTGACCGTGTCCGATACCACAACGCGCGAACAGGCCGGCCTACGCAAGGAACTTGGACTGGGTGATCTTGTCCTCGCGCAGGTCCTATGCGTCGTCGGCTCGACGTGGGTCGGCATCGCGGCAAAATTGGGACGCGCCCACGTGGCTTTCTGGCTGGCGGCGATGCTGCTTTATTACGTCCCCCTGGCAGTCGTGGTCATCTACCTAAACCGGATGATGCCGCTAGAAGGCGGCCTCTACCAATGGGCAAAATCCGGCTTCGGCGAAATGGCTGGATTTCTCACTGCCTGGAATTTATGGGTTTACGCGGTGATTGTGACCGGCGCCATCATCTTCGTTATCCCCACGGATTTGGGCTACATCCTGGGGGCGGCTGGAGCGTGGATTCCTGCAAGCAAGCTCGCTACCCTTGTGCTGACCGGCGCGGTAATGGCCGGCATTACTCTGGTTGCCATCCGCGGCCTGGATATTGGGAAATGGCTGCACAACGTGGGCAGCATAGGAATCATGGTCGCATATGTGATTCTGCTGGGCCTGCCCGTGTGGGCGCTGCTGCGGGGCACCATCACGCACTATGAGCCCGTGCCGTGGCAGCCGCCTCGCCCATCATGGTTTGGCTTGGCGGTTTTTGGCCAGATGACCGTGGGAGCGCTGAGCGGCTTTGAATACGTGGCGATTCTGGCAGGAGAGTCTCGCGACGCGGCACGCACCATTGGGCGGTCGGTGGTGATTTCAGCTCCTATCATCGCGCTGATGTTCATTCTGGGAACCAGCTCTGTGCTGACCTTTGTGGGAACACAGCCTATCAACGTGATTGGCCCCATTCCCCAGACCATGCGGGCCGCCCTTGGCGCTGTGGGCTGGGCCGCGCCGCTGGCAATCTCACTGCTGATGATGCGCGCAGTGGCCAGCGCCAGCCTGATCTTTACCGGCCTCACACGCCTTCCGATGACCGCCGGGTGGGACAACCTGGTGCCAAACTGGTTCGCGCGCCTTCATCCGCGCCGGCTGACTCCGGTGAATTCCATTCTCTTTGTGGCCGCGCTGGTCATGCTGCTCATATTCTTCAGCATGCTGGGCGTGCGCGAACAGGAAGCAAGCCAGCTTCTGGCCGGCGCGTCGATTGCTCTTTACGCGATCGCATACGTGGCATTGTTCGCGCTGCCGCTGGTGGGCCGCCGCGCACTGCGAAGCACATTGCCTACATGGGTGAAAGTATTGTCCCTTGTAGGCTTGATTTCCAGCCTGGTTTCGCTGGTAATCATGGTTTACCCAATCATCGATGTGGCTGACCCTGCGATGTACGCGGCCAAGATCTGTGCCGTGGTGGTGGTGAGCAATATTCTAGGCCTGGCAATTTACAAAGCTGGGCAAAGGCGAAGCAACAGGCAAGCCGCCTCAGGATGAGCGAATTTTTTTGTGCGCCAAACCGGAGCGAAGGCACACAAGGTTAGGGAATATGGGACGAGATCTCCCTCCGACAACGCGGATTAAATGAAAACAGGAAATAGTAAGGGCGGATTACACGAATAAAATGCGCATTAGAGAGTGGATCGCCTTCACGACATAGCCTGATCAAGAATTGCGTTGACGTGAATTTGCGTGGTGTCCAGCAAGGGAATCCCGAGAACGGAATCGTCCTTCAAGATGAGCGGCAGCTCTGTACCGCCGAGAATAAGCGCCTGAATATCTTCCTTATCTCGCATTCGCCGGGCAATCGCCAGTAATCCTTCGCACGTTTGCGCGAGAAATTTTCCCGGAATCAGTTCATTTAAATATTTGTCGTGAATGTAGTCTTGTTCGGCTGCGGTTGGTAGGACCAGTTCCAATCCCGCACCAGTGAACACATCAGGATAAAAACGCCCTTGCATGGTAAAGCGTGTGCCGAATAATCCCAGCTTCTTGAACCCGCGCGCTTTAGCTTCCGCGCACGTAGCTTCCACAATACTCACAAGCGGAATCGGCGAGCGGCGAGCGATGTCGTCAAAAACAATGTGCGGAGAGTTGGCTGCCAGAAAACCAAACTCTGCTCCCGCGCCGTGCAGGCGCATGACTTCCGGAACAATGTATTCCGTCAGCTCCTGCAGTTGATTGGTCCCCAGAAGGTACAGCCCTTTTTGCAGATCGATACTGTTAATAATGATGCTGGGCGCAGGACCGCAGGGATTGCGCTTTTGTGTGCCTTCAAGCAGCCGCTTGTAGTAGTCAATGGTTGATTCCGGCCCAATGCCGCCAATCATGCCGATGATTTTCATTCAAGCTAGATGTTGGTAGCGGTGGGGACGATTCGATTTTTGTCTTGCAGTAGGATGATGAAATTTAAGATCCGAACTTGAGAGACGCAGTTGTGCTGCATCTCTACGGCAAAATTATCATCGAATCGCGCTCTGCGCCTTTAGTCTCTGACTACTTCAACATTGGTCCCGGCAACAGTCATCTTAATGACGCGGTATTGGTCGTCGACCCAGAGGACCCATTGCGCCGAGTCGGAGTCGCGGCTTTGGTCATTGAGCCAGGTGAGCGATTGTGGGCCGGTCATATCCAACTTAACGCGGTTAAGTTCACGCTCAACACCTTTCACAGTTACTTTTCCGGGGCCCATCAGTTCCAGAGTTGCGTTGCCGGAAATATGCTGGCGCGGAACAAGAATTATAAACTTGCCGGTGCCGCATTCCAGCGCATCATTCTGGCGGCGGCAGCCGTTGGCCAGATACCACCACAGCAGGACTTCACGCTGGGAGAAAAAGTTGTCGTCAAGAATGATGGTGGAAAGAGGCAGCATGTGGGGGACGTCCAGTTTTTTCTGGTCCGCGGGTACGATGTGCTCCACCAGCAGCTCGTCTTTAGGTTCAACAGAGGCTTCTTCTTTCTGCGGAACAGTGGCGCGCCAGTTGTATGAGCGCAACTGGCCCTTGGCAGTGACCTGCATTTCAGCGCTTTGCGTGGCCTTGAAGTGGCCATCGTCAAACTTAATTTCAGAGGAGGCAGTGGAATAAGAACGATCAGGGTTGGCATTCGGCGTTTCCGTGATGTTGAATGTTTCAGTCCCAACGCGCTTGCCATTCATAAAGATGCCGAAGCTGCCGGAATCAGCCACCTTGGAGCCGTTCTTGCCTTTGTCTTTGGTCTGGTCAGCCGCCTTAAGACCAATGGATGTGGCGAGCACCGCGCTCAAAAGAATGGCGAGCTTTACTGCTTTCACTTTTCTACCTCCGAAGTTCTAATGCCAATTTCTATTCTTACTTTCCCGCTTCAACATTTGCCGCTTTCAGCAGTCGTTCAATCTCCGCTGTGACCTGCTGCACCGATTTACCCAGCGTTTGCACGGTGAATCGCGCCAGAGCGTAATCTGCGCGACGCACGGCAAACAGCTCGTTAAACCTTGCATCCTGCTGCGCCAGAGGACGCGCTTTATGCTCAGCCTGGCAGCGCCTCCGCAATTCTTCGACAGGAGCTTCCAGCAAAACGGTGATTGCGCCGGCGGAAATTAGCGCGTCACGAT
Organism: Terriglobia bacterium; assembly: GCA_963831465.1. GTDB lineage: Bacteria > Acidobacteriota > Terriglobia > Terriglobales > Acidobacteriaceae > Angelobacter. The sequence goes on along the minus strand of CAWHQH010000020.1, from coordinate 12,345 downwards.
TTTGCTCCTGCACGAACGCCCCGCCACCCAGCGCTAATATGAGATCGCTGCCGTCCTGCCTATCTTGCAGCAAAGCCGCGAGCGCCGCGCTTTCCATGCGTCGAAAAGCGGGTTCACCGAAAGAAGCAAAAATCTCAGCCACGGTCTTGCATTCGCGCTGCTCGATCACATCATCGAGGTCCAGAAAATCCCAGCGCAGGCTTTCAGCCAATGCGCGTCCTACGGTCGTCTTTCCCGCGCCCATAAACCCGATGAGGACCACGCATCGCATTCAGTTGCGGGAGCCGCGGCATGCGCGGAGCTTGCGGGCGTGTGGTGCTGACATAAAAGGTTTTAAGACGCGCTACTGTATTTATTGCTTCTTCACGCGGATTTTACCACTGAAAGACTGGAGCTCAACGGAAGATGAGCCGGAATTGGAGGTACCTGCAAAGGAACGTCCTTGCTGGGGAACGAAGGAAATATGAGGTTTTTGCTGTAGAGGGAAATCGTTTTCAACCGTACCTGTGGTGGAGCGGGCACTTAGATCGACGGACGCGGTGGCGGGCAGAGTTACGTCAATAGCGCCGCTGTGCGTGGTGAGAATGTAGTCGCCGCCGCCGGAGCAATCACCTTCATAATCGATATTGCCGCTGGTGGTGCCCACAGCAACGCGCTGTCCATTAACATTTTTTAGCTGCACGGTGCCGCCCGTGGATTGAATATCGACGCGGCTCATCGTCACATCCTGCAGACTCACTGGAGCTGTCATGCTGCGGACGTTGACATGAGATTTGGCAATGTTGTGAACGGTGATCTGACCGGTTTCAGAAGAAAGGCCAACTTCTGAGTTGATGCCGTCGGCGGTGATGGGAGCAGAAGTTGTGCTTACATTTACAGAAACGCCGGCTGGGACGGTAACGTCGTAATCGACCTTTGCTTCATCAGCCGTCGGCTTCTCACCGGGGAGGGCATGAGTAAGAAGCTCTACCCGCTGCTTGTTGTCGCTGCTGGTCTGGTCAACTTCAACTTTTGCAGAATGAACTGTATAGGCGACGAGCAATTGATGTCCGGCGCCTGAATGCAGCGTAACGGAGCCGCCGCCGTTGACGATATTAACGGTGCCGCCAGGAGCAATATCGATGCGGGCTTCCTTGCGCGTATCTGCGGCATGAGCCGCTGAGAGACAAATACCAAAGCTCGCGGCAGCAAACAGCAGAGCGCGTGATGCAGTGCTAAGTTTCATGGCCGTTTACTGCCTCCTCATCCGCTCAGGGTAACGAACGGGCGGTCGCCATCTGGTACACCATTTCTTTTTGCTCGTACGCATCCTGCAACAGCGCTTGCGCGGATGGATCGCCAGGATTGCTCTTCGCTGCCTGCTCAGCGTCCGCGATGTAGGCGTTCACGTCGCGCAAGCTGGCTTCATAGGCGCGTTGCGCGTTGGGCGATTGCCGCGAAAGCTGGCTGATCAACTGCTGATCGTCAGAACTAAATTGTGGTGAATCTGTTGAGCTATTTTGCGCTGATATCTGAGTCTGCTGCAAGCTTGTCGGTTTGTAGTTAATAAGTACAACGGCAAAAATGATTACCGCCGCAAGAGCGAGTGCCCAGCCTTAGGGGCGTCCAGCTTTTCGCTTGTGTTTGGGAGGTCGAGTTTTTCTGTGTGTGCCCCAGCCGGGGCATTCGACCCTCCGGCAACAATCCCTCTTTTTGCAGGGATTGTTCAATATTGTTCCATACCCGCGGATTCGGGTCATGCATGGGTAAAAGCAGTTTGGCTTGCTCAGCGATGTAGCGCAGGTCCCGCACCAACGATGCGCAATACTCACACTCCTGCAGGTGCGATTCATCCTCGCCCCCGCCGCCGTGCTCAATGATATAAGGCAGTTTTTCCTGGAACTGCTGACAATTCATTTTTTTCATCCTCTCCCAACTCGCTTTCAGGGGGGACCCCAAACGCGTATTTGCTTTCGGGCCTCGCTTCGCAGCGCTGCCTTTCTTCTTGCCCGAATCGCTTCGCCGCGTTCTGGACTCGGTTCTTACTCTCAGCCGCTAGGCGTCTCTGCTTACCTGCGGGCGGCCTTTTCGGCTCTGCTGAGTTTCAGCAGGTCGCGCAGCTTCATGCGCGCCTTGTGCAATTGCGACTTGCTATTCCCAATCGAACATCCCATCATCTCGGCAATCTCGTTGTGCTCATAGCCTTCAACGTCATGCAGGACGAAAATAATTCTGTAGCCTGGCGGCAGGCTTTCTATTGCCCGCTCCAGGTTCACCCGATCAATCGACCCCGCCAGCACATTGTCCCTGGCGCCGATATCTTTCTTCGGCCCGTCTTCATGCTGCGGTTCCAGCGCCTCATCCAGAGAAATCTCCGGAAGGCCTTTCTTTCTCAGATGCATCAGCACCACGTTCACGGCCAGCCGATGCAGCCACGTTGAAAATGCTGACTCTCCCCTGAACGTCGCAATCTTCCGATACAGCTGCAAAAATGCTTCCTGCGTCAGGTCTTCCGCTTCTGCCGTGTTGCCTGTCATCCGCAGGCACAGTGAATACACGCGGCGCTTATGGAGCCCGTAAAGCCCTGAAAACGCTTCCGAATCCCCGGCTTTAGCTCTGTCAATCGCTTCGGCTTCGGTCATTCCCGATGCGATTACTTTTTTGGCTTGTGTCAATTTGACCTTTTAAGGCCGCTCTTCGTTTGGATGCGGCAGTGTAGCTGCTTCGTTGTCCACCCGGGTTGCTCCGGCCGCCATAAACGGCCTGCCCAGCCCCGGTTCTTTGCGATTTGGGCCATCATTTGGCCCATTTTCGGCTCAATTGCTCCTGGTTCAGGCCCATTCCTGCTGGTACAGTTGGTTGCGTCGCCGCGTCCTTTTAGTTCTGGCCTGGATGCTTCTGGCGCCTCTCCTGCCCGGCCCTATTATCCGGCCCTATTATAAAGAAGGGCTTTATCTTCCTTAGGGTGGCCGGCTCCGATGCTAATCCCATGTGACTACAGATTGAAGCGTTTTTCGGGAGCTTTGGTTGCCTGAGCAGCAGCAGTTAGCAATTAGCTCGGCAATTGGCTCCTCTCTATTGGCCTTGGGGGTTGGTTCAGGGCAGCTCTCGGCGTTTTTGGCCTTTGGCCAATGGTGTCTTTCTACCAATTTCCATATTTCAGATCCGTGCCGATCCGTTCTATCCGTGTTTGTCCTTGGTAAGGTCTTGCCTTTTCTGATCCGCGATCATCCGCGTTAATCTGCGGTACGGTTTTTGCTTTTCTTCCTGATCGGTGTCATCACTGTAAATCAGTGGTCAGATTTCTTCCCCCGCTTTTCTCTGCGCCTCCGCGTCTCCGCAGTGAAGATTTAGCCCTTTTCCGATCCGCGGGTATCCGCGTTAATCCGCGGTAAGCTTTTAATCTTTTTCCGATCAGCGGCTACCAGCGTAAATCTGCGGCGAAAGGGTTTAGCTTTGGCAGTCCCGTCGTTCTTGCCATTCTCCATTCATGGGAATAATCTGTATCGCATACGAGAGTTGCTGGAGGCACGATGCGCAAGCTTATCTCTCTTGCTGTTCTGTTGTTCATCATCGCCGCGGTTTCCGCGCAGGCGCAGAACCCTGACATCTTTGTAACGCCCATTCCCGCCAATCCTTTCACCGCCACGATAAACGTGCAGCGATCATTCGTGCAGAAGGATGGTCAGGTCGTGAAGTCTAAAACGGCCCGTGAGATTGGCCGTGACAGCCGCGGCCGCATCTTTAACGAGATGCGCACGCTGGTGCCGGCTGCAAGCAGTGAGTCGCCGCAAGTTGTGGGTGTCCATATCTATGATCCGGAAACGCGGGTCACCATTATGGTGAATGATCGCCAGCATACTTTCCGCAAAGCTATGGTGAATCGCCCACCGGAAGCAGTGCCGCCGTCGTTTCTATCGGCTTCGTCCGGACTGAATACTCTTCCCCAGAACCAGTTCACCAAAGAAGAGGATTTAGGGAACAAGGTGATTGAAGGATTGACTGTGCATGGAGTTCGTCAAAGCCAGACTATTCCGGCTGAGAATGGCGGGAAAGATGTGGTGATCACAGACGAATACTGGTACTCCGAAGACCTGCGCATCAATCTGGCGCTGAAACATATTGATCCACGCACAGGCGGGGTCACCATGACCGTGACAGGTATACAGCGCTCAGAGCCAGACCCGGCCCGGTTTGAAATACCGGCAGGCTACAACCCCGCAGGAGTACAGCAGCAAGAGTAGATGGGATCGACCCAGATTTGGCGTTTTTCTCCGTGTCTCCCATGAATAATGTCTACTCAAAAGTTGTTTTGGCTGGGTTTAGGCAGCCAGGGTAAAGCTGGGAAAGTCTTCGAAGACCCACTGGTTTTTCAAGGTGTCATGCACGATCTTGACCAGTTTCCTTGCTAGAGCGATTTTGGCCTTTCCTCCTCCTCGGCGTTGTTTGATTCGTTCATAGAACCCTTGCAGATAGGGGCTATACCGCTTTGCCGACAACCCACACTGCACCAGCGCCGTGCGGGCCAGCTTATTGCCTTGTTTGGTGATGCGGCCGCTCCGCTCACTCTCGTTGGAATTGGCTATTTTGGGCACCAATCCCAGATAAGAGGCCAGCTTGTTTTCATCCGCGAAGTCGCTGATCTTGCCAATCACCGTCAGTAGAACCGTTGCACTCAGCGACCCAATGCCCTTGATGCTGGTCAGGTTCTCGTATCCGGGCAATTGTTGGCCTTCTTCTTCCAACCGCTCGTCCAACTCCGCAATGCTCTCCGATAGTGCCCGGATCTGCTCCACCAGAATCCGCAACTCCAACTGCACCATCCCGCTGACCGGCAGTGCCAGCACCCGCGCCAGCGCAATCTTGCTCGACAAGGCTTCCCGCTTCAACTTGATCCCCTGCATCGCCAGCAGGTTGTTGATCTTGCCCTTCAGCGCCGAGCGTTGTTTTACCAGCAGGTCGCGTGTCTCGGCCAGATGCATCAACTCCCGATTCTGCTTCGGCTTCATTCTTACCTCCGGCAACAGGTCCTTTTCCAGATACAGCGCCAGCGCTGCGGCATCGTTGCGGTCCGTCTTCTTCACTGACTCGCTGATCACCTTGAACTGATGTGGATTCACCACCACCAACCGCTCGACTCGTTCCACTACCGCATCGTAGAAGCGCGCCGTCGTACTCGTGGCTTCCACTGCGATCTGGTCCTCGTGGCGCAACTGTTCCACGAACTTGGACAGCTCGCCGATCCGCCATTGCCGTATCTCTTGCTCTCCGTTCTCCCACCGTGTGCATACTACAAACTGTGTGCGATGCAAATCCACTCCCAGATAACGTTTCATTCTCGTCTCTCCTTTGGTTGGTTCTGGAGTAGACGCAGCTCTTAGGCGATCACCACACTCCCATTCAAGCTCATACCGGCCTTACGGTGACGCTTCGATCCGCAGGTCTGACTAATCTCCGTGTCGAGGTCGTATTGCCTCACTGCACGAGCACAGCCTGCAACCTGTCTGCTCCAGATTTCAACTCCCTTGGAGCATACCGCCTCAGAACTTGCACTTTATTCATGCCATCTCCGTGGTAAAGATTTAGCTCGTTCCTGATCCGTTCTATCCGTGTTTATCCGTGGTAAGGTTTTGATCTTTCCTGATCCGCGATCATCCGCGTTTATCAGCGTAGAGCCTTTGCCGATCATCCGATCACCCGATCTCTTCTTACCCCTGTCATCCTGACCGACCAAGAAGTGAGCGAAGTAAAGCGAGTGGGAGTGGAAGGATCCCGAGGACGATTCGGGATCACCATGCCGCATCAGGGAGCTCTCGACGAACTCGCAGGCCCGCCGCGAAAACCTAGCGGGCTTCTTATCGCGTCGCCCCACATTGCATTCGTCGCTCCGCGTTGAATTCAACGTAGAGACGCAGCACTGCTGCGTCTCAATCTGTCGCGCTAACCCAATCTCTTCAAAACACCAGCGGGGGAAGAGCCTCTCGCCCGTGGGCCGCAGAGCCGGCCCCGAGCCTGTCGAACGGGCTGTCCATCATTTGCTGAGTCGCGTGGCTTCTGGGATTTATCCAATCTGTCTGAACCTGGAGGAAAACGATGCAGGAGACCGCTCAGGAGTACACCCAACGTTTACTAAGTTATGGCGACGGCAAAGACCCATTGCGTTTGCAGCAGGCCGCGCCCGGAAAGCTCGCGGCATTGCTGAAAGGGAAGACCGGCAAACAGTTGATGCGCCGCCCTGCCCCGGACAAATGGTCGGTGGCGGAGATTCTGGCCCATCTGGCCGATGCCGAACTCGCCATTTCCTGGCGGCTCCGCCAGGTCCTGGCAAACAATGCCATTCCCATCCAGGCCTATGATCAGGACCTATGGGCCAAGACGTTCAACTATGCGCGGCGCGATCCGCGGCAATCGCTGGCCAACTTTCGCGCATTGCGCGAAGCCAACATTGCTTTGCTGAAATCAGTTCCACGAAAGCTCTGGGAAAACTACGGCGTCCATGCGGAGCGCGGCAATGAAAGCGTAAACCACATCGTAAAGATGGTGGCAGGGCACGATCTGAACCATCTGCAGCAGATACAGAAGATCTTGCAGGGAAGCAGAGACAAGACGCACTCAAGAAATCCGCTCGCTGAAAAGTACAAAGGGGCCGTCTCTTCAGTGACGGCCCCTATGAAGCGAATAGACGCGTTACTTCTTCGGCGTGGGTGAGCAGCCGGAGTAGGTGATGGAGCTGGCGTCGGCGACGAAGTTGCGCTCCAGCCGGACTCTTGTCCGGTCGCAGCTCCTGGAGCAGGAACTTTGTCAGGCGGCGGGTTCTTTTCTTTGATCGAGATCAATTCCACTTCAAAGATCAGAGTCGCGTTCGGCCCAATAGGTCCGCCCGGTGTGCCGCGTGGCCCATAAGCGAGATCAGGCGGGATGAACAGCTGCCACTTCGATCCCACGGGCATCAGTTGCAGCGCCTCTGTCCAGCCCTTGATAACGCCGGTAACCGGGAATGTTGCCGGCTCTCCGCGCTTGTATGAACTATCAAACTCGGTGCCGTTGATCAGAGTGCCTTTGTAATTGCATACCACGCTGTCTGTAGCAGTCGGCTTGGGGCCGCTGCCTTCCTTCAGAATCTTGTATTGCAGGCCGCTGGGAAGCGTTACAACGCCTTCCTTGCTCTTGTTAGCGGCCAAAAATGCATCGCCTTCTTTTTTGTTGGCGTCACCCTCTTGCCGCGGCTTTGGCCTGCTGCTTTTCCTGCATTTCCTTCTGCAACTGCATCAGGGCAGCGCGCGCTTCGTCTTCGGTCAGCAATGTCTTGCCGCCGGCCAGTGCGTCCTTCATGCCCTGGATAAGCGCCGCGCTGTCCACGTCGATGTTCTGGCGATGCAGACCCGTGCCCCAGTTCATGCCAATTGCGTAACTGGCTTTTTGCTTGGTGGTGGTGAGCGCGGTCACGGCCTGGTCCTTGGTCGCTGTGCCGGTTTTTGCGGCGGCGGATGGAGATTTTTTAGCTGCAGGCGCAGCCGGTTTCTTGGCCGGCGGAGTCTGGCTTGGGGCCGCGGACGTTTGCGCTACCGCGTTTCCCAGCAGTACCACCCCAGCGGCCAACATGGTTCTTACTACGATCAAAAGTTTTCTCATGGCTCTATTGTCACATTGCTCTAAAAACAGCGCAAATCGGCGTGGCCAACCGCCCCACATAAGCTGGCATCACTTTTGAGTTGTGCGATTTCTATGGGCCAAGACGCTGGATGTTCTTGCTGTGAGCGCGGCCTTCTGCTTGCTGTTCCTGGCGATTGCAGGCTGATTTGTTGCACCGCGCAGCGCTTTCGCGCAAAGCTCTTCACCCACGCCAACTCCCACTGTTTCACCGACGCCGGACTTTGCTCCGACCCCCAGCCCAACTCCCACCGCGACTCCGAAAGGCCCGACGCTGATCAGTCCCAGTCCGACGCCAACTCCAACTCCAACTCCGACCGCGACTCCGACCCCAACGCCGTTGTCTCCCGGGTATGAATGTCACACCAACGCCACGCCAACGCCTGTGCCTGCGTCCCACTAGCTTTTTCGGTAAACGTCATCTCATCGCTTTGTTGAAACGCGTTCAGATTCTGCTGTCCACAAAAGCAAAACCCGCCAGCGTTCGCTGGCGGGTTCTGGCTTGCAATTGCTAACTTGCGATTAGTTGCTGTAGAGCAGCACTCCATCGCTCTTTTCTGCGCCATCGCCCACCGGACGATAGAACAGTTGATCGCCTTCAAGGTAAACCTCAATGAACGCCGGACGCGTTGTGATTGTCCCCTGGATCAGCGCCTCAGACAGCGGATCTTCAATGTACCGCTGCAAGGCCCTGCGCAATGGACGCGCGCCGTAGCTGCGGTCCACCAGCGTCTTGTCCAGAATCCATTTCTTGGCTTCCTCGGTCACCGTGATCGTGATGTGCCGCTGCGCCAGGTTGCCGTTGAGCTGCTGTACCAGCAGTTCAAGAATCTGGATCAGGTCGGCATCGGTCAGGGCCTGGAACAGAATCACTTCGTCCAGACGGTTCAGGAACTCAGGGTTGAAGGTCTTCTTTACTTCCTGCTTGACCAATTCTTCAACCTTGTCGTGGACTGTTTCTTCCTTGTCGAGTCGAGAAGCCGAGGCCTTTGCGCTTCATCAGGTGCCGCGCGCCGATGTTTGAGGTCATCACGATGATTACGTTCTTGAAATCCACCGTGTTGCCCAGTCCGTCAGTGAGCTGTCCGTCTTCGAGCACCTGCAACAGGATGTTGAACACATCCGGATGCGCCTTCTCGATTTCGTCCAGCAGCACGACTGAATACGGTGACCGCTTCACGCGCTCGGTCAACTGGCCGCCTTCTTCGTATCCCACGTATCCCGGAGGCGAGCCGATCAGCTTGCTGACCGAATGCTTCTCCATGAACTCGGACATATCGAAGCGGATCAGCGATTTCTCGCTGCCAAAGAGGAAGTGCGCCAGCGTGCGCGCGACTTCCGTCTTGCCCACGCCGGTCGGTCCCAGGAACAGGAACGAGCCGATGGGGCGATGCGGAGATTTCAAGCCTGCACGCGAGCGGCGGATCGAGCGGGCCAGGGCGCTGATGGCCTTGTCCTGCGAGATCACGCGCTTGTGCAGCTCTTCTTCCACGCGCAGCAGCTTCTGTGTCTCTTCTTCCTTGATGGAGGTCACGGGCACGCCGGTCCAGCGGCTCACCACTTCCTCAATGTCTTCACGGGCCACAACGCCGGTGGAAGACTCATCCAGGTGATATTTCTCGCGCAGGGCGCGCAGGTTCTCGCGCTCCTTGCGCTCTTCGTCGGAGTAGAAGCGCGCCTTTTCGAACTCATGGTTCGCAATGGCGTTTTCCATCCGGTGAACGATAAATTTGATCCGCTTCTGGACTTCCGTAATTTCTTCCGGAAGTGAAGTCTGGCGCAGCTTTACGCGCGCTCCGGCTTCGTCCAACAGGTCGATTGCCTTGTCCGGCAGGAAGCGGTCTGGAATGTAGCGGTTGGAGTGGTACACCGCGAACTGGATCGCTTCGTCCGTATAGCTTACGGCGTGGAATTTCTCGTAACGCTCTTTAATGCCGTAGATGATCTTGACCGCCTGCTCTTCTCCCGGCGGCGGGACTTTCACGGCCTGGAAGCGCCGTTCCAGCGACCGGTCTTTCTCGATCGACTTGCGATATTCGCCCGGCGTGGTTGCGCCGATGCACTGAATTTCTCCGCGTGAAAGCGCGGGCTTCAGGATGTTTGCGGCGTCCAGCGAACCTTCCGCTGATCCGGCGCCGACCAGCGTATGCAACTCATCGATAAAGATGATGCAGTTCTGGCTCTCCATCAGCTCTTTCATGATGGTCTTCAGGCGCTCTTCAAACTGTCCGCGATATTTGGTTCCGGCAACGATCAAGGAAAGATCGAGCCCGAGAATTCTTTTGTCCGCCAGGAATGACGGAACGTCGCCATCGGCGATGCGCTGGGCCAGGCCTTCAACGATTGCGGTCTTGCCCACGCCGGGTTCGCCGATCAGCACCGGATTGTTCTTGGTGCGGCGGCACAAAATCTGTATTACGCGCTCCACTTCGCCTTCACGGCCCACGAGCGGATCAAGCTGGCTATCCATGGCGGCCTGCGTCAGGTCGCGGGAAAATTCCGCCAGCAGGGAAGATTCGCGGTTGGAGCCGCGCTGAGGCTGGGCTTTTTCCTGCGTGCTGCGCGCCAGCTCTTCGCGGATCGCGCTCAGGCGCAGTCCACGCTCATGCAGAATCTCAGCGGCAAAGCACTTCTCTTCACGCAGCAATCCCAGTAGCAGATGCTCCGTGCCGATGTGCTTGTGGCTGAGGCGTTCCGCCTCTTCCGCCGCGTAGGCCAATACCCGCTTGCATTCATTGCTTAAAGGCAGGTCCACTGAAGTGGAAACCTTTTCCCGAATCGTGGTGTGCCCTTCAATCTGCTTGCGGATGGACTCTACCGACGCATGAGAGCGCAGAAAGCGGTTGGTCAACGCTTTGTCTTCGCGCAACAAGCCCAGCAGCAGGTGCTCCGTCTCTATGTACGGAGAGCCGAACTGGCTGGCCTCGTATCTTGCAAAGAAGATTACGCGCCTGGCTTTCTCTGTGTACCGCTCGAACATATTCCCCTCACCCAGATGCTCCCAGTCACCTCTGCCGGAAACATCTCTCTATCTTTCTGGCTGCGAACTGCGCACCCCACCAGAAAGAAGCCTTTCTGTCCTGCCAGCGCCCTCCGTCACAAGAGAGCATCAAATTGCTGCGCCGGACGAACCTACCATCTGCCCAATCGGCAGAAAAACCTAAAAACTGTCCCTCACCCTTCCTCGCTAATTCAGCGATGCGGGCGACACTTCCTCCGCCATGCCGTGATGCAACCGCAATACGCGATCGCAGCGGCGCGCAAACTCAAGGTTGTGGGTGACGATAAGGGAAGTGAGCCGATACTCTTGATGAAGTCTCTGCACCAAAGCGAATACCATCTCCGCGGTTCGGTTATCCAGGTCGCCTGTTGGCTCGTCCGCCATCAGGATTCCTGGGCCTGTCACCAGAGCCCTGGCCAGGGCCACCCGTTGTTGCTCACCGCCGGAAAGCTCTCCTGCGCGATGATGACTGCGGCCCTCTAATCCAACTTCCCGCAACCATACGCCGGCTTTCTCCATGGCCTTACGGTACGCGGTTCCTTGCATCAAGAGCGGCATTGCAACATTCTCCTGCGCCGTAAATTCCGGCAACAGGTAGTGAAACTGCCAGACAAAACCAATGGTCCGATTGCGAAAATCCGCTGCGGCATCGTCTGTAAGTTTCGCTACGGGGATCTGGGCGCAGTATACGTCACCTGCTGAAGCACGATCAAGAGCACCAAGGATGTGCAACAAGCTGCTCTTGCCGGCGCCGGACTCGCCCACGATTGCCAGCATCTCTCCCTTCCTCACCTGGAAGGACAAGTTTTCAAAGAGCACCAAATCTGTTTGACCAGACTTGTAAACCTTTTTAAGTCCACTCACACGAACGATTTCGGGCTGCAGACCTGCTTGTTCTATTGGATGCACCGGCCTGCCTCAATGGTGCAACCCTGTCTGTTTCCCAGCATTTTCAATGCCTTTTGCATTGCGTGAACTGCCTGTTTATTAGAACCCGTGTGACCAAAGTTAATCTCTAAAATTTCCGGCCTGAAACTCCTTGAGATTTCATTAAACTTCTTAATTCTTTCTAACAGCAACTCCAAGCCTTTCAACATCTTCCGCTTATGGTGGCCATGAAAGCAATGAGGTTTTTCACTCATAGCGTAACGCCTCCGCGGGCAAAACGCGCGCCGCTGACCAGGAGGGATACAGAGTAGCAACAAACGAAATGAGTAGTGCTACTGCCGCAATCAATACGCCATCGATCAGACGGGGTGCAAAAGGGAGGTAGTCAATGGAATAAACTTCCGCTGACAAGGCCACAAAATGGTATTTTGCCCCGGCAATGGCTACGCCATAGCCCAGAATCAATCCTGCCACTGTGCCAATCACTCCGATCAGCACTCCCTGAAACATAAAAATGCCTCGGATCTGCCGCCGCTTTGCCCCCATGGAAATCAGCACAGCCACGTCCTTGGTCTTTTCCATGACCATCATGATCAGCGAAATCAGGATGTTCAAAGCCGCGACAAAAACGATCAATCCGATGGTCAGGAATGTCACAACCCGCTCCAGCCGCAGCGCCCGGAACAGCGCCCGATTTTCGTCCATCCAGTTTTTGGCCACAAAGCCCGGCCCGGCCGCTTTCTCCAGGACGTTTCCCACCTCTTCCGCTTTATACAGATCGTCGATCTTGAACTCTATGACGGATATCACAGTGTCTGGAAGGCTGA
>CAWHQH010000019.1:0-285297 GCA_963831465.1 Terriglobia bacterium | reverse complement strand
GGCGTTGTACGTGCCGCACTTCTGGCAGAGCACGTCGCCGGGATGGAACGGATCGGTGATCACCGTGTTGCCGCAATTCCGGCACGTGGTGCGCAGGTGATGAAGACCTTTCAGGTGGCCGCATTTGCACTCCCAGTTGCCAATGGCGAAATCGACAAAGGCGAGCTCGGAGACATTGCGAAAATCGGTGATGGGGAAAACGGATTGAAATACTGACTGGAGGCCGCTGTCGTCACGCTCGCTCGGCAGCTTGTCCATTTGCAGAAAGCGGTCGTAAGAGCGCTTCTGGACCTCGATCAGGTTCGGGATCTGGAGGGCTACCGGAATTTTGGAGAAGTCGAGACGGTAACGAGCTTGGCCATTCTTGTTCGGCATGGATAACTCCTAAGACTTTTCTGCCTCATCTCGCGGCGGCGGACGAAGCGGCTTGCTCAAAGATTCTTTCTCGTCAAAAAGCAGCCATATTGACTAAAGCCGTTTCTAATCAGGGATTAGCTGGCGATCAATTCATTGCGCAGCGGAAAAACGAATCGCGCCAACAGAGACAAGAGTCTCCGTTGACGCCGTCACAGCGTTGTGCGATGTCTAAAATGTTTTTATCCGCGCCCGTCTGAATAGACCGTTCTTTGTCCGCCCAATGCGGACCTGTTCATAAGAACAACAACTGGCAGGTCTGGCTACGACTCCGAAGCAAGGCGAATATTGCTGGAGCACCACGCCTGTCCTGCGTCAAAAAATATTTGTAAATACCGGTTTGGAGAAGAACTACCGTATCTATTTGATAATAGTAGTGTACTCCAGGATTCAGCGAAATTAAAGCTTCAGCCCAATAAAGATTCGAACTTATTAAGAGCTCGTCTTAAAGGCTCCCCCAAGAGAAACTTGGGGGCTTGTTCCTGCTGCCCCCGGTTCCTTTAGACGTCCGGCTGCGATTTCGCGGCCGGATGAGCTGCTTAGCGGGTAAAAATCCGACCAACCCAGCTACTTGATTTCGACGGTCGCGCCTGCGTCAGTGAACTTCTTCTTGATCGTTTCCGCTTCTTCCTTGGAAACGTTCTCTTTGACGTTCTTCGGAGCGCCATCCACCAGGTCCTTGGCTTCTTTCAAGCCCAGGCTGGTGACTTCACGTACCGCTTTGATTACATTGATCTTGTTGGCTCCGGCGCCGGTCAGAACGACGGTGAACTCGGTCTTTTCCTCAGCCGGGGCCGCGCCCGCTGCTGCTCCGCCCCCGGCCATCATCACCGGGGCTGCTGCCGCTGCGGAGACGCCAAGGCGCTCCTCAAGCTTCTTTACGAGTTGGGCCGCGTCGAGCAGGCTCAACCCTACGATTGAATCTTCTAACTGCTGCAGATCTGCCATTGTGTATCTCCACTCTTTGTCAGTTTTGTGCTGATTCGCTGCTTCCGCCCACCGTGTTCCAATGCGCCCCAGACTAGCGCCACGTTGAGCCTCCGTCAGCGATAAACCCATGTCCGGAGGCCGCACTACGTCCCCCAGAAAAACCTTTTGCCAACTAATCGGTGACCTGACTGTTGACCGGCGTTGGCTCTGCTTCTGCTACCGCCGCGCCGCCAGCATCCTTGAATTTTTTCTTTTCCACGCCCTGGCTCACGACAACAGCCAAGTCTCGGCCGACAGCATTCATTACTGTGACCAAGCGTTGCGCCGGAGCGTTGATCATGAACAGCAGCTTGGAGTAAAGCTCTTCCTTTGACGGCATGGTAGCCAGCGCTTTGATCTCTTTCATCGAGATCACGCGGCCTTCCAGCACGCCGGACTTGAAGGAAAATTCCGGGTTATCGTCAACGTACTTGCTCAGAGCCTTGGCCAGCGCGACCGGATCGCCGTCGGTATAAGCGATCGATGTGACCCCCTTCAACTCTTTCAGCGCTTCGCCCACCTGCGTACCTTCTGAAGCGCGCTTGGCCAACGTGTTCTTTACAACTTGGTACTTGCCGCCTGCCGTGCGCACTGTCTTGCGCAGCTCAAAATCCTTTGACACCGTGAGCTTGGAGAATGTGCCCACGATCATGCTGCTGGCCTTTTGCAGGTCATGGTTCAGCTTTTCAATCTGTTCCGCTTTTTTTGCTTTTGTGACCGCCATTGTCAAAATCCTTTTCTGCGATGTCCTTGTGGCACAGCCGCCCTCGGCTGTGTCTCCTCACTTGATCCACACCGGCGAGGGCGCCGGTGCCACAAGTGTTATGCTTTGGCCGCTGTCTCAACCGGGGTAGTGTCCACTGAAACTCCCGGCCCCATGGTAGACGAAATATACGCAGCCTTGATGTACTTGCCCTTGGCTGCTGAAGGCTTCGCCTTCACCACGCTCGTGATCACGGCCGTGGCATTCTCCACCAGCTTGTCCGGCGTGAAGGAAATCTTTCCGACCGGCACATGCACCAGCGCTGTCTTGTCCGTGCGGAACTCAACTTTACCGGCCTTGATTTCTTTTACCGCGTTGGCAATGTCGAAAGTTACGGTGCCCGTCTTCGGATTGGGCATCAGGCCTTTGGGCCCAAGCACTTTTCCCAGCTTACCGACAGACTTCATCATGTCCGGCGTTGAGATCACGGCGTCAAAATCCGTCCAGCTCTCTTTCTGGATTTTCTCCACCATCTCCTCGCCGCCAACAATGTCAGCTCCGGCAGCTTCAGCTTCACGGACTTTCTCTCCGCTGGCGATCACCAGCACTTTTTTCGACTTGCCCAGCCCGTGCGGCAGGACCACTGTGCCGCGAACCATCTGATCAGCGTGTTTAGGATCGACGCCGAGGCGAAGCGTTACTTCCACGGTTTCATCAAACTTGGCGAACTTTACTTTTTGGAGCAGCGGCACAGCATCACTCAAAAGATACTGGCGCTTCTCAATGGCTTCGCGCGATTTCGTTATATTTTTTCCTGCTTTGCCACTCATTTGTTTTTTCCTTATCTCCCACCGCGCCGGGCTTTTCTCCGCCGCCGTAGTGTTATCGATTGGACTTTAGCATTTACCCAACAACTTCAATTCCCATACTCCGCGCCGTGCCCTTCACGCTCTTAATTGCTGATTCGATCGAAGCAGCATTTAGGTCGGGCATCTTCTGCTTGGCGATATCGGCAACCTGCTTTTCCGTGACCTTGCCGACCTTGTCCTTGTTAGGCGCGCCTGAACCTTTGGCGATACCTGCGGCCCGCTTCAGCAGAATGGACGCCGGCGGCGTCTTGGTGATGAACGTAAACGAACGGTCGGTATAGACCGTGATCACCACCGGAATAATCAGCCCCGCCATCTCTTTGTTATTGGTGCGGGCGTTGAACTGTTTGCAGAACTCCATGATGTTGATCTGGGCCTGGCCTAATGCCGGACCGACCGGAGGAGCGGGAGTCGCCTTGCCCGCTTCAATCTGCAACTTAACGGATGTCTGTACTTTTTTTGGTGCCATCTGTGATCTACCTGAATCCTTTATTGGTTCTCTGTGAACCGCAGGCGCCCTCGCCTGCGCTCAAAATTCTACGCAGCTACCTTCTCTACCTGTCCAAACTCAAGCTCCACGGGTGTCGCGCGGCCAAAAATCGTGACCATCACTTTCAACGTCTCGCGATCTTCGTTCACGTCATCAACAATGCCGTTGAAGTTCGCAAATGGCCCATCAGTAATGCGGACAGTTTCGTTCTTTTCAAATTTCACGCGAATCTTGGGTTTGTCTTTACCCACGTTCACGCGATAGATAATCTGGTTGACTTCATCTTCGGTCAGTGGCGTTGGGTCGTTCGCCGTGCCCACAAAACCCGTTACGCGCGGCGTCGATTTCACCACATGCCACACATGATCGCCTTCGCCGCCAGTGCGGAAGCCAGTCAGGTCCATCTGAACCAGGACATAACCCGGGTAGAACATCCGCTCTACGGTATATTTCTTGCCGTTGCGGATCTCCGTTACTGGCTCCGTGGGAATCACGACCTTGCCTATTTTTTCCCCCAGGCCAAAAGCCTGTACGCGCGATTCCAGTGATTCCTTCACCTTGCGCTCAAAGCCCGAATAACTGTGGATGATGTACCACTTCATGTTCGGGTTGGTGTTCTCCGGCGGAGGCGGCTGTTCGCCTTCAGCGGGACTCGCGTTGATGTTTTGCTCAGTCATGCTTGCCAACTTGGCTTTCCGGTGCTCCCCCTACCGTATGCGGTGGTGCAACACCCAATTAACTCCGGTCGCGATCACCTGGTCAATCACGAAAAAATAAATGCCAAAGAGAATGACCGTGATGATTACCACTGTCGTAGTGGCCTGAACTTCTTTCCTGTTCGGGAAAGTAACTTTCCGCATCTCATTGCGGACGTCAGTAAGAAAACTCTTCGCACGCGCAGGAAATTGCATCATCCTGTTGCCCTGATCTTCGCGCGCCATCGTTACTGCCTTTGCCATTGCTTCCTTCCTTGCCCCAACCTGTTCGGCCGGCTTTCCAAAATCTGGCAGGGGCGGAGGGATTCGAACCCCCAAGTCCGGTTTTGGAGACCGGCAGTTTAGCCGTTGAGCTTACGCCCCTGTAAAGAATTGAGTAATTGCCGAAATTGGTAATTGGGTAATTTAGAGCCCAATTACTTTTGACTTAGAGCAATTCGCCAGGGCACACCAAACTCTGAACCCGATTACCAAATTACTCAATTACCAAATCTACTTAACTTCCTTATGCCCTGTGTGCTTGCGACACCGTTTGCAGAACTTTTTAAACTCAAGCCGACCCGTTGTGGTCTTCTTGTTCTTGGTTGTCGAATAATTCCGCTCTTTGCAATCGCCGCACTGTAACGTAACAATCTCTCTCATAAATACATACCGCCTTTAGCTCTTAGCTATTGGCTCTCAGCTAAATCTCAAAGAGCGAACAGCATGGCCTAAATTTCTGTTGCTTATTGGTTTCGGGTTTCAAATTACCCAATACCAAATTACTCAATTACCAAATTCTCTTACTGAATGATCTCGCTGATCGTACCCGCTCCCACCGTCCGTCCACCTTCGCGGATAGCAAAGCGCAAGCCCTTCTCCATGGCCACCGGCGTAATCAGCTCGATTTGCAATGAAACGTTGTCGCCCGGCATCACCATCTCCGTGCCGGCAGGCAGCTCAGCCACGCCTGTTACGTCCGTGGTGCGGAAGTAGAACTGCGGACGATAGCCTTTGAAGAACGGCGTGTGCCGCCCGCCTTCTTCTTTGTTCAGAACGTAGATCTCAGCCTTGAACTTGGTGTGCGGCGTGATCGATCCGCCCTTGGCCAAAACCATGCCACGCTCAACATCGTCTTTGCCGATGCCTCTGAGCAGCAGCCCGGCGTTGTCGCCCGCCATGCCTTCG
Organism: Terriglobia bacterium; assembly: GCA_963831465.1. Classification (GTDB taxonomy): domain Bacteria; phylum Acidobacteriota; class Terriglobia; order Terriglobales; family Acidobacteriaceae; genus Angelobacter. The sequence goes on along the minus strand of CAWHQH010000019.1, from coordinate 279,969 downwards.
TCAAGCTGCTTCTTGAACATTTCCACGCCCGTGACCACCGTCTTTCTGGTGTCGCGGAAGCCGACAATCTCAACTTCCTCGCCTACCTTTACCTTGCCACGCTCGATTCTGCCAGTAACAACGGTGCCGCGGCCTGAGATGGAGAAGATATCTTCAATCGGCATCAGGAACGGCTTGTCGATATCGCGGGCCGGCAGAGGAACGTACTTGTCAACCGCAGCCATCAGCTCGTCAATCTGCTTTTCCCACTTGGCATCGCCATTTAATGCGTTGAGCGCAGAAAGGCGGATCACCGGAACATCATCGCCGGGGAACTTGTAGCTCTTCAGCAGCTCGCGAACTTCGAGTTCAACCAGATCCAGCAGCTCGGCGTCATCGACGGCATCACACTTGTTCAATGCCACCACAATGCAAGGCACACCTACCTGGCGGGCCAACAGCACGTGCTCACGCGTCTGCGGCATCGGACCGTCAGTGGCTGCTACCACCAGAATCGCGCCATCCATCTGGGCTGCGCCGGTAATCATGTTCTTGATGTAGTCGGCGTGGCCCGGGCAATCCACGTGGGCATAGTGCCGGTTCGGCGTCTCATATTCCACGTGCGCCGTGGCGATAGTAATGCCGCGCTCGCGCTCTTCCGGAGCATTATCAATCGAGGCAAAATCGCGAAACTTGATCTTCGGATTGTGCTTCGATAAAACCTTGGTGATCGCCGCCGTCAACGTCGTCTTGCCATGATCAATGTGGCCAATCGTTCCTACGTTTACGTGCGGTTTGCTGCGATCAAATTTTTCTTTTGCCATTGCCTCTCCTCAAACGCTCTATGAAGTTGCCTCAACTCCAACGGCGTCAGTAATACCGATAGACTTTCTGGTACTTCTGGCGGACTTTCGTGTCCACCTTCTCAATCCGCTCCAGATAGAACTCGCGCATCAGCGCCTGGTCAGAAACGGTGAGCGACCCATACAGTGCTTTGGCTGACTTTCCTGAACTTCGCCAGCCCGCCGTCCACCGACTCCAGAATCCCCTGGTCTAAAACCTTTTCAAATTCCCGCACATACACCGTGCGGCTTTGCAGCTTGCTGTAAAACTTTTCTACTGCAGCCGAGTTGAAGCTCCGTTCGAGTGCTGACTTCAACTGCTCAAAATCTTCAGTCTTCGTGACTGCGATCTGCGCCTGCTGGTACGCCATTTTTAATTCCTCGTCGGCTTCTAAACTCTGGAGCGGGAGACGGGAATCGAACCCGCGACCAACAGCTTGGAAGGCTGTGACTCTACCACTGAGTTACTCCCGCCAACCTGATTTGGTAATTGAGTAATTTCGTAATTGGGTAATTTCCAGCTGTATTCAAAGCTGCCGATTTCAATTACTCGATTGCCAAATTACACAATTACCAAATCCCCTAACTCTGGAGCTGATGACCAGGATTGAACTGGTGACCTCTCCCTTACCAAGGGAGTGCTCTACCAACTGAGCTACATCAGCTCGAAAACTTTTTGCCGCATCAGCAGAGGTCACCAGGTGACGTCTTCCTTGTTTGTTGCGGCTACGCTCCGCTGCCGCAACGTCTTACCAAGGGAGTGCTCTACCAACTGAGCTACATCAGCTCGAAACTTCCTCTTCGTCCTGCGCGTCACGAATTTGTTCAGTTCTGAAGTGCAGGACAGTCCTCACTGCAAACAGGGCCAACACAATCAATGTCAGGGACCGAATACCGACCTGGCCGTTTCCAACAGGTAACGGAACATCTTCCATCGTTACCCAGATCAGCGCGGCTAAACCTGCGTAAATCGCGATTGCCACATAAAAACGCTTGCGCTTCTGCATTTACAACTCGCGCTAAAACAAGATCCTTCGCTTGTGCCCGGGATTTCGGCTGAACGTCCCGCGCAACTAACGCCTTAATCTGGTGCACAGGGGAGGATTCGAACCTCCGTAGCTCCGAAGAGCGGCAGATTTACAGTCTGCTACCATTAACCACTCGGTCACCTGTGCGTTGAACCGAGCCTGCTTCGCGCGCCAAAACTCCACTCGCGAGTGGCTTTAATCCAAGGGCTCCGCAATTCACTTCGCTTGGCTCTGCGTGCTGCGCCCTCCCATTGCGTGCGCACTTCAACGGCGCTCACTTCACGCTTCACCGGTTCTTTATGCTGGCTCACAAACGGGGCGCTTTTCTCCGCAGGACAAAATCGATTCAAGGGACGCGCGAACATACTTCCGCATTAGCCGTCAATTTTGACGTTCAGAGGAAGTCTTCGTGGGTTTGCCTTCCGGTAGAAAACTACTTATGTGTGCGCAGTGCCTGCTGTGTCCGGAAACGCGTCCAGCTTACGCGCTCCGGAAAATCCCATTTTACTTATCTGGAGCTGGCGAAGGGACTTGAACCCCCGACCCTCTGATTACAAATCAGATGCTCTACCAGCTGAGCTACGCCAGCGAAACCTCCCGTAACCGGGCACAAAGTTAATAAGTTAGCACAGCGGTAATCCGCGTGCAACATCTTGAACCATGCCTTGTCAGGGGAAACGTAACCGGCGTGGTACCGCTCCAACAAACATTTTAGCAAGACTTTTGCCCTAACGGCCACAGCTCACCACAAAAAAGTCACTTAATCTATACTGGTCACTACTTTCATGTTCAAGCATCGCAAACTGCTGATTTCGGCCATTTTACTGGTTGCCGCTGCGGCCGTTGGATTTGTCCTCTATCACCACAGCACACAGGTTCCGGACGCTGCCCGCCTGCTCCCAGAGGGCGATCTCATTGTTTATGCCAATTTGAAGCCTGTCCACTTGTTCGATCTCAATAAGACCGGTTCGATCCAGCCTCAAGGCGACTACAAGGATTTTATGGACCGCACGGGGATCCAACCGGAGCGTGATATCGATGAAGTAGCCATGTCTCGTCGGGACACCCCTGATGGCCGCGACGTTGAGTCTTCAGAAATCCTGATTGGCCATTTCGATCAGAATCGCCTTCGCGACTATTTGCAACTGCTCTCTTCCGCGCGTGAGCCTTACCGCAATTACACCATCTATTCCATCTCGCATGAGGGACACACGGTGCGGGTGGCCCTGCTGGACGGCGGAAAAGTCGCGATTACAAACATGGCTTCTCCAGAGCCCATGCACGGCATCATTGATCGTTCGTTAAAGCCCTCTGCCGGCCCGGTTTTGTTGAGCCATTACAGTGACGTTCCTCTCGGCAGCATGGCTTGGCTCATTGATCGTATTCCCAACAAGCCGGATAACGTCCAGCTTCCCGGCGGATTTGCGATCACGCTTCCCGCTGAAGCGGTTGCGGTGGGTTCCTTGCGTTACACCGGATCATTGCTGCTGCGGGCCGATGTGATTGCGCAAAGCGAAGCTCAGGCACGGCAGATCGTCGATTCCGCCAACTCCCATCTGGCGCTGGTGCGCAGCATAGGCCAGTTCATCAAAACCAAGGGGCCAGACCAGGACATCAAAGCGGCATTCGATAGTTTGCAAGCCACTCAAAAAGACAATGTGGCGACTTTCACCGCCACAATTCCACAATCGGTTCTAAAAAAGATCTGGTCAGAAGCTCAATCGCAGGGCGCCATCCCGACAGCGTCGAAGCCTTAGATACGTTAAAGTCAACGCGAGCAGCGCGGCAGAAAGCGAAAAGGACAGCCGATTCGGCTGCCCTCAGATTGCTAACTTAAATCGAACTTACATGGCTCCCGAAGCCACTTGCTGGTTGATGCTGAATCGCAGGTATTTATGCGGGTTTACCGGGGTATTGAAGATGCGGACTTCATAGTGCAGATGCGGGCCGGTGCTGCGTCCGCTTTGTCCCACGTAGCCGATGGAATCGCCTCTGCGGATGAACTGTCCAGCACTCACTGCAAATCCTGAAAGATGACCATACAACGTGCTGATGCCATTGCCATGATCGATCATCACCACGCGGCCATAGCCATTCATGAAATCGGCGAAGCGAACTATGCCATCTGCCGGAGCAATAATGCGAGTGCCGTAATCGCTGGAAATGTCCACGCCGCGATGGAACGCTCCTTCGCCGCTGAACGGATCAATGCGCTCGCCAAAAGATCCGGTAAGTCTTCCCTGAACTGGCCATAGAGTAGGCGCTGCCGCCAGGCGCATCCAATCCCGTGTGCTGGTATCGCTCACATCACCCATGCCAATGCCCACGGAGGCTGCACCGGTCATTGCGGAATTCCGCAGCGCATAAAACTGTTGCAATGATGCGGAAGCCGGGTCGTCATCTTCAAAAGCTGGATCAGGCTTGAGCCCGTAGAGTGAGGAAACTTCACCCGCCAAAGAGCTCAGGGACTGCGCTTGCAGCTCGTTTTCCTGGGCAATCTGCTCAAGCTGGGAGTATTGCGATTTCAGGGCCTTTTGTTCGTCGCGAAGCTGGTTAAATCTCTGCGTCTTCACCACCATGCGGGTATAGGAGCCCAACATGCCGGTAATCGTAAGCATGCCAATCAGCGCGCCGGCCACAAATACGTACAGGTAATGCATGGGAACGGGGATCTTCAACAACTCCCCTTCCGCATTTCTTGCCACCAACATGATGTAAAAACGCTTACGCAAAATACTTACTCCAGTTAGTGATTTTCCCGATTCAAATTGCCCTGAGCGTTGTCCGGCTGGCACGCTCTCTTGGACTGCAAAACTCTCGTGCTGCCCCTAAACCGGTTAAAATCCCTTTGCGCCGCTCGGAGGCGAGGCAGCTAAGGAATTATGAAATGTTGGATAACCTTAACAAGCGCACTCTGGCACTGTCAACGTAGGAACGGGGTGTGGGGGGTAACGAAGGTCGGCTGCTAATGGCTGAGATTGAACGTGAGAGGGCCATGTCCTTCCGCTCGATAAGCGGGCCGATTCACGATTTCTGCTTGAGCGATAAGGGGATCTTACTATTGTTAGCCCTTTATTTTGATAGAGTTATAAAGAATGAATAGCGAAAGAAGTTCGATTCGAAAAATCCGGCAGCTCGCGACCTCGTCGATTAACCATGCCGTGAGGAAAGGCATTGGCGATGATTGTGCAGTCCTTCGCCTAAAGCCCGGATTTGAGCTTCTTGTCACCACGGATCTCTGCATCGAGGACATGCATTTCCGTCCCGCCTGGCACCCGCCAGCCGTCGTGGGGCACCGCTGCCTCACCCGCGGTTTAAGCGACATTGCTGCCATGGGTGGCGAGCCGCTGGCCTGTTTTTTGTCTTTAGGGCTTCCGGCCGATCTGCCGCAAGCCTGGATAAATGGATTTCTGCGCGGCCTCCTCGCTTTGGCAAAGCGTTACAAAGTCCAACTCGCTGGGGGCGACATTTCTTCGGCCCCAGTGATTACGGCAGACATCATAGTGACTGGCCAAGCACCCGCAGGGATGGCTATTTTCCGTTCCGGGGCTAACCCCGGGGATCGTATTTACGTTACGGGGACTTTAGGTGGACCGGCGGCAACTCTCAAGCAGCTATACGGCCGCAAAAAGATAAAACCGGCAAAATCAGACCCCCATTTTCATCCCACGCCACGCTTGGAAGTGGGAAATTTTCTGCGAAAAAGCCGCTTCGCAAGATCCATGATCGACATTAGCGATGGTCTTTCGGTCGATTTGTCTCATATTTGCGAGGAAAGTGGAGTATCTGCCATCGTGAACTCAAATGAAATCCCCATCGCCAAGAACGCAAATCTTGAGCTGGCTCTACACGGCGGCGAAGACTACGAACTCCTTTTCACAGCGGGTAAACACGCCAAAGTTCCTTCGCGAATTGCCGGTGTTGTGGTCACCCAAATCGGTGAGATAAGGAACCGCAGAGATTACTCCTCAGCAATACAAATCCTGGGCGACAATGGCAAAGTCAGGCCACTGCCTCAACGTGGTTGGGAACATTTCAACAAGCAACTTTGAATCTGCAGCCGCGAGGACAGCATGATTTATATGAGTATGAGAAATTGAAGCAAGCGCTCAAGCTCACGACTGCTCTCATAATGGTTGCGCTTGGCGCAGGTGTAACTGGGTTGATCTGCCTATCGGGTTTGTGGGGAATCGGGCACATGTGGCCAGTGCTCATGTTTAGTGTTCCATTGCTCGTCATTGGAATTTATCTGTTTCGTTTAGAGTTCAGAGCAAAGCGTTCGTCGGTGGCGCAATAACCCGAAGCTTTCAGGAATAGAAACGATGTTGATTGATTTCGGACACAAAACGAGTAACTTTCAATAACTTCACACGTAGGATGGTTTATGAGCTCTCCAACTGGTCCAACTCCACCACCGCCGCCCATGTATCCCGTCGCATCCTCACCAGTCGCCCCTGAGCCTGCAGGCCCGAGCCTTTCTGAGCCCCAGCGTCTGGTGAATACATTTATCGCGCCCAGCAAAACTTTTACGGACATCCGTCGTAATGCGAGCTGGTGGGTGCCCTTTTTGTTGATCTGTATATTCTCAATCTCATTCTTTGTGATGATCGACAAAAAAGTGGGCTTTGATCAGGTTGCGCGTACGATGCTGGCCAATAACAAGGCCATTCAGCAGTTGGATCCCGCGCAGCAGGAACAAGCCTATTCCCGGACCGCCACCGGTCTCAAAGTCGGCGAATACGCCGCACCGATCTTCGTCTTGATCTATATCTTGATTACTGCCGCTGTGCTAATGGCTACCTTTAATTTCATCATGGATGCCCAGGTATCCTTCAGTCGAGCAATGGCAATCGTTATGTATGGATGGCTGCCAGGAATTCTCTCGGCCATTCTCGCGATCTTGGCGCTGGCATTTGGCGACCCTGAGGGATTTCGGATGGACAATCCTGTAGGAACAAATCCTGCCCATTTTATGGATCCTGCGACGACCTCGAAATTTCTATATGCGATGCTGACTTCCGTCGACGTAATTTCGCTTTGGATTGTCATTCTGATCGGAATCGGCTTTGCACTGAATGCAAAAAAGAAAATTTCAACCGGCGCAGCCGTTGGTACCGTCGCGGTCTGGTATTTCATTGCCAAGCTTTGTGGTGCGGCCTTTGCGGCGCTCCGAGGATGAAGGCCGGTACAACCTTCAATTTCAACCCTTTAGCTGCTGTTTTGCCCCGGTCAGCAGGTTCCTGGTCGCATGCGGGCCAGTGTGTATGATCTAATTACTAGTTTATACATGGCAGACTTGAAACTCAGGATGAGACGGCGGCTGAAAGCCGCGCATCGCACTTTGCGCGAACTTAAAATGATCGCGAAGGGTCTGCTCTCGACCGACCACCCGATTCAAGTCCACATCATTCCCATGCGCCGCTGCAACCTCTCCTGCGCCTATTGCAATGAATACGACGATTTTTCTGATCCTGTCCCTCTGGACGAGATGTACCGTCGCATTGACCAGCTTGCTGCTTTGGGCACCACGCTCATCACCATCAGCGGCGGTGAAACTCTCCTGCATCCGCACCTCGATGACATTATCCGCCGCATCCGTTCGCACGGAATCATTGCCGGACTGATCACCAATGGCTACCTGCTGACGCCACAGCGAATCCAGCAGTTAAACCAGGCTGGCCTGGACCATCTTCAGATTTCTATCGATAACGTCAAACCTGACGATGTCTCCAAAAAATCACTCAAAGTCCTGGACAAGAAGCTGCAATGGCTGCGCGAACATGCCGAATTCCACGTAAACATTAATTCCGTCATTGGCGCTGGAGTAAAAGAGCAATGGGATGCTGTCACCATCGGCAAACGTGCTGTTGAACTGGGCTTTACATCGACAGTGGGTATTATCCATGACGGTACCGGCCAGCTGCGACCACTGGATCATGAAGCACAAACTGTTTTTGCTGAGATGAAGAAGCTGGGCAAGCACAGTTACGCTCGCTTCAACCAGTTCCAGAACAACATCGCGCTGGGCCAAGCCAACAACTGGCGATGCCGCGCCGGCTCGCGCTACCTGTATGTCTGTGAAAACGGGCTGGTGCATTATTGTTCCCAGCAGCGTGGCTATCCCGGTACGCCTCTGGCTGAATACACGGTTGCCGACATACGCCGTGAATTCCTTACGGAAAAATCCTGTGCGCCCAACTGCACCATCTCCTGCGTGCACCAAACTTCACTGGTCGATTTCTGGCGGGCGCCGCAGGGCCTGGAGTCGCACAGCACCTTCCATCCAGCCGCGCGTCCTGAACTGGTGCAGATTGAAGCTGCCCGCGAAGAAGAATCTGTAATGGGCGACTAACGCTTCTGCCCAGCGCTACGGCTTGAATCCCACCGAACCCCATAACGCCGCAGGCTGATACATTTTTCCTGCCGCAAACACTGCGCTCACTTTGCGAATGTCGCTGATGTTTTCCAGCGGATTTCCATCCACCAGAATCACATCTGCACGCTTCCCAACTTCAATCGTTCCTGAATCTTTTTCCATTCCCATGGCCCGCGCCGAAACAACCGTCGCGGCCTGAATCGCTTCCATGGGCGTGAATCCTGCTTGCACGTAAAGTTCAATTTCGCGGTCAATGCTGAAACCCGGCACCGCCTGATCTGTTCCGGCAACAATCGGCACGCCTGCCTGATGCAGTACGCGCACCGTGGCCTCCATCGCGCGGAACGTCGCGGCGGACTGCTCCGCCTTCGGCGGCGGCACGCCCATGGTTTCCAGCCCTTCTTTCAACTCCGGCGCCACTCGCAAAATTCCGGGTTCAAAGCTGGAAATCGGATGGTCCAGCGGGTGCAGAATTACTTCCATCAGAGCCAACGTGTCATCAACAACAGTGTGATGCTCCAGCAGCAGCTTGATGACCTTCTTCACGTTCGGCGCATCAGGATCAATGGTCTTCGATTTCGGGTCTACCATCAGCGGCGTAATGTATTCCACATGGTTGATCTGGTCCATGCCGTCCTCGATGCCCTGAATGGCGTTCATGCCGAACGGTATGTGCCCGGTTACGGTCATGCCCAGCCGATGCGCTTCCGCCGTGACGATTTTTAAAATGTCGGGTTTTACTGAGCTATAGATTTTGATCTGCTGGAAGCCGGCAGCTTTGTATTTTTGTACCTGCTCTCGCGCCTGCTCAGGCGTATCCACGCGAATCACACCCAGCGAAAACGGTCCGCTGCCATCGACCACGCCTGCCATCACCAGTCGTGGGCCAATGCCCTTGCCTGCGGCGATGGCATCACGCGCAGCCACAATAAATTCTCGCTCGTTGCCGACATCGCGAGCTGTGGTAACTCCCGTGGCAAGATAAATTGGCCCCCACTCCACCTGTTCAAAGTGCGAGTGCATCTCCCACAGCCCGGGCAGTACGCTTTTGCCATGTGCGTCCACAATATGCGCGCCTACAGGAATAGTTGTGCTGGCCGCTGGTCCTGCGGCGGCAATTTTACCGTTTTGCAAAATTACCACTGAATTCTCGATCGCCGGCTTGCCGCTGCCATCAATCAGCCTGCCGCCCACAATCGCCGTTACCGACGCAGATTGCGCTGTAAAGTCTGCTGCCACCTTCGCCAGATTGGCCATGCCATCACGCGCGGCATCGGCCACAAAAGTCGCAAGCCCAACTTCATAGCCATCTGCCACGGCTTCAAAGTGGTCCATCTCGGCATCTACGCTCACCAGCGCAACAAGATGGTCCTGCTCATCCATCCATAGCGATTCCATGCCCCAGATCAGCCCACGAACGGAAAGCTTGTGCAGTTCTACCGGACGCTTGCCGAAAGTAAATGTCTCCGTGCCTTGGTCTTGAATCTGTACGTCTCCTCGCGGTAGCGTTTTGAGGGTCTTCGGACTGCCATGCAAGCGCCAGTAACGCACCAACATCATTTGGACTGAGACCGGCGCATATCCCTGGATATCGAAAAAGCTTTCTCCCGGAGGGATCGTCACTGTACCAGCACTGCGCCCATGTACAGAATCTTCAATGGAAGAAAAGCGCGAGATCTTTCCTTTGATCTGGAAATCTCGTGGCGTCAGGTCCTTCTCCATGGTGATGGTAGCGGTAAGAGGCACCGGGGTGCCGCGATCAGTGAACTTGAAATCAGACTTCAGTGTCACTTCACTCGGAGTGCGGGCGAGTGTGTAGGTTTCTTTGCCAATCAGCTGCTCGAATTTATGTAAATTAAAAACACCTTGCTCTGGGGCCTGCGACTCCGTCTGCGCCCACCCGCAGGCACACGCAAGCATCACTACGGCAAAACAAACCTGTCTAATTGTTCTCACGATTCACTCCTAGTATTCTGCTCAGCGCTATTCTGCTCACCATTATTCTGGTGGCCCAGCCAGCGCATGCCGCAATGCAGCGCGGGCCAATGTCCGCGTGGAATCCAGCACTGGTAGCGGGGATTCATTCTCAGTGGCCAACAAGGGAAGCTCAGTGCATCCCAGCACCACAGCATCGCAACCTTGAGTTTTAAAAGACTCGATCACCTGCTCAAAGTAAAACAGTGACTCCGGCGTTTGCAGACCGCGCACCAGTTCATCGAAAATTATGGTGTTTATATGTTCCTGCTGTTCCTGCGTGGGCCGCAGATAGGCGATGCCCATCTGCTCTAATTTTTCGGGATATACCGGCCCGCTCACCAGAAACTTTGTGCCCGTAATTCCGAGCTTTCTGAACCTTCTTCGTTTTGCTTCTTTGCCGACCTCTTCCGCAATGTGCAGCCAAGGCAACGGAGATCGCGGCACAACATACGGCATCGCTTCGTGAATGGTGTTGTCTGGACAGATCAGGAAATCCGCGCCGGCACGCTTGAGTACCTGTGCGGACTTGAGCATCAGCCGGCCGACTTCTTCCCAATCGTCGGTCAACTCAATCGGCTTCATGTATTCGGCCAGCGGGATGGTGTGCATGGTGACTTCAGGATGCATGTACTTGCCCATGAACTGTTCCGCTTCAAGACAGATCGTCCGATAGCAGAGCGCCGCGCCTTCCGCGCTGCAACCAACGATGCCGATATGCTTTGTCATGCCAGAAAATCAATCTGCTGCATAAAGCGCAGCTTCTTCTCCACCGGCAGAAAAGAGGCTTCAATGGAGTTGCGCGCCAGCTCACGCAGATGTTCCTCAGTAAAGTTGAATTCCTGCTGCGCGATTTCAAATTCCTTGTTGAGCGAAGTCTGGAACATCGCCGGATCGTCCGTGCTTAGAGTGATCATCAGCCCTTCATCAAAAAACTTCCTCACAGGATGTTCCTGCAACTCCTTGCATGCGCCTGTCCGCAGGTTGCTGGTGATGCACATCTCTATCGGCACCTGCTTTTGCGCCATCACTTCCATCAGCTCGGGATCTTTCGTGGCAGAGAGACCATGCCCAATACGCTCCGCGCCAATATTAATCGCACCCCAAACCGATTCCGGCCCGGTGGTCTCACCCGCGTGCGCGGTCAACCGCAGACCATTGTCAGCCGCTTTCTTATACAGATCGCGAAATCCCTCTGCTGGCCCTCGCGCTTCGTCACCGCCAATACCAATGCCCACAACATCCCGATCGCGCAGCCTAGCCGCCAGATCAAAAACTTCTGATGCCGCTTGCGGGCCAAAGTGCCGTACTGCATCAAATATCCATAAAAGAGAGACGCCAAAATCCCGTTGGCCGCGCTCGCGTCCGCGCTCCATGCCTTCAAAAATCGGTTCCACCGGCTGCCCTCGCCAGCGAATTACGCCAACGCTTACATAAACCTCGGCATGCACCACGTTTTGCTGACGCAACTTCTGCATCAGCCTGTAGGTCACAAGTTCGTAATCTTCCGGCGAGCGCAGCCGCTCGGTCACGGACTTGAAGGCCATCAAAAAGCCGTTGAAGTCTTTGTATGAATAAAGACGGCGAACATCGTCTTCAGTAAGCACATCGCCGCTGCCCGCCACGTCATAGCGATTGTTTTCGGTGGGCAAAGGCGTGTTATAGCGCCGGCTTAGCTCTACCAGCGTTGGAGGATCAACGCTGCCTTCCAGATGCAGGTGCAACTCCGCTTTTGGCAACGACTGAATGAACGATTTGGAAGCCATCACCCTTTGCCGGAAGAAACGTTAGCTGGAGCAAACTCGCTGTGGCGACGGCTGTAAAGCCAGTAAATCACCATGCCAATAGCCAGCCAGCCAAAGAAGCGGAGCCACGTAATCACAAGCAAACCCGCCATCAATGAAACACATAGCACCACAGAGATGATGGGAAAGACTGGTACCCACGGAACTTTGAATCCCCGCTGGCGGTCTGGTTGCGCTTTGCGGAGGAAAAGTACCCCCAATGAAACAAGCACGAAAGCAAAAAGCGTTCCAATATTTGAAAGATCGGCCGCTTCGCCGATGTCGACCAAACCGGCGGGTATGCCGACAGCGGCTCCGGCAATCCAGGTGGACCAGTGTGGAGTCTCAAACCGGCAAAGATCGGAAAATAGTTTTGGGAGCAAGCCGTCGCGTGACATGGCAAACCAGATTCTGGTCTGGCCATATTGAAAGACGAGCAGAGACGAAATCATTCCTGTCAGAGCGCCAATCACAATTACCGCCTGAAAAAAGCGGCTTGTCCCCATTTGCTGCAGCGCGTAAGCCACAGGCGCCGAAGCAGCATCGGCGTTGGTGGCGAAGATGCTGTATTTCTGCATTCCCAGCAGCACCAGCGCCACTCCAATATAAAGGACCGTGCAAATGATCAAGGAAGCGATGATTCCAAACGGAATATCTTTCTGGGGATTCTTTGCCTCTTCCGCTGCGGTTGATACGGAATCGAAACCGATATATGTAAAAAAGATGATCGCTCCGCCGGAAATCACTCCCGCAAATCCGGACGGCGCAAACGGATGCCAGTTCGCACGGTTCACCAGCATTCCGCCAACCACCAGAAAGGTAATGATGGCGCCTATTTTTACCAGCACCATAATATTGTTAGCTCCGGCCGATTCGCGGATCCCCCATACCAGAAGTACGGTCAAGACAAAAACGATGAGAAAGGCGGGAACATTAAAGTAAGCGCCTGACCAATGTCCTCCGGTCCAGACCGGTGTCGACCAGTTGTCGGGAACATGGAGTCCAAACGCGGTGAGCTGTGCTTTGAGATATCCACCAAAACCAACTGCTACAGCCACGTTGCTCACTGCGTATTCCAGGATCAAGTCCCAGCCAATAATCCATGCGATCAATTCACCCAGCGTGGCGTATGAATACGTGTAAGCGCTTCCCGCAATGGGAATCATTGAGGCGAGTTCGGCATAACACAGGCCAGCGAAACTGCACGCAATTGCCACAAGAAGAAATGAGATCGCAATTGCCGGTCCGGCTGGCGGCCGCCCATGAAGAAGCACGCCAGAAAGATTCCCGTGCTGAAATAAATTCTGGAAGACGTCCAGCACCTGAGCATGGAGCAAAGAAGGCGTGGAAAACTCTCCAGCGGCGGCTGTCCCGGTCAGAACAAAAATCCCCGAGCCGATGATCGCGCCGATGCCAAGCGCGGTAAGCGACCACGGGCCCAGTGACTTAGGCAGACGATGCCCCGGCCTTTCCGAATCCGAAATCAGCTTGTCAATGGACTTCTTGGCGAAGATTTGGCTGGCCAGAAAGGCCTCCTTAAGTGCGCGAGAAGTAAGTGATGATGCCGAAACAGCAATGCGGCGTAGAAACGCGGCGTAAAAACGCACCAAGGCGCCTCTACGCCGTCATCGATGCTTAGCGCTTGGCCGTGCCGCGGGCCATCTTCTTCATCTTGGGCTTCTTGGAGCCGCGCGCGTATTCGCGGGGCTTCTTGGGCGCCTGCTTTTTGCGAGCCGTGCGCTTTGATTTCTTGCGTTCTTCCTTGCTCAGTGCTTTGGTATTTGCCATGTACCTTCCTATTTCCTGCTCTATTTTAGAGATATGTTTCGAAAATCCTTACGCTCGCTCCAGGTGCGCATACTTTTCCACCAGCTTTTTCAATCCGAATCGTGGAAATTGTACCGTAATCTTGGCGTTTTCTCCTTCACCTTCGCGCCGGTAGACCACTCCCTCGCCATATTTCGGATGTTTCACGCGCTGTCCGGGACGGAAAGAGCTGCCGCCTGTCGCCTTCTCCACCGGAATTTGCGGCTTTGTAAACTTCTTGCCGCGTGAGGCGAAGAAGTCAGCAATATTGTCAATGGAATTGTACTTGTGACCAGTATATCCGCCGTTCGACCCTGACCCGCGCAAAGGTGGCGCGGTCCGGGGGCTCCGGGGTTTGGATCCGTATGACGTCACGCTCTGGTCTTCATCTTCATAGCTGTAATGGCGCTCTCCGTAATCGACGCTCTGATGCGATGCCGCTTGTCGCGCCCGGGACGAAGTACCCAGTTCCTCCAGCAGCTGCGGCGGAACTTCCTCCAGAAATCTTGAAGGCACCGTGGCGTCGGGCATATCCGTGCCATAGCGACGGCGATAGCGGGCATTGCTGAGCACCAGATGGTCCATGGCGCGAGTCATGCCCACGTAGCAAAGCCTCCGCTCTTCTTCCATCTGGTCAGGATCGTTAAACGCACGTGAATGCGGAAACAATCCTTCTTCCATACCAACCAGAAACACCAGACCGAACTCCAGTCCCTTGGCGGAGTGCAATGTCATCAGAGTGACCGTACCGCGAGGATCGTATGTATCCACGTCGCTCACCAGGGCAGCGTGATCCAGAAATTCAGCCAGCGTCTCGCCGCGATCCCGCGAATCCATGGCCGCGTTCACCAGTTCGCGCAGGTTATCGATGCGCGACAGCGAATCGGGCGTGGCCTCTTCTTCCAGTTGCTTAATGTATCCAGTGCGGTCAATCAGAAACTTGAGGATTTCAGGGATTGTGGCCACGCCGCCAGGTGCGCGAAAGCCTTCTATAGCTTCCGCGGGTTCCGCATCGCCTAAGCTTTTGGAAATTTCTTCTGAGTTTTCGGATGTTGCTCTCTCTTCTTCATCCGGCTCATCATTTGCGCCGAAATCAAAACTGATGTTCTCTCCGAACTCCCCGGGCTCAAAAGCGACGTCGTCTTCTTTCACAGCGGCAGGCAGCTGTGCTCCTCGGGTTTCGACCGCAGGCGAGGGCGGCTGCGCTCCACCTGTGAGACGATCAGCAAATGTCCCCAGCAGCATCGCGCGAGCATCTTCAATCAGGTCTTTGAAACTCTTCAACGCAGCGCAGGCGCGCTGCGGCAGCAACCTGCGCTCAATGGCTTCGCTAATCGCCGACCACAAAGACATTCCTGTTTCCAGCGACAGCCGTTCCAATGTTTCAACTGTCGATTTGCCGATGCCGCGCGCCGGCGTGTTGATCACGCGCAGCAGCGCAATTGAGTCCTGAGGATTGTTGATCAGCTTCAGGTAGCTGATCATGTCTTTGATTTCTGCGCGTTCATAGAAAGAAAAGCCGCCTACAACCTGATACGGAAGCTGATAGCGTCGCATGGCTTCTTCAATCAAGCGCGACTGGGAATTCAGTCGGTAAAGCACAGCCACCCGCACATCTTCCGCGCCTTCTTCTTTCATTTTCTTCAGGTAGCGGGAAATGTAGTCGGCGGCAAAGAGTGATTCGTTCTCGCCGTCGGGAGCTTCGTAGTAGCCAATATTGTTGCCGCCCTGGCGCGCCGTCCAAAGCGTCTTGCCTTTGCGCTTCAGGTTGTTCGACACCACCGCCGACGCAGCTTCCAATATCGCCTGCGTGGAGCGGTAATTCTGCTCCAGGCGAATAATGTGCGCTTCACCAAAATCTTTTTCAAATTCCAGAATGTTGCGGATGTCCGCGCCGCGCCAGGAATAAATCGACTGGTCTTCATCGCCCACCACGCAGACATTGTGGTCCGGCCCGGCGAGCAGCTTGATCAACTCATACTGCGGACGATTTGTGTCCTGGTATTCATCAATCAGCATGTATTGGTAACGCCGCTGGTAACGCTCGCGCGTCGTGGCCGACGACTTCAGCAGCCGCACCGTTTCCAGCAGCAGATCGTCAAAATCCAGCGCGTTTGATTTGCGCAGCTCCTTGCGATACTCCTCAAAAATATGCGCGATCTTCTCAGTAATCGGGTCAGCCGATTGCAAATACAGTTCCTGCGGATCGAGCATGTGGTTCTTGGCCCATGAAATCCGGGAGAGCACGGCGCTGGGCTTGAGCTGCTTATCGTCCAGCCCCAGCCGGCGCATCACGCCCTTGACCACGGCCTGCTGGTCCGATTCGTCATAGATTGCGAAATCTTTTTTGTAGCCCGCGCCACCGGACTTTGATTCTGCTCCCCCAATCCTTAGCTCTTCAATGTCGCGCCGCAAAACCCGAACACAAAAGGAATGGAAGGTGGCGATCAGCGGCTTGCGCAGCGTACGGCCTCCCAGCAGGTTGCCGACGCGTTCCGCCATCTCCGCTGCCGCTTTGTTGGTGAACGTAACCGCCAGGATCGCGTCCGGCTCAACGCCTTTATTCTCAATAAGATGCACAATACGATAGGTAATCACACGGGTTTTGCCGCTACCGGCGCCCGCCAGGATGAGCAATGGCCCGTCAACGGTTTCCACCGCTTCGCGCTGTTGGGGGTTGAGCTTGGCTTGATCGAGGAAGTTCACCAGGTGATCCACTGAATCCAGTATCGCGTGTTTGGAGAAAAAAGAAAAATGAGGAAAATCGCCGTGGTCGCCGCCATCGCGCGTGATCGCCGTAATCGGGAACTCACCTGCAGGCGCGGAGAAAATTAAAAGCATTTTGCCGCTGATTCACGCAGATAAACGCTGCTCAAAAGCTTTGTTCACTAATTTGGTTTGCGGACATCAGCGTAAATCTGCGGCAATTTGTTTTTTGGAAACAAACCAAAAAATCAGTGACACATTTCGCACGTCTCTTCTGTATATATAAGCAACCGCGTAAAGAAAACCGCAGACTGGCCCACTCCTAAGGTAAGGCAGGTTCTATCTCGCAAGAAGAGATATCCAGCCAGTCGCGCTCAGAAGTACCCAGGTGCCCACCTGTCCGCAGTTTTGCTTTACCAAAATTCAGCCATGCTCATGCGCCTTTAAAGCGAGGTGCAGGTCGTGGACCGTCTAAGAGCAACCCTGTGTGCGGGGGCTAAGGAGAAGTGTGTTCGAAAGTACAAACTTGAAATTACACCAAGGAATAAGGAGAGAAAAGTTATGCGTTCCATCCCCCAGAAGCGCAGTTGTATTTTGGCTTTACTGGTATTTGCTGTGGCGATGAATGTTCCAAAGGCATCCGCCCAGGCGACGAAACAAGTGAATTGCGATCATGGCGACAGCATCACCGCGACGCTGCAGTCGGTGCATCGCGGCGACACGGTCATCATCTCCGGCACGTGCAACGAGAACGTGCTGATCAGCGACCCCACAGGACACTACGCCGGAGTGACGCTCGACGGCCAGGGAACGGCAACCATTGCCGGCCCGGACCCCACGCTGAATGTCATTGAAATAATGGGCGTATCAGGGTTCACGATTCGCGGCCTGACGATCACCGGCGGAAACGACGGGATTTCGATCAATACGGGGAGCGTAATTGCCATTGACTCAGTGGTGGTGCAGAACACAGGACGCCATGGGATCCACTTCCAGCGCGGGAGCACGGATGGGTACGTGGTGAATTCAACGATCCAGAACAACCCGGGCAATGGAATTGTGATCAATGAAAATTCCTATGTTCGTGTGGGCTTCACTGACGGAGTCGGAGCGTCACAAGGCGACACCGGGCCGTGCGTGATCCATAACAATGGCGGCTACGGTATTCGCGTCCAGCGTGGCTCTTCCGCCCGGGTTTACACCAATACGATCAGCTATAACGCCAATAACGGCATCAACGTTGAAAGTGCCTCGTATGCCGAGATTGCCACCAACGTCATCGACGGTAATGGCAAGAATGGCATTTCGGTCAGCGAGAACTCGACGCTGCATCTGGGAAATCCAAGCGGCACCAAGAACGAAGACCAGCCCAACACCACCAACGTGCCCAATGGATTGTTGGGTCTCTCCGCGTCCTGGGGATCGTATGTGTCAGGCCGCATGGGAACCTTGACTGGAACCAGCGGCGCTTCAGCCATCGCACACGATTCGAACAGCAACCTAACACCCTAAGGCAATTCAGGGTTGCTGTATCGTGCAACGGGGTGGAGCAAGGCTGCTCCACCCTGTCTGCATTTGCAACGAAAACAAATCTCGCCACCTGATGGCATTGATGGGAGGTATTTGGTATTAGTACTTGGCTGTAAGCGACTCACTGTCTCGCCCCCAGGAGAATGACTTTAATCTTCCAGACAAAGGCCAACTACCAAAACCAAAAATCCATGTGATGGGCGCTAAGGATTTTTACAAAGCACTCAGGATGACATCTTGAGATCGCCAATACGCGCCACCGCACCGGGCACAATCTCAAAGTAAGCAGCGCCAACTCTTTGAAAAGCCGCAAGTGCCTCGCGTCTCCACTCCAGATTGCCTGACCATTCTGTCCGCAACGAATGCGGACCGGATGAAGCCCGCAAAGACGACGCAATCCGGGAGCGCTGGCTCTGCTGTCTCGAATCGCGCAACACGGGCGTGATCTGGGGAGGCTGGCGCTGCTCTTCCCGCGAAGGGCCACTCAAATGAGCGCGCAGCCGCTTGAGGCCACGGTAATACTGATTCCGCACGTTGCCGAAGGTCTGTTGCGTTTGTTCGGCAATTTCCTTGAACGTGAGTTCCTTAAAAAAGACCAGTTCCAGGACTTCGCGCTGGCGAGCGTCGAGCAGCCCGAGGCACTCCTTAACCAGGCGCGCGGCCTCCTGCGCCGGCAGCATAAGGCTGGTGCTCCAGAGCTCTTCTCCATTCTCACCGATCAGATCCATGTGCCCTTTGTAGAACTGTCGCGTCATCAGATAACTCTTGCGGTTGAGGCTGCGGTGATAGGCGAGAGTGAAAATCCACTTGTTCAGGGGACCCCGGGCAGGATCGAAATGAGACGCTTTGCGAAAGATCTCTAGGAACACAGACTGGGTCAGGTCCTCGGCTTCGCCTGTATCGCGCAGCACCCGCCAGGCGGTGGCAAACACGAGACGATAATAGCGCTCAAAGACTACTCCCAGCGCCTGCGCGTTGCCTGAACGAAATTCGCGTACCAGTTCTTCCTCATCCCTGCTTAGAACCGGCCAGTTGAGGGATTGATCCTTAGCTGACATCTTTCTGACCCACGTTCAACTTTCTAAGAATGAAAACCTGAGCGGCGCTTTATCCGTCAACGCGAGATGCATTCCGTAACAATCGACTTCAATTCCGTAGCTTCAGCACGTTTTTACCTGACATTTGAAAACTCTAATGGTGTAAGAATATGTACCACGGTTTCTGAATTCCAAAACGGGAATATTTATTTCTTCTTATCTGATACAGATGTGAGCTGGGAAAGGTACGGAGGAAAATCGACATACGCTTGGCTTTTATGCGAAAGAGAACAATGCTCTATTTCGCTATTGATTCGTAAAGGCAGAGTAGGTTAGGATGACAAATAGCTGTTTATAAGTGATGAAAAGGATTAGGGATCGCTCGTCGACCATGTGTCCAGCCTGGGATCCTCACACTGGGGATAAACCTACGCCAAACTGGGATCCGGTGGGATACCTTGGGAGGGGGTAGGCAGGGGAATGAGCTGTCAATCGGCAGGTGAGTTTGGGTTGCCAGAATCCCCGCGAGGCCAAAAAGTGGCATTTGCAAGCCGCTCAGGCGGATGAAGAAAGTGATCCTTGACAATTTTGCTGCTAGCGGGTGAGGTTCAGGCTGCGCTTGGGCACAGTATGGCGGAGTCGAATCGATGGGATGTGTCAGTCACCCGGTGCGTCAATGGAACCAAGGCCCTGCGGCAGAGAGACGTAGCAATGTTACGCCCGCCTTTCGGCGGGCTTTAGTAACAAAACTACAATCTATCTACTGCACGGCGTTTCCATCCGCATCGATTTTGTGGATCTCGCCCAGGTTCAGCTCGCGGATGCCGGCTTCGACCTTGTTCATGTCGCCTACGACCACCCAAATTAGATGGTCCGGCAAAATAAACTTTTTAGCGATCTCATTGGCGGACTGCGGCGTAAGCGACATCACCTTTTCGGTAAAGGTATTGAAGTAGTCTTCCGGCAGACCGTACTGCAGAATTTGGCTATAGGCCCCAGCGAGTTGCTGTACGGTTTCAAAACTTCCAGGCAGGCCAAGCGTGGCGTTGTCCTGCTCGTCTTTCAGCTCGTTTTCCGCGATAGGCTTGCCGCCGGCGATGTCTTTGTATCCCTTGACCAACTCGGACAGCGACTCTTTGGTTTTGTCGGTTTCCACCGGCGAGATGCTCAGGTAAGGCCGCTGGCCCCGCGCTGCTGGCAACACGCTGAAGACTCCGTATGACCAGTGCTTATCTTCCCGCAGGTTCATATTGATGCGCGAACCAAAGTTGCCGCCGAAAACGTCGTTGACTATTTGCAGGGCGACAGCGTCAGGATCGTTGCGCGGCGGCCCCAGTTGCGCGCCAAAGATAATGCTCTGCTTGGAATCAGGGCGGTCGATCAGGTAAACAACGTTCTTTTCCGGCTCCGGTACTTTTGAAACGTTCTTTTTGGGCACGTCACCGGGCTTCCATCCGGCAAAAAGCTTTTCCAGTTTGGGCTTGATGGCGGCCAGAGTGGTATCGCCCACAATCAGCAAGGTTGCGTTATTGGGCTTAAACCATGTGTCATGCCACTTGGCCAGGTCTTCACGCGTGAGTTTGCTTACGCTGGCTTCAGTGCCGCTGCCGGTGAAAGGCAATGAATAAGGATGCCCTTTGCCATAGAGCAGTTGTGGCACCACACGGAGGGCCATCGTCTGCGGCTGCACTTTTTCCCGCCGAATGCCGGCAAGACGGTCCTGCTGCAGCCGTGCAAACTCTTTTTGCGGAAACGCAGGATGCAGAATGAGGTCACCATAAACATCAAGCGCTTTATCCATGGTAAGCGTAAGCGTGTTCAGGTTGACGAACGCCCAGTCTAGATTTGCGCCCGCGTTGAAGTTTGCGCTAAGGGATTCCAGTTCTTCGCCGATCTTGAGCGAGTCGCGCGTGGGCGTGCCTTCTTCCAGCATGCGCTGTGAGAAACTGGCTGTTCCAGGAGCGCTGGATGGATCGGCAGCATAGCCGCTATCCACCAGCAGTGAGAAGTTTACAACCGGCGCGGTGTGGCGCTCTGCCAGCACAATCTTTAGTCCGTTGGAAAGCGTGGCTTTCTGCATTGGCGGCAGCTTAAGTGACATAGGCTCGCCTGTGGCTGGCGGCTTGGAGCGGTCCAGCTTTGCATCCGTCTTCAGGTTGGCGGGATACGGTTGCACTTCAAGAACGTAGTCACCGTCGCTGAGCCAGTCATTGGCGGCTTTCTTCACCGTTGCGGGCGTAGCGGCCCGGACCCACTTGAGGTAATCCTTGTAGCAATCAGGATTGCCGGTGTAAGTTTGGCAGCGGGCAAGCAGATCGCTCTTGCCGCCGAAGCCGCCAATACGCTCAACAATGCGCGCATAGTTGCCGAATATCTGCGTCTTGGCCAGTTGCAATTCGGCTTCTGTAGGGCCGTTCTTCAGAAAGTTTTTCAGCTCTTCATCAGCGGCTTTCTCTGAGTTGCGGAAGTTTGCCTGCGCTTTTTGCAGGTCCTGGTCGGGCTTGGCCGTGATGGTGAAATCAAACTGGCCGCCGATTTCGTTTGTGTCGTCACTAGCCGTGGCGCTGGTGGCAGTCTGGTCTTGATAGACAAGGCGCTTGTAGAGCCGGGAAGTTTTTCCGCGGCCCAGCACCTGCGCGGCAAGATCAAGCTGTGCTTCTTCCGGAGAGCCATATTGCGGAACGTTCCAAATGCGGTAAAGCCGCGCTTGCGGAACGCGGTCCTGCACCCATCCGCGATGCGTGCCGGTGCGCTTGGCCACCCAGGTTTCCTGCTTGGCAATGGGAGGGCCGGGAGGAATCTCGCCGTAATACTTCTCAACTTTCTGGCGCGCGACTTCTGGCGTGATATCGCCTGCGATTACCAGTGTGGTGTTGTTGGGGCCGTAATAAGTCTTGAACCACTCGTCGACATCATCTTTTGACGCCGCATCCAGGTCCTTCATCTCGCCGATAACGGTCCAAGAATAAGGATGGCCTACCGGGTAGGTGTTCTTAACGATCAGCTCTTCCGTTATCCCGTAAGGCTGGTTTTCACCCTGGCGCTTTTCATTTTGCACCACGCCGCGCTGCAGATCGAGCTTCTTTTGATCGAGTACCGGTAGCAGATGTCCCATGCGGTCGCTTTCGGCAAAGAGCGCGTAGTCCAGCATGGAGGTAGGCACATTCTCAAAGTAATTGGTGCGGTCATTATTCGTAGTGCCGTTCAGGTTGGTAGCGCCAATGCGCTCCATGGCATTCAGATACGTGGTATTGAAGTTCTCACTGCCGCTGAACATCAGGTGCTCAAACAAGTGAGCAAAGCCGGTTTTACCCGGCTTCTCATTCTTAGATCCCACGTGATACCAGGTGTTCACGGCAACTATCGGCGCTTTGTGGTCCTCATGCACCAGCAATGTAAGCCCGTTCTTGAGGACAAACTTTGTGTACTTAATATCAGGTATCGGGATTTGCGGGGCTACAGCCGCGGAGCGAGCTGTCGTCTTGGGCGCAGGACTGGCCGATGGCTTGGGCGGAGCGCTCTGGCAAAAGGAACTAGTTCCAATGAATGTTAATGCCAAGAACAGGCCAGCGATTGTGTGCATGAACTTGCTTCTCAAAGTGCCTCCATGGAAATTATCTAGAGATATGTGGGAGCGGCGGCGGCAAACATACGCGCGCAATAGATTTTCAATCCGACTGGCCCCGAAGCCGCAGGCACACCTTCTCTCAAAACACGTATGTGAGAAAGAAGGACGCAGCAAAGGATCATGAGGCTTCACGGAGAGCTGTGAATATAATATCAGCGCAAGCGGCATATTTTGCGGTTCTTTGAGATGTTTTTGTTTTTTTAGCTGCAGTTTCGAACAAACGTTCTTATTCCGGCAGAGCTTTTGTAAGAACTCCCTGAAGCGTATGATTCACAAAAGCAATTGCTATAGGACAATTCCAATGTATTTTGAGCAATTTTATCTGGGATGCCTGGCGCATGCTTCTTACATGCTGGGCTCCGAGGGCGAAGCCGCTGTTGTCGATCCGCAGCGTGACGTAGAAATTTATTTAAAGGCTGCGGAGCAGCATGGCCTGGAAATCCGCCATATTTTTGAAACTCATCTGCATGCCGATTTCGTCTCCGGCCATCTGGAACTGGCAAAGCGTACAGGCGCAAAAATCTATATTGGCGCACGGGCTGGCGCAACATTCCCGCACGTGGCCTTGCATGATGGATCAGAATTGCGATTCGGCAAGCTGCGTATTATTGCCCTTGAAACGCCAGGCCATACTCCTGAAGGCGTTTGCCTGGTTGTGATCGATAAAGAAAAATCTCAGGATCCCTGGGCCGTCTTAACGGGCGATACCTTGTTCATTGGCGACGTTGGCCGCCCCGATCTTTCCAAAACATACACGCCACAGCAACTGGCAGGCAGTCTTTATGACAGTCTTCATGACAAGTTGATGAAGCTTGGCGATCAGGTGCTTGTGTATCCAGCTCACGGCGCAGGTTCGCTGTGCGGACGCAACATGCGTGCGGAGCGGTCTTCCACCATCGGAACCGAGCGGCTGACTAATTACGCGCTTCAAATCAAGGGTCGTGATGAATTTCTACGCCAGCTTACAGAGAACCTGCCATCGCGGCCTGAATATTTTCTTCAGGACGCACAGATCAACCGCGCCGGCGCTTCCGTGCTCTCGGAAATGCCCGATCTGCCGCCAATTTCCGCAGGCGAGTTGGACGACCTGCTGAAGCAAGGTGTCTTTGTGCTTGACGTCCGTCCTAATGCGGATTTTGCCGCCGCGCATGTGCCCGGTTCGATCAACATTGCGTTATCAGGACAGTTTGCGTCCTGGGCTGGAGCCATCATGGGCCTAAGCGCGCGTCCAGTGCTGGTTGGCGATACGCCGGAGCAATATTCTGAAGCGCGTCTTCGATTAGCTGCGCGTGGGCATTGAAGATCCAAGCGGTTTTCTGCAAGGCGGTATCGCGACATGGAAGCAGGCTGGGTTTCCCGTTGCCGATGTGCCGCAGATCAAGGTGCAGGAGCTATCCCACCGGCGCGCGCACTTGCAGTTACTTGATGTCCGCCGCGAAGCCGAGTGGCAATCAAGGCACATCGAAGGTGCGCAGTGGTTCCCGCTGGATAACTTCAAGATTTCCGCGCCTGAGCTCGATCCTTCAACGCCGGTGGCTGTCCATTGCCAAGGAGGATATCGAAGCATGATCGCCTGCAGCCTGCTTCAACGCGCGGGACTCCAAAATGTAATGAACGTCACTGGCGGCTTCGACGCTTGGCGGCAGGCCGGACTTCCAATCGAACTGCCGCTAGCTGCGGGCGGTTAACCTCCGGCATCAAAAAACGCTGGCCGTCTCGTTACGTCCAATATCCAATTCCTGTACACTAACCGCGATTCTTTTGAGGGAACCGTCAATGCGTTTAAATAGATTTCTGTCCGCCGTTTTTTTGTGTTTATCCCTGATCTTTATCCATAGCTCCGCGCAACAGCCAGAGCAAAAGCCGGAGAAGCCCGGCGTCGACAACCCTGTAGCGGTGATCGATGATAAGCCGATTACGGCGCTGCCTTACACGCCCAGCCTTGATCTTCCTGCAATGGATAAGTCTGCTGATCCGTGTGTGGATTTTTACCAGTACACCTGCGGCGGCTGGATGAAGGACAATCCCATACCTGTCGACCAGGCAAGCTGGAGTGTTTACGGCAAGCTTACTGTCGATAACCAGAGATTTCTCTGGGGCATTTTGGACGAATTGGCGAAGAAAACTACCGGCCGCACCGCGACGCAACAGAAAATCGGAGACTACTTTTCCGCATGCATGAATGAGGCAGAAGTGGAGAAGCTGGGCGCTTCGCCCTTGAAGCCGGCTCTGGATGCAATTGCAGCCCTCAAGACCAAGAAAGATTTGGCTGCCCTGCTGGGGCGTGAGCATTTAGCCAACGCGACGGAAGGTTTGCTATTCGGCTTTGGCTCCGACCAGGATTTTTCTGATTCCAGCCAGGTCATCGCGTTTGCCACCGCTGGCGGCTTGGGCCTGCCGGATCGCGACTATTACACCAAGCCCGAAGCAAAGTCGGAGGAAATCCGACAGAAATACCTTGTTCATGTGCAGAAGATGCTGGAGTTGCTGGGTGACTCACCCGATGCTGCCAAGCGGGAGGCAGCAAGCATCATGCAGATTGAAACCGCGCTGGCCAAGGCTTCACTTACACGAGTGGAGCAGCGTGACCCGCATAACCTGTTCCATAAAATGGACCGCAAGCAGCTTCAGGCCCTTACTCCTGATTTTGATTGGAATACCTATCTCAAAACCGCCGGAATCGATCAGGTAAGCACCTTCAACGTGACAGAGCCAAAGTTCTATCAGGAGTTGGACCGCCAGATCCAAAGCAACAGTCTTGCCGATCTAAAAACGTATCTGCGTTGGCATGTTGTCAGCGCCAACGCGCCGTATCTTTCGTCAAAGTTTGTGCAGCAGAATTTTGATTTTTACTCACATACGCTCCGCGGCGTGGAACAGATTGCTCCGCGCTGGAAACGCTGCGTCCGGCTCACGGATAGACAATTGGGAGAGGCACTGGGCCAGGAATTCGTAAACCGCGCTTTCAGTCAGGAAACAAAACAAAGCACCCTGAAGTTGACAAAGCTGATTGAGCAAGCCATGGAAGACGACATTAAGCAGCTTACATGGATGGGCCCGGAAACGAAGAAACAGGCATTGGAAAAGCTGCACTCCGTGGTAAACAAAATCGGCTACCCTGACAAATGGCGCGACTACAGCACGGTGGACATCAAGCGGGATGATTTTGTGGGCAACGTGCATCGCGCTACGGTATTTGAATCGAAACGCGAGTTGGCCAAGATCGGGAAACCGCTGGATCGCGGCGAGTGGGGCATGACTCCGCCCACCGTGAACGCTTACTACAATCCACAGATGAATGACATCAATTTCCCTGCCGGCGTCCTGCAGCCACCGCTCTATGATCCCAAGATGGACGATGCACCCAATTACGGCAACACGGGCGGCACTATTGGGCATGAGCTGACGCACGGCTTTGATGATCAAGGCCGCCAATTTGACGCCAAAGGTAATCTCCGCGATTGGTGGACCAAGGAAGATAGTGCGCAGTTTGAAAAGCGCGCGCAATGCATTGTGGACCAGTATGCGCAATACACCATTGTTGATGACATTAAGATCAACAGCAAACTTACCGAAGGTGAAGACGTGGCTGACCTTGGTGGTCTTATCCTGGCGTACATGGCCTGGAAAATGGATACACAAGGCAAGCAACTGGAAAGCCGAGACGGCTTTACCCCTGATCAGCGTTTCTTTATTGGCTACGCGCAGTGGGCCTGCGAGAATGACCGTCCGGAAAACCTTCGTGCTAACGCTATCACCAACGAGCACTCTCCCGGCAAATATCGCGTAAATGGGCTGGTGGTAAACATGCCGGAATTCCAGCAGGCATTCAGCTGCAAAGCCGGCCAGCCTATGGTGCGTGAGAATCGCTGCCGCGTGTGGTAGCACAGCCGCAAATCCGTCCTGGCAAAGTCCTGCTGGAAATTTGTATTGATTCGGTAGAGTCCGCTGTTAATTCAGAGCGCGGCGGCGCTGACCGGGTTGAGCTCTGTGCCGGCCTTCCTGAAGGCGGCACCACGCCCAGCGCAGGGATGATTGCTGCGGTGCGCAAGAAGATTGAAATCGGGCTGCAAGTAATGATCCGGCCGCGCGGCGGAGATTTTTGTTACAGCGCGGATGAATTCGGCATTATGCAGCGCGATATCCTGATTGCAAAGCAACTTGGTGCTAACGGCGTAGTGTTGGGCATTTTGAATATCGATGGCACAATAGATAAAGACCGGATGCGCCAATTGATTGAAATGGCGCACCCGCTCAAAGTCACGTGCCATCGTGCGTTCGATATGTCATGCGACCTGGAGCAGGCGCTGGAAGACCTGGTGGCCGTTGCCGCGGACCGGGTCTTGACCTCAGGCAGCAAGCGGAGCGCCGTCGACGCAATGCCTACCCTGAAAAATCTGGTGCAGCAGTCAAACAACCGAATTTCTGTAATGGTTTGTGGCGAACTTTCCATAGCGAATGTAAAAGCGGTTCTCGGGTATTCCAATGCCAGAGAGGTCCACGCCGGCCTAAGTACCACAGTGACCAGCGCCATGAAGTTCCGCAACCAGAAGATTGAGATGGGCACGCTGACAAACAGCGAATACCAGCATGGCGTGGTTAAAGAGAGCAGTGTGCGCGAACTCAGGGCCGCTATCGACAGCCTCTAAAAGCTTCGTGGCCCTCCAAAGATGCCTTTTATTCTCTACTTATTCGCCGTCGGTAGACGAGAGATGGCTGCACTTTTGTGTTTAAACACCTGTGTTGATAACACTAAAATGAGCTTAGCGTCTAATGATTTAGGGCGATGGATCTTTCTTTTGAACAGGACCGGCATGAATGGAATACCCTGACGCGGAGCCAGCCGGCACGGCGGCGTCGCTGGAGTTTTTCTGTCGGCGTCTCGGTGGCGTTCCATTTAGTAATCGTGATCCTTTTTTGCTGGCCTTCCGTTCCCACTTCCGTAAAGCCTGCTCTGGTTGCTCGCGGCCAAGGCGGTAGTGCCACTCCATCGTCCGTCGTGCTTTATGTTCCGAATGACCTCGAAATAGCAAGCGCTAGCAAGCCGCCTCTGCTGTCGCTGCCGTCTCCAGCGCACAAGAAGCCACAAAAAACTAAGCTCCGCAAACGCAACAACATAATCGAAGAGGCAGACAAGACGCCAAATCCGGCTGAAGTTGGTTCTGAAAATGGCTCGTCCTATGACGGACTCGCAAGTGGTGACGAAGTTAAGCCGGCGCTCCCTGTTGCTTTTCAGGATCTTAAAATTTATCGATCAGAGCTGCCCAGAGGAATTCAGGGCGATGTAGTCGTGGAGATCACGATTGATGCTCAGGGTACGGTGGTGGACGAACGGCTTCTGCAGGGGCTTGGGCACGGCGTAGATGATCGGGTCATCGCTGTTTTGCGCGACTGGCGCTTTCATCCAGCAACACGGAACGGCATAGCCATTCCATCCAAGCATGATGTCCACTTCCATTTTCCAAGCTAGATCGTTGTGCGCATTTTCTTAGTTGGGTGGTTCTTCATCTAAAGCTCTTTTAGCGATATTGCTGCAGACGGCCTTTTCTCTCCCTTTACTACTCAGCTTGTTACTCTGCACAAAAAATTCAATGTTGCTCCATATTGTAGCGATAGGTTTTAACACTCGAATTTATAGGACATAATCTGTGGTTTCTTTGTCCTGCAAGTTCTCAACGTCACCTCGGAAGAGACACGGGTTCGAGCCTTACATCGAATAATGACAAACAAAAATATCAAGTTAAAAAGATATGCCGAGTTGTTTTTCTTGTCCTGCGGGTATCACAAAAGACTGATGCTCGGCCAACGGGGCTCAAAGGTAAGCTCATTGGGTAGCGTTTGGATTCAAAAAAACTCTTAAGGTACATGAATTTCTTGAAATTATTTTTTTCTTCGGAGCAGCTTTCTGCACGGGGGACGAGCAGCAGAGCAGGATTGGAGTAGCAAGCATACGTGCTCCTTAAAAGGCAAATTACAAAATGAAATGAGAAAATTTGCCATTAAAACTTAATGGTTGCTCGTTCTACCCGTGTTCCAGTGAAAGCTAGTTCACAATAGGAGACGGGGAAAGATAAACTATCGCTCACTCTAATGTAATTCTAGCTATTTCGCCTTGCAGGATAGATTCTTCACTGGTAGCATGCTCTTCGGAAGGAGCTATATGGATACGCAACAGATCATCTCAGAACTAGAATCGGAAAGAGACCGCCTGGAGCAGGCTATTTCCGCTCTTCGGGGTTCGATGAATGGCCGTCGTGGCATTGCCGCAGTAGGCGGCGGCAGGCGCGGCCGCCGGCATTTGAGCGCGGCTGCTAAAAGGCGCATTTCAGAAATGATGAAAAAGCGCTGGGCTGAAAGAAAAAGAGCTGCTAAAGCAGCCTGAACGGAAAGAGGCAGGTAGAGAAAAGGTATAAAGGGGGCCGCTACGGAGCGGCCCTCTTTATTTGGCTCAATGGGTGCGGCCCTTCTGAAGAGAGAAGGCATTGCCGGC
Organism: Terriglobia bacterium; assembly: GCA_963831465.1. Classification (GTDB taxonomy): domain Bacteria; phylum Acidobacteriota; class Terriglobia; order Terriglobales; family Acidobacteriaceae; genus Angelobacter. Next base: position 250,789 of record CAWHQH010000019.1, on the reverse strand, counting down.
GCAGTTTGAGTTTGCTGCCGCAAAAGTCTATAACCGAATCTTCTGTTGGTTTTAGTCGGATGGTGCAATGATCGCCAAGGCGGTTCTGTTTCTTATCGCAAGTGCATGCCTGTGCCCCGTTTACTTGATAGCGCAGGATAATTATGAGATCCAGGTCTATGGCGCCGATACAGTCGAGCCCCGCAGCACCATGGTGGAATTCCATACTAACTGGACCGCCGAGGGCGAAAAAAGTTTGGTGGATGGTGTCCGTCCCACGAACCATGCCGTGCATGAAACCATTGAGATAACGCAAGGATGGAATGACTGGTTTGAGACCGGCTTTTATATCTTTACCAGCGCGCGCTCCGGCGATGGCTGGGACTGGGTGGGCGACCATATCCGCCCCCGCTTTCGCATTCCGGAGAAATGGCATTGGCCTGTGGGCGTGAGTCTCTCGAATGAGATTGGCTATCAACGCCATAGTTTTTCGCCAGACACCTGGACTTGGGAGATCCGCCCGATCATCGATAAGAAGATTGGGCCGTGGTATTTCTCTTTCAATCCCACGGTTGATAAGTCTCTGCACGGCGACAACAGCAGCCGTGGTTTTGAATTTTCTCCCAATGCAAAAGTGTCCTATGATTTCTCCAAAGTCGTGGCCGGGGGCCTGGAGTATTACGGCTCTTTGGGGCCAATCGGCAGCTTTGATCCTGTGGCAGAAGAACAGCAGCAGTTTGTCCCGTCTATTGACCTGAATGTCTCGCCAAATTGGGAAATTAATTTCGGCGCGGGATGGGGTGTGACGCGCTCTACAGACCACTTGATCATCAAAGGCATCATCGGGAGAAGATTCAGTTGGAAGAAAACGTCATGACCGGCAGTGCTTGGCTATAATGCTTTGCTTCAGAGGTGCAAGTTGCGCGGAATTCTTCTCTTCGTTTTGGTTTTTCTAATGACTTATAACGCTTCCACCCAAGACCGTTCCTATGGCCGTTCTATTGTGATGACAGACGGGGGCATTGTGGCTACAAGCCATTACCTGGCTTCCCAGGCCGGCGCCCAGACACTGGCCCACGGCGGCTCAGCCATGGACGCAGCCATCGCCGCGAATGCCGTTTTGGGCGTGACTGAGCCCATGATGAATGGAATCGGTGGCGATCTCTTCTTGATCTACTGGGACGCAAAAGCCGGAAAGCTCTATGGCCTGAATGCCAGCGGGTGGGCCCCGCGAAAGTTGACCATCGAATTTCTCAGCAAGCACGGCATCACCGCCATGCCACATGACGGCATTCATAGTGTCACAGTGCCCGGCGCCGTCGATGGCTGGAGTCAGGCGCATAAGCGTTTTGGACGGCTGCCATGGAAGGACCTGTTTACGCCTGCCATCTATTACGCCGAGCACGGCTATGCGGTACCAGAAATTATTCAGGATTATTGGGCCGCTGAAGAGGCCAAGCTTGGCAAAACCGCTGAAGCACGCAGAGTCTTTCTTCCAGGCGGAAAAGTACCGGAGCTTGGTGCGACCTTCACCAATCCCGATATTGCGAAATCATTGCGGCTGATCGCAGAAAAAGGACGCGACGCTTTTTACAAAGGTGAAATTGCCCAGGCAATCGTCAGCACCTCTGCTGCCATGGGCGGAACAATGGAGCTGCAGGACCTTGCGGACTTTTCTGCCGAGTGGGTTGAGCCCATCTCAACCAGTTATCGCGGGTGGACGATTTACGAGCTCCCGCCGAACGTGCAGGGTATGGCCGCCCTGGAAATGCTCAATATCATGGAGACTTTCACGCCTGATAAAGACGGCCCGAAAGGCGTGATTGAACTGCACAAAAAAATTGAAGCCATGAAGTTGGCTTATGCCGATCTCTATCGCTACAACGCCGATCAGCGCTTCGCCACTGTACCAGTGATCGGTTTACTAGATAAAAGCTACGCGAAAGAGCGTGCCGCTAAAATCAATCCAGAAAAAGCCAATTGCAATCCCGGCGCAGGACATCCAGCCACCAGCGACACCACCTATCTGGCGGCAGTGGATAAAGACGGAAATATCGCATCGTTAATTCAGAGCAATTACTCAGCGTTCGGTTCCGGCGTGGTGGTCAATGGCATGGGCTTTGCGCTGCAGAATCGTGGCGCGCTGTTTTCGCTGGATCCTTCACATCCCAACGCGCTGCAGCCACGCAAACGTCCTTTCCACACGATCATTCCTGCTTTTATGGAACGTGGCGATCTGCACATCGGGTTCGGCATTATGGGTGGAGCAAATCAGCCGCTGGCGCATGCACAGTTTGTTTCCAACCTGGTGGACTATGGAATGAACATTCAGGGAGCGCTGGAAGCACCTCGCTTTACCGTGACGAGCGGTGAGGTTTCGTGCGATATTTTGATCGAATCACGCGTTGCGCCTGACGTAATTCAGGCTTTGCGACAGAAAGGCCACAATCTGATCGTTCGCGCCGAATACACCGCGCTCATGGGACGCGGGCAAGCGGTGATGCACAATTCAAAAACCGGCATGAATTGGGCAGCTTCTGATCCACGCGCGGATGGCTCGGCTGAACCAGAACCAATGCACTAGATGTGTTTTTTCTTAAATCCCGAAGCGATGGTGAGGGATCCCTACCAACTCGTAGCACCCTTGGTTTCACCGTGATTGAGGCATATAAAGACTGACTCAAAAGGCCTGTCTTCCCTAAATACAATCTCAGGAGTGGGGTTCGCTCGCTGCGCTCGGGATGTTAAAGCAATTTACCCAATTACCAAATTACTCAATTACCAATTGTCGCTACACGTGTTCTTCAGCTGAGGAAATCATCGGCAGCAGAAGCACTGGCGCCCTCATAAACTCAAATCGGTTGATAGCTTCCACGGCGCGTTGCACCGTCGTTTCCAGAGTCGGCTCCAGCGTGATCACAAATGAGAGCCGGTCTTTGGCCATGTTTGGCTCCTGGATCACGGAGTCAATATTGATTCCCTCGCGGGCAATCGTTTCCGCTGTGCGCGCAAGGATTCCCGGCTGATCATTCACGGTAAGGCGCAAATACCAGCTCACGGGATTAAGCCGGGGCTGCGGATGCAGTGGTTCGGCACGATGAAATCCTTTCAAGAGGCTACTTTCCGCCTGCCCCCGCGCAATCTGGCGGGCAATTTGCAGCACATCAGAAAGCACTGCGGTCCCCGTAGCGCTGCCGCCTGCGCCACGTCCGTAAAGCATCTGCGTGCCTACGCTTTCACCGGCGATAAAAATAGCGTTGTTTGCGCCTGCAGCCTTGGCCAGCATTGAGTCGCGCGGCTCCAGCCATGGCTGCACTGCAATGTGAACGCCGCCATCCGCCCGCTCAGCAGAGGCCACAAGACGGATGGTTGAATTCAACCGGTGCGCGTAATGGAAATCAGTGGACGTAATGTTGCGAATGCCGGTGACGGGAATTTCCGAAGCCAGCACAGAGTGGCCAAAAGCGATCCGTGCCAGAATGGCGATCTTATCGCGCGCGTCCAGCCCGTCGATATCAAGGCTGGAATCAGCTTCAGCATAGCCCGCCGCCTGGGCCTGCTCCAGGGCATGCGCAAACTCAATGCCGTGTTGTTCCATCTGCGTAAGAATATAGTTGCACGTGCCATTCACAATTCCGTAAACAGCCTGGATGCGGTCCGCGGCCAGAGCCTCAGAGAGCGCGCGGATCACCGGCACACCGCCGGCAACCGTGGCTTCAATTCCTATAGGAAGATTTTTCTCTTGTGCCAGAGCAAATAGTTCGTCGCCATGCAAGGCGATTAGTGCTTTGTTAGCCGTGACCACGGCCTTACCGTTTTCCAGGCTCGTGCGCACCACGTCACGCGCAACCGACGTTCCGCCTATAGCTTCCACCACAATATCCACGTCGTTAGCGGTGGCCACTTGCCGCCAGTCGGACACTACGGTGATTCCATTCACACCCAGTTCAATAGCGCGCGGCTTCTTGCGGCAGATTCGAGTAACAACAATCGAAATGCCTCCAGTTTTCTGGCGAATCTCTTCTGCATGACTGCAGAGAATCTCTGCCGTGGCGCGACCTACGGTTCCATAACCAACAATGCCGATCCGCACCTGCTTTGCCTGGCGCCGGGATGATTTCTGCTTTTCTACTGCGTCTTCAATGCCGGGCATAGATTTGCTCCAGAGTTCTAATCACCGCGTCACCCTCCGCATCCATGGGGCCAAGCAGGTTTTGTCCCGGCAGCTGCTTCATGTAATCAACATCTTTCAACATATGCCCGGTCAGGACCAGAACAACCGTATCCGGGGACTTTACAAATCCCGCTGCCACCAGTTTTTTCAGCCCGGCCATGGTTGCTGCCGATGCAGGTTCGCAGCCGATTCCTTCCGCGCCCAGTTCTGCCTTGGCTTGTGCGATTTCTTTTTCAGTGACTTCTTCGCATATGCCTCCGCTGTTTTTCAGCACAGCTACTGCTTTTCGCCAGGAAGCTGGATTGCCAATCCGGATCGCCGTCGCCCTGGTCTCAGGCGTCACTCGAATTAATTCCGTACCGCCGTTTTCCCGCATGGTTCGGACAAGTGGATTAGCTCCGGCGGCCTGAATAATGGAAATCTTCGGCAGCGATTGGATCAGTCCGAGCTCGCGCAGTTCCATAAAGCCTTTGCCCAGAGCTGAACTGTTGCCCAGGTTTCCTCCAGGGACAATTACGTGCTCGGGAACTCGCCAGTCCAATTGCTCCATCAATTCAAACGCCACCGTCTTCTGGCCTTCCAGTCGGTAAGGATTAAGAGAATTCAACACGTATGCGGAGAATTTGCGCACAACTTCGTGCAGAACTCTCAGGCAGCCGTCAAAGTCCGTGCGCAGCTGCAAAACATTTGCGCCGTATTCCAGCGCTTGCGCCAGCTTTCCGGCGGCAACCTGTCCAGCCGGTAAAAGGACAATGCTCTTCATCTCCGCGCGCGCAGCATATGCTGCGACAGAAGCTGACGTGTTTCCCGTTGAGGCGCAACACACCCAGGAAAATCCTTCAGCTTTTGCCATGGTGATTGCAGCGGAGATTCCTGTGTCTTTAAATGATCCTGTCGGGTTCATGCCCTGATGTTTCACCAGAAGGTTGGGAAGTCGAAGCTCGCGGGCAGCTTTCTTCAGCGGAACCAGAGGCGTGTTGCCTTCGCACATCGTTACCATGTTCTGGCGATCGACTTGCGGCAACAATTCGCGGAAGCGCCAAACGCCGCTCAAATTTTCTGGCAGTGACGATCCTCGCCGTTCACGCCAGATCTCTTTCAAACGCAACGCGAACTCCGGCGGAGCAGATGCCCATTCCGGATAAAGCACCTCCAGCAGCTCAGAGCATTGCGTGCAGTGGAACATTCGATCGACAGTTTCCTGCACTTCGCCGCAGTGGACACAGCGCAACACATGCGTCGCCGCCTGTAAATTGACCGGCACTGGGCTCATTGCGCCCCCGTTGCCACGGAAACGCTGGGACGCAGGCACACAGGTATGTTTGCTCCTGCCGGCTGGCAAAACTCATCGTGTACGGCACGGACTACTTCGGCGCTACGCGCAGCTGACACAGCAAAGCAGATGCTCAGTTCACTTGTGCCCTGTGCCACGGCTATTACGCTTACATCACACCGCGCCACCGCGGAGAAAACGCGGCCAAGGATGCCGCAAGTCCCTTTCATCGATTCACCCAGGACAGCTACGACCGCGATCTCATTATTGACCTCGGGGGGGAGCAGTACGCCTTGCGCGAGCTCAATGCGGAAAATCGAATGGATCAACTGGAGCACCCGCACCGCATCGGCTTTGCGCAGGACCAGCCCCAATGCATGCTCAGGCGAAGACTGTGTCGCAAACAGAACTTCAATCTGTTCCTGTCCCAGCCGGACGAAAAACCTTCCCCAAAGCTCCACGGGATGAACATCACGTCGCGTGAACAGAGAGATGAGCGTGGCATCCTTTACTGAAGTCACGGACTTAACCGGCGAGTGGGCCGGCTTGGCGTCATGCGTGATCTTGGTTCCAGCAACTTCAGGGCGGAATGAATTTTTGATCCAGACCGGGAATCTGGCTTCCATGGCGGGATATGCGGCTTTTGGATGTATCACCTTCGCACCGTAATATGCCAGCTCAATCGCTTCTTCAAAGCTGATTTCCGGCAGGGTGGAAGCGTCAGGACAAATCCGCGGGTCGGCGGTGAGCACGCCATTCACATCGGTCCAGATCCAAACTTCATCTGCACCGGCGGCTGCTCCGATGATGGTGGCGGAATAATCGGAGCCTCCGCGACCCAGCGTGGTGGACTTGCCTTGGGCGTCCGCTCCACTATATCCGGCGACGACGGGCACAATGCCCTGATTGAGAAGCGGAAGCAAGGATTGATTACATTGCTTGCAGGTGGCTTCTATGTCCGGCGCCGCATTGCCAAAATTGCTGTCGGTTACAATTACATTTTCGGCGCGTACAAATTCAGCATGGGTCCCGATTTTCTGCAGATAACCAGCCAGCGCCCAGGCTGAGATGCGCTCTCCCAATGCGACCAACGAGTCGGCCGTCTGTGCTGAAATATCGGACCGCAATGCGGAAAGAGCGTGGCAGGCATTTTGTAACTGCCTGACAATTTCAGCCAGATAATCATTGGCTGCGGCATGGTGCCGAGGTTCAAACAGGCTTGCGATCAGTTGCCGGTGAACACTCTCAAACTTTTGCAGATGCGCCTGAGTTGCCGCCGCATCGCCATGTCGCGCTGCTTCCATAGTTTTGAAAATTAGATCGGTCACACCGGCCATGGCGGAGACAACCACAACGATCCGGTCATGCTTTGCCGCTTCGCCAATGATGGCGGCGCACTGGCGGAACCTCTCGGCATTTCCCACGGAGGTGCCACCCAACTTCATTACGATCAAACGCTTTCCATGCATCACGATTTCTCCAACTTCTGTAACACTGCCCCAATTCTTTCCATCAGAGGTATACGTTCCCGCGTAACTCCTGCGCCGTTGTTATCGGCCAGGGTGAATGTTGTTTCTGTCTGCACACCTTCATCGGTAAAAATTCTCTGCAGTTCCTCGGCCACTCGCATCTCCTCACCGGTGGTAAAGGCAATCACTGACGAGCCTGACCCGCTGATTGCTACACCAAGCAACCCGGGAAGACGCAGGGCGAGGCATTTCTCGATCCCTGGAACCAACTGTTGGCGGTAGGGTTGGTGCAACTTGTCCTGAAACAGCTCCGGGAAGAGATCAAAGTTCCCTGAGAAGCAGGTAGCGGCAAGGAGAGAGGTCCGTTGCAGTGTATGCAAGACGTCAGCGCGATCATATTGCTCAGGTAGAACCTCTCGTGCCTGATGCGTGGGCACAGTAATGGACGGGGTGACGATAACCAGGCGGATACTTTCAGGAAAGTTAGTCTTGGCCACCACCACGCGCTCCACATTGTTGGAAAGGGCCAATACCAGACCGCCATAGTAAGCGGCTGCCGCATTGTCAATGTGGCCTTCTAGCTCTTCTGCCCAGCGCAAGAGCAATTCCGGAGCAACTTCCTTCCCGCTATGTTGCACTCCAAGCAGCAGGCCGGCGATCACGGCAGCGGCGCTGCTGCCCAGCCCAACGCTGATCGGGATGTCACTCTGCACCAGCACATGGCCGGCAAGCGGAGGCGCATCGAGCCGCTCTGCCGCCAGTCGCAATGCTTGCAGGACAAGATTCGAGCTTGCCATCGGAAACCGCTCAGGCGTCTTGCCCTGATATTCCAGGCTCAACGCTTCGCGATCTGAAGGAATGAAAAGCGCTCTAAGATAGAGTCTCAGGGCGAGGCCCCCGCAATCAAAGGCGCAGCCCAAATTAGCGGAAGTCGCCGGAACCATCGCTCGCCAGCCATATCCCGAATTGTCCAAGTTTGCTCGAGTCATTGTTAATGGCCTGAAAGCAAAAACCCACTCGCTTTCGGCGAGTGGGTCAGGAACTTATGATTGCTGCTTCGTTACGCTGACGGCTCGCCGGATTTTCGCATGCGTGTGCATGTGCCTGTTGTTGTCAAGCGCATGGCCACGGCGATAATGTTCTGGCGAACCTGCATGAAATGGCACTATAGCCCGGATTATGACGCGAGTCAAGAATCTTAAGTGATGGTCCAGAGGCTTAATTAAGCCATTTGTGCTGGTGACGCGCCCGTTACTTTTGGGGCCAGAGCTGCAGGGTGTATAAAAGAAAGAATCAGCTCCATTCTGGGACTCATCTGACCACCTGTGAAGGTTGCTTGCGCCGAGGTTCGAGCAAACTGAACGAATCGAACCATAGATAATAGATAGGTTAACCTTGACACTGAGCTTACTCACGTATACTTTCTTTCCATGACAGTTATTCGCCAGAACATGTGTACTTGTTGTTGCAAGGTGACCACCTTGTCTCTGGCTGGAGAAACTGCTACCTAATTCGCATTTAAATTTAGGAAACAGGCCCATCGCCAGAAGCGATGGGCTTTTTGCTTTTTAAGACTATAGCTTTTTAGAAGTAAGGACTGCGGAAGACTATGAGCACAGGAACCAGCATGGCGGTGAAAGAAACGAAGGCCCAGCGGGCAGAGCGCCTGAAATTGGCGAAGAATCCCTGGGAGTGCCTCGAAGAAATCCGACAGTTTGCCAGCGAAGGTTTGTCGGCGGTTCCCGACGCATGGATCAAAACTTATTTCCGCTGGTGGGGCGTTTACACCCAGGGAGATGGGGCTGGCGCAGTTGGGGGAGTTGGCGGCGAAGGTCGCACCATGCCGTATTTCATGCTGCGCATTCGTTTGTCCAATGGCTTTGTGAATTCAAAGCAACTACGAGCTATTGCTGGTCTCACGGAAAAGTATGCGGGAGGCATTGCCGATATCACGGTGCGGCAGAATATCCAGCTACATTGGATCACAATCAAGGATCTTCCAGATGTACTGCAAACCTTGTTTGATTGCGGCCTGACCTCGATGGCGACATGCGGCGACGTCACACGAAATGTAACGGGCTGCCCTCTGGCTGGGCTGGACGCGCACGAGCTTTGCGACGCTTCGCCGCTGGTTGATGAAGTAACGCAATTGCTTGTCGACAATCCTGAGTTTTATAACTTGCCGCGCAAATTCAAGATCAGCATTAGCGGATGCCAGGATTGGTGCTCTTATCCTGAGATCAATGATTTAGCTTTCACACCTGCGGTCCGCGAAGCAGCAGGGAAGAAAGAAGTCGGGTTTTCCATCCGCGTAGGCGGAGGGCTTTCCACCGAGCCGCATCTGGCGGTGCGACTCAACGCTTTTGTGCGGTGGGAGCAGGTCATTCCAGTGAGCAAGGCCGTGGCTGAAATTTTTCGCGATGCGGACTGTTTGCGGGAAAATCGCGAGCGTGCCCGCCTGAAGTATTTATTTCTCCAGCATGGCTGGACAGCCGAATCATTTCTGCAGGAAGTTAGAACGCAAGCTGGGATACAAGTTGGAGCCAGGAGTTCTGGAGCAGCAGCCCGACGATGTGTTTCGCGACCATGTTGGCGTGCATCGGCAAAAACAGCCAGATCTTTTTTATGTGGGCGCGGCAGTGCTGCGTGGACGCATCAATCCGCAGCAGCTACGGGCGGCAGCCGATCTGGCTGAGCGTTATGGGAATGGCGCACTTCGGGCCACCAACACGCAGAACCTGGTGATTGTGAATGTACCGCGCGAAAATACCGCGGCTGTGACTCTTGGCCTGGAAACTGCAGGGCTTCATGTAACGGCCTCACCTTTTTGGCGCGGCGCGGTGGCTTGCACCGGCAGCGAGTTCTGCAAGCTGGCGATCACTGAAACCAAAGCCTTCACGCGCTGGCTGATTGAGGAGTTGGAAGAGCGCATTCCGGAATTTGATCAGCAATTGAAGCTGAATGTGACAGGCTGCCCGAACAGTTGCGGCCAGCATCGCATTGCCGATATCGGCCTGGAAGGTAAAAAGCTCAAGATTGCCGGTCGAATCCAAGACGCCTACTACTTCTGCCTGGGTGGAGCAGTGGGCGAGCATGCTGGCTTTGGCCGTCCGGTAGGTTATCGCTGTGCGGCAAGCGAAGTGCCGGATGCGATTGAGCGCCTGCTACGCAGCTATCTTGACGAGCGTCGCGGCGGCGAAAACTTGCGGCACTTCTTTGCGCGGCATTCGGAAACGGCGCTCCGGAGTTTTCTTGCCGGGCAAGACCTGCCGCCGGTATTGCGCGACGCTTCACCGGGCAGGGTGCCTCATGGGGTGGAAGGATAACCATGTCTCTTTACCCAATTTTTCTCAAGCTCGAGGGGCACAAGGTGCTGATCGTTGGCGGCGGTCTGATTTCCGAGCAAAAGATAGAAGCCGTGCTCCGGTCGGCGACGGACGTTACTGTGGTTTCACCGCAGATCACGCCCCGCATTCGTCTTTGGGCGCACCAGGGCCGTATCAAGTATCAAGCAGTTGAATTTCGCCCGGGCATGACGAAGGGATATTTCCTGGTGATTTCCTGCACGGATTCAGAAGAGACGAACCGCGCCGTGTATCAGGAAGCTCGGCAGTTTGGCGCTCTTGCAAACGCGGTGGATGATCCGGGATATTGCGATTTTTACGCCCCGGCGGTTGTCAGCCGCGGTGAATTCCAGATTGCCATCTCCACAGGCGGAAACAGTCCCGCGCTCAGTCAGCATGTACGTAAACAGCTGGAAGAGAAGTTTGGGCCGGAATATGAATCATGGACCGCCTGGCTGGGACGCACGCGAGACATGATGCGCAAAGTCTTGCCGCGCACAGAGCGCCGTAAGGAATTATTAATGTTGCTGGCCCAGTGCAAGCCAGTAAAATTATTAAATAAACCTATTCACGGAGGAAACTATGGACCATTTGAGAAAATCAGAGCTGGAAACCAAACTGAGGCATGCATTGAAAGAGCATCAGCATGAAGGGCTCAATATGATCGGTAATGCTGATCAATTGTTGCACCGCCTCGTTGAAGCCGTGGAAGAGTGGACCGAAAGCGGTTTCATTAGCAGGCAGAAAAGCGCATAAATATGACCGGAAAGGTCTACATTGTGGGCGCCGGCCCCGGCGCCGCGGATCTGTTGACCTTACGCGCGGCTACAGTGCTGCGCGCTGCACAGGTAGTGCTGCATGATGACCTCGTTTCGAAGGAGATAGTTGATCTCTGCCCTGCTTCAGCGCAGGTGATCAACGTGGGCAAGCGCTGCGGACAACGTGGCCGCAGCCAGGAGCAGATCAATGCGCTCATGGTATGGCATGCCCGAGAGACCGAAGCGCAGACCATCGTGCGGCTTAAGTCGGGCGATCCTGCGGTCTTTGGCAGATTGGGTGAAGAACTGGATGCGCTACGCCGAGCCGGAGTTGACTTTGAAATTATTCCGGGGATAACGGCTGCCAGTGCAGCGGCAGCTTCGGCTGGAATCACACTTACGGATCGAAATCATGCTTCTACATTGGTAGTCATTACGGCTCATAATGTTCGCGGAGAAAAGCTGCGCACTGCCGGCTTCGATCCGCAGCGCACGTCATTTGCTGTCTACATGCCCGGCCCGAATTACAGCAAAATGGCGCACGAACTCATGGCAGCTGGAGTGGGCGCCGATATGCCCTGCCTTCTGGTTTCTAACGCAGGCCGGAGTGATGAGAAAACGTGTTCATTCATACTTCAAGACCTTCTTTCGGCCGGTCCTGTGGAAACGCCTGCAATTATGATTGTGGGCCGGGTTGCCGGACGGGCTACAGGTGAAACGGAGAAAGACCTTAATAGCCTTCTTGCTCCCGCTATTACCGCTCTGAACGATAAACCTTGTGTTGACGCCCAGGTTTCTGCGCGGCGCTAGTCAGATACTCAGTTTAACGTCAGAGATTTTCTTGAGGCTTTAGCAGCGTCGTTTTCCAGGATTCTGGCTCAATATTGCATCGCGGCCTTCAACACACGACTTTTCGATTGAATAGAAGCTGAGTGTTCCACCTTCGCAAGACAGCCGAGCACACGCGTCAAAAACACAACAGGAAAGTCAAGCATAGCCAGCGCATAACGTGCTTAATTCCAAGCTGGAGATTTCCCGGTAAAAGTTTCTTTTGCGGCAAGAATTGTATTGCAGTGGATCGTCACCGTGTCCTCCACATGGCGCGCATAGCCTCCGGCATAGGTAATCATGACCGGAATTTTACGCTCCTTAGCCACTTTTATCACCAGTTCATCGCGCTTCTTCAATCCTTCAATGGTCAGCGACAGTCCGCCGAGCTGGTCTTCTTTATAGGGGTCAGCTCCGGCAATGTAGCACAGCAACTCCGGCGCAAAATGCCGGAAAGCCGAGCTCAGCGACTGATCAAGCCAGCCAAGATACTCATCGTCATTGGTTCCGTCCGGCAAATTAATGTCAATTGACGATGGCGGCTTTACCGCCGGATAGTTGTGTGCCTGGTGCAGTGAGATGGTAAACACATCCAGTTCGCTCGAATTATCTTCAAAGTGCTCTTCATGTGTGGGATGAATATCGCGGCTGCTGGCGCTCGCGCTGGGCAGCGGATGGCCCGGCCTGATCTTCTCTTTGGGAGGAAAAATCACGGCCGTGCCATTGCCGTCGTGTACGTCGCAATCCACCGTCATGGCGCGATTGAGCTTTCCTTCCTGATGCATACGCTTAATGGCGACCGCCACATCGTGAATCACGCAGAAGCCCTCACCATGGTCCGGCATGGCATGATGGAACCCGCCGCCAATGTTGCACGCGATGCCATCGCGCAGCGCCATGTCCGCTGCCAGAATCGATCCGCCGGCGGCCAGCCAGAACGCTTTCACCAGCTCCGGCGAGTACGGCACCTCCATCTGCTGCTCTTCCAAAGCTGAAAGCGTTCCGGTCTTCAGCTTGTGCACGTATTCCCGTGTGTGCACCAGCAGGATGTCTTCGTCGTGCGCCGGCTTGGGCGTGACGAAATCTCCGGGTTCGGCCAGGCCGCTTTCCAGCAGGCGTTTGTGGATCAGCCGGTATTTCTGCGCGGGAAAAACATGCGCGCCGATGGGTAGGTAGTAGCTGTCGCTGTAAACCAATTTAAAAGGGAGCGCCATGGAATTTTTTTTGAACTGACCGATAAGGTTAACGCGGAAATAACCATTCCCGCAAAAGCACTCCTCACGCAGCGAAATCTGAACGGTAAGAAGTTCTGGCTGCACATACACAAATGCAGCCGCTGGCGGTGCCAAAAGTCATAAAATAGGATGTATGTGCAGAAACATCAAAACGCTGTTCAATTTTGATCCGCCAGTTACCACAGAAGAAGTCCAGGCAGCTTCACTCCAGTTCGTAAGGAAGATCACCGGCTTCAATAAGCCGTCCAAGGCCAATGAAGCGGCGTTTGAGGCAGCGATTGATGAGATTGCCGCCATCTCTAACCGACTGCTACGCTCGCTTGAGACCACCGCCCCGCCAAAAAACCGCGAAGAAGAGGCCGCCAAGGCCAAGGCACGCGCCGCTGAGAGATTCGGCACGTAAATCCCAAAACTGTCACTTTTGCCCCTGGGACGCGTAACAATCGTCCTGCCGCACCGTCCGTGCGTATGAACAAATGCAAACCGAGCAATGCAAACCGCACAGCCCTGCCTGTTACCTCTTAACTATCACCACAATGTCTGTAGGCGCATTCAAGTTTCCGGAAAAGGGCGAGCCGTTCAGCGGAGAAAGCATGCCGGTTGAAGAATTCACGGAATAAGCTGAGATTGTGTTATCAACTTTGTTGACTGCAAACAAAAATTGTCCTGCGGGATCGAGCGCCACGCCAAATGGATGCTGGCCGGCAGGAATCTCTGCAATCGAAGCGAGCGCGCCATTTGTTATTTTGAACGCGGACACGGTACCGGCCTGCACATTCGTCGCGTAAACGAACTGATCATTGGGATGGACCGCCAGCCGCAACGGATTATTGTGGCAGGAAACAGAGCAGGCGGGTGCGGCAGCGGGCAGCGCTGAAACCGGCGTCAGAGCCCCTGTGGCGGTGATGTTGAATGGGACAATCGACTGAGCCATGTGGTCGCCAACAAACAGAAACTTTCCCGCCGAATCGGCGGCGAGTCCGATTGCAGACGCAAAGCCTGCGGTGCTTGAGGTCGGAAACGGAGAGCCCGCAATGGGGGTTAAAGTCCCGTTGGCCGCGATCTGGAAAGCGGAGACACTGTTGAGATCAGAGATTGAAGAATCGGGAAAATTGTTGGCGAATAGTACAGTCCCCGCCGCATTCACAGCCATTCCATAGGGGCTACTGGCGGTGAACGGCGATCCTGCAACAGGAGAGAGCGAACCGTTTACACCGATGCTGAAAACGGAAATGCTATCTGCCGCCTGGTTCGCCACAAAAACAAATTTTCCTGCCGGATCAACGGTAATCCCAATGGGTCGTGTGCCGGTGGCAAACGGAGAGCCGGGAACAGTGGTAAGTTGGCCCGTGCCGGTATTTACTGAAAATGCTGAGACGGTGTTCGCATTCTGATTGCTTACAAAGAGAAACTTATGCATCGAATCAAACGCCAGGAACTCTGCGCCGACGCCCGCTGGAAACGGAGAACCGGCAACGAGAGAAAGAGAGCCGGAACTATCCATGGCCAAAACAGAAACAGAGCCGGAACCTGAATTGGTTACAAAGGCAAAGCCGGCTGTGGCCATAGGCGGCGGATTTTTGCTGCCCATGCCGCATCCATTCAACAACACCATAATCGCAAGCAGATAAGGAAAGATCAATCGTGGAGCAGGCTGGAAGATGCGGGAACGGTGTTGCGATGAGAGCATGGCTTTCAATCTCCCACCTGCAAGTATAACGCGAAGGCAAATTCATTCAATGCGGACGCTGCCCTAGTGTACTGGCATTGCCCCGCTGTTTTTTTTAAATCCTAAAATTCCTGATTTTAGGATTTGACAAACATACCGACTGGTCTGTATGTTATTTCCGTGAGCGAAACTTCCACATCCCGCACACCCGAAGCCACACGGCAAAAGATCCTGATGGCCGCTTTTCACGAGTTTTATAAGCACGGCTTTCAGGGTGGCAGCCTGAACCACATTGTGGAAACGGCAGGCACCACCAAGGGCGCGTTGTTTCACCACTTCGCTGGCAAGCAGGAACTCGGCTACGCGGTGCTGGACGAGGTAATCGGCCCATTGTTGCAACAGCGCTGGCTTAGTCCTCTGGCTGATGCGCCGGACCCGATCGCCGCGCTGAAGAAATCTTTCCGGCAATTCGTAAAAACCGATATTGATAGCGGCTCATTTATTCAGGGATGTCCGCTGAACAACATGGCGCAGGAGATGTCACCGCTCGACCAGGGCTTTCGCCAGCGCATTGACAAGCTGTATGACACATGGCGCAGCAGCTATGCGGCCGCGTTCGCTGATGGAATCAAGACCCGGAAGGTCAGAAAAGACATTTCGCCGCGCAATGTAGCGGCCTTGGTGGTGGCGTCGCAGATGGGAATCTGGGGCACGGCCAAGAGTTCGCAGGATTCGCAGTTGATGTTCCATGCGTGTGAAGCTCTCTGTGATTATCTGGACGGGCTGAAGCCCTGAGCAATTCTGAGTGAACTTTGAAAATTTTATTGACCAGGAGAAATCATATGCAAGCAACAGCAATTCAAGCGAATGTTCCACTTGTAAACGCTTCCAGCAAGGCATTATGGGCCGGACGGATCATCAGCAGTTTCGTCGTGTTGTTCCTGGTGGTGGATGCAGGCTTCAAACTGATCCGGTCATTGCCCGCGCCTGCCGTAGAGGCTTTTGGCAAATTGGGCTATCCCGTTGCATTCGCCGCCGGCATCGGCACGCTTCTGCTGAGTTGCGTCGCTCTCTATTGGTTCCCCGCACGTCTGTACTTGGGGCAATCCTGCTCACTGGATATCTGGGCGGCGCGGTTGCCAGCCACGTTCGCGTCGGCGATCCGTGGTTCAGCCATGCGCTCTTTCCGGTTTATGTAGGCTTGCTCGTCTGGGGTGGACTTTACTTGCGCGATCAACGGCTTCGAGCGCTCGTTCCATTTCGTGAAACAGCCCGGTAACAAGCAATCAAAATTCCTTAATTCATAGGAGATATAAATATGCGATTCATGGTGATAGTAAAAGCTAGCAAAGACTCGGAAGCAGGCGTTCTTCCCGATGAGAAGCTGCTTACTGCGATGGGGAAATATAACGAAGATCTGGGCAAAGCTGGTGTTCTGCTGGCCGGTGAAGGGCTCCAGGCGAGTTCCAAGGGAGCGCGCGTTCGGTTTGCCGGTGACAAGCGCACAGTGGCTCCAGGACCGTTCCCTGAAAGCAATGATTTGATCGCCGGCTTCTGGCTCTTCCAGGTGAAGTCAAAAGATGAGGCTATTGAGTGGGTCAAACGCATTCCCTTTACTGAAGGCGAGGTCGAAATCCGGCAGGTATTTGAAGCCGAAGATTTTGGCGCAGCGCTGACTCCTGAGATTCGTGAGCAGGAAGAACGGCTGCGGGCGCAGCAGCCGATGAATCGGTAGGCGAGTTGGAACTGCGAAAAGTACAACCATTCTTAAATCATAGAAACGGAGCAGAACATGAAGGAAATGAATGCGTATCTCATCTTTAACGGAAACTGCCGCGAAGCCGCGTCTTTTTACCAGAAGTGCCTTGGGGCCGATCTGCAACTGATAACGTTTGGCGATATGGGCGGCAATGTGCCTCCAGATTCCAAAGATAGGATTGCCCACGCAAGAATCAGTAAAGGCGCGACGGTCTTGCTGGCCTCAGACAATATGCCGGGAATGACATTCAATGCCGGCGATAATTATTTTGTTTGCCTAAACTGTGAATCGGTACAAGAGACAGACAAACTATTTGCCGCTCTCAGCGAAAAAGGCAAAACCATACAGGCCCCACAGGAAACACAGTGGGCAGCGCGCTTTGCCATGTTCACAGACCAGTTCGGCACCAAGTGGATGCTGAATTTTGCTAAACATTGATTGCTAAACATTGAATCTTGCCAAGCCAATACCATAGCAGCGGATTATGGAATCGCGCCCAATGGGGCGCGGTTCACTACCGCGTCGGTTCCCTGGTGCTTGTTTGTCACCCGCAACGGCTGTTAATTAGTTCCTTCACTGCGTTCGGGATTTCGCCTGCGGGCTTAGACGCCCGCAACCGGGCTCAACTCTGTTAAAATCTATAGGTAACAGAAACTTTCCCGTCCAGATTTCCCAGGATTATCTTTAGGTCTGCGAAAAAAAGTTACGGGCGAGGAGTGTGCATTTCCAGTGAAGCGCGGCAAGACAGCAGTGATCGTAGGCGCCCAGTGGGGCGACGAAGGCAAAGGCAAAATTGTCGATGTTCTCTCACACAATTTTTCTGTGGTGGCGCGTTATGCCGGTGGACATAACGCCGGGCACACCGTCATCATTAAGGGCAAGAAATTTGTGTTGCAGCTGGTTCCATGCGGCGTGCTGCGCAAGGGCTGCCGCTCAGTCATTGGCAACGGCGTGGTGCTTGATCCGCTCGCCTTCCTGAAAGAAGTGAAGATGCTGCGCGATGCCGGGGTGCAAGTGGATGGGAACCTTTTTGTCTCCAACCGCGCCCACGTGATTCTGCCCTACCATCGCATGATTGAAATGGGGGCGGAGAACGCTCCCGGACGCGTGAAGATTGGCACCACGTCGCGCGGCATTGGCCCGGCGTATGAAGACAAGA
The DNA here is from genome assembly GCA_963831465.1 of Terriglobia bacterium. GTDB lineage: Bacteria > Acidobacteriota > Terriglobia > Terriglobales > Acidobacteriaceae > Angelobacter. The sequence goes on along the minus strand of CAWHQH010000019.1, from coordinate 233,142 downwards.
TGGGACGGCGCGGGCTGCGCGTCGCCGATCTGCTTGACTCCACGCTGCTGAAATCGACGATTGAGAATGCCTGCCGCGAGAAAAATATGATCGCGCACGCGCTTTTCAATTCCGATCCGCTGGATGCTGACAGCATGTACGCCGAATATGCAGAAGCCGCCAAACAGATTGCGCCCTTCGTGGCCGATACCGCTGTGCTGCTGAACCAGGCATTAGCTGAAGGCGAATCTGTGATGTTTGAAGGCGCGCAGGCGACGATGCTTGACATCGACCATGGGACCTATCCTTTTGTGACGTCATCAAGCTGCACGGCGGGCGGCGCGTCCACTGGGACGGGCGTTCCACCAAATGCAATTCAAAATGTAATCGGCGTAACCAAGGCGTACTGCACCCGTGTGGGTGGCGGCCCGTTCCCCAGCGAAGTGGAAGGCGCTGTTGCCGATCAGCTTCGCGCGCGAGGCAAGGAGTACGGCGCAGTTACAGGACGCCCACGGCGTTGTGGCTGGGTCGATCTGCCGCTACTTCGCTACGCGCAGATGATCAATGGCGTGAACTGGTGGGTGATTACCAAGCTGGACGTGCTGGACGTGCTGGATGAAGTTCCGGTCTGCGTGGGCTACAAGGTCAAAGGCAAAAAGGTTGACTCGATTCCGGCGCTGGCTACAGGCTTTGAACAAGTGCAGCCCATTTACGAAAAAATGCCTGGCTGGAAGAAATCCACTGAGGGCGTGGCCAGCTTCGACGAGCTGCCGAAGAAAGCTCAGGAATATCTTCGCTTTATTGAGCGCGAAAGCGGAGCCAAGATCGGCATGGTCTCTACCGGCCCTGACCGCGATCAGACCATGCTGTTGCCGGAGTTCGAAGCCGAGATCATTGGTCCCGCCGAGAAAGCTGCTCCACAAAAAGGAGCAAAGGCGAAATGATTGTTCACTTGAGGCGCTCAGAAGGCGCGAGCGAAGCGGAAAAGTCTGCGTTGTATAAAATTTCTCCGGCGAGAAGACAAAATGATTGTTCTTAAAGTTGACATGCGAGTAAAACCCGGGGCCGAGGAGAAGTGCCGCGAATACATCAAGGTTCTGCAGGAGCATTCACGCAAGGAACCGGGATGCGTGCTATATATCGGACACCAATCGACTGAAGACCCGCGCAAATTTCTTTTTTACGAACAATATAAGGATGCCGCCGCGCTCGATGCTCATCGCAACGCTGCCTACTTTAAGCAATATGTAATTGGCGGCCTCGATACGATCATGGAGAGCCGTACCCGCGATCTGTTTGAGCCGATCGACTGACGGCCTACCGATGCTCTTTCTAGAATTTTTACGCTAAGCCGAATGGCGCCCCTGGTATCTGGAAAAAGATTGGCGCATTTGCGCTAGTGAATGCTCTGGCAGATCAGCAGAGACCTGGCGCACGACCGATTTTCAGTATCGGTTTGACCGCGGCATCTTGTGGCTGCAGCGGTTATAATCGTTCATCATGGCGGTTGCGGCCACGTCAAACACCGGTGAAGCGGCGCTCCTGATCGAGGTAGCGGGACAACAGCGCAGGCTTGCGATAGCCAAGTCGCCTTTGACCATCGGGCGTTCCGAAGAATGCGATGCCCCCATTGCTGACCTGAAGGTTTCCCGCCAGCATGCCAAGGTGGTGATTGAGAATGGCGAATACTACATTGTTGACGGCGCAAGCCGGCACGGCACATTCGTAAACGGCTCACGGTGTGAACGCGCCCAACTGAAAAATAATGATGAAATTACTTTCGGCGTGGCGGGAGTAAGAATCGTTTTTCGCCACGGTAAGGCTGTCTCGCATACCACAGACAATTCCACCAACATCTTGCTGTCACGGCTGGTTTCAAGATCTGATACATCTGACCTGGAGAAGCTGCGCCTGTTTCTTGAAGCAGCCCGCAGCCTCACCGGCGGCGTGGTGGTAAATGAAGTGCTCCGCAACATGCTGGATTACGCCTTAAAGATTACGCGCGCCGAGCGGGGTTTTGTTTATCTAAAAGACGCAAGCAAAGGCGGACGGCCGGCGCTGGCATGTGGGCTGGACAGCAAAGGCACGAGTCTCACAAGCGACCAGAAGGTTTCTCATTCAGTAGTGGAAGACGCCCTGACCTCGGCGGCAGAGTTCATTACCGGCGACGCGCTAAAACAGCAGGCCCTGGCAGAGCGCGAAAGCATTGTGCTGAATGAACTCCGGACGGTCATCGCCATTCCGCTGCGCACACGGCAGCACAGTGACTCCCTCACGGACATTGATGGCGTGCTCTACCTGGACAGCCGCTCGGTTTCCCACAATCTTTCAGGCGTAAGCCATGAAGTGTTGCGCGCGCTGGCCAGTGAATGTGCAGCGGTCCTGGAGAGCGCCAAGCTCGTAGCGGCGGAGCAGGCCGCGCAACAGTATCGAAAAGAAATGGACATTGCCGCATCCATCCAGCGGAGCCTGACCTCCGCTTCAAAGGTAGAGAACGATTTTGTCCGGGTGAATGCGTGCAGCATTCCCTGCCGCGAAGTGGGCGGCGACTTTTTTGATGTCCACGTATCCCCCGACGCGGTAACGGTGATTGTGGCTGACGTTTCCGGCAAAGGAATTTCGGCAGCCCTGCTGGCCTCAGTAATTCATGGGATGTTTTACGCGCAGATGACCAGCGGCGCACGGCTGGTGGATGCTATTGCCTCAGTAAATACATTCCTCTGTTCACGCGTTGCCGGGAAAAAATACGCTACTCTGCTGGCAGCGCAGCTACATCGCGACGGCAAACTTGCCCTGGTGAATTGCGGCCACGTTCCGGCCATTCTAGTGCAAGACGGCAAAGCAACGCATGTGGAAGATGGAGATATGCCTGTAGGGCTGATTCCTAAAGTTGACTTTCACCTAATTGAGCGCGAGCTTGCCACCGGATCACAGCTTTGCATTCTCACTGACGGAATCAGCGAAACGGAAAACTCCGAAGGGGTTGAATTCGGCACCCACTTGATAGGTGACTTCCTATGCGGCGAGGAACCAATCCAGAAAATCCTGGATGCCGTCCAGTCGTTTGGCGGCAATACAGAAGCCCAGGACGATCGCACTCTGGTGGTACTGGAAAGAATTAAATAGCGTTTCAATCCTGGAAGCTGAACGCGGCTTTCACCTTCCCTACCTCAATAAGATCTCCGGCATTCATCTCACGCTGGCTAATCACTTCTTCACCGTTGATCTTCACCTTTGCCCTGCTCTCCGAAGGAGCAATGAAATATTTATTGGCACGCTTGCTGATCAGCGCCGCCGTGGTGGGCGCAAAGAAGCCTTTCAGCTTGATAGACGCCATGCTCGATTTCCCGATCATTGTCATCTTCCCGGTAAGGACATATTTTTCCTGGTCAGTCTTGCCTTCCAGAATGCTGAGCATACCAATGCGGTCTTTAGCGGCAGCAAATGGATCGGACATCCACGCAGGCCGAGAAATTCCCAGCGGACCTGATCCTGCCGAAGGAGCGTTCTTATCAGCAAGCTTTTCGCGGGCTTGCTTTGTATCCAACATCATGGTGGCATCAAGTTTTGGCGCGGATGGCCCGGTCTTGACGGCTGCTACAGCGAAGTTCGGCACCGAGCTTTCATGCTTGAACTCCACCAGATGCTTTCCGATCTTGACCTGGTCGCCATTCTTCAGCGTGGCCTTGCCCACACGCTCATTGTTCACGTAAGTTCCGTTGAGCGAGCCAAGATCCTCCAGCATGTAGTGGTCTTTTTCCCAGGTGATCCGAGCATGGTGGCCGGAAACGGCAAGATTATCTATCTGCACGCTATTGTCTGGCAGACGGCCAATGGTTGTTGCTGCCTGTGACAGATAGACTTCTTTCAATACCTGGCCGTTCTGCTCAAATTTCAAATAGAGTTTTGCCATTGCTGGCCTCCGAAAAATAGCTTACTCAAAATCTGTTGATACCAAGGCCGGCTGACAATTTTTACAAGCAAACAAGTAATGTTGTCATCGCCGCCACATTCCCTGGCCCTCTTTATCAATTCACCGCACGCCTGTTGCAGGCCATGCCGGCCCAGCACGATCTTGAGAATGTCTTCGTCCGGCACATAACGCGTGAGGCCGTCTGAAGCCATTATCAGGATGTCGCCGGGAAGAGTCACAAGGTCTTCTATATCGGCCTCAACTGCTTCTTCTGATCCCAGAGCGCGCAGAATTATGTTTTGCATCTCTGATTGTTGCGCCTGTTCCAGAGTGATGTACCCTCGCCGCACCTGTTCCATAACGAGCGAATGGTCCTGCGTGAGCTGCTGAATTGCCCCTTGGCGAATCAGATAAATCCTGCTGTCACCAACGTTGGCGATAGCGAGCGAGCTTCCGCGCACCAGCGCCGCAACAATAGTAGAGCCCATTCCATTGCGTCCATTGTGTTGCTGCCCGGCTTCAAAAATTGTCTTGTTCGCCAATTGGATTGCATTTGCCAGGCTCTGCGCTCCAGAGGAACCACTTTCTCCATTCAGCGACTGCTTGGCCGCGTCTGGAGGGTGCTGCCGGAAATAGTCCAGAAGAATATCCACGCCCATCTTGCTGGCAACTTCGCCGGCGGCCTGGCCGCCCATGCCGTCACAGACCACAAAGATGCCATGGCGCGAATCGAAGCCAAAATTATCTTCGTTGTTCGTGCGCACGCACCCGACGTCGGTTTTGCCGGCAACTTCCACCGCAAGCGCCATATGTGGGTCCCGTGTGTGAGCCGCTGAAATTCCTCTAGTTGTCGCGTTTGAAACCATTATCCTTTTTTCAAAGCAAACTGTGGGGGAATTTGATATTGCCGGAGAAGATTCGCGCCGTTTTTTTTGTCGCTTCGCTCCAAACCGCTCAACAGCTTCACATCATTGAGTACGCTGATGCTCCTACGACATCGGGCTCGCCGCGTGGTCGGGGCTCGCCCTTTTTAGGAGATTTGGCAAATCTTACTAACGTTCATTTATGTGTGCAAGTTACCGCCGATAGACGGCCGCCTCAGCCGCCAATGTGGACCATGCTGCGTGAAGGCTTGATAAATCCAGCTTCGCCAATGTGATGGCGAGCTTCTTTCTGGTCGACCACTGAACGAACGTAATCAGTTAATTCACTGTCACTGGCGCCGCGATACATTCGCCCCGCCATGTCATGGTCAAGCAGGGAGAAAAGGCAGGTACGAATCTTGCCGTCTGAGGTGAGCCGCACGCGCGAGCAGTGGCCGCAGAAAGGATGCGATACAGGCGCGATGATGCCGATTTCGCCTTTGCCGTCATCAAAGGTATAGCGCCGCGCAGTCTCGCTGAGTTCGTTGGGAAGCTGGCGCACGGGCCGAAATTCATTGAGCTTCTCCAGAATTTCATCCATGGGGACAACCACGTCCGGCGACCAGACACGGTCTTCTTCCAAGGGCATAAATTCAATGAAGCGGACGATCACGCCTTCTTCGCGGGAGAAGCGCGCAAATTCAACGATCTGATCTTCATTGAATCCGCGCAGAAGAACGCAGTTGACCTTGACTGGTTCAAGTCCAGCGCGCTTGGCGGCACGGATTCCAGCCAACACACTTTTATAACCATTGGGAACGCGAGTGATGCGGGCGAATTTTTCAGCATCAACGGCGTCCATGCTAATGGTGGCGCGACGCAGACCTGCATCTTTGAGCGGCTGAACAAGTTCGGCTAGCAGATGGCCGTTGGTAGTGATTGCCAGATCGAGCTTGTTGCCATCCAGCGTGCGCAGCTGCGAGAGGTCGCGGACAAATTCGACCAGGCCGTTGCGGAGCAGAGGCTCTCCGCCGGTGAGCCGGACTTTTTCTATGCCGGAGCTCACGAAGATCCGCACCAGGCGCAGGTAGTCGGCAAAAGGCAGTTCTGAATACTGAGCGCCTTCATTCCCGGTCCGGCAATAGACGCATTTGTAATTGCAGCGGTCAGTGATGCTGACGCGCAGGTCAGTGATAAAGCGCCCGTGTTTGTCCTGAAAACGCATATACGTCGTCGCCTTAAACGGCGACAATTGTTGAATTGAGCAGGGACAGAAAAGGAGGGAAATACGCCGAAGCGTCTTTCGGTTCCTTTCCAAACGGGAGGCCCGTGCGTTTCCGCGCCAGACCCTCGTCCTTGCATTCTCAGCAAGGAGCCGCCACATACAGCCGGGTATGCCTTAGGCTGGAAGTGGTCGGAACCTATGCTGTAATTATAGACGATAGGGAAAAGGTGAACCAATTTATCGCGAACCGGCATTTCGGCCCTCTGTCTACCGACTTTGGTAGCACTCTCCAATATTCTGCATGCGTTCGTCCCGCGCTCTTTAGCTAACTGCTTGATCGCTCACTGGTTGGTAGTGGTATATGATTTGCAGTCAAGAAACCTAGCCAACGATGTTGGAAGCTTGAAAAAAACGTGTTGTTAGGAGGAATCGTGGTTGCACATTGCCAAATGCGGATTTTTAAACTTTGCTTGCTCGCTGCAATGATCGGTTCAGCAAGCCTGCTGCAAGCGCAAGATGCTACAGGACGGGTGGTGGGAACAGTCACAGACCGCTCAAGTGCCGTAATTCCGGGCGCGCATGTAGTGGTTACAAATGCAGCGACCCACGTTTCCCGTGAGACTGTCACCGACTCATCCGGGTTTTACCAGGTACTGGCTCTGCCCATTGGCAACTATACCGTCTCTGTGGACCACAAGGGCTTTAATCCTGTAACCACGAACTCCAGCAAACTTGAGATCAATCAATCATTGAAAATCGACATTAAGTTGGAGGTAGGTACAAAAACCGAAACCGTAACTGTTGAAAGCACAGCGAATACCGTAGAAACTATCAATCCCACAATGGGGTCTACGGTTTCCGATCGTTCGGTGCAGGATCTGCCTCTCAACGGCCGTAACGTGCTTGACCTGGCATTGCTGCAACCTGGCGTACTCCCAGCGGACAATCCGAACAATACAAGCGCATTCAGCGCGAATACCGCCTTCAGCGTCTCCGGGGGACGCAACGATTCCAACACTTTCATTTTGGATGGCGGCGCCAATAACGACCTCTTGGATAATGGAGTTGTCTACAATCCAAATCCCGATGCAGTGCAGGAATTCAAAGTGCTCACCAGCAATTTCACCGCAGAATACGGTCGCAATGGCGGCGGCATTGTGACGGTGGTGACAAAGTCCGGAACGAATGTATTTCATGGGAGCGCTTATGAATACAACCGGAATGACGCCTACAATGCGAATGATTTTTTCAGCAATTTGAATAATCAACCGCGAGCTGTCTTGAAGCGGAACCAGTTCGGCGGCACTCTTGGCGGTCCTATTGTTAAAAGCAAACTCTTCTTCTTTGGATCGTATGAAGGACAGAGGCAAAACGCACTGCAACCGAGCGGGCAGGTGACAGTATTGACCCCGCAGGAAGCCGCGGGAGACTTCTCTGCCTCGCCCAACCAGGCGGCCGTGGCAAGCTTTCTTCAGGCGAACCCATTTTTTCAGTCTGACCCAACAAAAAGGGGTGTAAATCCAGGTGATCCGACTGTCATTGATCCAACCACCATTGATCCGGTCGCAAAGGCCTATCTTGCCGCAGGATTACTTCCGACAAATGCTGCAGGAAGCGCGTCATTCCAGAACGCTGCACAAAACAATTATGACCAAATGACGGGCAAGTTCGACTGGGAACTTACCGAAAATGACCGCTTCACCGCCACACTTGGGCGGTTGCATGCAAACTTCCTCAATCCGGGGCCAGGTGGAATTCCGGGATTCAGCGCCACAACGGAAAATCACCGGCAATTTCTGCATTTCGCCTATACGCGGATCCTTTCGCCGACGCTGCTGAATGAGTTTCACATTTCCGCGCAGCGCATTGACACGTTGCAATCCGAACCGGCACAGACAGCGCCGATCCCAAGCGCACTTGGTGTTGCCATCACGCCGGACATCGCCACTGGCCCGCCGCAATTGGATTTCCCCAATTTGACTGTGGGCTTCAGCATTCAAGGGCCGTCCCACCTGACCGACAACACCTTCAACTTCTCTGATACGCTCTCCTGGACCCATGGAAAGCACACATTGAAATTCGGTGGCAGCTTTATTGCATTCCAGGACAACCAGGTTTTCGACTTCATCGGCAACGGTTTGTTTGACTTCGGGAACTCAAACGGCGCTGGCGATCCATTCGCAAACTTCCTGGTGGGCTTGCCACAAGACTTCCTTCAGTTCCCGGCAGCGCCTTCGAACATCCGCGGAAAATCGACTTTTGTTTTTGGGCAGGATGAATGGCACATTAAGTCCAACCTGGTGCTGACGCTTGGCTTGCGCTATGAATACAGCACACCTAAATCAGATACCTTTGGACGCACGTTTGACATCATTCCCGGCCAGCAATCAACCATCTTCCCGGGAGCGCCAGTCGGCCTGGTCTTCCCTGGAGACAAAGGAGTGCCCACGGGCGCGAACTTCCCGGATAAGAACGACTTTGCTCCACGTTTCGGTTTTGCCTGGCAGCCTTTTAAAGACTCCAAAACCAGCATTCGCGGCGGTTTTGGCGTCTTCTATGATGTGCTGAAAGCGGAAGATAACTTCCAGTTCAACGGACAGGTACCGTTTGCTTCGGCCGGAAATTTTGGATTCCCTGATCCTAGCGCTGGGGGCGGGGCAGGACCATTCAACTTCCTCGGCGATCCTTACGGGTCCACAGGCAACCCCAATCCGTTCCCGAGCAAACCAGTGGACCACAGTGTGAACTTCTTCAACACCTTTGGGACTTTTGGTGGCGGCGGGGTGTTCTTTGTGGATCCGCACCTGCGCACGCCTTACACGTATCAATACAACCTGAGCATTGAGCATGAAGTGGCCCGGAAAACCACTGTGGAAGCGGCTTACGTAGGCAGTTCCTCAAGAAAACTGACTGCCTTGAGGGATGTAAATCCGTTTGATCCTACTACTCTATCAAGCGCAAACCCGCAGAGAGTCCTGAATGAGACACCGGGAAATGTTCCGTCTGACGCCAACACCGATGGCAGCTTCGGCTTCCTGAATGAGTTCACCAATTCGGCCAACGCAAACTACAATGCGTTGCAATTGAGCCTTCGCAAGCAGTCAAGTTCTTCAAGGTTAGGCAATACCTATTTCACGCTGGGCTATACCTATGCACACAGCATTGACGACGCCTCAGGATTCCGTCAATTCAACAGCAATGTGCCCAGCCTGAATCCGCATTTCTTCCGGGCATCTTCTGACTTCGACGTAAGAAGTTTCCTGGTGTTCTCCGGCGGATGGGACTTGCCGTTCAATCGCGGACCTAAGGCGCTGGTAAAAGGATGGAGCTTCTATCCGATCGTCTTCTGGCGCACAGGCTATCCACTGACTGCCAACGCGGGACTATTCACCGAGAATTTTGATCCGGGACTCTCCGGTCTTGGCGACGGCGGGCTGGCAAATGCAGACCAGATAGCTCCCATCCATTATCTAAATCCACACACAATCCTTGATATCAACGGATTAAGCGGCCCGTACGTGTTTGATCCCAACTCCTTTAGTGACACGCCGACGGCGCCCTACGGCACCGCTGGACGAAACAGCATTCGCGTACCGGGACGCGCGAACTTTGATCTGAGCCTGTCTAAAATAACGCCACTCTACAAGGACCGGGCCAAACTGGAGATCCGTGTGGATGCTTTCAACCTCCTGAACCATACTCAATTCAGCAACTTTGACACGTTTGCTTCTGACCCTGGGTTTGGACAAGCCACGAACGTTTATGCACCGCGCGAGTTACAACTGGCAGCTCACATACGGTTCTGAACGTTTGCGCAAACTGAAACGCCGGCCTGGAAGCAGGCCGGCATTTTTGCTGCATTTAGTTTAAAAACGGTCTCGGGATTGAAGGTTGCGATGAATTAACGAAAGCAGGGTTCACAACCATAGCACCATCAGTACATCATCGACATAGTCATTGCCGATCTTGAGCGAATGCGGTTCGATTCCGTAGCTTTCAAATCCCAGAGCTTTGTAAAGGCGTTGTTCAGGAAGGTTTGCAGAAGCGACCAGAGTGATTTGCTCCAAGCCCTCAAAGGAATGCGCCCTGCGGATAATTTCTTTCATCAACGCGCTGCCGGTGCCTTTGCCGCGCGATTTGGGAGTAACGTAGACGCCCCAGATGTGGCCTTTATGATTCTCCTTATTGTGCGGGCGACGAAAGAAACCAGCTGTGCCAATTAGTTTGCCATCTTCAAAGACTCCCACAACGAAGTTGCGAGCGGGATCGTTCTGGGCGAGCCGCTTTCTCGCGTCTTCGACAGTGGTGGCCTGGTGTTCTTCTGCCGAATCGGCAAAGGAGGCAGGATCGTTGCGCAAAGCTTCAAGGCGCAGATACCAGAACGCTTCAGCGTGATCAGGGGTGAGAAGACGGATGTCCATGGGGGTTAGAAACGATTAGCAATACAATCTTTTTGACGCAAAGTACGCCAATGACGCAAAGAAGAAGAGGTTCTAAATTACAACTCCCTTTGCGATCTTTGCGTTTGTTGCGGCTAAGTTATTTGGATAATGCTGATACTGAGTACCGACTGCTCTACATCCCATCATAATTCGGGCCGCCGCCGCCCTCGGGCGGGACCCAGGTGATGATCTCATAGGGATCCATGATGTCGCAGGTTTTGCAATGCACGCAGTTTGAAGGATTCAGGTGGATCACTTTGCCTTTTGGCGCTGAGGCATCTTCTTCCATCTCATAAACATTAGCTGGACAGAAGTTTTGGCATGGGTTGCCGAATTCCGTGACGCAACGTGTGTTGCAAATATTTGTGTCATGGATGATCAGGTGTGAAGGCTGGTCTTCTTCATGCTTGGTGCCGGAGTGATAAAGGTCGGTGAGCTTGTCAAAGGTGAGTTTTCCGTCGCCTTTGGCTTTGCCTAAAAGATGTGCGCGTTTGCCGCCGTCGGCAGGAAGCTCGTCAAGATGCTTCATGCGCGTATGGCCGGCGTGCGCGGGATAAACTTCATGCAGGCCGCGGCCGCCAGTGATCTGCTGCACGGCCGTGTGGAAGAGGCCGGAGACCAGGCCATTCTCAAATGCCTGGTGGAAGTTGCGAGTCTCCCAGAGCTCGTCCTTGATCCAACTGGAATCGACACTCTCTTTGTATTGCTTGAGTTTGTCTGCGCTGAAATTGTTTTCCAGCAGCGCGTCGAAAGCAGTTTCCGCAGCAAGCATACCGCTCTTGATGGCCAGATGAATGCCTTTAAGCCGCTGTGAGTTGAGGAAGCTGGCGGAGTCGCCAACGATCATCCAGCCATTGCCGGCAAGCGGCGGCATGGAGAACCATCCGCCATACGGAAATGTTTTTGCGCCATAGCGGATCATCTTGCCGCCGCGCAGCAGGCGGGCAATTAGCGGATGCATTTTGAAATCCTGCAGCACGCGCTGGGGATCGAGGCGCGGGTCCTGGTAGTCGAGGCTGGTGACATAGCCGAGCGAAACCAAATTGTCTTTCGATCCGTAAATCCAGCCGCCGCCGTACTCTTTTGTGGTGAGCGGCCAACCCATGGCATAAATGACCTGGCCTTTCTTAATCGCGCCGGATGGGACTTCCCAAAGCTCTTTAACGCCAATGCCGTAAACCTGCGGGTTCAAGCCTTTTTGTAAGTCGTATCTGGCAATAAGTTGCTTGGTCAGGGATCCGCGAGGCCCTTCTGCCAGCACGGTTATTTTCGACTTCACGTCATAGCCGGGCTCAAAGTTAGATTTTTTCTGGCCATTTTTGTCCACGCCTTTGTCGTCCGTGCGAATGCCAATAACGTGATCGCCTTCGACAAGGAGCTCTGATCCGGCAAATCCGGTAAAGACGGTGATGCCGGCCTGCTCAACTTTTTCTCCCAGCCACTTCACAAAGCGGTTGATGGAGATTACGTAGTTGCCATGATCCTGCAGGGGCGGAGGCGTGAACGGAAGGAGATGCTCGCCTTTTTCGGTGAGAAAGTAAACCTCTTCATGCGTGACTTCGGCATCGAGAGGCGCTTCGCTGCGCCAGCCGGGTAGAAGCTCGTCCATGGAGCGAGGATCAAGCAGCGCGCCGGAAAGCGAATGCTGTCCGAGTTCACGGGCCTTCTCCAACACATTGATGTTCTCTTTGCTCAGTGGCGCGTCAGGATTGCGGCGGTTGTGGCGGTCGATCAATTGGGACAGGCGCAGGGCGCAGGCGAGGCCAGCAGGGCCGCCACCAACAATGGTGACGTCCGATTCCATCTGCGGACGATCGATACCTTCGAGGGGTTTGCGGAAAGTGATCATAGCAATTAGCAGTTAGCAATTGGCAATTAGCAAAACCCTTTTACCGCAACGGACGCAAAGGAACAAAGAATCGGGATTCAAACCTCGCCTTTACGATCTTTGCGTCCTTTGCGGTGACCTGTACGGCTAATTGCTAATGGCTAATTGTTATTTGCTGGTTTACCCTTTCGCTTTCTTTACTTCTTCAGTCAGCGCGGGCACAATGTCGAACAAATTTCCCACCACGCCGAAGTCGGCGATCTCAAAAATGGGCGCTTCCGAGTCTTTATTAATAGCGATGATGCTGCGCGCGCCCTTCATCCCTACAATGTGTTGAATTGCGCCGCTAATGCCGACAGCGAGATAAAGCTTGGGGGATACTGTCTGGCCGGAGCTGCCAATCTGGCGGTCCATAGGGAGCCAGCCGGAGTCGCAGATGGGACGCGACGCGGCGATCTCGCCGCCAAGAGCGTCAGCCAGCGCTTTAGCAAGCTCAATATTTTTCTGCTCTTTAATCCCACGTCCAACAGAGACAATGATCTCAGCCTGCGTAAGATCGACCGCCTGCTTGGCTTCCTTGAAAGGATCTTCAGGCTGATTGCGCTGGACGCCCTCGGCGATATTGGCATTGACGGTTTCAACAGGAGCGGGGGATGCGCCAGCCTCAGCTTTATCGCCACGAAAAGCGCCCGCCTGGAACGTAACAAAATGCGGCGCGGGGCAGGCAAAAGAAACGTCGGCAGCGAATTTGCCCTGGAACATCTGGCGGGTAAAGACGAGCTTGTCACCGCTTTTGTGGAAGCCGATGGCGTCACTGATGAGCGTGCGCTGAAGGGCGGTGGCAAGCTGAGGAGCGAAGTCGCGCACTTGGTAAGTGTGCGGCATCAGCACCAGAGTTGGCTTCTTCTGGTTGATAAAGTCTTTGAGCGCCGCGACCACGCCATCCGGCTCATACTTGGCCAGTTTGGGGGAGTCGATCACAGTGACCTTGGCCAGCTTTTTTGCGGCGATTTCCTGAGCGATGCCGGCAATGCCGCTTCCAAAGAGGGCTGCCTCAACGGTGGCGCCAGTTTCTGCGGCAATCGCCTGGGCTGCCGCAATGGTCTCCATGGAGACGCGGTTCAGCTTGCCTTCACGTTGTTCAGCAATTACAAGGATCATGTCTGCCATCTAATTTATTTGCCGTTTCTTTTTGATGAATCCCAAAACGATGAGAACCAGGGCAATAACAACATCCGCGGCAAAGATGCCTTGCATCATTCCGCCGCCGGAGCGAATGTCCCACCTAACAAACAACAGCCAGCCAAGCCCCGCAAGCAGCATGATCACACCTAAGACCAGGAATGTTGCACCGGTCTCATGTTCGGTGATGGGCTTATAATCTCCGCCTTCAGGGTCATATTCCATTCGTTCCATAGGGCGCTCCTTAAAGGAAATTTACCGGATTAAATTACGCGAACATCGTTCCGCAGCTTGTCCACCAGCTTTTTGGCTATTTCACCCGGCGAGCCTTCAAGCATCTCAGTTTTCTTGGTCTTGTGCGGGATGTAAAGTTTCTCAATCTTCTGCAGATTGTCACCCAGCGCGGACTTTACTTCGTCCATGGTGACTTTGCGCAGCGGCTTGTTCTTGGCCTGCTTGATGCCCAGCAGCGTGGCGTAACGCAGCTTGTTAATGCCTGACTGGATGGTCAGCACCGCAGGCAGGGACATGCTTACGTGCTGGAAGAAACCGGATTCGAGTTCGCGCTTAACCTTGATGCCGCGATCGGATTTCTGGATTTCCATGATGATGGTAGCGTGCGGCCAGCCCAGCAGCTCCGCCATAATCACGCCTGTCTGGGCGTAACCATAGTCGTCCGATTGCAGACCGGTAAAGATGAGATCGAACTTTTCATCTTTGATGGCCGCGACGAAGGCCTTGGCCATATTGAAGGCGTCCAGGCCAACAAAGCCGTTGTCTTCAAGATGAATCGCGCGATCTGCACCCTTGGCTAAGCCTTCACGCAGTACCTGCTGCGAACGCGCCGGCCCAGCGGTGATGACTACGACCTCACCGGTGTGCTTCTCTTTTTGCCGCAGAGCTTCTTCCAGGGCAAAAGCGTCTGGCTCGTTGACTTCATAAGAGACATCGTCGCGGATCCAAGTGCCGCTTTCATTGAGTTTAAGAGGTGCGTCTTTTTGCGGGACCTGCTTCATGCAGACCAGAATCTTCATATTCAGTGTGTTCCTGTTCAACAGCTTAGATGCGAATTTTGGGCGGCTGGTCAGCGCCGCCGGAAGTCGCTGGCGAAACCAGCAAGTATAAATCAAATCGCACGTGATCGCCGGAATCGGGCGTGATCGCGCTGAATCAGAGTTAACCACAACGGACACGAAGGAAGTCAAGACCTTTCGCCGCAGATCATCGCAGATAGGCGCAGATCAGGGAAAAGCAAAGCGTGTATCGTCGCGATCGCCGGAAACCGCCACGTTCAAGGGATAGCAGGGCTGTGTAAAAGTCAGCCTGAAGGGAATGTTACTTTTCGATGAATGGGCGTGCGTGCTACGAAAGAAAACGTTGACCCTGCGGGAGCGCGGCTGCGCGTGAAAAATATATTGTTGGCGGTATCTAATTCAGGAACGCGACGGATTGGACTCCGGCAACTTCAAAGCGCTTGCGGCAACGCACGTTCTTGCACATAACCATATCGTCACGGCGGACCATATAAGACTGTGCCTTGGCGAACCTGGCGCGGTCGCGCTCGTCAGCTCGGCCGGAGAGCTGCTTCTTCTTGGTCCGCACCAGCCACGCGAGTTCGTACTCGCCCGCCTGACGACAGTGGGGACACGTGAGCGTGTGGGGCTTTTTGGATTCTTTTTCGTCGAAAAAATCTCGCTCATCCATTGGTACTATTATCAACCACAGAAGGCACCGAGAGCACGGAGAAATGAGCGGATAAGGTTTACTGTTTTGAGGGCGAGGATGGACTTGCGACAAAGGGCAGAGATAAGACGGCGTTGCCCAGTAGCCTCTCCCACCCTTTCCCTCGAAGCTGAAAAACCAAGTGCAAGCTTCTACTGAAAAGATGGAGCACTCGGCGAAAGAACCTCAAAACCCGAAGACCAGCTTCCGGGAACACCAAGAGTCCATCCTCGCATGATCGAACCGCTATGGATCGCTTTTAGGTGATACCTCCCATCGTTGCAGAAGGCCGGTTCCAAAAATAGTAGTAAGGAATGCGATGCAAGCACCTGTCACGAGGATACGCAGGCGATCTCGTGGCTCGAAGGCACCACCTACGCCCACGTTCAACACCTCGAAATGGATTACGAAAAGCGCTGTCGCAATGGCTGAATAGAGCCACAGCTTGCTCCACTTCCGAATGGCCCGTGCAATAGCAGTAGTTGCGAGATAGCCGGTAGTGAAAAACATGACAAGTATCCACGTGGCATATGTAAGCAAACTCTTGCCGAAAGCGTGTTGATCATAGCCATGAAGACCGATGAGGAGCAATCCGAGCATCATAGCCTGCGAAATGATCTCAGCTGCCCATATCGTTAGTCGTTTTAATATTAGCACCAGGTTGCTTCTTTCCGTTGATGTCGCACCCGCCTGTCTTTCTGACGTGATTTATGAGTGCGTTACCGATGGCCTCGCGATCACCTTGCTTTGAGAAGTCGATATCGCGACCGAGGTCTGTACGTACTCCGGCCAAAACTTGAGCGTAGGCTCTGTCGGTAGGAGCAAGTTCCTCAAGGCCTCTGCTGACAATTCCATTGAGTGCTCCATTGATCTCCTTAATGGTCATAGCATAGCCGCTGGGATCCGCCTGCTTCAGATTGTCTAGCTGCCCCTGCACGTTAGTTTGCTCAGCATGGACCATTCTTTGGTCAAGTCCGGGGCCGCTCAGCTTACCAGATTGGATTTGATCCACCTGTATTTTATTGAATGCCTCCAGTCTTTGACCTACACCTTCCAAGAAGTTCGCCGTCTGCCGCGACACTCCCGTCATTGCCGTTCCTATTCTCCAAGCAGCAACATCAGCTAATGCCTGCGAAACGGCGTTGGCTGCCGCAAAGAACCGTGTTTGAGACCGAACGGTTGGGTTTGCATCGATTCGCCCGTACTCGCTCGCTCGCTCGCAAAAACCGCTTGAACTATTCCCATACAAAGCCAGACATGCATGACCATCCGTGTCAATATTGCCGAGCGGATTATTCACAACATAGCTGTACAGGTTTAGTGTTTGCGGATTGCCCAGTTTCGAGTACGGCACCGGCTCAATTTTTACGCTCCAATCCGGGGCAACAAATCTCCCCAAGCGGTCGGAGTAATATCTTGCCCCGAAATAGTCCAATTGCGATTCGCTATCCCTTCGTTTGCCGGTGAATTTCAGTTCATTCGTTCCAGGCCCCGTCACCACTAGCTCAGTTCCAAAGGGATAATAATCCGACTCTTCCTCAACTGTCCCTGCAGCGCTCGCGACTATGCTCGTGGAGCCGAGATGATCCGAGAGATAGTAGTGCACAGTATTAGCTGGGAGGTCGATGCGGGCGGCGCGCTTGCCGCCAAAATAAATGTATTCTGCGGTAAGGTTTCCAGAGCCATCGCCTTCAGCCAAAGTGTCGCCGCCCATAGACCAATAACGTTTCACTGCTGCTCCGGTGCTGGTGTTGGATTTCAAGATACGTTCGCCGTTACCGTCATAGGTGTAGATGACGCCAGCGGTTGAGAGAAGGCGATTTTCCTGATCGTAACTGTATGTAGAGGACAGATATGACAAGAGATTTCCGGCAGCGTCATACGTCATACCAGTCGGGCGGTTCTGCGCGTTGCCGCTCAACTGGAACGTGCCTCCGTGGGCTTTGCCGCCCATGGGAGAAATCTGTAGGTTGCCCCAGGCGTCAATGGAGTAATTCTCTCCCCATGAATACGCTCCGGTGTTGGCCGAGGACCAACCTGAGGTAAGCCGATTCAACGGGTCATACGTGAACGATTGTGAGCGGCTGGCGTCCCGGTAATTGATAATTGCCATTACATTGCCATTGTCTCCAGCCCCATAGTTGAAATTGTATCCACGATCCATCACGTTGCCGATATTTGTATCGCCACAGGATGTTGGAAGAGTTCCAGACGTCAGAACCGTAATGCGACAGAGCTGAAGACGCGGCGTGTATTGGAAGCTCTGGTTCAAAGCCGGAGTGCTACCATTCAACAAAGCTTTCAGTGATCCATCTGGATTGTAACTGGCTGATGAAACATAATTTGTTCCATTTCCATCCACGGCAGAAACCAGCCTGCCGGCGGAATCGGTAATCACCGAAGCCGTTTTAAGATGATCAGAGAAATAATAGAAAACGCCATTCGTGCTCTTGCGGGCGACCCGTTCACCGTCGAAGAAAACATATTCGTCGGTCAGGTTTCCGCTGAGATCGCTTTCGCCCACTATCCCAGGGGTCATATACCAATACAGTGTTCCAGTTGTGCTATTCGATTTCTTAACCCGGTTACTGTCTGCGTCATACGCGTACGTGTAACCAGAAGCTCCAGTGATGCGGTTTTCAGGGTCAAAAGTGTAGTTCAGGCCGCTGGTAGAGTCATGCGTCATGTTCCCCGCAGCATCATAGCTATAGCCGGAGAGTTGATTATTCGTCAGAGCTGCGACGCCCCACGCGTCGTAACCGTAATTATTACCCCAATATTGGGTCTTGCCGTTTACTGTTGTCGCCGCGCAGTTTGTACCGGCATTCTGAGCGGAAGCAAGCCGGTTCAACAGGTCATACGTGCATTTTGCTGAATGCCAATCAGCAGACGGGAATAGCGGTCTCGCGTTTAGAGTTGAGCAAGAGGTTTTCTCCTGAATAACGCTGCAACCAGCAATCCCGCTGCAACCGACATTGAACTAGCGCAGACCCCAACAAACTTAATCGATTGTAATTCGGCAAAGAATTTAGCTGCTATTTGCTGAATAAGATTTGGCCAGCTTGCTGCAGGGTCAGGCTCACTGAAATCAGCGTACACCGCGAGAGCTGACAATACCACAAAACTTATTAGGATCTGGGCGATTACAACCCGGCGAGTGGACCCTTTCCGCAGGCTCCATGCTGTTACAACGCCGACAAATAAAACAGCGATCATGGCGAAGAAAGCTGCCCAAAGGTAGACACGGAACCAATATCCGGTTGAGTACCGCTGATATTGAAGTTCTCTCCAAATAGGATAACTAACCATCAAAATCGCTGTATTTATGCAAAAATCTGCGAAAACCGCAAGTCCGAGGCATGGAAAATATGGAATGTACACTTTCATTATCTCCTTTTGGTATTCCGTCGTTGCTGCTGATTTTAAATTGCACTAGCAGCCATGCCAGGGGCCATTTGACATTTTCGTTTTGCAGTTAGATGTCTGATTAGCTGGGTTAATGGGAGAAGATCCGCGACCCGCCGCGCCACCGCCTCCGCCACTGGCCACTCCACCCCCAGTACTGAGATGTGGGGCTACGTGATTGGTCCAAACGTTGGGGTTTTGCCATAAATCACTATGGCCGCTTGCTTCGGGCGCTTCTTCATCGGTCCCGGGCAAGTGATGAGTTGCTCCATTCCATAAACTCAGCTCGCCGAGGAACGATACATCGTCGTTCGGTGTCCAGATATTAAGCAAATCTGAAATATTGTTCATATCGGGCATCGAGTCATCTCGCACAGGAGCTCCTAGCGTAACCAAATTATCGATCTTGTGATTGACATTGTGGCTTGCCATGAAAGCAACGTTACTACCGTGGCTGTGAGCCACGATGGTGAGTTTCTCGCCTTTGGAGAATGTGTGCCCATTTATGAGTTTGGCTAGCTGTGCAGCACCTTGCGTTCTAGCAGCGCCGCTGAGTTTACCACTCCATTGCAAAATTACGGGGCTTTCACCAGTAGTTTTTCCCACTTGCTTATAGAAAGCAGAACTACTGTTCCAGTCAGACTTGCTCCAGTGCGTTCCCGGAACAATAATCGTTAGAAATCCGCCCAGATCGGTCTTGCTTAAGGGTTCATCATTAGCATATTGGTATCCACTCAAGTTCTGCGGGTTACTCATTATTTTTCTGAAAAACGCGACAGAAGAATTAACGCGGTCAGCGCTCACGAATCGCCCGAGGCCATTCGAGTAATATCTTGCTCCGAAGTAATCAAGGCCCGTTTCGAAATCCCGCTTTTTGCCGGTGAACTTATAGTCGTTGGAGTCATTGTTGACGAACTGGAGCTCACCACCCCAGGGATAATAATCCGACTCGGCCTTGATCACGCCGGCGGAGTCGGTAACGATTGAGGCGGTCTTCAGATGATCAGAGAAGTAATAGAAAACGGCGCCCGTACCGGTTGCGCCGTCGCGGCGGGCTACATGTTCGCCAGCGAAAAACACGTATTCACTCTTAGTTGTACCTGCAAGATCGGTTTCTGTCACCACGCCTGGGGCCATATACCAGTACAGCGTGCCATTGGCGGCGAGATTTCCGTTGGATTTCCGCACGCGGTTGCCGTCACCGTCATAGGTGTAGGCATATCCGGCGGCCCCGGTGAGCCGGTTTTCCTGGTCATAAGAGTAGGTCTGCGCCGGAGCGGTCGCATTGAACGTCATGTTGCCGGCGGCGTCATATTGGTAATCGGTGCCGGAAGCATGAATCCAGTTGTGTGCGTCAGCGGTGACAAGCAGGTTTTCCGCCCGGCATTTGGTGACGCTTTTCTGCAGCAGATTTCCCCAGGCGTCGTAACCGTAGGAATTGCCCCAATATTCGGTCGCGCCGTTGACGGTAGTGGCCGCGCAGTTTGTACCGGCATTCTGAGCGGAAGCAAGCCGGTTCAACAGGTCATACGTGAACGTCTGGTTCCGCGTGTTGTCTTTGTAATTCGTGATTCCGAAGACATTGCCGTTGTCCGCGCCTGATGTGCCATTGCCCAGGTGGAAGTCATACCCGATCGAGAACACTGTCTGGCTCGGCGCATTGGCTGACATGTCAGATGGTTGATAGTTCGTGCTTGCAAATATGTAGTCCGACTATCTCATGTATTGGGCTGAGAGGCGCACGTAAGGGTGCCAATCGTCCGTTGTTATACAAATTGCGTGATCGTTTATCAGGGAAACGCCGGTAGCGGGCATCTCAAACCCTTTATTGCGCAGATACGATACATTCGCTAAAGAGATCTCATCGCCACAATGTTCCTTGGCCAACGAAAGCCACAACGAGTACTCTTTCGCGGCACGTGACTTGGCTTTCAATGCAAAAAGAACATCCCCACGAACGCGACTGAGCGCCGCTTTGTCGCAGCATCCAGTGCCGAGCGAAGACAGGAAGCGAAGTGCATCTAAGGGCCTGCCTGCTCTTAGCAACGAGTGAGTAAACCATGGCCAGAGATGGACGGAAACCCTGGGATATGAATTCAACACAATCTGCAGCTGCCTCGCGGCTTGGTTGGCATGCACAGCAGCAGATTCTGCGAGATCGGATGATTGCTCGCCCATTTCCAAGAAAGCGGCAGCTGCCTCTAATTCAGCACCTACTTTATCCAATAACAAACTCACATATTGCGCAGATCGATGGTCTTCGCATCGGTTCAAACCAACTTCGGCTTCTTTTAAGGCCGCTGCTGCACGAGCGGTGCCTTCACGATACGATGGAAATCTCGGGCCCGGATACCCGATTTCGGTATCACCGCAGCACCTTAATAAAAAAGCCACTCGCGCTTCGTGGTACGAGCATACACCTTGGATTCGCCCGCTGTCGTTTTTCTGAGCAAATGCTAAACTCGAAATGAAAAAACCAAGTGCCAACCAAATTTTCGGCATTTTAGGGACGTACATATGGAAAACCTCCTTGATTTTCAAACGTGAGGTTGTAATCGGGTGTTTTCAGAAAGTCCTTGGCTGATTGCCTATTAATGTCGACGTCTTGACTGTTCATCGGGGCAACAAAGACAAATGAACCATACTGGGTATTCAAAGCGAAGTTGTTCGTGCTCGTCCAAGTGTCCAAGAGCACAGCAGCACCCGTCATAAGGGCTTTCATCTCTGTCTGATAGTTGGTCATCGGCTGCCCGCCGGCCATAACACTCTTAAAGTCTTCCACATGGCTGCCTTCATGAGCAACTGTGATCTGCCCGCTAAGATCGTCGGAGGCCGTACGGAAAGTCGCTGTCGCAAATTTTAGAAGATTTCCATTTGCGTCCTTGTCCTGTGCCACGGAGCCAGCCTCACTGGCATGTGGATCGAATTTGACCGTTATGTCATTAGCAACTTTCGGAGTGGCGGCCCGGAGTAGAAATAATGGGAATATCGACGATGAGATTCCCGCTGCCGATGTCTACGTGTTCTGCCCCAGTCCCCACCGTCTGCGAAAAAGGCAAATCTCCGGTGCGGTTTTGAACCGTGACGGCGGTCGGCGTCTCGTCCTGCGCTGCCATGAAAGTGCTGCTGGCAAAGAGGAGAGTGAAGAAAGAAAGCCGTATCGCGGCCGCGAAAAGAGCAATTCTCGAAAGCCTCATGAATCTCCTCCGCCGCGCCTGGAGTGCGCGGTTTAATGCGTGAATTGTTTACTGAATACCAAGAATCTTTCCGGTCTCTCAGCGGGGGCCTAGTAGCTTGGAAAACTAGAATTAACTTCCTTAACGGGTGTGCTGACCCTTATAAATCGAGATGGGTGAGGATCGCAAGTGACTAGTTTGCAAACAGGAGCAACCCGCTTGCCTTGGGCTCAGGCAAAGGCCTGCTTAACCGGATCCAAAATGGAACTTGGCCAGACCTTCATGGTTAAATAGCTATTGTGCCGAAAAAGAAAAAGCTAAAGAAATTTTCCGCCACCAGCGTGGTGAAAGCGGCGTCACGGGCGGTGTTGGGGACGCCTCCGCCGGTGAAGCGCGCGGAAAACAAGAAGCACGCCAAGAAAGACAAGCATAAACCCAGCATGGGGAAGCTGCTGGCTGATGCTGATGGGGGATAAACAAGAAGCGGCTTAAGACCGCGAGATATGCGTTCGTTCTAACCTTCGAATGTTTTTGTCAATGCTCCTCTATGCTCCGTAGTTGTTGAGGGTTGTGTTACCTCTCTTATCTTTTATCTGCACTTTTATCTACGCTTCAACTTCTAATCGACATTTCTCATCGACACTTTCTTGATCGACGCATCCGATTGTTGATCTTCAACCCGTCGCATGTCCTACCGACGACATCGGAGCCTGGGATGGTTATGGGCTGTGCTGCGCGGCTAGGGCGCGACTGCCCCCGAGATCGAGGGAAACTGTGCAGTAATTTGCAGCGTGTGCAAGAAGATCACGGAAAAATATAACGGAAAGCGATTTGTTAAAGAATTTAATACCGGTTTAATGAACTCCTAAGTTGGCGGGCGCACTCTGAGCGGGTATCGACGGGTGGATGCTTTGGTTAGCTGCGGGAAGTGCGTTCTTCCGGCAGCTGGCGGGCAGCCACAAAAAACAACGACCCTCAACAAGTGCCGTGGTGCAACGGCGCTGAAGGTCACTGAAGGCAATGTAAGGCAAGAACTGGGTTTCCGGCCCTGCAGTTTCATTCAAACTATCCCAGTTTTTTACTTGGCTATGCAGCAGTGTTCGTCAGCCGACGGAAGCATCTTGTTCACCACACGCATTGTCCGGTCAGTGGAGCACAACAAGGAGCGCTTCAAATGCTTTCCCAAAGCAAACTAAAAAAACTGGTCGTGCTGTTTCTTTCTCTCTGCGCGATAACACTACTCAGCGTCACCTATCTCTCTGCTAAAGGCGGAGCCGGTGGTGGTGGCGGTCAAGACGGCGGCAATGGAGCCCAAAGCGGCCGAGGCGGAAATGGCGGCGGTCTTCAAGTCGGCGGACAAAACGGCAAAGGTGTAAGTGGCGGCGGTGGTGGAAATGGCGATGGCGGCAATGGTGGCGGCGCAAATGGCGGCGGTACCGGCAGCGGCAAAGGCGCAAATGGTGGCGGTGGCGGTAACGGTGGTGGCGTGGGAAATGGTGGTGGAGGAAATGGCGGCGGAAATGGCGGTGGAAATGGTGGAGGCAAAGGCGGAAACGGCGGCGGTCACGACGGCCGTGGTCTAGCTTCGCTGAAGACCATCACTGTCCCTGGCCCAACGGCTGCTGAACTTGCCGATCTCATCCAGGACAAGAACGCTGCCATCGCTTTGGGCAAGGCTTTTTTCTGGGAAATGCAATTTGGCAGCGACGGACAAACCGCTTGCGCTACCTGCCATTCCAACGCCGGCGCGGACAGCCGCACCATGAACCAGGCTGATCCGGGCTTGCGTCGTGTTGATGGCAACGGCAATCCCGCGGCTGATTCAAATACTTTTTACGCAGGCTTTGGACCGAACCATACTCTCAGCCTGAGTGATTTCCCTCTTCACACCTCTACTCGCGACAACAATAACATTGTGGGTTCGCAGGGTGTGTTCCGCTACAACTTTAATGACGTGGTGCTTGGCCAGGGCGCTGAAAATGAAACCAGCGTCGCCGATCCCGTCTGGAGCATCTCTGACGGCAATGGCGGCACGGTAAATGTGCGTCGGTCAACACCGCGCAACGCGCCTGCTGTAATCAATGCCGTCTTCAACTACCGCAATTTCTGGGATGGCCGCGCGCAACGCACGTTCAACGGCGTGAATCCTTTCGGCGCCGGTGATCCTAACGCGCGTCTTCTACAGGTCGATCCCAGCAATCCCAACGCGACCGTTGAAGTCACGCTTCGGCTCTCTAACTCTTCTCTGGCATCGCAGTCCGTCGGGCCTCCGGGCAGCGACGTTGAAATGTCGGCAACCGGGCGTCCGTTTGTGAAGATCGGCAAAAAGATGCTCATGCTCACTCCGCTGGCCCTGCAACAGGTCGCCCCAGACGATAGCGTTCTGGGCAGCCTGAGCGCGGCGCCGGGCAACGGCTTAAACACTACCTATGTCTCCATGATTCAAGCAGCTTTCCTGCCAAAGTGGTGGAGCTCTAATGTAGTCGTTGACTCAAATAGCAACGTCCTATTCAACGGCTCGCCAGAAAACACTGATGAGTACTCACAAATGGAATACAACTTCTCTATGTTCTGGGGAGTAGCTATCCAGATGTATGAGTCCACTCTGGTTGCCGATAGTTCACGCTTTGACCAGTTCATGGAAGGCAACCGCTCTGCTCTTACTTCTCTTGAGCAGCTCGGCTTGAACCGCTTTGAAGGTAAGGGCGGCTGCATCAACTGCCACAACGGCGCTGAGTTTACTGATGCCTCGGTTTCCAATGTCACGGCCAAGAACTCTGTGGTTGAGCAACTGCCCGGCGGACGCTGGCATGACATCGGCTTCCACAACATCGGCGTTCGCCCAACCGATGACGATCTAGGAATCGCGGCTTCTGATCCCTCTGGATTGGCCTCGCTCTCCGTCGCCCAGCTCGCTTCCATGGGACAGGTAAGCGGAACTGCGGTCCCAGTCGGCGCGCCGGTTTCAGTAGCCGGAGCAGTTAAGACGCCCAGCCTGCGCAACGTCGAACTGACCGCTCCGTTCTTCTTGAACGGCGGCCAGGCCACGCTCAGCCAGGTGGTCGATTTCTACAGCCACCGCGGTGATTTCCCGTCCGCGGACATGGATCCCAATCTTGAACGGGCAAGCTTTGGCCCGCTGGATAAAATTGCGGTCGTCGCTTTCCTGAAATCGCTTACCGATGAACGAGTGCGTAACCAGAGCGCGCCCTTTGATCATCCTTCACTCATCGTCCCGAACGGCGGCACGGTGATCAACGGGGTTTTGACGGAACAGACAATTACTATCCCAGCTACCGGCGCCGCCGGCGGAGCGCCCATGGCCAAGTTCTGCGATTCATTGGTCGGAGCGTCTTCGCAAGCCTGCCAGTAAAACGGTTTGTAAGATTTGTAATCTCTTGATGCACTAAGAGGCCGCAAAAAGGCGGCCTCTTTTTTTATTGATTGAAATTGTGGAGCGCAGGCAGATTCGAAGATTCGATCCGGTCGACCCCGGCTTTTGATTAGTGTTAACGTAAACTTTTTTGGGGCTCGTCATCCCGACGGCCGTTAAGCGAGCGCGCGCTTTTACCAGCGCGCAAGTAGGACGGAGGGACCTTGTGCTTGCTTTTTAAAGTTCACGCTATCTATAAAACCGCTTTGGCCCGCGGTTTTAATTCGGCAAGCTCTCGTTGATCTTCTCCGTGCCTCCGTGTCTCCGTGGTAGGTTTCCCGGTTTTCCCACCCTCACCCGATCTTCTTCCAATCAGTGTTAATCAGTGGTAAAGGTTTTTTGCCAGCTCGCTCAATTCCACCACATCCAGCGGACAATCCTTCCAATTGTGTTTCCAGCACACAATCACGTCGCATTTGTCGTTCCGATGCTTGTGCTTCTTAAAATTCCGGCTCTCAAATTCAAATTCAATCCTCACCCGCTGCCACAACCCAGGCGCCACCTCGCGCATGGCAATGCAATCGGGAAATCCTGCCTGTAGCCGGTGCACAATAAATCCCAGCCTCCGAGCCATCATGCCAAACACAAACACCACGCCCAGCTCATTCACCGGCTCGTGGGCCAGCTCCGGCCATGGTAAAGGTCGTCCATATACCGGACGGTCCCGCATAATCCCGCCTTTGCGGAATCTCTTATTCTCGCGTTTATCTTCAGCTTGAATGGACGGCCCTGCCGTGGCCTTCGTGCCTGCCGCAGTCCTGGTCGCACCAGCAGTGTTTCGGGCTTGCCCGCCCGCAATCATTTCCAGCACGTCTCCCCACTGCGTTTGCAGCTTGCGCTTGTCCGCAAACGCGCAAAATCCCTCCGCTGTTCCTCGCCAACTCCCATAAAGCCTTTGGAAAGGCTTCCCGCTGAACTTGCCTGCCCTTTCATATTCCAGAATGCTCGGCAGCTTCTTCAGCTTGCGCGCTACCGTAGCCCAGTCCCGCAGCACCGTCTCTTCCGCCGGACTGAATCCCGGGCCAATGCCCTCCAGCCCGGCAGCTCGCAGAGCTTTACGCAGGCTGCCCAGCTTCTTGTAAACATGTTTCGTCGTCACGCCTGTCATCGCGCGCAGCTCGCGCAAACTAGGATGGCGGTGTAATTTCTTAGCGCACACAAGGATCGCTCTCACGATTTCGTCTCTTGTCATGATTGTTCTCACAGTCGGTTTGGTTTGTTCTGAAGGGAGCTTTTGGAAAGTCTCTTGAAAAATTGACTTGAAAGTGTTCCAGAAATACAAAGCCACCCAAGTTCGGGTAGCTGATTAGGAAGGTTTTGGTTTTTAGTTTTGGTTTTGACTAAAGGCTAATGGCTAAGAGCTAATGGCCAAAAACCAGTGGCCAATAGCCAAAAGCGGAATTCTCCCCTCTACTTACTAGTGTGAAAATTCGACCCCTCCGGGACACTTTTTTCCAACTTTATTTTTGCGTCCGATAACGCTCCCGCCGACACAATAAATAATCGTGGAGCACAGCCCCGGGCCCCTGCCCAATCCTGAGCGAGCGCGAGCGACAATCGGAGCGAGAGCGAGTCGAAGGACCGCGAGGATGTATCCCGCTGCCATGCCGCTTCAGGGAGTTTCCACGAGAATGGCGGTTTTGCTTGCCGATTCCCACCACACTGTGGGTGCCCCATCCTTTGCGTCTTGCCAAGTGGCGCATTCCACCGCAACCGATCGCGGACGGAAAGGGTGGGCAACAAAAACGTCCAGAATATATAAAAACTTCCCTTTCATGCCTGAACGACTACTTAGATGGAAGCGGCCACTGTCAGGGAATCACACAAAGTAAGCGATACCTATCATGGCAACGGAAATGAAGCGCCGGAGGCGCGACTGCAGCTTAGCCCAGCACAGCCCGAGGCGCGCTTGCGCGCTGAAGGGCTAAGTGCTGGGTAAACGAAAGAAACATAACCTTCCTTGCTGCCGCAGGCCCGTCGCGCAGCGACAGCGTAGCGACAAATGGTATATTTCTTCCACACCCCTGCAAGCCAAAAAGCATGCCCGCACGCCACTTTAAGTTCAACGTCTTCCTGAGCCACAACCGTGCGCAGAAAGACTGGACACGCGACCTGGCCATACGCCTTCGTGATGCGGGCTTCAACGTCTGGTTTGACGAATGGGCCCTGCGCGGTGGAGAGGTCGGCAGCAGGACCGCCTCGCCGACCTTGTAGCCAAAGCCTGACGCGAGCGTGTAAACTCATCGAAAAAATGTTGACACACGGAGGAAGCATGTCCAAGGGACAAAAGATTGTGATGTGGATTATAAGTGGCCTGCTGGCTGCCCTGTTCTTGTTTGCCGGACTACCCAAATTGTTGATGCCGGGCAAAATGCTTGCGCAGTGGGTTTACGCGCCATGGTTCCTTACGGTGGTCGGTGTCTGTGAAACTCTGGGCGCGATAGGGTTGCTCATACGTCGAGTGGCGGTACTGGCCGCTTTGGGCCTTTGCGGCATTCTGATTGGTGTTTTTTACACGCTTATCCACGTGCACATGTATAGCCAGCTTCCAGTGCCAATTGTTGCCTTTATTCTTCTGATTGTGGTGATCAACCTGCGCCGCAAAGAAGGCAGCGGGGCAAGCGCGTCGGCCGCAGCGTCCTAATACCTGAACAGATATGACAGCTTGATAAATATCTGGCGGCCATCATTGATAAAGCTATTGCGCGTGCGCAGCAGACCGTCAAAGCCCTGTCCTGGCGCGCAGGGCAGTCCGGCGCAAACGCGCTGCAGCCGCTCATCAAGGTTCTGCAAATCGCTGTTGTAGCCTGCATAAATCGCCGTGCCGGGAGTCAGCAGATAGGTGAACAGCACGTCCCCATTGAAGCCCTTGGTAGTTTGCAGCGTGGTCAAGAAAGGATTCGCAATCGTGGCGTTGTACTGGCCAATCAGGCGTAGAGAGAACTCCTTGGTGAACTGGTAGTTCCACTTTGAGCGCATGATGTGGTTGTTGAAGATATTCAAGTTTGTGTTCTGGTCCAGCAACCGCGTCATCAGGTAAGTGTTTTCAATGGTGAGGCCTTTTGTGGGACGGACAGTTGCCTTCACAAATCCCGTGTTCTGGAAGGCCAGCACCGGCGGGCCTGTGCGTGGGACAAAGTTTGTCGCCGTGCCCCAATCCATCTCCATACTTAAGTTGAGCCATTTGAAGTATTGCGTATTGAGCTGCGCGCCGCCTATCACGTGCGTGTAATCACGATTCGTCGTCAAAGAAGAAAAATCTATAGGACGCAACCGCTCATGCTCCCAGACGTTGAAGATCACAAAGTAGCTATTGCGCGGGAAGTCCCATTCATACTGTGGATTAAGCAGGTGATTGAGCCGCGTGCCATTATGGTCCCACAAGCTCAACTGAAAAAGTGCGCGGACCATGGGCTGTAAGATATTTGCCTTCCGTATGGAACGTGGGCCCAATGAAGTTGCTGAATCGGCGGAAATCAGTTCGGTTGATAAAGCCGGTTTCCGAATCGAAGCCGGCGGAAATGTCCTGGTACATGGTGTTGAATTCCAGCGCGCGTGAACTGCGTTCCGCGTACACCTGGTATGCCGGACCGGATTCATGCGTGCCGTCCTGAAACTTGGTCTCGCTGGTCACGGCTTGCGCATTCATCTGCCAGTTCTGGTTGATCTTGAACTGCGCATCCATGCCACCTACTCGGTTGAAGCCAATTTCACAGCGCACGCTTGAGCAGAACGTGTTTGGTGACGTATGCAGTTCGCGGTCGGTATAGATGAAGCCAATGCTGTTGTTCTTCCCCAACTCGCGATTGACGCGCAGCACCCCGAAGTAAGCGCTCTGTCCGGAAAGCGGGTCAGTATCAATGACGCTCCTGCCCGGCGAGCGATCATTCGCCAGCATGGCGCCGATGGCCCACGGACCTTCTTTGCCGGTAAGCCTTACGCCATACAGCGGATCAACAATGCGCCTTGTAAACACCAGGCTCAACGGCGTTTGGAAGTAGTTGGCATTTTCCTGAAAGAACGGACGCTTCTCCGGAAAGAAGACTTCAAATCGCTGGTTGACCGTGACCTGGGGATCGTCGGATTCAATCTGGCCGAAATCAGGATTGATCGTCGCGTCCAGCACAAGGCTGTCCTTGATTACGACCTTTGAATCCAGACCCGCTTTCGGTTCCACATGTTTGCCGGTAAAGCGATCGCCTGCGGGATCACGTTCATCGAGTGCCCGGAAAGCGCCTACTGAAGTGTATGGAATGAACTGGATATTGTGGCTTGGGGAAATTTCCTGAAGGCCGTTGATCGTTCCTTCCTTGGTCAACATTCCCTGTATGCGATTGCTGTTTGGCGGGAAGAATGAGTGCTCTGAGTTTCTCGGGATCACCCTGATGAGGATTACTCCCCAAGTCAGCGACGGCTGCTGCCTGAATCGCAGGGACTTGAATGGAATTTCAATCATCACCATGTAGCCCCGGTTGCTCATCTTGGTGCTGGTGTGCCAGACCGTATCAAAGGTGTTGTCCGGCCCGCCATTTTCCGCAAACAGCCCGTCTTGCTGGATGCCGTAAGGGTTTGAATAAAAAAAGTAGGCGTGCCGCTGGTCGTGGAAAGTGTCCAGCCAAAGGCCTACCTGGTCATCATCATCTATAAGCTCACGGCGCAGCATGCGCGCGCGAATTTTCTTTGGCTCTTTATCAAAGCAAAGGAACACGGCATAAAAATTCTTACCGGTATATCCCAGATAGGCCTCCGTGGGCTGGCTTGCGGGCGCGCCGTCGCGCGGCTCCTGTTGGGTAAACTTATCGATTTTCAACATCTTTCGGGCCAAATCGGAAGCTGGCTCCATGCCTTCAAAGTCGCCAAGCTTCGGCGCGGACGGCAGACGCGGGATGTTGAGGGAGCTGATCTCAGCTTTCAGATTCGGAGCAGGCAGGCTCGGGCCTTTGTGCTGTGCGCAGAGTGGCAATGCCAGCGCCATAATCATCCCCATGATTGTGGTGATCGTCCTGAAATGTCGCCGATTTGCCACGTCAATATGTACCTGGGATGAGCTGTAAAGGTTCTGTCTTTTAGACTTATATGGGTAACAAAGGTTAACTGCTGGTTGTGAGTGATGGTGTTCTAAAACAGCTCCGGCTGGCGTCCGAACTTTATGCCAAAGTGATCATAGGCAAGGCGCGTAGCCACGCGGCCGCGCGGTGTGCGATCAAGAAATCCTATCTGAATCAGGAACGGCTCATAGATCTCTTCCAACGCCTCTTGCTCTTCCGCCAGCGCGGCGGCCAGTGTGCTTAAGCCCACGGGGCCGCCATTATATTTCTGGATAATGGTCAGCAGCAGGCGGCGGTCAACTTCATCAAAGCCGTGCTTATCCACTTCCAGCATTTCCAGCGCAGCCTGGGCGGTAGTTTTGTCGATTCGTCCCTGCCCGCGGACCTGGGCAAAGTCGCGGACGCGCCGCAGCAGCCGGTTGGCAATGCGCGGAGTTCCACGCGCGCGGCCTGCAAGCTCGGCAGCACCATCGGAATCAATTGACACGCCAAGAATTTCCGCTGAGCGCTCCACAATGTACTTCAACTCTTCGTGGGTATAAAACTCCAGCCGCAGCAAAATGCCAAACCGCGACCGCAGCGGTGACGACAGCATGCCCGGCGCGCGTCGTGGCCGCGACAAAAGTAAATGGATGCACGTCAATGGTGTGTGTGCGTGCTGACGGCCCCTGGCCAATAATGATGTCGAGCTTATAATCTTCCAGCGCGGAATAAAGAATCTCTTCCAGAGCAGGTTGCAAGCGGTGGACTTCATCTAGAAACAAGACTTGCTTTTCACGCAGGTTGGTGAGGATCGCTGTGAGGTCACCCTTGATCTGGATGGCCGGCCCAGCGCTCTGCTGATACGCCACGCCCATCTCATTGGCGATGATCGTGGCAAGCGTTGTCTTGCCCAGGCCCGGCGGCCCATATAAAAGAACGTGGTCCAGCGCTTCACCGCGCGACTTGGCCGCTTCCACGGCGACGGCCAAATTTTCTTTTACTTTTTTCTGGCCGATGAACTCGCGCAGGTATCGGGGACGCAGCTTGAGTTCGTAGGAAGCATCATCCTCAGCCTGCACGGCGGAGACCAGGCGGTCTTTGTCTTTATCTAGCGGTTTGTGCTCTGAAGCGGACACTATTGGCGATACTAGAGCGAACTCCGCAAAAATGCCAGAAGCAGATTTGGGATTGGAAGGAAATTCAATCAAAAATGACGCATTTGGTGCGCGATCATCGGCAAAAAGCAGGCGCGGCGCGGTTTATTGAGACCACCTGCTGGATGGGGCCAGCATCAATTGACAGCAAGTTCCCCCCAGGAGATCGATCATGAAAATTCTGTCCTTCGTCATAGGCGGAGCTCTGCTTTCCGCTGCCACATTAGCGGCCGCGCAAACCACAGAAAGTCCGCGCATCTTTACTGGGAGTAACAGCACCCAGACGGTACAGGTACAGCAGCAGGGAACAGGAATGGCCGTCAAAGCAGTAACCGGCTCAAATTCTCCCGCCATATTAGGTCAATCCACAAACACAAGTGGCGCAACGTATGGTTTGTGGGGAGTTGTATCCAGCAGCCAGGGAACCGGGGTTCGCGGCGAATCGAATGCCACAACTGGAGGCGCGGGCGTAGTTGGTATTTCTCACGGAACGCCGGATAGTACGGGTGGAGGCAGTGGCGTCTATGGCCTGGGCATGGGTACTCACGGCGTGGGCATACACGGAAAGAGCGCCGGGGATGGCAACATCGCCGTGCTGGGTGAAGCGGACCCTAATGATTTTTTACCCATTGCGGTGATGGGGAAGATTACTGCCAGTTGTTGCGGCATAGCTGGCCTGTTTGAAAACGATTTCACCGTCGGCAATGGCGGCACAGGAAATGAGAGTATTATCGTCGGACAAACGGCGGACCCCAACAATCCCGGAACCGAGAAAACCGTCTTCAACCTGACAACCAATGGCAATCTATCCATTAGTGGACAGTTTACTTCGGGCGGCGCGGACTTTGCGGAGTCAGTCGCTGTCAAGGGAATTCAGTCCACTTATGCAGCGGGCGATGTACTGGTGATTGACGAAACTTCGCAACGCCGCCTCGCGCATACCACACAACCATATTCGAAGCTCGTGGCCGGAATTTACTCCACTCAACCGGGCATGGTAGCCGGCGTCAGTGTTGGGAAAGTGCCTGGGTCCCATGTTCCTCTTGCCGTAGTTGGCATTGTTCCATGCAAGGTAACTGCCGTGAATGGACCTATCAAAGCCGGAGACCTGCTCGTGACTTCCACTAAACCCGGGTATGCAATGAGAGGAACAAACCCCAGCCGTTTAACCGGCGCGATTCTGGGCAAAGCGCTACAACCATTGCCTAATGGAGAGGGTGT
Organism: Terriglobia bacterium; assembly: GCA_963831465.1. GTDB lineage: Bacteria > Acidobacteriota > Terriglobia > Terriglobales > Acidobacteriaceae > Angelobacter. The sequence goes on along the minus strand of CAWHQH010000019.1, from coordinate 200,569 downwards.
TATCGAAGTCCTAGTGACGCTACAATAGCGTACGCTCGTGCCATAGCCAGGCCCGATCACAATTCATCAGCAAAAAAGGGACTCGGAGTGGCGCTCCGAGTCCCTTATCGACGAAGTTACGCGAGCATCCGAGACGCTTATTGTGTTGCCGTGCAGGAAGGCGCGGGGAAAGTAGTCAACGCTTGCACGCCTGCTCCGGCCTGTCCGGTTGAGAATGGACGCCCGGGTATCGGACGCAACGTCCCATCAGTCATGATCATCCAGCCGTCTACCTGTGCTCTGGTAAATAGCGAGGTGTAGACAAACTTGCCGCTTCGGGTGGTGGCAATTGAGCCCACCCAATCAGTGGCGGCAAAGGGCGATCCAGCCACAGGTTGGAGCGAACCATCCGTACCGACAGCGAGAGATGAGACTTCGGCATTGAATACGTCGCTGGTCAGCAGGTCCTGATTGCTGGGAGTGAGAGTAAGAGCATTGATGGTGCTGGTGCCTCCGCTGGGAAAAGGCGATCCAGCTACAGGCGTTAAGCTGCCGTCGGCCGCCATATCAAAAGCATCGATCAGGCTTGATCCCGCGCTTGAAACGAACACACGATTGTTCCCACAGGTGCTGTCCATGGCCACGGCAGGACCGTTTGTGAGGAATGGCGAGCCAGCGACTGGGCTTAATGCGCCGTTGCCATCGATGGAATACACACCAAGAGCGTCCAACGACCGCAGGCCGACCAGCAGGAAGTTTCCGTTAGCAGTAACTTTCAGGCCTTCAGGCTCAGCACCTGTATCGAAGGGCGAACCGGCTGCTTCTGTGATTACGCCATTCGCTGCGATGTTAAAAGTCCGAATGAAGGTTGAACTTTCGTCGACCTGAAAAAGAAACTTTCCATTTGGACTGGCCGTGAGTGACATGGTCGAGCCTGAAGTGTTCGGGCCAACTTGGAATGGCGATCCAGGCACCGGAACAAGCGTTCCGGTTTTTGGGTTAATGGTGAATGCGCTGACGGTGCTGCTGCCATTATTGGCTGCATACAGAAAACTTGCTGTCCCTTGTGTTGCCGTAGTGATGTTTTCCGCGTTCACATCATTCCCACCGCCATTTCCACCGGTCAGAAATGGCGAGCCGGGAACCAGTGTGAGCGCACCATTGCTTGGGCTTACCTTAAAAACAGAGACCGTGTTGGGAGAAAAATTATCATTGGCATAAACAAAGTTGTTTTGCGCAAATGACGCGATGGCAAACAACAGAATAGGAAAAACGAAGTAAGCTTTCTTCATAAATACACATACCCTTAGGTTTTAGATTCCAGGGGAGAGTCACTGGATATAAGAGCATGCCAAGTGCCAAAACCAGCAGAGACACTCCTTGTCGAGCGCTCGTCTGAGCATGGAAATCCTGAGTAGCTCAATGCCACATGTGGGAATGGTGGGGCGAGCGGTTGCTAACAACGGGTTAAGGTGTCAGTCAAAAGACGTGATGACGCTAAGCACTCACAGGCTGATAGTCGTACTTCTCTCAGCGTTGATGCTGGCAAGCACAGATAGCTATGGAATCGATAAGACTCGCTACCGCGAACTCTCTCAAAAGCTCAGCGAAGCGGCAAAGCAAAAAAACTGGCAGGCGGCGCGGGCTGTATTGACTGAAATTGGACGCGAGCTGCCTGCTCCCACGCCGCGGTATCTGCTGACCGTGGCGACCATCGAAGCGAGATTGGGCCATAAGGACGAAGCACTCAGGTGGATTGAGAAGTATGTCGCCACCGGCCTGAGCTTTGATCCTTCTAGGGATGAAGATCTAAAGACCCTTATGTCAGTTGGAACCGGCGAAAAGGTGGCGGCGCTGATGAATGAACACGGCTTGCCGGTAACAAACGCCGAGTTTGTCTGCCAACTGCCGCAAGCCGATACGATGCCTGAGGACATCGCTTATCTAAAGCGCGCAGGTACTAAATCGGCAGGTAGCTTTTATGTGTCCAGCATTCAGCACCACACAATCTATCGGATTTCGCTGCCCAAGGCTGGCAGCAGGCAATGCACGATGGAAGAGTTGCCATTGCCGACCGACGCCAAACGCTGGCCCACCTTAGCTATTTCTGCCGATCCCAAACGGCAAGTCTTGTGGGTGACTGCTTCCGCCATGCCCGGATTCAGCGGTATCTCTAAAGAAGATGAAGGCAAGGCGGTGCTCATGGAGATTGATCCCACAAGCGGAAAGGTGCTGCGCCGCTTTGATCCCGCAATCACTGGCCCGGCTGTGCTGGGCGATATGTGCGTCACGGATAGTGGCACAGTCTATGTAACCGACAGCATCGGCGGAGGCGTGTATCGACTGCATGGCGATTTGCAGACGGCGAAGCTGGAAAAAATTGCCGACGGACTTTTTTCGCCCCAGACACCCGTATTGTCGCGCGACGGCAAGCGGCTCTTCGTGGCGGATTACACCATGGGCATTGCTGTGATCCATCTGCCTGCGGCAGGCGCCACCCCTCTATCCGCAAAACTAAATTATCTGCCGCATCCTGGGAACGTCGCCGTTGTGGGACTCGATGGCCTGTATCGCAACGGCGACTCGCTCATTGGCATCCAGAATGGCACAGAGCCTGAGCGCATCGTGCGTTTTCTGATGAACCCGGCGCAGACAGAGATCAGAGGCTATCAGGTAATTCACCAGACTGGCGAACTTGATCCTACACACGCAGTGGAAGTGGGTGAATGGTTTTACGCAACATCAAACGTGGGCTGGAGCAAAGTGGACGACAACACAGGCCGGCTCAAGCCGAAAGAAAAATTCACGCCACCGGTGCTGCTGCGGTTTCACCAGAATGCTCCTTGGCATTCGCAGCCGCCAGCCAGATGAACTCCCATCTAATCTTTCTTGGCGGAAACGCTTAAATCCTCAAACCGCTTAGCGTCATTCTTGAGTGACTCAGCTTGGGGCGAGTTCGGCGCGAGCACAAGGTACTCACGAATTTCGCGGGCCGCAGCCGCATAATCCTCTCTCCCCGAGTAGAGATAGCTCAACAGCAGGCATACGTCAGGATGAGTGTGTTGTGTATCCAGAGCCTTAAATTTTTTTGCGCTCTCTTCAGCCGGAGCAAATTTCTGCAAATTGTAATTGGCCGCCGCATTCAAAAAATATGCCAGCGGATAGGCAGCAGAGTTGAGCCTGATGACCTCGTCGCTAAAGCGGAGCGCGTCATCCCATTTCTTTTCTTGTGCCGCAATCATGGCCAGGCCGTAGTTAGGATTCACGAATGCCGGATCGGCAGCAATGGCTTGCGTATAATCAGCGCGCGCGCCGGCAAAATCATTGAGCTCGCGGCGCATATCACCCAGCAGCGTCCACGCGGCGGCGAATTTAGGATAAATTTTTACGGTTTTGTTCAGCTCTTTTTCTGCTTCATCCGGCTTTGCCGCCCTGAGTTTTTGTGCTTTCTCATAAGCATGCATGGCATTTTTTGGGGCAGCCATGCTGGTCACGCTAATCGTAGTTCCGGGGGCATCTCCAATGCGCTGGAGGAAGATCGTTCCCACTTCATACTGCCAGCTGTCGCCGCCAAGAGTACGCAGAGTTACCACGCTCGATTGGTAGCCCGCGAGCACCGCACGCAACTCACAACCGTTGAGATCGTTCAGCTTACCGATGCCGTTCCCGGAGCGCGACTGGCCATTGACAGATCGGTGGTTATCGTCTTCGCTGGCATCCTGGAAGATAACGTTTGTACCCAGCTGGAATTCAAACCCGCCTTTGAGGTCAGAATACCCCTCACGGCGTGTCAGTCCATTGCAGACACGCTCAATGGGAACGGGTTGCGGCAGGGTGCCTCCGCCCTGCAACATGACTTTGCCAGAAATGAAGATCGGTTTGTTCGAGGCATCCGGCGAGCTAGGAATGCGAGTGGTTGGGGGAAGGCTGTGCGCCCCCGATGCGGAACCTGTGGACCCTGTCCCGCGTTGTGCCGGGGCTGCCAGTGCAAGTAAAACCAAAACAAAAGTTATCTGCGCGATGAACCGGACCAACCTGGATACCATGGGGGCCTCCATCCAATTACGAGAATGTTACGCCAATTGAGCTGCGGTGTGGTGAAAATCTCAATAATGGAGCTGCAAGCAGAGTCTTGGGAACCGGCGCGTTTCTAAGCAGCCGTAGAAAAGATCTTATTGCTACTTGGCGGCGCTCAAGCGTTCAGCCGTTGTGCTTCTTTCTTCAGCGCTTCGGCGTTGGAAGTATCCGGCTTCACGGCCAGGTAATCGCGATAAAGTTGTGCCGCTAGGCCGCTTTTGTCCATTTGTTTTCCACTTTTCCACTACAGCAATCGTCGCACCCAAAATAAGGGTTCATGAATTTGGGATCGGCTGCCAGCGCTTTTTCGTATATCGAGCCTGGCCCGCTCAAACTGGTTTTGAAAAAGGCCTGCGCTATTCTTTGCGGGTGGTGCCTAATTCAGCGATGATCTCCTGCCCCATCATCTTCGGGCCGTCATAAAGAACTTCAATCAGGCGGGTACGCGCGGCGCGGGCGTTGGCCACAACCGTCGCTAACTCGGTGCTGGGGAACAAACCCACAATCTCCCATTTGTTGGCGGAGGTCTGCGCCCATAGTTCGTATTGCTTCCACTTGGCCATCAGCCATAAGTGTCTCACATTGGAGCAGGCAAAGGCGGTTACTACAGCGATGCACCCACTGCGGGATCCCAAGGCTGCCCCGCTTCAGAGCAATTTGTCCGGCGTAATTGGCAGATCACGAACGCGCTTGCCCGTGGCATGAAAGATCGCGTTCGCGATGGCTGCGCCGGTGCCGGTAATGCCGATTTCACCGATGCCGCGAGCGCCCATGGAATCAAGCTTGGTGTCAGGGATATCGAGCGCTGAAACGTCAATTTCGCCGATATCGAGGTTGGAAGGAACGTGATACTCCGCCAGATTGGCGTTAATGAAGCGGCCGGTGGGTGGGTCCATGTGCGTGTCTTCCAAAAGGGCAAGGCTCACGCCCCACACAATCCCGCCGATGAACTGGCTCTGTGCGGTTTTGGCGTTGATGATTCGGCCGACATCATAGACTGCTACAACGCGGCGCACACGCGGCATGACGGTGAGCGGATCAACAGCAACTTCAGCGAAAACAGCGCCAAAAGAATGTGACGAAAACTTCTTGGTGTCGAGATCGGGCTTAAGGCTGGCTTTGCCTTCCACCGGCTGATTGCCGTGGCGAGCCAGCAATGCGCGGATATCTTCCGACTTGCCGGAAGAGGATTTGGCCGAAATCTTTCCATCTTTGATCTCGATCTGATCAGCTGCGACGCCGTGCACCGGCGATTGCGGGTCTGATGCCGCAAGCGTGAGCAGGTTGTTGCGGGCTTGCATGGATGCATCATGCACGGTGGGCGTGACGCTGGCTGTGGACATGGAACCGGCAGAGATGGGCGCAGGCGGCAAAGTAGTGTCACCGATTTTTACATCGATGAGCGATGGCGAAACACCCAGCGCGTCAGCCGCAACCTGCGTCATGATGGTATAAATTCCGGTGCCGATTTCCTGGGTAGCGGCGGCGACAAGGACCCGTCCGTTGGGTTGGAACTGGACGAGAGCACTACAGGGCAAGCGCCGCGCGGGATAAGTCTCAGTGGCCATGCCCCAGCCGACGAGCAAGTCGCCATCACGCATGGAGCGCGGCTCGGGGTTGCGTTCGGCCCAGCCAAATTTTTCTGATGCCCGCTTGTAACAATCTCGCAGGCTTTTTTCAGTAAATGGATTCTTGTTACTGGGATCAACCTCAGCATAATTCTTGAGCCGCAGTTCCAGCGGGTCCATCTTGAGCTTGTAGGCCAACTCGTCCATGGCGACTTCTAGAGCATACGTTCCGGTGGCGACTCCGGGAGCGCGGTCATAGGTCGGCGTGCCAAGGTTCATCTGCACCAGGCGATGGATGGTCTGTACGTTGGCGCAGTCATACATCACGCGCGTGGCAAATGCTGAGGACTCAAGGTAATCCTCAATCATGGAAGTGTGCGCATGCACTTCATGCCTGATTGCGGTGAGTTTGCCGTCGCGGGTCGCGCCCAGGCTCAACTTCTGGTGCGTACGCGGACGCGAGCCGACCATGCCAAACATCTGTGGACGCTCCGTCATCAATTTCACCGGACGCTTTACGTGTCTAGCCGCCAGCGCAGCAAGCACCACAGGAGCCCAAGTCTGGCCTTTGGAGCCAAAGCCTCCACCGACGAAGAGAGCAATCACGCGCACATTCTCTTCAGGAATGCCGAACATTCTTGCCATGTAGCTGCGCCGATTCATCACGGTTTGCGTTGAGTCATGCAAGGTAAGCTTGTCGCCATCCCATTGCGCGATGGCGGCGTGCATCTCCATGGGATTGTGATGGTGAATGGGCGTGGTATAGGTCTCTTCCACTTTCACTTCTGCCTGCGCCAGCCCTGCATTTACATCGCCCCATCCGGCATCGCCCGGCTCACCGTTGTGCTCTCCGGGATACGATTGCGGGAAGCCGGCTTCAAAGTCGAGCTTGGCCGGCTTGGCGTCATAGCGTGTGCGGACCAGTTGGGCCGCGTGATGTGCCTGCTCCAGCGTTTCTGCAACTACTACCGCGATAGGCTGGTTCTGGTAATAAACGTTTGTATCCTGCAGGACGGTGATGCGGCGCTCGGCACCCGGCAGACGTTGCGCGTTGCGCGGCGTAATCACGGCGAGCACGCCCGGAGCTTTCTCCCCAGCTGAGGTATCCATGCCAGCGACTTGGCCGCTGGGAATTGTGCTGGTAACCATTACGGCATAAGCAAGCTGCGGGATTTCAAATTCGGCGCTGTACTTTGCCCTGCCGGTGACTTTCTGCTTGCCGTCAACACGAGTCAGAGGCGATCCAACGATGCTCATGCCGCACCTCCTGCCAGCGTGAGCGCGCGGACAATCGCGCGCTTGGCCAGCTCAACTTTGTATGCGTTCTGCTTCAACGGCTGCGCGCCATTGAGAGCTTCAGTGGCTGCGGCTTCAAAGGCTGCAGGGTTTGGCTGCTTGCCGGCCAGCACTGCCTCGGCCTTTTCTGCTCTCCAAGGTTTGTGCGCAACGCCACCCAGTACAAGCCGGACAGAATGGATTACGCCGTTCTGCATTTCAAGGGCGGCAGCTACAGAGACAAGAGCAAAGTCATAGCTGGCGCGATCACGGATCTTTAAATAATGGGAGTGCGCCGCGTAAGGAGATTGCGGTAGGTCGATAGAGAGAATCAGATCATCGGGCTGAAGATTGGTATCAATCTGCGGCGTGGTTCCCGGCAGGCGATGGAAGTCTGCAATGGGAATCATGCGCTCGCCTTTTTGTCCGCGCACGCGAACCGATGCACCGAGCGCGGCCAGAGCTACCGCCATATCAGACGGATTCACTGCAATGCATTGCTCGCTGGCTCCGAAGATCGCGTGACGGCGATGGACTCCCTCACGCGCGCCGCAGCCGGTGCCGGGAGATCGCTTATTGCACTTGGGAAACGCCGGATCCATGAAGTAAGGGCAGCGCGTACGCTGCAAAAGGTTGCCGCCGTTTGTGGCAAGGTTGCGCAACTGCGGTGAAGCGCCGGAGAGAATGGCCTGCGAGAGAAGAGGATAATTCTTGCGCACCAGCGGATGGTTGGCCGTGTCACTATTGCGGGCCAGCGCCCCCAGCCGCAAGCCGCCGCTGGGAATGGCTTCAATGTTGGTCAGCGGGACGCGATTGATGTCTACCAGGCGCGACGGAGTCTGCACGCCGTTCTTCATCAGGTCAATCAGGTTGGTGCCGCCGGCCAGAAACTTTGCGTCTTTGCCGCCTGCAATCGCCTCAATGGCAGCCTGCTCCTGCTCCGCCCGCTTATATTCAAAAGAGTTCATGTTCGTTCCTCAGTGATCTCACAATCTAATCTTCCTAGCTCTTCTCCGCGCCTCCGCGTTTCTCAGATGAATGAACTTCCTGGATTGCCGCCACAATTCCCGGATAAGCGCCGCAACGGCAGATATTGCCGCTCATGCGCTCGCGAATTTCGTTGGCGGTCAGATCAGCGGTGCCGATTTTTCGCAGATCAGCGGTGACGTAGCTGGCGTCGCCCCGCCTGGCTTCCTGCAAAAGCGCAACAGCGGAGCAAATCTGTCCCGGCGTGCAGTAGCCGCACTGGAACCCGTCATGCTCCAGGAATGCGGCCTGCACCGGATCCAACTGATCGCCCTGCGCTAAGCCTTCTATTGTGGTGATCTGATCGCCTTCATGTGTTACGGCAAGCGAAAGACAACTATTGATGCGACGGCCATTGGCTAAGACGGTGCATGCGCCACACTGTCCGTGATCGCAACCTTTCTTGGTGCCGGTGAGTTGGAGCTTTTCGCGCAGAAGATCAAGCAGCGTGGTGCGCGGATCAAGCGTGAGCTGCTGCTGCTTTCCGTTCACAGTGAGTTGCAGCGGGATAGCGCCGGCTTCGGCCGCGGACTGTTCAACTTCTATGACTGTGGAGCCGCTACCACGAATAGGAAAACCCATGACCGCGCCTCCGGTGAGAAGGCCGGCTGTGGAGACAAACTCACGTCGGCTGATGGACCAGCGATAGATCGGCTGCTCCTGCTGCGTCTCTTTATTTGTAGTGGCTTTTTTTAGAGTCTCCGGGGCTTTGTGATCCACCTTGCCTCCTGGCGCAATTGATTTCAATCAAAATTAGATGCGGCAGGCGGAAAGGGTGATTACAGAGTCGAATAAGGCCTTCTTTTGTTTTTTGCAAAGTCCGCTATTTCGAAAATCAGTGAAAGAATTCTCCGAATCGGTGTTTTTGCGCACACATTCTCTGGGTGCTTCGACTCGCGCTTGCAGTGCTCATGCATCGCTCTACATGACAGCGAGTAAAAAGACTGGCGACGGCATACATCGCGGACCCGATCCCGCACGCAAGAGCGGCGCTCGGGATGGCAGTTCGTGGGCTTAGATATCTCGCAAAAGTTCACATGTTCGACAGGAACGCTTGGGATTGGCAGATTCAGCGGCATCGCTTGCTTTCTGCCGCGTCGGTGAATAGAGCCTTTGATTCTAGTTTGGCCAATCGCCAGTTGCGATTGCTAGCTACTCCTCCCTACCGCAGTCACCAATTCCATTTGTTTTTTCTTGTTTGTTTCCAGAGCGGCAAGGTCCGGCTCAAAGCAGCGGCGGCAGCGGGCCTCATACATTCCGGCAGCTCCTACCACGATCAAGTCTTCATTGGCGATCAGCCGCTGTGTGTGCTTGGCAGGATTGCCGCATTGCATGCAGATGGAAAGCGTCTTGGTGATCTCGTCGGCCACGGCAAGCAGCTCAGGCATGGGATGGAATGGACGGCCCAGATAGTCGGTGTCGAGACCCGCGATGACGATGCGCTTGCCCATATCGGCCAGGCGGACGACGAAGTCGATCATGGCTTCGCCCAGAAATTGCGCTTCATCAATGCCGATGACTTCTGTCCGCACGTCAAGCTTGGCCTGGACTTCCATCGCGTTGCTGACGGCCTCAGCGTGGATGCGGCCATCGTCGTGAGAGACGATCTGGTCACTGGCGTAGCGCTGGTCAATGATGGGCTTGAAAATTTGCACGCGCTGGCGCGCGATCTCAGCGCGACGCAGACGGCGAATCAGTTCTTCACTCTTGCCGCTGAACATTGGCCCACAGATCACTTCTATCCAGCCCAGATTTCCCCGCATTGCATTCATTGAAAATAGCTCCTAGCTGCGAGACGTAGCGGTGCTACGTCTCTACGTCGTGTTTCTCGCGCCTCCCAAAATCCTTGTTAGTAGCGCAAGATTCAGTAACTTTCTTAATGCGCAGCCGCGATAGCCAGCTTGCGCTCCACAAATTCATTAAATTCTTCAAAGCTCGTAAAGACTTCCGTGGCGCAGCCCAGCAGCCATCCGCTGATTTGTTCCACCGGCATCCCGCAGATTAAATAGACGGGAATACCCATGCGATGCGCGAAGGTCAGCTCACCCTGCGTGCCTGCGCCGCGTCCGGCGTACTGGTCCCAATAGCAAACAATCGCGTCACACTGGTGCTCGATCAGGTCAAGATCGTAGGCAATGATTTTCTGGATCGTCCGGCGGAAGCGCGGGAGATCGCTTTGCTTCCAGGCGCGAAACTCGCGGGCTTCGACGGCGGTCAGGTTTTTCAACTCGTCTTCGGCAGGATCGTAAACCTCATGTCCCAGCGATTTGAGCACCGGAGTAATCAGCGCGCGCCAGCCTTTGCCGAGATCAGGAGAGTATTCAATGGAGCCTGCGAGATAGAAAAACATGAAAGGCGATTGTCAGCGATTCAGCGTTGCAGGTCAACGCAGATTTGCCGGGGTTTGGGACGAGTTTTCCAGAGGTTTTCCGCAAGAGCACAAACTTAGCCACGAATCTCGCGGATAAACACGAAATGAGAACGGTTCCTGGTTAATTCGTGTTCATTCGAGTTGACTGCGGCCAACGTTTCTGCGGCCTACAATCTCTGCTTCAGCGCTGTCTATATAATTGCTGCGCTTCCTAACAATTTGCCGGTGGAGGATCCCATTGAAGTCTCTTTTTGTTTTTGCCCTTATTCTTCTTCAAACCAGCTTGATTTTTGCGCAACGGAATTTACAGCCGCCGCCGGCGTACTCGCCGCAGCTTACCACTGAACTTAAGCAACTGCAGGAAGCGGCGCTGAAGAGTGACTATGCCTGGGACCAGCTTGCCCACCTGACCAACAATATCGGACCAAGACCGGCGGGATCGGCGCAGGCGAATTTTGCCGCACAGTATGTTGCCGCTGAACTGCGCAAGTTGGGACTCGACGTAAAGCTGGAAAAAGTTGTTGTCCCGCACTGGGTGCGCGGAGAAGAAACGGGAGCGCTGGTGGAATTTCCCGGCATGGCTCCCGGAACAACGCAAAAAGTGGTGCTTACAGCGCTGGGCGGCAGCGTAGCAACACCGGCACAGGGAATCACCGCAGAGGTAGTGGTGGTGAACAACTTTGACGAGTTTGCAGCACTTGGCCGTGACAAAGTTGCCGGCAAGATTGTGCTGTTCAACTACAAATTTGATAAGCAGCTTGCCGCTACCGGCCACGGCGGACCTGCTTACGGGCAGGCGGTAATCTATCGCGCGATTGGCGCAAGCACAGCGGCCAAACAAGGTGCCGTTGCCGCGCTGGTGCGGAGCGTGGGCGGAGCTGACTATCGCATTCCACACACCGGAGCGATGGTGTATTTGAAGGATGCTCCCCAGATTCCGTCCGCAGCTGTTACCGCGGAAGACGCCGATATGCTCGCGTATCTGGCGAAGCAAGGAAGCGTCCGCATGCGCCTGGTGTTGACGCCGCAGAAGCTGGCCGACGTGGATTCATACAACGTAGTGGCTGACCTGAAAGGCAGCGAGCTGCCTGACCAGGTGGTAATCGTTTCCGGCCATCTTGATTCATGGGACCTTGCCACCGGAGCCATTGATGATGGCGCTGGAGTGGTTGTAGCAATGCAGACGGCACAGCTCATCAAGCAGCTTGGCCTGCATCCCCGGCGCACGATTCGCGTGATTGCCTGGATGAACGAGGAATTTGGCACCTCCGGAGGGCACGCTTATGCCGCCGATCATAAAGGAGAAGTTGCGAAACATTTTGCCGCCATTGAAAGCGATCTGGGCGCGGGACATCCTGTAGGGATCAGCATGGCGGCACCGGCTGCAAACCTGTCGGTATTGCAGCCAACAGCACAGATTTTGCAGTCGACCGGAGCGGGGATTCTCCACACCGCGGAAGATACTGAGACCGACATCGGGCCGCTGCTTGCGCTTGGCGTGCCGTGCTTCGGCCCGATTCAAGATGACCGCTTTTACTTTAACTATCACCACACTGCCGCAGACACGCTGGATAAAGTAGTTCCGCGCGAGTTGCAGGAGAACGCAGCCGTGATGGCCGTGCTGGCGTATTCGCTCGCGAATTTATCTAAGGAACTGGAAAGACCAGCGGTGAGGCCAGCGAGGGAGTTTTGATACGAGGTGCGGCGTGAGCACGCGAGCAAAAAATATCTTTTGCGCCGCAGGCTCGTCTCGGAGGGTAGTGCAGCGACAAAAAGGAAGAAGCAGCATGGCGGCATGACTCCCAAAAAATGCATTATTGTTGCGGTTGCCTAACACCCATTTCACGCCTTTGATCGCGCCATGACGCCCGTCCGGCCAAAAGTCGCCATCTCCCAATACAGGTACTCTAGTTTCCTGAACTCGTTGCTTTTTCTTTACATTCCGGGTACCTCCTTCATAAACTAGCGTCACTCTTTCCGCGAATCTTATGGAATCCCGGTAAACTTGGGACAGATGTTCACCCCTGTTTCCGGTGCCGGCTGCGAAACGGGCTCAATGGGCGTCACAGCGTGATGAAGACAAAGGTACAGGGCAAGAATTACGTGAACGCGTTTGCCAGCGCTGTGGCAGCGCTCAGCCGCGCCGGAGAAGATCTTACTGCCCGCGTGCTGGAAATGCTGGTCAGTGACTTTGACGCTGCCCGCGCCGAGCTCTGGCTCTGGGACGCATCTTCCGGCTCCTGCTATCTCACGCATGCCCAGGGCACTGCTGCCACCCATCGGCTCGACTATGCCGCTGCGGGCGCGGGCGCAGTCGGCAAGATCGCCCACAACAAAACGATCATCGAAAATATCGTCTTATCCACCTTCGGCGGTGACGACCTGGAATTTTCCCGCCAGACCGGATTGACGCACATCTCCGGATATCCGCTGCTGGCCGCAGGCCAGCTTGCCGGCGTGCTGGCCATTTATACGACTTCTGAAGCTCCTGAAGACCTGCTGCTGTGGTGGCGTTTGTACTCAGAGATGAGCGCGGCCAAGCTCAACAACGTTCTGGCCACGCAGGAAAAAGACAAGCGCATCAATCAGCTTTCCCTCCTCTTTGAAGCCACGCGCATGCTCAACTCCACGCTGGACCTTCCTGAGCTGCTGGAGCTGATCCTGAAAATCGCGCGCACTGAAGTGAAAGCTGAGCGCGGCACGGTGTTTCTGGCGGACAACAAACGCAAAGAACTATGGTCCATCGCGGCCTCGGGCCTCGACCACCAGGAAATCCGCATCCCCTTCGGCAAAGGCATCGCCGGACAGGTGGCCGTTACCGGCGAACTCATTAATACCGATGACGCTTACAGCCTTGAAGCTTTCGATCCCAGCCTTGACCAGCGACTGAATTACCGCACTAAATCTCTGCTCAGCATTCCCATCAAGCATCATTCCGGTGAAATTGTGGGCGTGCTGCAACTGCTCAACGCGCAAAGCGGCACGTTCTCGCACGATGACGTCGGCTTTCTCAACAAGCTTTCCGGACACATGGCCATGGCGCTTGAAAACGCGCAGATGCATCGTGACACCATGGAGAAGCAGCGCATGGAGCGCGAGCTTTCTCTGGCACGCAGCATCCAGCATCGTCTCCTGCCGGAAGCGCCGCCCGTGGTTCCCGGCTATGACATCGCCGTGCTGAGCGATTTCTGCTTTGACGTTGCTGCCGATTATTACGACTTCATCAATCTCGGCCCGCAGTCTTTGCTTCTGGTCAGTGCTGAAGTGGAGGGCCACGGCGTTTCATCGGCGTTGATCATGGCCAACCTGCAGGCTACCTTGCGCGCGCTGGTCATGCATCTGCACTCGCTTGAGGTGTTGGCATTCTCGCTGAATGAAATGCTCTACACCTATACCAAAGCTGGCAAGCATCTCAGCGTATTTCTGGGCCTGGTGGATACAAGAAAAAACGTGCTGCAATACGTCAACGCAGGACATATTCCTCCCATCCTGGTACGAGGCAAGACCGGTGAGATCAAATTGCTGGAAGAGGGTGGCACCGTGATCGGGCTTTTCCCGCAGGTGGATTACACCCGCGGATCAGTCAAGCTTGAAAAAGGCGATGTGCTCGTCTGCTCGACCGACGGTATCCTGCGTATCTCCGATGAGCAGAAGCATGAATACGGGCCCAAACGCCTGGCTGACTGCGTACGGCGCAATCGTGAACGCACTTCACAGGGAATAGTAGATTCGGTGCTGGCGGAAGTCTCAGCCTATTCCACTGCCAGCATGAATGACGATGACAAGGTGTTGATTGTGTTCAAAGTCACCGCCGATAAAGAGCCCGCGCCTGAAGAAGCAAAAACTGCTCACTGATCTTTGTCAGCGCCGGCAAAGACAGAAAAACCAAAACCTTACCGCTGTTACACTGATTCACTGATAAGGAATGAGAGTTTTGTTCCTCATATTTTGCCAGCATGCATGACGATGGCAAGGTGCTTCATCGCGCAATCATTGAAGAAACAAACCCAACATTCTTCATCAGTTCACAATCCGTCTAATTAGCGCTATCAGCGTCAGATTTAGTCTTTTGTTTTCGTCGGCATAGACACGATGATACGGGGCTCAACCTTGCAATCAATGAAGCAAAGGCCTCTTGCTTTATCAGTGAAAATCCGTGTAATCAGTGTAATCAGCGGTAAGGTTTTTAGGTTTTGGTTTCCTCAATCACCAATTCCTGTTCTTCCCCCAGATAACTCTTCCTGCGGAACCAGTCTTCCATGGCTTCCTTCAATTTTTCTAACGGCACGCGTGTACCGATCCTCATCTGTCCGTCGGCCACAGGGAGCGTGTCGTCAAAAATGGAATCGTTGGTAAAGCTGCGCATGGAAAAATTGTCCAGCCACTTCATAGGACACTTGGCCATCTCTCCATTCAACTTGTATTGCACTGAAATGTGCCGCGAATACATCCTGGTTCTCTCCCATTTTGGAACTGGCTGCTGACTACATCAGCTAAGGGTTACATCAATGGTTCAACTGCATATTTCGGTTTGGGACTATTCTGCACCGCGCAGAAGGACACCAGAAAAGCTCCATTTCAGGTGCAAGGCCGTCCTATGCTGTTGAAAACAATTGCATATAAATGGCACTGTCGGCTTCAGGGTAATGGCTCTTGCAAATCCAGAGTTGCTGAAAATACAGGCTTTAGCTCTGGTGCATGTCCTTGAGTAACCGGCATTTCTGCAACGCTGAGCGCATCCTAGACACTAATACTCGTACTAGAGAAGTACAGAAGTAGAAGTAAAGGGGTCCCCCAAATGCCAGAACGCCGCTTAAATACTGATTGTAACGAACTCGTATCCCATCTTAAGGAACTTACGAGTGCTCTGACCGCCGTTCATGAAGATCTGTACTGGCTCGCCATGCAGCCACCTAATGCTAATGACAAGCCGGCGGTCCCCGCTGCTGAACTTAACGTTGATTTGCTCAGCGATCTCAAGAGCGCAGTCGATGACATGCGGCTTTTGCTCTGGCAGTACATTGAAACCGCTGCAGAGGTAAACCCCCAGCACGTGCAGGAAAGGATGGACTCGCAACGCCTGCATCGCGTCACCAAATTTCTTCAGTTATTGCGCAAACGCCTAGCCTCTGCTTCTGACGAGCAGCCGGTTTCGTTCATTGAGCGCATCAACGCCGCAGTAACACAAAGTCTGGGCCGCGATAAAGCAGCCTGACTGATGACTGCCTGAAACGATGTCCGGGCTGACATCCCCTAAAGTGTTACCAAAATAAAAGAGACGTGCTTACGGCGCGTCTCTTTTTATGCTTCAAATCCTGCTTAGCAGTTAGTCTCTCGGCCTTGGATCGAGAGCCAGAATATTTCTGCTCTTGAATTGAGCCAAATACCAATAGCCACGAGCCCGTACTAAGCGCGGATTATTTCTTTCCCGGCCCGGCCGCTTTGATATGTGCCGGCACGTCAAACTTCTCAAAGTTCTTGGCAAAGCGCGTAGCCAGGTCGGCGGCGGCTTTGTCATAGCCTGCTTTGTCCTTCCATGCGTCGCGTGCGCGCAGGAACTCCGCCGGCACCCCAGGAACGGACTTCGGTATAGTTAGCCCAAAAGCCGGATCAGTTTCAAACTCCACTTTATCCAGCGTGCCTTCAATCGCGGCATTCACCATCGCACGGGTATATGGCAGCTTCATTCGCGATCCCACGCCATACGGCCCACCAAACCAGCCAGTATTCACCAGCCAGCATTGTGATCCATGCTCCTGCATTCGGCGTCCCAGCATTTCCGCATAGACCTTTGGCCGCAGGGGAAAGAATGGCGCTCCAAACAAGGTGGAAAAGTCGGGCTGCGGCTCTTCCACACCAGCTTCAGTCCCTGCCACCTTGGCCGTGTAGCCGGAGAGAAAGTGATACATGGCCTGGTCCGTGGTTAATTTGGAGATTGGGGGCAGCACGCCAAAAGCATCTGCCGTCAAAAAAATCACGTTCTTTGGATGTCTGCCGATGCCCGGGATCACTGCGCCTTCAATGAAGTCGACAGGATAGGCGCAGCGTGTGTTCTCCGTAAGACTGTCGTCGTTGTAATTTGGAACATGTGTTTCCGGATCGAGCGGTACGTTCTCCAGCACCGATCCAAACCGGATTGCGTTCCAGATCTGCGGCTCGCTTTCCTTTGAGAGGTCGATGCACTTGGCATAGCAGCCGCCCTCAAAGTTAAAGATGCCGGTCGGGCTCCAGCCGTGCTCGTCATCGCCAATCAACAGGCGCTCTGGATCAGCCGAGAGCGTCGTCTTGCCGGTGCCGGAAAGCCCAAAGAACAGCGCCGTCTCACCATTTTTGCCCACGTTGGCTGAGCAATGCATCGGGAAGACATTTTTCTGCGGCAGCAAGAAGTTCATGATGCCAAAAATCGATTTCTTCATTTCACCCGCGTACTTTGTTCCGCCAATCAGAATGATCTTGCGGGTGAAACTCACGATTACGAACGCTTCTGAGCGCGTGCCGTCACGCTGCGGGTCGGCTTGAAATTCCGGTGAGGAAACAATGGTAAATTCCGCGCGATGTGTTTTCAGCTCTTCATCACTTGGACGCACGAACAGCGCGCGGGCAAAAAGGTTATGCCAGGCATATTCATTGATTACACGGATAGGGAGGCGGTAGTGGGGATCTGCGCCTGCGTACAGGTCCTGCACAAACAACTCTTTGCCGCGCAGTGATGTCACAACGCGGTCAAACAACGCGTCAAACTTTTCCTGGTCAAAAGGCTGGTTCACTGAGCCCCAGTCGATCAGCTCTGCCGTGATGGGGTCCTTGACCACGAACTTGTCTTTAGGTGTGCGCCCGGTGTATTTGCCGGTGTATCCAACCAGCGCGCCATTCTCCGCCAGCAACCCTTCACCGCGGCGCACTGCCTGCTCCACCAGCATGCCTGAGTGCAAGTTGCGATGAACGTTACTGCTATTCAGAAGTGTTTCCAGGGCTGAAGCTGTATCAATGGCGGGCAAAGTAGACATGGCGGCAAAGTCTCCTATTTCTGTTTGGGCCAGAGGGCTGGTCGCAAGCAACGATTTTGGGCGGGCCTAACGGCTACGCCGTTTTAATCAACGCGTCCTGGGGCGCGCCAACTTGCTTCAGGAATGCATTCAAATGTCCGAGCGATTCATCCACCGTCAGCGTATACATCTCCCGTCCGTGCTCATACGTGCCGGATTCAATTGCAGTCTTCAAGAAATGTCCGGCGGTCTGGATGGCCAGCGGATCAGTGATGACCCGGCCGGTGCGCTCGTTGTACTCCACCCATGTTGGATGCGGCAACGCTATCCAAACGGGACGCCCGCTGGCAAGAAACTTTATATCTATAGCGTCGGCGTGCCGGGTCGCAATAGCGACGATCAGGGCCTGGTAAACACAATGGAGTCTCTGTCCGGTCCAGCGGTCGGTGGCGTGAAAGTCCTCATACATGCTGTCTAAAAATATATCGGAGCGCCGTAATATCAGCAAATAAGGATCACTAGCTACCAGGCAGGTACCCCTTCCCCAATGCGCTGTTTATCTTCCTATGGCGCTTCACTGCCATCTGCCACTTATAATCATTTTTCGCTTTTAGCCCATGACCAATACCATGCAAGCAGTCTGGATCTCCACCTATGGCGGACCTGAAGTGCTGGAAATACGCACCGTTGGCAAGCCTCTGATCAACGACGAACAGGTCCTGGTCCGTGTCCGCGCGTCCTCGCTCAACCGTGCTGACCTGCTCCAGCGCCAGGGCAAATATCCCCCTCCGCCCGGCTTTCCAGCAGAAATCCCGGGCATGGAATTCGCGGGCGAAGTGGCCGAAGTTGGCTCATCTGTCCGCCGATGGAAGCCCGGACAGCGCGTTTTTGGCCTGATTGGCGGAGGCGCCCATGCCGAATACGTTGTCGCCTATGAGCATCTGCTGGCGGAAATCCCTGCGAATCTTGACTGGACACAGGCTGCTGCTGTGCCCGAAGTGTTTATTACCGCGCATGACGCTCTATGGAAGCAGGCTAATCTCCGCCCTGGAGAAACCGTACTGATCCATGCCGTTGGCAGCGGTGTGGGCCTGGCTGCAGTGCAGCTTGTACGTGCGATCCAGGCGGTTCCGTATGGAACCTCGCGCACTGCCGACAAAATCGAAAAATCAAAACCGCTGGGGCTGGAAGCCGGATTAGTCCTTCGTCAAAATTTTGAAGACTTGCCGGCCATCACAGAAAAATGGACCGCTGGCAAGGGAATCAATGTCCTGCTCGATCTGGTCGGCGGCCCATACGTCAAAGCCAGCCAAAAAGCCATGGCGCAGCACGGCCGCATGATACTCGTGGGAACCGTGGCCGGCGGCAGTTATGAGCTTGACGCGAAATACGTGATGAGCAAGCGCCTCCATATTCGCGGTACTGTCCTGCGCGCCCGCTCACTGGAAGAAAAGATGGCTGCTACTCGCCTCTTTGCCGCTGAGGTCGTGCCCCTGCTCGCCCGCGGCGTGCTCAAGGCTAACGTCGACAGCGTGTTCTCAATCTCAAAAATCAGCCAAGCTCACCAACGCCTGGAATCAAACGAGACCTTTGGTAAGGTTGTGGTGGTGATGGAATAGTTTCATCCCGGATTTGGTTCTTTGCGGGTACCAATGTAAACTCTATCCGTTATGACACCGCCACCGCAGCACTCAGGTCGTCCGCGCTACAAGGTAGTGTTTGGAAAAGATGCCCAGGACCTTGAAGCTAAACTGAACGATCCGGTATTCACTCCCGCCGGATACGCAGTCACCCACCTTGCTTTCAACTCAGCCAGGGCAGAATATCTGCTCATTCTAGAAGATGAACGAAACGATCAGCGTTGAAACAACGAGGCCGTAAATCTTCACGGAACTCATCTGAGCCACTTTTGTCAATCGCTCTGGGCTCCTGAAGTTTTCCTCTGTGGTTCTGGGGTTTAGATTTGTCCGTCAGCCAGAAACCATGGGAATGCTATAACACTCTTGATTGCGCCTTCTTGACACATCCTCTGCCCGCGAGCCCGGACTTGACTTGATGCGTGCCATCGCCATCCTTTGGGTCATGCTGTGGCATATGCATTGGGCCCTTCGGCCTGGCATTTGGAGTGGCCCTGGAAACTACGGCTGGATGGGCGTCGATCTCTTTTTTGTCCTGAGCGGATATCTGATCGGCTCACAGCTTCTTCGTCCTTATGCTCGCAGCAGCCGGCCTTCGATTAGCGGCTTTTATCTGCGCCGCGCCTTTCGCGTCCTGCCTGCCTACCTGACGGTGCTGCTTTTTTACTTCGCCATCCCGGGATTCCGCGAAGCTTCCGGCCTGTCGCCGGCCTGGCAGTTTCTTACCTTTACGGAAAATTTCCGTATCGACTACCTTCACGACCAGGCCTTTTCCCACGTTTGGTCGCTGTGCGTGGAAGAGCATTTTTATCTCGTGCTGCCACTTCTAATTTTTCTGCTGATGATCCGCCCCAGCTTTGGTAAAGCTATTGCGGTAATTCTGGGAATTCTCTGTTTCGGCATTGCCATTCGGGCGTACATCTATATCCATCAGGTAGCGATCGTCCCCAGAGACGACTATGACTTTGCTCTAGCCTATGTCGAGAAAATCTACTACCCCACGCACACACGCCTCGATGGTCTTCTGGTCGGCGTGACTCTTGCGACGATCAAGACTTTTCGGCCTACCTGGTGGCAGCGCGCCATGTCTCACGGATATCTGCTGCTCGTGGGCGGGATGGCTCTCTGTGCGGGGGCCATGTGGCTGTTCAACGACCGCCTGTCATTCTCCGGTTCGGTTATCGGCTTTCCGCTGCTGGCTGTTGGCCTTGGTTTCCTGATTGCCTCCAGCATCGCTCCATCCAGCCCTCTATCCAAAGTCCGGGGATTCGGCCTGATCGCCGCCCTCGCCTATAGCACCTATCTCACGCACAAAGAGGTTATCCATCAGGTTCGCGTGCACTGGCCAAGGCTTGTAGAAGGCGGCGGATGGCTCGCCTTAGATGCTTACTTTGCCTTGAGCTTTCTAGCTGCGTTTGTCCTGTACATGGCGGTCGAACGGCCTTTTCTTCGCCTGCGGGAGCGCATTTCCTCCAAGGCTGCCAAAGCAGCCCAGGTGGCCGCTGCGAGCTAATCCAATTTGCCCTTAGAGCTATCTTCCTGTAAAATTTACCTTTAACCACACGACACTGAAGCTCTTAAGCCCTTCTACGTCAGATATCTGGAGTCAATCAAATGGCACAAGTTTGCGACATCTGCGGCAAAGGCCCGCAATTTGGAAATAAGATCAGCCACGCTCACAACGTGAGCCGCCGCCGCTGGAACGTGAACCTGCGTCCGGTGCGCGCCCGTGTAAACGGCGCCAACAAGCGCGTCCGCGTCTGCACCACCTGCCTCAAATCCGGCAAGGTCGTCAAAGCATCGGTCAGCAAGACGGCTTAAGAAACGATTCAAATACCATTTGTAAATTTAAAAGGCCTTCCAAGAAGCGGAAGGCCTTTTTCGTGTGGAGATCATCGCAGTTTTTGCGATCCTCAATGCTCGACCCTAGGTTCGTTCCTGAAATCCACGACGGGATGCTGACCGCTAGCGCTTCTTCAGAACCGCAACACGATTCCGCCCCCAGCCAGGATATTGTGATGGTGCAGGCCACCGTTGTTCCCGGCAATCACGCTTGAGATGCCAAAGTTCGGATCGCCGGTTACAAAGTCGCGAACCTCAGCACGGAAGCCAAGCAACGGCAATCCTGTCTTAAAGTCCAAGCCGCCGCCGTAGTCGATTGCGCCTTTGTTCTGCGTTGTGCCTACGGTCTTCAAGGAATAGCGCGCCCAACCGCCGCCAACGCTCACCCAGGGCGAAATCGGCGAGATGGGCAGCAGCTTGAGCCGGAATCCTGGCGTGATGAACAAAGTGGAGAGATTATCCACCACAGTGCCCGGTGTGCTGGCCAGGGTGAGCTTCTGTGAGGTCATGCCGGCTACCGGCACCTCCAGGCTGAGAGAGGCAACGTGGGCGTTCAACAACCTCACTCCGAGCTCACCTTCCAAAAACAAGTGATGGTCGGTTTTTACCGTGTCTGAGAGCGTTAACGCCGGAGCAAGAAAAGTCTCTTTCGTATCGGAAACAAACGACCCTCCCACAACAAAAGCTGCGTCGGCCTTTTGCGCTGCCGCAAACGTGGAGACACATATCAGTGCAATCAAAATAGAAAAGCGCTTCATTGAAGGTCCTTTAACTGGCATAAATTTTGGTTGGCTCTGCAACGTGAGATGCAGATTTGCTGGCTCGGGGAACAGAAAAATGCTGACGAACGAGTGACGAAAGGACACGTCTGTACGGCTGTGACTTCCTTGCTGCAGCCCGCTCTATCGATCACTCCAGCCTTAGAAGCGCAGTGTTACCCCGCCACCAACAAATATGTTGTGCAGATGATCACTGGTGATTGAGACAATCCGGAATAACCTCGCAGAACGGCAGGCCGGTAAGCCCAGGCGAAAAAGTCCCGCCAAAACTCACGGCTATATCATTCGATTGTGCGAATCCGGCACTTGCCAAAAAGAGGGAAACCAGCAGAACAGCAAAACGACTTCTAATCATCGTTGCTCCTTGCAGATTGGTTTTACGCCAGCGCGATCACATCAATCTCCACAGAGACGTCTTTCGGCAGGCGGGCTACTTCCACCGTGGAACGTGCCGGCGGCGCGTTTTTGCACGTTTTTCCGTACACCTCATTCATCTGCCCGAACTCTGTCATGCTTTTCAAAAACACTGTGGTTTTCACCACTTTTTCCCAGCTACTGCCCGCTGCTTGCAGAATCGCGCTGAGGTTCTTTAGCACCTGCTCCGTCTGCGCTTCAATGCCGCCGCTGATCAGATTGCCTGTTGCGGGATCAATGGGAATCTGCCCGGAGATAAAAAGAAATCCGTTGGCCTTGATCGCCTGTGAATACGGCCCAATTGCTTTAGGCGCGTTGGATGTCGAGACCACGTCTCGGGTGAAGCCGCTCATGAAATGCCCTCCAGAAAACCTTGCCGCTGATTTGCCAACCCAGTATTTAGTATTTGGTACTTAGCCGAAAGCTTATGATCTGTGTTGCCGCTCCTGCAAAAATCTCCTTCATCTTCCAGCAAGCTAAATACCAGGTACTAATTACCAAATACTGCACTACACCTTATTCAACCTCTGCACATCGTGTATCCCCGGAATCTTCCTCAACCCACCGATCACGCGCTCCAAATGCTTCACATCTTCTATATCAATCACAATATCGATTGTTGCCTGGCTGTCGGCAGTGCGGGCTTCAATGTTGCGGATGTTCGTATTGTCATCAGAGATCACGGCAGTCAACTGCTTCAACATTGCCGGGCGATCATCGCAAAAAACTGTGAGCTTCACCGGATATGTCCCACGACCATCGGTCCTGTCCACCTTAAGCGGCTTGGCCCATTCCACGGCAATGCGGCGATCAGCCTCATACATCAGGTTATTTACGTTCGGACAACTCACTGCATGCACCGCTACGCCCTTGCCTCGCGTCACGTAACCCACAATCGCTTCCCCGCGAATCGGATTGCAACATCGCGCGCGATACACCAGCAGATCGTTATAACCTTTTACCTTGATCGCACCTGTGTCCGCGCTCTGGCCAAACACGCGCCGGATCACCGTTCCCAGCGTGCTGCCCGCTTTCGGCGTCTCTTCCGCTGCGGGTGTCTGCTCGGAAATTTCCGGTGAAAGCTTTGCCAGCACCTGGCGCGCGGAATATTTTCCGTAGCCGATGCCCGCCAGCAGGTCCTGCCCGCCGCCCAGGCCATATTCCTTGGCGATCGCGTCCATTGTCTTGTCGTTAAAATCTTTCAGCGCCAGCCGATATTTGCGCGCTTGCTTCTCCAGCAGCTTCTTGCCAATCTCAATGGCCCGCTCGCGTTGATGGATGTTGAGCCAGTGCCTTATCTTATTGCGCGCGCGCGTGGACTTGGCAAAGCCCAGCCAGTCGCGGCTGGGGTTATGTCCCGGTTGCGTCATGATCTCCACCACATCGCCATTACGGAGCTTGTTACGCAGCGGAACGATGCGCCCGTTCACTTTGGCCCCAACGCAACTATGTCCCACCTCAGTGTGAATAGCATAGGCAAAATCAATTGCGCTGGCGTCGCGCGGCAGAATCACCACTTTGCCCATGGGCGTAAAGCAGTAAACCTCTTCTGGATAAAGATCGACTTTCAGAGTGGAGAGAAATTCATTGGGATCTTTTACGTCCTGCTGCCACTCCACCACCTGCCGCAGCCAAGCCAGCCGCTGCTCGTCTTTGGCGCTGACCGGGCCGCCGTCTTTGTATTTCCAGTGTGCGGCAATGCCTTCTTCCGCCATCTTGTGCATCTCTTCCGTGCGGATCTGCACTTCAAACTGGTGCCCGTCTTCCGTAATCACCGTTGTGTGGAGCGACTGGTAAAGATTCGGCCTTGGCATGGCGATGAAATCTTTAATGCGTCCCGGCACCGGCCGCCACATCTGGTGGATCGCTCCCAGCGCGGTGTAGCAGTCTTTGACTGACTTGGTGATGATACGCACCGCCAGCAGATCGTAAACCTGGTCCACGGTGATACGTTGCCGCAACAATTTCTGGTGGATGCTGTAAAGCCGCTTGATCCGGCTTTCAACTTTCGCGTCAACGCCGTTTTCCTTGAGCTTCTCTTGCAGGACTTTCACCAGCTTGGACAGAAAAGCTTCACCTGCTTTGCGGCGCTGCTCCACTGCTGTACGCACCTGGTCATAGCCGATAGGGTCAACATAGCGGAATGAGAGATCTTCCAACTCGCCGCGCACCTTGCCCATGCCTAGCCGATGTGCAAGCGGCGCATAAATTTCCAGCGTCTCTTTTGCCACCTGCTGCCTGCGCTCTTCGGGGAGGTGCCTCAGCGTTCGCATGTTGTGCAGGCGGTCCGCCAGCTTGATCAGCACCACGCGAATGTCATCCACCATGGCGAGCACCATCTTGCGCACATTTTCCGCCTGGCGCTCTTCGCGGCTGGCCAAATCGATTTTGTCGATCTTGGTGACGCCTTCAACTATGTGCACCACCTGATCGCCAAATTCGCGGCGGATATCTTCGTGCGTTACCGGGGTGTCTTCAATGGCATCGTGCAGCAGCCCGGCGGAGATGGCGGTAGAATCCAGCTTCATGTCTGCCAGCACCAGCGAAACTTCCAACGGATGTATGAGGTAAGGTTCGCCGGAAGCGCGCGTCTGTCCCTGGTGATGTTTGAGGGAGAAATCGTACGCCTTGCGGATAGTTTCCAGATCGTCTGTAGGGCGGTTTTCGGCGACCTTGGCCAGCAGTTGCTGAAACCTGGCCGTAAGCAGCTTCAGCTCTTTTTGCGAAGCGGGCTGCGGGTTTGTCGCCATAAGAGATTATAACGTGAAAAAATGAGGGGTTTTAGCCTTCGGCGAGAGCCTCGGCCCGCCGATCTTCCGATGTCCGATTCTCTAGCATGGCTTCGCTCCCCCCGTATGCCTCCCCGTCTTTAAGTCCACCTCAAACGGCACTTCCGTATCGGCCAGCGCGTCCCAGCCGTGGCCCAGCAGCTTGTCTCTCTCGATGGAGTTGATCGTCAGTCCTTCCCACGTAAGCCGCTCAGTAGTCCACAGAATTCCTGAAGCACCGATGGCGGTAATAGACGTAAATCCGATAAAAAGCAGCAGGCTTTGCTGCAAAAGCACGCAAAGGTCGACCACGGGTCGCTGCTGTTTGATATGAAGCCACTCGGCGGGTTCCGAGGCATTCACAATATATGCGTAGCCACCGACCACCACGCAAAATCGTCCGGGATCAGGCGTTGAACACAGTTGATTGACTACCTGATCGGAGTCAAAGCCCAGAGCGAAAAACCCGACCCAGGCGGGCCCGCTCTGCGGTGTCACCCGCACGTAAGCGCCGCTGCGGTCACCTTCCTCAAGTTCCACGGGATAGTGGTATAGCTTCTCAATAGGATGAACGGGCGGAACAGCTTCCAGGATTCTGACTTCATAGTTGCGCGGAAATGTGAAGTCGAAGCGGAAGTGCTGTTTCATGCCTGATCTTTCATTGGAGGTCTTGCGCCGCTGTAAACTCTGCCACCCGCTCGCGCACGCTCTTCACATGCACCGGCAACTCGAGCCTGCTTCCGTCTTCGATCACCGGAATCAATTTGTTGAAGTCCGGCCCGGAATGCGATCCAATCAGCATGATCCGCACGGGATGGAACAGGTCTTTGCCCTTAGCGCCAGTCTCTGCCTTGATCTCATCCATGATCGCCTTGAACCGCTCCGGCGTCAGCGGTGACTCATTCGCTGCGCGCTTTGCAAACGCCTGGACTACGGCTTTCGCCTTGTCGCTGGCAAATACTTCTGCATTCTCCGGCAGAGCCAGTGCCGCGGTGGCATCATGGTTAAAGATGATCTTTGATTTTTCTGGCAGCTGATCAAACTGATCAACATAAGGCGTCAGCAGATCAATCAGAGCATTGGTCCAGCCGCTGACATTTCCATTCACGCTGGCCGGCAGCAACCCCGCGCGCTGCAATGCCTCTGTGCCCATTTGATGAATGCGCTCCGGCGGGCTTTGCTTGATATAGTGCCGGTTCAGCCAGTGCAGCTTTTCCGTGTCGAACACCGCAGGCGAGGGCGTAACGCGCTCCAACGAGAATTTCTTGATCAATTCATCTTTGGGAAAAATCTCTTTGTCGCCGCCGCTTGGCGCCCAGCCCAGCAGTGCCAGATAATTCATCAGCGCCTCCGGCAATACGCCGATCTCGCGGAAGCTCGATACTGACGTGGCTCCGTGCCGCTTAGACAATCTCTCGCGATCAGGGCCAAGAATCGTGGAAAGATGCGCAAACTCCGGCACGGGCAATCCCAGCGCTTCATACACGGCAACCTGCTTGGGGGTATTGGAAATATGATCGTCGCCCCGGATGACGTGTGTGATCTTCATATCTGCGTCGTCGATCACCACTACATAGTTGTAGGTTGGCATGCAGCTGGACCGGACAATGATGGGATCGCTTACTACTTCATTTGAAAATTCCACGTTGCCGCGCACAATGTCATGGAAGCGGATAGGGCGCTCAGGAATCTGCAAGCGTATTGCCGCAGGCTCGCCCGCCGCTCTGCGCCGCTCCGCGTCGGCAGGATCAATGTTCCTGCACTTGCCGGAATAGTTTGGCTGGCGCTGCTCCGCCATGGCCTGCTGCCGATCGCGCTCCAGTTCTTCTGCCGTGCAGAAGCAGTAATACGCCTTCCTCTCTTTGATAAGTCGCTCAGCGTAGCTGCGATACACATCCATTTTGTCTGACTGCCGGTAAGGCGGGTAAGGTCCGCCCACGTCCGGCCCTTCGTCCCAGTCAAGGCCCAGCCACTTCAGGTCTTCGATTAGCTGTGTTTCATACCGCGCCTCGCTGCGCTCCAGGTCGGTATCTTCAATCCGCAGAATGAATGTGCCGGCCTTCTGGCGGGCAAAGAGCCAGTTAAACAACGCTGTGCGGACGTTCCCGATATGCAGCTGTCCCGTGGGCGACGGGGCAAAACGGACGCGAACTTTATCGTTCTCTGCCATGTATATCCATGGTAACAAAAGCCAATCGGCAACTTTGCCCAGCCAACGCCCACAGCCGGATTTTCATCTGATCGTATGACAGCAGCTCCGGATTCCATTCATGCCTTCCAGCGCCATTGGCCCACTCATCCTCTTTCTTGCGATCCTGGTGACTAGCGCACATTTGCTCGGCTATTTGTTTGCCCGACTACGACAGCCCCGCGTGATTGGAGAAATTCTGGCCGGCTGCATCCTGGGACCGTTTGTCCTTGGTCGATGGGGTGCGTACACGCACTTTCTGCAATTAGACGTTGCCGCTCCGCAAAAGAAGGCCGCGCTCGACCTGCTCTACTATCTCGGCCTGCTCATGCTGATGTTTCTTTCCGGCGCGGAAACCAAGGCGCTCTTCCAGAAGCATGAACGCAAGCAGATTGGCTGGCTGGCCGTGGTCGGTACGGCGATGCCTTTTTTTATCATGCTGGCGCTGGGATCGGTCCTGCCGCTCGGCTGGTTTATGGGCGTCAAGTCCAGCCACGCCTCATTGCTGCTGGTGATGAGTATCGCTGTCGCGGTGACTTCGATCCCTGTTATTTCGCGCATCTTTTTCGATCTCAAAATCCTCCACACGCGCTTTGCCCGGCTGGTGCTGGGCGTTGCCGTGCTTGAAGATATCGTTCTCTGGGCCGTGCTGGCCATCGCCACCGCCATTGCCGATTCATCCGGCCTTCCGGCGCGCAAGATTGCACTCCACATCAGCATCACGCTGGTTTACTTTGTCCTCGGGCTGGTTCTGTTTCCGCGGGCCACCAAGCGCATTTCAAAATCAAGATTCAACCTGCTTGCGATTAATTCGCCAATTACGTTCACTCTGCTGATTGCCTTTGCTTACGTCGCCGTGGCCGGCTTGCTCGACGTAAATCTGGTTTTCGCTGCGTTCCTTGCCGGCTTTGCGGTCTCTCGCAAGCGCCTGGGGGACGCACTGGCCACCATCTCCGGCTTCTCCTTCGCCTTGTTCATCCCTGTGTATTTCGCGCTGGTGGGCTACAGCCTGATTTTTGGGAAAGCCTTTTCTATATCGATGTTGCTGGCGTTTCTTGTCGGAGCCTGCGTGCTGAAACTGCTGGCAGTCGCCTTGGGAGCGCGCCTCGCCGGATTTCGCGGACTGGATATCACCAATCTTGCCGTCGCAACAAACGCCCGGGGCGGCCCCGGCATTGTGCTGGCCAGCGTGGCCTTTGAGGCAGGCATCATCAGCGCCGCGTTTTATACCACGCTGGTTCTTGTCGCTGTGCTCACTTCACAAGCCGCCGGAGCGTGGCTTGAGTTTGTATTGCGGAAGGGATGGCCACTGCTCTCGGGTGATACGTCAGATCCAGCGGCAATTCCGTCCGTGGAAAAAGAGCCGGGGCAGTTGGTGGCGTAGGTTTTTCTGTAGTCCCGAGCGCAGCGAGGGAACTAATCGTTACGAAAAGTCGGAAAGTTGCAGATAAATAGTCCGCCTCTCTCAATCTCCATTCGTGTTGATTCGCGAAATTCGCGGCTGACGTTCTGCTTTAATCCGTTAGATCGTCGTAGCTATAGGCTTCCCTCCCCTTCGGCAAGCTCAGGGTCGGGATTACAGAAAGAGCCCTCACATGCGTCTTGCTGATCCGGTCATGCCAGCCCACCCGGTCTTCATCCACCAGCGCCCAGAAGTAGCCCAATCCCATAGAAAATCCTGATAGCGCGCTGGCGGCAGCGCGGCATTGGCGCTCAAACATGTTGGTGGCTTTCCCTTCAAAAGTACAAAGCTCAAGTCCGGCGAAGTTCATTCCCGGTGTCGCACGCCGGTAGACGAGAAAAATATACTGAAAGACCAGCCAGAAGATTCCACCGGCAGCCAGCATGCATAACATCGTCATGTTTGAATGCGGAATTCCTTCCGCCGCTTCCATAAACGTGAGTGCAAAGGCTGCTGTGGCAATAAAAACAATCCCAACATCCACCAATCCGGCAACCAGCCGTTGATGCATGGGCGCAGGCCTGGGAATCACTTCACAGTCTTTATCGATGCGCGGCTCTTCAGGCTCCAGTTGGATGTCGTCAAAGCTGGGCAGCAAATCCATCTGCTGACCTTGCAGAGAAGGCCGCGCGACTGGCTCAATCTCTATGGGATCGATTGGATCGATCGGTTCTAACTCCATCTCCATCGGCTCGGCGTCATAAGCCTCCATGATTCGCGGCGCTTCTGGCGCCGGCGGAACTGGCTCAAGATCATTGAGCATTATTTCTTCAACCGTAGGAACGTAAGCAGGCTGGGTGCGCGGAAAGCGGATGACCTTGGTCGGCTCTGGCTTGCCCATTACCGGCTTGACCTTGTTCTGCGGAATTACGATTTCGTGAAAACGTTCAGGCGGAGGCAGCATGCGGCCATCTTCAGCCCCAAATGAGAGGGAATCGTCGTCGGGGAAATCCAGTTCCATTGCATTGGGGTCAGCCGGGTGACGCCGTCGCGCACGATGCTGCTGCACCCGCGAAACAATCTCTCTTCTCCAAGCCGGATCAGCCGCTGGCCGTACTTCGCCGGCAACTGCCCGAACCGCTGGCGTTGGCGGCGCGAGAGGCTGATCATCTTCAGCAAAATCGGCAACAGGAATGTTGTGGTCCGCCTGGTGGTACACAAGTGCTGAGCTGTTCCTGCGCGTGTGCACGCACGGCGACGCCTTACCGCAGAGAGGGCAAGTCATGGGCCGGTTCAGAGATTTTCGCCAGGAGCGGGAAGCATCCGGCTGGGCCAGCCTTTGCATTTATAAAACTTGCCGTGGTAACTTGCCCAGACTGGCTTTCTACGGCATGCGTTCCCAACATAAGTTTGTTATCACAGCAGGACTGCTTTGTCACTTGTTTGTCACCGGACAGCTAGTGACAAGCCAGGCGCTCACAGGCCCGAGCGTGCAGACTCCTGCAATACCGGCAGAGCAAAGTACGCCAACACCCACTCCCGCGCCGGCCGAACCAAAACAAAACGCTGCGTCCACGAAGTCTCCGATCGGAAACTGCCATTCGGTGATCACTTCTCCGCCCGCGGTGCCGCAGTCTGCATTGAAAAGCCAAGCCGCTTCAGCCACGCCCCAGGCCAACAAGAAAGTGCGGGTGCCGATCAGCGAAGACAATCCTGTGATCATTGACGCGCGTGAGTGCGAGGAAACCGGCAAGGTTTACACCTTAAGCGGCGACGTACAAATTCAGTTTGCCGACTACACCTTCCATGGCGATTTGGTGACGTATGATTCTGCGACTGGCGACGTCACGGCCAAAGGTAATGTTTCTTTAGACGGCGGCCAGCGCGATATACACATAAGCGGCAGTGAAGGCGCTTACAACCTCCATTCGCAGACAGGTAAGTTTTACAATGTGCGCGGCTCCACGGGTGCGCGATTCAAAGGGAGAAGCGTCACACTCACCTCATCCAGCCCACTTTCATTTTCCGGTAAGCTGGTGGAGCAGACTGGGCCGGATGAGTACGTCCTTCACCATGGATCAGTAACCTCGTGCGAACTGCCTCGCCCCAAATGGACATTCACGGCGGCAAAGATCATTCTCAGGGTCGGAGTCTCAGCGCATGTTTACAACACGACTTTTCGGCTCAAAGGCATTCCGGTTTTTTATTTGCCGTATGCAGCGCCGCCGGTCGAGCGTCTGGGACGAGAGAGCGGCTTTCTGATCCCGAATTTCGGAACATCGAATACCAAGGGCACTGTTGTTGGCGACTCTTTCTATTGGGCCATAAACCGCAGCATGGACGCCACCGTGGGCGGCGAATATCTCTCCAAAAGAGGTTGGGCGTTACAGGAGAATTACCGTTATCGTCCTAATGAAGGGTCATTCGTTAACCTCAGTTACTTTGGTGTGCTGGATCGCGGCATCACCACAACATCAGTCAATCAGGCCGGGCAGACTGTTTCGCAAACTGCCAAGCAGGGTGGGGAAGATGTCAAACTCAATGCCGAAACCACGTTCGCCCATGATGTTCGGGGCGTTGCTTCCATTGATTACCTGAGTTCTTTCGTCTTCCGGCTTGCTTTTACTGAGAACTTTTCTCAGGCCGTGGATTCAGAGGTGAAATCCGCGGCCTTCCTGACCAAG
This sequence comes from Terriglobia bacterium, assembly GCA_963831465.1. Lineage (GTDB taxonomy): Bacteria > Acidobacteriota > Terriglobia > Terriglobales > Acidobacteriaceae > Angelobacter. Next base: position 169,573 of record CAWHQH010000019.1, on the reverse strand, counting down.
AACCTTCAAGGCTTTTCATTTAACGGTTTTTTGGCGCGCTACCAGAACTTCCAGAGCAAGAATAATGACGACGTGATCACGATCCTGCATGCGCCGGGAGTCGAATTTTCCAGCGTGGATCGAAAAATTTTTGGCACACCCATTTACTGGTCATATGACGTGGATGCCGGTGGCTTGCGGCGCAGCCAGCCCGGCTTTGTTACTCCCGGCGTGGTTGGCCGTGCTGATGTAGACCCCAGCCTAAGTCTTCCCATTTTTTACAAAGGCTGACCTTCCGCCCCGATGTTCAGCTCCGCAACACGGTTTACTCACAGCAGCAGTCCACGGCGCAATCGGTCATTACTGCTCATCACGAGCTCTTTAACCGGCGCACTATCGCCACCAGCGTTGAACTGCGCCCGCCGATGCTCAGTAAGGTATTTGATGGAACAATCGCCGGACGGAAAATCAAGCACACCATTGAACCGCGGGTAATCTATCGCTACACCAACGGCGTGGAGAACTTCGGCTCAATTATCCGCTTTGATTTCAGAGATATTCTTAGCAACACCAATGAAGTTGAGTTCGGTCTGCTGCAAAGGCTCTTTACCAAACAGGAGCGCCCAGGATGCAAACAGGAGACAACAAGCACAGCTGCCGGCACTGCCCAGGCTGTTGCTGCGGACGCATCTTGTGAGCCTGCGGGCGCGGACGAGTTTGTAAGCTGGGAAGTCAAAATGAAGTATTTTGCCGATCCCACTTTTGGCGGTGCTGTCGTGAACGGCACCCGCAACGTGTTGACTACCACCGCAAGCTTCACCGGCATCGCTTTTGTCACCGATCCACGGCGATTTTCTCCAGTGGTGTCGCGGCTGCGCGTGCGCACCAGCGCCAATAGCGATTTGGAATGGCAGCTTGACTATGACAGCAAAAAAGGCCGCATTAATTCCAGCACTCTCTATACCGGATTTCATTTTGGAGATTTCTTCGTCGGCGCCAGCCATGCTTACCTGCAGGTTCCCGGCGAAGTGGTGACCGATCCCACGACCGGAGCGGTGCTGCCCACTTGCGTCCCGCACCTTTTTAACCAGCCCGCCTGCGTGCCGCCGCTCTTTGATCAAGTCCGCGCGCAACTTGGATACGGCAGCCCGACTAAGAGAGGCTGGAGCGCGGCCGCGAACATTGGTTTTGATCGCGAGTTCAACCTGCTGCAATATGGCGCTGCGCAAACTGCTTACAACTGGGATTGCTGTGGCCTAAGCTTCGAATACCGTCGCTTTTCTCTTGGCTCAGTCCGCAATGAGAACCAGTATCGGTTTGCTTTCACGCTGGCGAATATTGGATCGTTCGGCAATTTAAAGCGCCAGGAACGGCTGTTCTAGAGCTTAACCACCAGGACACGAAGGATCAGGAAGTTTTTAAGCCTTAGGGGATAACGACTTCGATTGTTTGTTGATGCTCCAACTCCGTTTTACTCGTCTTTATGTTCTTTGTGACTTTGTGGTTAGAATCTAAGTATGGGTTTCTCCGCTAAGCAGCTTCTCCTTGAAGACTTGCTAAGGTCGCTGGGCCGCACGTTGGTCGCCTACTCGGGCGGCGTCGATTCAGCCTATCTAGCGTGGGTCGCCAGCAGGGTCCTAGGAGCGGACATGCTGGCAGTGATCGCGGATTCCCCCAGTCTGGCGCGTACTCAACTTCAGGATGCGCTGGCATTCGCGCAGGAGCACGCGATTGCCGTTGAGGTGATCCACACCGGCGAAATGGATCGGCCAGAATATGTGCGCAATGACCGGCAGCGGTGTTTCCACTGCAAAGACGAGCTTTTCCAGGTGATGGAAGAATTCGCGGCGAAACACGGTTTCCAAGCAATCGCTTATGGTGTGAATGTCGATGATCAAAGTGATTTTCGTCCGGGCCAGACGGCTGCGCGCCAGCATCATGTAGCTGCCCCACTGCTTCAGGCAGGACTGACCAAAGCTGACATTCGGGAGTTGGCCCGCACCGCAGGCCTTCGCGTCTGGGAAAAGCCCGCTTCCGCTTGCCTGTCGTCACGCATTGAGTATGGCCGTCCGGTGACGCTGGAGGCCCTTTCAGCGGTTGAACAGGGAGAAGAGGCGCTGCGCGGGCTGGGTTTCCGGCAGTGCCGGGTGCGGCATCATGGCGAGATCGCGCGGATTGAGATTGCCCAGGATGAGTTAGCCCGCGCCCTTACCCCGGAGATGTTCCGCGAGTTCAGCCAAGTGTTTAAAGCCCTGGGATTCACGTTTGTAACCGTAGATACCGAGGGATTTCGTTCCGGATCAATGAATGCTGCCAAAACCACTCCGTCCCTGGTTAAGCTCATCTCATGAGCATAGGGCTGCGCCTTCATGAGATAATCTGGAAAGTTGTCAGTACCACGAGGTGACCTTTTTGGCTAGATTTAATGGCATTTTTTTAAATATCTTAGTTTTTGCGATTCTGGCGGTTCAGCCAGGAAATTCCCAAAGCACAGGGACGGCAAAGAAAGCAGCAGCAAACAAGAAAGAGACTGCTGCAGAATCAGCCGCAAAGGCGGCTCCTTTAACCCCTGAAATTACGCACCGGATAATCACAGAGATCCGTTCCCGCTACAACGTACCGCCACAGGTCAGTATTTCCCTATCCGAGCCCAAGGCCGGCACTACGGCTGGCTACGATGATCTGGTGGTTAGCTTTACCGGCGGAGAGAACGCTACTCACCATGATTTTTTGATATCAACGGACCGTAAGACCCTGGCGCACGTGGAGAAGATCGATATTTCACAGGACCTGATGTCCAAGATCGATGTGAAGGGCCGGCCGGTAAAAGGCAATCCCAGCGCCAAGGTGACAATCATCAACTTCGACGATTTTGAATGCCCGTTCTGTTCCCGCATGCATTCAACTCTTTTTGCAGATGTCTTTAAGGACTACGCTGACAAGATCAAGGTGATTTACAAGGATTATCCACTGATCGAAATACACCCCTGGGCCATGCATGCGGCTATCGACGGAAATTGCCTGGGCGAGCAGAACGGTCCGGCATATTGGGATTTCGCTGATTACATCCATGCCAATCAGAAGCAGATGGCCGGCAAATCGCGGACAGACGCATTCCAGAACATTGATAATCTCGCCAAGGAACAGGCGCAAAAACACCAGCTTGATGCAGGCAAACTGCAGGCCTGCCTGCAAAAGCAGGATGAAACTACTGTGCGGGCATCGATGGCTGAGGCCGATAAGCTGGGCGTCGATTCCACGCCTACAATGTTCATCAACGGAGAAAGGCTTACCGGCGTGATGCCGGAAGCGGAATTGCGCGCTGTTCTGGATCGTGCTCTGGCGGATAGTGGACAGCAGGCCCCAGCAAACGCAAAAAACTAGTCAAGCGCGGTGAAGTCGGTTATCGTACCGTATTTGAAACTGCCCATGGAGGCGACTATTGATCCAGGCGCGTAAATATCGGCGCAGTCTGTTTTCTCTCTTGTTGGTATTCACGGCGTTGCTGATATTGGCCAGCTGCTCAGGCCGCGGTACGGACAAAGACGTTGTGGCCAAGGTGAACAGCTACAAAATCTTTCGCTCCGAGCTGGACAAGAACTATAACGGTCGCGTTGCAGGATCGCCGCAAAAGCCGACCGCCACGGAAGAGGAAGCTCTGCGGCTGAATATTCTCGGTCAACTTATCGATCTGCAGTTGCACCTGCAGAAAGCAGAAAAGCTCGGGATCCTTGCCACCGATGACGAGGTGGAAAGCAAATTTTCCCAGGCTAAAGCACCTTATACCCAAGAGGAGTTTCAGAAGCGCCTGAAAGATCTGGGTATGACCGAGGAAGACTCCAAGCAGGAAATACGTCGCAACCTGATCATCGATAAGCTTTTGAATAAAGAGATTGGTTCAAAAGTGACCATTTCTGACTCCGACCTCCAGAGCTATTACAACCAGCACAAGGCGGATTTCAATTTGATTGAACCACGTTATATTGTTGCCCATATCCTGGTCACCAGCCAGCCCATGGGGCAGCCAAGCGAAAGTCCAGGCAAAGCGCAAAATGACGCGGAAGCGCGCAAAAAGATTAATGAAGCCGAGCATCGGCTGGAAAGTGGCGAGGATTTTGCGAGTGTTGCAGCAAAGTTTTCAGAGGACCCCGATACCGCGCGCAACGGCGGTGAACTCGGCCCTATGCCGGAATCACAGCTGAAAAACACTGACGCCGCAACCCGTGACGCCATCCTAAAACTAAAGCCGGGCCAGTTCAGCGAAGTAATTCCGGTGATCAACCCAACAACCAGGCAGCAATTCGGTTATCGGATCATCAAATTGATTGGCAAAGAAACGGCCGGCCAGCGCGATTTGAATGATCCGCAGGTGCAGCAGTTCATCCGCAATCAACTGCGCAGCCAGCGCGAGCAGATTTTGCGTGCCGCATACGATGAAGTTCTGCGCGACAATGCCGAAGTCCACAATTACTACGCCGAGCAGATTTTGAAGAATACCGGAATCAAGTAGAAGGTTGAATCCTTCAAAAGTTTATCGTCCTTAGCCTCAATGGTGAGATCTTGGTTTGAAATTCCGGAGATTGACGAATTCGGCATTTAGCAGCTATTCCACCTCAGCCAGAACCTGACCTGCGTCAACGGCGGCGCCTTCCGCGACGTTGATCTTTTTCACTACTCCAGTCTTAGGGGCCTTCAGCTCATTCTGCATTTTCATGGCTTCAATCACCAAAACGCTTTGACCCGCTTCCACCGGCGTCCCCACCCCCGCCAGCACCCGAACCACCTTGCCTGGCATGGGTGCTTTGATTTTCATGACTCCCTGTTCATTGGCCCCGGCACGATGGCGTGATCGAAATGAGCGCGGATCGCGCACTGTGGCGGTAAACCGCTCATGGCCCACAATGACGTTGGTCTCCGACCCCACAATCTCTTGCTTCACTGCATACGATTTGCCGCCGAGCAACAGTGAAAGAACGCCGGTTGGACCATAAACTACGTCCACAGGCAGTTCGCGGCCATCCAGCAGGCATTTCCATCGTTCGCTCACCTGCGTCAGTTCAACGCGATAGGTCTTATCCGCCAGCATGACCTCGTAAATCATTCGCCGCCGACTCCTTCGCTGCGCGCTGCACGCTTCCATAATGACCGGTCAGTTCGTCGCTCACCGGCGGTCTTGGATATGCCGTTCTGGGCATTCTTTGATGGCGCTGTAGCGGCAAACAAGGCGGCGGAAACAGCCGCAATCTCGGCTAAGCCATTCTTAGTACCGGGTGAGTTCGGGACCGCCAGCAGACGGTCAAGGAAGCCGGTATCGATGTGCGCGTCAATGAAATCTGGATGATCCAGAATACGCCGGAACAGTGGCAGGTTGGTCTTGATGCCACCAACAAAGTATTCGTCCAAGGCGCGCCGCATGCGCGCGATAGCGGTCGGTCGGTCAGGAGCGTAGGCGATAAGCTTGGAGAGCATTGGATCGTAGTCCAGGGGCACCGTCCAGCCTTCATAAACTCCGGTGTCTTCACGCACGCCGGGGCCTGAAGGGCGCAAAAGCTGCGTGATCTTCCCCGGCGAAGGAAAGAAATTATTGTCCGGGTCTTCCGCGTAAAGCCGGCATTCAATGGCGTGTCCGCGAAGTTGAACATCTTCCTGGCTGAAAGGAAGTTTCTCTCCGCTGGCAATCCGCAGTTGCAGATGCACAAGGTCCAGCCCGGTGACCAATTCCGTTACGGGGTGCTCCACCTGAAGCCGGGTGTTCATTTCCAGAAAATAAAAATTTCGTTTGCTATCGACCAGGAACTCTACTGTCCCGGCATTAGTGTACCCAGCCGACTTTGCAGCCTGCACGGCAACTGCGCCCATACGCCGCCGCATTTCCTCATCGACAATGGCTGAAGGCGCTTCTTCAATCACCTTCTGATGGCGGCGCTGTACTGAGCACTCGCGTTCACCAAGATAAACCACATTGCCATGCTCGTCCCCCAGCACCTGGATCTCAATATGGCGCGGGTTCTCGATGAATTTTTCCAGATAGATCTCGCCATCATTGAACGATCGCAACGCTTCGCTTTGAGCAATTTCAAAACTGGACTTGAGGTCGGCAGCCTTACTTACCAGACGCATCCCCTTGCCGCCACCGCCGGCTGCAGCCTTGATCATCACTGGGTATCCGATTTCGGTAGCCATGGTTTCCGCTTCCGCAATGCTCAGGCCCCGCGCGGAGCCGGGGACCATGGGCACTCCAGCGGCCTTCATGGCGGTACGCGCACGCGTTTTGGAGCCCATCAATTCCATTGCGGATGGCGGTGGACCAATAAACTTGATTCCCGCCGCCGCGCATGCACTAGCAAACTTGGCGTTTTCAGATAAAAATCCATAGCCCGGGTGAATGGCTTCAGCCCCGCATTGGCGGGCAACTTCCAGAATTTTAGAAATGTTCAAGTAAGATTCGCGGGCCGGGGCCGGACCGAGCAAATAAGCTTCATCTGCCTTGGTTACATGCAGCGCGCCCCGATCAACGTCAGAAAAGACAGCCACAGACGTAATGCCCATTTCACGGCAGGCCCGCATGACGCGAACGGCGATTTCACCTCGATTTGCAATTAGTACCTTGGAGAACATAGCGGAAACCCTGATTGTAACAATAGGTTGAGATGCGCGCGGGGGCTGAGCGCATGCTTGCTGGCCGCGCAATAAAACGCCCCTCCCGCAGGAGGGGCTGCTCAATAGCTGTTAACAAATCAAGAGTATTTATTTCGATTTAGGTTGATCGAGAATGATGCCGCCGCTGGTCTTCTTTGAGGCTTCTTCGGCTTTCTTCTTGCGCGCAGCCATAGCCTTGTCGCTCCATTCATTGGCGGTTTTCACGTATTCAGCCCGCGTTTCCGCATCGTCACAAGTCATGTCATTGGCTTTGCGCCGGTAGAGCAGGTTCATGTAGGCCATTGCGTCGTCATAATCCTGGCGCTTATCAATGGCCGTTTGCAGCATCTTCATGCCTTCATCCACTGCCGCGCCATCTTTTGATTTCATCTCGTCGCAGAGCTTCTGGCTGCCTTTGCCCTTCAGCTCATCGTCAACCTTCAGGCCCTCTTTCGATTTAAGGTCCGCTGCGTCCTTATACGTTGCAGACCAGTCAATCACGCCGACCGAATAGTATGTTTCGGGATCGTTTGGATCAGCGTCAATGGCCTTTTTGTAGTACTCACGGGCGTCATCGAATTTCTTCTGCTGCATGTAAAGAAAAGCAATGCCTTTGAGGCTGGTGACGTTATGCGGGTCACTGGCCAGCACCTGCTTGTACTCGTCAATGGCGAGTTGCGCGTTACGCAGGTTCTCCGGCGTTTCTACACCAGGCACGTACTGCTGCGCATAGGCGGTCGCCAGGTACATTTTGGCGACTTTAAGGTCTTTATCGAGGTTGACGGCATTCTGGAAATGCCCGATGGCTTCCTCGTAATTGGCGCTGCGGAAGGATTGCACGCCCTTATTGAGTTGATCGCGAGCCTTCAGTTTGTTGCAACCCGCCGTGCTTAGCAGCGCGGCTGCGACGGCTAACACCGTCACGAGTCGTGCGGTCCTATTCATCTTTGCTGCTCCCTTATCGGAGTGGAGAAAATTTTCGCCCTGAGGTGAGTAAAACTCACGGGGATGAGCGGCTCCGCCCATCCCCATTCTGAGGAGTTTAAACCGTACTACTGCCCCGCTTCAATCTTTGCTGTGATTAGACCAATTCTGTCGATGACGTTGGTGCCCCGGGCCGTATCAATCACCTGGGCCACGTTCTGAAATTCGACGTCAGGATCGCCTTTCACGAACATTACCCGCTCTGCGCGCGTTTTGAAGATGTCAGTCAACCGCTGCTGCAGATTTTCCTGCGACACGTCTTCCTGGTTGATCTTCAATTTTACCTTGCCATTATTATCCAGCAGCACCTGCACCACCACAGTGCGATCTGTCTGGGTTTCCGGCTGGTGCGGCGGTGGCGGTTGCGGTACCAGCGCCTCAAGTCCTTTCGGCGTCAGCGGGGTGATGACCATGAAAATGATCAGCAGCACCAGCAAAACGTCGATGAGGGGCGTGACATTCATATCGCAGGTCTGCCCGCCGCCTCCTCCGCCAGTTGTCATTGCCATAAAATTAATCCTCTTCTGTTTGGTTCATTACTGCGGTGGCTTGTTCGCGTCTCGCTTCTGTTCAGTCAGCAGGCCCACCTGGTCAACGCCGGCGGAGCGGACATCATCAACCACTTCCACCACTCCCTTGTATTTGGCCCGCGCGTCAGCCTTCACAAATACCTGTTTGTTCGTGCGGCTGGAAACGCGGTCCTTTACCTTCTGCGTTAACTCTTCGGGTGTTACCTTCTGCGTATCAAGGAAAACCTGACCGTCTCTCATTACTGCTACGATCACCGCGTCTTCCTTGTCAGCGTCCGGCATTGGCATAGGGTTGGTGGCCTTGGCCAGATCGACCGACTGACCTTTCTGCAACATCGGCGTGATCACCATGAAAATGATCAACAGCACCAGCATCACGTCCACCATGGGTGTAACGTTGATATTGGAGTTTACTTTTGCGCCTTCATTACGAACGTTTATGGCCATTGCTCAACTCCCGGCTTACCGCCGCACCGTGGTAGCACTGCTCCGCTTCAGGAAGTAATCCACCAACTCGCTGGATGAATTGTCCATTTCCACGTCAAATGCTTCCACTTTGCCGGTGAAATAGTTGAACATCATCACGGCAGGGATGGCGACGAACAGTCCCAGAGCGGTGGTGACCAGCGCTTCAGAAATACCGCCGGCGACCGCGCCCAGACCTGTGGCCTTCTGCTCAGAGATCTTCTTAAACGCGTTCAGAATTCCGATGACCGTTCCGAACAGGCCGACGAATGGCGCTGTTGATCCAATTGTGGCCAAGCCGCCCAAGCCGCGCTTTAATTCAGCATGGACAATGGCTTCGGCCCGTTCCAGGGCGCGCTTGCTGGCTTCAATCTGTTCACCAGGAATTTCCGTGGATTCACCGTGGGCCTTAAATTCCTGCAAGCCTGCAGTCACCACTTTGGCCAGATGGCTCTTCTTATTGCGTTCCGCCACGCGGATGGCTTCATCGAGTTTGCCTTCGCGCAGGGCGCCGGCAACTACAGGAGCGAACTGACGGGACTGTTTGCGGGCGGCGCTGAAGGCGATCCAGCGGTCAATCATGACGCCAATAGACCACGCGGACATAATAAAGAGAACGACTACGACGACCTGGGCGACCCAGCTCATCTGTTTCCACAAGTGGATGGGGTCCCATCCGATAGTGCCGGTGTCGTCGCCTGCTACTGCCTGCTGAAGCAGCCAGAAGGCCACCATATGGGCTTTGGCGATCGTAAGAGTTGCAATGTTTGCGACAAGCATGGGTTAAGTTTTCCTCCTCAGAACTTTTAATCAATTGTTTACCGAGAGTGTTGCCCCAATTCGCGGGGCGGGATAGAACGGAGCACAGCGCGTGACTGCAGGACGCGATGAACCTTCTTCAATCTCGGGGCCGGGACAGCGGGCGCTTGGCCCGCCATCAGTATTCTTTGCAAACTGCTTTACATGTGGAACTGGACTTTAATCGTTGTCTCCACTTCCACCGGTTCGCCGTTCAAGATGTAAGGTTTGTACTTCCACTGTTTCACGGCATCCATCGCAGCCTGGATGAGAATTGGATGCCCCTGGACGGCACGAAGGTTTTCGATGACTCCACTCTTACTTATGGTCGCCTGCAACAATACGTCACCCTGAATGTGCGCAATCCGGGCCATCTGGGGATACGTCGGCTGGACGTCATGAACTTTCAGGCCGTCGGCAACGCCTGAAGAAACCCGTAACTTCTGCGGAGTAGCTACTTTAGGGGGCGGCGCGGCTGATCCGATAATCCCGCCAATGACTCCTCCCGCGGATCCACCCGGAACACCGCCAACCACTCCACCTACTACGCCGGCGTTCTGTGAAGGAGCTTCCTCATGTTCGATCATCTGAACTTTTTTCGGGATTTTGCTGGGGGTGCGAAGCGCACCATCAACGATTTCGCTAACTTTCTGCACATGCTGAATCTGCGGGGCGGCCGGGGGCGGGGGCGGCGGCGGGGGTGGCGGAGCGACAAGCCAGGTCGTAAGCTGTCCTTTGGGCAACGCCTCAGTAAAAATAAGGGGCAACAGTACCAGAAAACCCACCAAGCCAAGTTGCACCAGAGTAGAAATCAATCCTGTCCACTTCTGGTTGGTCTTGATTCTGCCTCCGGATTCCATCAGGCTGTCTTCAAACATGCCGATATCTCCAATCCTAGGGGGACTAAGCGATTAAAACATTGGACACCGGGACTGCTAGTTTTGCTCCCAAAAACCGGAAAAATTTCCGGCCCTATACCTTCACGCGAACTTTCCCTTTCGCGCCGGGGGCAGGAAGCGGAATTGCTCCTCTTCCTGAGTTCTTTGAACGCCAATCCGTATAAGCCACCAACATGGGAGCTGCTACGGCGATCGACGAATATGTACCTATTATGATGCCGACTACCAAGGCAAAGGAAAACCCGTGAAGTACTTCGCCTCCAAAAAGATACAGTGAGAGCACCGTCAGGAATGTAAGCCCTGAAGTCAGGATCGTCCGGCTCAACGTCTGATTGATGCTCTTATTGACAATCTCTGACAAGCTCTCCCGCCGCATGAGCTTTACGTTTTCTCGAATGCGATCAAACACCACGATGGTGTCGTTCATGGAATAACCAACAAGGGTTAGAATCGCGGCGATAACAGTAAGGGTTATCTCCTGATTCGTCAAGGAGAACGCTCCCACGGTGATTAAAGTATCGTGAAAAACCGCTACCACCGCAGCCACGCCATAGATCATTTCAAATCGAAACCACAGATACACCAGCATCGCTATCAAGGAGAATCCAACCGCCAGAGTAGCCTGCTTTTTCAACTGTCCGCCCACCTGTGGACCGACAATATCGGCGCTGCGAACGCCGAAGTCGCTGGTGTAAAAGCTCTGTTTCAACGCGTTCAGCACGGGGTCGGGAACCACGCCCTTCAGATCGTCTATGGACTTGATCACGCCGCCATGTTCCTTATCACGAAAATCCAGTACCCGGCGGGCTTGCCGATCGTATTCCGTAGGGTCTGCATGCAAAGGATCGGCGGCCACTAGAGCGTCTCGGACGGCGGTAAAGCCAATCCGGTCACTGTTATTGATGTCGTGCTTGCCCGCGACGGGATTTGTCTCAAGAGCGTTAATAATCTGGTTCTTGCCCTTGGATAGATCGGCTTCGCTGGTTTCTTTTAAATCCAGCTTGATCACCACTTCATTATCGGCGGGGTTGCCATAGCGCTGGATGGTTGCATTGTGCAGCCCAGCTTTGTCCAGGTCGCCACGAATCGCCTGCACTTTGGGGGCATCAACAAACTTCACGTACACCAGGGTGCCACCGCGGAAATCCACTCCCAGCGGAATGCCGTGCCAGAACAGCATGGAAAGGATGCCGGCGACGCTGAAGATCAGCGAGAAGCTGAGGAAGTACCACTTTTTGCCGAGGAAATCGATATTTGTATTGCGAAAAAATTCCACTTTGTTTTGACCTTTTGAACTAGATGCTTAAAGCTTCGCCTCGCGCCTTGCGGCTGAGGACAGCATCGAAAATGACGCGGGAGACAAAAACCGCGGTGAACAAATTGGCCAGGAGGCCGAAAATCAGCGTAAGGCCGAATCCGCTTACCGGGCCGGTGCCCACAAAAAACAGAATCAATGCGGAAACAATAGTCGTAACGTGAGTATCCAGAATGGTGGTCCAGGCGCGATCAAAGCCCTGATCAACCGCCGCTGCAGAGGCCTTGCCGTTGCGCAATTCTTCCCGGATGCGCTCAAAAATCAGCACGTTGGAGTCCACGCCCATACCTACAGTGAGAATCACGCCCGCAATTCCGGGCAGAGTGAGCACCGCGCCAAAGAACCCCATAAAGCCCAGCAGGATTACAAGATTCAAGATCAGCGCCAAGTCGGCATTTACGCCTGCGCCACGGTAATAAACAAGCATGAAGATCAGCACGGCGGCCATTCCGGCAATTGCGGCTTTAACGCCTGCCCGGATCGAATCCGCCCCCAGGGACGGGCCCACCGTACGCTCAGTCAGATAATGCAGGCTGGCTGGCAAAGCGCCGGAACGCAGCAACATAGCCAGGTCCTTTGCGCTTTCTTCTGTGAATCCGCCTTCAATGATTCCGCTATCGTTAATTTGCCCATTGATGGAAGGAGCTGTAATGACCTTGTTATCCAGCACAATGGCCAAATTGCTGGGATCGGCGCTGTCTTTACTGTGCGCGGCTGTAAAAACCCCAAACTTTTTTCCGGCTGCCGCGGTCAGGTAAAAATTAACAATTGGCTCATTTGTGTCGGACTTGTTGCCGGGATCGGCGCTGCGGATATCAGTCCCGCCGACAACAGGCACGCGGCTCACGATAATGAAGCCGCCCTCTTCTTCGCCTCTGCGAGGCTTGCTTGGCAATATCACAGAATTTGCTGGAAGGATGCCGTTATGGGCCTGAAGCGCGGCCTGCTCGGTGGGGTAGGTTTGCCCGTGATCGAGCGCCTCGCGCAGTTCCAGGCGTGCCGTGGACTGAATAATTTCTTTAACCCGCCCAGGATCGTCCACACCGGGAAGTTGGACAAGAATCTGGTTATCGCCAAGGCCATTTTTCTGGATCAGCGGCTCGCTAACGCCCAGGCTGTCAACGCGGGTACGGATCGCCTCAATCGACTGTTCCAGCGTGCGGTCCTTCAGATCGGTCAACTGCTGTGGCTTCATGGTCAGCACCCAGCTGTTATCTGCCCCGGCCGTCACATCATATTCCGGCAAATGATCGCTCACGATGCTCCGGATCGTAGAAGAGGCATCCAGCGGAACGCCTTTAATGACCACTTTTTCCGGCTGATTATCAACCTTGCCGATATCGGCGTAATTGACCTTGGCTTTTTGCAGCTCGTCTTTCAGAATTTCGGTGGCATGGTCAGACTGCGCCCCGACAGCGTCATTCACCATCACCTGAAGAATCAGGTGGGATCCGCCCTTCAGGTCCAGGCCAAGGTGGATACGGTCTAAAAGAGAGGCCTTAAAGCCGGCTCCGCTAAATAGCTTGGGGCCCAGCATTCCATAAACAAAGATCAGGAGGATGGCAACAATGATTCCGGTTTTTAAAAGTAAGTTTTTTTGCATGTTCTAAGTGCTTCTTTACGATGGTTTCTTTTCTTCTTCCTCACGATTGATTGCAGTAATGGAGGCTTTTGCCACTTCAAGCCGCAAATTGTCTGGTGGAACCCGCAGATGTACTGCGTCATCCTTCAACGCGATAACCAGCCCGCGGATTCCTCCGCTGGTTGTCACGCGATCGCCACTCTTTACGCTGTTCAGCACTTCCTGCCAGCGCTTGGTTTTGCGCTGCTGGAAGTAAAACGTCGCAAAAATGAAGAGTAGGGGAAGCAGCAGGAAGATGCCCAGGCCGCCGCCTGCGGCGCCCTGAAACAGAAATAAACTAATCGCGTTGTTCATCATTCGAAAAAGATTGCCTTCACAGCCGCACACACACTCGCCTGTTTATGAGTGTGAGAGCCTATACCCTGATTGTGACCGCTGATCAAATCCCGCCTTGGAACTCCGCGCATGGCACGCCGGTGCCGGAGTATTTCGGAGGTTTTCTCTATTTGACGCTTGAATCAGGGAGCTCAGGTCAAGGACACACTTCCTGACAGAATTCCTGAGAGGTCCCCAAGCGTTATAGCATGACGCACACTACGCATAGTGTCAAGGTAGAAGGCGAGATTATGCACCGTGTTGAGCACTCCGGCCAGAGGCTCTGCTGAAACAAAAAGATGCCGCAGGTAAGCGCGGGTATATCGGCTGCAAACCCGGCAGGCGCATTTCGGATCAGCCGGCCCTTGGTCCTGGGCGTAACGCGCGTTCTTGATGTTGATTCTTCCCTCTGAGGTAAAGAGCAGACCGTGCCGCGCCGCCCGCGTGGGCAGCACGCAGTCCATCATGTCAACGCCCATAGCCGCGTACTGTACGATTTCCTCCGGATACCCCACACCCATGACATACCGAGGCTTGTCCTTTGGCAGTATTTCGAGCACGGCGGCAATCATTTCCATGGTCTTGTCCCGCGACTCACCAACGCTCAACCCGCCAATGGCGTATCCGGGAAAATCCAGTTCAACCGTTCTCTCCGCCGATTCCCGCCGCAAATCCGCATACATGCCCCCCTGGACAATGCCGAAGAGCGCGGGCGTGGTGGGAAGTTCAACTTGCGCAAACTCCTGTGGCACAACCTCGGCGCCTTCGGCGCGTGCGCTTTTCGCGTGTTTGGGTTGAGCCCCTTTCAACTGCGCAGTACCTGAATCTCCTTCCCTTTGTGTTCCTTCGTGTCCTTTGTGGTTAAGGTTTTGATCTCCCGATCTCCCAATCCCCCGATCTCCCCACGGCACTTCATGCTTGTGCGCCTCAAAGTAGTCTTTCGACCGCTTCGCCCAACGCAGCGTCATCTCCATGGACGCCGCGTGCCCGCTCCCGTTCTGCCGGATGCTCGGTGCATTCGTCGAAGGCCATGACAATATCCGCGCCAAGCGCGATCTGTATCTCCATGGATCGTTCCGGGGTAAACAAGTGTGACGTGCCATCCAAATGGGAGCGGAAGCTTACGCCCTCTTCTTTCACTTTGCGCAGTTCGCTCAGGCTGAATACCTGGAAGCCACCGGAATCGGTCAGCAGAGCGCGGTCCCAGCTCATGAATTTGTGCAGCCCACCCATTTTGCGCACCAGCTCGTGCCCGGGTCGGAGATAGAGGTGATAGGTATTGCCCAAAATGATCTGCGCGCCCAGACCTTCAAGGATGTCTTGCGGAACGGCCTTTACTGTCCCTGCTGTTCCTACAGGCATGAAGGCCGGAGTTTCTACCGGGCCGTGCGCTGTATGGATGCGGGCCACGCGGGCAGGGCCGGCTTGGGCCTGGATGGTGAAAGGCAGAGTCACAAGAGTCTATGGTACAGGCTCTTTCTGAAATTCCGAGCGCAGCGAGGCATCCCTCCTGCCACAGTTATACGCCTACAGTGCGCGTAGACACTTTGCAAACGTATACTGGTGTGCGTTCGACTGCTTCTACGGTGCCGTTGCAGGAGCAAAGGACTCCATTTCAATGAGGGATCGGTCCAAGGGATACGAAAGTGTTGCTGGCGAGTTCTTGGCTGGAAGAGGCAGTGCGCTGACCCGTTCGAAAGGTATCGGTGTGAAGGTCGTACGGGAGTGGGCGCGGTCACTTCCTCGTGGGGCCGCTGTAATAGATTTAGGCTGCGGGCCGGGGTTTCCCATAACGGAGGCCCTAGTTTCGGAAGGCCTGAACGTTTATGCGATTGACGCATCGCCATCCTTCGTGGAGGTATTTCGACGTAACCTGCCAGGGATTCCGGTGGCCTGCGAAGCAGTAGAGGACTCCACGTTCTTTGACCAGAAGTTCGATGCGGCGATCGCATGGGGGTTGATCTTCCTGCTTCCCGCCGAAGAGCAACTGCGGCTCATTCATAGAGTCGCTGATATATTGGTGCCTGGCGGCCGGCTACTATTTACGTCGTGTGCTGGAAGAGAACCACTCATATGGAATGATGCGATGACGGGATTGGAGTCACGATCGCTCGGGGCTGTGGAATATCGAAGGCAACTCAAGGCAGTTGGCCTGTCGGTGATTCGTGAATACGAGGATGAAGGTGAAAATCATTATTTCGATACCATAAGGAGCTCTCCATCGGATTCACGCTGATGAGTGGCCATCTCAACTTGCCTTACTTCCTGTATCGCGGCGGGATACTCCATGATAAGAATTCGGAATTTGTCGCAACTCCGCTAAGAAGAAATTTGGCGTCCCCGACCGGACTTGAACCCAAGTTACAGCTGTTTCCCCGCCACTTTAGCCGGATTCACAATTGCCCGCGTCACCGTTCCGCGGCCAATCTCCGCTTTACCGTTGTGCGCGGTTACGCGGAAAATGTAGAAACGGTCATTGTGCGACTCCAACACCGCCTCGGTCTTTACATGATCACCAATCGTGGTGGGCGCACGATGCTCAATGTTGATGGCGGTGCCCACGCTGATCTCGCCTTCGTCCAGAAAAGGCAGCATGGCATTTGCCGCCGCCCACTCCATCAGCCCAATCATGTTGGGCGTGGAATAAATTGGAGGCAGCTTGTCGTTGTGGTGGTTGAGCGTGTGCTTGTGCTCCACGGTTTCTTCCGCTTCTCCGCGAATTCCCAGAGGGACGTTTTTTGCCATACAGCGAATCTATCAAACTCATTGTTTTAGTCGAAAAAAGCTGCGGGAAAAAGTTTGCAGAAAAAAGAAAAGGCCAGGTGGCGGGATCCTGGCCAGAACCCAAACCTTACCCACAGATAAAACTGATTTACACGGATCAAAAAAGGTTCAATAGGATTTTTTTGCTTATAAATCCGTGTCATCCGTGTTCATCCGTGGTGAGATTTGCTTTTTTTTAGCGGTGGTCGTGATCGTGGTCATGATCGTGATCACGGTCCCCGCGGTGGCACCGTGCCCTCACGTTTTCCAGATCGCGGCGCTTGTTCTCTGCCTGGCGGCTATGCTCACCGTGTTTACGCTCGGCGTCATGCAGCTTGGCTTCGGCTTTGCGGATCTGCTGTTCGCACTTTCTGTCATCGCCGATCAACCGCCCGTGCGGGAACCACTCCGCCCAGGAACGACAAAATCACAAACGCCGCAATGAGTGTCTTGGCTTTCTTGAACATGCTTCCTCCTCAGGATTGCATAACATCCTAATCTCGGATGCACATGCAAGTCACGATATGGCACCTTAAAGGGCGTGAGTCCATCCGTTCAGAGACGCCATCTATATGGCTGTATAATTAGAAATTGTCCTCATGTCACCAAAGCAATCAGTAAATTCCGCAACAAAACAGCTTGCAGCCAACAAGGCAAAGATCCGCTCCACCACGGTGGTGTGCGTGCGTCGTGGCAACAGTGTTGTAATGGCCGCCGACGGTCAGGTCACCTTGGGCGAAGGCGTTATCAAACATACGGCGCGGAAAATCCGTCGGCTTTATAGTGACAAGATATTGGCCGGCTTTGCCGGATCAACCGCCGACGCTTTTTCTCTTTTCTCTCGGTTCGAAGCGAAATTGGAGCAATATCATGGCAATCTTGGCCGTGCTGCCGTCGAACTGGCCAAAGAGTGGCGCACAGACAAAATGCTGCGCCACCTGGAAGCGCTGCTGCTCGTTGCCGACAACACTCTTACGTTTCTTATCAGCGGCGCTGGCGACGTGATTGAACCGGACGGCGGAGTGGCTGCCATTGGCAGCGGAGGCTCATACGCGCTTGCGGCGGCCCGAGCCCTGATTGAAAACACTGAGCTTCCGGCGCGCAAGATCGCCGAGGAAGCCATGAAGATCGCGGGAAAAATCTGTATTTACACCAACGAGAATTTCACCATAGAGGAGCTTTCGTCCGTGCTGGAAAAGACTGGCGCATCAGCCCCGGCGCGTTGATCCAATGGCAGGCTATTCAGGAACGCCGCTCATCCAGAAAATCGGGATCAAGCCCGGTTACCGGATTATCGTGCGCAACCACCCGGCCAGCTTCGTTAAGGATCTGGGCAAGCTTCCTGAAGGAGCCAAAACCGCAGACAGGCTTTCCGGCAATGCCAACGTTATTGTGTATTTTGCTGACCGCTTGGCGGACTTGCAGAAAGATTTTGTGCGGCTTTCCGCTTCACTGGTTCCCGATGGAATGATCTGGATAGGCTGGCCTAAGAAAGCCAGCGGACGACCCACTGACCTGACCGAGGACGCCGTGCGCCGCGTTGGACTTGAGTGCGGGCTGGTGGACGTGAAGGTTTGCGCAATTGACGAGACGTGGTCGGGATTGAAGTTTGTGATTCGAGTGAAGGACAGAAAAGCAGTTAGCAAATAGCAATTGGCAATTGGCGAAAGGCACAGCTGATTACCACGGTTTGGTTTGGCTGGTTGCTAATTGCCATTTGCTAATTGCTTAAGGAGTACCATGGCAATCTACCTACCCAGCGTGGCTGACGAAAGTGACGTCTTGCTGGACGATCTTACCCCCAAAGAAATAGTTTCTGAACTGGATAAATACGTAGTGGGCCAGCATGACGCCAAGCGCGCCGTGGCCATTGCGTTGCGCAACCGCATGCGCCGGCAAAAGCTTCCGCCTGACATCGCGGAAGAGATCATGCCGAAAAATATCATCATGATCGGGCCCACTGGCGTGGGCAAGACAGAGATAGCGCGGCGCCTGGCGCGGCTGGCCAATTCTCCATTTCTGAAGGTGGAAGCCTCCAAGTTCACTGAAGTCGGCTATGTAGGCCGTGATGTTGAATCAATGATCCGTGACCTCGTGGAAATCGCTATCGATATGGTTCGTGAAGAGAAGCTGGAAGAGGTCACAGAAAAAGCCGAGCAGCAGGCGGAAGAACGTTTGCTTGATCTGTTGCTGCCCGGCGCACCTTCAGCGGCTTCGAGCTCAACCGCAGGTTTCGCGCTGGTGACGGAAGAAGGCAGCTCAACTTCCCGCACGCGTGAAAAGCTGCGCAACCAGCTGCGTGAAGGCAAGCTCGACGAAAACATGGTGGAGCTGGAAGTGCGTGAGCGGTCCACTCCGGCGTTTGAAATCATCTCCAACCAGGGCGTTGAAGAGATGGACATCAACATCAAGGACATGCTGCCCAACATTTTTGGCCAGCGCACCAAAAAACGCAAAATGAAAGTGAGCGAGGCGTTTGAGTATCTGGTGCAGGAAGAAGAGTCGCGGCTGATTGATATGGACCAGGTCACGCGCACGGCGGTGGAGCGCGTGGAGCAATCTGGGATCATCTTCCTCGATGAGATCGATAAAATCGCCGGACGCGAAAGCGGCCACGGGCCTGACGTTTCACGTGAAGGCGTGCAACGTGACATTCTGCCTATCGTTGAAGGAACCACCGTCAATACTCGCTACGGCATGGTGCGGACAGACCACATTCTTTTCGTCGCCGCAGGCGCTTTCCACGTCTCTAAGCCCAGTGACCTCATCCCTGAATTACAGGGGCGTTTTCCTATCCGCGTTGAGCTGAAATCGCTCACGATGACCGACTTCATTGCCATTCTCACGGAGCCGAAGTCATCGCTGGTGAAACAATACACGGCGCTGCTTGAAACCGAGGGACTGAAACTGACCTTTACGCGCGAAGCGCTCGATGAAGTTGCCCGCTTCGCCTTCCAGGTGAATGAAGCCACGGAAAACATTGGCGCGCGCCGCCTGCACACCATCATGGAGCGCGTGCTCGATGAAATTAGCTTCAATGCGCCGGACATGGACGATAAATCCGTCAACGTTGACGCGGATTATGTGAAAAAAATGCTCGCCGATATAGTGAAGGACCAGGATTTGTCGAGGTATATCTTGTAGGGTTTTTTCTGCAATCCCGAAGCGGAGCGAGGGATCCCTATCACTACAAAGGTCGCGGGGGTACGCACAAGCTGTAATGCAAACTCTGCGGTAATATCTCTAACTCTGAAAACTCTGGTGACAATAGTGATCCCTCGCTACGCTCGGGATTTCAGAAAAAGCAGCCTCATCTTCACGTTTGCTCTCGCTACGCTGCTCGGGTGTGGCGTTCCGGGCGCTCCGCTGCCTCCTTCCGCGGACATTCCGAGCTTTGTTGGCGACCTGAAAGCGGTCCGCAAAGGCGACACTGTCACCCTGACCTGGACTACGCCTACTGAAACCAGCGATGGCGAGCTGATTCGCAAGCCGGGCAAGATGCTGGTGCAACGCGCGTTGCGCACAGGACCGGGTTCCGACCTTCAATTCCAGACGATTGCCGAATTGCCTTTGCCGCCAACGCTCAATGAAGGTCGCGGAGATGAAGCTACCGCAAAAGATAATTTGACGAATGTTTTACATTCCGGCGGGGCCGATTTCGCCGTATACATGGTCCTGGCGCAAGGGCGCAACGGGAAATCTTTTGGACTTCCCAACCGTGTGTCCGTGCCGCTGGTGCCTAATCTGCCTCCGCCGCAAAAGATTTCGGTCAACTCCCGTACCCACGGGCATCATGATTGCGTGGGAACCATCGGGCGTTGTCCCAACAACGGCAAACACCCAAACGCAGTTCGCTTACAAGATCTTGCGTCGTCTGCAAGGCGCGAAAGAGCCTGTGCTGATAACGCAGCTGAATGCCGCCAATCCAGAAAAAAGTTTCGTTGACACGGGAATTGAATGGGAAAAGAGCTACCAGTATTGGATCGTTCCGGTCACGCTCTGGCAGGAGGGAAACCGTAAAGGCGAAATCGAAAGCGACGACTCACCGGTTGCTGAAGTGCTCGCTCACGATTCCTTCCCGCCGGCAAATCCATCAGGGGTTGAGGCCGTGTACAGCGCAAGCGCGCCCAATTCTTTCATCGACATTACCTGGACAGCCAATACAGAGCCAGACCTGGCCGGGTACAACGTCTATCGGCACACTGGAAATGAACAGCCGGTCAAGATCAATTCAGACTTGGTTAAGACGCCGCGCTTTGCCGATGCGGGAGTCCAGTCGGGAATGAAATACTTCTATTCTGTAACGGCGGTTGATCTGCGCGGTAATGAGAGCGGGAAGTCAGAACAAACATCAGAGACCGTGCCGAAAGATTAACCAGCTAGGCGGTGTTCATCCTGTTGGCGTTTTTACTTGCGCTTCCCGGATTTGACTGTCCTGCATGGGTAAGCTAGCCTCAATAGCTGGCCTGTAAACTCAACTTTGAGCGTATAGGCTCTGGCCTTGGCGGCAAGAGCTGGTAGCAAGCTTGGCCGGTTTGCATCAGCTCATCGGAGTCCGCATTTCAGATGACAGTTCTGCGCAAACTTCTGATTTGTAAGCTAGTTGTCTGCTACATGGCAGCGGCTGAGCTGAGTCACGCGCAGGGGTTAAGGCCAGTCCATGCTCACAAGGCCATGGTGGTCAGCATTCACCCTCAGGCTTCTCAGGTTGGCGCGAACATCCTGCGCCAGGGCGGCAATGCCGTGGATGCAGCGGTGGCCACTGGTTTTGCGCTTGCTGTCGTGCATCCTGCGGCTGGAAATATCGGTGGTGGCGGATTCATGCTGCTGCGCAAAGCCAACGGAGAAGTGCACTTTCTTGACTTCCGCGAGAAAGCTCCCAAAGCCGCTACGCGCGACATGTATCTCGATGCTCAAGGCAATGTTATTCCCAATGCCAGTCTGATCGGCTATAAAGCTGCTGGAGTTCCTGGATCGGTAGCTGGGTTACTTTATGCAGAGCAGCACTGGGGCAAGCTCTCACTTAGGGCAGTCATGGCCCGTGCTATCTGGCTGGCTCGCGATGGCGTGCGGCTGACTTACGAAGAAGCACAATCTATGCACAACGGTGCTTTGGCGCAATTTGCTGATTCGCACAGAATCTTTCAGCGTGACGGCAAGTTTTATAAGCCGGGTGAAATCTTCCGCCAGCCTGAATTGGCTCGAACGCTGGAGCGGATTGCCGCCAATCCTAAAGCCAATGAATTTTACAAAGGCGCTATGGCGCGCGAACTGGCTGCGGAAATCAAGCGCGGCGGCGGACTGATTACCGCAGAGGATCTGGCTGAATATGAAGTGAAGGAGCGGCAGCCGATCAAAGGCACGTATCGCGGGTACGAAGTCATCAGCGCTCCGCCGCCCAGTTCCGGCGGCATCACGCTCATGGAAACGCTGAACATCCTTGAAGGCTACAATTTAAGCAAGATGGGCGACCGTTCCGCCGATTCCATCCATGTAACAGTTGAAGCTTTTCGGCGGGCATTTTTTGACCGGGCGGAGTTGCTGGGCGATTCCGATTTCAGCCAGATTCCTGTGGCCCAATTGATCGACAAAAAATATGCCGACGGATGGCGGCAGTCGCTGGACATGATGCGCGCTACCGACAGCAAAGACGTACATCGCCCCTCCGGCTTTGGCGAGCTTGACCGCCAAGCCGCGCTGCATGCGCCTTTTACTGGCCGCGAATCAAACAATACGACGCATTATTCCGTGGTAGACGCGCAGGGAAATGCCGTTGCTGTAACAACAACGCTGAATGATAGCTTTGGCTCGGCCGTTACCGCAGGCAAGCTTGGCTTCTTGTTAAACGACGAAATGGATGACTTCACTTCCAAGCCCGGTGTTCCGAATGGCTATGGATTGATTCAGGGTGAAGCCAATGCGATTGCGCCGGGGAAACGTCCGCTCAGCGCCATGGACCCAACGATCGTGCTCAAAGACGGCAAGCTTTTTATGGTACTGGGCTCTCCGGGCGGGCCGCGCATTATCAGCACAGTAGCCAACATCCTGATGGGTGTCATCGATTACGGGCTGGACATTCAACAGGCAGTCAACGCGCCGCGCTTCCATCACCAGTGGGAACCGGATGAAATTGATATTGAGAAGATTGGGATCTCACCGGATACCATCAAACTGCTGCAGGCGCGCGGCCATACGATAAAAACGGAAACTTATTGGAGTGACGGCGAATGTATCGCCGTGGATCCCAAGACTGGCGAACTGCTGGGTGCGCCTGATGGTCGCAATGGCGGAAAGGCGGTGGGCTACTGATGCTGCGCGCAATGTCGAGCCTCGTGTATATCAAGCGACGCCTGCATCCCGGCTTGCTGGACACCATGGT
Organism: Terriglobia bacterium; assembly: GCA_963831465.1. GTDB lineage: Bacteria > Acidobacteriota > Terriglobia > Terriglobales > Acidobacteriaceae > Angelobacter. The sequence continues at coordinate 146,865 of CAWHQH010000019.1, read as the reverse complement.
GCGCGGTGGAGCGCAGGCGCTGGAAATTTTTGCCGCGCGTGGCCACTTCAACTATCACGATAAAGACCACGTGAAAGAGGTGGGCAACTGGTTCAAGTCAGAGAAGATTGAATTTCATTCCGTCCACGCGCCTATTTACATGGATAACAATTTTCATTCCGGCGGGCAGCCGGTCAACATCGTCGATCCGGACAAGAGAAACCGCATTGACGCCATGGATGAAATCAAGCGCGCCATTGAAGTGGCGGAGTACGTGCCGTTCCGCTATCTGATCCAGCACATTGGCAAGACCAATGAATATGACGATCCGCGCAAATTTGAGAACGCGCTAAGCGGCATTGAACATCTGCGTGCTTTTGCGCGACCACTTGGCGTAAGCCTGCTGCTGGAAAACACGCCCAATGATCTTGCGACGCCGGAGAAGCTGAAAGAATTGATGCGGCTCTTGCGCTATGAAGACTTGGGTGTCTGTTTTGATGTGGGTCACGCGCATATGATGAGCTCAGTCCACCAAGCGTTCAGCGTGCTTGAGGATCGCATACGTTCAACGCATATCCATGACAACAAGCGGGATAAAGATTCCCATCTCTGCCCGGGCGATGGCACGATTGACTGGGATCAAACAATGCAGGCGTTGCGCACGGCTCCCGGAGCGCCGGCCATGTTGCTGGAGATTGAAGGCGCAGAAGACATGGACGTGCCGGGAAAGATGGCCGAGTGCTACGGAAAGCTGGAGAGCGCTGGAGTGGCGGCGGAATAGCCCAAGGCGTTTTTACCGCAAAGGTCGCGAAGGAACGCTAGGAAGAAGGAACAATTCATTTTGCTCCTTTGCGCTCTTTGCGTCTTTGCAGTGAATCCCACACGGACTGACTGATAATAATTTGTAAGATTAGGAAGAAATGGAAACTACTACACAGGCACCCATAACCACGATTGCAGAAGTTGGCCGGCATGATGGCCAGGCCGTTACCATCCGCGGCTGGCTCTATAACAAGCGAGAAAGTGGCAAGCTCATCTTTCCCATATTTCGCGACGGCACAGGAGTGATCCAGGGTGTTGTGCCCAAGAACCAGGTAACGCCGGAAGTTTTTGACGCGCTCAAGGGCCTTACGGACGAATCGAGCGTGATGGTGACCGGGAAAATTCGCGCGGACAAACGCGCACCCGGCGGCTACGAGATGGATGTTGTTGACGTAAAAGTGCTGCAGCGCGTGCCGGAAGACGATCCATTCCCCATCGCCAGAAAAGAGCATGGCATTGATTTCCTGATGGAAAATCGCCATCTCTGGGTGCGTACGCCCAGGCAGACGGCTGTCCTGCGCGTGCGAGCGGAAATTATTCGTGCCGCACGTAACTTTTTTGATGAGCGCGGTTTTACGTTGACCGATCCCCCCATCCTTACACCGGCGGCATGTGAAGGGACATCAACACTTTTTGAAGTTGATTACTTTGACGATCAGGCATTTCTCACGCAGTCCGGGCAGCTCTATATCGAGGCTATGGCCATGGCGCTGGGCAAGGTCTATTCCTTTGGCCCGACGTTCCGCGCGGAAAAATCCAAGACCCGCCGCCATTTGACTGAATTCTGGATGGTCGAGCCCGAAGTTGCTTATGCCGAGCTTGACGACATCATGCAGCTGGCGGAAGAGTTCATCAGCCATCTGGTGCAAAGCGCTTTGACCAACCGCAAAGCCGACCTTGAGACCATTGGGCGTGATGTAACCAAGCTGGCCAACATCAAGCCGCCTTTTCCGCGCATCACGTATGACGAAGCTGTCAAAATGTTGCAGGACGGGCATGCCAAGGGGCAGGTAGAGGCGAAGTTTGAGTATGGCGGCGATTTCGGCTCGCCCGATGAGACTTATCTCTCGTCACAGTTTGATAAGCCGGTCATGGTCCATCGCTACCCGGCCAAGGTAAAGGCTTTTTACATGGAGCCTGATCCCCAGCGTCCTGATCTGGCGCTCTGTGTTGACGTGCTGGCGCCGGAAGGATATGGGGAGATCATTGGCGGGTCACAGCGCATTGGCGACTATGAACTTTTGCTGAAGCGCATTCGCGAACATGATCTGCCGGAAGCGGCGTTCAAGTGGTATCTGGATCTGCGCAAGTTTGGTGGCGTGCCGCACTCGGGGTTCGGCATGGGCATTGAGCGCGCGGTGGCCTGGGTGTGCGGGTTGGAACACGTGCGCGAGACGATTCCATTTGCCCGAACATTGACCCGTATTTATCCCTAGGACGAGCATTCAGCGCTCCGCAAAGCGCGCGTCACCGCAGATTTCCGGTGATGAGCGCAGATCAAGAGAGTGAGCGGCGAATTTCGCGAATGAACTAAAAACTTATGACTCCTGACTCAACAACAACGGCACCAGTAGCTCTCAAGACCGAACCGGCCAATCCACCTGTTGTGGGGGACAATATTGTTCCCAAGAAGATCAGGATTCTTGGGGTACCGCTGGACCTTGGCGCTTCTCGGCGTGGCGTGGATATGGGACCTTCCGCCGTGCGCGTCGCGGGGCTTGAAGCGCGGCTGGAACAGCTAGGCCATGTGGTGGAAGATGGCGGGAACATCACGGTGGCGATTGCCGAGCAAAAGAAGTCGGGCGATCCGCACGCAAAATATCTGAAAGAAATTACCGCCACCTGCACCAAGCATGCAGAGCAGGTATTGAAAACCCTGGAAGCGGGAAAGTTTCCGCTGGTTCTAGGCGGCGACCATTCCGTGGCTGCGGGCACGGTGGCCGGAGTAGCGGAATATTTCCGGCAGCAGCGCCGCGCGCAGGAACAAAGGGTTGGCTTGATCTGGATCGATGCTCATGCAGATATCAATACGCCTGATACTTCTCCCAGCGGCAACGTGCACGGCATGCCTCTGGCTGCCATCATGGGCCTGGGTCCTTCAGAACTGGCGGATATCTATGGCTTCTCTCCCAAAGTGCAGCCAGAAAACTGCGTGCTTGTGGGCGTGCGTGATGTGGATGCGCGAGAAAAAGAAAACATCAAGGAAACCGGCATTGAGGTCTACACGATGCGCGACATCGACGAGCGCGGCATGCGCACGGTGATTGAAGAAGCGTTGCGCATCGCCGGACGCAACACTGCGGGGTATCACGTGTCGCTCGACATGGATTGGATCGACCCCGAAGACGCACCGGGGGTGGGAACGCCCGTCCGCGGCGGAGCCAGCTATCGCGAAGCCCACCTAGCCATGGAGATCATTTCCGATCACGGACGTATGTGCAGCTTTGAGATCGTGGAGGTCAACCCCGTGATCGATGAGCATAACCGGACGGCCGATCTTGCTGTGGAACTGGCGCTTTCAGCGTTCGGGAAGAAGATTCTCTAACCGCTTACAAAAATCTTTGAAAACGGAGGAAGCAGAGGCAAAGGATTTGGTAATTGAGTAATTTGGTAATTGGGTAATTGAATCAATCTTTTTCCAAAGGCTTAATGTGTTGATGATCGGACGACACGATGGTCTGGTCCCGATCTTTGCAATTTTCCTCCGTTTCCTCCTTTCCTCTGCGTTTCAAGGTTTTTACTGCTTCCTCATATAATCATCTGTCGTCATTTTCGCGATGGTTGGAGGAAGAATGCGTAAAGCGGGCCTGATTTCTTTCATACTATTTCTGGCTATTTTGTCCGTTGCCCAGGACGAGCCTAAAGACGAACCCAAACACCCTCCTTCCACGGCGGCAGAGCGCCAGCGGTTTTTGGCGCTCACGCGCAAGCTGGAACAGGATCCTCTGGATAAATCTCTTTACTCGGAAAAAGCCTGGGCCAAGAAGTGGCTTGAGGACATCCCGGACATCAACGTAAATATTTGCGCGCCGATTCTTTTTGGGATGGATTTTGTCACGGAGCAAAACAAGTACACGCCGCAGCTTTCGTACCAGGCCACGTTCGGCAGCGCGGCTTACATCATCGAGCATCCAGACAAGGCCCGCGATACTGATTCCCAGTTTATTGCGGGCGTGGAGAGCGCGCTCAAGTCATACAGCGCCATCGTGAAGAGTGATCCCGACGCCAAATCCAAGGCATTGGACGCGTTGCTGGAAAAGCAGAAGCAGGGCAAGCTGGCGGATTTTGTGCGCTCAGCCAGCAAGAGTTGTGAAGACAAGAAAGAAGGAACGTAACTTTCCCGTGCGAGATATTGTACGGGAACCAGCCTTCCCGTGGCTATGCCATGGCCTGCAGATCTGCTTTTAGGATCGAGCGGTCAGAACTCAGCAGTCAGCCGAATCGGGAGAGCTTAGCCGCGAATTTGGCGAATAAACACGAATTCGGCCCAGGTATTCGCGTACTTCGCCGTTCTGAAGAATCGAATTTGCCAACCATTTCACTTTCCCTTAAAAGGCAGGTCCACATAGATCGAAAGGAACCTTTACTGTGCAAAAGGGCTGCTGAAAAAGCCTGATTGCTGACCGATGAGTGCTGCTTTACATTATTTGTGATGAAGAAACTCAGGGTAGGAATTCTCTTCGGCGGACGCAGCGGCGAGCATGAAGTTTCTCTGCTATCGGCAGCCTCGGTCCTTAACGCCATTGACAAGGAAAAATATGAAGTGGTGCCAATCGGCATTACCAAAGAAGGCCGCTGGCTGACGGAGAGCCACGCCGAGCGGTTGCTGCGCGGAGAAAAGACTTCTCCTGAACGCGGCCGCCATTTGCGCGCAGGTGATCCGGAAACCACGCCCGGAGCGGTGGTGCTGGCAAAAGGTGAAGCAGTAGTCGTGCCGCCGGTACCGCAGGCACACGGATTGGTTCCCTTTGAAGGGCCGGCAATCGCCACGCAAAAAGGCATTGATGTGGACGTAATTTTCCCCGTACTCCACGGCACGTTTGGCGAGGATGGCACCATCCAGGGGCTGCTGGAACTGGCGGACATCCCTTATGTTGGCGCGGGCGTGCTCGGTTCCGCCGCAGGGATGGACAAAGACATTATGAAGCAGCTCTTTGCCTTTGCCGGGCTGGAGATTGTGAAGCATGTCACTATCTTGCGCAGCCGGTGGGAAAAAGATCCAAAGAAAGTCACAAAGCTGGTGGAAAGCGGGTTGAAGTATCCGGTTTTTGTGAAGCCAGCGAATCTGGGATCGTCAGTCGGAATTTCCAAGGCGCATGATCGTAAAGAACTGGGACCCGCGATTGAAGAAGCGGCCAAATACGACCGCAAGATCGTGATCGAGCAGGGGGTTGGCGGAAAGAAACATAAAGCCCGCGAGCTGGAGTGCGCCGTACTTGGCAACGATGAGCCACGGGCTTCCACCGTGGGAGAAATTGTTCCCATCGCGGAATTCTACGATTACAACGCCAAATATATTGACGAAGGCTCGCAGCCGGTGATCCCGGCAAAAATCAGCAAGAAACAAATGAAGGAAGTGCAAGAAATGGCCATCAAGGCGTTCCAGGCAGTGGATTGTTCCGGGCTGGCACGAGTGGATTTCCTGATGGACCCCAAAAACGGCAAGCTATACCTGAATGAGATCAACACCATGCCGGGGTTTACGTCGATCAGCATGTACCCAAAGATGTGGGCAGCTTCTGGACTTGAATATCCGAAGTTGATTGACAAGCTAATTCAGTTAGCCCTGGAACGCTATAAGGAAAAGAAGAAGAACCAATACAGCAGAAATTAAGATATTTTTTTGCTGGGCTGCTGCGGTACAAGGAATATTCGCAGTTGAAATTGTGGAGCAGGCAAGAATGGCAAGCGCTCTTAAAACGATATTTCTAGCTTTTGCGCTGGCGGCCCCACTCAGCGCCCAGACCATACCTGAAGACCCTCCGCAGCCTGCGATCATTGAAGGCAGTGTCATTAACATCCAAAACAGCCGGACGATACCGCGCGCCACGGTCACGCTGCTGCACTCAAAAGGAACAGGAAGCAAGTCCCAGCGCGCAGATGGCAAGGGCCACTTCATTTTCAAAAACGTTGAACCCGGCATCTACCGACTGATGGCGGAGCGCCAGGGATTTTTTTCTGACGAGCGAAAACGCGAGTATCAGCCATTGTTTGAAGTGGGAGCCGGTGATCATGTGAAGAACATGCCGGTGCGGTTGATGCCTGCGTCCGCTGTAAGCGGCGAAGTTCTGGATGAATATAACGACCCGGTACAGGACGTGGAGGTACGGCTGCTGGTGGTCCAAATGAAGCTGGGCCAGATGTACTTGCGCGTTGCGGGAAAAACGATCACTGATGATCGAGGGCAGTACCGCGTGCCAGGACTTCATCCCGGGAAGTACTACATCGTAGTGGAATACAAATCAAAGGCCCTCACCACGCTGGCCTCAATCGTTGACAATGTAAACGCGTTACAGAAAATGACGGACGAGCATGGCCATCCAATAAAAGTTGAAACGCCCAAGATTCCCGATCCCCCGTATACCTATGCGTCGCTGTTCTATCCAAGCACAAATGACTTTCAACAGGCACAGAGCGTAAAGCTGAACCCAGGGGATGAAATGGCGGCCAACTTTTTGCTGGTGAGTGCTCCGGTTGTTTCCATACGTGGCAAGGTCACCAATGGGATGACGGGAGAATCGCCAAAAGGCGCATCAGTATCTGCCTTCTGGACAACATACATGCAAGGGGAAGGGATTCCGGCGCAGGTGTCTGCCGAAAACGGGACATTTGAAGTACGCGGGGTCGCGCCCGGCACGTACACACTGCGCGCAAGCTTCACGGAAGACAAACAGGCGTATGAAGGTGAGCAGACGGTCCAGGTTGGTAATGACGGCGCACAGAATGTGCAGATTGCGGCTCTGCCCGATTTTACCGCCGCCGGCCATGTCACTATCGCGGGAACACCTGACCACGCGCCACGCAAGGTACTGATTGAATTTGCAGGAGAAGGTTTGACGCCGCGCGTGCGGGCTTCCGCGACCCTTCCTGAGTTCAAGTTTGAAGCGCAGTTGCGTCCGGACCGCCGTTACTATGCCCGGACCCTCAACCTGCCAGAAGATTACTATCTGAAATCGGTGGCAATTGGCGGCCATGAAATGTCACCCGATGAAGTGCTGGTGAGTGGCACCCGCGGCGACCTGGAGATCAAAGTAAGCCCGTTGGGTGCGCGGGTTGATGGAGTTTTATACGATTCCAAAGGCGATCCAACCCCAGGTTCCGTCCTGCTGGCGCCGGATGTAACTGATCCCGGGCCGCCCGAGCTGTTCCGCCGCAAAAGCGCCGGCTCCGATGGCAAATTTAACTTTCGCGGCGTGCCGCCTGGCACCTACCGCATGCTGGCGATGGAAAGCCTGGGGCTGGACGACGAAGTGACTGATCCGGATTTCACGCGGAAGATTGCGGGACGGGGCGACCTGATTTCAGTGGAAGAAGGTGGCAAGTACACGGTCTCACTCCAGCTTGCGGTTGACGGGCGTTAGCTGTTCCACAATTACCGTGTTGCTGCGGTAACGAAGAAGAACAATACAGCCGCGATGAAGCAAATTTTTTCGTCGGACAGCGGATCTGCCGCGTGTCGTCGCCGTGTGCCGCACTTTGCCGCTCGCGCCTGATCCAGGGGGATGGCAAGATCACTGCGTTGATCAAAACCAGTGGTTAATCACCTCACGGAGGCACACGATGAAACGGCTACTTTTCCTTGTACTCATGGCATTTATTTCCAGCGCAGGCTTTGCCCAGCAGAGCTCACGGCTACCGGACAACAGAGAGCTGGTAACGAAGGCGCGCAGCTATTACGTGGAAACAGATACTTTCTATATGAAGCGCGAAGCACTTGAAAGTTCATTGCTGGGCCAGGCGGAGTTCAAAGCCTGGGACCTGCAAGTAACAGGGAAGAAGGACCTGGCCGACATGATAGTCCGGGTAAAGCGCGTGCCTTTTTCCAACCATTTCAGCTACACGGTGACTGATAGCAATACAGAGACAATCGTAATGGCGGGCAAAGTGGATTCTTTAGCCGGTACCGTCTATGGGCGGATCGCAAAAGAGATTGTCGACAAAATGAAAGTGCTGCGGGGCGATCCGCTTCCAGCACAGAAGGAGGCGCAGCAGTCTGCAGCAGTAAAGTGATCCCTTGCAAGATACTCCTCTGTTGGGAGAGGCCGCCCGTCATCCGGGGCAGCTCAGGAGCTTTGCTAGAATAAGGAAGTGATCCTTCCATTCGTCCGCGAAGTCCTGGCGGACGTGGAAAAAAGCCCTGGGTTCCAGCAGGCGGCCTCATATCTGAAGCAGCGGAGGGGGGAGTCAAAACCTCCTGCGGGGCGTATCCGTCTGTCCGGGCTGGTTTCATCCGCAAAATCTCTTCTGATTCCATATTTACAGCGCGCCGCCGGCGTGCCGCTGATCCTGATAGTCCCTGACAATCGCGCCGCTGAGGCAGTCTGCCCGGTAATCCAATCTTTCTGCGAGCTGACGGGCGCTTGCAGTACCCAGTCGGTGGTGAAGTTCCCGGCTTATGACGTATTGCCCTTTGAGAACATGTCTCCGCATCCTGATATCCAGGAAGAACGCGCAACGGCGCTGTGGAAGATCGCGACCAATGCAGTTTCGATTGTAATTGTGCCGCTCAATGCGGCGTCAATGCGTTTGCATTCGGCGGAGCACTATTCCGGACTGGCACGGGTCATCCGGCGCACGGACATGCTGGACCTGGAAGAACTCGTGCAGCACCTGAACACCATCGGCTATTCGGCGGTGGACGTGGTGGAGATGCCGGGACAGTACGCCGTGCGCGGCAGCCTTTTTGACGCTTATCCTCCTGAAGCCGATCGCCCCATGCGCATTGAGCTTTTCGGCGACGAGGTTGAATCGATCCGCAAGTTTGATCCCGGCACGCAGCGGTCGGCTTCGGCGGTGGATGAAGTGGTGCTGCTGCCGCTTTCTGAGACGCCTGTCCGGGAAGAGCTGCTTACGGAAATTCATGCGCGGCTTTCCGGCGCTCGGCTGGAAGGTGAAGGCGACACGGTACGCCATGCTTTGGCCGATACCGGCGTTGCCGTTTTCCCGGGCTGGGAGTTTTACGCCAACGCCGGGGCGCAGGGAACGCTGTTTGATCTGCTGCCGAATGCCGTGGTCTTCATGGACGAGCCGACATCCATTGAGGCCGAGCAGGAGCACTGGTGGGAGAAAGTTGTGCAGCGCCACGAGCAGAGTCTTGTGGGCAAGCTGGCGACGCCGGAAGATATCTATCTTCCGCCTGATGAATGGAACACGTTGGTAGCGCGGCTGCGTGGCGGTAGCCTGGAGCATTTGAATGTTTTGCGCATTGCGCGCGCAGAAGAAGAGTTGGGGTTGGTTGATCCACAGGTGCCGGACCAATCTTTGATCGAATTTCCGGCTCATTCAACCTCGCGATTTCATGGCTCAGTTCCTGCGATGGTGGAGGAAGTGAAGAAGCTTACCGCGCAGGGCCAGCGAGTGATGTTTGCCGCGCCCAACACCGGCGAGATGGAACGCTTGGCGGACATCTTTACGGAATATCAGGTGCCGTTCAGGCTAGGCACGCGCACGCCGGTTCCGGGCAGCGAGACATATCTCGACGAGACGGCATATTTTTCCGGCGACCTTTTGACCACGACAATTGTCCGCGCTACTGTGCCGGAGGGTGTGGCTCTGCCAGACGCGCATTTGGTGATTTTTGGCGCGCGTGACCTATTTGACGATTCAGAGATCGAACCGCAGCAACCCTTGCGCCGCAAATCAAAGACCGCGGCGTTCATGTCAGACTTCCGCGATCTTGCGATGGGTGATTTTGTGGTCCATATCGAGCACGGCATCGCTATGTACCAGGGGTTGAAGGAAATTGAGCAAGGCGAGATTACCGGCGAATACATGGTGCTGGAGTTTGCCGAAGCGGCGAAGCTTTACGTGCCGCTCACGCGGCTGGACCTGATCCAGAAATATAGGTCGAGCGAGGGCGTGCATCCTCCGCTGAGCCGATTGGGCGGAACGGCATGGGCCAAGACCAAAGCGCGCGTGAAGAACGCCATGAAAGACATGGCGGACGAGCTGCTCAAGCTCTATGCGGCGCGCAAAGCCGCGCAAGGCCACGCTTTCCCCACGGACACGCAGTGGCAAAAAGAATTTGAAGATTCGTTTGAATTTAATGAAACAGACGATCAGCTGACTGCGACAGCAGACATCAAGCGCGACATGGAATCGACGCTGCCCATGGATCGCCTGCTTTGCGGTGATGTGGGTTACGGCAAGACTGAGGTCTCCATGCGCGCGGCATTCAAGGCCGTGCAGGACAATAAACAAGTTGCAGTGCTGGCGCCCACGACGGTCCTGGTCTTCCAGCATTTTGAAAATTTCAAGCGCCGCTTTGCGGCGTTCCCGATCACCATTGAGATGATGAGCCGCTTCCGCAATGCCAAGCAGCAGAAAGAAACGGTGGAGCGAATCGAGCAAGGCAAAGTCGATATCGTGATCGGCACGCACAGAATACTTTCCAAGGACATCAAGTTCCAGGACCTGGGGCTGGTGATCGTGGATGAAGAGCAGCGGTTCGGCGTGCGGCACAAAGAGCGGCTCAAGACGCTGAAGAAAGAAGTGGACGTGCTCACCATGTCCGCAACGCCGATTCCGCGCACGCTGCACATGTCAATGGTCGGTCTGCGCGACATGAGCGTGATTGAGACACCACCGAAAGATCGCATGGCCATCCAGACGGTGGTAGCCGCATACGATGAAAAGCTGGTGAAGTCAGCGCTGGAGCATGAGCTGGAGCGCGGCGGGCAGGCGTATTTTGTCCACAACCGGGTGGAGACGATTTACGAGATTGCCGCCAAGCTGCAGGAGATGCTGCCAAAGGCGCGCGTGATTGTGGGCCACGGACAAATGTCCGAAGGCGAATTGGAAAAAGTGATGTTCGCTTTTGTGCGGCATGAAGCTGACATTCTGGTGGCAACAACGATTATTGAGAACGGACTCGACATTCCGCTGTGCAACACCATCATCATCAATCGCGCTGACCGGCACGGGCTTTCTGAGCTCTATCAGCTGCGCGGACGTGTGGGTAGATCGAACCGACGAGCTTATGCTTATTTGCTGGTGCCGGCAGAGCAGGAGCTTACGCCGGTGGCTCGGCGCAGGCTGGCGGCGCTAAAGGAATTTTCCGATCTCGGCGCAGGATTCAAGATTGCGGCGCTTGACCTTGAGCTGCGCGGAGCGGGCAATCTGCTGGGCGGCGAGCAGAGCGGCAATATCGACGCTGTGGGATTCGAGATGTACACCGGCATGCTGGACCGGGCGATCCGCGAGTTGAAAGGCGAAGAGCTTACCGATAAGGTCAGCACGCAGTTGAATCTCGGCATTGATCTGCGCATTCCGCCGACGTACATTGCAGAAGAAAATCAGCGCCTGCGCATGTACAAGCGCGCCGCGGGCGTGGAGAGCGAAGCTGCGCTGGATGACGTCCGCAAGGAACTGCAGGACCGCTACGGCGAGCCACCTGCGCCGGTACGCTATCTGCTGGCGGCTTCCGCTTTAAAGCTGTTGTGTGAACGCGTGGGCGTGCTGGCGATTGACCGCAAGCGCGATTCAGTGACGATTAAATTCACAGAGCAGGCATCGATTGAGCCGGAGCGGCTGGCGCGATTCGTGGCGCAGTCCAGGGGTGCACAGTTTTCGCCAGGAGGCGTGCTGAAATTCAACATAAAGTCCACGCAGCCGGAGGCGGTAATTGACCAGATCAATGGTTTACTACGCGAGTTGAGCCCGGAGGTTGTGGCGCAGACGTGGTTGCAGGCGAAGTAGTTCACTCGTCTCTTTTTGGATAAATGAATATTCCAGTCACATTTGCTTGCGACATGACAGCGCTCTCCCCGAAGCAGAGGGCGCGACACCATGAGTTGGCGGGGTTGTTGCAATCTTCGCTGGCAGCCATTCGGGAATTGCCGGATGGATATGATTTTGAATTTTCGTGGACTCCCGACACGTACGATACGCTGGCTGAGATCACTCCGCTGGAGCACGCATGCTGCCCGTTTTTCGATATCGGTATTCGGATTGAGAGTGAGAGCAATAAGCTTTACTGGCGGTTGACTGGACAAGAGGGAATCAAGGCGTTCATTCGGGCGGAGTTTGGGGCGTGGTTTTGAGCGTTTTTCCTAACTCCCGGGCTGTCAGATCATTCCGTTGATTTCGCGTTCGTAATTTTCGATATTTCGGCAAAGACGTAACCCCAAGTCGGTTAGACGGGCGTTCATTGCTTCTGTTCCATCACCAACTTTGGGATTAATCAGGCTGTGATCAACCAGAGCTTTATCGTCGTATTGGATCAAAGATGAGATCGGGTAGCCGAGTTTCTGAGCGATTTTCTGGAACCATTCCCCAAGATTGATTATTCCTGGGTTAAATCGGCCCTGAAGATGTAATTGATATGCAGCTTTTAAAATTAGCAACTGGCCGGACGTTAGTTTTTTTGCTATTTGGAGGAGTTGGTAATCGGCAATTTTTTCCCCGTCTGTTGCGTTGATCTGGTTGACTGCAAGAAACATTGCTTTAAGGGCTTTGAGCCGATCTTCGTCCGGCCCTTCTGAGTCAATTACTTCTAAAAGCTCTACCCATGTCTGAAAGCCGTATTTTTCCTTTGCATAATCCTCTTTGATTCTGCCTTTCTCGCGTAAATAGTTGATCTCACGTGCAAATTGTTTCATGAGCTGGAGCTTAAGGGCACCCTGAACCAAGCGCCCTGCCGAAAGTCCAACGCCCCTCATTCCTTCCGCCAAGGCGCCCGTTATCGTCTCTGCAATGTAAATGGCTGGTTGATCCAGAAACTCGCTTATTGCATCCACATTTTGTTGCCGAAGGATGATTTCAAGATCGTCCGTTTTTTTAACAATCCAACTGTCTTTGTCGGACACCGAACCTCCACAAGGGCCATAACACAAGCCTGACCTATGGCCACTGCCAATTGTACTCATCCTGTACTAAAAACATGTACCTGCGTCAGGCAGAGGGTCGCAAAAGACATGTCCTGTGCTGGTGAACTAGTTCGCGGGTGACTGAGCAAGAGGGATGCAGTAGGATAGCGATCGACAGGTACTTGGTTGTTGGTACTTGGTATTTGGGAAGAGCAAGAGCCGCAACGGGATTCCGTTGCGTTTTGTGTTTTTGGGGTTGCGACCCTCTGCTTGTTTGGGATTGGGATTGGATGGCCCTTGGGTGGCCCAAGGGCCACGCAAGGGCCACCCAAGCGTCACGCAATGATCACCCATGCGTCGAATGGAACAAATGCTTTGTTTACAACATAGCCGGAAGAAATGCCGGGTGGGGGTGGGCGCGCAAGCGCGCCTATCGCCGGAATCGGGAAAAACAACTCACTTTACCGCTGATAAGCGCGGATCAGGAACGGCAACCCGATTTCACCACCGAGGTATCAACCCCGGGGTTGAATCTACTAAGTCTTTATTTTTCGGGGATGAGGTAGGGGAGGGGTAGTGATCGGAAGATCTGGTGATCGGAGGGCTTTCCGGAACAAGATCCGTCAAGGAGAGTTGCACGCAGTATAAGTCCCAACTTTTTGCTTCCTTGGGCCGAGTCATTTAATCTAATACACCTCTCGCGGGACGCCTGATTTCGTACTTCAGTACAGCGATGAAAGGTGGAGAGATGAACATTTATAAGGATATTACACAGACCATCGGGCGGACGCCGCTGGTCCAACTCAACAAGCTTACCCAGGGCGCCAAGGCTACAGTGGCGGTGAAACTGGAAGGCTTTAATCCATGCCACAGCGTGAAAGACCGCATTGGCGTGAGCATGATTAACGAAGCGGAGAAAGCGGGGCGGATACAGCCGGGCAAAACCGTGCTGATTGAGCCTACCAGCGGGAATACCGGCATTGGGCTGGCGTTTGCCGCGGCAGCAAAGGGATATCGGATGATCCTGATCATGCCGGATACCATGAGCCAGGAACGCCGCGTGGTGCTGCTGGCGCTGGGAGCAGAAATCATTCTGACGCCCGGAGCGAAGGGCATGAAGGGCGCGATTGCCAAGGCGAATGAGCTGCTGAAGCAGACGCCGAATGGAGTGATCCTGCAGCAGTTTGCCAATCCGGCAAACCCGAAGATCCATCGCGAAACCACGGGCCCCGAGATTTGGAATGACACCGATGGCAAAGTGGATATCCTTGTTTCCGGTGTGGGTACGGGCGGGACGCTGACCGGCGTAGGTGAATACATCAAGCCCAAGAAGCCGGACTTTAAGATGGTAGCGGTGGAGCCGGTTGAATCGGCGATCCTTTCCGGCGGAAAGCCAGGACCGCATAAGATCCAGGGCCTTGGCGGCGGATTTGTGCCGGAAGTGCTAAAAACTAACCTGATCGACGAGGTGATGACGGTAACGCTGGATGAATCGCTGGAGACGGCGCGCCGGATGGCCAAGGAAGAAGGTATTTTTATCGGCATTTCCGGCGGAGCGGCGGTTTCACAGGCAGTAAAGCTGGCCCAGCGCGAAGAGAATGCCGGCAAGCTGATTGTGGTGGTGGTCCCGGACTTTGGCGAGCGGTACCTGAGCACCATCCTGTTCCAAAGCCTGAAAGACGAAGCCGCGAACCTGCCAACAGTGGATGCCGACGTGGATACGTTCTTTATGATGAAGTCGGCGTAAAGAGTTTCGCGGGCGTTTGCAACTGCAAAAGCGAGGAGAAAAATTCAAAGCTCCTCGCTTTCGTATTTTATTGGTCGTGCAATGGGGGCGCGGGAAAAAGATTACGGCCGTGCAGAGCTGAAGCGGCATTTCGGCGGTCGATACGGGCGGCGCGTCGTTTAGAATTTATCTTTAGAGTAAAGTTCTTAAGAGTAACTTCTTGATACGAGTTGATCCATGGGAAACCGTCCTTTACATTTCGTGACTTTGTCGGGCGTGCCGATCGATGTTTCCGAATTGAAATGGCCTTTTCATCCTTCTACTTCTGGCGCTGACTGGCATGTGCTGCACGGCCGCGCGGAATTGCTGGGGAATGAAGATGGTTTGCACGTTGAAGTAGCCGTTGGAATGACCCAAACGATGAAAGATGCGCTGGGCTCACCGCAGCCGGAGAACGCTGAGAGTCTGGTGGTGAACTCGATCCGCAAGACGATCGACAACGGGCAGCTTGCGTTTGTGAAGTCCGGCAAGCTACAGCCAGTGCATGTGACCAGCCGCTTCTATAGCTTTCGAGAAAAGAAAATTGAGTTTCCCCGGCAGCAAGAGCAAGACGTAAAAGAGATGCTGAAGCGCCGCGTCTTCTGGCTAAGCGTCAAAACGGGCAAGGGCGCACCGGTAAGCGTGGCGCATCCGTATGATTGCCAGTACGTAAACTTCTCACGGGAAAAAATGCTGGAGTTGGCCAAGCAGCTTGCCGCCGAAGGCTGGCTGAATGTAGAAAGCGAATTTGCCACTGCGACCGCCGCGCTGCTGAAAGAAGAACCGGCAATCATTGCGGCAATGCACCAGGGAGTTGAGGCCGGGATTGCGGCGAATAAGGTCAGCGCGTAAGCAGCTTAAAGCCTACGTTTCCAGTAGCCAGGCCGGCGATGACCATGGGCAATGGCGACTATTTGAATAATAGATGGCTGTTCCCGATAGATGACAGAGAAGGGGAAGTGGCAGGAAAAATCTGCGAGTCCCCATTGAATGTGTGGGCCATCTTTGGGGATTTTCTGCGATGTTTTCAAGCGCACGATTGACTTCGGCGTGGAATTTTTCAGCAGCAACCGGGCTGCGTTCAAAGTACCAATCAAGTGCCGCCTCGTACTCAGACGCAGCAGCTTGGAGAAATTCAGTTGGTTTACTGACCATGACCGAGCTTGGCAGCAATCCGGCGGCGCACTTCATCCCAGGAGATGGTCTCGGCCTTGCCGGAATCAAGCTCCTCAATGCGCCGGGCTATTTCATCGTCCCAAGCGTCTTGAACAGAACCCTCATCCATCTCTTCGAGACTGTCGATCAGAGAGCCAGCAAGTGTGGCGCGCTCGTTGGGAGGCAGTGTTAGCGCTTTTTTCAACAGGTCATCGGCTTCTTGAGTCACGCTAGAATTGTACGGCAGCCTTGGACGGTGGTTCAAACAGAATAGATATGTCCACTCTTCTCCAAGTCGAGCACCTGAACGTAAGCTTTGCCACCCAAACAGGCGAAGTAGCCGCAGTGCGCGACGTGAGCTTCTCTATTCCTGAATCTGGCACACTGGGGCTTGTGGGCGAATCTGGCTCAGGCAAATCGGCCACATCATTGGCCATTATGCGGCTGCTACCGCCGCAGGCGCGCACGACAGGCAAGATCACTTTTGCCGGAGCTGATCTGCTCGCACTTCCGAATGATGAAATGCGAAAAGTTCGCGGCGCACGCATCAGCATGATTTTCCAGGAGCCCATGACCGCTCTGAATCCAGTGATGCGCGTGGGCGACCAGGTGGCCGAGGCGGTATTGGCGCACCATCGCATGAGCAAAGCTGAAGCATGGACGCGGACAGTGGAAGCGTTGCGCGAGGTCGCGATTCCGGATCCTGATAATCGAGCGCGCGACTACCCTCACCAGCTTTCCGGCGGGCAGCGCCAGCGCGTAATGATCGCCATGGCACTGGTAAACAATCCACAACTTTTAATTGCCGACGAACCTACCACTGCGCTTGATGTCACCATCCAGGCGCAAATTCTTGAACTGCTGGCCGCATTGCGGGAGAAGCACAGGCTCGCGGTGCTCTTTATTTCGCATGATCTGGGCGTGGTTTCGCGCGTGGCTGAACGCGTAGCAGTGATGTATGCGGGCGAGATCGTAGAGATGGGACCCATCAACGAGATTTTTTCATCTGCACGGCACTCGTACACGCGCGGTTTGATTAGCGCAATTCCCACGCTGAAAACTGATCGTTCACGGCCGCTGCCGATGGTGGAAAAAGATGCGCGTCCGGCAGGAGCTGTACCTCTGCTGGAGATTGCTCCGGGACATTGGGCGCGAGTGTCGTCACAATAATTGATACACTCAGTTGTCATTCATCTCATTAAGGACTGCAGGCTTGCGCGTACTGATTCTCTCTGACATCCATGCCAACCTTGAAGCGCTGGAGGCTTGCCTGGACGCCGCTCCCGAATACGACCAGGTTTACAACCTGGGCGATATCGTTGGCTATGGCGCAAATCCGAATGAAGTGACCGCCCGCTCGCGTGAACTGGGGTCGATTTTCGTCCGCGGAAACCATGATAAGGCGTGTTCCGGCATGAGCGACTTGAATGACTTCAATCCCATTGCGGGTTTGGCAGCGCTTTGGACGCGGGAGAAATTGACTGAAGACCATCTGCAATTTCTGCGCGAACTGCCACACGGTCCCATTTCGCCGATGGACAACTTGCAACTGGTACACGGTTCGCCGCGGGATGAAGACGAGTACATCCTTGTGGCGAGTGATGCTTACGCGATCCTGCAGGACGCAGCGGTGCCGCTGACTTTTTTTGGTCATACGCATGTTCAACGCTGCCTTCTGCTTGAGGACACGGGACAAGGCAAGTCCTTTGCGCCGGATTACAAATCCGCCAAAGGCAAACAGACTGCCAAGCTGGAGTTAAAGCCGAACACGACTTATATGGTGAATCCGGGATCGATAGGGCAACCGCGCGATGGCGACCCGCGGGCCGCATTCTTGCTGTATGACACCGACGCCGCTCTGGTCACCTTTTACCGCGTGCCCTACAACATCCAAGGCGCGATGGAAAAAATCTTTGCCGCAGGATTGCCGGAGCGGCTTGCCATTCGGCTGGAGGAAGGCCATTGAGCCAGAAATCATTATTTGATAGACCCGGGTTTGATAGGCTCGAGTTTGAAAAAGTCGCGCCTGAAAAACCTGAGCGTCGCCCCGCGCTGACCGCGATCAAAGCCAACATCGATGGGGGCGCTCGAGGTAATCCCGGGCCTGCTGCTTATGGTGTGATCGTGCGTGATGCCAAAGGCGAGATCATCGCCGAGCTCTCTGATTACCTGGGTATACAGACGAACAACTATGCAGAGTATTCCGGACTGCTGGCTGCGCTGGACTTTGCTGTGCAGAAAAAGCATCTGTCATTGAAGGTGCTAAGCGACTCCGAGTTGCTGGTCCGGCAGATGCAAGGCCGCTACAAAGTAAAAAGTCCGGGGCTGATTGATCTTTATGATCGCGCGCGTGCGCTGGTGCGCAAGCTTGAGCATTTTTCTATTGATCACGTTTTGCGGCAGTACAACCGTGAAGCGGATAGCTTAGTTAACCAAGTGCTCGACAGCCGGGGAAGAGGAGCACGCTAATGGCCGTCAAAAGACAGAATTTTTCCAGCGGAACAAAATGGGAGCCTGTCGTCAGCTACTCGCGCGCTGTGCGCGTGGGAAATGTGATTCATGTATCGGGCACGACGGCTACCGACCTCAGCGGAAATGTTGTCAGCGTGGGCGATGCTCACGCTCAAGCTGTGCAGACGCTCAAGCATATCCAATCGGCATTAGAACGAGCCGGCGCCAGCATGAAAGATGTGGTGCGAACTCGCATGTATGTGATCGACATTTCTGCGGACTTGGAAAAATTGGACGTGCCCACGGAGAATTCTTCAGCGAGATTCGCCCTGCCACCAGCATGGTTGAGGTTTCAAAGCTGATTTCGCCGGAGATGCTGGTGGAGATTGAAGCGGAAAATCGCCGGAAAATATCCCACAATTGGAGTTCAGAAAATGCGCGCTCCTGTTATTTATGTATTGCTGCTACTCTGCTTGGCGGCTCCAATTGCCGGCCAGACCGACGAATGGAAAAGATACAAGAACGCCGAGGGCAATTTTTCTGTGCTCTTCCCAACGGAGCCCACTGACACGATCAACAAAAGTGAAGAGGGGATACAAGCGCACACGCTTACCTCCGCGGTGCGGCCCAATTTTTATAGCGTTGTGTATACGACGATGACACAAGAGCAGCCTGTGAACGATGCCACTTATGAGACCTTCAAAAATGCGGTTTTCAAGGAACTGCCGAAATGCAGCGTCATCTCCGACACGGCGGGCTCACACCTCATCCAAGGTTACATCAGCCACGAGTATCGCCTTAGCTGCGCATTGAATGTCACGGTGACGATTGTCGGAAATCTGTACTGGGGCAAACATTACTCCTATGCTGTGATGGTAATGTTTACTACTCCGTCAGATCCGCCCACTATCAGGAAATTTATCGATTCGTTTGAGATCACGGATATGAGCAAATAGATATTCAACTTCGCCATTAGAGGCAAGTCCGGTTTTGGGCGGAGAACCTACCTGCATCAGGCGAGAACAAGCTTCAAATAAAGAGTTGCACTCCAGCGGCGTGGAGCGAAGCGACAAGAAAGAAGAAAAAGGCCAGCTCATATCGGCTGACCTTTGGAGTTTGCTGTTTTGAAGAAGTTACTTCTTGGGAGCGATTACGTCTTTCACGGCCTTGGCAACGCGGAACTTTACCACGGTCTTGGCCGCGATTTTAATGGGTTCTCCGGTTTGCGGATTGCGTCCCATGCGCGCTTTCCGGTTGGACTTTACCAGGCGTCCCAGGCCAGGAATCACGAACACACCGTTCTTTTTGGTTTCCTTGATCGCGGTTTCCGCCAGCGTTTCCAGGAACGTTGCTGCGGTCTTGTTGTTCGTTTCCAGTTTCTCCGCCATGTGGCGAACGAGTTGGGTCTTGGTCATGCCTGCTGCCATCTTTCCTCCTTGAAAATTGAGCACTTGCGTCGGATATGAGCACGTTTTTCAGTGCACTCATTGGGTATATTACATTTTCAAGGGCCGATGCAAGCATTTTCGCCTGATTTTATGCGGCTTTTTTTAAGGCCTCTGTGGAAAACAGGCATAAACAGCGGTGATAACCGATTGCATACCCCTTAACGCTTATAAAAACTCAGGACGGCGTCGCCCTGCCGCAGTGTTCGATGCCGCCGCAGTGAACCAGATTCATTTCCCGGATCAAAGTGCTTGTCGTGTTCGGCAATCACCTGGCTTTCAGGGGCGAGCAGCTGCGACTGCGAGAGAAATCCGAGCACCTGCTCATAGTCGCCCATCTTGCGGTACGGCGGATCAAGGAAGACAAAGTCACACGCAACGGCCTGTGAATCGAGCATGCGCAGCGCCACGGCGGCATCGCGTTCAATCACCTCTGCGCCTTCATTGATCGCAAGGGTGTGCAGGTTTTGGCGGATAGTCCGGGCCGCGGCGCTGGCTGACTCGACGAAATAGACGCTTGCGCGCGCCCCGGCTGAGCGCTTCAATCCCCACTGCTCCGCTCCCGGCAAACAGGTCGAGCCAGACGGAATCGGCAATCATCGGCGCTACAACGTTGAAGAGAGTTTCCCGCAGCCGGTCTGAGGTCGGACGGGTCTGCATGCCAGGAGGAGCTTCCAGCCTTCGGCTCTTGTATTTTCCTGCGATCACGCGCATGGGATCCGCACTCCGCTGCCTAACATCTAATTTACCGTATAGAATCACAGGTCGGCTCGGCCGCCCTGATCAAGGATCGTAGCGCGGCCGACTTGCGCGGCGAGTTGCCTGCCACAAGCGCAGAAAGGACCATTCGGCGGCAGTTGCAGTTTAACGGTGTTGGAGCGCAGCAAAAATATTGGCTATTGCACCAGCAGCAGCGACAAGGGAAAATGAGAAATTGGTCAATATTCACGGCGAGGTTTGGCGGAAGAGAAATCCGCATCCACCTTACGTTTGTCGTCCTGCTGCTCTTTCTGCTGCTGGTGGAAATCAACCGCAACGGTCCGCGGGTGATTACACGCGTCGTCATCATTACCGGCTTGATTTTGCTGTCGGCAATGCTGCATGAATTCGGCCATGTATGGGTTTCCGCGCGCCAGGGATTTCCCATCAAAGGTTTTGTGCTGCTGCCCATCGGCGGACTTACCATGGGCGATCCCTCAATCCAGGAAGAAAGCGCCCGCAATCTGCGCAAAGAGATATTTATTGCGCTGGCCGGGCCGCTGGTCAATGCGGTTCTGGCGGGCATCACGGCAGCAGCTATCTTCGCCATGGGCATGGTGCATACCATTCGTCTCACGTCCCTGGTGCTTACACCGGCGAACTTAATTACCAGTTTTTTCTGGATCAACACCTGCCTGTTCGTTGTAAACCTGTTGCCGGCTTTTCCGCTGGATGGCGGCCGAATCCTGCGTGCGGTTCTGGCACGGCGCATGGATTTCCCCCTGGCCACACGAAGAGCGGTTAGCATTGCGCAGATATTTGCCGGACTCTTCATGCTGGCCGGGGCCGCGCTGAATATCCAGGGGCTGATGCTGATTGGCTTCTTCATTTTTATCGGAGCTCAAATGGAAGAGCGTACCGTGATGTTCCAAACGGTGGTGGAGGCGGTACAGATGGAAGACATTATGCTTACGGAATTTTCCATGCTGTCGCCGGCGGACACGCTTGAAGACGCGCTGAATAAGGCTGTCCACTGCCTGCAGGACGATTTTCCCGTGGTTAGTGGCGGCGATCTTGTCGGCGTGATCACGCGCCAGACGATTGTTGACCGGCTCCGCGCGGAAGGGAATGGCTACGTTCAAGGCGCAATGAGCAAGGCCTTTGAGATTGCTTCACGCACGGAATCGCTCGGTTCGGCTTTCCGCAAGCTTACCTCGCGCGGTCTGAGCTTGATCCCGGTGGTCGATCAGGAGCGCCTGGTGGGAATTGTGACGCTCCAGCACCTGATGCACAGCATGGGATTGCTGAATGAGTCACGCAGGCTGAGAAGACAGATGGAAGAGCAGTCGTAAAAAGCCATCGGCATTCGGTTATCAGGCATTCAGCCCGGCTATTTCACCGCAAAGGCCGCAAAGTGCGCGAAGAAAAATCTTAATTGTTTCTTCATTCCTTTGCGTCCTTGGCGCCCGTTGCGGTAAATGGTTTTGGCTGGCCGCTGATCGCTAGTGTTAAACTTCTTGGTTTCACCGCACCGCCTGGAGACCACCCGTGAAGAGGCTTTTTCTTTCTGTTTTTCTGATGACGTGCGCCTGTGCCGTCGCCACCGCGCAAGAGCTGACGATCCAATCCATTTATGCCCCGGCTGGGCTCACCGGGCGCGCGCCGGACACGATTGAGTGGAGCCCTGATGCCAAGAAAGTCTCTTACTTCCTGCATCAGGAGCAAGGTGACAAGGCCGACCTTTATTACATTGACGTAACTTCGGGCAAGCCGGCGGTGCTGGTGGCGTCAGAAAAAATTGCCGCCATGAAGCCGCCTGTTACGGGATCCAAGGATGATCGCGAGAAGGACAATCGCGAACGCTACCACGTTGCAGGCTACCACTGGGCGCCGGATTCCGAGCATATCCTGTTCGATACAAATGGCCAGCTCTGGTACTTCACGCTTGCTTCAGGCAAATACGTTGCGCTGAGCTCTCCCGGCGAATCCGCAACGGACCCAAATTCTCAACTGATGGCAAAAGCGTTTCTTATATCCGCAAGCACAACCTGGTGGTAAAGCACATTGACGGCGGGGCCGAGAAAGCGCTCACCACAAACGGTGACGACAATCTGCTCAACGGCGAAGTGGATTGGGTCTATAGCGAAGAACTGGAGGTCCGCAGCAATTATTTCTGGTCGCCGGATTCGAAAAGGATCACGCTGTTGCAAATGGACCAGACGAAGGTCCCCACGTATCCCATTACGGATTACATCCCGCAGCATCCCACGGTTTACAACGAAAAATATCCCAAGGTGGGCGATCCTAATCCGCAGGTCAAGCTTGGCGTGGTAAACGCCGGCGGCGGAGAGGTGAAGTGGTTTCATCTGACCGATGACAAAGACATGTACATGCCGCGTTTCGGCTGGGTCAGCGATAACGTGATCTGGGCCACGGTGCTCAACCGCGCACAGAACCAGCTTGATCTCTATTTTGTTGACGCATCCAGCGGCAAGTCGCGTCGCGTGCTGCGCGAAACGAGTGACACATGGATCGAGACAGACAACAACCTGCAATTCCTGAAATCCGGCGACAAATTCACATGGCCAAGCTGGCGTGACGGCCATACTCATCTTTATCTTTATTCCTTTGACAAAGCTAATCCTCTTGCCGCGGACGCAAAACTGGTCAACCAAATCACCAAGGGCGACTTTGAAGTACAAAAAGTCGAAGGCTTTGACGACGAGGCCGGAACGGTCTACTTCACGGCGAATGCGGGAGATGATCGCCAGGGACATCTCTGCAGCGTCAAACTGGATGGCAGCAACTTTCAGATCCTGACTCAGAACAGACCCGGGATGCACGATGCCGCGCTGTCCCCCAATGCCAAAAACTACGTCGACCACTTTTCCGCGATCATGACTCCTCCGGAGCTGGCCTTCTGCCATGTGAGTGGAAGCTGCGATACATTTTGGCGATCCAAGAGTGTCGATTCTCTCAACCTGATCGCGCCGCAATTTGTGGACTTCAAAGCTGAAGATGGCACAACACTGCACGGAATGTTATTTCTTCCACCCAATAGCGAAGGGAAGAAAATTCCGCTGCTCAACAATCCGTACGGAGGTCCGCACGGGCAGAGTGTGCGCAATGTGTGGGGCGGCGCTAATTTCCTGTTCAATGAAATCCTCATGCGAGACGGCATCGCCGTTTTGATCGTGGATAACCGGGGCATGGGCGGGCGCGGGAAAAAGTTTGCTGCCGCGCTGATGCATGACTTCGGCGAGGTTGAATTGAAAGACCAGCTTGCTTCCATTGACCAGGCCCTGCAGAAATTCCCGCAGCTGGATGGCTCGCGCATGGGCTGGTGGGGCTGGAGTTATGGCGGCTACATGACGCTTGAGGCCATGACGCACTCTGATCGCTTCAAAGCCGGCGTTGCCGTAGCGCCTGTGACGGACTGGCGAGATTACGATTCCATCTACACGGAGCGTTACGCAGGCCTGTTGCCGCAATATGAAGAAGGATACAAAAAGGGATCGCCGATTACGTATGCGGCCAACCTGAAAGGCCATTTGCTGGAAGTCCATGGCACCAGTGACGACAATGTTCACATGCAGAACACTATGCAGATGATCAATGCCTTCATCAACGCGGGCAAGCAGTTTGATCTGCAGCTTTATCCGCGGAAGACCCATAGCATCTCCGGGCCTGGAACGCGCGTCCATCTGTTTACACGCATACGGTCGCACTTCCATCGCGAGCTTTTGGGCACGGAGTAGTCGGCATTGAAGAACCAGACCATCACACTGGGTGAATTTGAGCTCACCGCGCTTTCCGATGGAACGTATGTAGCCGATGGCGGCGCTTTTTTCGGCATCATCCCAAAAGTGATGTGGCAGCGCAAGGTTCCTGCCGATGACTTAAACCGCATCCGGGTAAGCTGCAACTCCGTGCTCGTCCGTACCGGCAAGCAGACAGTGCTGATTGAAACTGGTATCGGAAATAAATTGTCCGAACGGACGAAGAGCTTTTACCTTCCTGAAGAGAAGCTTTTGGAGAGCGTGCGCGCGGCAGGCACAAAGCCGGAAGAGATCAATATAGTCATCAATTCGCATCTGCACTTCGACCACTGCGGCTGGAATACAGTGTATAAAGATGGCTTTGCGGTGGCCACTTTTCCCAATGCCAGATACTTCGCTCCCAAAGGGGAATGGGAACATGGCAAGCTGCAGACCGATCGCGACCGCATCAGCTACATCAGTGACAATTATGATCCGCTCATCCGCAGCGGGCAGATGACATTGCTCGATGGCAATAAGGAGCAGGAGATTGTGCCGGGAATCTCTGTGGAAGTATGGCCCGGGCACACCCGGAACATGTGGGCTGTGTTTCTACGCAGCGGCGGCAAGACCGCCTGTTATATTTCAGACCTGATTCCCACCACCTGGCACCTGGAACCCACGTGGTCTATGGCTTATGACCTGTTTCCCATGGAAGTGCTGGACAATCGCAAGCGATATTACGCTCGCGCCATTCCGGAAAATTGGCTCACTATGTTCACCCATGATCCCTATGTGCCATGGGCTTACCTGGATAAGATTGAAGGTAAGATGACTTTCAAAGTCGCGTAACCCCGTGTTCATTTGGAACATAGGACTGCATCGAATCACCCATCGATGAGCATCTGAGGCTTGGCGCTTGCTCTCTTTCATTGGCTATACTCTGCAGGCAGCAGTGGTTGATTAATTGCTAAGACCAACAATGCTTCTGCTTTAAGAGTATTCTCATGGGAGGTTAGTTCCATGCATATGAAAACTTTTTTTACTATCGTTATCTCAGTCTCTCTCCTCGTTTTGCGAGTAAGCGCAAGGGCCTTCCAGGGAACTCCGACGTTCAATGCTACGCCTACTTCGGTGGATATGGGGCCTGTCGCCGTAGGTGTTCCCACGCCGTTTTTCGGTGTTCCGCCTCCATTTTTTCAGCCATTGCAGATCAGCAATTCCGGCACGGCGCCTTTGACTGCCACATTCAGCTTCAGTTCTTCTGACTTCAGCTTTGATCCTGCTACCAATCTTGCGAACCCGGTAACCGTGGCAGCTGGGTCAAGTGTTACGGGCGGGCTGCAATTCAAGCCATCCGCCGCCGGTACCAGGACAGGACAATTCATCAGCAGTGACAACGCTCCCGGAAGTCCGCAGACGGTCCAACTAACTGGGACAGGAATGAATATACCGAGCAACGACTTTGCTGTTGTTCTGGATCCGGGCGCGCCGGCAACAATTACCGTGAGCCGAGGCCAAACAGCCACGTTCACCGTTTGGTCTTTGGCCGGACTTGGATTGAACACGCCATTCAGCGCCTTTTCCCAGGTGCAGTGCAGCGGTGGCCCGGCTGGGACGATGTGCACAACGAATCCAAGTGGCTTCACCGCCCTATTTGCCGATGGGAATCCACGACAGAAAATAACGGTCTCTGTGACTCCGCCTGCTGCAGCGGCGTCATTGCATCGGAGCTTGCCCCTGTTATGGGGTCTGGTGTGCTTATCGGGAATCGTACTGGCCTTCCGGCGGCGCTGGAGGTGGGGCATGGTGGCACTGGCCGTCGTAATGATATTTGCGGGTTCCCTAGTTGCCTGTGGAGGAAGCTCCAAAGGCGGCAACACAACGCCGCTTACAATCACAGTTGGCCAGCAGGTTGGATCAACCGGTGTTAGCCATACGCTTACTGTTCCAATGAATATTCAATAGGACCGGGCGTCCGTTTACAACAATCTGCGTCTTGGGACGGGGATTGCGTAACCGCTCTCAGTAGTACCTGAGCATATTATGTAAGAAGAAAGTGGGTATCAGTTTCTCTCTCACCCGCTCAGTTGAACATCCGTCTTTCTCTTTCTGTAAAAAAGCAGACTTGCCCGCAAAGTCTTACAAGCTCCTTAGGAATGCGTCGAAAGCGCGGTCCAAGATTTAAGTTAACCCCGAACAGCCCCGCTATCTGCGAAGAGTGCGTGGCGCGGGATTCCGTTTCGAATCGACGAAAAAGTGAATCCTCCTGAAACTGGCTACATCTATTTCTGCGATCCATCTAAGCACCACGGCATCTTTAGCCCCAACCTACAGAACGATTGTCTGCGCTTCCTGCATGCCCTGCGAATGCCAAGCAAGAAGCGGGTAAGAGTTACCCTCTTACCCGCGGCTGAACATCCGTCTTTCTCTGAGAGAAAAGCAGACTCGCCCGGAAACCGTCTTACAAACTCCTTAAAAATGCCTCGAGATCGCTTTTTTGCTCTTTCGTAAAGTTAAGCTGGAAACGTTGTTCGTAAAAATTGATGACGTCTCTGAGTGTGGCTGCCGAGCCGTTGTGAAAATACGGTGCTCTTGCCGCCAATCCCCGCAGGATCGGCCCTTTCGTTTTGCCTATATCGGCGCATTTCCCGGTGATCAGTGCCCGGGCCGGATCTGTCGTCTGGATCGTCGAATCGTGGTTGATCGGCGTCTGCGCGCCTGTGGCGCAATGAATGGTATAAACCGGCAGGCCGCTGATATCGAGCGCCGGAACCGGCGGAACTTCCGTTACGCCGATGTTAAGGGCCAGTGAAACGGAATGATTGCCCACGTTTGGTGTGTTATGGCACGTTGTGCAACTTCCGACAAACGAAGCAGGCACTCCGGGCAGATCATTCAGGCCGCTCACGCCTGAGATCGGGATGGGAAAGGTGTTGAACAGCGCCTCTCCGCGAGCCACGGCTGCGCGCATCGCATTTTTGCCTTCATGCGAATCTTCATCGTTCTGTCCCGCCCATTTTGAGAACACAGTCATGGCCACGGGGTTGAAATTGACGCCAGGAGGCGTTCCGCCGAGCGGATCATTGATCCCAACCGAGAACGGCTGGACAGCCAGGGCGTTCGGTCCGCCTTGCGCGCCATCGGCGTGCAGTTCGCCCACCTTATCGTCATCAATCTGGGCAGTAAAGTTCGATAGTTCAAAACTCACGATCTCGGCAACCTGTCGGCTGGTGGGTGGCTGGCTGGCCTGTGCGTGGCCCAGCGTCGCCCCGACCACCTGGTCGCTCAGGTTGAAGTTAAGCGTCTGCCCTTTGAAGGATTCACGTCCGTCCCACATGACTGTAGTGAGAAAGGGCAGATTGGTAGATGGCAGCGGACGCCGGAATAGAGCCAGCCCCGCTGGTGTTGTCTCAGCGCAGCTATGCGGATCGTCGATCCCCGTTACGGCAAATTCCGCATTGGCGGGGACACCGATTGAGACGCGGATCAGCCCCTTATTCAGCAGCATACTGTAGGACTTGCGCCGGGCGCTCAGTGTAGTCACATCGGCACTGGGACAGTTGGCTCCATCCACGGTCCGGAAAATGGGATCGGTTCCGTTCGAAGCATTGAACCGTGCGCGAATGTGCTCCGGCGTAACCGTCCATGCGTCGCTCGCCTGATGGCAGGTTGCACAGCTGCGGCCATTGGTGCCCAGACTCTGAAAGAAAGCATTGTTAACCTCAGCTTCGCCACTCGTGCTCACGGTACGCACCCGGCCGGTGGGGTCGTCAAATGGCCTGAGATTGTTCAGGTGACTATCGGCTGAAACCAGCGTCGTAATGGATATTGCGGCCAGTATTGCGGCAACCAAGGAGCGGCGCCGCGGGCTGGTCATTCTCTGTATCGCCTTTGTGTAAAGCTGCCTCATCCCATCTCCTTGTGTCAGGTTTTCTAATCTCCGGCCACATGTAAGGTCAATAGTTCCGAATTCATCCTTCAACCATTTGTGGATCACCACCCAAGTTGCTGCAATCATGGCGTTTATCGGCAGGAATCATCAACCTTACGTGTGCTAGACTTGGCGGGCTGCCCCCTTCAGCGCCCAAGCCCAAAGGTAAACAAATGGCAACCGCGGCCGAACCGATCCGAAGCTATGAATTTGGAGTTTTCACTGTTGATCTCCCCGGGGGTGAGTTCCGCAAGCATGGCGTGCGGCTCAAGCTACAAGCAAGGCCGTTTCAACTGCTGGTTTGTTTGCTGGAGAGGCCCGGCGAAATCATCAGCCGTGATGAACTGCGCCAGAGGTTATGGCCGGATGGCACCTTCGTTGATTTTGACCACAACATCAGCAGCGCAATCAATAAACTCCGGACAGTCCTGAACGATTCGGCGAGCACTCCCCGTTTTATAGAAACTGTGGGCAGTCGTGGTTACCGTTTTTTGGCCGATGTAAAACGGATACCCTCTGACCCACCTCTTTCTGCGCAACCATCTGTTCAAACACCAAAGCAGGAAACGCCGGAAGCGCCTATCATCGCGGCCACCACAGCCTCGCCGCATCAAGACATGTGGAAGATAGTTGCCGGAGCAGTGCTGATATTGTCGCTCCTCGTGGCCGGTTACTTTCAATGGGTGCGCAAGGCCTCGAAAAGTAGTGCTCCGGTCACGCGGGTCATGGTGGCCGTTTTGCCTTTCCAGAACCTCACGGGAGATCCCGCGCAGGACTACTTCAGTGACGGGCTGACCGAAGAGATGATCGCTGAATTGACTCGCCTGAACCGGAACCATCTGGGAGTGATTGCCAGAACATCCGTCATGCTCTACAAGCAGAGCCCCAAGCCACTGGACCAGATTGGGCGTGAATTGGGAGTGCAGTATGTGATGGAAGGCAGTGTGCGGCGCGATTCAAGCCGGGTACGCATTACCGCAGAACTCATCCAGATAAAAGACCAGACGCACCTTTGGGCGCGGGAATATGACCGCGAGTTGAACAATTCACTGGCGCTCCAGAGCGAAATAGCCCAGGAGATCGGCGATGAAATTCAGATCAGCCTGGGTGAAAGCAACGGGGTGAAAGCGGCGAACCATCCTGCCCCAACCCGCTCCACGGCTTCCTATGAAGCCTACGATCTTTATCTCAAGGGCCGCTACTTCTGGAATAAGAGGACAAGAGCGGGCTTTCTGCAAGCCGCGAATTATTTCCAGCAGGCAATCGCCAAGGATCCAAAATATGCGAGTGCTTACGCGGGCTTGGCAGACACCTTTGGATTGATGAGCACCTGGTATGCAGCGCCACAACAGGAGTTTATGCCGAAAGCGAAAGCCACGGCTCTGAATGCGCTGGCGTTGGACGATTCTCTTGCTGAAGCACATGCGTCGCTGGCGCTTGTGGCTGAAAATTATGACTATGATTGGCAAACTGCCGAAAAGGAGTTTCGGCGCGCCATTCAGCTGAATCCTGACTACGCAACTGCACACCAGTGGTATGCGGAGTACCTTGCCTGGCAAGGGCGTTTCAATGAGGCCTTGGCTGAAAGCGAGCGGGCCCGCCAACTCGATCCCATGTCGCTGATTATCGCCACAGACCGCGGCGCAATCCTCTTTTATGCCAGGAAGTACGACCGCGCGATCGATCAATTCCGCGCTGTGGTGGACATGGACCCGGGTTTCAGCAACGCACGCGCCTTTCTGGCCGCCACGTATGTGCAGCAGGGAAAATTTGCGGAGGCGCTCAAGGAAAATGAGCTGATGGGAAATGGAGAGGACCCCCCATGGTACTGGGCATTCACAGCCTACATCTATAATCATTCAGGCAATGTGGCCCAGGCGCAGCACGCACTGGCAAGATTTGAAGCATTGTCACCCAGCCTGCGTTCCGATGCCCTTCTGGCTCGTCTGGTCGCTTACAACGGATCAACCCAGCACGAAAAAATCTTGTCGCTTCTGGAGGAGGCTTATAAGGAGCGCTCCCCGGCGCTCACGAATATTAAAGTCGATCCCAGATACGACAATCTTCGCAAAGACCAACGGTTCCAGGCGTTGCTTGCACGGGTTAATCTGAACAACTAACCTCCTCGCCAATTTCAAGACATCCCGTTCGCCGTGTAAGATAGCCAGACGATGCGCGGGAAGGCTCTGATTTATCAACTCCTGGTTCTTATCCTATGCGGGGCCTCTCCGGCGCAACGGGTCCAATTTACCCCTGTCGAAAAAGCCGCGGTCCTGGAACGAATGAAGACCATTCCGGAGACGAATGCAGAGCGGGCATTGAAACTGAAGGATCTCTTCAGTACTGCCGGGTGCAACGGAAAGTCTCTGGTGGAGCAGAAGGTTGACGGCGTTGACAGCCCAAACATTATCTGCCGCCTTGGCAGTGAAGATGGCGAGACCGTAATTGTGGGCGCGCACTATGACCGCAATTCTTCCGCGCAACGCCCCTTAGACAACTGGAGCGGAGCGGCAATTCTTCCTTCGCTCTACCAAAGCCTGCGGACCAGAAAGCGCAGCCACGGTTTTGTGTTCGTGGCATTTGCCGATAGCGGCGATCATCCCGTGGGAGCTGAGTTTTTTGCCGACCATCTGGGACACAAGCAATTGGAGCGCGCTGAAGCCATGGTCAATGTGGATGCGCTTGGCCTTTCCCCGACAAAAGTATGGAGCGACCATTCCGACAAAGACCTGGTCCATGACCTGATGGTGATGGTTTATGCGTTGAAGCTTTCTGCCAGCCAGATCGATATCGCGGCCGCCGGCGCTACGGATTCTGATCCTTTTGCGGCGCGGCACATTCCGCAAATCACGATTCATTCGCTTACACAGCAGAACGTCGCCACCGGCGCAACCACGCAGTTCCGTCCTACAAATTATTACGACACATACCGGCTTTTATGCGGTTATCTGGCTTATCTGGACCAGACGCTCAAGCGAAGGCAGCACTCCGAATGACGCTGTGATGCGGCTACGGCTGATTTATCTGAAAACGATGGCTGCTAATAGTTAAGGACCACGCTTAGATTAAGGGAATAAGATGGACCGCAACGCACTCATTCAGAAAACAATTCAGTTGGCGATTGAGAATGTTACACAAGGTGGAGGCGGTCCTTTTGCTGCAATGGTGGTGAAGGATGGCAAGATCATCGCGACCGGCGTGAATCAGGTTACGGCAACTTTTGACCCGACAGCCCATGCTGAAGTTGTGGCTATACGCGCGGCCTGCCGCGCATTAAACAATTTCGAGCTTACCGGGTGCGAGATTTACTGCAGTTGTGAGCCGTGTCCCATGTGTCTGGGGGCGATCTACTGGTCGCGGCCCGCACATGTATACTTCGCCGCCAACGCAGGGGCTGCCGCGGACGCAGGATTTGACGATTCATTCATCAAGACGCAGGTGTGCTTGCCATTTGCGCAACAGGAGCTGCCCATTGAGCAACTTATCGATGCAAAGGCCCTAGCGCCGTTTGAAGCATGGAAATCTAAGCCGGACAAAGTAGCATATTGAATCTATACGAGAGACTTGATGACACCCGACCTGCTCGCACGTTCACTTCAGGAATTCTTGGCTGCGTCACGCAGTGCCGTGTTCCTGGAAGATGGGCAGGAGCTGTTTGATCTGGAGACGGCGCAATACTCGCTGTCATCTGAAAAAGACCGGTGTCTGCTTCATCTGTGGTCGCCGGAGCGCAACGTAGTCCGCCACGTGCTTGATGCTGAGTTGAAGAACGGTGTGTTGATGTTGACTGCGCGGCGCTTCGGGCAGGCACGTCCCATCAAGATGGAGATATGCCGCAACCGTGATCGCCGTCCGCCGACGGTGCAGAAAGCGACGCGAAGCCGCTACGCACGATTGCTGGAGCGTGCTCTCCGCCGCGATATGCCGGGCTGGGCGCTGGACAAATCCAAGCTTTCAACTTCGATGGACCTGGAGCGCAGCTTTTCTCCCGTGTACGCGCGCGGGCTGCTTCGCAAAGGCCGCAGCGCATTCGCGGTGATGGGCGTGAACCAGCAGGAAACACAAGCGTCAGTGGACGCGACGCTTACTTTTGGCCTGCTCTGGCTGGACGCATGCCGTGAGCGCGAAGCCGGACGTACGATGGTGGAGGGTTTGCGGCTGTACGTTCCTCCAAAGACATCATCGACGATCCAGATTCGGTTGGCACATCTGAACCACGCCGCGGCAAAGTTTCAACTGTTTGAATTCGATGAGCGTGACGAATCTTCAACCCAGATCGATCTTTCTGACCATGGCAACATCCAGACCAGGCTTGTGCGCCTGCCCGATGCGGCGCAGGTGCGAGCACGCTTTGCGGCAACCGTTAGCAAGGTCATGGGGCTGGCGCCACAAACAGAGATCACCGTCGTCTCTGCTACCGAGCTGTCCCTTCGCCTTCATGGATTGGAACTTACGCGCGCAAGGCTGGCCAATGCGCCGGGGAGATTTCAGGTGACAGAAGATGTGATCTTTGGTCCGCCGGGATATGAGACGCGACTGAGTGATCAAACCGAGCCGGCGTTCGCCGAATTCATAAGGACAGTAGTCGAAGCTAGAAGCCCCAATGGCGACCGTCGCGATCCGCTGTGGCGCATGTATCCGGAGCGCTGGCTCGAATCTCTGGTCTTCAAGAATGTTGCCGCCGTGGATTCCGGCCTGGATCCTGCGCATGTGTACTCGCAGGTGCCGGCATTTTCCGCTTCTGACCGCGCGATGATTGACGTGCTTACCTGCACTCGCGATGCGCGGCTTGCAGTGCTGGAGCTGAAGGCTGATGAAGACATGCATCTGCCGCTGCAAGGGCTGGATTACTGGGCCCGTGTCCTGTGGCATCATAACCGCGGCGAGTTCCAGCAGCATGGGTACTTCTCCGGCCTTCAGCTTTCGCCTCGGCCTCCGTTGCTCATGCTCGTCGCGCCTTCATTGCGAGTGCATCCCGCTACTGATACGCTGTTGCGCTATTTTTCGCCAGCAATCGAATGGTCGCTGGTAGGCTTAGACGAAAGATGGCGAGAAAGCGTGAAAGTGATATATCGGAAGAGTTCAGCAAAGGCGGTGGGGCATGCATGATCTGGAAACAGGCATGAGCGATCCAAATTTAGGGACGATCACCTGGGGATACGTTCTGGCCCGCAGCTATGGACTCTATGCACAAAGATTTTGGACCTATTTCCGGATTGCACTCTTACCTGCAGTCGTAGTTTCTGGCTTTCACTTTCTTGAGAAAAGCGTGTATCCGCGATTATTTCACGCCCTGCCTCGGTGGTCCCCGAAATTTGTGTTGCTAGGCGTTTTTCAGGGCTGGAGTGAAGGGGCGGTCTATTGGACGATCAGCGCCTTCTTCTTTGCCGCCATTGCTGCGAACGTTCTTGGGACGCCCGGTGGTTCGCCTCTCGCCGACGCTTACAGCCCGGCAAGAAGGCGGTTGCCTGCCATTGTTGCGGTTACCTTGCTTACCTGGACGATGTTCTGGGCATGCCGTGCTGCCGTATTCTTTGCAGCCTTTGATCTTTTGGGTCGTTCTTCGTGGATCAAGAACAATTGGGTGGTAACGCTTGCGTTTGATGGGCTGGCGCTGGCACTTCTAACTCTGTTTTCGAAGTTTGGTCTGGCAATCCCGGAACTAATAGCGGACCCTGCCATTTCGCTACGCCAAACCTTAAGCAACAGCCTGAAGAAGACCGGGCATTGGGAGCTGTTCTTCATGCTATTCCTGATCAAGTCGGCCCTCGTTGGCTATGGCATGTTCTGGCTTTACAACCTTGCTCTGGATGAGCTTTGGCAATATGGGCTTTTGACACCAGAGGTCGACCCTTATGTGACCTGGCTGGTTTCTGTTTCAATAGCTGCAATGCTGGAATCGCCGCTATTCATTTCTTTTTCCGTGCTTTACGCCGAGTTCAAGACTAAACGGGAGATTTCTATGGCTGCAGTTACATCTCCGGCGTGACCCCTCGAATTTATTGCATTGCGGCGCGATCTCCTTTTCGCCTAACTACACCCTGCCCTGGGGACCACTCTCACTATGAGGCCGAAGGCGGAAGCTGGTCATCTCGCCTTCCGGCTGAGAGCGCATTGATAAAATTTTCCCGTGCGCAGGCTCTCAGAACGAGCCCTCCCACCACGAGAACCCGTGACTGGTAGAACATGCTGCCATAGATGTATCCCAGCGAGACAGCGCCGTTCCAACTCTACCCATTGGAGTGGAATGCGTAGTACACCAGAGTGGGTCCGATGATGACACGATCCAAGGAAACCGGAGCACTCAATTGCGTTCGCATTCTTCACTTCGTGGGAAGGGCAGCCACTGGAATTTTGTGTTCATGAAGGATGTTGCTGTTCGATTTGCGGCAAGGGTGGCGCTTCTTTCTCGCCGCGATATACACGTATCGCTCCGCGCGCAATCCTGCGCATGGGCAGGTCACCGCCATCATTGGCAAAGAATATTTCTCCCACTTTGTGAGTGCGATAATACCAACGTTTGAGGATAGCCAGCTCCTGGCTGAAACGCTGGGCGGAAGAGCTTCCACTCGCTTCCAGCGATTCCACGGCGGCACGGATGCGGCCATTGAGGGATTGGGCTGACAGGGGCTCCGTTAAAGTAGGCTGCGGTGTGTTATCGGGATCTGGAGCGGGCTCGTGGTTTTCCAGCTTGAGATTTTCCGGTTACTTTCTGATCCGACATCTTCTGATTCGACGCCTTCTGGTCTGGTGTCTTTTGGTCCTGCGCCTTCCGATTCCATTGGAACAGGCGCCGGCCCCAGCAACTCGCCTCTATGAAAGCGAAACAGCGCAATGAATTTCGGCTCGGCGGAAGGCTGGAGAATGACCGCGTCAAGGCGATCAAGGCGTCCGCAGATATCGTCACATGCGGAAAGAATGCTTTTGATCTTGGCCACTTTTGCGTGCTGCGCCGCTGCGGCCTCGAAATCCAACTCAGTAGAAAGGCGTTCCCGCTCGGCTTCCAACTCGCGCAGCAGAGACTTGCCGCCGGAATCAAAATACTCCTGCACCCGCGCGACCTCAGCCGCGTAAGCTTCGTCGGTACAGCCCTTGAAACAAGGCGCAAGGCACATCTTCA
The DNA here is from genome assembly GCA_963831465.1 of Terriglobia bacterium. GTDB lineage: Bacteria > Acidobacteriota > Terriglobia > Terriglobales > Acidobacteriaceae > Angelobacter. Next base: position 111,711 of record CAWHQH010000019.1, on the reverse strand, counting down.
TCTCAGAGTAAACGCAGCCGGGAAAACTGGGATCAGGATTCAGGTCAAAAGTGCAGCGACGCATCTTGAACAGGTCTAGCGAATCATTGAGAAATTTTTCCGCCACGGCCCGCGAGCGGAAACGGGCCATAGTAGAGTGAGCGGCCACCAGCTTGCCTATGCGCGTGGTGACGTAAGCTCGCGGATATTCGTTTTCCAGATTCAAGCGAACCACCGGGGCAGGACGCAGACGGAGGCGCTTCTGGTATGTGTCCGGAAACTCCTGCCGCAAGGCTTGGTAGAGCAGCAGCACAGACTCAAAGTCTGACCCTGTAAGCGAAGTATTCAATCGTACGCGGTGCGTTCGCGTAGGTTCAGCCGTTTGGACTGTGACTCCGGCGGGGCCAGCAGCCTCTGCAGCCGTTTTCTGAGGTTGGTGGTCTTGCTGACGTAAGGCTCGGCAGCCTCGTCCGCGCCGCGCAGAGCAAACACAGCTGGCGCGGCGGGGAATTGAGCAAAGAAGTCCGCAGCGTGATCGGTGGAGAACGGGATGGAATGGGCCAGCAATGTCTCAGGACCTGCTCACAAAACTACATTGACCTATTCAGTCTGGCACAGGGCAATGCTGACGCGCATCAGGAATGTAAATGGCAGGAAGATTTTGTTTACTCGTTTTCCAGAACAGGATTCCTGGAGTTGCGGAAAACGCGCCGTTAGTTTCTGGCCGTCTTTGCAGGCTCGAGTTGATGTGTTGATCGTGATTTCCACGGCTTCCTCCGGACGATCACTTCTGTATTGTGGATTTGGTTGGAAAGCTCAGTCTCTCTTGCCCGCTCCGTCATTTTTCTCACACGGTCATCAGATCCGGGACTTGCTTCTTCACAGCCTGTGCATGGTGAATCGCCTCTATCCATCGCTGTTGGCGCAATATCCGAAGCTTCCACAGGCATCTGCTACTACTACTGTATTTATATAGATATAAGTCTTTATATTCTTAGAAGAAGTAAGCGGCAGGCATCTTGAGCAGAGAACCGGACATTGTCGAAGACCAGCCTTCGCTTCCATACTGAAATCTTTGTACAAAAAGAGAATGGAGGCCAGTTAGGCCCTGGTTTTGTGAAGAGTCCTGAAGTCAGGGCCCTTCAGGGTGCGGACCCGGCACATGTCATGCAGGCGTGAGCGCATGCGATCGGTGATGCGATCACCCAGTGTTTCTTCGCGCGAGGCGGAGCGGGCGTCTTCTTCATCGCGGGATTTCTTTAAACGGGAGACTTCTTTCTCAGCCTTGCCGGAGGGACCATCAGGAAAGTTGGTGGTGATGATGGTGGTCTTCTGCTCGTTATAGCGACTGTTCAGAATGTAGCTGACTGTATCCCAGACCCATTCTGAAGATTTCACTGCGCCCAGTTCGTCGAGCACCAGCACTTCAGCTTCAAGGATTGGACGCAGGATTTCCAACTCAGTAGCTTGCACTGCGGGGTTATAAGAGTTCTGGATTTCTTTGAGCAGCTCGCGATAGTCACAGAACCGGCAGGGCACGCCTTTATCCTGCATCAATGCCTGGATCATCCCGACGGCTAAGTGGGTCTTGCCCACGCCGATGGAGCCGATCAGCAACATTCCCTGTTTTTCCAGCGGATACTCCTGGACAAAGCGCTGCGCATCACGATGAGCATTCCTGACCGAGAGAGAAATTTCATGTATCTCCAGATTGAAGTTGGCCAGCGTGCAGTTTTTGTAGCGGGCAGGGATGCCAGCTTTTTCCAGCAACTGCTGATTGCGGGCGGAAATGCGGCAATCACAGCGCGTCATGCGGCTGGCTTTGCCGGGGACCGCAACTTGCTTCCATCCGGTGCCGTCACATACCGGGCAAGCTTCTGCGGGCTGCGATTGATGTTGCGTTGCCATGATCAGGGAATTTCTCTGTTTAAGAAAATACCACTATTCGCCCACATAAGGTGAGCTTCCACAGAGAGAGAATTCTACTTGTGCACAGGTTTTACACAGGCGATGCACTGTCTGCGGGCCTTGGTTTAATAAGCAAAGCACAAGGTCTCTCGGGCCTGCTCACGCAATGAAGAAAGCTTGCGTTCGCGTACGGCCCTCGAGATGACGTTGTTTTAGAAGATAATCAAAAGTTAGTCTGCCGCATTTCCCTTCGATGGCGCAATCTGCTTTCCACCTTCAGGGAAGATATCGAACACGTAATCATGTGCCGCGAGCGCTGCGGGGCTCAAGGCGCCAGCCTGGACGCGCTTAACGGCCTCTTCTCGCGTGAGGTCAAAGATTGCTTCCAGCATCTGCTTGCCTTCTTGCTTGTTTGCCTGCCCAACAACGAAGAGCACGCGCGCGCTGTGCTGAATGTAACGCGGCGAAGGCAGCTGCTTCATCAGCATCTCCATGATCAATGTGGCTTTGTCACGATCAAAGCGGCCACGCTCGCCGCGATGGTCCTGCTCGGCAAAGAACGCCTGCGTCCACTCATTGTGGTATTTCCATAGCTTGTCGAACAGGTCTTTGGTGAAGCGTGTGCCGGCCTTTACGTGATCGGCATTTTCTGCGGGCTCAACGCCATCTTCCGTCATGGCGGGGCGCTTGAGGTAACCATCTTTGGTGATGACGGCCTGGTGGCGCAGCAAAGTCCAGAGCCATGAGACATCGATGCGGTAGGTGGCCAAGTCATTCATGAAGCGCAACTTGAGTTCGTAATCGTCAATGGCTGCGGCGAAGTTGCCGTTGAGGATCTGGAAGCCGTAATTCGCCGCCATGTAGAACGCGTGCTGGATGCGCTCAATGGTAATCTCGCCCTTGGGGATGGCGTAGATTGCTTCCCATCGTTCGGGTGAGAGAAGTTTTTCCGGCGTGTCGAGCGATTCTTTGGTGATGACCTGAGGCGTAATCTTGCCCTGCAAATTCAGCAGGCCGCGCGATTCAAGCACGCTGCGCTCGGCATCACTCAGGCCGCTGGTGGCCGTGGGTACAGACTGCTCTTTTACTTTGGCCGTGTCTTTAGGCGCGTCAAGGATTGACTGAAGCTGCTCAACCCTGGCCTGCAACGGCGCATTACCGGCGGCGACGTAATCTTTTTCCGGACTGGCGACCCAGCTCTGGCGGTAGCAATCATAGAGATGGCCTTTCACGCGTTTGGCCAACATGTCCTCGAGCGTGGGTTGCTGGCCCGCTGCCAGCGGCTCGTCGGGCACAAAGATCAGCCCGAGCAACCGTTCGCGCAGCTTGTCGATGACCATGGCGCGCAGCGCCAGCGGATTGTAGCGAGACCGGCCATAGGGATCGCTGGATTGGTAAATCATTACCGCGGCCATACCGCCGATAGGCGCGGCATTTTCCAGTTCGCCGTTTTTCATGCCGCCCATCAGCATCATGAGCGCGTTGAAGCGCTGGTAAGCAATCATGTTGGGCGAGGCCATGCCGATGGATTGCGGATCAGGATAGACGCCCTTGGGATCGTCCTTCCACATTTCAATCAGGCTGCCGAGATAATCCCATCGGCCTACGTTGGTGCCGAGAAGGCGGCGGCGCAAAGTCCATGCAATGGCCGGAAGCGTGCGGCCGGCGTTGCCTTCTTCATAGAGCATCTTGATCTTGATGGAACCTGCGGGAATTCCAACCATGCCTTCGAGCCGCGAGAGAATCTTTTCCACGATCAAAGCTTCTTTGGGCGTTTGCAGTTTGGGAATGTAGAAATAAACGCCGCTGCCAGCGTTTTTGAGCGAGTCATAATTGTTGAACGCCCAGAGCGTGGCGATCACGATTGTGGCTGGAGCGGGCCGATCATCAACGATGACATGGTCGTAATTGATATGCAGTCCCGGCGGACGGCCAAAGCGAGTGGGCCACTGTGCCGGAGGCTTGGTGATGTTGTAAGAGCGCGTCTTTCCCTTCTTCACAACCTCATAGGGTTTGCCGGTCCAGTTGCCTGCAAAAATTTCCTTGGCATTCTGCAACGCCGCAAAAACGCCTACGGGGACGTTGCTCGGTGTGCCGTCGGGGAGGAAGTGCGTGGGCGACGCGTCTTCAAAATCAGGCATGTTCATGGGCGCCGGGCTATTGAGAGCATTGAAAGCCATATCCAGCGGATGCCACGGGCCGGTGAGCTCCAGGCCGGGATTCTTCAGCGGATGCGCGTCTTTGGGAATAGGAACTTCGTCATTCAAGCGCCAGCGCCACTCGGTTTCACGTCCCAAGAAGTTGTCAATCAGCCCCTGCACGATCTGGCGATAGGTCCACGTGCCGCCTTTAATTGGATCTTCAAACTTCTCTTCCCACCTGGGCCAACCGTATTTCTCACGCACTGGCGCGGGCGACTCAAGAATCTGGCGGCGGGCGGTCAACGCGGCGGCGATCTCCGGACGAAGTTCGCGAGTAAGCGTGGTAATGGTTTCTTCGACGTTGACGTTCTTGCCGTTGACGGTCTTGCTTCCAAACAGGTCAGGGAACTTCTGAAGGATGTCACTGCGGATCATAGGGCAAGGGCTCCTGGCTGAGCTTGATGACTAAGCTAAACAATCGATTTTACGCCATGCGGAGATCCTTTAGAATGCTGAAACCCGGCACGCCATGGAACCACAGATTCGCCATTACCATATTTCGCGCCTCGAAGCCAGTCCATCCTTGGCCGAAAAGGCGGTTGTATTTCTTGCTATAACCTGTTTCATATTTGGTTTCCGTTGGATCATCGAAGAACTATTCCACTCGAAGCATGAGCCTGTAATTGAAACCTTGATCATGCCGGTAGCGGTTGGAGCTTGGTGTGCCTTTACAGCATTTCAGGGTGGCAGCGTGATCATGGGCCAGAATTTTATTGAAGGCCGCATTCTAGTCGGTCGGCGGACGTTCAAAAAGCGCATCGAGCGAGAACAGATCAAGGCCATGTCAGAAAACAGGCGGGGACTTAAAGTCATGGGCCGAGGTGGATTTCCGGGGATGCTGAGTCTTGTTTTTATACCCGCCAGCTTGCTGAAATACCAGGAGATCAGGTCAGAGCTGGCACTGTGGGCACCAATCAAGGTGAAGAGCTGACATTGGGTTCCAGGGAAGTTTGAACCCCAATCCGGCTGAATCTTTTGTGGTGAGAGTCTCATCAAAGCAAGGCAGCATATCTAGCCAAAAACAGCTAATTTCAGGTAAAATAAGGCTTTACCGCGAAAGGTATCAGAGGCAATGAAGGCAGCGATCCATCCCAAGTATGAAGAAACGCGCGTGCACTGCGCATGCGGAAACACATTTACCACCCGGTCAACACATAAGGGCGCCATCAACCTGGAAATCTGCTCCAATTGCCACCCGTTCTTTACCGGCAAACAGAAGCTGGTGGACACCGCGGGACGGGTTGAGCGCTTCCGCCGCAAATATGCGAAGTCCGATGCGGGCAAGGCCCAGGCAGCAAAGACCGCAGAGGCCAAGCAATAAGGCCGCAAGTTTCGATTGAGGCCTCCGCCATGGCGGAGGCTTTGTTTTATGGGTGATAATTCAATTATCAATGTTGGCGAGTTATCAAAGCCTGCAACAGTGCTGGTTGAGAAGATCTCGTCTGCCATAGGAGGCCTGTTCAAGCCTTATCAGATCGTTCGCGTCGCGAAGGCCGAAGTTGAAGCAGAGCGCGTAAAGGCGGAAGGGCAAATTCAAATATCGGATATTCAAAGGCGAGCTTTCCATCGCTTTCTAGTAGAGGAGGCAGCCAAACAGAAAAATATTGAAGAAATTACGCAGAAGGCTTTGCCTCAGTTGTCAGACCAATCTGCGCCAGACAAGATTGAGGATGATTGGATCACTAACTTTTTTGATCGAAGCAGATTGATTTCGGACCAAGACATGCAGAAGCTGTGGTCTCGAGTGTTGGCTGGTGAGGCGAATTCGCCTGGGAGTTTCTCAAAGAGAGCGGTTAATTTGCTTTCGGATCTGGACAAAACTGATGCTGAGCTCTTCACGCGGCTGTGCGGGTTCGGGTGGGCAATTGGCAATGTTGTCCCGTTAGTCTTTGATGTTCAAGATAAGATTTACACCAACCAAGGAATCACCTTCAACACACTCAGCCATTTGGAGAGCATAGGCCTTGTCCAATTCGAGAACCTAACTGGGTTTTTACGACTGGAATTACCAAAAAAATTTAGCGTCTTCTATTACGGAACGTTCGTTGAGTTGGAAATGTTGGCTGAATCCAGCAATTCATTGAACATTGGGACGGTTCTCTTGACCAGAGTTGGCGAACAATTAGCCCCAATTTGCGGGAGCCGTCCCGTGGATGGCTTCTCTGAATATGTCCAGAAAAAGTGGCGCGATCTAGGATACAAGGTCAGCCTATCGCCCAATACCCCAAAGGCATGAAGAAATTCTGGGAAAATCCGGCCAACAGCACGGTCGCACCGCAAGGAGCGAAGGTGCCGGAATCTCTCCAGATCGGCAGTGTGCGCATTGCTCCGGCAACGATTCTTGCTCCCATGGCTGGCGTCACGGACACGGTGTTTCGTCGGTTTATTCGCAATGCCAGCTTTGTGCGTAGTGCACAGGACGTGATGGCTCCCCCAGAAGAAGCTGAGGGCGAGATTGCCACATCAGAGCTGCATCAGGTGCAGAATCGCGATGATGGCCAAAAATCTTCAGCGGTTTTTGAAAAAAGCGCCTGTGGCCTTCTGATGACCGAGTTCACCTCGGCTGATGGGCTTTTCCGCACACGCGAATCGAAGCGCAAGCGCTATCTGACTTTTTACGAAGACGAGCATCCGATTTCGGCGCAGCTTTTTGGCAGCGATCCTTACACGCTGGCTGAATCAGCCAAGATTGTGGAAGATGCCGGTTTTGACCTGGTGGATCTCAACCTGGGCTGTCCGGCAAAGCGCGTGGTCAAGTGCAATGGCGGATCAGGCTTGCTCAAAGACCTGCCGGTAATCAGGACAATCTTTGAGTCGGTTCGCGCTGCGGTGAAAATCCCGTTCACGGTGAAGGTCCGCCTGGGCTGGGATGACGAAAACATCGTTTGCGTGCCGCTGGCCAAGATGGCTGAAGATTGCGGACTGGGTGCGGTTGCGCTACATGCCCGCACACGCGAACAGGGCTACAGCGGCAACGCGCGCTGGGAGTGGATTGCTGCGGTAAAAGATGCGGTGAAGATTCCTGTCGTCGGGAATGGCGATATCCGTACGCCGGAAGACGCCATCGCCATGGTGGCGCAGACGGGCTGTGACGGCGTGATGATTGGGCGCACGGCTGCTTCGAATCCGTGGATATTCCGCCAGATTCGGCAGCATGCCGAGACTGGACGCTATGACCAGCCGACGGAAGCGGACCGTTACCAGATGATCCGCACGTATTTCAAAATGCTGGTGGACGAAACCATGCACGGTTCTCCGGGAAAAATGAAACAATTTGTGGCGTGGTTCACGCATGGAATTCCCGGTGGGAGTGCGCTGCGGCGCGCGTGTTATGACGCGCATACAGGGCCCGCAATTTTGGCGAGCGTGGAGAGGTTCTTTGAAGAGCTGCTGAGCGGAAATGCGGCGGCGCCTATGCCTGTTGCGGAAGCAGAGATGGATTTGCTGCCGGCATGTGATTAGCCGTTACTCCAAGGGCTATTTGAGAGCTGTATAAATAAAGCGAGTCCGGTTTGGAAATAAACAAAAGGGTCCCTCCTCCCTGCCCCACCTCAAACACGCAAAAGCGGCGCGCTTGGGGCTCCGGGTCGCGCGCTGATGACTGCGCACGCTCGCTTAGCGGCCGTGGAGATGATGAGAATTGCACCACAAGCAAACAGGGAACTAAGTATCTATTTATGATGGAACTGAGCTAAAAATCAGTGATTTTGGATTTTTCTGCCATTTTTGACCGGCGCTCTTACTCTTACTATCGACAGAGGGGAAAAGTGCGACAATAGAAGTGATGGACTGGTTCTTTTCCGGCTCCTGGGCCATCCAATAAGAGAGCAATGACACAAAATCAAAACCTTTTCTTTCAGAAGTTTGGCATTACTCCTAATGATCTTCAGCGCTATCTGGGCGAAGCACTTTCCGCCGGTGGTGACTATGCCGATTTGTACTTTGAATACTTGACTTCCACCTCAATCACCGTGGATGAGTCGATTGTGAAATCCGCGTCCCAGGGGATTTCTGCCGGATGCGGTGTCCGCGTTCTGGCGGGCGAGCGTACAGGCTATGCCTATACGGACGATCTAGCCCCAGAAAAGATCCTGCGCGCGGCGCGGACTGCTGCGCTGATTGCGCGTGGGCCGGCGAAAAGCCCTATTGAAGGCTTCAAGGAAAATCTAAATCACCAGCTTTATCCGGTTGCGTCCCCTTCAGCCGATGCGGATATTGCAGCCAAGCTGGAATTGGTAATGCGCGCGGACCGGGCTGCGCGCGCTTATGATCCGCGCATTGTTCAGGTGCGAGGCGGTTACTTTGACGAAATACGCCAGATCCTGGTGATTGGGTCAGACGGAACGTTTGCTTCTGACGTGCAGCCGCTGGCGCGCTTCACGGTCAGCACGATTGCCAAGTCCGGCGAGAATTCCGCCAAAGGCGCAGCCGGCGGCGGCGGTCGCGTGGGCATTGACTTCTTTGTTACGGACAAAACTCCGGAATATTTTGCTCAGGACGCGGCACGGCAAGCCATCATTCAACTCGGCGCGGTGGAAGCTCCAGCGGGTGAGATGGAAGTGGTGCTGGGTCCAGGCTGGCCGGGAATTCTGCTGCATGAAGCGATTGGCCACGGACTGGAAGCGGATTTCAATCGTAAAGGAACGTCGGCCTTCACGGGCATGGTGGGCAAGCGGGTTGCTTCAGATAAATGCACCGTGGTGGATAACGGCACGCTGCCTTCGCGTCGCGGATCAATCAACGTGGATGATGAAGGATCGCCGACACAGAACACGGTGCTGATTGAAAAAGGAATTCTTAAGGGCTACCTGAGTGACAAGCTTTCCGCGAAGCTCATGGGCGTTCCCGATACGGGCAATGGACGCCGTGAAAGTTACGCTCATATTCCCATGCCGCGCATGACCAATACCTACATGCTGGCGGGCAAGGATTCACCCGAAGACATTATTCGCTCAGTAAAGCGCGGCGTTTATGCGGTGAACTTTGGCGGCGGACAAGTTGACATTACGAATGGCAAGTTTGTCTTCTCCGCGTCAGAGGCTTACATGATTGAGAACGGTCATGTGACCGCGCCGCTGAAGAACTGCACGCTGATTGGCAATGGTCCAGATGCGCTGACGAAAGTTTCAATGGTGGGCAACGATCTTGAGCTTGACGAAGGCGTTGGCACTTGCGGCAAAGATGGGCAGTCTGTGCCTGTGGGCGTTGGCATTCCCACGCTGAAGCTGGACAGCATGACCGTGGGTGGCACCGCACGATAATGGCAACCAACACGCAAACAGTAAGTGAAGTTGATACAGATCTGCGTGATCTGGCAGCCAGCGTGGTTTCACGCGCGATGAAAGCCGGCGCAACAGCGGCGGAAGCCGTGGTTCGCGAAGGATCAGAGTTCTCCACGGTGGTGCGCATGGGTGAAGTAGAGACGCTGAAAGAGTCAGGATCACGCGCTATTGGCCTGCGGACATTTCTTGGCCAGCGCGTTGCGAGCACGTATTCCAGCGACTTCTCAAAAGATGGAATCCAGCGGCTGATCAGCGGGGCGATTGAGCTGGCGCGCGTGACATCTGAAGATGTTTTCGCCGGAATTCCAGAGCCTGATCAACTTGGGTCTTTGCCAGGCGATCTAAAACTTTATTACGACGATGTGTATTCTCTTCCGCCAGAGGAGCGTATTGACTATGCGCGCCGCACTGAGCGGGCTGCGCTGGAAGCCGATCCGCGCATGAAAAATTCTGATGGCGGATCATTCGACGCCGCTACAAGCCACAAGGTGCTGGCCAACTCGCACGGATTTGTCGGTGAATTTCGCCGTTCATATTGCTCGGTTTCCGCCGCGCCCATTGCGCAAGATGAGAACGGCAACATGCAGCGCGATCAGTGGTATGCATTGGCGCGTACGCTGGCAAAGCTGGAGTCCGCTGAATCAGTAGGACGTGAAGCCGCGCGGCGCACATTGCGGCGACTCGGGGGGCGCAAGATCAAGTCTACGCAGGTCCCAATTGTGCTTGATCCCATGGTTGCCGAATCCATTCTGGACAACATCTTTGAGGCCGTGAACGGCGATGCGATTTATCGGCAATCATCGTTCCTGGTGAATAAACTTGGCGAGCAGGTGGCGGCGAGCAACATTACAGTTGTGGATGATGGCACCATTCCCGGCGGTTTTGGGACTGAACCATTTGACGGTGAAGGGGTTCCAACGCGCCGGACAGTCGTCATCGAAAATGGCGTGCTGAAATCTTACCTGCTGAATACTTATACGGCAAAAAAACTGGGGATGAAAACGACCGGCAGCGCATCGCGCGGACTGGCTGGAACGCCGGGAATCGGCAGTGGAAATTTCTATCTGCAAAAAGGCGACCGCACGCCGCAGCAGATTATCGGGGACATCAAACAAGGGCTGTATGTGTTCCAGTTTCTCGGCTTTGGCGTGAACATGGTAACCGGCGATTTCTCCCGCGGCGTGAGCGGCCTGTGGATTGAAAACGGCGAACTCACTTATCCGGTGGAAGAAGTCACGGTCGCGGGTAATCTCAAGGACATGCTGAACAACATCTCTGAGATTGGCAATGACCTGGAATTTCGCGGCTCGACGGCCTCGCCTACGCTGCGGATTGACGGCATGACCATCGCAGGCGAATAGATTAGAATTTCCGCCATGGGCGATTCTGAAAACGAGCCGGTATTTTCTCCCTCCGCCGAACAGAGCGAAAAGCGCAACTGGATTCCGATGGTTGCCGGCGGAATATTTGTGCTGGTGCTGATCATCGGCTTGATCCTGCTCACGCGCGCGGGAAAGCCTGCAAACACTTCGGCAGGAGATCCTAATCTGGCCAAGCTGCAAGTTTCCGGACTGCACATGGCCACGGCAGAAAACTTTGCCGGCGGATCGGTGACGTACATCGAAGGCAAGATCGCCAACGGTACAGATCGCAAGGTTACCGGCGCGAGCGTGCAGGTGATCTTCAAGAATTCTCTGGGTGAAATCGCACAAAAAGATACGCTTCCTGTAACGGTTCTTCTGCCGAACACCCCTTACATCGATTACGGATTGATTGATCGCGCTCCGCTTGCTCCGGGCCAGACACGCGATTTTCGTCTTACGCTGGAGCACGTAACTACTGACTGGGACGGCCAGGTGCCGACGGTGAAGGTGGTGAGCATTGGCTATTAGTTCTTTCTGAAACCCCGAAGCGTAGCGAGGGATCCCTACCCGAACGAAAAGATATTTGGGCCGCGAATTGCGCGAATGGACACGAATCAAAACTGTTCGTGTTTTTTCGCGTGCATTCGCGGCTAATTTCTTTTTCTCAAGATCATTGCGGCTATAGGGTTCCCTCACCTTCGCAAGCTCAGGGTTCGGGATTTCAGGAGCAAGCTCCCACTTGCCTGTAAAATACCAACCATGGCAGAACTCAAAACAATCCGGCTCACGGAGCAGGTAAAAGCTGCGGGTTGAGCAAGCAAGCTGAGTCCGGCGGCGCTGGACGCGGTGCTTGGGAAATTAGCCCGGCAAAATGACCCCAACGTGCTGGTTGGCTTTGACACAGCCGACGACGCCGGAGTGTACAAAATTTCCGCCACTGAGGCGCTCGTCCAGACCGTAGATTTCTTCACGCCCATTGTTGACGATCCTTACACCTTTGGCCAGATTGCGGCCACCAATTCCCTGAGCGACGTTTACGCCATGGGCGGACGCCCCATGTCCGCGCTGGCGGTGGTCTGCTTTCCCGATAAAGGCGATCTCGACGTGCTGCAGCAGATTCTTGCCGGCGGCCTTTCCAAGATGATGGAGGCCGGATGCGTTGTGATCGGCGGGCACAGCGTGCGCGATCCTGAAATCAAGTTTGGCTACTCCGTCACCGGCATGGTCCATCCGCAAAAAGTCTGGGCCAACTCCAACGCGCAAATTCTTGATGCGCTCATCCTCACCAAAGGCCTGGGGACGGGCGTGATCTCCACGGCCATCAAGCGCGGTGAAGCCAAACAGGCGTGGATCGATTCCGCCACTCAATCCATGACCACGCTGAATGCGCGCGCCGCTGAAGTTGCTGCGTCGGGCAAGTTCACCGTTCACGCCGCCACGGACATCACCGGCTTCGGCCTCATCGGCCACGCGCGGGAGATGGCCGCAGGCAGCGGCGTTTCCATGCGCATCAACTCCGCCAACGTGCCGCTGCTTGCCGGGGCCATGGACTGCGTGCGCGCCGGCTTCATCCCCGGCGGCCTCAACAATAACCGCGACTTTGCGGAATGCATGGTCAGCTATGGTGAGAGCGTCCCGGCAGAAATCCGGACCATTCTTTTCGATCCCCAGACCGCCGGCGGGTTGCTGCTCTCCGTTGCCCGCGCCGATGCCGCTGGCCTGCTCGATGCTCTCAAGAGCGCCGGCGTGCCCGCCGTAGAGATCGGCGAAGTGCTTCCGCCAGGGAAGCCGTTGATTCAGGTGGTGTGAGGATGTCCCGCGACGCTAAATCAAAGGTGAGATGCGTTGCCTAATTGGTCCAATTCTTCATCTGTCACCCTTTTGGTTTATAGAAGTCAATTATCTTCTTCTTGATTTCACCCACTCCATTACTAGCGAAGAGCATAATGAGCACTGCGAGGTTCTTTACCTTTTCCTTCATCTCCACATTCACCGTGAGATTTAGATACGACAACAGCTTCTCTGGGTAGAAAAGACAGAATGCACCGATGATGAATGCGACTAGTGACACAAAACTTGTGACGCGCTCCTTCTTGGATTGGCCAATTCGAACAGGAATTTCAATCGCAGGACACCTTTTTGCTTCAAGTTGTTGATCGAATGTCAGCCACAATAGGGAAACTTCTGTGTCCTCGGCTTTCTCTGTAACAACAACAAACTCGAGAACATCGTATTTCCCTCTGATTTCTAACCGTCCGAAGGGGATCGTCAAACCGCTTGCAGCAGTAAGCAGCAATGCACGTGGGTGAGGGACTGAACTATCGCCAACCTGATCCACGTTTGTCCGTTGTAAGACACTGAGTCTGTATGGAGTCTTGCGCTGAAGACTAAAGCCTCGCCGATCAGCCACGGTGGCAACCTTAGCGTTATGCCCATCGAGTGTACGCATTCCGATCACCTTGACAAAATCAATCCCATCGAAGACCTTCAGTGTAATCAAGAATGCCACCAGAGCCCCCCATTCGTCCGCGCCATTCGGGCCACGTTGTTCCCCGGGTATAGCTGAGCCCGCTGCAATTAAGACAAGATTTCTTAGGTCCGCCCCAGGTGTATTCGGGTACTCACCTAGTAGGCTCTCAATTGATTTGGTAAACGCAGAGATCTGCTTTGTACGTTGATTTGGAGCATCATCTATTCGAACTATTGCTCCGAGCTTGTATTCAATGTGTACAACATCGCCAACTTCGGATATCCGCCAAATTGTCGCTTCCCGAAGAGGGACTAGCTCTCCTGTTTCGAAGATGCGCAGAATGATTAGCAACGGGAGGCCAACGAGTTCATTCGGGTCAGTAACGCTGGGCATCCAAAAGCGCCGGTAGCGAAAGCGATAATTGAAGCCGAGAGGCATTGCAAGTACATTGTTTAGTTCAAAACAATACGGCGCTATCGCGTTTACAATTACCAGCACCTTTCGGTCCGCTTTTTTATGGTCGAACATTTCGGCTCTCTTTACCTTAGACTAGCTCCACAATGGTAACTGCGAGGCGCAATCGGCCATTCGCTCTTTATTTACTGAAAGCCACTGACGCATGGGAAACCGGGCATCGACTGATGTGATTTTGTAATTGTGGGCGAACCTAGTCCTACAGATCGCCGCGATTATTCCGTATGCCTCTTCTGCGGTGGAGCATTCTTGTATCCTGTGCTTCAACCTTTTTGCGCCTGCCCGTCCCCAGTATTGCGCTAAAAGATACTTGTGCGTTTCTGGACTGATCCGCAATGTGATCTCGTAGAATCGTTTTCTATTCTCAGAAACATCAATAGAATGAAGAACGATGTAATGGAACCTGATCAGATCTTTGAGCGAACTGGCCTCCATGGCCATTCGATCGGCAATCCACAACACGAAGTCCCTGCTCCCTGGGAGTACCTCTTGCCAATCGAGATCGGCAATGGGCACCCATTTGTGAGCGCTTACCTTAGAAGTTTTGGAAGACGGAACGGTTTTTCCAAGCCACTCACAAAGAAAGCACACGATCGAAACGGTTAATTCCAATTCGGGATAAAAGCGCTTTACGTGATATTCCAACGGCAGACGTTCGCCTGCAGATGCGCAGTACCCGGTTTCTTCCAAAAGCTCCCTAATTGCAGCAGCCTCCGGATGCTCACCGGGCTCAATCTTGCCGCCGGGGAGTTCCCACAAATCATCAATATCTCTCTGCTCAGGTTCATTTCTCCGAACAAGCAGTACTTCATTTCCGCTGACCAGCGCTGCAAGTGATACGTCAATGTGCTTGCGTTTTGGCTTCATGGCTTTTGCTTGGGGGCTAATGTGTTGCGTTTTGAGATAAGGTAACCGTCCAGAAGCAAATGATCAATTGCAGTTTCCTCGAAGCATATCAACCCATCAACTGGGGTCTCGCAGATCGGTTCATTCCGCCGATTGAATGACGTGTTGACGAGAATTGGAATCCCTGTCAGTGCGTGAAACGCGGTGAGAATCTTGAAGATCATATCGCCTTCGCGTGAGAGGGAGTGCAGTCGCGCAGATCCGTCTATGTGACATACTGCCGGGGCGACTTCACGAGTCCTAGCATGTGCCTGTGCTGTCAAGAGCATAAACGGTGACGCTCCCTCGAACTCAAAATAATCAGCAACATGCGCTTCCAGAACACTTGGTGCATATGGCATGAAGCTTTCGTGACTCTTTATACCGTCTAGCCGTTCTTTACTCCGGAGGGTGCGAGGATTTGCCAAAATACTCCTGTGCCCGAGGGCGCGAGGTCCCAGTTCGCTTCTTCCTTCAAAAATGGCTACGAGATCTCCGTCCGCAAGGAGTCGAGCTACATACGATGGAGTATCCGGAGATGGAGACTTGACAACATATTTGGCCGACGCCTGAGTGATGATCTGATCTGATACATAATCCCCGCCCCAAAAAGCGTGAGTTAGTATCGGCTCAGAGACGTTCGGATCCGCCAGAAAAGGGAAGAGCGCATTTCCGACGCACTGCCCTGAATCGCTTGCCGCAGGAAAGACGTGAAAGTGTTTAATCCCTCTGATTCTACGTAGCTTTGAATTCGCTACGCAGTTCAATGCCACCCCTCCTGCATAGCAGACATTGTGGCAGCCAGTCTGTTGAATGAGATGCGATACACGTGAAACGAGGTAGTCTTCGAGCTGATCTTGAAAGTAGCACGCCAAATCGAGATGATCTTGAGTAAACGCCTGACCGGCGGTGATGGGGGAAATTGGGATTTTCAGGCTGGATTCCACAAACGCGGAGATCATTCCAATCGGATCGGGCGGGTTGTTTACTATCTGGCTCACTGCTCTCCCGCTCTCGAAGTAGAAACATGGCTCCGAAGAGAAACGGTTTCGGTCCCCATACGCTGCGAGAGCCATCGTTTTGGCCGAGTTCGTCTGCGAGCCGAAGCCGAGGTATTTTGTGATTGCTCGAAATGCCTCTCCCATTCCTGCTGAAAACGGCTCAGCGAAATCTCGTAACAGTAGCTTGAAGCCCCTTCGATTCGCCAAATAGAATGAATGCTGCTCTCTGGACTGCTTCCACCAAGTTGGACTGATTGTCTCTTCCAAGACATTTCCGCCAGCGTCAATCACTACTATGATAGCTTCGTTGAAACCGGATGTAAGATATGCCGAAATTGCATGTGACACGTGGTGGGGAACAACACTGATTTGCGTTGGATCAATACCTGCCACACCTGCATTAGCTGACTTTCTTAACGGTTCGCAGCAGCTTGAAACGCAGATATGTTGGATTTGGGCGGGAACCAAGCCTCGTCGCTGCAACACAAATTCAATTGCGCGCTCAAAACCGGCTGCGTGTGGCTTACGCAAGAGACGTTCTTCTGCAATGGCCTCGACAATTCGACCATCCCTAGCCAAGCAAGCCCCTCCATCTTTGAGCGATTTGCCCAACAGTGTGCGAGGAAGGTTGATTCCGAGAGTCCACATGGTCATTTGCGCGATTCGTATCGTGCAAGATGATACTCGCTCAAGCGATCGACGAGGTAATTTCAGCGAACGCCACAGGGAATCTCCAGACGTCTCAGCCCGGACACGCTCTACAGGGACAGATTCTCGGGATCTTTCGACTTGCTCTTGGGCCCCTTCGGCTTTGCTCAGGGTTACTCGGACGCGTTCAAGATGGCGGCCCTGAAGGGCCTCTCTTCCACCAGGAGCTAAAAAGACCTCGACACCCGGGCGCAACGCCCGGGTGTCTCTTTATCTTTTTGTGCAGCGGCGTCGCGAAACGGAAGTCCGCTAGGTGGATCGCTGCGATTCAGGTCCTTCATTCCCGGCTTCGCCGCTCATTAAGGATGACGTTTGTTGCGCCGCGATTTTGCGCGGCGCGGCTTTCTTGGCGCCACGGGGTGCACAGATGAGCATTTAGCGATCAGCTCTCAGCTTCAGGAGAACCTTTACCACAGAGATGGCATGAATAAGGGTGCAAGTTCTGAGGCGGTATGCTCCAAGGGAAAGGAATCTGGAGCAGACAGGTTGCAGGCTGTGCTCGTGCAGTGAGGCAATACGACCTCGACACGGAGATTAGTCAGACCTGCGGATCGAAGCGTCACCGTAAGGCCGGTATGAGCTTGAATGGGAGTGTGGTGATCGCCTAAGAGCTGCGTCTACTCCAGAACCAACCAAAGGAGAGACGAGAATGAAACGTTATTTGGGAGTGGATTTGCATCGCACGCAGTTTGTAGTATGCACTCGGTGGGAGAACGGAGAGCAAGAGATACGGCAATGGCGGATCGGCGAGTTGTCCAAGTTCGTGGAACAGTTGCGCTACGAGGACCAGATCGCAGTGGAAGCCACGAGTACGACGGCGCGCTTCTACGATGCGGTAGTGGAACGAGTCGAGCGGGTGGTGGTGGTGAATCCACATCAGTTCAAGGTGATCAGCGAGTCAGTGAAGAAGACGGACCGCAACGATGCCGCAGCGCTGGCGCTGTATCTGGAAAAGGACCTGTTGCCGGAGGTAAGAATGAAGCCGAAGCAGAATCGGGAGTTGATGCATCTGGCCGAGACACGCGACCTGCTGGTAAAACAACGCTCGGCGCTGAAGGGCAAGATCAACAACCTGCTGGCGATGCAGGGGATCGAGTTGAAGCGGGAAGCCTTGTCGAGCAAGATTGCGCTGGCGCGGGTGCTGGCATTGCGGTCAGCGGGATGGTGCAGTTGGAGTTGCGGATTCTGGTGGAGCAGATCCGGGCACTATCGGAGAGCATTGCGGAGTTGGACGAGCGGTTGGAAGAAGAAGGCCAACAGCTGCCCGGATACGAGAACCTGACCAGCATCAAGGGGATTGGGTCGCTGAGTGCAACGGTTCTACTGACGGTGATTGGCAAGATCAGCGACTTCGCGGATGAAAACAAGCTGGCCTCTTATCTGGGATTGGTGCCCAAAATAGCCAACTCCAACGAGAGTGAACGCAGCGGCCGCATCACCAAACAAGGCAATAAGCTGGCCCGCACGGCGTTGGTGCAGTGTGGGTTGGTGGCAAAGCGGTATAGCCCCTATCTGCAAGGGTTCTATGAACGGATCAAACAACGTCGAGGAGGAGGAAAAGCCAAAATCGCTCTAGCAAGGAAACTGGTCAAGATCGTGTATGACACCTTGAAAAACCAGTGGGTCTTCGAAGACTTTCCCAGCTTTACCCTGGCTGCCTAAACCCAGCCAAAACAACTTTTGAGTAGACATTATTCATGGGAGGACACGAAGGAACACAGAGGAATTTGAAAGGTCATCGATTCCATGCCTTCGCTACTCGATGTTCTCCGTGTTAAAGATTGGTCTCCAAAAATCGATATGTTTCTGCGGCAGCGGTTTGTCAAGATGTACTAATTCGCGATTGCTATAGGCGAAGAAAATAGCTATAGTCTGGCAGCGCCTCAGGGTGTGAATGCTGTAACGATGATCTTTGAAAACACGAAAAGCTGAAGCTGTGTCCGTCTGCCATGTCCTAACGGCAGAATTGGGTAAACGGGTAATTTGGTAATCGGGTAATTTAAAACCAGATTCGGCTCAACCCTACGCCAAACAGTACCCAGATGCGTCAAGTTCACGCCAATCTGGGATGACCTTGGGATGATCCCGCTGAAGTCTACGCCAATCTCGGATGGGTGGGGGAGGGGGAGGCGTGCAAGGCACGCCTATCGCCGGAATCGCCGAAATCGCGCGTAATCGGAAAAGCAAAAGCCTGACCGCGGATCAACACGGATGACACTGATCGGAAAAAGCACAGCCGAGGGCGCCTCCACCCCAGCAGGCCAAAATCGGGCTTGCCGGGGACCCCGGGCTGTGCCACATGAGCAACGGCAACCCCAAACGTCCCAACACTCACGCCGGTGGTTCCCTGTCCCTCGGTAATGCGCTGATTCGCCTAAAGTAACGCTATTCTTGGGTTACTTGAGCATCGGATATTACTGAAGGTTGTGTGATTGAAACCAGTGCTCTACCAGCAAGGGAGTTTGCCTAAATGAAGAACCGCCTGGCCGCCAAGATCGTGATTTCCGCCGCTGTCATTTTTGTGATGGTGTTTGCCCTGGGTTACAACCTTGCTGCCCAAGCCAACAGCCGCATGGACCTGAACTCCGCGCTGGTCAGCCTGAACCAGGTCTCACAGGCCACGCAGAATGACATTGCCAACATGCACGTGGAGAACTGGAAATCAGGGTGGAAGTCGGGCTTTTTGAAGAGCGGCGAGCACCAGGCGGAAGCGCAGCAGGCAGCAACTTCATTGCAGCGCAACCTGCGCTACGCGCTGCCGGAGCTGGTCCACAATGTGCAGAGCTCGCGCGGCAGCATGTCCACCACGTTCAAGCTGTATGACGATGTAAGCCTGGTTTGCGAGGCCGTGGATTCGCTCATCAACGCCAGCGAGGCTGCGGGCAAGAAGAATGAAGCCGCGCCGTTGCAGGATGATTACGCGGCGCTGGCCAAGGTCCGCCGCTCGCTTTCAGCCTA
This sequence comes from Terriglobia bacterium, assembly GCA_963831465.1. Taxonomy (GTDB): domain Bacteria; phylum Acidobacteriota; class Terriglobia; order Terriglobales; family Acidobacteriaceae; genus Angelobacter. The sequence continues at coordinate 92,481 of CAWHQH010000019.1, read as the reverse complement.
TATCCAGCAGGCCTCAGCCCAGTGGGAAAATCACGGCAAAGCGCCTTATGCCGCGCTTACAGAGCCGCCGGTACAGCGTCAGCCGCGTACGCAGTCTCGCGCTCAGCAGCGGGCCGCAGCGCCGGCAACTCAGGTGGTCGATGATGGGGGCGTGAAGAAGATCATTGTGGATGACACCATCCCGGAGAAGAAAGCTCCGCCTGCAGCCAAGAAGAAGCCGGAAACCTTCAGCAATTTGTAGTCAAAAGCAAAAATCTCACCGCAGATAACGCTGATAACACTGATTTACGCTGATCAATACCAAAAAAGAACACCTACCACGGAGGCGCGGAGACACGGAGAAACCTGAGAGCTCTAGAAATGTGTAATCGGCGCGCAAAAAAGCAATCTCACCGCGGAGACGCGGAGAAATTCAAAGCAAAATCTCAGTCAGACGGATTTGCAAGTCAAAATGGCCTCTATTGAGCTTTTCTGATCCGTGCAAATCAGTCTGATCTGCGTTATCAGCGGTAAGGTTTGCGAATTTTCCTTCTGTAAGAAAAAGTGTAACCAGATTACAATAAAGGGCATCCTTCTACTTGCTGTTTAGAAAGGCCTATGTCCTCATTACCTTTTCCGATTACCGCGTTCCTGGCCGGAATCGTCTCATTCTTGTCACCCTGCGTGCTGCCGCTGGTTCCCGGATACGTTTCGCTGATCTCCGGCGCCAGCGTTGAAGAGCTTCAGTCCAAAGACCGCAAGCTGTTGAATACAGTACTGTTGCACTCGCTCATGTTTATCCTGGGCTTTACGCTGGTGTTTGTGATGCTGGGCGCTGCCGCCACCAGCATTGGCCAGATGATCCATGAATATAAGAAGTACCTGACCTGGGTGGCCGGCGCGGTGATCATTATTTTTGGCCTGCATCTGACCGGGATCATGAAGATCAAGGCCCTGTATGCCGATAAGCGGCTGCATTCGGTGAAAGGCGGCAAGTCTCCGCTGGGAGCGTTTGTGGTTGGCTTTGCTTTTGCCTTTGGCTGGACACCGTGCCTGGGCCCGATCATTTCCGCTATCCTGATCATGGCCAGCTCAGCTGAGACCGTGACCAAGGGCGTGATGCTGCTGTGGGTTTATTCGCTGGGGTTGGCGGTGCCGTTCCTGTTGACGTCACTTTTGATTGGCCGATTCCTGGGCTTTTACAGCCGGTTCCGCAAGCATCTGCATACGCTGGAAGTTTGCAGCGGCGTGCTCTTGATGGTGCTGGGTGTGCTGATCCTTACGCGCCATTTCACCGTGCTTTCCAGCTATCTGGGATTTTTAAACCGCTTTACTTTGTGAGGAAATTGTTTTGAACCGAAATGTTGTTGTAGTTCTTTGTGTGGTTGTGGTGATTACCGGATTGCTGCTGGTGGGCAAGCGCGCCAGCAAGCCCAAGGATACTGGCGATCCGGCAAAGCAGAACGTGAGTGGCTCTGCGACTCCTTCCGGCAGCGACCCTGCTATTGGGTCCGTTGCGCCGGAATTTTCTTTAAAAAGCGTTCCAGAGGGCCAGACCGTAACGCTTTCTTCCTTGCGCGGCAAAGCCGTGGTGGTAAATTTCTGGGCCACCTGGTGCGGTCCCTGCAAGATCGAAATGCCATGGCTGGTCGACTTGCAAAAAAAATACGGCGACAAAGGCCTGCAGATTGTGGGCATCACCAAAGATGATTCCGACGAAGCGACCATCGCGAAGTTCACCAAGAAAATGGGCGTGAACTACACGATTCTGGTGGGCAATCAGCAGGTGCAGGATTCCTATGGCGGCGTTGGCGGCCTGCCGACATCGTTCTTTGTGGACCGCTCCGGCAAAGTTGTGCATGAGATTATTGGCCTGGATAGCGAATCAAAATTTGAAGACGCTATTAAGAAAGCGCTACTTTAGCGGGTCTGGCGCAGCAAAAGCTATTTGAGGATTTTTTGTGGATCGAAGAGTTGTCTTAATCCTTTCTCTGGTTGTGGCCTTCACCGGTGTGCTGATGGTGGTGAAAGGGCACTCGCGCGGAAATAATGTTGTGGACTTGAGCGCGGCGCAGCCTTCAGGCGTGCAGCAAGCCGCGAAACCAGATGGCGCGAAAAAAGACGACGAGGCACCACCGCCCGAGTTCCCTGCGCCGCAGAAAGGCTCCGTGGCCCCGGACTTTTCGCTGAAAAGCGTGCCTGACGGTAAAGACGTTAGTCTCTATTCGCTGCGCGGTAAGGCAGTGCTGGTGAATTTCTGGGCAACGTGGTGCGAGCCCTGCAAAATTGAAATGCCGTCATTGGTTGACATGCAAAAAAAATACGGGCCGCAGGGACTGCAGATTGTTGGCGTGGCCATGGATGACGCCGATGACAAAGAGATCAGCACCTTCGCGCACAAAATGGGCGTGAACTATATGGTCCTGCGCGGGACAGAAAAAATTGGCGACCTTTATGGCGGAATCGATCATCTGCCCATGACCTACTATCTTGATCGTTCCGGCAAAATAGTGGACGAAACCGAAGGCATGGCCGGCGAAGCAACTTTTGAAGATGCCATCAAGCGCGCATTGGCGCAGGGCAATTAAGCAGGGAGCGGAATGAAACTTCATCGACTAATTTTGTTTGTTGTGTGTACGGGCCTGTTGACCAGCGCGCTAGTCTCTGCGCAGGAAATATCATCGCAGGAACCAAGCGCCCCAAAGCAGCGCACGTTTGTTGAATTTGTTGACGCCAACAACATTGTTGTCACACCCGGACACTCCGCGCCGGTACAGTTTACCTTTCATGTCCAGGAGCCTTACCATATCAATTCAAGCAAGCCGCTCACTGAAGAATTGATCCCAACGCAACTGCATTTTTCTCTTCCGCCTGAAGTGGCGTTCGGCAAATTGCAGTATCCCGCGGGCAAGATGATGAGCTTTCCCTTTGATCCCAGCACCAAGCTGAGCGTCTATTCCGGCGACTTTGCCATTAAAGGCATTGTGATGGCGCCCGGGCAGGCGTCATCTGGGACTTACACTGTTCACGGCGAGTTGAAATATCAAGCGTGCGACAACAATGCTTGCTATCCGCCCAAAAAGCTGCCGTTTGCTTTTAACGTGAAAGTCGGCAGCGGTGCGAAATCAGTTCCTAAAGCGCACGCGACGAAAACGAGCCCGCATATTCACAATTAACAGCTACAGCCTCAATCCACGCACTTCATGCATTTCCGGCAACTGTGCTATCTCCTGCAGCACAGCTTCCGGCGCAGGAGAATCAACCTGCACTACGGCAATCGCTTCTGCGCCATCTTTCAGCTCTTTGCGTCCCAGCGCAAAATTGCCGATGTTTACATTGTGCCGGCCCAGCAATGTTCCAATTTTCCCCACCACGCCCGGCACATCGCGATTGCGCATATAAATCAGGTTCCCGCCAAACGGCACTTCAATATCGATTTCATCCACGCCCAGCAGCCGCAATGAATTTCCGCGCAACACTCCGCCGCGCACCTGCCGTTCATCCTGCGTAGTTTTCAGGATCAAGGCAATCATGCCTGGCACGCTGCCACTGGCGGCGTCGGGTTTCTTGGCTTCATGCACTTGTATGCCGCGTTCGTGCGCAATTGCTGCCGCGTTCACCACATTGGCTCGTTCCGCTCCACGCTGGTTCAGCACTCCCTGGAGTGCTGCATTGCGGATCAATTCTGTATTCCACTCAGCAATTCGTCCGGTATAGCGGATAGAAATTTCCTGTATCGATCCCGCTGCCGGTACGATGTGCGCCAGAAACGCACCCAATTTTTCCGCCAGCGCAATGTACGGCTGCATCTGCGTGTACTGCTGATGATCGATTGACGGCATATTCACTGCGTTCTGGATCACGCCGCGCTTCAGGTATTCGCGCACCTGGCTCGCAATCTGCAAGCCTACCGCGTCCTGCGCTTCATTTGTGGATCCAGCAATGTGCGGTGTGGCCATCACGTTTTCCATGGCCAGCAGCGGTGAATTCTTCGGGGGCTCTTCCGTAAAAACGTCCAGTGCAATCCCGCCAATTTGCTTGCTCGCCAACGCTGTGGCTACCGCAGCTTCATCCAGCAGTTCTCCGCGGGCACAATTAATGATGCGTACGCCTTTCTTCATCTTTGCCAGTGACCTCTCATTGATCATGCCCTCGGTCTGTGGAGTTAGCCCGACGTGCAGCGTCAGGTAGTCGGATTGAGCATAAACCTGGTCCAGCTCTGCAAGTTGAATCCCCTGCTCGCGCGCCACTGATGCAGAAACAAACGGATCATGCGCAACCACCTTCATCTCGAAAGCTCGTGCGCGCTGCGCAACGGCCATCCCAATACGCCCCAGCCCAACAATGCCCAGCGTCTTTCCGCGCAGCTCCGTGCCTTGCAGTGATTTCTTCTCCCACTTGCCTGCGCGCGTAGTGGAATCTGCACGGCAGATATGTCGCGCCATCGCCAGCATCAGTGCGATGGTATGCTCCGCCACGGCCACCGCGTTTGCGCCGGGCGTATTCATCACGGCGATTCCGGCCTTGGTCGCGGCTTCCAGGTCGATATTGTCCACGCCCACGCCGGCGCGCCCGATGACCCGCAATTTCTGCGCGCTCCGCAGCACCTGCGCATTCACGTCCACCGCTGACCGCACAATCAGCGCGTCCGCATCTTTCAGCGCTGCTGGCAAACCATCCGGAAGCTGATCATGCGTGATCACTGTCCAGTTCGCTTCATCTTTCAGCAGCTGGATCGCATTGGCCGCAACTTTTTCTGCGACTACAACTTTCATGAAAACCCCAAACTCTTCTTAATTAAACAACGTCATCCCGAAGGCCGTAGATGAGCGCGCGCGAGTAGGCATGAGGGACCTTGTGTTTCCGCAACCAGCATTCTGAGGAGCATAAGTCCTAAGCCTCGTGTCTCTAACCGAGACACGTAGCAAAATACATTCACTTCATCTCGCCGCCATCGCCGGCTGCGTCTCTTCCGCATAAACCTGCTGCGCCGCCTTCAGGCCTGCGCCCAATTCTATCGATGTGCCCATTTCTGCCAGTACCTGCTCCAGCGCGCCAATCGCGGCGATGGTATCCAGGTAGTCGTAATAGCCAAGGTGCGCAATACGGATTAGCTGCCCTTTCATCTCGCCTTGTCCATTGGCCACAATCGCGCCAAAGCGGTTACGGAACGCTTTTACGATATCGCTGGAGTCCACGCCGTCCGGCGAAGCAATTGCCGTGAGCGCCGCGCCGGGCGAACTGGCGGAAAAAAGTTTTAGTCCCAACGCTTTGGCCGCAGCCCGCGTCATGGCCGCTGCCATTTCTGCGTTGTCGATCAGAAGTTTTCGGCCGGCGGCAAGATCACCTCCGCCTTGTTCGCGGATGTAATCAAGCGCCGTTGCAAGTGCCGCCACCAAAGCGGTAGCAGGCGTATAAGAAGACTCTCCCTTTGCTCCATTCTTTCTTTCCTTGCGCAGGTCAAAGTAGTAGCGCGGATTCTTTGTGGTCTCCATGCGCTGCCAGGCCCGATCGCTCACAGAGCAGTAGGCCAAACCTGGCGGGACCATCACGGCTTTTTGCGATCCCCCAATCAGCATGTCAATGCCCCAGCCGTCAGCGTCAAAATGGGTTGTGCCCAGGCCTGTGATGGCGTCCGCCACCAGCAGCGTGTCCGTGCCTTTCACCAGCCGCGCAATTCCTTCAACATCGTGCCGAACGCCGGTCGAGCTTTCGGTGGCCTGCATGAAAAGAACTTTGTGCTCAGGTTTCAGCGCTTCGCGCACCTGCTGGGGTGTTACTGTCTGCCCGTAAGGCGCCCGTACAGTTTCATAATGGCAGCCGTATGCTTTGGCAAGTCCTTCCCATCGCTCGCCAAACTTTCCCGCGGAAATTATCAGCACTTTGTCTCCGGGTGAAGTCAGGTTGGCCACAGCGGCTTCCATGGTGCCGGTGCCGGATGCGGTAAACAGCACCACGTCATTCTTTGTGCCCACAAAAGTTTTCAAATCCGCCAGCACGCGCGTGTATAGCGTGCGGAACTCCGCCGTCCGATGGTGCATAGTGGCAGCGGCCATGGCGAGCTGTGCTGAGGGTAAAAGCTGGGTTGGACCTGGAGTAAAAAGACGGCCTTTGCGAATCATATTAGTTATTCCTGTTCCTGAATTCTGTTACTGCGTAGCCAGATCGATTACGTTGAAGTCTGCGGGACGGGCTGAGAGGGTTTGCGAGCCGTGTCTCAACAACACCACGCTTGCGGTTGGATCGTTCGCGTTCTGCACAACCAGTAAACCATCGCCATCGGGAGCTAATGGAGGACCTGACGACATCCATTGTATCTTTCCCATCGCACTCTTGGATATCCGCGCCAGAAAATCCACTTTGGGAAAAATTGCGTCGTAAGCCACTGTTCCCTTCTCCAGCATGCTCACTCTTTTGCGTCCGCTCGTATCGATCAGTAGGTAAGCTGAATCAATTGCAATGCCTCGTCCGCCAAAATCCGCCACGATGTGTCCCAGAGGCTTCAGCCGGCGTTGCTGCAAATAGCGTTGCACTGCGGCGGGGAAGTCGTCTCTTGTCGCCGCGTGCCATCCCTGCAATTGCTGCATTCGGACCGCATCGCTCGGAGCCACCCCTGAAGGCGGCGCAACGGGAATAGCATTCGCACTTGCACCAGAAATCCGGTTGTAAGGTTGTGTGAAAAGCAGGGCCACCAGGCACACCAGCCCTCCGGCCAATGCTATCCGCACTGGCCAACTGCTTCCCCGTCGCGGCAGTGGATCAACTTTGATGAGGTCTGCTCCGGGCATTTCATGGATGGCTTTTGCCAGCGTCAGCATCGATTGCAAATGATCAAACACATGATTGGCCGTGAACGGAGGTATGGTGAGCTCGCTCAACTCAATCACTCGATCTTTAACGGTAAGTCCAGTCTGGGTTGAACAGCAGAGTTGCTCAAGACCGCCTCTAACGGTTGCTCCAGCAGTGAGCATCTTGAATTCCATCGGATGATCGGTTCGGGCGTGGAACTTTCTATCCAAAGGCGCGCTGCCGGTTCGCATCAGCACGCGTCCTTCGTTCTTTGCTGCGAAGCTCTTGGGCAGCAGAAAAAAGCTGATCGCCGCCGGCACGCGCATCTGTATGTCGAGCCCCGGCGTATCAACTCGATGAGAGAACCGAATGACCGTGGGATTGCCGCCGTAATGCCCTTCCAGCACCACGTCGCTGCGATCACGCAACGGCTGCGCCTTGAGCAATTCCGCAATCTGAAGCACGTCCGGTGTAATTGCCTTGTAGCCCAGAAACACCGCGAAATGCCGCACCCAGTAAACTAGGATTCCCACAATGCCCACAACAATGGCAATGTTCAGGATAAGGGCCAGCGGCTGCATATGGTCTCCGGAAGCCCGATAATACTTCGGCGGTACTGACGGAATCAATTGAGCAATTGCTCTTTGCCTGTTCACGGGCGATCCGCAACCAATTCCTGCTGCTGCTCAGATGAAATACGTAACTCAAAGGGGTATCTGGTGCTTTCGTAACCTGCGGGTCTTCTATTGGCTGGAAGAAAGTGCGTTAAACTCCGTTTCGCATGCAATGTTCGAATTGTCATTCTGAGATACCTGCGCAGCCGGGGCAGTGTCCTAATTGTGGCTTTCTTAATGTCAGGCAAGCTCCGCAGCCTTCTCTTGGTCGCCGAAAGCCGGGGCGCTTGATTGTTTTTTGTCTCCTATGTGTTGTATTGATCGCACTCATGGTCCAACGGGTGGCCCTGCCGGCATTTCGTGAGGTGCAGGCGTCGAACAGAGCACAAGAGATACCCAAAGAGACTCCCAAAGTTGAGGTGCGCAGCACTCGATACGCTATTGAGCACGGGCGGGTTGCCAATCCTGAAGAGCTGCATGCCCACGGAAAGCTCTACTTTGTTCCTGTGGGACGCCAGGCCATTTTTGTGCGGTCGCTGGCTGAATACTATGCAAACAAATTCGGCATACAGATATACCTTCTTCCTGAAGTCAAACTCAGTCATGCTGCTTGTGTGCCGGAGCGGAATCAATGCATCGCGGAAGAAGTTACACGTGCCATGCTAAATGCCTATTCCGAAATCGCCAGGAATCCAGAATCAGTGATGATCGCGCTCACGGATGAGGACATCTTCCCGAAAGCGCTTGGATGGGAATTTACCTACAGCTTGCGTTCAGCCCGAGTCGGGGTCGTTTCCACCAGGCGCATGGATCCGGCATTCTGGGGAGACCGGCCTGATAATGCTCTCAGGCTGGCCAGCACCAAACAGATGCTAACGAAGTATATTGCCATGCAATATTTTCATCTGCCAGAAAGTTTCGATCCAACAAGCAATTTGTTTTCGCCACTCACGCCGAATGGCGGCCCAGACGACATTTATGAGTCCGACTTACACTCTGAAGCGTCAGCCAACGGTAGCCGCGGCAGCTCTTCTCCTTGTCTTTTCTTTACCTATTCGTATAAGACCCATGAAATAAAAACGGACGAATCCCTTCTTTCAAATTGTGAGCACGATAATTTCGTGGGCACGACGGAAATCGAGAGCTTTGATACCAATCTGGGTTTGGGCCAGGTAAAACAGAGGAGCATGGATCTGCGTCTTAATTCAACGCCTGTGATTGAATTCAAACGCGGTTACAATTCCATTTATCGTTCACCCACGTCCTTTACCTTCGGATGGGGTGCCAACCACTCCTACAACCCGTGGCTATCTTCCGATGGCTTGGCGTCTCTAAGTTTTCTACATCTCAACTACGAGGATGGGGGTATAAATTTTTTTGAGCGTATAACTCCCGGCCGCGGATTTGATCCCTCCGCTGTGTACGAGAGCCAGAGTGGCCCGATTGATGGAGCGCAGTTGAAGTGGGCCGGAGATCACTACAAACTACAGTACGGCGACGGTGCCTGGTCCACATTTCTGCCCTGTGACAATATTGTCTATTGTTATTGGACAGGCTATCAGGACGCTCAGGGGAATTCTCTCCGCTTTGACCGCGGTCCGAACCGGGAGCTTCGCCAGCTCACAGCCAGTGACAATCAAGGAATTACCTTTCAATTAGACGATCAGCACAGGACTACTAAGGCAGAAGCCTCTGACGGTAGTTGGGTATCTTATGAGTACGATGCCGCTGGCTGCCTGGCCCGCGTTCATCGCGCAGACGGCCAGGAGACTTTGTACGAGTATGATCCCGCCCACCACATGACATCGATATCCGTTATTAACCGTCCCGGAGCGGCGCAGGAAACCGTTTTGAAGAATGAATATGATTCCCGGGGACGTGTAATCACGCAGACGCTAAAAGGTATCGGTTCTTTTCATATTGAATACATTGCAGTCACTGGGGGATATAGTGCCCAAGTCAAAGTCACGACTCCTTCGGGCGACGTGCTGAATATCAGCTTCGGACAGAATGGTTACGTGGCTCGTAGCCAGCATGTGCAGTTCGCGGCAGTGGCGCGGCCGTAAATTGGTTTTTCTAATTGACGAAGCGTGGCTTAACACTCCAAAGGGTGGCACTGCCTTTCCCGAGCATATAATTCTCTTTCTTTACCTCAGCGAGGTTCAATCGAATGACGATCAGCGAGCAGATACAAAAAGATATGGTTGAGGCCATGCGCAGCCGCGATGAGCTGCGCCTTTCTACCCTGCGCATGGTCAAGTCGGCTCTCAGTTACAAAGAGGTTGAAAAGCGCTCGCCTCTCGACGACAAGGAAACGCAGCAGATCCTAAGCACGCTGATCAAGCAGCGCCGTGATTCTATTGAGCAGTTCACCAAAGGCGGACGCCAGGAATTGGCGGACAAAGAAGCGGCTGAAATTAAGATGATTGAGCACTATCTGCCCAAAGCCATGGGTGAAGAGCAGATTGCGGAAGCCGTAAAAGCCACTATCGCAGAAATGGGTTCGCCCACGATGAAAGATATGGGTACGGTGATGAAGAACGTGATGGCTAAACTGCAAGCTACCGGCGCGCGCGTGGAAGGCAAGACCGTAAGCGAGCTGGTGAAAAAAAGTTTGAGTGGATGAGAGTTCTGCTCGTGCAGTTGCTTGCTCCACTCTTTCGGTCATTGCCCATCGGCTTTTTAGCACTCCATTCGTGTTGCTGCCAAAGTGCGCCGTAACCTTACAAATTACTTGCCTTAGATAACCCGGAGTACTCATACTGCACTCATATTAATCAGCGTTCCCCAATTTGCTTTGCCTTTTATGCCGGAGCGGTGACGACGTAACGACATGGACGGCGTAGTGCAGGGAAAAGGGGTGACAAGGTGATACCTGAATCGAATCCATTGCAACGGTTTTTCAAGGAAGTAGTTGAACGAAATTATGGTGATGTTGGCGTGCGCAGTGCTGAGGTGCATGACTACGTAGCCAACCTGCTCACTGAATTCTGCGAAGCAGAAACTCTCTACAAGATCAAAAACGCAGACGGCCGTCCGCTATGCGACGTAGGGGAAATGCTGCTGGAGTCAGATCCCATTTATGGTCCGGCGCCCTCTTTTGATCGTGAGCGCCAGGTGCGCAAACATATTGGCGACTACTCATTGTTCTTTACCGGCATGTTTCCGCAGGGTCTGAACAAATATCGGCTGCGCCAAACCCGCATGGAAAGCCTGATCGACTTTGTGAAAGCAGGCAAAGAGAGCTACTACATCGTGTCAAAGTTTGAGCACTTTGAGTATGCCAAGGTCGCGCCGCTGTTCCGCAGGATGTCCCACGATTTTGAGCAACTGGTGTATGGCCTGAACCATGTCAAGAATGAGCTTGAAGAAATGCAGCATCCCATCACTCGGCAGGCAAGTGAATTCTTGATGTAGTTTAAAGATCGATGTTAAGAAACAAGGGCACGCGGTGGTTTGGCGTGCTCTTTTTCATTTTGATATCGTTTCTTCCATGCGCCTGACGTCCTTACTCGGCTTTATTGCCGGAGCTTTGACCACAATTGCGTTCATCCCACAGGTGGTTCAGGCATGGCGCAGCAAGCGTTGCGACGATCTTTCCTGGGCCATGCTGCTTACCTTCTCCGCTGGTGTGGTGCTCTGGCTCGTTTATGGTATTCGTCTGTGGGCGATGCCGGTGATTGTGGCCAACGCGGTCACGCTAGTGCTGCTGTTAATCATTATCGCGTTGAAGACGCGTTACGCCTCGCGCTGAAAAGATAGCAGACTACTTTCGAAATCGATGCGCCGGTTCGATGCCAAAAATGTTGCGCTTTCTCGCTTGCTAGAATGTCGAGTGATCTCTCACAATGCCATCCTGCTTTTTCTCGCCGCCGCTGCGGGTGGCACCGTAAACTCCGTTGCGGGAGGTGGAGGCTTCATTGCTTTTCCGGCGCTGCTTTTTTCCGGTGTGCCTTCCATCAACGCCAACGCCACCGGCACAGTCGCCTTGTGGCCCGGGACGCTCGCCTCCACCGGCGCTTATCGTAAAGCGCTGAGCCCTCAGCTCCTCAAGCGCATTCTTCCGCTCATCATCATTACCTTTCTCGGGAGCATCGTTGGCTCCATCCTGCTTCTCAAGACACGCCAATCGACTTTTGACAAAATGATTCCATGGCTGCTTTTGGGAGCTACTTTGCTTTTCAGTATCAGTGGCAAGGTAACCGGCTGGATCAACCGCCGCCATAGCGAATCCGGCACGTCTGTACCGCGACTCGTCGGTATCAGCATGGTTCAGGCCTGCGCAGCCGTTTACATTGGATACTGGGGCGCTGGCTCGGGAATCGTCATGCTGGCACTACTGGCGATGATGGGCATTGAAAACATCCACAGCATGAACGGCCTCAAGACCCTACTGGCCACCTGCGGGAATGCCGTGGCGGTAATCGTTTTCATCGTGGCCCGTGCAGTGTTCTGGCCGCAGGCGCTCGCCATGATCTTTGGCGGCGCTCTTGGCGGATATGTGGGGGCATGGTACGCGCAAAAGATGGACCCCAAAAGCGTGCGTTATATCGTGATAACGATCGGCTGCAGCATGACCGCCTATTTCTTTTGGCGGGTGTATCTTCGGATGCCTGTGTGACGCGGACAGCTCAATTGCTCTTACCACAGGTGGGCGAACTGAAAAAAGCGCTGCAATCAACTTCCGTATTGGGCATGCGCTGAGGTCGACGAATGAAGTAGTAAATAAGGGCGCCAATCAGTTGCGTGAAAATGATTACCACAACCCAAACAATCTTGTCGTTTCCATGACTAGGCTCTTTCGTCGCGCACTCCACGAGCATCCAAATCCAGAAAACCAGGGCGGTGACAACGAGAAGGAAAAAGAACAATATGAAGCTGCCGTCAGCCATTCGCAACCTCCGAACCTGAAGGTTCCGATCCAATTCGGTGGATTCAGAAACTTCAGACGTGATTGTATACCGCACGTTCTAGAATACTTTCCTGTCCAGGCTTGCCGTAATTATTTTCTTCCACTTCACCTGCCTACGTGAAGCACCTCGCCTGATGTTCTTTGAGCACCGTGGCTTTTTGTGCCCAGTTTGACCATACCCCCTCTATCACGTTAAAATTACAAGGTTTGCCACTGGTGGAAATTCCTGCCTGTTGAGCATGGCTGCTGAGCAATCTTACAAGTCAATATAAGTCCTTTCTGGCCAAGCGCTTTGAAAGGACGATGGAGAGAGTTATGTACGCGGTAATTCGCGCCGGTGGAAAGCAGTACCGCGTCGCGCCCGGCGACGTTGTGAAAATGGAGAAGCTACCCGCCGCAAACGGCGATGTGGTTGAATTTAATGATGTTCTGGCCGTGTCGGGCCAGGAAGGCACCATCGGCCCCGGAGCCGGTGCCGTAGTCAGCGGACAGGTGATGGAAGGCGGCAAGGCCGATAAGATCCTTGTCTTCCACTTCAAGCGCAAAAAGCAATATAAGAAGATTTACGGACATCGCCAGCCCTTTACCGCGGTAAGGATCACTGAAATCGCTTTCGATGGCGAGAGCCATAAAGCGCCTGAGCTTCCGGCCCGTAAGCCCAAAAAGGCAAAGGCTGCTGCTAAAGGCGAGGCCGCTCCGGCCAAGTCAGCTAAGGCCAAGTCAAAATCAAAAGCAAAAGCCAAGAAGAGCACGGCCAAGAAAGCCGCCAAAGGCAAGAAGAAATAGAAACTAAGGTGGCGGGACGCTTTGTTCCGTACGCTACTGCTGTTTGAATCGAGATCAAGTATCAGGGCATGACTTCAGTCGTGCCGTCAACAAATCTTACGACCGGGGCTTTAGCCCCTGAGAAACAAAAGGGATCTATGGCACACAAAAAAGGTTTAGGCAGTTCAAGAAACGGGCGCGACTCCAACGCGCAACGGCTTGGCGTAAAAGCATTTGGCGGTCAGCTTGTCCCCGGCGGCACGATCATCGTTCGCCAGCGAGGCACCCGCATTAAGCCCGGCGCAAACGTCGGACGCGGCAAAGATGATACTCTTTTCGCCAAAATCACAGGCACCATTAAGTTTGTGGACAAGGGCGGCTCTGGTCGATTTGTGCTCGTAGAACCTGCAGAGAGCGCCAAAGCCTAAGTTTTTCTCCTTCAAGTCTAAAGTCCCGTCAGTAGGCGGGACTTTTTCTTTGGCTCGTCGAATCAACAGGGTTGGTCTGCAACAGTCTCCGGACTACAATCTTCTCGTCGTATGCTGTTTTACACGCACATTCCGCAGCCGCCGCTCAGCAACTTTGTTGACCTACTTTGGTTCTATGACGGCTACTCCCCCGGACCGCACAGCAAAGAGCGCCTCATGCCGGATGGTTCAATTGAGCTTGTCATTAATCTGAAGGATGATGAAGCGCGGATTTATGACCGTGAGAATCTCGACAAGTGCACGCGGCTTCCGGGCGCGCTGCTCTGCGGCCCTCACTCCAGCTTTTTTGTGATCGATACCGCGCAGCAGGCCTCGGTGATCGGCATTCATTTCAAGCCGGGCGGCGCGTTTCCGTTTTTCAAAATGCCGGCCTGTGAGCTGCACAATCTCCACGTCTCGCTGGAAGATTTGTGGGGCCATGAAGCAGGATGGCTGCGGGAGCGTCTGCTGGAAGCGCAAACAGCAGAAAAGAAAATTTATGTGCTTGAACAATGTTTGTTGGAGCAAGCTTTCAAGCCCATGGAGCGGCATCGTGCGGTCGATTACGCGCTGGGACTTTTTCGCAATATCCATACTGCTCCTGCCATTACCGATCTTGCTGACCACATTGGCATCAGCTCGCGCCGCTTCATTCAGCTTTTTTCCAATCAAGTTGGTCTTACGCCAAAACTCTTTGCTCGCGTTCGCCGCTTTCAACAGGTCTTGCGGCAGATTCGCACCGGAACGGATTTTCCCTGGGCGGATATGGCCGCGGATTGCGGCTATTTCGATCAAGCCCATTTCATCCATGATTTCAAGAAATTTTCCGGCATTAATCCCACAACTTACGTAGCGCAGAAAACCGATCATTTAAATCACGTGCCTATCCACCAATAGGTCAAATTTTTACAATACTTGAGAGCGCGGCTTTCGGCAGAATCAGATTGAGTCGCAGCACTTCAAATGCTGCGCAAGGAGATTTTATGGCAAAAGCAAAACCAATTCCTGACGGCTACCACAACGTCACTCCATATCTCGTAGTTAAAGGCGCTGCTGCCGCAATCGATTTCTATAAGCAGGTGTTCGACGCCGTGGAAATCATGCGCATGCCGCAGCCCGACGGACGTGTTGGCCACGCCGAACTCAAATTCGGTGATTCATTTGTCATGCTGGCTGATGAATTCCCAGAGATGGATATTGTCGGTCCCAAGGCGCTGGGCAATTCTCCGGTCGGCCTCCTGCTTTACGTGGATGACGTAGACAAGACTGTGGAGCAGGCCCTTGCCAAAGGCGCAGTTATCAAAAAGCCCGTGGCTGACCAGTTTTATGGTGACCGCACCGGCACCATTGAAGATCCCTGGGGACATAAATGGACCGTCGCGGTGCATCTTGAAGATGTCTCGCCGGAAGAAATGCAGCGCCGCATGGCCGCACAGGCCAAGAAGTAGGAACGGTCGATCGTGCCGATCCCCTGTTTCGCGTCCAGTGGCGAATCCCTCCATGGCCTGTACAATCAATATAGACAGCATGTTTATTGATGAAGCAATCATCAGGATTAAGGCTGGCGACGGGGGCAATGGATGCATGGCCTTTCGCCGGGAAAAGTTCGTCCCGCGTGGCGGTCCTTCTGGCGGTGACGGAGGCCGCGGCGGCGATATTGTGATGGAGTCGAGCGAGCGTCATAATACGCTGGTCCATTTCCGCTTTAACCCGGAATACAAAGGCGAGCGCGGACGCCACGGTGAAGGATCGAACTGCACTGGCCGCGACGGCGAAAGCGTCATTTTGAAAGTTCCTGTCGGAACCATTGTTTATGACAATGAAACGGGTGAGCGCCTGCACGATTTCTCCCATGCTGATGAGCGCCTAGTTGTGGCGAATGGCGGACGCGGTGGTCGTGGCAATCAGCATTTTGCCACCAGCACGCATCAAGCCCCGCAGGAGCATGAACAGGGCTTTCCCGGACAAGAGCGCGTTCTTCGCCTGGAGTTGAAGCTGCTTGCCGACGTCGGACTTGTCGGCTATCCGAATGTCGGCAAGTCAACTCTGGTTTCCCGTATTTCCGCGGCCAAGCCAAAGATTGCCGATTATCCTTTTACCACGCTGCAGCCCAACCTAGGCGTGGTCACGATCGGCGAAATTTCAGATCAAGAGAGCTACGTGGTTGCTGATATTCCTGGCCTGATTGAGGGCGCGCACACCGGCACGGGGCTCGGAATCCAGTTTTTGCGTCACATTGAGCGCACACGTGTTCTGCTCCATATGATTGACGTTTCCGACGCCAGCGGCCGCCCTGATCCTGTAGTGGATTTCAAAATCATCATGGGCGAGCTGAAAAGTTTTGGCGCTGATCTGGAAAAGAAGCCCATGATCGTGGTGGCGTCGAAGATTGACGTGGCCAATCCAGAAAAGCTGGAAAAACTGGCGAGGCACTGCAAAAAACTCAAACTTAAGCTGTACGAGATTTCTGCAGTCACCGGTAAAGGTATTCCTGAGCTGAAATATGCTCTGGGCAAAATGGTGGCAGAGATTCGCGCGGGCTCGTACGCGCAGGAGCATCCTCCGGCAAAAAAGAGTGCTGTCTCCGCTCGCAAAGAGAAGAAGAAATCTGAACGCATGAAGCGTGTCTCCAAGCAGCGAGCCTTCAAGCAAAGGCAGACCCGCTAGCATGAAGATTGCTCTTTTTGGCGGCACCTTTGATCCCGTACATCTTGGTCACCTTGCTGTGGCGCGCGCCGCGGCAGAAAAATTCGGTCTGGGACGTGTATATTTTGCCCCGGCTGATCTGCCGCCGCACAAGCAAAAGCGCAAGCTCACGGATTTTCAGCATCGTTTTGCCATGCTGGCGCTGGCCACTGCGGACGATCCCCGATTCGTAGCTTCATTGCTAGACGCGCCTACCGGAGAGCCGAACTATTCAATCCACTCAGTCAGGCGGCTGAAGAACATGCTCACGAAAAGTGACAAGCTATATTTCCTGATCGGCATTGACGCGTTCAAAGACATTGCCACCTGGCGTCAGCCGGAAGAATTGCTGGCTGAAGTGGAATTCATCGTCGTCAGCCGTCCCGGGTATTCGCTGGCCGATGTAGGCCGCGCATTGCCTGAGTCTTTACGTCCAACCGAATTGATGATGCGTGCCATGCGCTCACAGCGCGCTAATGGAACTATCGCGTTGATGGGCGCCACCATTCATTTGCTGGGCGAGGTGCGGGCGAAGGTTTCTTCCACGCAGATTCGCGCAGCAGCCGGCAAATCGGTCAAGCAGCTCAGCCGATATGTGCCGCCGCTGGTAGCTGAATACATCAAGAAAGAGAATCTTTACGTCGGCGCGGCAAGCAAGGAAAGTACCAGCGCAAGCCAGGACAAAGTGCTATCTTTTCAAGAAGCCCGGCAGCACGGGCACACCAGCAGGAGCCATAAGAACGGATGAGTTCACAGACCAGGCAGCAAGTTGCACAGGCGGTGAAGGCCATTGAAGGCAAGAAGGGTGAGGATGTTGCCATCCTTGAAATGGACAAAAGCAGCGGAGCGTTTACTGACTATTTTGTCGTCTGCTCCGGCACGAACCCGCGCCAGATACAGGCCATTGCCGATGATGTCCAAAAAATCCTGGCCGAAGAAGGCCAGCGCCCCAACAGCGTTGAAGGTTACTCCCAGGCCGAATGGGTGCTTCTGGACTATGTAGACTTTGTTCTGCACATCTTCTCTGAACGCGCGCGCAAGTTTTACGATCTGGAACGGCTCTGGAAGTCCGCGCGAAAGCTCACGCCGGCCGATTTGGCGAAAAAGCCAGCGGCAAAGAAAGAGGTTGTGTCTGGGAAAGAGGCAGTTAAAAAGTCGCCGGTAAAAAAGAAAACTGCTGCTTCACGCACAACCACGCGTAGCAAGACCCGGGCTCAAGCTTCCAAGCCGAAAAAGAAGTCACGGAAATCAGCGTGAAACTTCAGATCGCCTGGATAGGCAAGACCAAGGAAGTTGCTATTCGCGCGCTGACCGACGAATACCTGAAGCGCATCTCGCGCTATGTCGGGGCGGAATCGCACGAGATGAACAGCGAGCCGGCGTTGCTGGAATTGGCTGCTGACACCACGGGACGGTCAGCCCCCGTCCTTATCTTGCTGGATGCACGCGGCCGCCAGTTCACCTCAGAAGAGTTTGCCAACCTGCTGCGCGACCAGCAGGACCGTGGCACCCAGAACCTGTTCTTCGCCGTTGGGCCGGCAGACGGCTTTAGCGACAAGGCCCGAGGCGCAGCCGATCTTGTACTCTCTTTCGGCAAAATGACGCTGGCCCATGAGCTGGCGCGGGTGGTTTTGCTGGAGCAAATCTACCGGGCATTTACAATCTTAAAAGGCCATCCGTACCATACTGGCCATTGATTTTGGGCAAAAGCTTTGCGCGAAAAATGATATGGGCGACGTTCACCAGGGGCTGATCATCGTAAATACTGGGCCGGGCAAGGGTAAAACCACTGCAGCCATGGGGACAGCGCTGCGCGCAGTCGGCAACGGCATGAAGGTGCTGATGCTGCAGTTCCTGAAAGGCTCTTGGCACTATGGAGAGCTCGATGCCGTGAAGGCCTTTGGCGATAACTTTGTGATGAAGCAGATGGGCCGCGGCTTCGTGAAAGTCGGCGGCGCGGAGACAGACCCCGAAGACGTCCGCATGGTGGAAGCTGCGTGGCAGGAGGCGCACGAAGCAATCATGTCCGGCAAATGGGATTTGATCGTGCTGGATGAGATCAATTACGCCATTACGTATGGCATGCTCGATCCAGCCAAGGTCGCGGAGACTCTAAAGCAGAAACCTTCTCAGGTACATGTAATCTTGACGGGAAGGAACGCGCATCCGACAATCATTGAGTTGGCCGATACCGTAACGGAAATGAAGCAGGTAAAGCACGCCTATGAAAAAGGCGTGCAGGCGCAACGTGGCATTGAATACTAGAAAGGTGAGTCATCTTGGCGTGGTTTAAGCGGGAATCCAGTGAGATCCAGGCGACGGACGAGAAGCGTGTCCGCACGGAAGGCCTTTGGGTCAAGTGTGAAGGCTGCCGGCAGATCATCTGGAAAAAAGAACTGGAAGACAATCTGAATGTCTGCACCAAGTGCGATTACCACTTTCGCATCAGCTCGACGGAACGGTTGATGCTTCTTCTGGACGAAGACAGCATTGAGATTCAGGATGAAAACCTGGAATCCACTGATCCGCTCAATTTTACTGATACCCGGCCTTACAAAGCTCGGCTGGAAAAAAGCAAATCGTCCACCGGCTTAAAAGATGCGATTAGAAATGCCACTGGCACAATGCATGGGCGTCCCGTGATCGTAAGCTCCATGGAATATTCTTTCATCGGTGGCAGCATGGGTGCGGTAGTAGGTGAAGCCATTACGCGAGCCGTTGAACGTGCATGCAAAGAACGCAAGCCAATCATTGTGGTTTCGGCTTCCGGCGGCGCGCGCATGATGGAGGGCGTGGTTAGCCTGATGCAGATGGCAAAGATTTCTGCGGCGCTGGCCCGGCTGGATACAGCCCGTGTGCCCTACATTTCTGTTCTCACCGATCCTACAACAGGCGGCGTAACTGCGTCTTATGCCATGCTGGGCGACCTCAATATCGCGGAGCCGGGCGCGCTGATCGGTTTTGCCGGCCCACGCGTAATTGAGCAGACCATCCGCCAGAAACTGCCTGAAGGTTTCCAGACGAGCGAATTTCTGCTGCAGCATGGAATGCTGGATGCCGTAGTTCATCGCAAGGACATGAAGTCATACATCGCCCGCGCGCTTGATTTCATGGCTCCAAAGGCAGCCTAAAGCTGTGTTTGCTACTTACGAGACTGCCGTAAACAATCTGCTGGCCCTGGGCCATGAGCTTGCGTCGAACCGCAAATTTGATCTCGCACACATGCGCCAATTGGCGGAAGCGCTGGGGAACCCGCAACGCAAGCTGCAGAGCGTCTTGATCGCCGGTACCAACGGCAAAGGTTCCACTGCGGCCACGCTGGCGAGTATCGTGCAAACCGCCGGTTATCGCACAGGACTTTATACGTCGCCGCATCTGCTGCGGGTAAATGAGCGCGTGCAAATCAACCAGGAACCAATCAGCGACGCCGAATTTGCCTTGATCTATGATCGCGTTGAAAGCTGCGCGCAAGAGTTGGTAGAACGCGGCGAGCTGCCGTGGCATCCCAGCTTTTTTGAGATGCTTACGGCCATGGCATTTGAATATTTCGCCAGTGCGGGAGTGGAACTGGCTGTGCTGGAAGTGGGTCTGGGCGGACGTCTTGATGCCACCAATATTGTGGATCCTTTGATCTCCGTGATTACTGATATCGACTTTGATCACCAGAACTTCCTCGGCAACACCTTGCCGGAAATTGCGCACGAAAAAGCCGGTATCCTGCGGCCCAAGGGAACGGTTGTCCTGCTGCCGCAGCATCCAATTGTGAACGACACGTTGGGGAAAGAGATTATGGCGCGCGACGCACGTGCCGTAAGCGCCGTGAAACATATGCCTCCAATGACTCCCAGGCCTGAAGAGCTGACAGATAGTCCCGCGATGGGCCATAACCAGTTCACCCTGGAAGTAATGGGTAAAGAGATCAATGTGGATTTCCCTCTTCCAGGCAGGCATCAGCTGCGTAACCTCGCTCTTGCCATTACCTCCGCAGAAGAACTCAATAAATTTGGTTTTCATATCTCGGCGGACGACATTGAGCAGGGCATTCGCTCCACCACATGGCCTGCTAGATTTCAGGTGATTCCGGCAGCAGAAGGTTTTCCCGAAGTCGTGCTCGACGTGGCGCATAATCCCGCTGGCGCATGGGCTTTGCGCTCAGCGCTCTCCGCGTATTATGAAGGTCGTCCCCTTACATTTATTTTCGGTGCCATGCGGGACAAAGCCATCGGGGAGATTGCCGATATTATTTTCCCGCTGGCTGATCGTGTGATTGCCACGCATGCGGAAAATCCGCGCGCGGCTTCTCCGCAGCAAATTGCGGAGCTTGGAGCGCACACGCAAACTGAGATCTTGCAGGCAGAATCTGTGCCAGAAGCCCTGGAGCGCGCCTGCGCTCTGGCTGAATCCCGGGGTGTAATCGTGATTACCGGCTCCATTTACATTGTGGGTGAAGCGCTGGGAATTCTTGCCCGTAAACCAGCTCGGCAGGGTGCTTGATCAGTGCCAGAAACCACGCAAGCACAGATCAGCACACAGGAAGCACCGGGCGGTATTCGCCATTTGGGTTCCCGCTTGCGTTCTTATTTTGTGTGGACGCCGCTTGTATGGCTTTACACCCTCGTGCTGGGCTGTGTTTCCCTCGTTATTTCATTTTTTGATCCAACGGGAGAACGCCAGCAAAATATTGCGCGGCTGTGGTCACGCATGATTCTTTGGACCGTGGGCGCCAATGTGCAAATAGAGGGCTTGGACAGGATCGATACCTCCAAGCCGCAGGTGTATGTCGTCAATCACCTCTCGGCATTCGATATTCCGGTGTTGTACACGTACCTGCCGTTTCAGTTCAGGATTCTGGCTAAGAAAGAGTTGTTCCGCTATCCATTTATGGGCTGGCATCTGCGCCGTTCCGGACAGATTCCCGTAGTTCTGGAAAATCCCAAGGCCTCCGTGCGCAGCTTGAACCTGGCAGTGGCGGCGATCAAGAAAGGCAATTCGCTGGTCATTTTTCCTGAAGGTGGACGCTCACCCAGCGGCCAATTGCAACCTTTTATGGGTGGCGCATTTTACGCGGCGGTTAAAGCGCAGGTAGACGTGGTGCCGATTGTCCTGGTGGGCACTTATGAGATGCTCAAAATGAATTCGTATCACATCAAGCCAGGACCAATCCAAATGGTGGTGGGCGCGCCGATCTCTACCGCGGGCATGTCCACGCGTGATATCGCCAAGATTACCGAGCAAGCGCGGGTTGTGATGGGCGATCTCTATTATTCGCGTTGTCTGGTCCCTGATTTGCGTGCGGAGCAACCAGCATCGAACGAACCTGTAAAGTTATAGTGGGATGCGGCGGGCGCTTAGAAATGGAAATTGTGTTTTATTCGTCAAAAAATAGTGAGACAGAGGGAGAGAGACCAAGGATTGCCATTCCCGAGCCCTGCTCTTACGATTGTGAATATAGCGGTCGTGCCTTGCCTGCTTACTTGCGCGCGATAGAATCCGCAGGCGGTGAACCTGTGGTGGTTCCTTTACATAGTTCGCCGGAAGAGATTGCGCGTCTCATCACATCGTGCTCTGCAATCCTGTTGCCCGGAAGCAAGGCAGATGTTGATCCGCAGAAGTTTAACGCTGTCACGCATCCTAAAACCGCACCTGCGGATCCGCCGCGTGACGCCGCTGACGAGCTGCTGCTTCAAGACGCTTACAACCTGCGTAAACCGGTCTTCGGCATCTGTTACGGACTGCAATCACTTAACGTTTGGCGCACGGGATCGCTGGTGCAGCATATCGAGTCCAACGTAAACCACAGTCCCGGCGCGAAGGTAGAATTCGCACACAAAGTGACAGTGGCTGAAGATTCGCTGCTAGCCAAAGAAATTCTTCACGCAAAAAATGCTGCTGCGGTGCCGGTAAATTCCAGCCATCATCAGTCGGCGGAGGTTGTGGGCGATGGGCTTCGCGCGGTGGCGCACTGCGTGGAAGACGGCGTGATTGAGGCAATTGAAGGGACTGTTCCTGGACACTATGTTGTGGCCGTGCAATGGCATCCGGAGCGGACCTTTGAGACCGACCAGACCTCCGGCAATTTGTTTCGCGCGTTTATCGATTCGGCGCGCGGTTGGAATCGGCGCAATCCTTAGCGCTCGTTGCCTTGCGCCAATGGCGTGTTGTTCCGTATCGTACTTGTCATGCCGGGAAAAGGAATCGTCCTGTCGCTGGAAGGCCGCGTCGCCGTGGTTACGGGAGGTTCCCGCGGAATCGGTGCGGCGATTGTAAGAATGTTCACGCAGGCTGGAGCGCGCGTTGTATTCAACTATCAAAAAGCCAACAAAGAAGCCGACGATCTTTGCTGGGAGTGCGGCGGCGTAAAGCAATGTGTCGCGATCCAGGCTAATCTTTCTTCAGCCGAAGCGGCGAAACCATTAATCGACGCAGCCATTCAAACTTTCGGCAAGGTGGACATCGTTGTAGGAAATCACGGAGTCTGGCCGCCGCTGGATGCGCCCATCGACCAGATGACGGACGAGCAATGGCGCTCCACTCTTGCCATTAACGTCGATAGTCTTTTTGGCTTGGTGAAATACGGCGTGGCGCAGATGAAACTCCAGCGCTCCGGCGGTCATATAGTATTAATCAGCTCTACTGCGGGGCAGCGCGGAGAAGCATTCCACTGTGACTATGCGGCCAGCAAGGGAGCAATTATCAGCATGGTGAAAGGCCTTTCCACGGAGCTGGCGCGCGACGGTATCTATGTGAATTGTGTCGCTCCTGGCTGGGTGGAAACAGACATGGCTGCTCCGGCGCTGCATGATGCTACGATCAGCAAACGGGTTTACGCCACTATTCCTCTTGGCCGCGCGGGCAAGCCGGAAGAGATTTCCGCTTCAGTCCTGTTTCTGTGTACCTCGCATGCGGGCTTTATTACGGGCGAAATCCTCAACGTCAACGGCGGCGCGGTGCTGGTAGGGTGAGGTAAAAGCAGCAACTCGGATTATTCCTGCATCTAAGAAAGTATTGATCCTCATGAGAATAGTTGCTCTTATCTGCCTGTGCGTGGCCAGCCTCTATGGCCAGCAAGACTCAACCGCCAATCCCGCCAATGCGCAAACCAACCAGCAGAAGGCGCGCGCGTTAGTTGACCAGATGATCCAGGCGCTCGGTGGCCAAGCTTATCTCACTGTGCAGGATGATTACGCTGAAGGGCGGTCGGGCAGTTATCACAATGAATCTCTTCAAGGCACGATCTTGTTTTACCGTTTTTGGAAGTGGCCGGATAAAGACCGCATCGAGCTAACCAAGCAACGTGACATCGTGCAGCTTTACGTAGGCGACCAGGCGTATGAAATCACCTATCGGGGTGTTCGTCCCATAGACATACACAAGGAAGAAAGGGCAGGTCAGGCGATTGTCCGTCGCTATTACTCGCTGGAAAATGTGCTGCGCACCTGGCTGAAAGAGCCGGGAATCCTTTTGCTGGATGAAGGCCCGAGCGTCTCCGAGGGGCACATGGCGGAGAAACTGACAATCATCAATTCCAAGAATGAGTCAGTAACAATTCTTGTGGATCCCGCAACGCATTTACCGCTGGAGAAGCGCTTTTTTACTCGGGACCCGCGCTATCGGGAGCGCGATGAGGAAGTTCTGGTCTACGGCGATTGGAAAGTAATCCAGGGAATCAACACGCCGCGCATGACGCTTATCAAGCGGAATGGTGAAACCATCTCGCAGCAAATTATTTTGAATATTACCTACAACATCCATCCTGCCGATTCACTGTTTGATCCCGCCGTAGCCAAAATCAATCCGGTGAAAGAGAAGTAGTTCCGCTATGGCCTGGATCTGCGCAGTTATTGCGCAAGCGTGAGTTATTAGGCAAAGCCACGCTCTGTTGCAAAAAAACAACACTGCCGTGTGTCTCTGCCGGTGTAATCTGTTTGGTTGGAATAACTTGCCATTTGAACAGACAGTCCGGGCTCCGGTTGAGTGCAAAGGCATAGGGTTGCACAGTGGGGCTGCTGTAACTCTCCGAATCCTACCTGCTGCCGCAGGAACAGGAGTTGTCTTCCGCCGCAGTGATCTTGACGGATTTGAAATTGAAGCCGTTGGCCGCAACGTGGCCCGCGTGAGCTACGCCACCAGCCTGCAAAAAAAAGGCGTTCTGATTTCTACCACTGAACATCTGCTCTCAGCTTTTATCGGCATTGGCCTGGATAATGCAGTCGTGGAACTGGATAACCTTGAGCTTCCGATTCTTGATGGCAGCGCAAAGCCATTCGTCGATATGGTTCTTCAGGCAGGTTTAAGGCAGCAGAGAAAGAAACGCACGTATCTACGCATCAAGCGTGAGATAGAAGTCCGCGACGGCAACAAGTTCATTGGCGCTTATCCTGCGTCAGGCTATTCCGTAGCCTACAAAATCAATTTCGCCCCGCCCATTGGAGAGCAGGCTTTTGAAATTGATCTTTCACAAGACCTCTATCGCAAAGAGCTGGCCGCAGCCCGTACGTTTGGTTTCTTGAGTGAAGAGCAGGCGATGAAGAACATGGGCCTGATCCGCGGCGCGTCAGAAGCGAACGTGATTGTGCTGACTTCCACCGGGGTCAAAAATGGCCCGCTGCGTTATGACGATGAATTTGTGCGCCATAAAGTGCTGGATTTAATTGGCGACCTGGCATTGCTGGGGAAGCAGATTATCGGGCGGATTGTGGCTGACCGCGCCGGCCACGCCATGCACACTGCATTGGTTTCCCGGCTATTGAAAGACCGGTCTTTGTGGGAAGAGACAACTGAAGCGAGTCAACCTGATGATCGCGTCGAGAGCGCCGTCTTGGCGGCTCAAACCTCCCGCCAAATCTAAAACTAAACTGTTGTGGCGTTGATGAACATTGCGCCGCCACCAAGGGTAAGCGCGCGTTTTTCCAGCCAGGTATCCAGCTCTTTTTTCGCTTCAGCGGAGAGCACCTGAAAACGGATTCCCGCACGGCCTTCCGGCGTGGACCATGCCACTTCGCCCTTGATGTCCAGTAATCGCTTTGTTCCGGGCAATTGCAGCTTAACTCGGGCAGCGCCGCCTTCATCCAGTCGGCGTGAACACTCTATGGAAATGCCGCCCTGGCTGATATTGGTAATGTTCAAAGGAAGCTCCGCCCCCTGGTCCACCAGAATTGCTCCCGTGGCCTTGACCAGATGCCGATGGTAACGGCGGCGCTCGCGCATGATCAATCCTTGCGCAGCGCGCACGCTACGGGTCGCGCGATCAAGTGAGATTGGCTTGTCCAGAACGAAGTTTGCGCCCATCTCGAAAGCCTGCTGGATATTGGTCTTGCCATTGACCACGGCAAAAGCGATACAGCTCTTATTCGACTTTCCCTGCCTCAGATCCTTGAGGACAAGCGGGCCATGCGGCACGTCATCGCAGTCAACCAAAAGGGCGTCATACTTGCGGCGAACCAAAATGTGCCGCGCCTGGTCGGCGTTGTTGGAGAGATCCAGATCGATATTCGCCGCATCCAGCACTCGGCGTATCGTACGATGAACTTCAGGGTCATTGCTAAGGAGGAGCGCTTGTAGAGCCATACCCGCAAAGGGTATCTAAATCATTACGTATGGCCAAGTAACCAACGTAACAGGCCTGCGCGTTGCCGGGTGACAATACTTTCGATCTTCGATCTTCAATTGGGCTCCATTTCCCTGTTTTTCTTATGAAAAAGCTGGTTTACTTGTCATTAGGCTCGAATTTGGGCGATCGCGAACAGCATCTCCGCGAAGCAATCTCCCGGTTGCGGGAATTGGGCACAATTAAGCAAGTTTCGACTTTTTACGAGACCCAGCCGGTCGAGGTGCAGACCGAGCAGCCGTGGTTCCTGAACTGCGCTGTGGCCATAGAAACGGAGCTGATGCCGTCGGAATTCCTGGGCCGGATGCTCGCCGTTGAGCAATCCATGGGCAGGATTCGCACGGAGCCAAAGGGGCCGCGCACCATCGACATTGATATTTTGCTTTTCGGCAATGATGTTCTGGATACGCCGGAGCTGACCGTTCCCCATCCCGCTATGCATCAGCGCCGTTTTGTTTTGGAGCCGCTGGCGGAGATTGCGCCGACTCTCGTGCATCCATTGGTCAAACGTACGGTCCGTGAATTATTGGACTCTCTTCCGACTGATTCCGGTTTGGTGAAGAAGCTCTCGGCAGATTAATTTACGATTGCATCGTGGAAACCGCCGCCATAGCCCAGTTGCTCCATCCGTTCATTCAGCTTGATGAATCGCGCCTCCGCGCTATATCGATATACATCGATCTACTGCTGAAGTGGAATGCGCGCATCAACCTGACCGCCATCCGCGATCCCGACGAAATCGTGCAACGCCATTTTGGGGAGTCGTTATTTGCCGCCAAGCATTTGCTGAAACAGAAGTGGCCCCAAACAGCAATCGACCTGGGATCAGGCGCTGGTTTCCCCGGAGTTCCGTTTGCGATACTTGCCCCGGACATTCAAGTGACATTGATCGAGTCCCAGCAAAAGAAGGCGGCATTCCTGCGGGAGTTGGTCCGTGTCTTGGAACTCAGAAACACGAGAGTGTTCAACGACCGAGCTGAAAACTATGAAGAAACAGCCGATCTGGTAATGCTGCGCGCAGTCGAGAAATTTGAGCAGGTACTACCGATGGCGCTACGTCTCATAAAGCAGGGTGGACGAATAGCCCTGATGATCGGCTCGGCGCAGGTTGACTCAGCCAAGAAATTGGGTTCCGCTGTGAGCTGGTACGAGCCGATGCCGATTCCTTGCAGCAGTTCACGAGAGCTTTTGGTAGGTGTGAGAGCGTGAAGTGGAGCAATCCCTGTGGAGTAGCCCATTGTTGCTACACGGCAGGACTACAGCAAAGCTTTTATTGGCATCAGAGTGGGAAATCATCGCAGTGAACCAAGGTAGTTAACGCTTAGAATCCAAGATCTACCAAATTCTGTCTAAGATGCTGGTACCTAGAACCAAAGTGGTAAAAGTGGTCTAAAGGTCTCTGTTCTAAATACTATTGTGAGGATATGTTGTGCATAAGCTCTAATCTGCGCACTTAAGTGGGAGTTCTGAGACTACGAACCTTCCGTATAACATTGTTCCACGTGGAACAGCTCCTCGGACTGCATGAACATTGTTCCACGTAGAACAATGCACCATTTTGCGGCGTTGCGCTTTCATTCCGCACTCGTCTACATTCATCAAGACGGTCTCGATCTTAAAAACTTCATGGGAATAGTCATCGCTGTTGCGAATCAAAAAGGTGGGGTAGGAAAGACCACTACCGCAATTAATCTGGCAGCATCTTTCGCCGCCGCAGAAGTTCGATCTCTGTTGATTGATTGCGACCCCCAAGCAAACTCCACCGGAGGATTGGGCTTTGCCCGCGATCCCGAGCGCATTAGCACCTATCATCTTCTTACCGCCGAGGCCACCTCGGCCGAAGCAGTTATCATTACGGAACTTGAGGGTTTGAGCCTTATTCCCTCCCACAAGAACTTGATTGGGGCCAATATCGAGCTGGTGGGCGCAGAAAATAGGGAATTCCGCTTGCGCAATGCTCTGCAATCCATTCGAGACCAATTTGACTTCATTGTCTTGGATTGCCCGCCTGCTTTGGATCTGCTGACCCTGAATGCCTTGGTAGCTGCAGATTCCGTGCTTGTTCCCATGCAAGCCGAGTACTTTGCACTGGAGGGCGTAAGCGAACTGCTGGACACCATCGAGCGCCTGCGGCAGAGCTTCAATTCCGGGCTGGAGATCGAAGGCGTTGTCCTCACCATGTATGACGATCGGACCAATCTCGCCCAGCAGGTAACGCAGGAACTAAAGCGCCATTTTGGGGATAAGCTGTTGGAAACGATTATCCCACGCAACATCCGCCTGGCTGAAGCACCCAGCTATGGAAAGCCGGCCCTGCTGTATGACGTGCGCTCCCGGGGTGCCGAAAGCTACATCCGTTTGGCCAAAGAGATCATGCAGCGCAGAATGAATTCCGCCGCAAGCAGAGCCGAGGCAGCAGCTTCAGAAGAGTCTTTAAACGCCGCGAAAGCACCTTTAGAAACAACTTCAGACGCTGCCACCGCCGATCAACCTGAAAATTTTTCCGATCGCAATGAACTGAAGCGAGTAAACGAATCATGATGAATGACAAGATCAACGATAAGCGCAAAGCCCTGGGACGCGGATTGGAATCGCTGTTGCCAAGCCGGCCAATGAATCCGCCAATTGCCATGCCCGCGGCACAAGCAGCCACAGCGGCCCAGGAAATCCCAATCGATAGCATTGATCCCAATCCTTACCAGACTCGTCGGCGGATCAATGAAGCCGCGCTGGAGGAATTGACTGCGTCAATCCAGGCAAGCGGAGTGGTGCAGCCCGTGGTATTGCGGCCAGCAGCCAATGGACGATACCAGTTAGTTGCGGGTGAACGGCGCTGGCATGCATCAAAGCGCGCTGGCAAGGCGACGATTCCGGCTGTGGTCCGGCAGATCTCCAATGAGCAAGCGATGGAGATTACGATCATTGAAAACCTCCAGCGAGAAGACCTGAACCCAGTGGAACAGGCGCGAGCTTTTGACCGGCTGAGCCGCGAATTCGGCTTGACGCAGGAGCAGATCGCTGCGCGAACCGGGAAAGACCGGGCAAGCATTGCCAATTTCATCCGCTTGCTGAAACTGCCGGAAGAAGTGCAGAACGCTCTGGAAGCCGACGCGCTGAGCTTTGGTCATGGGAAAGTTTTATTGGCGCTCGCCGGATTTCCGGAACATATGGATCGTGTCGCGCGAGAGATCATCGAAAAGCAGCTTTCTGTCCGCCAAACCGAAGAGCTTGTTGCCAGGCTGTTGAACCCGCAGACCGCTGAACAAAAACGGGAAAAGCCTACAACGCCAATCGATCCCAACGTCAGGGAAGCCCAGCGCAGCCTGGAGAGTTCTCTAGGCGTGAAAGTTGAAATTCACGATCGCAAGGGTAAAGGCAAGATCATCCTGAAGTACGGATCGCTCGAAGACTTTGACCGGATCGTGGAAGCGCTTGCTTCGAAATAGTATATCGATGGGTATCGATATAGTTGCGCGGCGATTCTGCGTCCGATCAAAGCGAGATTTTGAAAAAGTTTGCTGCCGGAGCTAGTGGCGCAGGCCGGTCCAGTTTTCTGCGATCACAATGGAATTGCCGGGATTGCCCGGATCATACTTGATTGAGGTCATCAATCCGGCGCGGCAAGAATGCAGGTCTACCATGTGGCGCAGGCTGCTTACATCCTGCGATGCCTCATAGCTGACGCCAGCCACGTCGTAGTGATAAATCAACAGCTGTAGCTCGCCTGCACCGTTCATCTCCATCTCATTTACGTCGATCACGGTGCCATCAGTGATGCGGCCCATTTCGCTGATGCGCATGCGGCGTTCGCGCTCTTTCTGGTCAGGCGTCTTACGCCGGCCGCGCGCCCAGGCGTTTGCGCCAAACAACAAGCCGACGCCGGCAACTGCGATAAGAGAATATAGACGAAGTTCGTTCATACGTATAACGTCCTCAGACAAGACGTTGGCCATTCTGTAGATGAGTCTAATTCAACTTCGGCTCATAGAAAATCCGAAGGAACACTTATTCCTAACCCTCAGGTCTTGAAGAATCCTGGATGTAAACTGGCCTCACCAGAATCACCCGGTGGGGTTGAAAGCCGCAAGTAACTATAGTCTTATGCCGCGCTGGCAGTGCATACAACAATATTTCCTGAAAGATGAATGGCGAATTGCTGTTCATCACAGGAACGATCAATCCCCATCGACCACGGGATTGCTCAGAGACCCGATGCCCTCAACCGAGACAGTTACTTCATCCCCGGCCACCAGCGGCCCGACGCCAGCCGGTGTACCAGTCAGAACCAGATCGCCCGGAAGCAAAGTCATTACGTGGGAAATGAATCGCAATACAACGTCCACGGGAAAGATAAATGCCAGCGTGCTCTCTGATTGCTTTGTCTCGCCATTCACGCGGGTTTCCACGCGGACGCCCTTCCATGGATCAATTTCATCCGTCACAATGGGCCCCACCGGACAAAACGTGTCAAAGCCCTTGGCTCGGGTCCACTGCGGGTCTTTCTTTTGCAAGTCACGCGCCGTCACGTCATTGGCGGCTGTATAGCCGAAAATATAAGAACGAACATCGTCCTTTGGTCCCAAATTGCGGCATTTTTTCCCGATCACCACCGTCAGCTCACCCTCAAACTCTATTCGCTGTGAAAAGCGCTTGGGACGGACGATTTTTTCTCCTGGTGAAATTAGCGAACTTGGCGGCTTAAGAAAAATCAGCGGCTCCGTCGGAACTTCATTCCCCAGCTCTTTTGCGTGCTCACTGTAATTCCTACCCACGCAAACGATTTTGGACGGTTCCACTGGATACAGCAACTTGGCTGAAGATAATGCTTGAGGAGAGATTTTCCTGGCCTTGGAAAAATCAGGCAGTACGCCACCGGGAGTGGTTTGGGTTATCTGTTCAGTACCCGCCACAGTTTCAATCAGCCCAAACTGCGGACCATCAGTAGAAGCAAAGCGACAATACTTCATCGGGATGAACGCTCCAAAATAAGTAAGGGATTTCAAGCGACCATTCTTGAGGGCGAATGCGCCACACAAGAATGTGCCAGAAATCCCTATTTTACGTTACGCGCGTTCAGCGAAATGCAAAGGTCTACACACCTGCTTGCTTTGCAGCCATATCGCCAATAATCGGGAGCTTGAACTGCTGATTACCGTAAGCTTTGATCATGCAGATGACCACTGCAACCACAACGCCCAGCCAAACCAGCATCATCAACGGGCCCATAATGAAAAATCCAAGTCCGTGGGTGATGAAGCCCAGAATCGTCGACAGAATAATGGCGCCTATCCAGATGGCGAACACAGCGATGCTCAAGAATATCGACTGAAACGCATGGAAGCGCACAAACTTATCGTTCTTGTACGGTTCAATCACTAGAAAAATCAGCCCGGTGACCCATCCCACAAGATAGCTCAAACAAGCGGCCACATTGTTCGTCATCCCTGCGCTCGGGGCGCCCACAGATTGCGCCGGCGCCGCAGCGGCCCCCGATGACGTCGTTACGTTTTGGCCCGAAACCGCTGTTCCGCATGCCGCACAAAAGCCCGAACCTGCATTGAGTTGGGCCCCACACTTTGCACAAAATGCCATACCCCTCATCTCCTTCCGAAAGTAGACTCTTTGAAGAGTTCCATTGTGGTACAGCTTAGCCCTTATTGAACCGGAATGAAAGCAAACTAATTGCTTAATCAGGCTAAATCTCAGGTCTTTGGCCTAAATGCGCCTGTTCTCCTAGGCCACTCCGCGCGCTTCACCCAGAACCACCTTTACATCCATGCGCTTTTTCCCTCTATAAATCGTGACCGTTACCGTATCGCCTGAACGGTGGTTTTGCATCACGTGAGACAAATCCTGCTGGTCTTCTACCGGCTGGCCTTCAATGGCTACCAGCAAATCGCCGCCGATCATAATGGGATAATTGCCCAAATAAGCCTTTTCCGTCCCGGCTCGAAGTCCCGCGCGCTCGGCAGCAGAGCCCGGCACTACGTCCACGATCAACAGCCCTGAGTCAGCCGGAAGTCCGAGCTGATTTGCCAGTTCCGGGCCGATGGGAATGGTTCGGACCCCCATTTCCGGCCGGCGGACCCGTCCCAGATGCACCAGATCGTCCAATACCGCTTTGGCGGTATTAATGGGGATGGCAAAGCCGATTCCGGCGCTCTGTTCCACGCCGCCAGTCAAAATCATGGTATTAATGCCAATAACCTGGCCTCGAACATTCAACAGCGGGCCGCCGGAATTTCCCGGATTAATAGCAGCGTCAGTCTGAATGGCTTCGTCAATGTATCCGCGCTGGCCTTTGAGCGAGCGAATAGAGCTAATGATGCCGCGCGTCATGGTGCCACTCAGACCAAATGGATTTCCGATCGCATAAACCTTCTGTCCCACCACCAGACTCTTGGAGTCACCAATCTCAGCCTGGGGCACTGACTTGTTGGGAATCTGGATTACCGCCAGGTCATGCACAGGATCAGTGCCTACGATCTGGGCTTTGTACTTCTTTTTATCGCTGGTGGTGACCTCAAGCTGACGCGCGCCTTCCACAACGTGAAAGTTCGTAAGGATATGGCCTTCGGTATCGATCACAAATCCTGATCCCATACCTTGCTGCGGCACTGCGCCGTAAAAGAAATCGTAGGCCACAGCCGTTGACGTGATGTTCACCACGGCAGGCAGCGCTTTCTTGTAGACCGCAATGTTGTTTTGTTCTTCTGGGTCGTAATTAGCGGGGCCTGCAGCCTCGGTCAGTTCGACGTGAGAGGGCCGCGTCACCCAGCTAGGGCCATTCGGCCCACTCATCCGGGTGGTTACAAAATAAAAAGTAAGAACCAACAAAAATGCGAGCAAAACTGGACGTAAGGACTTCATATATCACCTGTCAAAACTCAGCCGTTTGGCCAGGACTTTTAATTCGGAATAAATACGCTGTACCTGATGCCGTGTTTCCTCGACCGGACCGGAGTTGTCGACCACAAAATCTGCGCGCCGCGCTTTCTCTTCGTCGGGCATCTGCGCTTTTGTACGCCGTTCAACTTCAGCGCGCGCTGCGTCGTCATTCATTCCGGTGCGCTGGGCAAACCGAGCCACCTTCTGGGCCGGTTTGCACGTCACCACCATAATGCGGTCAAAGTGATCTTTGACTCCGGCCTCCAAAATCAATGCTGCTTCCACAATGGCCACAGCGTACCGATCTTTTTCTCCCAGCGAGTGCATCCATTCATCCTGCTTGCGGATCACGGCAGGATGCACAATTTTATTTAGCTCTTCAACGCGTCCTCCGTCAAACACCAGCGTTGCCAGCTTGGCGCGATCCAATTCGCCGTCTGGTTTCAGGATTTCCGCGCCAAAATGTTTGACCAACTCCTGAAGAACTTCCTGTCCTGGACGGTAAAGCTCATGGGCTATGATGTCGGCATCCACAATATATGCGCCCAGATCGGCAAACATTTTAGCCACGGTGGATTTGCCGCATGCTATTCCGCCGGTAAGACCGACACGAAGCATTAGCTAGCTCCGAGCCTGCCGCTCTGGCCCACGCCGCATCTTGCACGCCTTAACAGTATTCGACATCAGCATGGCAATCGTGAGCGGTCCAACTCCGCCTGGCACCGGCGTAATCGCCCCCGCCACGGCGGCTACATGAGGATCAACATCGCCGACGAGGGTCGAACCTTTCTCAGTAAAAGATTTTTCGCGCGCTGGATCGCCGGCAAAGAATTTCTCAAATTCGGTTCGGTCGGTGATCTTGTTAATGCCCACATCGATCACGGCGGCCCCTGGCTTGATGAACTCTTCCGTCACAAAACCGGCCTTGCCGATCGCAGCCACCAGAATGTCTGCCTGCCGCCCAATCTGCGCGATGTTCTTTGTCTTGGAGTGGCAGACTGTGACTGTGGCGTTGTTGTTCAGCAGCAGCATGGCTACGGGTTTACCCACAATGTCGCTTCGTCCGATCACCACTGCATTGCGGCCTTCAATAGCAATGTTGCTGCGGCGAAGAATCTCAATCACCCCTGCAGGCGTACAAGGCACCAGCCCTGGACGCTGCGTAGAAAGATTGCCCACGTTCACAGGATGAAAGCCGTCAACGTCTTTTTCCGGAGAAACAGCCAGGAGCACCTTCTTGGAATCCACCTGCGGCGGCAACGGCAATTGCACCAGGATGCCATCAATTTCGTCGCGATTATTTAACTCATCAACCATCTGCAGCAGCTCAGCCGTGGTGACTGAATCCGGCGGAGTCAAGTTCTCGCTGAGCATGCCAAGCTGCTGGCAAGACTTGACCTTGTTGCGCACGTAAATCTCTGAGGCAGGATTGTGCCCCGCAAGGATCACGGCAAGGCCCGGCCGGATGCCGTCAGCGCTCAGTTTTTGCACCTGCTCAGCGACTTCGGCCTTGATCTGGGCGGCGATTTTGTTACCGTCAAGAATGGTGGCAGCCATAGTATTCATGGGAGTAATTATCTTAACCACAAAAAATGCAAAGGTACACCCGGCTGCGCGCCCTTAAGATTGTGCTCTAAAATAGAAAGATGATGCTCAAGCAAATCCTGGACATGCTGGCCTGCCCGGTTCCCTCATGCCGCAAGCCACTGAAGCTGGCTGAAGACGGATCTGCCTTGCAGTGCACCGCCTGCGGCCGCACCTACCCCATTAAGGATGGGATTCCCATGTTGTTGGTCGATTAAGTTTTCAGCGATCAAGCCGAGATTAGTTGGTGAATCTACGCCACTTCAACAGGCGAGTCTATCTTTAAAGCACGTAGATACTCGGCGAAGTCCGGTCCCAAATCGTGGCGCTTTAGCGCAAACTCCACCGTCGCTTTCAGGAACCCCAGCTTGTCTCCGGCATCGTGGCGCTTGCCTTCAAAGGTGTATCCGTAAATTTTCTCACCTGCGTTGAGCAGTCCGCGAAGGCCATCTGTCAGCTGCAGTTCGCCCCCGGCTCCAAGAGGCGTCCGTTCAAGGGTTTCAAAAATTGTCGGCGTAAGGACATAGCGGCCAATGATGGCGAGATTTGAGGGCGCTTCTTCCTGCTTGGGTTTTTCTACCAGGCTACGGACATTAAATGCGCGCCCATTAAATTTGCCTTCAATCTTCTGCGCGTCCAGAACGCCGTAAGAAGATATGGCCGGGCCATTAACTTCCTGAGTGGCGATGATCGAACATTGCGATTCTTCAAACACATCCATCATCTGCCTGAGGCAAGGCTTTTTTGCGTCGATCACATCATCCGCCAGCAGCACGGCAAAAGGCTCATTGCCGACGAGTTCACGCGCCATCAGCACGGCGTGACCCAGTCCCATGGCTTCCTTTTGCCGCACATAGGCCACGTGGATCATGTCTGAAATCTGACGGACAATCGAAAGTAACTCCGTCTTGCCGCGCTCTTCCAGCATTTTTTCCAGTTCGTAACTGACGTCAAAGTGGTCTTCAATCGCGGTCTTGCCACGGCCCGTGATAATGATGATCTGATCGCATCCGGCGGCCAGGGCCTCTTCCACGCCATATTGAATAATGGGCTTATCCACCAAGGGCAGCATCTCTTTGGGCTGTGCTTTAGTGGCGGGAAGAAAACGCGTGCCCAAACCGGCAGCGGGAAAAACGGCTTTGCGAACTCTCATCTTCATGATTGATTCCTGAGCACAGCATGGTGAGATGCAGAAATTCTAGCAGGGAGAAGTTTCCCACTTACAAAGTTCTTGAATCCAAATCGGCCAATTCCGATTCCACGTGGCGGGAAAGGCCAGGATCCATCCGCACAGTCTGCTGATAATCTTCGATTGCCAGTTCTCTATTGCCGCTGACGCGATGAACTGCTCCTCGCACAAAATATGCTTTCCCGTCTTTGGGGTTCAGAGCGATGGCTTGGCTTAGGTCGGCAAGGGCCTGCCCGTAATCCCCTTTTTTGGCATAGCTAGCGCCCCGGTACCGGATCGCTTCAGAGTCGTTGCTCCGCAGGCGGACGGCTTCAGTAAAAGCAGTAATGGCTTGGTCAAATGCCGCCTTGTGATAGTAAGCAAGACCCAGGTTGAAAAATGCACCGTTGTCGTTCGGTTGCAGACGAATGGCCTCTGTGTAGTCCTGGATCGCGCGATCTTGGTTCCCTTGGTTCCCATGCATGATGCCGCGTTTATTCCAGACGTCTGAGAGGGCCGGATTAAGACGCAGGGCTTCGTTGAAATCCTGGATGGCACGTTCAGAATCCTTTTGGAAAGCGAAAACCGTGCCCCGGTTTGACAAGGTATATGGGTCATTCGGCTCCAAGCGCAAAGCCTCAGTGAATTCCCGGATTGCTTGAGCGTAGTCGCCTTTCCGAACACAGGCGAGACCCCGTGCACGTGCTT
Organism: Terriglobia bacterium; assembly: GCA_963831465.1. Classification (GTDB taxonomy): domain Bacteria; phylum Acidobacteriota; class Terriglobia; order Terriglobales; family Acidobacteriaceae; genus Angelobacter. The sequence goes on along the minus strand of CAWHQH010000019.1, from coordinate 56,315 downwards.
CAGCAGATGCATTGGGTTCAGCCGTAGGTAAGGAATGCTCGAGTGAAGGCTGCGGCGCACTCCTTTCTTCCCTTGCGGGTTTCTCAGAAGCTCCCAGTGCCAGACGAGTGGAGAGACTAAAGTCCTCGACCGCCCGCTTTTTGTCGCCAATGCGGTCATAAGCCGCACTGCGGTTGCCCAACGCGATGGCAAAATCCGGTTTCAGGCGGATCGCCTCACTGAAGTCTCTGATCGCCTGATCATCATTCCCCAGGCCGGAATAAGCTGCGCCACGATTGTTATAGACTTCCGCATCGGCTGGATTTAACTCGATCGCGCGGTCATAGTCCAGAATCGCGTTCCGATAATCTCCTTTGCGGCGGTACGCCAGACCACGGCCCAGGAATGCATGTGGGTGGTGCGGCTGCAAACTTATAACCTCTGCTAAGTCCCGAATCGCAAGGTCAAAGAGGCCTTTCCGTTCGTAAGCGTTACCCCGGTTATTGAGTGCATCGGTCCAACCGGGGCTAAGATGAAGGGCTTGGCTGTAATCCAAAATGGCACGGTCGTATTCCTGCAAGTCTCTGTAAGCGTTGCCCCGGTTGAAAAACGCTTCCGACATATTTGGACACAGTCGGATGGCTTCCGTGTAATCCGCAATCGCTTTCCCATGTTCGCTTACATGCGCATAGGACAATCCACGATTGGTCAGGTACGACGGATCTCCAGGGATCAACTCAAGAGCGCGGGAGTAGTCCCGGATTGCCTTCTGGTGATGTCCCTGGCAATCGTAGGCGATCCCCCGGTTGTAAAAAGCATCAGCATAATCAGGTCTCAAGCGAATCGCTTCATCGAAATCCCGAATAGCGAGGCTGTCATCATTGGCGGGCTTTTCATGGTAGGCTATGCCCCGATTATTGATGGCAACAACGTAGTTTGGCGCTACTCGAATGGCTTCGGTGTAGTCCTGAATCGCCTGAGAATAAAGCTTTAACGCCTTGTATGCTGAACCGCGATTGTTAAAGCAAACCGCCTTTTCAGGCGCAAGGCGGATGGCCTGGGTGTACAGGTCGACAGCTCTTTCAAAGTTGCCGCTATTAAACGCAGCATTGCCCTCATTTACGCAATGTTCCGCCGTAGGCGAGGGGCCTGCCGCAGGCTGCGGTGATGAACCACGTAGAAAGCCGAACAATTTCACGCCTGCATTCTAGCGTATCAGCCTGCGGCACGGCTTCAATTCCGGGTTACAAAACGGGCGAACTATCTCCCATCATCAAATGGCGCACTAAGCCGACTGGCGGAAAACCTTGCTTCAAAAACTCATTGTGAAACTCTTCGAGGGAAAACTTGTCGCCGACTTTCTTTTTGTAATCCTCGCGCAGCTTCAGGATTTCCAGCTTGCCCAGAGTGTAATAGAGATACGTTGGATCAGAGGTGCCGCGCTTGGTTTCACGCAGCCCATTCATGTGAGACTGATACCCTTCTTTCTGGAAGAATTCCACGCCCTGATCGAAAGTCATCGCTCCAGTGTGCATCTGTATTCCCACGATGTAGCGCGCATTTCGTAAGAGCGCATCCTGGAGCTGCCCGAGACGCAGTTTTAGAAAAGCGGTGTCATGGTCCTGAGCCACTCCGGGAGTGCGGCCGTAGCCTTCATCCAGCATCATCTGCTCGCTGTAATGCGCCCAGCCTTCAGCGTTGGAACTGCATCCCAGCAGCTTGCGCACCTTTGAGGGTGCGTATGGCACCCACAGGAATTGCGTGTAATGTCCGGGATAAACCTCATGCACCGCCGTGGAAATGATCGTCCCGCGGTTGAACCCCGCCATGTGTTCTTGTGTCTGCTCCGGAGTCCAGCTTGGCTCGGGCAGCGTGACGTTGAAGAAAGCTTCTTTGGCAACTTTCTCAAACGGTCCGGGCGTATCCATGGAAGCGAACGTAAGTGCGCGCGCAAAAGGTGGCGTCTCCTCAACAATCGGAAGAACTTCTGACGGCAGCCTCACGATGTGGTGCTGAGACAAAAAATCTTTTAACCCGCCCAGAGTATCGCGGAAGGTCTGTAATAGCTTGTCCGGCGCAGGATGATCTTTTTCCAGCTCTGCCAGGATCTCTCGCGGCGTTCTGTTGGGATCGAGCTTGGCTGCTGTTTCTTTGAATGCCTGCTGGTTCTCGCGCAGATTGGCCATGCCGATCTCAAGCAAACGCGGCAGCGGAATATCAACGTCCTCGTCATACAGCAGCTTCTTGCTGTAATTATCTGCTCCCAGGCGAAAATCGCCGTGCGCCAGCGGTTTGAGGTCTTTCTCCATCCACTGGCCATAGCTCTTCAGCTCGTCCATAACTTTCTGGTTAGCGGACTGAAACTGCGCCAGCAGCGCCTGATCTTTCACTTCCTTGAAGGCCTCAGGCACGTCTTTCTGGAAGAAGCCGATCAGGCCGGGAATTTGTTCCAGCGCCACATCCACATAAATGGGCGGAGGGTTTTTCAAATTCTGTCGCGCCGCCTGGAACACGGCGGGAATCTGTTTCTCTCGCGCGATAAGTGACTTCAATCGATCAGCCGGCGGCGCAAATGTCCGCGCCATAATCAGAAAGATGGAGTTAGTGATGCCGGAGGAATATAGATCGGGATTCTTCTCCCATGGACGAATATTTTCGAGCGTGAGCAGACGCGCCTTAATGTCATTCAGCACCAGCGCATGGTCAACCCGCGTCGCTACTGAAAGCTGTAGCGGATCGATGTTGGCGATTATCTTTTGGAAATTTTTTAGCGTCGTGATCTGCTGGTCTAGCGATGCCCGTGAATAGTCTTCCAACTGGGTGTCATACTGATGAAATCCCGCTGCGGTGCCCGATGACGGATTGAATTTGAAGTAGTATTGATCAAAATATTGGTCTGCCAGTGAATTAAAGACTTTGTCATTGTTGGCTGTATTGCCTTGAGCAGCATGGGACTGGGCCTGCACGGCTAAACCTGCCAACAGCACGGCAAAGAATAGAATAAATTTCACGAAAGTCTCCTACAATTTCAGAATACTTGGAATTCGCGCAAGCGCGCAACGATTTTAGATGCACACGCTTCATTCGGTTCGTCAGCTTCCGGCGAGCTACTTCTGTTTATAAACTATGTCGCCCGTCATCACCATCACAGGATCCTTGAGCAGCGCACATCTTTGAGCGGATTACCGTTCACTAACACTGGTGGTGTTCAGCTGACCTGCGCTTTCAGGCTTCTATTGAAACAAACTTGGCATCTGGGTCAGCTTCTTCAGGCAACTGCTGGGCTTTGGCGGGCGATGCCAGGTAGTCGCTCAAGGAGGGAAATTGCGATTGCTTTTCTTCGAGCATCTGCCGTGATGATCCAGCGGGAGCGGTGAGAAAAGCCAGGAATTTCTCCTGCACATGAAGACCAGGGTTGGCGGCATCAAGCCAGAGGAATTGCCCACCTTCATTGACTTCAAGAAACCACCACAGGTCCTGATGGTCAATGGCGAAGTCAAAGCTGCCGAAGGCGATACCTGACCTGGCTGCAAACGCCAGCACGGATTTTTCAACTTGCGGCGGCGTGGCGATGGGTTCTACTCTCACTAAGCCTTGCGTGGCGTCGCCTCGCCAGTCGAGCGCGCCCTTGGGGTTGTGGAGAGAATAGGAATACACTGCTTCGCCCAGCAGAACCATGCGTACGTCAAACTTCTTGACGACCATCTGCTGGTAGATGGCGGGCGCGAAGGTGAGCACTTCGTCGCTGGGCAGCTTGTCCGGGCTGAGTTCAAAGGTTTCAGTAACCATAACCGGGCCACCCTGTTCCTTTTCCCAGATGTGCGTGGAGAAAACTTTGCAGATCATGCGTTGAGGGTTGTCGCGAAAAAACCCTCGCACAGCATGCGGCGAGTTGGTCATTAATGTTTTGGGCACGTTCATGCCGCAGTCGCGGGCCAGCACGAGCTGGACGGATTTATTGTTGATAAAGCGGGAAGCCGTGTACTTGTTGACCACGCGCACCGGCAAGGTTTCAAGAAGATACATCAGAGAGTCATAAAACGAGCGGTATTCATTGGCTGCAAACTTTGCGTCTTCAGGAGCCGTTTGCGGATTGGGCTTGGGGTCCACTGGGTGTCGGACCCAAATCACGTCGCCGGGTTCAACGAAATGATGGCCAAGTTTGGCCTGCGTGTCTTTACTTTGCGCATCTTTAGTTTGCGTATCTTTGATCGGCAAATCTGGGAGCAAAGAGACGGATGCCTGTTTGGCTTCTGTCCATCCTAAGCCCGCCCAGCAGGCCACGGAGTACCCGGCTTGCTCTAGCGCCCACTTCGACGGGGCGGTGTGACTGTCATTCTCCGGAGCGGTGATGAGGATCTTCATCGGGATGACCTCTGCTTGCTGGCTGCGGCGGACGGCGCGATTGGACACCGTCCGCGCAGGATTCCTTGCTTTGATTTTTGCGCGGGCAATTCATGGGACGGACGCCCACGCAAGCTTCGGATCAACCTGTCGTATCACCATCGCAGCCGACCGTCCCCGGTCGGGGAATGGTGCATACGGTGAGTGTCGAGAAACCGCCGACCACATGGTCGGCTTCGCTAGGCGTCAACTCTTTTGCGCCCTGCCGGCCCAGTACTCTGTTGTCGTTATTCATGTCTTTATCCTTTCGTGTCAACCGTGTTTGAAGTTAGCCCACTGTGTCGCAGTCCTTGGTTCCGGGAGAGGGACCCCAGGAGCAGATCGTCAAAGTGTTGATGTTGCCGGTGACGTGGTCAACTTCCGCCGGCGTCAGTTCGCGTGCGTTCTGGCGACTCAGGACTCTGTTATTTTCGTTCATAGTCTTTTTCCTTCCTTTGGTGCGTATTTGTGATTTGCCGCTGGATGCGGCACTTCGCATTTAAGATAGCGAGTGATCGAGTATCACTGCGGCTATCGCCATCGGCGGAGCCGGTGACGGAGATCATGGAGAATGGCACCGTGTAAACGGTGGTTTAAACTGCGCCAGGCCCGCTAATGCTTCGGAGTTCCATGACTCCAGCTCACGCGCGAGCCCACCCTAAAATTCTATAGCCTTATCCGGCCATACTCTTCAACTTTAAGAAAGTTGCAGAAGTGAGTAGTTCTAATTTGGGAATTCAGGACACTCCGAGACGCAAGCGATACTTAGCCGCCTTTGCCAAAACACTACAGGATGATCTTTGCCAAAGAGGCACGGGTGGGAGTGTAACCTTTATCGGTGGAGGGGTAACCCATCCGTCCACCACTGGTCGCCCACGCGGATGGTGTGTCCTGCCTGCGCCCCGGTCAGCATAAGGTCTTCGCGCTCCGGACAAACCACCCCCATCTTTCCCCACAACCCTGCGCCGTTTGCGGTATGGAATGAGCAGGAAAATAACAGGAGCGGTAACTTTAGAAATGTGGTGAGGACAGGGAGATCATTGCTCCGCCTCATTTAGAAGCGACACATGCCACGCGCGATCTCACACACCGATTTTGAAACCGATAAACCAGGACTTACACCCCAATCGCATCCGTATCTAGATCTGGCTATCTTGGGACAATAATAGTTTGTCCCACAAACACATTTTGACCGACTAACTATTTATATGATTACTAAAGTAGGTGTACCTTCTCCCTGTCTGCGAACCTTATCAGGCAGGCATCATGTTTTCACTTGTACAGTCTTTAAACCTCGACTATATTGAGCGCTCCCAGATATACATAATCCACTTGGAGAAAGCTGGCCTCGCTATGCTTAGCGTTCGTCGCGGTCTAAATTCTTTTTTTGCCTTTATAGTGATCTTTATAGGAGGTGTTCAGGTCGGCCAGGCCCAAAACACCATCCATGTGCCGGGGGATGTGCCAAGCATTCAACTAGCTATTTTTTCAGCTAACAATGGCGATACCATTGTTGTTGCTCCGGGAACCTATTTTGAAAGTATCAATTTCTTCGGAAAAGCCGTCACAATCGTGAGCAGTGACGGACCGGCCGTCACCACCATCAATGCCAATGGCGGGACCGCCGTGGCTTTCGAACAGTTTGAAGGAAATGGTTCAGTCCTGCGGGGCTTCACCATCACGGGCGCTACTAATGGCGGCGTAGTGGCCACGTTCGCCTCTCCCATCATTGAAAAGAACATCATTACTGGCAATACGGGCTGCGGTAGCGGGGCCGGCATTGCCGTCAGCTCCAGCGCCGCCATCGTGCGCAATAACGTCATCACAAACAATCAGGGTTTTTGTTCCACCCCAGGCGCGGGAATCTGGGTCCAGGGGACGCCGCCGGGGACGGACAATCCGCGGATCCTAAACAATACAATTACTCTCAACCAAACGGATGGGAACGGGGCGGGCATAGCCCTACTGGGCGCGAACGCGCCCCTGATTTCAGGCAACACGATTCTCAACAATACTTCCACCAATGGCTTCGGCGGAGGCATTTATGTCTCCTCCGACAATACGCAGCCGGTCATCATCGGCAACGTGATCGCGAGCAACCAGGCAACCGTGGGCGGAGGTTTGTATTCCCTGGTCAGCGACGCCTTCATCGTCAACAATACAATTGCCAACAATGGCATACTGAACCAGCCTGCGGGCGCTGTCCCGCAGGTCTTTATAAACGGTTCGGCTTCCGGCGTTCAGTTCTATAACAACATCCTTGTTGACCCTACAGGCCAGGGAGCTGTTTTCTGCGATAATTCCAATGGGTTTGGCGTCCCCACATTTGCGAGCAATGATGTCATCAGCTTTGATCCCCGCAATCAAGGCCAGCTCGCTCCGGCCTATACCGGAGGCTGCAGCGACGTAACCGGGACAAACGGCAACATCCAGCAGGACCCGCTTTTTTTTTCCGGGCAGGCCGGGTTCCCCGGCAACGGCGATTATCACCTGCAGCCTGCTTCACCCGCCATTGATGCGGGGCTTAACGTGGCACCGAATTTGCCGCTGACGGACCTGGATGGAAGCCCGCGCATTGCCGCCGGCAACGCGATTTCCTGCAATGCAATTATCGATATGGGCGCCTACGAGTTCGTAGCTTTAACGAACGGCCAGGCAAACCTGCTTCCGGCAAACATCAATTTTGGCCAGGGCCTGATCGGCCTGGGACCGCAGAACCCGCAGCCGGTGACGCTCCAGGCCACCCAGGGCTGCGTCCAGGTGCATTCAATCACCGCTACTGGTGACTATCAGGTAAGCAGCACCTGTGCCGCGCTTTTTAGCGGCAATAGCTGCACGATCCAGGTGTCATTCGTGCCGGCTCTGCCGGGCATTCGCATTGGATCACTGGTCGTCGATCTGGGACCCAATTCGCCTTCTTTCACCGTCCCGCTCAGCGGAGAAGGCCTGAACTCCGGTTCGGCCTCTCCCACCAGCCTTAATTTCGGGACATTGCCGATCCAGGTTTCCAGCCCGTTCCAGTCGGTTCAGGTGCTGACCGCGCCCGGTGTTCCCATGCAGGTGAATAGCGTTTCCATCACCGGGGACTTTACTCAGTTCAACAGCTGCTCCGGCCAGCTTTCAACCGGGATCGCTTGTTTTGTGGACGTGGCGTTCGTTCCCACCGCAGCCGGCCCCCGCGCGGGAACGCTCACCATCAACACCAGCCAGGGCTTGTTTGCGATTCCGTTGACAGGCAGCGGCGCTGCTCCCATACCTGCATTCACGCCGTCCAGCATTGTGTTCGCCAGCCAGGCAACAGAAACGGCCAGCCCGGCCCAAACCATCACGCTCTCCAATAACGGGGCCGCGGATTTGAACATCAACGCGCTTACTGCCAGCGGTGACTTTCAGGTCGCGCAGGGCAGTTGTGGATTCGTGCTGTTCTCCGGCGCCAGCTGCACTTTCACCGTCACCTTCACGCCCACTTTGGTAGGCCAACGCACCGGCGTGCTGGAAGTGGATACCAATGGAGGACCGGTCACTGCTGCGCTTTCCGGTACAGGCACTCCGCCGATTCTCAATCTTTCATCCCAGGCGCTCACCTTCGCGCCTCAGCCGCTAAATACGGTGAGTGACCCGCAGGCTGTGACCATCGCCAACATCAGCGGCCAGCCGCTGGCTCTCACGTCCATCTCGACACTGAATAACTTCCAGGCTGTCAGCAACTGCCCGGCCATGCTCGATATAAACGCCAGTTGCTCCATCAGCGTGGTCTATGCCCCGACCTCACTCGACCCGCAGAGCGGCTTCCTTGCCATCAATACCATCCTTGGCACGGTAACGGCGACACTCTCCGTGTTCCACCGGACAATCCATGTGCCGGGAGACGCGGCTTCCATTATGGAAGGCGTGAACCTGGCCCAGGATGGCGATACCGTTCTGGTGGCTCCGGGCACTTATTTTGAACAGGTCAATTTTGAGGGCAAAGCCATTACGATTGCCGGAGCGGGCGGTGCGGCCAATACCGTCCTGATGGGGAATGGGTTCAGCCCGGCATTTGTCACTTTCTTCCAGGAAGGCCCGCGTTCGGTACTGAAAGGCTTTACCATTACCAATCCTTCGGGCCCCGGCGTCTCCATTTTCAACTCCTCGCCTACGCTGCAGGACAACATCATTACCAACAACATCGGTTGCAATGCCGGAGTCCAGCTGCAGAACAGCTCCGCCGTACTTCGCCATAACGTCATCAGCAACAATACTGCGGCGTCTTTTTGCTCTTCCGGCGGCGGCGGCATCTCGATCTTGGGTAGCGGGCAAAACGGGCCGCTGCAAATCGTAGGAAATACCATCGCAGGAAACCAGACTGCTGAGTTTTCGCAGAGCGGCGGTCGGCCGGAATTTCCGTTCAATTCAGCGGCAATGTCATCATCACCGGCAATACCATTCAGAACAACTCGACGCTGGGCAATGGTGGCGGCATTTGGGTAGATAACGGTTCTTCCGCGGACATAGTGCAGAACCTGATCACCGGCAACAGCGCCGTTACGGGCGGCGGCATCTACTACAACGCCGCCTTTTCACAATCGTCGTTGCTGAACAACACGGTGGCGGGAAACTTTGCCCTCAGTGCGGGCGCGCTCTTCGTCGATGGCGGCGACAGCGGTCTTTCTATCATGGACAATCTCCTGATCGATCCCACCGGCGTCGGAGCCGTGGCCTGCGGCATTAGCGGCGGACAGACGCCAAACTTTTTTTTCAATGACGTATTCAGCGCGGGCCAACCCAAACTGGCTTATACCATGGGCTGCCAGGACCAGACCGGCTTCAATGGCAACATCAAGCAGGACCCGCAATTCGTCGAGGGCAACAGCGACTTTCATCTGACGGCGGGCTCGCCTGCCATCGATGCCGGCAATCCTCTTCTCGGACTGCCCTTCGGCCAGCAGGCACCAGCCTTGGATCTGGATGGCAAAGGCCGGATCGGTCCCGGCGACGCCTCCACCTGCGCCGGCATGATCGATATGGGCGTATATGAGTTCGCGCTCAACGCCACCGGCAACGTGTTGCCGTTGCCTTCTTCATGGGATTTTGGCTCTGCCTTCGTAGGATCATCCGGCGACGTTTTCAATTTCCCGATCATCGCGCAGGGCTGCGTCCAACTGGCTTCCGTTCAAACCACAGGCGACTTCCAGCAGACGAACAACTGCGGCGCTGCCGTCTCATCAAGCTGCTCGATCCAGGTCACGTTTGCGCCGGCGAACAGCGGACTACGCACGGGCACGTTGACGGTTGATTTCGGATCGACCAGCCCGGCGCAAACCGTTGCTCTCACTGGCCAGGGCTCCGGCGCTAGCCATCAGGCCGCTCCTTCCAGCTTCTTTTTCGGCGACCAGCAGACTCAAACCAGCAGCTCGGCGCAGCTGATAAGCCTTTTTCCCTTCAATTTCAATTCACAGCTGCTGATCAACGCCATCTGGATCAGCGGCGATTTCTCCCAGATGAATAATTGCGCAGTTCCCCCGTCCCCGCCCACAGGCGTGGCTTGTACCTTAAACGTGGTGTTCACGCCGACGGCGGTTGGTCCGCGGACGGGCTCCATCATCATCAGTTCCAACCAGGGCACTCTCACTATCCCACTCAGCGGCAACGGCGTCACCACCGCGATTCCCGTGCTCAGCACGAACGATCTGGTCTTTCCCGACCAGGGCGTTCAGACTTCGAGCGCTGCGCAGGTGGTCACGCTTATCAATAAGGGCAACGGCACGCTCCAGATTCAAGGCTTCGGCATTTCGGGCGACTTCAGCGTCACCCCGTCCGCCGCCTGCGCCACAGCACAGAACCTGGATCCAGGCCAAAGCTGCACGTATTCAATTGTGTTTACCCCACAGGTCGCCGGGATTAGGGTCGGCTCATTCTCTCTGCAAACCAACGGCGGAAGCGTCGGCGTGACACTGACCGGCTCCGGGGTAATCGGCGTGGCGTCGGTGTCGCCGTTATCACTCAGCTTCGCCGCGCAGGTTGTCCAGACCGCGAGTTCCGCGCAAACAATTACGTTGTCCAGCACAGGCGGTTTGCCGGTAACTGTCACAAGCATTGCCGCGAGCGGCGACTTCTCGCAGACCAACAATTGCGGAACCAGCCTCGCGCCGGGAACCGCTTGCTCCATCAGCGTCATCTTTACACCCTCGGCGACGGGAAACCGCTCCGGCAGCCTGGCAATTGCCACGAATGCCGGCGCATTCTCCGCGTCCCTCTCGGGTCTTGGCGCCGCGGCCCAGGCGCAGGTTGCGCCGCAGTCGCTCGCGTTCGGCAGCGAACTGGCGAACATGCCCAGCCGCGCCCAGACAGTGACTTTGACCGCCGGAGTGAACTCTCTGCAGATCAGCTCTATCATCGCTTCAGGCGATTTCACGCAGACCAGCAACTGCGGAGCAGCGCTGGCACCCGCATCGTCCTGCTCTATCCAGGTAACATTCACGCCCACGGTCACTGCTCCGCGCAATGGGGCATTGACGGTAAGTTCCAATGAAGGCTCGCTGACGGCGCCGCTTTCCGGCGTCGGAATAACCCACGCCGCGAACACCATCTATGTGCCGGCGGACCAAAGCACAATCCAGGCCGCCATCAATGCGGCGGTGGACGGCCAATCAGTACTGGTATTGCCGGGGACATATCCCGAACGTATCGATTTTCACGGCAAGGCCATTACTGTTGCCAGCACCGACGGGCCCGGGCTCACCACCATCGATGGCGGGCTGGTTGGGACCGTGGTGAACTTCACCACCGGCGAAGGAAACGCTTCGCTGCTGAAAGGCTTTACCATCACCCATGGCACGTCGACTTTTGAAGGCGCTGGAATATTCATCAGCTCGGCCTCGCCGACGATCGACGGCAACGTGATCACCGGCAACCAGGGCTGCCAGGGTATCGGCATAGGAATCGCATTCAGCACGCCCATTATCCGCAACAACACTATCAGCAATAACGTGCAAAAAACCTGCAGCGGCGGCCAGGGCGGAGGCATTTCCGTGCGCGGCACCGGCGCTCCGCAGATTCTCAACAACCTGATTACCGACAATCACCTTGACAATGGCGGCGATGGCGGCGGCATCGCTTTGAACGGCGCGGCGGCGATCATTTCCGGCAATACCATCAGCGGCAACACGGCCTTCAATAATGGCGGCGGCATAGGCCTGTTCAATGACAGTCCGGCCACTATCACGCAAAACCTTGTGATCGGCAATGCCACCAGGAGCGGGGATGGCGGAGGAATGTACCTGGGCGTTCCCAGCGGGGGCCGCGGGCCTTTCGTGGTGAACAACACGGTCGCCGGCAACAGCGCGCTGGATGGCTCGGCAGCCTTTGTGGATGGCTTCCCTGCCACCACGAAAATCGTTAATAATATTTTTGCCGGCAGCTCCAGTGTCGTGGCCTTGCAATGCAGCGGGTTGCGCAGCACCACGCCGCCGCTCCTCAGCTTCAACAATGCGTTCAGCAATGGCGCGCCCGCATATGGCGGCACCTGCGCTACTCTGGCCGGAACAAGCGGCAACATCTCACTGGATCCGGAATTTGTGGACGCGGTGAACGGCAATTACCACCTGCAGGCCGCCTCATCGGCCATTGATGCCGGGAACAACTCGGATCCCAACCTGCCGCAGCTCGATCTCGATGGTAATCCACGCATCGCCTTCGGCAGTGCGGCTACCTGCGTGGACACAGTCGACCTCGGCGTCTACGAATTTGTGCTGACCACGCCTGGGGCGGGTGCTGTCACGCCTGCAAACTTTGACTTTGGCGTGCAGTCCGTGGGCACATCGAGTTCGGCGCAGACGTTTACCATCACCGCGAGCCAGGGCTGCCTGGCCGTGGGCCCGATCTCGTCCGGCGGCGATTTCACTCAGACGAACAATTGCTCCTCCGTTCTGGCAACCGGCGCTTCCTGCACCGCGCAGGTCACGTTCACGCCTTCCGCGGCCGGTTTGCGCAGCGGTTCATTGACCGTTCCTGCCGGCAATACCAGCCTGAGCGCCAGCCTCTCCGGCACCGGAGGAGTGGCCATGGCGGCGATTTCGCCAGGAGCGCTCAGCTTCGGCAACCAGCTTGTCGGGACAACCGGCGCCGCCCAATCGCTCACGCTGACCAACACCGGCAACATTTCCATAACAATTTCCGGTATCACAATAAGCGGTGATTTTGCCCAAACCAACGCCTGTGGAAGCACGCTGTCGCCCGGCGCGGCCTGTATCATCAGCGTCACCTTCACGCCCACCACGCGTTTCAGCCGTGCAGGCGTTCTCAGCATCCAGAGCAATGCGACGCCCCCTGCCCCCAATGTCTCGCTGAGCGGAACGGGGATCGCGCCGGTGCCGGCGTTCACGCCCGCTTCAGCCGGTTTTGGCAACCAGCGGGTTGGAACCAGCGCCTCCCAAACCTTGACGCTTACGAACAATGGCGATGCTGCCCTCAGCGAGAACGGCTTCAGCATCGCCGGAAGTTCCGGCTTTACGCAAACCACGAACTGCCCCTCATCGCTTTCGCCCGGAGCCAGCTGCAGCGTCATTGTTACCTTCATGCCTCTTTCGCGTGGCACGAAAACGGCTACGCTTTCACTGAACACGCAGCAGCCTTTCACCGCTTCCGCCGCGCTCTCCGGAACAGGTATAGCGCCGGTGGCGGCGCTCACCGCCGGCTTGAGCTTTGCTCCACAGATCGTAAGAACAACCACCACTCAAACGGCCGTTCTGGCCAATAACGGCGACGCATCATTGGCTATCGCTTCCATCAGCATCACGGGCGATTTTGCCCAGTCGAACACCTGCCCGGCCACGCTGGCGCCTGCAGCTTCCTGCTCCATCCAGGTCAGCTTCACTCCCAGCGCGTCCGGCGCTCGCAGCGGTTCGCTCACGGTGAGTGATGACGATCCCGCTTCTCCGGCCCAGACAACCGCGCTGAGCGGGACCGGCTTGGATTATTCAGCGACAGCCTCGCCAGGCAGCGTGACAGTTCGCGCCGGTTCTACAGCGCTTTACACCGTCACCGCCACGGCCCTGGGCGGAACTTTTCCCAACTCGGTAAACCTGAGCTGCTCCGGATTGCCTACCAGCGGAACATGTACGTTCTCGCCGGCAGCTATCTCGCCCGGAGGCGGTTCATCTTCCTCCAGTTTGCAGATCACCACCGGCAACGGACAACATGGCACCAAGAAGACGCCGGCCGGAACTTACATCATCACAATCGCCGGCGCTTCAGGTAGCCTGAGCCACACGAGTTCAGTGACACTGATTGTTCAGTGATCTGGATGGGATGAGCCCACACTGGACTTTTGGCGACGGCGTTGGAGTTGCAGAGCCAACCACGGTTGTCTTTCTTCCAGAGATGTCTGGCGGAGCGCACAACAACTGCTTTATCGAAAAGCGAATTTGTCCTGGTTCGCTCATTTGCCCCAGCCCGAGCCGCCCATTTGGGTCGGCAAGGATTGTACACCGCAGATGACTGATAGTTTTTATCCGGCTCAATCTCAGGGGTCAAGATCAATCGCGTGGCACGCTTCGGCGCGCAATTCCAGTGCTCTCATTTTTGTAAAACGGATGAAGGATAGATTCTCGCTGTTTAATCAATATCGTCTGCTCCATGATTTCTGCGGTTGTCATCATCTTGCTCTCTGCAGCGCGAGGCCTCGCAGTTGTCGTTATCAGGAATAGCATTCAGCTCCGCAAGGAAGATGTCTAGATCTCCCGCGCTATGTAATGTGATCGCGTCGAAGACGGCAGCACCCTGGTACGTGCCGGTTACGAGGACGTCGCCTGCCGGGGTCACGCTCATTCGGGGATTCTCCTCAAAACTGTCTTGACCGGCTCCATCAGCCTTCTTGGCCCAGTCCAATCCACCGAGTGCAGACTTGAACTTGAGGACAAAGAGGTTGAAGGGCCTCTCCCCTGTCAGAGAGTGGCCATCGACGCGGATCGTGCCTTGAAAGACCCCAGCCACATATAAATTGCCTTTGTGGTCGTAGCTTATCCCGCTGCCGCCGTCATCTCCAGTTCCGGCAATCCGGCGAGCTTTGAGCAATACTCCAGCGCTGTTATAGGTTGCAACGAATGCGTCCTTGTTAAACGGGTTCGTCGACTGGCCTCCCCCGAGATTAATATTCTGTCCACCCGGCTGTGACGTCGCGATAGTCTCGGCTTGTGAAGACGAGCCGGCAATGTTTCCAATGAAGCCAGTGATACTGATCTCACCTCGGTCGCTTACCGCGATGTCAGTCCCGATGCCTTTGTAGCCGCCAATCAAATTGACCCACTTTGCGTTGCCGTCGGCGTCATACTTCACGATGAAAGCATCATCGGGAAAGTCGGGAAAACTTTGAACCGGTTGGCTCATGCCGGTAACGGTCAGGTCATGGCCGTTATTGCTGTGAAACGTGGTTGTGCTCTCGAGCCAGCCGGTTACATAAGCGTTGTCGTGCGCGTCTACGGCCACCTTGTGCGCGATGGCATTGGGTGAAGCTTCATTCGTCTGGCCCCATTGAAAGTTACCGTGGCTGTCATACTTGGCTAGGTACATATGCCAGGCGCCTGTTCCTGGAACTGTGTGGTCGATACCGTCAGACGAAGAGAATGTCGTGTCCCCCTGGCTCCTGCCGGTGATAAACACCGTTCCAGTCGCCGGATTTACAGCCACACCGAAGGCTTCGTTGGCTGCGCTGAAGAATACGGTACCCGTTTGCACCCAGGCGAGTTTGCCTGAGGGACTGTATTTCCCCAGAAAAATAGTTTCTCCTACACCGGTCACACTCTTGGCTGGGCCATCGACGGAAGGAAAGGTCGCGCTGTCAGTAAACGAGCCAGCCAGATAGATATTCTGCTCCCGATCAAAGGCGATATCGTTTCCTATATCATCTCCGGGACCACCAGCCTGGAGCAGCCAGCGCAGTTCACCGGAACGCTCAAATTTTGCAAGGAAGATGTCAGTGCCACCAGCCGATGCGAATGTCTTATTGCCGAATCTGGCAGTCGAGGAAAAACCGCCGGTCACGTATCGGTCGCCGTGCGCATCCGTCTTAACGGCGGAGCCGCTGTCCGTCCCGCTTCCTCCGAAGCTCTCCGCCCGCGTCCACTTCGGTGTTTGGTTATTCCTCTGGGATGACTCACCAGCGGTATAGGATGAAAGCAAAAACAACATAGAAGTTGAAGCGACAAAATACAGCAATGAATTTGATCTCATGGAACACCTCTAACTTGCAGAGTTGGAACCGACGAGGAGAGCTCCTGGTTGTCATGACTAAGGTTCTAGAGTCCCCAGAGTGAGTTCTTAAATAGGAATAGTGGGTGCCACAAAAGGGATTCAAAGGTTGTAGTGTCAACTTTTGCTAGTGTTTTCGAGCCCAAAGTGGATAACCCAAAGTCGTTTCGGCTCCCATTAGAATTCGCCGTCAAATACCGATCCCTAGCAGAACTGCCCCGCTGCCACTTGGTTGTGTGCCACGTGGCTTGGACGGATCAATTGCCTCATGGAGAAAAAGGCACAAAAAAGGGAAAGAACCCAGGATTTATTGATAGATTCTGACTTTGATTGACGGGGAGACCTGCCCGAAAGGGCGGGCTTTTATCAGGGTCGTCTTCCGCCAGGCAATCTGTAGCTCAGAGAATTTTTCTCTCATACCAGTCTCTGGGGCAAATTCCCGATAACAGGGAAATTTACAGGGAATTTTGGCTGCTGAGGGGCCTTGAGCATGGGTATCCCCTTACAAACACTCGATTAAATCGCGTTCAGGCTGAAATCGTAACAGGGAATGAGCAGGGAAATAACAGGAAGATAACAGGGAAGGAACAGGGATTATCAGGGGCGTACATAATAAGGAGGTCAGTCCCACTCGGTCAGGCCAGAATTCCTTCATTGCCCTGTCCCTCTCCGGACGATCTCTGAACTCCTCTCACGGCCCAGAAGCTCGTTTCTGGAGGACGAGACGAAGCGAGTCCGGATTAAATTCCCTTTGTGCCTCCGGCGAAGCGTTCAGCAACTCCAGATAGAAATCGATCATCGGGCGCGCAATGGTGCAGATCAGTCTTCCCTTAGCATCCAGCTGCCGCTCGGATGGCTTGCACTCCGCCATGGGCATCTGGTTGCACTTCTGGTCATAGGGGCAAAGCCGGCAGGTTTGCGCCCGCAGCTCCCGCAACTCGCAGACCTCTTTTCTCCGCTCCGAGCAGTAGATCTCAGAAAACGGCTGCTCGTAGATGTTCCCGATGAAGCCCTGGTTGCTGTACGTGTCGCCGTCCGAGTAGATGTCGCCATTCGTATTGATGATGAGCGCGTACTCCTCGTCCCAAGGGTCATAACGCTTATCTATCCCGTTGACGTACGCAATGATTGCGGCCTTGAAATAATCTCCAATCGGGCTGATCGAGGTCTGCAGATTGTCCTGCAGTTGCGCTCGTGCGACCTGCTTGTATGCGGCCAGGACCTTGGCATGGCTGACTTCCAGCCCAGGAACACGGAAATCGCGATCAGCGCTCTGGTTAAAAACCGGAAGCATACGGAAGCTCATGCCGAGCCTCTTGTAGAACTCATAGATATCGACGACTCGACCGATATTGCGGGACGTAAGTACCGCAATACCGCCCACGTGGAGCGCCTCAAGGTAGCCATCGTCATGAAGCCGTTGGAGGTTGTGCAGGACAGTATCCTGCGATTCGACACCCGAGACCGTTGTGCGCAGTCCCCCAAAGACGTCGAATGACACGCCGAGGTTAACTCCGTATTCGATGAACAGGTCTAGAATCTCCTTCTTGTACAGTGTGAGATTGGTCTGGGTGGCGACCACATAGGGCACACCCGCCGGGTGCAGGTGTTTCCGCAGTGTCTCCAAAATCGAGCGGAGGTACTCCGGCTTGTTCACAAACGGTTCGCCGCCGTGAAACACAAAAGTGAGCGGCGTCTTCGCCTTCCGGCTCCGGTAGAACTCTACATAGAAATCGGCGAGGCCGCGAATAAACACGTTGAACTTAGCCACGGGAATTCGGTCCTTCAGGGCCAGTTCTTCGTATTCGTAACAGTACTCGCAGCGGAGATTGCATAGCTTGCTGAGTTTGAGGACGAAGAACATGATCGATACCCTGTAGTTAGCTCTTATTCAACTGTTGAAAACTGCCTAAACGTCGAACCGGACGGGACCTCGTGGCTTTCCCATGTGCGTTTCAGGCCGTAAGGACTTTGATAAAGCTGTCCAACGCCGCCACTGCAGCAAAGACGATCCCTTTCGCCCTCGAGCGCAGTTTCGTTCCTGACACCTTCGCACTCAGTGGCTCATCACGCAATTGATTGAGGCCTCATCGAAATAATCGTCGCAGCCGACGAGCCTCGCACCTTCTGGTAATAGCTCTGGATCAATTCGTCGCGCGGGCGCAGGGCAAGTGAGATGTAAAAGCCCTCGCTATCGTACAGCAGCTTGCGCTCCAACAGCCGGGCGAGCCCCTCCTCCACGCGGGCGGAAGAAAGGCCGGTGCCGACTTCGATGTGCTCCTTCTTGCGAGCTGCGTGGCAGAAATCGTGGATCGTGGCGTCAGTGCCTGTCAAGAGATGTTCCTGGAGTTCTCCGAACCGGCTGTCCAGGACGCGCAGTCGGTCTGGCCCTAGCCGCGTGACCCTCAACTCATGAGGACGGGCCCTGCATTGCACTTTCAAGCCTTCATACCATTTATCCAACTCCCTCCATGCGAGGTCGGTTTCCTGATCAAGAGTCATCTCCCGCGGCGGAATATGCCCGAACCTGAACGCGTACTCGCGAACAGCCGTAGGGATCGACTCCTTCAAGGCAGGCCGCAGGCGTTGACGTTCTTTCAACGGCAGGCTGTAGTAAAGCGGGCTGCCGGCGACCAAGACAAACTTAATCGTGCTGAGCTCGTCCAGATGAGACAGCTGCTCGAGCGCACGGCGGGTCTCTGCCACGTCAGCCAGCGTCGATCGGGGGTGCCAGAAGATCAGGTTGGAGCACGACCTGACGCCGAGTTCCTTGAGGTATTTCTGGACCGCGATGTTTTGAAAGACCCGGGTTCCTTTTCCCATCTTCGTGAGCAGTCCGGGGGAAAACGTTTCAACTCCGATCTGGATGTCGTTCACGCCGGCAAGCGCAAGCTTGGTCCAAAAAGATTCCGGATGATGCGCGCGCAGTTCCATGAAGGCTTCGTACCGGAGTCCTAGCTCCAGAAGCCGCTCTGAGTAGCGTTCCGCCCAGGTGTCGCAGACATTGTCCACGAAAAAGATTGTCGGGCCGGGATGCATCGCGGACAGATCTTCTGCCTGGGACACGATGCGATCGGCGGGTGCTGCCCGAAATCCGGTCCAGGTACTGTTGAGGCCGCAGAAATCGCACGTGGCAAAGCAGCCGCGGCTTCCCTCGATCGGTAGCTGGCACTGCTTCAGGAAACTCAACCTGAATTTGTCATCTGCGGACGCTTTGCGGAGCGTGTCGAAGTACTCGTGGTAATCAGGGAGCGGTACTTCGTTGAGGGAACTGAACTGCGATGAGAAGCACTCGGCCTTGCGCTCGAATAGCTGAGTCATCGGGGTAATTCTCAACACGCCGGGCACGCGCGCCTCGATTCTCTCCGGTGCATCCGAGAAATCCTTTTCGGGAATCTCCATCAACGTTCGCACGATTATCTCCAGCTTTCGTTCGCCCTCTCCGATGACCAAAAGCCCAGGCACCTGAAGGTTGTGAAAGATTTCGGCGACTTTTGGAATGGTGACGCTGTAACCGCCAAAGAGAAACAGGAGCTTGAAACCCGGGAAGCTCTTGCGCAGGTAATCCGCCGCGAAGATCGAAGCGTAAATCTGATCATAAACGACGGTAAAGCCGATCACGTTTACGCCAATGGCGGAAAGGTGAGGAGCGACCTCAGTATCAAGATAGGCCTTCGTCGCTAGGCTCAATTCGCGTAGATTTTTTTGCGTTAGCCGACGGGCCGCCCCCCTGCCCGCAGTGAGCTCTTTAAGCGCGGCGGCCAGCGGGGACGCAAGCCGCGTTGGTCCCTGCGGTTTTCTGCGCTCGCGCTCGGCTAGCACCAGAAGCATATATGCGTGCTCGTCCCACGGCATCGCCGACGCCGTGGCGTCCGGCGACAAGAACCGGATACCCAGGTGCGCCGAATGGCAACGAGTCTGAACCCGGTCGCCAAGAACTGAATCCATGTGGGCCTTGAGAAGGCCCATCTGGATGCAGGGCGAGTAGGGCATCGCCCAGGGCATCGAGATAAGTGAGATTTGCGCGATCATTGCGTTCCCGGGTCTTCCCCTTGTCCATCTCAGGAGGACATTCTACACTCAACACTTACTATGAGTTGTCGCTGCGGTCCGCTGACACCGATCCAGCCAACCATCACAGTTTGATAATCGTACCTCCGAAGGAGAACAAATTGCCGAGGGCGGCCAGAGTCATGCGACTCCGCAGGATGCAGACATTGGACTGGGGCCCGCTCTTCGTTTTCGACAATGCCCTCGACTCGGACGACATTCAGACCATCCTCACGCTCCAGAAATCCGGAAAGATCGATGAAAAGGGATCCTCGACGGGAACGAGAACCCCCGAGACCCCGCATTTCGGGATCGACATGAGCCCAAAGATCTTCAATGGGTCCGGACTGCACTCGAAGCTGCTGACGGAGATCGAGAGCCGCTATTGCTGCACGATACTCACGACGAAGCGCATCTACATCACCGAGAGCAGGTTTGGTGAAAACACCCTGATTCATGCCGATTGGTGGGCCGACAAGAAGAAAGGCGATCTCGGGATCACCGCGATCATGTTCCTCAATCCCGTGTGGAAGCGCGAGTGGGGAGGAGAGCTCCTCTTTTTCGATAAAAGACGTGAGGCGCTGCACTGCGTGGCGCCAAAACCGGCGCGCCTTGCGCTGTTCCCGTCAAGTTCGCTCCACCGGGGAGGCGTTCCCTCCAGGCTGTTCTACGACACGCGAAGAACCCTGGTCGTCATGTTCGCGGTCAGGCCGGACAAAGGAGACCACGCCAAAGCGTAAGCGCTGACAGGCGACCAATTTCGAAATGGCAAAGAATGCGCTCAGGGTCGTTTATTATTCGCTGTTCCTGCAGGGTGCCAATCATGAAGAGGAGCTTTCCAAGCACGTTCACAGCGTACGCAGTCTGCGCGAGCATAACTCCACCATACCGGTGGTGCTGGAAGTCTACGGAAAGAGAATCCCCCAGAAATACTTCAAGGAGCTGAAGCGCCTCCGGGTTGACGTGAAGCTTCGGGGCTCCCTCTCGCGAGCATTCAAGGATCTCTGCCCGGGCTTGCCGGTCCGTTATCTGCTGATGTATCCGCCGGCGCACAAGTGGCTGCTGGCAAAAAGTGCTGCCGCGAGCGGTTGCGATCAGGTCCTTTATCTCGACAATGACACGCTTGTCCTCCGTGATGTCGCCGAGTTGTTCGATCGCTTCCGCAAGTACGATTGGTGTGCGCGCGAGGAGCCTTTTTCGGAGCTGACCACCCGTGAGGTCGATCCGAGGATTTTCGACGATCGCGAGTATGTGCGGCTGATCGAGAGCGAGGGCACAGCTTTCGTCGCGCCTTTCAACTCCGGCGTTGTATTGTTGAGCGGCAATGCGGTGCGCGGTCTGGCAGAGAATTTGGACCGTTATCTCAGCTACATTTGGCGGTTTTCGCTGTGGATGTGCGCCAAGCCGCAATTCCGGCGGAAACCGCCGCCGGGTCACGACTGTTCAGACTCACTGGTGTACCGGCTGCGTGACACTCATGACGTTCGCGCGGCCCGTAAGCGCGGTGCCCACAAGCATCCCGGCCGCTTCACGCCGCTACGGTATGGCTTTGGCAACCGCTGGATCAAAGAAGAGGTCGCACTTTGGCTCGTTCTCGGCTCGCTCGGTCTCCGCGGCAAAATATTGTCTTTTCGTGAGGCTATGCAGTCGCCGGAGTATAGGGCGATCCAGGTGCCGACCCAGAGGCCATATCTCATTCACTACTTCACCTCTTATTGTGACGCAGCAATACTTGACTGGTGGCCCCGGTTCAGGTTGAAATACCCGGTCTACTGACTAAGGCAAGGAAATGAAATCAGAATCCGCCTCGTTTTTCCGGTTCTCCAGGAGTCCCGCCGAAGCGCTCTTGTTCGGGACCGAGCCCAAAGGGACTGGCGCCGGATTGGCGGGGCACGGCTACCGGACGCTCGCCCGGTTTCTCCGTGGTCTTGCAAACCTTCGCCAAGTCGAATACACCGATCTTCGAACCGATCTCCGCCGGTTTAAGGATGCCGGCGGCACGGATTTTACTTGCACCATCACCATCGAAATTAAGTTCAGGTGCTTGCCGCTGATCCAGTCGAACGGATACGGGTACGGTGCGTCAGCCCGTGAAGCGAAGCTTATCGCGCTCGCTGAAAGTCTCGAGCGTCTCGGGTTTTGCCTGCGGGGATGGCACGATTCCGGGCTCGCAAGAGAGGCCACAGTGCTGGAGACATTCTCCGCCACCGACAACACCAACGGCGCCTGTTTTCACAGCTCACCGCTCAAAGCGCTGAAAGGGGCCTTCTGCGAGCTTCTCGAAAGGGACGCCTTCCTAGCCGCCTGGTATTCGGGTTGCCGCCTGCCTGTCAGTCGCATCTCCAGTGACCATCGCCTGTATCCCTGGGCACGCCAGTTCGCCGCGGAGGGCTGGGAACTCAGGGAGCACTGCTGGCTGCATGACATTGTTCCCGCCGTATTCGTCGGGTTGTCCCTGACCCGCAGGGTGCCGGCCAGGGATCAATGGAATTTCTTCTTCGGCTCCGGCGCCGCTCCGGGCGCCGACGAGGCGCGCGACAAGGCCCTCAAAGAGATACTCAAGAACCGTCGGTATTGCTCCCGCTGGACGGTGGGGACTTCGGGCCGGGCGGTGTCGGCACAGCTCCGGTCGGTCGAGTCCCGGCGGGTTCTTTACCAGGGCCCCGCCTTCGTGCGGAAGTTCACGGAGCGCCTCGCCCTTCGTCCTCGCGCTGCGATTCAATCGCGCAGCGAACTTTCGGACCGGGAGTTCGTCGCGCAGTGCTTCAGGAAAATCGAGTCGGCGAAAGTCGTCCCACTGCTGTTGCCGGGCCCGTTCAGGGAAACCGCGTTCTGCCTGCAGATCGTCTGCAACGAGTTGCAGGGACTCGACTGGGAAATACCGCCGCGCTACAATCTGGCCCGACTCCAGGCTCTCTATCGAACTGCTCCTCGCTCGGTTTCCCGGCTTCCCCACCCGCTGTCCTGATCGCTAATACGCTGGCTCAGCCTCGGACGGCCGATCACGATCTCCCCAACCTGAGGCTCTAGGAGAGCGTTCACGCCGGTAACTTGCGGCAGCAAATCCAATGGCCCGCTGCCCAGAGCACAAGCGCCGAGCCCAAGCGCGCCGGCCACAAGATACACCGTTTGCATCAGACAACCGACTTCCTTGAGAATCATCGAATAGGCGATCGAATCGTACTTCCAACTCGTTCGCGCGATGCGTGCCGAAATGGCCAGCAGCAGCCAGCCCTGCTCCGCCGCCAGAGGATGCGCCGAGGCGCGGGCGCGCTCCAGGAATTTTTCCGCGACACTTCCAAATCCGCACGTTCTTTCTAGCGCGTGCTCCCTTGGTCGGTAATGGTAAATCCCGGCGCGCAAGGCGGAGCATGCTCTCCGAGGAACCACCAGCCATATTTCGAGGGGATAGCGGCCTCCCCCGCTAGGGTAGTTGCGGCGATCAGTGTCGCCCAATTCATCATCTTGCGATATGTTCCTGCTTCGTGCCGAATAGAAAAGGAGCGCGCTGAGAAGCGGCAGCGACATGCCGTTGGGTGAAAACTCGCGCGTCGATGACCGCCCTTCGAGGACCTCTAAAAAGGGACGCGAATTGCCGGTCACTTCGGCTCCTGGCTTGGTAAGACGAAACAGCTCGCCCCGAGTGCGCGGCACAAAAAGGGGCTCGGGTGCCCGCGTCCCCCGAAGCCGGAACTCCTTCTTGCGTGGCCCCCGGGAAAGGACATGGAAATTGAGGTCGTGCGGCTCCCAGGCCTGAAGCGCGCCGTTCTCCTCGCGGCCGTCAGCGTCGACAAGGAGCCCTCCAGCAATCAGGATCTTTGCCAGCGAGCGGTCCTCTGATTCCAGAGTTGAAAGAGCCAGCGGCTTTCGAAAGCGGCTGAGCAGATTGAATTGTTTGTCTTGGGACAGCTCTACATACCGGTGGGTAACCGAAGAAACTAAAATACTCTTTTGGTCGGACCAGGCGAGAGTCGCAAAACGGGAAACGACGAATTTCTTGTCTTTCATCAAAGAGGGACTCGGTGTGCGGGAGAAAGGGTCATTATAAAAACGAGGCAGCCGCTGAAGGGGGTCGACGGCTTTACCCGGGCAGACGAAGAAGATGCCCGGGGGGTGTTAACAGAATTTGACCGTCAGCTGTTGCGTGCTGCCTTAGCCTTTTTTGCTGGTCTTCTTCGTAGCCTTCTTCGCTGCTACAGTCGCTCGTTGCTGGACGGGCTCAAGGCCGACGTCAATCTTGCCCCAATGAATCTGCTGCCACGAATCGCCTCCGAATGAGGAGCCACTTTCAGTGATTTTCTTTAAGTCATTGAGGCTCAGCTTTAGAGTCACTGCCGCGACCTCCTTGCTATTGCGCGCAGACGCCTTCTTTTTCGCCATTGGTTTCTCCTGCTGGTTTCGATTTTTCGCTCTGGGAGCATCCAGATCGTGCGTTTACTTATAACTCACAACTGCAAGCCGCGCAAACCCTACAAATCTGGAAACAGCATCAGGCAGTCGCACAATCGCAGTGTCGCCGCCACTGCGCAGGACCAAGCATTTTTTCATCGGCTGTCACCCGGCGATTGACCGATGGCGGGCTAACGCAGACTGCTGCACGAATTCGACCAGTTCCTTGACCGCAACGACCAAGAATTTGATGTTGCTATTCAAACGGTTCTCGCAACAATAAAGGTCGCGCCTATCTAGACAGCAACGTCACTCCTCAGGAAGCAGTTGAGTTCGACGGGAAAGAACCACGGCCGGGAATGCCGAAGTGGAGAATCACCAAGCAAGCTGCTCGCTCGCTGCGCGGTGTATGGGCGACCGCTCCGTACCTCCACAACAATTCTTTGCTTAATTTGCACGAACTGCTACTGCCGCCAAACCAGCGACTGACACACTTCTTCTCTGGCTGCAGCGAATACGACCCCATAAAGTGGGTTCCGTTAGCGATGCGATTTGCAGATCTGGTCAGCATGAGGTCGATACAACACTGCTAGGGAATCACAATTCTGGTCATGAGTACGGAACAGAGATATTGGATGGAGATCGAATGGCCCTGCTCGAATTCCTCAAAGCGTACTGAAATGATGAGATAGCTGCGCGGCTTCCCGGCGGGCTGGGCCGAACTGCGGAATGGCTTTGATAGCCTGCGCAAGACTGCGATAGCGATCAGCATATCGTTCACGCAGCGGAGTAGTAAGGCGCTCTCCACCGATGACCAGAGCACGATGATTAAAATTCATTAATTTTTTAGCGGCCTACAAATACATCCTTAGAGGAAATATCCGTTGGTTGGAAAACAGATAGCTAGCGAGGGCAACTGATTCCGATACAATGTTTGATCTATTGTAAAACCTGCCATGGACCGGAGGACGATTGTCGAGCCGATTACGATCAAGATTAGTATGGCACGGCGCCCAGGAAGGTACCGTAAATAGCGCCTTAGGAATGGCCGCTGGTCGCCCGTCAGCGCCTGCAACACCGGAAACACCGGGCTTCGACATCCAACTAACACCTCGTGAAGAAGCGATCAGCCTGCTGCGCATAGGTGCTGAGGTGGAGCATGCGCTCATGGTCGAGTATCTCTACGCGGCTTACTCGCTGAATGAAGAACAGACAGATCCCGCGCACAGAGCGCTGGTGCAAAAGTGGAAGTCCATTATTCTGGAGATCGCCCGTGAGGAGATGGGACATCTGGCGACTGTCGAGAACCTGCTCACTCTGATCGGTGGCCCGCTTTCGTTTGATCGCGACGATTATCCGATCCACGATCCTGAGTTGTGGCCGTTCCCTTTTCAACTGCAGCCGCTGACGAAATACTCGCTGGGAACGTACGTGCTTGCCGAAATGCCATCCGAAAAAGTTCTGAAGGATCTGAAACTGAAAGGAGAGACAGACGCTATTAAGAAGAAGGTGAAGGCGGAAGGCGATCTCAAGGTACATCGCGTCGGGCTGATCTATGAAGCAATTAAGGAACTCTTCCAGACTGGTCCTATGATCGAAGGACCAGCGGCACCTCCTTTTACGGATCCACATCCTTTTATCTCGACAGTAGATATTCAGAGCAACAGTCAGCATTACCAAGTCACGGCGAGCGCCTGGGGACTGGGCTACAAAAAAATCCTTATCGAGACCGCGCATGACCGTACCAGCGCCACCACTGCTATCGACTTTATCTCTATCCAAGGCGAAGGGAATAAGGTCCCGGCCGATCTCTCAGCGTCGCATTTTGGCAGGTTTCTTGGTATCTACCGTGAGTTTCCGGACGAAGGTGAATGGCTGCCCGCATGCAATGTTGCCGTAAATCCAACTACAAATCCGAAGATCACGGATCCCTCGCGGCGGATCGAAGGCGATGCCTGCTTGTGGGCGGAGCTGAGCAACGTTCGCTATCGGATGCTGCTGATGTATCTGCAGCATTCCTTTGCCGTGGAAGTTGCGGCGGATTCTCCGTCGCAATCGCCGCGTGGGTCGCTCATCTCCTGGAGTTTCGGTGAGATGTACAACATCCGCTCCCTGTCGGAGATACTGATGAGCATGCCGTTGAGGTCCGGCGCCACGACCATGGCTGGGCCCCCATTTGAAATGCCTGACTCACTCGCATTGCCAACTCGAAGCGCGGACCGCTGGCGGGTCCATCGCGATCTGCTGATCTCTGCCATCGCGCTGGTAAACAGGCTGCTGAAAATCTTTCCTGCGCGGGAGCAATATCTGCGGGCGTTGCTTGCTGCTGATCAGGCCGCGCTGCAACAAACGGCTACCCTAATCGGAGTGTAAGCATGGGAATCAAAAGCATTAGCATTTTCCCGCCGTTGGCTGTGGCCCGGCTCGGATCCTCGCCCATACCTCTGGAAAACTACGATCTGGATATTGTAGATGCCATTTCACCACGGCAGATTGTGCCGGCTGTAACGCTCGTGGTCGACCAGGATGGGAATATCACCGAGAAAAAATCTCCGGGCCCCGTGAATTTCCGGGATGAAATTGGATTGATCCGTCCGGTTGCCCCATTCTTTGAAATCTGGGCACAGACCGATGAAGACACTGAGTGGCAGCCGCTGACAAAGCATTTGCTCAAACAGTACAACCTACTTCCGAGCGCGGTACGCTGGAAGGTCCACGTAGGCAACCTCAAAATCTTTCGCCGGACCAATGATCCCAATGACCAGATCAAGGCCGTAACAGGCTCAGTCAGCGACCATGCCAGGCATAAACTCCTGGGCGAGTGCAAGAATTTTCTCGATAACGAGAAACTTCCGCTCGGCTTTGTGCAATACGCGCGGCCCAGCGACGAGCATCCCGAGGTCCGGCTCCGCTTCACGCCCGCGCACGGAAAAGTCTACGGCTCCGATACAGGCAGGCCCGACCCCAATGTAGTAAAGCCTATTTACGATCCCCGCAAAGGAAAATGGTGCGGTTACAGCGAACCGGACACTCCAAAAAATGATTTTCAAGGACGGGTGCTGACAAATCCGGCGGAAATCTTCGCCGGCTATGATGATCCCAAGGACGGTCCCGAAAACTCGATACACATCAGCTACGGATATGTGGACGATGAATGCGATGGGATCATTGAAGCTTCCCTGGATACTCACGACCGCACGCTGACCGGGTTCGCCCGCGTAGCAGCGGGGCCGCCCACATTTGCTCCTGATAGTAAACCAGTGCGCACCGTGGCCGACGAATTGGAACAGGCCATGTTCGGCCCTGCGGCAACGGCTTCGCCGCAAGAGATGGAAGAGGTGAAGGATATTGTCCGCCGCGCACTGGAAACGGTCCGCCTAATGAATACAGCAAAGATGAACAATGCGGGCACCACTCGCGGAGTCGGCATGGCGCGTATGGACATTCTCGATTACAGCCGCAAGTCGGAGCCGATCTTCGATCCGGAGGTGGCGGATTCGCTGGCCATACGCACCCGCCATGAGCGAGTGCTGCTCGGACTTGAAAGCGGCTCGCTTGCATGGTTTGCCAGAATCCTGCGCGCGTATGACGAAGTGGGCAATCTAACAGATGCCGGCCGCCGCAGAATGCCGGGTATGATGCGGAATGCCGATGGACGTCATCTCTCGCTCACGCGGCGCCAGGTCGCCAAAGTGAAAGCGGTAGCGGAATACATTGTTGTCAAGGGTGTCCGCCCCGAGGAAGCTGCTTCAGCGTCGGGTTCTTCCATGAGGCCAGTCAATCTTGCGGCCCAACTTGATTATCGCGCCAAGGGGAACCCACCCAGCACCAAGCCTGATACCGCCATCTCCAACGCTTATCCCGGCTTGGAAATGGATTTCCGCAACGTGTGGCGCAGGATACTGGAAGGCATTGTGCTTCATGAATCGCTGAATTTCGTGGTGGAGGTGGAACGCAGCGATTGGCAAGAACTTAAAGGGATGCTGGTGCTGCGCATTGCCGGAGTTGATCTTACGGCTCCAGTAACAGGGCCGGACAACTCCGGTACGGTCGGCCCACTGAAAAATGCTTTTGGCAGCGACCGGATGGCTTTGGAATGGTCGAACGCACTGGCCACCGTGATTCGCGACAACACGGGCGAGGAAGTAGAGTGCCAGTTTCAATCAATTGACGGCAAGCAACAGCGCACGCAAAAGCTAAAAGTGCGCCGCTTCTTCGAAGCAGGGACGGCCGTGATTTCCCGGGAGATTGCCGAGCCGGGAGCTCTGACGCAAAGCCTGTGCGCTCCGTGGCAGAACGACTATCGGGAATGCGCTTGCTTTTACTGGGCCGCGAACCGCCCGGACTTCGTGAACGTGGAGGTTCGTCCTGACGGTATGGCTGCCGGCAACAACTGGATGCAAAAGGACCGCACCGCCGCGACTGCAAAGGTCTACATCAACGACGATTGGCTTGATGACCGGATGCTTTCCCACACTGACCTGATCAGCGACTGGGAAAAGGTTCTGCGTTTTGTGATCGGCAACCGGGATGAACCGCCGGTGGAATCCTAATGCTGGTCCAGATTGCAGGCACACATGCTCTTTCGGATCCGCGGAGCCATTGCCACGTTTTCGAAACGGTCCATGGCCACTTTGCTCTCGTTATCGAAGGCAGCCGGATCTACTCGGTGGATGCCCAGACTGCCGAGCTACTGAAATCGGAAAACGGCCGGGAAGTCCTCAAACGCCTGCAATTGACGGATGGGAACAGAGATATGCTCCCAGCGCCGCGGAAAATGCCCGTGCGTTCACTCTCGCTGGCCGTCGCACAGAAATGCAACCTGGGCTGCTCGTATTGTTACGCGCAGCAAGGCGACTTTGGCGCGAAACCCCAAAATATGGCGAAAGAGATTGCCCTGGCGGCGGTAGCTTTGCTTCTGAAGGATGCAAGCAAAGGCGAAAGCGTGAATCTAGCCTTTCTGGGAGGCGAGCCTCTGCTGAACCGCTCGCTGGTCCGCGAGAGCGCTCAATTTGCCTTGGAACTCGCCATGCCCTTAGGCGTACGCGTGAATTTTTCTATCACAACCAACGGTACCTTGCTGACCGCTGATGACGGCGAATTTTTTGAGCGGCACGGATTCGCGGTTACGGTGAGCCTGGATGGCGTTGGCGAAACGCACGACAAGCTACGGCCTTTCCGCGCTGGCAAGGGCAGCTATGCGCGTATCATTGAAAATGTACTCCCACTTCTGGCCGCTCAGCGGCGGATGCAGGTCTCAGCCCGTGTTACGGTCACCCCTAAAAATCTTCGGCTCAAGGAAACTTTGGATGAGCTGTTAAGCCTGGGCTTCCACAGCGTAGGTTTTTCTCCCATGCTGCATGCGCCTTCCGGAAACGACGAAATGTCGAGGGATGATCTGCGTGAAATGTTGCGGCAAATGGTGGAATGCGGCGACGAATTCGAACGCCACACCGCGCGGGGAGAGCGGTATGCATTTTCGAATATGGCCACTGCGGTCAGGGAAATTCACAAAGGCACTCACAGGCCTTATCCTTGCGGAGCGGGGGGAGGCTACTTCGGTGTTTCGGCCAGCGGCGGCGTCTATGCGTGCCATCGATTCGTGGAGGACGAAAAAGCTTTTTTTGGCGACGTATGGCAAGGCATTGATCCGGCCGCTCAATCGCAATGGTTGCAACAGCGTCATGTGGATTCGCAATCGCCTTGCTCTGCCTGCTGGGCGCGCTACTTGTGCGGCGGTGGCTGCCACCATGAGGTCATCCATCGGGGACGCCCTGCATGTGACTACATCCGGGGGTGGCTCGATTACTGCCTGAAGGCATACGTGCGGCTGCTCGCCGCTGCACCAGAATATTTCGCGTAAATGTTTGACGTTTGCGTGATCGGCGGCGGCCCTGCCGGAGCAGCCCTCGCGTTGCGGTTGGCCCGTCTTGGCCGGAGCGTTGCGCTGATCGAAAAAGAATCCTTCCCCCGGATGCATGTCGGAGAGTCCTTGTCCGGCGGGATCGCGCCATTGCTCCAGGCACTCAACCTCTCCCAGGAAGTGCAAGATGCGGGGTTTATTCATGCACCGGGAGCGGCTGTCTGGTGGCAAAACCGCCTGGAATATAGGGATATGCATGGCGGCTATCAGGTAGACCGCGGCAGATTTGATGCCATTCTCTTGCGCGCGGCCCGAAATGCCGGTGCTATGGTCAGGCAGCCTGCTCGCGTTCTGGAGATGGCTTTCGACCAGCATTGGCGTTTGAAGCTCGATTCAGGCGAGCTCTTCCACACAAGGTTTGTAGCGGATGCAGGAGGCCGGGGGTCGAGAATTCTGCCTGGCAGGAAAACGGTGTTGGGTGCTCGCACGATCGCTCTTTATGCCTACTGGTCAAATGTCGATGCCGAAGAAGGAAATACTCTTGTGGAAGCGGGGGCATCGCAATGGTATTGGGGCGCTCCAATTCCGGGTGGTGCGTTCAATGCTGCGGTATTCGTGGATCCAGCGGACGCGCGTACCAGCCGGTATTTTGAGTTCATCGGAAAATCACGCCTGCTGTGCCCGCGCTTAGCAAAAGGAATCTGCGGAGAACTGCATGTCTGCGACGCCACTTCTTTCCTCGATGAAGAGCTGGTCACGCCCTCCTCCATCAAGGCAGGGGACGCGGCCATCACCATTGACCCGCTCTCTTCGCAGGGCGTGCAGACCGCGATTGGAATAGCCCTCCATGCTGCCGTGGTAATCAATACCATGATCGACCGCAAGGAAGATGCTGAGCTAGCGATGAAGTTTTACCGGACCCGGATTGCCTACTCTGCCCGGTTCCATGCTCGCGCAGCAGGAGAATTGTATCGGCAGCAGCATGAATCTATTCCGGTGGAATTCTGGCGAAAGCGGGCGATCACGCAGAGCTTGCCAGATACTTCTCTCATGGCATCACGCATGCCCCCGGAGCAGCTCGTTCGAGTTTGTGACCGGGTCGCTTTTATTCCTGTTGGAATCGCGACTGATACCCATATTATTCAGGCGCCCGGAGTGGAACTGGATGGAAAAGCGATGGTTTACATCAACGGTTTGAGGATCGCGGATCTTCTGCAGGCCGTGCCCTATCCTGCCATGGCAAGAGACGTGGTAAAGCGGTGGTCAACCATCATGCCGACATCATCCGTGTTACCAGTTATGCAGTGGGCTTTGTCATGTGGGATTCTGGAAATTATAGACAATTTGAATATTTCAAACATCCAGTGTGATTACCGTTCAGATCGTCCAAGTCCAGGTCGTGGAATTGCGCCCACGGCATATTATCTACTTGATACGTCCCAAGCGATTCACGGTTGGCTTGCTGCTGACGGAACTCATAGCGGCTACGAAATTATTCCCACATTAGTTGAATCTCAAGTTATGTCAGAAGATCATTGATGCGTGTCGTGGTTGGAACAGAGATTATTGTCGATGCAACAAAAGATCTTGAGCTGATCCTTTTCTACGGACGAAACCCCCGACATTTGGCCAGACCCCCGGCTATGCATGAGAAGAGTTTTTATTGATTTTCCATAAGCCGGAAATTATTCCTTCAATGTTGTTGCAAGCTTTGAATCAAGAGTAAGATTCTTCCGCAGCTTCCTCAAACAGAAGATTCCAACAATGACATCCTGTATTCAGGTTCTTTCACAGGACTGAAAGCAGGTTCATCCAACAAAAACGGTCCTTAAAAAAGGAGACCATGATGCTTGCACGTCTTAAAAGACATCGGGTTGTAAGTCTTAGACTGCTCCTTCTTGTAGCCATACTTTCCGGTGTATTGGCTGGCGCTTTTACCGCTATGTCTGCGCAAAACCCTGTGTTCAGGCCTGGAATTGATATCGTTCAACCTAAATTGCTCAATGGGTGTCCAGTCGCAACAGATCCGAGTTGCTTCTATACTCTTAAAGACGTTCTCAACTCCGGCGGAGATTTTTGGACCACGCCATTTCTTCCCTTCGATCCAAAAACCGGACAAGGTGATGGTTACGGAGAAGGCGTGAATGGTCCACGCGCGTCGCAACGCCATGTTTTCAATAACAGGGTTCCTGACTATCCTTATCTGCGGCTGAACGGATTGGATTCACAAAGCTGCTTTGAATGCCACAACTCAATCGGCAGCGCCAGCATAGATGCGAGGGGAACATTAATGAGAAAGGCCCCTGGCACCGCGGGCTCCGCGGGAAGCAACAGCAACGCGTTTATCAATCCTCTTTATCCAAATCCGCAAACACTTTTTATTCGCAATCCGCCGGCGGTCTTCGGCAGCGGATACACGCAGGCAGTCGCGGAAGAAATGAGTATTGATCTTTTTGTCCAGAGAGATCAGGCGCGTGTGGCGGCAAAAAAACAACCTGGCAAGCCCCTCCAGCAGACACTCACTGCCAAAGGCGTAAACTTTGGGACATTTACCACAACGTTCATCGCTAACTCACAAGCAAAAGTGGTAATCAACACTCCCAGTTGCAAGCCGGGCAATGATGCCAATTGCGCTTGCAAAGCTGGAATTGACGCTCCATTGAGCATCGGAGGCAAGAACGGATTTACTGATGATCTCACCAAGCTCGACGGCGTCTCCTGCGATCTGGTTGTGCGTCCGTTTCAGTGGAAGGGTGTCGCTTCCAGCCTGAGGCATTTTGTTCGGGACGCGCTGGACTTCCATTTCAGCATGCAGGCTTTTGAAAAAGTGGCATATTGCGATTGCGACCGTGATGGTAAAGGGAACCAGAAGACCGGGCCTGAAGTCACGATTGGCCAGGTAACGGCAATGACGTCCTTTGTCGGTATGACCAGGCCGCCTGTGCAGACGCCACTTTCAGAAAGCGCAAAACTCGGGGAGCAAATATTCTTTGGTAAACAACCCGGCCTTTACCAGAATATGTGCGCCAACTGCCACTTGGGACCGATGAAGCTCTACACGCCGTTTGTACTGATTGAAGCTCCCACGAACCCAAATGACGAAAAAGCCCCGAACATCAACCCAGACAACCCTTCAACGTGGCCGATTTCCGCGGCATCATGCCCGAACGGTATACCCGTGAATGAAAACGTCTGTCCGTCTGAGTCTTCGTATTCGGCTTCAAACATCAAAAACGTAATCTCCACCAAGAACCATGGATCGTTGATTACACCTACGGCGTCATCACAGCAGCTTCCGATTGTGCGGCGGTACAAAGCAAACGTTCAGAATCTGCATGAAGAAAACCTGCTGCAAAATTCCATTCAGTCGCCGGAAGGTGAAGGCGCTCTGCAGAAGAAGCTCAGGGCTCCATTTTCAGCAAACAAGAGTGTTTCGCCGGCAGCGGAAGCCAACGCCGGAATCGTAGGACAGGACTACGTGATCCCGCTCAATCCGCCAGAATCGGCTGTAACAGATTTTCAATTGCCGCGACTGCCGGTGAATCCAGACAAGACCGTGGATGTTCCTTTATTTAGCGACTTGAAAAGGCACAACATGGGCAAGATTCTCTCTGATCCGTTGCCGCCGCTGCCTGCTCAGGGCACTGACGTAGCAAACATCATCAACGTTCCCCAAGAATTTATCACGCGTCCTTTGTGGGGTGTGGCCGACACAGGTCCGTGGCTGCATGACGGTCGTGCAACATCTCTGCGCCTGGCAATTCTGTTCCATGGCGACTCAGCCACAGGAGGCGGAAGCGAAGCGGCGCCTGTGATCGATGCGTTTGAAAAACTTTCCTCTCAACAGCAGCAGGCCGTAGTCGATTTTCTTTTGACGTTGCAGTTGCCAACGCCGGGAAATCACTAAGGCCCATCACATTGCCATTGGGACCGTATAAACCACGGTCCCAATGCGCTGCTGCAAGTCTGTCTTCAGCAGCTCTTTTCGTTGCGCATTACTCCTCGCAATCAATAATTATCAGCAATATGAGGGTTGGATGGAAAATAACAAAGCACATTATGAAGTAATTGTGATTGGTGGCGGACCAATAGGACTCTCCACCGCGTATCATTTAAGCAAACGCAATACGAGGACGCTGGTTTTAGAACAATTTACTTTCTTCAATCAACTCGGCAGCTCCGCCGGTGTTTCGCGGCAGTTCCGCATTCCTTATCCTGAAGAGTACATGGTGAAGCTGGTGAAGCAATCCATTCCGTTTTGGGATGAATTGCAATCGCTTACGCCTACTTTGCTGCGTGACAAAGTAGGTACGCTTTGGTTTGGCGATCCTGCAGTACACTCGACGGAAGGCAATATTGGGGAGGCTGAAAAAGCGCTGAAGGCTGAAAACGTGCCCTATACAACGCTGACTGCCGCTGAAATAGAAAGCAAATATCACTTTAAAAATCTGCCTTCCACTTATACCGGCTTGTTTCAGCCTGAAGGAGCAAGCATAGACCTGAAAGCCACGATCCAGACTTTATATAACTGGAACCTGGCCTCACCCGCAGTCGAGATGAAAGACCAGTCGCCCGTGACGCGGATTGTGCAGCGGCAAGATAAATTTGAAATCACAACGCCGCTTGGCACTTTTATTTCAGAAAAACTTGTGCTGACGCCCGGGCCGTATGCCAACAGCATCTTCCACCTGCTCGATTTCCATATCTCAGCCACCTACTGGAACATGGCTTCTGCTTTCTATAAAAAGACAAAGCCTGACATTCAATATCCAACCTGGTTTGTTTTTCAAAACCCCGTAGGAGAAAACGGCAATCAGTTTTACGGCTTTCCTGAAGTGGATTGGAATTATCCCGGTTACATAAGAATAGCCTCAGATTTTGTCATGAAGGCGCTTAATTCTCCGGAGCAGCGGACTTTAGTCCCGAATCCCAAAGAACTGGCCTTCACCGCAGAGTGGGTCAAGGAGCACATGACTGGGCTGGAGCCGGCGCCGGAGTTCACATCCACGTGCCTGGTCGCCCTCAGCCAAATTCCCAACAAGGAGTTGTTGATTGAGTTCGCGCCACGGTACGTGCCCAACCACCAAAACATTGTGCTTTATGCCACAGGTTGGGCAGGTAAATTTGTCCCGATCCTTGGCAAGATCTTGTCAGATCTCGCCCTTGACGGCAAAACGCCATTCGATATCTCTCATTTTGCCACCGGCCATCTTTATCTCAAGCCGCTTAAGTAATTCTTACCAATTGAAACGCATTTATCAGCAAAGGACATTCGCAATGGAAAAGAAAACCTATTCAATCTTCGGCGCTGGCGCTGCAGGTCTCTATACGGCATGGAGGCTGCTTAACGGCAATACTAAAAGTCAAAAAGGCAAAGCCAGGCAGCTTGCCAAAGGCGATACGCTTGAACTGTTTGACTGGGGCAAGTATGACTTCTCCAAAAAAAATCCTGGAACACGCGCGGCAGGCGCGCGCGTCTGCACCTGGCACTATCAGAATGACAAAACTAAATCCTATGTAGAGCTTGGCGGCATGCGCTATTCAAAATGGGACTCCAAGGCCAAAGACGCCAACAACGGCTTGGCCCCGGGCCATCGTGTGGTGACAACGGTCATTTCAGAGCTTGGTCTGGACAAGTATTCGGTGCCCTTTTATGAATCCACCAATCCTTTATTTTATTTGCGGACAAAGAACCTTTATCTGAACACCATCACTTCGACCAGTCCTGCGCCTTACAACGTGGACCACTTTGGCGCTGCAGCTTCGCCTGACCAGGGTTTTTCCATTGTTGAAGGCCTGGCTGTAACCAGCACCACTGGTCCGCAGACTCGGGCGGAATGGGACAAGTTTTATCAGACCGGGCGAATTACTGCGGAACTTCCTGAAACTTCCATCTTTCAGAAAGGTGAATTTCTCAAAGATATTGGCTATTGGAACCTGATGTACGATCAACTGGGCTCAGACGGCTTCAGTTATTCATCCGATGGAAACGGATACTCGTCCAATGTTATCAACTGGAATGCCGCCGTGGCATTTGAAGCCAATAATGAATTCACTCCTGGCAATCAGTACAGCACTATCACGATCGGCTATTCAGGAATGTTCAATGCTTTGTTTGCTGCCATTGAAAAGCTTGCCGAAGAAAAAGGCGTCAATTTCAAATATGTTCCCGATACGCGGCTTCGCTCCATTGTGAAAAAAGGCGATGTAATCCACTACACATACGCAACCCGCAAAAAACCATGGGTAGAAGCCGGCAGCAGCACCACAAATGCCGCTTGGCTGGCCATGCCCCGTTATTCAATTGAGCTTGTGGCGCAGGCAAATCGCTTTGAGGCAGCGGGCGGGCTGGATGTGCTAAACGACCAAAAGGTCACTTTGTATCTTGAGTCGACCATCCTACAGCCTTCTTACAAGGTGGGAATGTTTTTTGACACTCCATGGTGGCTCACGGCATCGTATCCCGCGCAACTCATCAGCTATGTGGTGACGGAAGACGTGATTCTGAACTTAAAAAAAGAAGGCTTTCCTGAAAAACATCTCAGATCCCTGGAAACAATCATCGGGACACCATACACTCCAGCCGACGCTTTCATTCAAGTTGTACAGGAACTCATTCAGGAGCGGCTTACCGTAGTGCAGGAAGACCAGTTGCTGGCTGCGGCATTGCGGTACACCATCGGCCCCAGCGTAACGGACACACCCATACGCCAGACTGTCTATTTTGGGAACAATGCGCAGGAGAAGACCGGCGAGGCGATCTATGGAATGCTGGCCAGCTATGATGACGAAACCTTTACCAGCTTCTGGCAGGATTTGGAACTGGGCCCGGGAGAACAGCGGCATGTTCCAATTTCTGAAGACACCCAGCCCTTGCAAGGCCCGCGCAAAGTACCGCCCAAGATGGTGAAAATGCTGCGCAAACAGCTCGCGGAACTTCACTACGGACCGAACTCGGACTACAGCTACGTCCCGGAACCCAAAGAAGCAGCTTACATCGATTGGTCCTTGCCGCCTTTCAACGCGGGCTATCACGCGTGGGCGGCCCACTATGACATTGCTGATGTGCAGCAAAAAATTAGAAAGCCTTCGCAGTTGATTAAAGGAGCGGATGCCGACATTTTCATAGTAGGCGAAGCTTATTCCAATGACCAGGCCTGGGTTGAAGGCGCTTACTGCACCGCGGAATCAGTGCTGAATGACTTTTTCGACATTGAGCCGATCATCGACAACACAAATTATCCGTTTAT
Organism: Terriglobia bacterium; assembly: GCA_963831465.1. Taxonomy (GTDB): domain Bacteria; phylum Acidobacteriota; class Terriglobia; order Terriglobales; family Acidobacteriaceae; genus Angelobacter. Next base: position 19,175 of record CAWHQH010000019.1, on the reverse strand, counting down.
ATGTAAGACGGAATAGTTTTGATTTGTGCCTTCCTACATCAAGCCGGTAGTGAAGACCTGTTTCCTGCCGTCGCAGAATGCAACTCTTAAGACCGATCATGAAGAGGCGGAATTGGACGATTGGTGGGAAGGAAAACTGATCGACCAGAATGCTAAGCTGAAGACTTCGGCACGATGACAGACCTCAGGTTTTTGTGAGACTTGCACAGGCCCGCCGTCACGCAGGCCTGTGCCCATGTTGGTCGAGAGCTATGGGACGACTACAGTCATCGTTTTCTTCACGATTGCGTCATACAGGTCCACAGCTACAATCGTGACTCTGCGCGTACCAGCGGCGACGCTCACGCGAGCATTGATTTGGTCATTGAATGCTTGCGTTAATTTCTTACCGTCTACCCAAAGTTCCAGGCGCTTCACACCGTTTGGCGAGTTGCCGCTGGCTTTCACCGTAATCGCATTTGTGGTCGGCGTTAGTGAACAAACAGCAACGGAAACCGTCTGGCTGCCCGGCGCGGGACAGTTGGGGGCGGCGTTCGCGTTCAGCATAAATGCAGCGAATGAGCTGTTCTCTGGAGGCAGCCCGAACGTAGTGACGATGATGTCATGTCGCGAGTCACGGTTTAGGTCCCGAATGGCAATTGCAGTATTGTTTCCGAGAAGACTTGGATCGGAAATATGTTGGAAAGCCCCAAATGTGCCGTCTCCCCGGCCCAGAGCGTAATCGACTCCCTTGGCCCCCATAATCAATAGGTCTTGAATAAAGTCGCCATTGAGATCGCTCACCGCCAGGTTGTGGCCGGAGTGCTGGCCCGTAATCGTCTGCTTCAGGAAAAACGTTCCGTTTCCATTATTGAGGAACACATACTCGGTGTTTGGCAGACTCGTGTCCTTTCCCGGGTTAAACACTTCGAAGAGCAGGTCCGGAGCGGTGCCCGCGTTGAAGTGCCCGCTGGTCAGCGCGCTAATGAGTCCCCCATTCGGTGATTTCACCGTCGTCTTGAGCGTCAGGTGAGCCCTGGCATTGCCGTCAAACGCACTTATGTTTCGGAATACCATCACCTCGTTCCCAACGCTAATGGCTATGTCCGGTTTGTTGTCGAGGTCAAAGTCGTCAGTGGTGATTATGTTGAAAGCATCCTGGGGAATGAAGTTGAAAGAGCCCGGAATGCCTGGCAACGGGATTCGCTGGGCCGCTTCAAATATGCCTGCGCTGTTGCTTTGAAATACATCCAGGGTACAAGGCGTGACATTGACAGCAGCACACTCCGCAGCCACCAGTTGCGTGCGTCCGTCATTCCGCAGGTTTGCTCCGATCATTGCTATGGGAACGCCCGCAATCGGAATCGTCTTAGTTCCAGTTTCCTCAAATCCGTCGCCTGTAATGAAGGTGCCGTCACCTCGGCCTAAATATATGTCAATTCTGTGCCCGAATTGGCTTGCGACCGCTAGGTCCTGGTGGGTGTCGCCATCGAACGTTCCCGCAACAATTGCGATGGGAAAAGCTGCGAGGTCCGACTCGCGTTCGATGATGCTGGCTATGCTGAATTGGAATGCGCCATCATTCTGCATCACCCAAATGTCATTGCTTTCATCAATGACGGCTACATCCGCGCGGCCATCTTCGTTAAAGTCGCCGGTTGTGACCCCGTTTGGATTTCCATCACCGCAACAGCCAGTCTGAAGGCGAAAGTTCACGGTGCTGGGCGCTGTTTGAGCAGGTGCAACGCTGACTGCTGCAAAGAGGAAGATTGGCAGAAGTGGACGGGCTAGGATGCGGCTTATAACGGAACGAGAACGCATAGGAAGGGAACCTCACTGTGGGTGTCAGGCATTGAAGGGGAAGGCGAACGGAGGAGAACAATCGGCCCGGAGGTCTTCGCCAAGCCTGCTGCTTGCAACTGAGATGGAGCTCTGCCCAGCAGGGGTTGGCTTCTTGACGAGGCGGCTCCTGCGATGCGGCGTTAACGAACGCACATTCGTTTTGCTTTCCCAAACATTAAATCGCTCTAATATTGAACGGTGAGAAAGTTTCGCATGCAACCAGTTTCTTAAGAATGGAAGCGACTACTTCGTCCCGAATCCAGACTGTAATGCGATCAACCATTTCGTTGGCGGCACCAGGACATGCTCATTGTTACACGAACTGGTGAGAACCCCCGATCTGCCTCACGATACGCGGCGACCATGCCGCCTATCGCAACAGTCTCGAATGTGCGTCTCCCCTGATTCCTCAGTCGTTGTAAATCCAGTAACACTATCCGCCCTCACGAACAATTTCTCGCACACTTGACGAATCTCTGAGGACCCCGGTCCTGTTCATTTTGCGCAACGACGATTATTCCGATGTGGTGTGAATGCAGAGCCAGACAGCCTCTGAAACGCTGAACGCTGCACAGATGTGATAGCCAGCTCCCAACTCTTCGACGGGCTGCTTAGGTAACGACCGCAGTGTCTACCAACTCCGGACTTGGTCAATGTGCGTTATCAAAGATTCGATTTGCTGCCGACAACCCATATTATCGACCGTTTCGTCACCGGTGGAGGGATAGATCAGCTCAAGCAGCGGCTCGTCGATTTTCGTCTCTCCGCGCGCCTGAAATCCTATTTGAAGCAGTATATCCCGCATGCTTACCGAATCTGGTTCTGCATAGAGAGTAAGACTGGGTTCAGACTCGGCATTCAAGAACATGGAAACATGTTTCAGCACCATCGCATTCCCGAATCCATAATGCCTTTTACGTGCAAAGAAACGTGGCTCCTGATAATCATTGTGCAGAACCCAGGTATCGAATAGCAGCACGTCGTGCGATAGTCGGGAGTCGCAAATGTCTTCCTTTCGGAGATCGGTTACCGCCAACTGTCCTTCCTTGATCCGGTTAAATGTGCCAATGGTGAGCGGCAGGATGATTGTGCTGCCTACAATGGCGACTCCGTTCTCATCGCTTGGAATACGCTCCAGCATAAGAAAGCATTGGCGATTGGCGCGAAACCATAGTGTGTAAAGATTCTTTCGCTTTGGTTTTGTCAACTTTTGGATTTGCCCTACGAATGCGCTGTTGTCATCCGACAAACAAGCAATCGCTTCCATATCCGCCGAATTCGGAAAGCCGGCCGGATCTGCGTGCATGAGGCGGTATTCGAAACGAGGTTTCTCATTTGTAGCTGCCGCTCTGCTTGGCTGCATCGCATAGTCAGGAAGATTGAGGGAATCGGCCAAACGACTCTCTTGTTCTGTCGCGCATCTCTGTTCTGCCCGCAGCGCCGTGGTTGTATTCATATTTAGCATTCTCCATGAGACTTTTACCGGCCTGAAACCGACTGGAGAAGCGCGGAGAGCTTCATTCCTGATATCGTGGCAACCATATGCGCATGCAGACCGGCTAAAGTCTGCGCGGCACGAGTTGGAGAAAGGCAACTTGGCGGCAGCCAGTATGGATATTGATCGCTGAGTACGCGCGGCGGATAATGAAGGTTGTGGGGCGCTGAAGCGCAGTTCTTGCGTCACAGCGATGAATCTGACCTCAATGCAATTCCAGGGATTTGTGGGGGGTGACTGCGAGATTGCAGATTTTTAACGGTCCTACAGTCGAGCAGTCCGGGGCCGATTTCTGGCAGAACAAATACTCGCCCGGTTCGATCCGCGCAATTTGGTTCGAAGGAGGTCGCAGCTGTATGTTGACAGGACAGGGCTACACCAACGGTGCGTTCGTCGATACAAAAGCAGTTTCTGATCCTGCAGTGTTGCTGGCGATCTGTCCTTCCTCCAGCTTAATGAGGCGGTCTGCAACATGGTAGTAGCGGTCATCGTGACTAACGACAAGCACAGTTTTGTTTCGTGCTTTCAGCTCCGGAAGAAACTGCAGATAGAATGTGCTTTTGTAATAAGGATCCTGGTCAGCAGCCCATTCGTCGAAGACGTAAATCGGCCTGTCTTCCATGTAAGCACTCAACAGTGCCAGACGCTTGCGCTGTCCCTGAGAAAGTTCCGTGGTAGACAACTTGCCGTGAGCGACTTTAACTTTGTGGGACAGCATTAATCTTTCCAGATATTGCTCTGCTTTTGTATCCATGTTCTTGCTCTCTGTAGCCAACAACTGGTCAAACAAGAAATAATCGGAGAATATGACTGAAAAATGCTGCCGATACCATTCAACATTGGAATTTGTGACCGGCTGGCCGTCCAGTTCAATCTGACCTTGTTCGGGCATATACAAGCCGACAATCAGCTTGATCAATGTTGTTTTACCGCTGCCATTCCCACCGGTAATGAATATGATCTTCCCAGCTTCAAGAACCAGATTGATAGGTCCAAGGAGAAAATTTTCGGAGTCACTTTCACGTTTGTAGTTGTGAGTGACAGATCCTAATTCCAGCGTTTGCCAGGATTTCCGGACGGGAGCAGCGCCAGAGAACTCTTCCGGCCTGATGCTTCCAATCGTAAATCCCATCTCGCTTACTGTACGTAACGCTATATTGGCGCGGCCCAACTGAGGAAGAACATTCATTATGACCTGGAGGGGCGCTATGAGATAAAGAAGCGCAAGCGTGTAACCGATAAGAGCAGCGTTGTTGAGATGCTGCATGGGCGCTAGGACAAACAAATAAATTCCAATCACCACGAATACCAGGGTCTGTCCCCAACTACTGCCGCCGAATACAGCCGAAAAGCAGAAATGTTGTTTCTCATGTAGGATTGTGCAGTTACTTCCAACTGCTCCTGCATGAAAACTTGCCGACGGGCATGGTGCATCTTAAGCTCCTTTGTCCCGTAGGTAAGTGCGCGCAAGTGTTCCAGCATCGCATCTGCATTCGCTCTAGCGCTAGCGAATATTTTATGCACTTTCATGGTAGGTAACTGGTATCCTGCAATTCCCAGAAAAACCATAAGGACACTGAAAAGGACCCAGGACAGCCATGCCATGTAAGCTAGGCAGCCGATGACAAGCGCAAAATTAATACAAATGACGGGCAGCACACCGAGCGCCGCCGTAATGTTCGGTATGTCCTCCGTCATGATGGCAAGAATGCGGGCCACGCCGACGGCTTCCAGGTGCTGAAGCGGAGTAGCGAGAATCTGCCGACACAACTTCATGCGCAGGGCATACATGGTTTCCTGCCCAAGTTTTGTGAGCAAAAACTCTGAAGTGAATCGTGCAAACGGAAGCATCACACACAATCCGCAAAACGCCCACAACAACATCGCAACCGGCCGGCTGGACTTAAAGGGAAGAATTGATCACAGCAAGCAGCGCGGCATTGGAAATGCCGCTGATGATTCCAGCAGCGGCACTCAATATAATGGCTTTTCTGGAATGCCTAAAAAAAAATACAATGATATTCATGGATCTTCTCTTTTGTGGGCACTTTGCTTGGCAATTGTCGGCACTCTGGCGCATGGCGCCGGCCGTTTGCATCAATCAGAAGATGTGCTCGAAATAATGCGGTCATTCGTCCCGCAACGTCTTGGCTGGATCAATTCTTGCAACCTTAAGTGCGGGCAATGTTGTTGCAAGGAGCGTTATACCGGACAACATCAGGATTACCACTACGATGGTTGGTGCATCGTACACGCCGATTCCATACAGAACGCTGCGCATGATGCCAAGTGCGCCAGCGCAGAGAATGAGCCCCAACACCAGTCCCGCAACGGAAGCGACAACCCCTGGCGTGCCTATACGAACCATTGCTCTCAGAATCGTGGAACCTAAGGCGACACGGATGCCGATCTCCCGGGTTCGTTGCGCCACCATGTTTGCTACAAGTGCAAATATGCCCACGGCGCTTAGCAACAGCGCAAGTAATGCCATTGAGCCTAGCAGAGCCACCTCCACCCGTTGAATCGCCAGCGTTGCGGCCATGAGGTCATTCATGGAATAGAAGCCGGAAAAAGGCAGATTGGGGTCGATGTTGGCGATCGTGCGCTGCATCTGGCCGGTAAGACCTTCGATCGGACGGGCGCTACGAACAATCCAGCTAGGCTGGAACCAGACATGCACCATGGAAAGGAATTTAGCATCGTCTATCTGTGCAGCGGGGACATAGATTGTTTCCTCACTTGTTAACGGCGCCGCATCTGGGACCAATCTGGATGCGGAGGAGCCTAAGGTGTCCCGTACGATTCCTATGATCAAAAGCTTCTTGTCATTCCTGGTGAGATACCGGCCTACGGGGTCCGTACCGCGGAAGAACTTACGGGCGAATGTCTGGTTAATAATAACTACGGGCTGCGCATCAATATTGTCCGCATCATTAAATGCCCGGCCGGTGAGCATTGGAATCTGCAAAGTGTCAAAGTAGGCAGGAGTAACATACAGTTCGTCTGTTCCGATCTCCTTGCCTGCATTCTGGCCGTCACTCAGGGTCACTGCATTGATCAGCGCACGTTCATAAGGCAGCGTCAACGCAACTGCGGCGTTCTGCACCCCTGGGATTTCCCGCATGGAGGTCAGGCTGTCATTGAGCAGTTTCCGAAAAGCCACAGGGTCCTGATAATGGACATCATTCAGAGATGCCTTCGCGGCAATCACTCCGGTTGGGTTAAAACCCGGAGGCAGGGTTTCCAGATGGACAAGGGTGCGGATTAGCAATCCTGCAGCAACCAGCAGCATTACTGTGAGTGCAACTTCTCCGGCAATCAGCACCTGACGGAGACGGAGACCACCCGTACCTGCAATGGTACGGCTAGCCATGGAAGATCGTATGTCAACCTTTCTCAGGGTAAGGGCAGGTAACATGCCGAACAGCAGACTAGTGAATAGAGAAAGAGTCAGCGTAAAACTCAAGACCCTGCCATCGAGAGGTACACTGGCAACGGGCAGAAAGTGCTCAGGTAACAATAGCAACAAACCACGCAATCCAAGGAAACCGACTGCGATGCCAGCAGCCCCTCCCAGCAAGGCGAGCGGTAGGTTCTCGATCCAAAGCTGCCGCTGAATTTGCCAGCGTGAGGCCCCCAGCGCCAGCCGTGTGGCCATTTCACCTGTCCGGCGCAACATACGCACTAGCGTCAGTCCGGCGAGATTGGCGCAGGCAATGAGCAGAATGAATCCGGCTGCCAGCATCAACGCCAGCACTTTAGGTCGAAGGATGTCTGTTTCACTTTTTTGCAAAGGGACAGAGTAGTAGGTTATTTGCGCACCAGGATTGCTCTTTGCAAAACGCGCGACGCGAAGCGAGTGAGCCCAGGCGCGGTTGATCTCGGCATTGGCCTCCTGCCAATTCGCGCCGTCCCGCAACCGCAGGATAGTTGCGAAGTTTGTTGCCTGGCCTTCTCCCTCCCGCCCCGGCTGGAGAGCCGTATAGATATCGGCATTTAAAGGGGTGGTTGTGCGCTGCGGCAGTACTCCAATGACCGTGTAGGGCTCGCCTTTCAGCAGAATGCCTTGTCCCAGAACATCGGTATGAAGTTGAAAGGTCGTGCGCCACAGATCATAGCTTAATATGGTGGTTTTCGGGCCGTGCGGGCGATCCTCTTCTTCCGAGAAATTGCGTCCAATGATGGGGTGTACTGCCAATATATCAAAATAGTGGGCAGAAACTCGTCCGGCATGAAGGTATTGCACATGGGAACCAGCCTGAAAATTTACTCCAGAAGTCGATCTGCCGGAGACGGCAGACAATATTGAAGGAACATTGTCACGCAAAAGTTCCCACTGTTCCCCATCAATGCTTCTTCGGGTGTCAGAAGATTCAGATCCCGTAACTCGGGCGTAAATTGTCCCCAGGCGTTCGGGATGAGAATAGGGTAGGCTTTCAACCAAGAGCGCATTTACAACCGAGAAGATTGCTGTATTTGCTCCAATAGCAAGTGCAAGAGTAAACACTACAGTAGCGGCGAAACCTGGATTTCGCCACAAAGAACAGCAAGCGTGAGAGATTGAAATACGTTGTTCATTTACTACTTTCTTAATAACTTAGATTTTACTAGATTTCAGCAGATTTTTTCTTTCAAATGCAACTTTTAATCGAAAGGTCTGCCGCAGCGGATGATCGCGGCTTATCCCTCTTTGACTTGGATAATCGCAACAGCACAGTAGTTACTTGGAATTATTTACATGGGTCTTCCAGGCAGTCGCTTGTAAGCACTGGCTTCTTTGATTTGCATGCGCGCACGCTTGAAACGACAGGAAAGCGCACTGGCACATGCAGTTATTTATAGAATGTTTATTGAAGCAATGTGAATGTTTCCTGTTGTTGCTGCACACAATTCTCTGGAAGCCGCAAGGGCCGTAGACTTCCGCCCAATAGACCTGCGTTGCTTGCAGTGATATAACCAGCAGCCGGCTCAGAGATATCGTTCTAGCGATGCTAGGTATTTTCCGAAAAATGATTATTCACTTATCCTCCACCAATAAAAATATGAGCTTGTGGTACAAATCAACCCATGGCAACAAGGATTTTACGATCACCCGAGTATGGCTGCCGGCCATGCATAACGAGATAATTATCACAGAGCAAGACATCGCCCCGCTGCCACTGGAAAGTCCTCTCCTCCGCTGCCATTGCCTCCCGAATTGTTCTTAAGTCCTGTTGGGAAATAGGCGAGCCATCACCAAGAAACGCATTGTGAGGTAGTTCGTCCTCGCGCATGATTGAGAGCAATTGCTCCCGGAAATTTGTGTCCAGGCTCGAAGGATGCCATTGCTCAGTCTGGTTGATCCATGACTCCTCTTGAGTTACTGGATGACGTAAGACTGCAGGTGCCCGCATCGTGGTACGTAGTCCGCCACCGGGTCTCCACTCAAATTCATATCCATCTTCGGTGAGACGCTTTTCCACCACCTTTCGGTCCTTGGTGCCAAAAAACATCCATCCAGGACCGGCCAAGCCCTGCGCCACCATGCATATTGTTTACATATAGCACCCCGTGTTGCTCAAAGCGCTCACGCAATTCAGGGCCCACGCGGCCTAGTACACGCCTGCAATCTGCGAGCGGTGTTTGCCCCCCCTTGGCAGCTGGTTTAACGCAGAAGAAGAGGATTGTGCTAGGCATGAGTTTCAGATAAGAGGCCTCGTTGTGCATTGAAATCCGCCCCTCCTTCGGATACTCAGTCGAAGTGAAAATATGGGACATAACCTTGGTTCTGGGGGAATTGCCGCCAATATAGTTACTGAACTCATCGCAGAAGACACTGGCGATATCTTGAAATTGCGGCGGCGATTCCACTGGGAAGCCGCGAAATAGAATCGCCCCATGGTGGTTCAGCCATTGCTGGAGGTTGACTTTATTTTCTATCAACCACGCTTGTAATTCTGTGGTGCTGTATGGTGTCTTCTCTGGAGTTACCATAATAGGCAGTGTGGCATCGGATGGCTGTAAGTGAATCGTGACATCGGCTGTTTGCAGATGAGTCATAGTGTCTCCTAAAGAGCTCTCTTAGAGCGTATTCAATAAATTTGGTGTTACTGCTTAAGCAGCGGGACAAACATGGAAGATGAAGGAATGTCCTAAAGGGCTAGGACTGGGGAGCTATCGAAATGCCGAATCTATTTTGCGGAAGCTACCTTGCGTTAGAGTTGCGTCAGCCCGGAAGCATGCACGAGTGCTGCTATATTTGGTCGGTCACATGTTATGGGAATCGTTCGAGAATTCTCTGGTTTGTCGCCACCATTTGGCCAAAACATGGACATGAGGGTCCTGCAAAATGGAGAAATGGTGTCCCGGCCCATACCAAACCTCCAGATTGGGTGCTGCGCGCCGCCATTGAGCAACATAGGTTTCACGTGCTTCAAGTCGCTGTGCTTGTCCAGGCGTTTATCGCTGACCAGCACCAAGTGGACTTTGTGAGGATAGCATACCGCCGGTGTATAACTGGTCTGAAGAGCAGCGGCAAAGGTTGCAAGTGGGCCTTGAAGCATCTCGGGGGTGCTGCGCACAGGTAAGCACTTTGCTCGGATAAGGGCTGCATGCAGCTCATAAATAAATGGCTGGATCTGACCTGATTGAATGACATCTTGAGTGATGACCAAAGACTTGTCAAACATATCTTCAAATACCTTGATAAATTGGCTGAATATTTCAGAAGTGCCTATTCTGCGTAATGTTGCTTCAGGCGGCTCAGTATCAACTAATGTAAGGGAAGCTGCAGGGCATCCTTGTTCATATAAACGCGATGCCATCTCAAAAGCAACAAAGCCGCCGTGCGAAACCCAGCAGATGTATTCGACCATCCCCATTTAACTGGTCCAGAACATTTAAATTGCAAAGGGCGGCGTCTTCAACAGTCTCATGTGGAGGTTCAGCCAAATTGATCCCCCGTGGTTGGAGACCATAAACAGGCCAGCGCTCACCCAGCGCATCTATGAATTCCATAAAAGAGGTGATACTTGCACCTGCGCCAGGAACACACAACAGAGGCACTCCATTGCTGTTGGTGGCATGCAATGGCATTAACGGATTGAATAAAGAGTTTTTAAATGATGTATGCATGGTATTCCACTATTTTTAAATTAGATCAACTGCCGCAACAGCAACGCCTGGTTGAACCTGTTGTTGCGGAGCTTTTCGAAATCTTATGACCACGACGTTTGGATCACTCGGGAATGCATCGCGAAAACAGGCCGCAGGTCAGAAGATGGTGTGACTGGTGACCGCCAGGGCCTTAGATATAGCAGCACCCAAAAAACTTAAATTTTCTGTGCCTTCCATCATGCTAATATGCGTCCCACGGACGGAAACAACATTGATGCTCTCGCCTAATTGGAAAGCTACTCTTTAAGCCGTGATGCAGTATAAATCGGGCCACATTAAAGTTTTCTTAGATAATCGCCTGCAAACCAGAGGATGAATCGGCTTCACTTTAAATAGACGGGGATTTTTATTAACGTTTTTCCTATCGTTATTAAGCTGATCCGCTACGTGACTGTGGCACGTGCTGCAGAACTGGAGATCGTGTGCTCGCCAGCTACCATGACATTCTTCTTCAAAAACAGCCACTTCAGCGCGACGAAGAATTGTCACCCGAAAAAATCTCCCATGGAGCGCTTCGGGATAAACGCAATAATCTCTTAATAGACCACCTGGAAAAGATCCTTTCCAGTAGAACATTTGCCAAATCTGACTTTTTGAAACGTTTTCTTAAGTTCCTGGTGGCAAAGGTCTTGCGTTCTGAGGAACATCAAATCAAAGAGTATTCGCTTGCAATCGAGGTGTTTGGCAGAAAAGACGCTTTCGATCCTAAGATTGATACCATTGTTCGTGTCCAAGCGCATCGCCTCCGATCAAAACTTAATAAGTATTACAGCACTGAAGGACGCAACGAGCAACTCAGGATCGATATTCCCAAAGGATCTTATATCCCCGCCATTACCAAGCTTAGGAATACAAATACATACGTTTCCGTGAGAAAGCACGTTTGCAAATCTTCCCAGAGATGCCGCATTCTCATACTTCCTTTTTCGGACTTGAGCAGAAAAGCCGGTTCAGACTACACCCTGATTGACGCCATTGCAGAAACTCTTATTGATGACTTGACTCTTACCGGTACCTTGGAAGTCGTCGCACGAATTTCTTCCCTCAGCTCAAAACGGCAGAAGCCTACTCTGCGTTATATAGGAAAACAGCTCAATTTAGATGGACTGCTCAAAGGGAGCATACAAATAGTCAAAAGGATTTTGCGAGTCAAAGCAAGGCTGATAAGCGTCAGCACTGAATCTGTTGTCTGGTCAACAACATTCGATCTTCATTACCGGGACAGATTGGCAGTTCAGGAGCAAATCTCAAGCACAATAGTACCATCGATAGTAGCTTTATTGGCCCCTCCGATCCATGATCAGAGCATTCTTAAGAATATAGCCAGCTAGGAACGGATGAGGCGTTGCAGACCAAAGATTTTAGAAATATAAAGATATTGACATACAATATAATACATATATGACACTAAGGAAGGATAGAAGAGATAATATAGCCTTAATCAAGGTCATTAGAGGACGGCTGAAACGTGCTTCACGTTAGTGACGTTGGACTTCGGCCCAAAAAGGAGCAGGCCGGCGGCAATCCATGTGCTGCTGCAAAAGTTTAGCTATTTCTTGTGCGCCGCTTTTTCGGCGCTGACACGGGGCCTCTAAGTCTCCTTTCCAACGCGGAAGCTTCACGTCACAAGAGGAAAATCGGTGTTTGGTCTTTATCGACAAGCTATTCTTCTGGCTACCCGGCACAGGTGACGCTCAACAAAAATACAGTCGGACTGTACCAGAGATTACTAGCATCACTGATTTTACCCTGCCGCTACAAGGATGGCCCACAAAGAGGTTAGGTTTCACCTGGCAATGGACTTGGGATCAATTTCCTGAAATGACGAGGCAATGCTTGACACCGCCTCCACAGCAGGAACGCTCTGCCGCCTTTCGGCACTTCGATGATGGTTGGCGTGTAGAGACACTCTTTGACTAGTCTTTGTTTCCAGGAGGCGAATTGGCCGAACAACCAAAATTCGTGCTGCGATCCTCGTGCTTTGGACCCTTGGCACACCATTATGGTTCGTGCCCGAAATATCGTTTGTTGGATGATCGAGATGACGAACCCTTTGCCAGATTCAAATATGGCCAATCATTGGCCGCAAAACTTTGGGCTGCAATGTCCGTAGCTTTGACGATCCTTATTTCGGGAAAGGAATACTCGGACACATAAGCAGATTAGATATCTTTTCGATGTGCACAGCCGTGCTGTCTAAGGTGCAGGCAACCGCACGAGGGATTGCCCGACTGGACGATAGCAGCAGAGTCGACACGCTGCACAATCCAGTGGTAGATCGTGCCGTCTTATTCCGGCACAATCTTCTTCAACTCGGCACGAATGTACGTCTCAGTTTTGAATCCTGCCCTTGAGCCTGCAGGCCTGCTCCGAGGTGATGAATACAGTCGGCGCTCCGACAATAGCATGGCCATGACGGGCATTCGGTCCTGAATGTCGGTCCTGATTTGGTAGCAGATATTCCAGCCAAGTTGCTTCCAATTCCACCCCGCGCTATGCCGGGGTTATCGAAGGCCGCGCGGCGCAGGGCTTCATCTACACTGGCCCTGTGCTCTCGTCTGTTTTATTCGGAATCAGCGATCTTGTACGTGCCGACAAATGCTCACTTAGAGGGCATTCTTCCCGGACTTCTTTGCCTTGGCCCAACGAGCTTTCATTGCAAGAGAAATGCTTCTTTTTCCTGCTTCACTCATCTGGCCTCGTTTGCGGAGAAAAAGGCCCCGAAAAAGGGAAAGGACCTTGGGAGTTATTGATAGATTCTGGCCTGATTGAGGGGGAGACATGCCCGAAAAGGCGGGCTGTTGGGAGGGTATTTAGAGAGAGATTCTCTGAGCTGCAGACTGGCTGGCGGTGGATGCAGTCTGGTGCGAACTCGTCTCTGAGGCAAAATTCCCGTTAACAGGGAAAAATACAGGGAATTTTGGTCGCTGAGTGGCACCTGACCATGTGTATCCAAGCCCAAACACGCGAGTAAATCGTTTTCAGGCTGAAATCGTAACAGGGAATGAGCAGGGAAATAACAGGAGGGTTAACAGGGAAAATATGTTCAGGAACAGGGCGCTTTCCTTCGTCCAACTCCAATGAGGTAATATTAATTGTCTCTGCAAAAGCCATCGATCTTTACTCATTATCGATCTCCTCAAAATCTAACTAGAAACCACAATGGGGCACAACAATATTTTTGATCTTGTGCCGGATTTGCAGCAAGGTTTCAAACAGGATGTGGTCCTGATGATTATGGGTTATCAAAACGTAATCAATCTCATCGGGCAAATCAAGATAAGTGTAGCGGGAGATTCCATTCTCGTAGGTATAGCTAAAGGACCGGGTCGAATACCATGCTGGTGCCCTGCGACTCTATCAGGATGCAGGCGTGCCCAAAATATCTCCAGCGCACCTTGGGACCAGTATAAGGTGAATAGTGCGGCGGCGGCTCCGGCGTAAGGAAAGGAGCGCAGCAGATCGTCAAGGGAGTCCTGCACTTGAAGCATTTCCTTGATCTCCCACCATGGACGGGTGCGCTGACTTTAGCCGAAACAGATCGTCGATCACAGGGCTATCGTGTGGAAGATGGAGATTAAGCGCATCGTCTTTGCACGGGGTTGATTGTCGCCGCGAATGGGAGCGACCACACCAGGATAGTTTGGAAATGCCCTTCCTATTCGATTTCTCTGACCGGCTTCTGGAATGACGCTCCGGCAGCAGTCAGGAACATTGCCAGGCCTGCGATCAGAAACGTGAACTTCAGGTTCCACGCAATCAGGAATCCGGCAACGGCGAAAGAGATGGGCATGATCCCGAAAGTGGCAAGCATGAGCACACTTGCCACTCGCCCACGCACCGATGCTTCGATCCGCTGCATCACCCAGGCACTGATGTGGACGTTCAGCAAGGCGCCCAAAACGCCGATCACAAATAGCACACCGGCAAGAGGCCACACTCTGCCAATGAAGCCAATGGCCCCAAGGCAAGGGGCCACCGCAGCTGCCACCAGAAGCATTAGGATGCCGCGCTTGCGAATTTTCCACACGCCGGCCAGCAGTGCGCCCAACAGACTTCCCGCGGCAATAGCGGAGAGCAAAGTTCCCAAGATGGCAGGTGAACCAAAGCGATTTTTTGTTATGTAGGTTAGACCAATCGCCACCGGCCCCGTAAAGCAGAAGTTCATGGTCATGGCCAGCAGCATAAACGAACGCAGAGGCACATCTTTTCCCACATAGGCAATACCTTCTGCAATCGCGGGCCATACCGCTTTCCTGGCTGCTGGAGATTGAGGCGGGTCGGGCAGCTTCCAGAGTGTGCCGATGATGAACAGGAAACTGATTGCATCCACGAAGAAGGCCCACGCTACCCCGAGGGCTTTGATCACAAATCCTGCCGGAACCGGGCCAACAATGCTTGTTAATTGTGCCGTGCTCTGGCCGACTGAGGAGGCCGCCACCAGTTGCTCAGGCTGCAACAGAGAAGGCAAGTAGGCTGTTGATGCGGGAGCGGCAAATGCATCGGCCACGCCAAAAACAATCGCCAGCACGTAGAGTTCCCACATATGAAGAATTCCGAACCAGATGAGAACTCCGATTACGGCCACACAGATTGTACGTGCTGCGGCTGTGGTCATCATGATCTTACGGGCAGAGATGCGATCACTCAGGACCCCACCCATGAGCATTAGAAGAGCGCGCGGAATAGAACCTGCCATCATGACAGCGCCCATGGCCACAGCCGATCCCGTCTGCTGCAGGATCTGCCAGGGTAAGGCCACCATGTAGAACTGGTCGCCGAGAAACGATATTGTGCTGCCGATCAGCCAAAGGCGATATCGCGGATTGCGCAGCGGATGCTCGATCACAGCGGTAGAAGCGGTTGGCGTGGTTGCCGTGCCCATAAAGTCCTTCCGCTATTGTCAGGCGTCAAGGCGGAATGTAGATGCAAATGTGAACATAAATTTTATGTTTGGAAATGCGGCATTCGCCGGATTATAGTTTATTAAAGCTGGTATTCGGTAGCTCATTGGAATGTCAGTGTCTCACGATATTCCTGATCTGGATGACGAGAAGTTTGTCGGGATTTTTTTTACGGCGTGGTAACAAAATTGCACAGCTAAAGTAAGTGGGGCATTCTCGGTATAACTGATACCAAGGTAGAACGATTGTATGCTACGCCCTAACGGCAAGTCCCTCAAATTAGCACTTAACATATCGTAGTCATATATGTTTGTTTAATCGTTATCCTCTCCTCCATGCTTTGTGGGGTTGTCATCATCTTGATCTTGCTCGCCGCAGCGCGAACTCTCGCAATTGTCGTGATCAGGATTAGCATTCAGCTCCGCAAGGAGGATGTCTTGTTCTCCGGCGCTGTGGAGTGTGATCGCGTCAAAGAAGGCAGTACCCAGGTACGCGCCGGTTACGAGGACGTCGCCTGTCTGGGTCATGCAAATTCGGGGATTCTTCTCAAAAACTGTCTTGGCCCTGACTATCTCATCAGTGGTGCAATTCGTACACGCCTTAGTACTAGGTAACGATATGTTTAGTGGAACGCTAAGGTCTCACTATTATTTCGCCAGCTCTCGGTTTCGATTGCTTTTCGAAGACAATCCAATGTACGATTTTAAGGATTTTTTTAGCTAAGCATTCCCGTTCGTCCGCGGGCTTTGGCTAGACACCCACTTTCCGCGCTGCAAGCCATGAATAGCAAGCCTAAGTCGGTAGCCCTTGTCAGCATGCCGTCCCTATCCGCGCGGCATCCCTCGTTTCAGTTGGCACTTCTTAAACCCACTCTGGAGCGAGTCGGGATTTCTGCCCAGCAGTTTTCATTCTTCATGTACATGGGACACCAGGTTGGCTGGCAGATAGCAGAGACCATCGCTGATGTGTGGCCCTGCCTGGTGGGTGAGTGGATATGGTCCAAAGCTGCCTTTGGCGAGGAAGCCAACACCAAAGATGAAGAATACTTTGCCGCTTACGGCAGCCTGTTCGAGGCCATTTGCCACACTGCGGGATGTACGCTCGACGACATTCGGCGGTTGCGCGACGAAGCCGCACCTCAGTTCATTGATTTTTGTCTCGACTCTGTTGACTGGAACCGGTTTGGCTTGGTTGGCTTTACCGTTGTTTTTCAGCAACTCGTAGGCAGCCTGGCGCTGGCGCGAGCGCTCAAGCAACGGTATCCCAACCTGCCGATCATCATGGGTGGCGCGAGCCTGGAGGATGACATTGCGGACGAGATCATGAAAGGCTGTCCGCAAATCGATTATGCCCATTGCGGCGATGCGGAAATCTCATTTCCGCAGATGGTGGAACGCCTGTACAGCGGCCAAAGTATGGAAGGATTACAGGGCGTCATGTGGCGCGATGTTCAGGGCCACGTAAAGTTATGCCGGACGGGCTCCCAACTTCATGGACATGAACCGGACGCCCCTGCCGGATTTCGATGAATACTTTTACGCGCGCCAGGCCAGTGGCTACGAGCATTCGGATTATGTGCAGGAACTGCTTGTCCCCTTTGAAGCGGCCCGCGGCTGCTGGTGGGGAGAGAAAAACCATTGCACCTTTTGCGGCCTGAACCGCTCGGGGATGGAATTCCGCGCCAAAGATCCTGATAAAGTCCTGGAGCAACTGGAAGCTCTGGCTCGTCGCTATGGGCAGTTCTACTTCAACGCCATCGACAATATCATGGCCCCAGAGTACGTAGAAAAACTGTTTGGAAAGCTGGCCGCAGCCAACAGCGACATCTGTATTCACTATGAGATCCGGCCCAATTTCTCGCGGAAGCAACTCGCCAAACTGCGCCGCAGCGGACTTTTCTCAGTGCAGCCCGGCATTGAGAGCCTCTCCACCAACATCCTGAAAATCATGAGAAAGCATTCAACCGGGATGCACAATGTGGAACTGATCAAGTGGTGCACCTATTACGGCATTAACGCTCTTTACAACATTCTGTGCCGGTTTCCCGGAGAGACTGAGGATGACTACCGGACACAGAGCGAAGTAGCGGCCAAGATCGTTCATTTTCAGCCGCCCTATGCCATCGTCAAGGCCCGCGCTGACCGCGGATCGCCCATGTATACCCAGCCGGATTCGCAGTCCGTCTCCGGTTTAGTTCCGGCGAAGTGTTACGAATACATTTTTCCTGAGAGTTTCGATCTCCGCCGCATCTCCTATTACTTCGATCATCAAATGGGAAACACGGTCAGTGATGACGTGTATGACGAATTGTTCGGCAGAGTGGGGGCGTGGCAGGCAATGTGGAAGCAGCCGAAGCATCCATATCTTAAATATCGGAAATCTTTGGCGACGATCACAATCTTTGATGGCCGTCAGCGGCAGGAGCAGGTATTCACATATCGCGAACTTCCCGCCGATCTTTATGAATTCTGCGCCGAGGCACGTACGCCGCGAGACATCACCGCCAAATTCGGAAATAATCCGTGGATCGAGGATGCTCTCAAAGACTTTGTGACCAAGGCTGTGATGCTCCACCTCGATGGACGGTATCTGAGCCTGGCATTGCCGGAGAACCCCTATTTCGATCTTAAGGAGATGCCGGAACGGCAGGCAGCGTCCGTCAACCAGCCGGATGCGGAGTTGGTAGCCAGATGAGAATCATACGCGAAGACAGGAAATCGATTCTGGCGTCTATGCCTGCTTCGTTTCAGACAGACCGCGCGGAACTGCTGGCGCTCTTGTTGAAAAAAGGAATCCTGTATTCCTCACCCACACAGCCGGTCCGCTCCCCCGACGGAAGAACAGGCCGCTGGATGCTGAACTCATTGGCGTTCACCCTGGAGCAACATGGAGCTGAACTGGCTGCCCGCTGTTTGCTGCCTCTACTGGAACGTTTCGACGGCCGGCAACTCGCCACCTACGGATTGATTGGCGTTCCTATCCTCCAATCCTGCATTTTGCAGTCGGGCGGGCGCTATCGCGGACTGCTTGTCCGCAAAGAAGCCAAGGCGCATGGGGCGATGCGGGTAATCGAGGGTGATATTGATCCTTACGAGCCGGTAATTCTGGTGGATGACTCCATTGCTTCAGGGAATTCTTTCTGGAAAGGCTGCGAGCACCTGGAAAAAGCGGGGCTGCGAGTGGAAGGCGGGGTCTGCCTGGTACATTTTGGCTGGGAGTTTGGCATTGCCGATGCGATGGAGCGTGGTTTTCACATGGAGGCGTTGTTTGATCTCCATGAAGACCTCATGCCCAATATAAAGGGCGAGCTGAAGCCTGTTCCCAATCCTTCCCAGGTATTTCCGCGGTTCAACTGGAGCGGGGCGCAAGCGCCTGAAGGGCTGCATCCGGCCCATCTGGCGCGGCTCACCTTGCTCGAATATCTCACTACCGGAACGCTGCTTCGTCCACCGATCCGGATGGACCGCACTTACGATTCTTCGGGCGGTGCATGGGTGAGCATCCGTTCCCGGAGCAACATCCATGTGCGCCATGCACGGGACGGCTTCTGGTGCTTTCCCGGTGAGCAGCAATGGACAGCGCCCGAACATGTATTACGTGCCTCGTTGCTTACGGCCCAGCATCTGCCAAAGGGAACTGAGGGCCGCACGCTGGTGGATTCAAGCCATATCGCCGTGACGCTCTTTTCTGAGCTGGAAGAATGCGCGGTTGGTGAATTGGACAATGACCGTTATGGAATTGTGGTCGGTAGCCGGGAGCGCACCGGAATCATGGGCGGCGCGCTGCCCTGCATGCCAGGG
>CAWHQH010000018.1:0-185494 GCA_963831465.1 Terriglobia bacterium | reverse complement strand
GTCTGCCGCAATTCCGATCCGCAGATCATCACTGTCGCCCTCACCCTTTAGACTTGCCACCACCACGTGCTTGGGGTGCAGGTCTGGGCGACGGCCTTCCGTCAACGCGATGTCTACTACCGGAACAATCGAGCCGCGCAGGTTGAAAATCCCCATCAAAAATGCCGGCGCCAGCGGGACTTTGGTCAGGTTGGGCCACTCAACAACTTCCTCTACATCGAGCACAGAGAAACAGAAACGCTCGCGTCCGGCGCGGAACAGGCAATACTGCCGTTCCGGCTCTGCTTGCGGTAGCAGTTCAAGCTGCTCCGCTTCCGGTGAAAGCGGTTCGAGTTGTTGTTGCTCTTCTCCCATTTACTTCCCCACCAATCCGCGTACGGTGCCCAAAAGCTCTTCGCTGGTAAAAGGCTTTGCCACGTAGCCATCCGCGCCCTGTTGCTTGGCCCAGAACTTGTCACTCTCAGTGTTCTTGGAACTCACCATGATCACCGGAATACGTGCATAGTCGGCGTTACCTTTCAGTTCTCGGCACGCTTGGAAGCCATTGCGCTGGGGCATAACCACGTCCATCAAAATCAAGTTAGGACGCTCAACATCGATCGTATGCTCCAGGCGCATAGGATCGTGGACCGAAACCGACATGTAGCCGGCGCGATCCAGCACCGATTGCATGAGCTTCACCTCGGCCGGCGAATCATCGACTATGAGAATCTTGGTCAAAACGAACGAACCTCTGCCCTTTGGTATCCACATAGGTATTGCAATTGCGCAGCCAAGCTGCGGCAGGGTCAAAGGAATCTCAGAAGGACGCTAAATTACTTGTTATCAAAAATTTAGGAGGACAGAGAGCAGTTGCACCGGATTGCATTGGGTTCTATGAGAGAGCGGCTTCTGTCTCACCCTGAGACTGCCTCTCAGAAAATCGAGCAGAAAAAGCCGGTTTTAGCCTGCCTTTTCACATTCTGCGATCAATGACAAAAGGCGTTTGCTGGTTGCCGCCAGATTCACCGCCGCATCAATGTTCTTGGCTTCCTTTGCGGCTTCAACATGCTGCTTCATCTCTTCAACCTGGGTGCGGGCAATATCCATGGCAGCGGCCAGATCGGTGGGCTCGTTCTTTTTATGGCGTTCCACACAAACATGGAGAATTGTGCGTGCAGCCACAGTGCGCTGTAATGCTTTGGATGTTTCGTCGTCCTGCACAAAAGCTTGCGCTTCCCACGTGGCGATTAGCAGCTTGCATCCGCCCAGAACAATTGGCGTGACGGTGGGAAAACTTTTTGCAGGTACGGATTTTAATTGCTCGGCGATATCGACAACGCAGCGGGTCAGGTAATTATCTTCACCGATCTGCTCTTCAGGACCAGCCGAATGCTCGACAGTTTGCACGGGCTGCGAGATTTGAGCAGAAGAATCAACTTTGGCGGCGGCAATCGTCTCTTTCTCCTGGGCGATCTTCACAGTTGAAGATTGATCATCAATCTGTTTCGCCGCTGTGGTCGCAGCCGCAACGGCTTCCTGGGCCTGTACGGCCTGCGGGGACGCATTCGGCAATGCTTCAGAAGCAGGAACCGGCGCTTTGCTGCCCGCTGTTCCCAGAGCGTGCTGCAAACAATGGCGTAAAAGGATCAGTTGCAGGAATGACGAGCCGCCGGAGTAGGGAGCCCGGAAAGGGGTCTTCCATTGGTGGACAACGTGACGAACCTGCTCCAGAGATTCACTTTCCGTCAAACCAGCATCGCGGCAATCCACGCTGGCAAACCCCAGCCGCTCCAGATCGTTGACTGACTCGCGAATCGCATGCAGATCAAGGTGCATGGCGCGGAAGAAAGCACGGCGCGCCAAAAAATTGAAACGCGTAAAAGCCACCAGGAAACCGGGCTCAAAATAATCATCGCCAACGGCCAGCTTCAACTCGCGTACCTCCTGCAGAGCGCCCGAGTTCTGCAGCTCTTCCAGGCTGTTGGATTCATTCAGCTTGCTCAGCTTGGCGTCCAGACTGGAAGCCCAACCAGGAAAAGTTTGAGGTGACTGTCCCATGGCGGGCTGCAGCACGCGAGCCACTTCCTCCAGCGCCGTTTCAGCCAGGCCGTGCGGTGCGCAATGTGCGAAGTATTGCACCAGCAGAAAATCAACTTTGTCTTTGTCGGCTTCTGTCTTCTGTTTCTTGTTTAGATGGCGGACGATCAGGTAGCGCAGGTTCTCTTCATTCTGCAGGCTGGTGCTTTGCAATAACTGCCGCAACTGCCAGACTTGCACATGATTGTCGATCTCTTCGAGCCATTGCAGTACACGGTCGCGAGCATCGGCTTCGGGGCTGTCAGCCGAGGCTTCAAGTTCGGGACAGCCAGGCACGTCCAGCTCAAAGGTGCGGTCCAGTTCGATATAGACGGAGTACAGCCGCCGCGCAATGCGCCAGAATTCGGCGACCTCGTCCATGTTGAGCGTAGCTGTTGTTGTCATCATTATTCGCGAAAACCGCTTATCATTCTTGAGCGCTCGGAGACGCATACTACATCTCTTAGATCACGCGCGTCCCATTAGTTCCAAACCTTTATGCAATTGCTTTCAGCACCTGCACAAGAGTGCTCATCTATCGCCTTAAACGTTGGTCTGTTTTGCCAGAACTTAGCTAAAACACTTAGAGCAAGACCCAGGCCAAACCTTAACTGAACTAACCTGTTGATTCCGAAGCTGCAGACTTTTGCCTCCACTCCACGTATGAGGAAAAAGTGTCTCAGGATGAAACAGCGTCTCAGCCTGGCTGTCTCATGTGGACGCTGCCGCCGCCTTCGCAAGACCGATGTTGTAGCGCTTAAGTTTTCGATACAAAGTAGCACGGCTGATCCCAAGCATTGCTCTGGCACGGGCCTTATCGCCATCAACTTGCTTAAAGACTCGTTGAATTGTCTCTCGCTCCAGTTCTTCCAAATCCGTGTTTGAAGATCCAGTTGCCTCATCGCTAAAAACTACTGTCTCTGCAGAGACATTCTGCGCTTGCTGCTGGCGCACAGCAGGAGGCAGATCGGATACCTCGATCAGTTCCTGATCGCCGAGTGCTACTGCGCGCTCTATACAGTTTTCCAACTCGCGCACATTTCCCGGCCAATCATACTGGAACATCGTCTTCATGGCCGCAGGAGAAATTGCGATGTTCTTGCCGGGAACAAAACGGTCAAGGAAGTAGTGAACCAGCGGCGCAACGTCAGACCTTCTTTCCCGTAGCGACGGCAGATTGAGTGTGACTACATTCAAGCGAAAATAAAGGTCTTTACGGAACGTGCCTTCTTTTTGGGCTGCCTCCAGGTCACGATTAGTAGCGGCAATTACCCGCACATCAACCTTGAATTTCTGGTTGCTGCCAACAGGGCGAACTTCTTTTTCCTGCAGCACCCGCAGCAGTTTGGCTTGCAACTCGGGGGAAAGTTCGCCAATTTCATCGAGAAAGATTGTTCCGCCATTCGCTGATTGAAACAACCCTTCCTTGGAGCGGCTGGCCCCGGTAAAAGCGCCTTTCTCGTAGCCAAACAATTCGCTCTCAATCAATGTTGGGACTAAAGAGCCACAGTCCACGGCAACGAAAGGCTTTTTGGAAAGCAGACCGCGATAATGAATGGCCCGCGCCACCAGCTCTTTGCCCGTCCCGCTTTCACCGGTGATCAATACGGGCGTTCGTGTATCTTTCAGCCGAGTGATCATCCGCAACACTTCTTGAATTTTGTGTGATGAGCCCACAATGCCGCTGAATTCCATTTCGGCATTCACACGTTCGCGCAGGAACTGGTTCTCGGCCACCAAGCTTATTTTTTCTGCCATGCGTTGCAACAGCAGCTTAAGTTCTTCAATTCTGAAAGGCTTGGTGATGTAATCATAAGCGCCCAGCTTCATGGCCTGTACCGCTGTCTCAATGGAGGCATGGCCGGTCATAATGGCGACTTCCGTTCGAGGCAACAGCTCTTTCACGCGCGGCAGAAATTCCAGCCCCGTCATGTTGGGCATCATCAGGTCAGCAAGGATGATATCGGGCGAAGCGCTTTCCAGTTGGGCCAGCGCGGCAACCGCGCTCTCTGCTTCCACGCAACTGAAGCCCACTGAGCTGCCCACGGTCATGCAGAGCTTGCGAATGCTCGGATGATCGTCCACGATCATGAACCGGACTTTAGCGTCGCTGGTCATTCTGCTTTGCCAAAAATCCTTTCTACAATATTGATTAGTTCCTGCACCCGGAAAGGCTTTTCGATGTAGGGCACTCCGGTGCTCTGCAGGGCCTTCATAGTGTTTTCATTCACGGTGTCACCGGTGATAAAAAGCATGCGCTCTTTTAGTTCTGGCCGGTGCAGAACGATCCAGGAATGCACGTCAGCACCGCTGGCTCCGCCCGGAGTGCGCATATCGGAGATAATCCCGCCAAACCGTCCTGTTTCTAATATGCGGATGCCTTCCGCTGCTGAGTTCGCCGTACTGCAGGCATAGCCGCTCCTTTCCAGCGCTGTTCGGATGAACTCCATCACTGAGCGCTCATCTTCAATGAGCAGCAGAGGCAAGCGAGCAAGGGCTGCGGCGCGGGAGTTCATTGCTTTGCTCCTGCGGTAACTACCAGTTTCAGATCGGTCCTGGTGCGGACAGGCAGGCGTACACTGAATGTCGCCCCTTGCGTCTCCTGATTATTGGCACACAGAATCTCGCCTTCATGCTCGCGCACGATTCCGTAGCAGATGCTTAAACCCAAGCCGGTCCCCTGTCCGACTTCCTTTGTAGTAAAGAATGGATCAAAGATGCGCTCCGGATGTTGAACCCCTTCGCCGTTATCACGGAACAAGACCTCGACCCAACCGCCATCCTGAATGGTTTCAATCTCAATCAGGCCGGGCCGTCCTGCGGATTGCACAGCGTCATAAGCGTTGTTCAGAATATTGAGAAATACCTGCTGCAACTGATGAGAATCGCCGATCAGGTCGGGCAGGCGCGGATCAAATTTCTCCACGATTTGCACGCCGTGGTTGGCAAAGTCATAGGAACGGAGTGCAATGGTCTTGCGCAGGATGTTATTGATCTGCAGCGGCTGGCGTTGCGGTGGACGCTGGCGGGCAAAGCTCAGCAGATTTTGCACAATCTCTTTGGTCCGTTGCGCTTCTTCTAAAATCACTTGCAGGTCTTTGCGCGCGCTGCCCGGAACGTCAGGGTTTTCCATGAGCAGATCAGAGAATCCCATGATGGCCGTAAGAGGGTTGTTAACTTCATGCGCCACGCCGGAAACAAGCTGTCCAACGGCAGCCATTTTTTCCGTATGCATCAGCTTGGCTTGAATCATGGAGGTATCTGTGATGTCCGTCATCAGGACGACTACGCTGCTAACTTCGCCGCGGTCATCGCGCATGGGGCTTAGGTTCACGGAAAATTTGCCTTGAGTGCCGTTGCCGCGGGTGATCATGACTTCCAGATTGTCCGACTGCAGGCCGTGTAGGCTGGCGTTAAAGGCTTCAGCAAACGCTTTTTTGTGAGAAAGCGAGATAATGCGATCCAGACGATGGCCTACCAGTTCATTCTGTTCAAAGCCACCGCCTTCATACACGCGCTGATTGGCGTAGCTGATTAATCCAGCGGTATCTGCCACCATAATCATAGTTTGCGTGTTGTTCAGAATCTTGCTGGTAAAGTCGCGCTCACGCTGCAATTGCGCCTGGAAATTTTTAACCTCAGTGATATCGAGGAAGACGCCCCGATATTGCATGATCTTGCCCTGGCCGTCTTTCACGACGAAAGCATTTTCCAGAGCATGGATCATGCTGCCGTCACGGCGGGTGAGCGTCACTTCAAAGTTGCGGATTGCGCCTTCATGGTGCAACTGACGGGTAATCTCGTCGCGCTGCTCAGCCGACACATATACCTGGTTTTGTAGATCGAGCTTCAGCACTTCTTCGCGCGTTTGATAGCCCAGCATACGGACCAAGGCGTCGTTTACCTCAATAAAATGACCTTCCGGCGAGGCAAAGAAGACGCCCTCCTGCACGTTATCAAACAATTCGCGGTAGCGCTGCTCTGCTTCGCGGCGGTCGGTGATGTCCTTGAGCACGTGGACAGTTTGAAGACCTTCATCGAGTGCGCCGTGAATGCGTGAACTGGAAACAAGATATGTGCGCTCCAGCACGGGATGCAGGTATTCGTCGGATTCATTTTCGGCGCGACAGAAAGGACAGGGCTGCGGCGAATCGGAGGCGATTGAAACCAGCGCGCGCATGCTCAAGCCAATCAACTCAGCGGGGCGCACGCCGATAAACTCAGAGAGAGATCGATTCACGCGCAAAACTTCAAAATGCTCGTCATGCAGCACGATGAAGTCTGAAATGGAGTCAAAGATTTCTGCCCACTGCCGGCTGGATTGCGTGATCCGGGTAAACAGGCGGGAATTTTCCAGCGCAACTGACGCGTGCACAATCAATGCTTGCAGCAAGTTCAGATCGCCGGGCATTAGTTCGCGGCTGATATCAGCCAGCGCAAGGATGCCGAGAAGATCGCCCTCAGTTCCCTCCAGACGGACCAGTGTCAGGTTCTGCCAGCCGCAGGCCGCTACCAGATCATAGCCAAGCGCCTGAACGCCGCTGCCGGTAATCTTCACGTCAGGATGGCGCTCCGCATATTCAGAGAATGCGGCATTCAATTTGCGCTGCAGCTCGCGCTCCGGCCGCGCGCCGCAAAAGCCGACGCTTTCAACCTTGTTGCCTTGCGCCAAGGAGAGGATGGCGGATCGCGCGCCAATCATGCTTGACACACGCTCGGTGAAGTTCTTTACAAAGTCCGGCAGCCGCAGGGCAGATCCCAGATCTAGCGCCATTTCCATCAGGTCTTCAGTGCGCTTGCGATGCTGGTCAGAGAGCTGAAGATTTTGCGTTGCTTCAAGGGCGACGGTGATTTCTGCGCCCAAAATTCGGGCGCGACGAACGTCATCGGGAGAGAAGCGGGTTTTGTCTTTCTTATCCAGAAATCCCAATACGCCCAGCTGGCGTCCGTCACCGGTTAAGAGCGGAATGCCAAGATACTGTTTCAGGTCAGACTCCCAGCGGCGAAGCTGCGCCTTCTCAGCAGATGAAAGCTGGTTAATGTCTTCACTGACATGAGGTTTCCGGGAATCCAGCACGCGCTTGGCAACCGCTGAAACGTCAATATCGAGCCGGCTGGCAGTACCCCTGCTTGCGCCCCAGCGCAAGCGGCACTCACCTTCATCCACCAGTGCAACAAAGACACGAGAAACATCTAGAAAATCGGCGGCCCGCACCACGAATGCTGGGAAAAAACTCTCCAGGCGTGACGTCCCGAGATCGGACGAGATTTCAAGTAGTTGCTCGAGCTTTTGCTTTTGGGCGCCATAAAGGCTGGCCAGCTCAGCATTGTCCAGCGCCATGCGGCTCATGTTACCGATCGCGCCGAAGGCGGAAATTTCCGCAACTGTGAAAGCGGTCTTGCGAACCATCAGCAGGACTGCGGCAGAGCCAGTGGTTAGAATAGGCTGCGCAAGCCCGTGATAAATCGCTTCCGTCTGGCTGTGGCAATAAGAAAACTTGAAGCTGACCTGCTGATTCTGCTCAATTGCCCGTGTGGCATAGGGGCGGGCATGCTCGATGAGCGCTTTCGCGCCTACGGGACCGTCTGGGTCTGAACAAACCGCGTCATGGTAGCCTTCGCCCTCGCGCACGATGATTCCTGAGACATCAGCTTTAAAAATTTCTCTAAGTGCCTTTGCAGTGCGCTCCCGGACCACCGGCAAATCGGCGCGAAGGGATGCTATGTCCGCACAAGCCTCAACCACTTGCTCCATTGGAGAAGACGTCTTTATCTTCATTTTGGGCTTTAGTCGAATTGGAGCGGCTTTGGGCGTCAGTCTCATGCGTCTCAAGAAAGCCTGAAGGTACTCTGGAATCTCATTTTGAGTCAATAAGTAATTGCCCTGCCAGAATCCAAGCGAACAATGCGATCATCGGGCTTCGAACGGTCTCACACTGAGAATGGGTAACCAGCCGCAATGCTGAGAATGAGACGCTAAATCATAGAAATTGCTCAACTTCAACGCCTCTCGACCCTCCTTTGGCTGCTCCCAATATCCACTCACTTTCACTAAGTGATTGATTCTGCTGTTCCTTCGAAATGCTCAGGTATCAAAGGTGCTAGTCCCACGCGTGGGTGGCCATGCCCTTGCTTTTATTTATCCGCTCTTTCCCTGTCTTCTTGGAGTGAGTTTCGGAAACGTAGGTTCTGGAGCAGCGGTAATCGAGATCAAGAAACAGGTTTGAAAGATAAAAAGGAACACGAGCCGTGCAGGCAAAAGCGGCCGTAGAGGTTCGGAACATGCGTATTAACAAAACAATTGCGGGCAAGCTCTATTTGGGCTTTGGCCTGATTATGGCCATTGTGCTCATGGCGTTCCTCTTTAACTGGCTTGCCGTCCGGCACGAGCAGACGACCAGGACGGTTTACAAACAGTCGATCACGATGGGAGAAAGCCTTTCCAAATTGGATAAGGCGAGAAATGAGAACCGTCTTTTTCTACGGAACTTCCTTCTCAATGGCGACCGGCGCGAAGCAGATGCCCTTGCCCACGGTCAGGCTGAAGTGGAACGGTTGATCAATGAGATCAAGGACAACGGCACAGCTCTGGAAGACGCCAACCGCGCCCGTCAGCTTCTCGACCAATTGGCGGACGCTGAGCGCGAATGGAACCGAGTGTTTGCCACGCCGCTGATGGAAAAACGCCGTCAGGTGGATACCGGCAGCGCCACGGTGGCGGAATTACAAATCGCCTATTTACAGGCCACGCCTACGCCGGAACAGAAACAACGCGAGGAACAGCCTCTGATGCAATTGGTGGGCATGATGAAGACGGCAAACTCGAGCGCTGAAGAGTCTGACAGCAACGCCGCAATGCTCATCACGTTTGTGACCCTGGGTGGTTTGCTGATCGTGATCCTGCTATCCGGATCAATTTCATGGCGCGTAGCAAAATCAATTACGCAGCCACTTTCGCAACTGATTACTGTCGCTGGGCAGATCGGTAATACCGGAGACCTGGAACAGAAAGTAGAGATCAATGGCGAAGACGAAGTCGCACAGTTGGCCCGCACCTTCAACAACATGGTGCTCTACTTGCGCGAGATGGCAGGAATCTCTGAAGCGATTGCCGGCGGCGATCTCTCGGTGGAAATTAACCCTCGTTCTTCGCGTGACACACTCGGCAAGGCTTTCCGTGAAATGACGCTTGGTTTGCGCAACCTGGTGAAAAACGTGCGTGACAGCGCTGCCCAGGTGGCCAGCGGATCTAATCAGGTAGCTTCAGCTTCTGACGAATCGGCCAAAATCAGCGTGCAGGCAGCTTCCGCCATCGATGAAGTCACCAGCACCATGCATGAGATGAGCATCAACGTGCAGAACATGGTCAAGAGCACGCAGATGCAGGCTTCCAACGTGAGCGAAACTTCCGCCTCCATCGACGAGATGGTGGCCTCGATCCAGCGCGTGGCGGATACAGCCAAGGTGCTGCTGGATATTTCGCAGCGCTCGCGCGATGAAGTGCATAACGGCATCAACACGATGGAAAAAGCCACCGACGGCCTGAGCCGGATTAACGCTTCCATTGGATCATCCGCGGAAATCATCTCCGCGTTGGGTCAACGCGCTGATGACATCGGAAAGATTATTGAAGTGATTGACGATTTGGCAGAACAGACCAACCTGCTGGCTTTAAATGCGGCGATTGAAGCTGCGCGCGCTGGTGAGCACGGCCTGGGCTTTGCCGTAGTGGCCGATGAAGTTCGCAAGCTGGCGGAAAAATCAGCGCAGTCGACGCGAGAGATTTCTGAATTGATCCAGAGCATTCAGAAGGAAGCCCGCAAGGCCGTGGACAACATGGAAAAGAGCACCACCATTGTGAATGAAGGCCTTTCACTGGGCGGTGACTTGAGCGGCGCATTGAAAAAGATCTCCAGCGTGGTGTCTGAGGTTTACAAATTCGCGCAGGAAATCGGCGCCGCGACCAATGAGCAATCGCATGGGTCCTCTCAGATTGCCAAGGCCACTACGCGGCTGAACGAAATCACGCATGAAATCAATTCGTCCGTGGAAGAGCAGGCCTCAGGAGCACAGGCCGTTGTAAGGGCCATGGAGAAGATGCGGGAGCTGGTGCAGCGTTCGTCTTCCGGATCCACAGAGCTGGCGGCTTCAGCGGAGCAGATGTCCAAGATGTCACGCTCCATGCTGGAAGCAATGGACCGCTTTGTTCTGGAAAACATGGTGGTCCGCGATCCACGGCCCGCCCAGCGTCGAGAAGAACCAGCCGGTCGCGGGGCTGCTACATCACAATATGCAACTGCAAGCGCGGGTGGGAACTACAACTAAGCCGAAGGAGACCCGATGTCAAAAGAGATGCACATTGTCGGCTTTCGTGTAGGGCGCGAGGTTTTTGGCGTCCCAATCGCGCTGGTGCATGAGATTGTGCGTGTGCCGGAAATCACTTCCGTGCCGGATTCACCCGGCTGTGTCCAGGGAGTCATCAACCTGCGAGGAAAAATCGTTTCCGTGGTGGACCTGCGGCGGCGCTTTGGAGAAAAAGAGGTAAAGCCTAACAAGAAGAACCGCATCCTGGTGACCGAGGTAGAAGGAAAGCTTGTGGGGCTGATCGTGGACAGCGCTTCAGAAGTTTTGAAGATTCCAGAAAGCGACATTGAGCTACCGCCAGTATTTGATCAGGGCGAACTGAATTATGTTACCGGTGTAGGCAAGCTCAACGGTCGGCTGATCATTTTGATTGACCTGAACAGGATCCTGCAAAAAGGCGAACTGCGGTGGCAGAAGTGAGTGAACCGCGCGTAGCGGCGGCCTTTGCCGGGATCGGCACCTAGACAAAGAACGGGACGAAAAACGGGAAACCATGGCCACATCGAGTGTTCAAATCCAAATCAGTGAACCGGAATACAAGCTGCTGCAAACGCTGGTGTATCAGGAATGCGGCATGTATTTCGACGAGCGGCGGGCACATTTTTTGCAGGACCGCCTGCAACGCAGGCTGAAGATCTGCGGGCTGGATACTTTTTACGCGTACTATCGCCTGCTTACCAGTTACCAGGGCAAGGCGGAGTTGAGCGCGTTGGTGGAAAACCTCACCGTCAATGAAACCAGCTTCTTTCGCAACAAACCTCAACTTGAGTTATTCCAGAAGAACGTTCTGGAAGAGCTGTTAAAGCGGAAGCAGGATCGCCGCGACTGGAGCCTGCGTCTGTGGTGCGCGGGATGTTCTACGGGACAAGAGCCTTACACCATGGCGATGCAGATATGTGACGCCCTGGCTTATTACTACCTGCGCAATCCGCTGCCATTTGAAATGCCAAGCCCCAAACCGTTGATTCCGCCGCCGTGGAAGGTGGAAATTCTGGCCTCTGACATTAACTACACTGTGCTGCGTACCGCGCAAGAGGGCGCTTATTCAGAAACTCAGATGGAATCAGTGGACTATGCATTCCGTTTGCGCTATTTCGATAAGGTAGGCGATCGTTACGCGATCAAGCGAGGCCTGAAAGACCTGGTCCATTTCGATTTTCACAATTTGAAAACAGAATTTCTGCCGCAGCGCAATGACGTGATCTTCTGCCGCAACGTGATGATCTATTTTGATGAAGCCGAGCAGAAGCGGCTGGTGGAAAAGCTGTATCGCTGCCTGAACGCAGAAGGCTACCTTTTCATCGGGCATGCGGAAAGCCTGTTTGGCTTGTCAGACAAATACAAGATGCTGCACCAGAACAACGGAACGGCATATCAGCGCATTGAGGTGGCAGGGTGAGTTTCTTCTCTGACGATCACGCGGCTGAGCTTCGCGAACTCTTCTTTGAGAGCGCAACGGAACTGTTGCAGGCACTCAATGAAGAGGGGCTGGAGCTTGAGAAGCGTCCGGAAGATGAAGAGGTGTTGCGACAGGTTCGGCGCACGGTGCATACCTTAAAAGGTGATTCAGCAGCATGCGGTTACACCGAACTGAGCGAACTGGCACATGCCCTTGAAGACGTCCTGCGTCCTGAAGTTGCCGCAAGAAGTAAGACCGCGCTGGCTGAAGTAGTCCTGATTGCGGCCGATACTTTCAGCTCCATGCTTTCAGCATATCGCGGCAACCTGCAGCCGCCGGCTGGAGAAGAGCTGAAGGAACAGATCATTTCGCTTACAAAAAAACCGGCCGCCACTGTGCGTTACAAACTGCAGGCGCGCTTTGTGTGGAGCGAATACGAGCAGATGGTAGTGGCAGACGCGCTGGGGCGTGGAGAAACCGTTTACAACGTGGCGTTCTCCATTGAACCGCAGTGCCCAATGCGTAGCGCAGCCATGCAGTTGATTCGCAATGTGCTGCAGGATTGCGGAAAGCTGCTGGCAATTGCGCCGGACCAGAGCACGCTCAGCAATGATCTGGACGTGGTGGAAGCAGCTATTGCCTGCGACAATTCCGAGGAATGGATTGCGAAGAAGTGCCGCATTCCGTCAGTCGTGGCGGAAGTCCTGGTGCAAAAAACCGGAGCATCGCAGGAGCAGCCAGATGACGTGCTGGATATCGTGAAGCACGTAACGGCTCCGCAGGAAGACGAAATTGAAGTTGCAATCCATGCAGAAGAGAGACCAGCCGAGACGGAGTCGGTCCGAAATGAAATCGCCCATCAACGCGCTGAAAGCACTAACCAGCAACCAACCACAGATACCCAATTGGCAAGTTTTGCAAACATGTCAGAGACTCTTCTGCGGGTTGACGCGGAGAGGATTGATTCTGTTCTCAACCTGGTAGGTGAGCTAATTATCGCTAAAAGCATGCTGCACCAGGCAATGAACGAATTTGAGAAACGTTATCCCAAAGATCCTTTAAAAATGCGCTTCTCTGATGCTATGGCATTCCAGGCACGCATCATGAACGATCTGCAAAAGTCTGTGATGAAAATACGCATGGTGCCGGTGGAACATCTTTTCCGCAGATTTCCGCGCGTAGTTCGGGACGTAGCCAAATCCTGCGGCAAGGAAGTAAACCTTGTGGTGACCGGCCAGGACACCGATCTCGACAAAAGCATTCTGGACATGCTGGCTGAGCCGCTGGCCCACCTGGTACGCAATGCCGTAGACCACGGGATTGAATCCCCGGCAGAGCGCATCAATGACGGAAAGCCGGCGCAGGGCACCGTAACGCTTGACGCTTATCACCAGGGCAATGAGATTGTGATTGAAGTGACCGATGACGGGCGAGGCATCAACCGCGAGAAGTTAATAGCAAAGGCTATGGAACGAGGCCTGATCAAGCAGGGCGATGCGGCGGTGATGAGCGAAGCCGACATCAATGACCTCATTTTCCATCCCGGGCTGAGCACTGCGCAAGAAGTGACGTCAATTTCCGGCCGCGGCGTAGGTATGGATGTAGTGAAGACCGTGCTGGAAAAGTTGAAAGGCACCGTCAGCATCCGCACAACTGCCGGAAAAGGAACAACATTTTTTCTGAAAGTGCCGCTGACACTGGCAATCATCAAGGCGCTGCTGTTTCGCGTTGGAGACCGTCTATATGCGGTCCCCCTCGCTTCTGTGGTGGAAATTACCCGGACGACGCAAAGCGCGCTGCATCGCGTGGACCAGCATGAGGTAATGCAATTACGCAATGAAGTGCTTATGCTGCTGCATCTCCACCGGCTGGAAAAAGAGCAAACCGAAACAGGAAAGATGTTTGTGGTGGTGATTTCCACGGGCGAACGCAAGTTCGGCCTGATAGTGGACCATTTGGTAGGCGAAGAAGAACTAGTTATCAAGGCCATGGACGATCATTTAGTGGCCACAGACCTGGTCAGCGGCGCTTCCATCCTTGGCGATGGCACGGTGGTGCTGATCCTGAATCTCTCAAGTGTAGTTGCAAAGCTAGGTAGGTTACAGATGGTGGGGGCCACAGCATGAGTACCAAATTGAGAGTCCTGGTGGTGGATGATTCCGCATTGATGCGAAAACTGATTCCACAGATCCTTGCCCGGGACAACGAAATTGAAGTCGTAGGCACCGCAATGGACGGCGCCTTTGGGCTCAAGAAGATTGAAGACCTTCGTCCTGACGTGGTGACACTGGACCTGGAAATGCCGCGCATGGACGGGCTGGAGACGCTGCGCCAGATCACTCGACGCTTTCGAGTGCCGGTAATCGTGGTGAGCGCATTGACCACGGAGGGCGCAAGCGCGACGTTCAAGGCGTTAGCACTGGGAGCCTTTGATTTTGTTGCCAAGCCGCGCGATGCTGCTTCCTCTCACATGGACGACATTGCCGTAGACCTGATTAGCAAGATCAAAGTAGCGGCCAAGACAAAGGTGCGCAACACTCCGCCGCCTATCACATTCGACCGGCCTCGACCGGACAAGAAAGCTTTAAGACCGCGGCGCGAGCCGACGAAGGTGGTTGCAATCGGTATTTCCACTGGTGGCCCCAACGCCCTGCAATATTTGTTGCAGCAATTGCCGGGAGATTTTCCCGGGACCATTGTGGTGGTGCAACACATGCCGGAAGGATTTACGGAAATGTTTGCACGACGGCTGGATGAGTCTTGCGCTGTCGATGTAAAAGAAGCGCAATCCGGAGACCTGCTGATTGCGGGACGCGCGCTGATTTGCCCTGGAGATCGCCACATTAAAGTACGGCGCATGCCTTTGGGAAATACCGTGGTGCTTTCCGATGAAGCCCGCACCAACGGGCACAGGCCGTCAGTAGACATCCTGTTCCGCTCAGTAGCGGCAGAGTTTGGCAGCCGCGCCGTGGGCGTACTGATGACAGGCATGGGCGATGACGGAGCGGAAGGACTGGGATTGATGAAAGATGCGGGTGCGCTGACGATCGCGCAGAGTGAAGATTCATGCACGGTGTTTGGCATGCCAAAAGCGGCCGTTGAACGTGGGCACGCAATGCGAATTGTCCCGCTGGATATGCTGGCCAACACGCTGGCCATGCAGTGCAACCCGGAAAAGATTGCTCGAGCAGTAGTAAAAGTTTAGTTGGAGTCGCAAGGAGAATAGTTATGGAAACATTTCCAATTCTGATCCGCAAGGACGGCATGCCGATCCGCTACCTGGTGGTGGACGATTCTGTTTTCGCGCGAAAGAACGTAGCGAAGATGGTTGAAGCTTTCGGCGGCGAAATTGTGGGCGAAGCCGGCGATGGCTGCACTGCCATCACCGAATACGATCGAACCACGCCTGACATGGTGCTGATGGACATCACCATGCCGCAAATGGAAGGCATCGAAGCGGCGGAGCGCATTGTGCGTTCGCACCCGAATGCCCGCATCGTAATGGTCTCTTCCGTCGGCTATCAGGAAAACATTGTTGCGGCGCTGCAAAAAGGCGCGCGTCACTTTGTCCAGAAACCGGTAAAGTCGGAGATCCTTTACGAAGTCATCAAGTACGTAATGGGCGATGACGCGGCCGTGGCCACACCAACTGCCCAGGAAAGCTGAGACCCCGATGAAGATGGAACTGATTCAGCCGTTCATCAATGCGGCCGATGCCGTGCTGGCGGAGACGCTGCAATGCGCCACACGCATGGGAGACGTAACCATGGAAGAGGAAGCGTATCGCCGCAAAGGCATCGCTTCCATGGTGACGATCAAAGGCGACATCGAAGGACGAGTTATCTTCGATATCGACACGCCGACTGCCGCCAAAGTAGCAAGTTATCTCACCGGATCGCCTGTGCAGGAAAGCGATGAAGTAGCGCGAGAAACTGTGTGCGAGCTGGCCAACATGGTGATTGGCAGCGCTGTTACAGCGCTCAACGACCAGGGATTCAGGTTCAAGATTAATCCGCCGGTGATCCATTCTGACGAGCTGGGTGAAAAAAGCAGCGAAGATCAGGAATCGCTGGTGATGTGTTTTGACACGGACAGCGGAAACATTTTCATGAACATCGCCATGCGTTATAACCGCAAGCGGCGAACTGACAATTAGAGCGAATTTCTCTTCTCATAGCGACTCCGACAGGGCGGCTGAAAAGCCGCCCATTTTTATGTCTGGAATCGAATTGCTACTTGCAATTATGGGAACGTGCGGACCATGAATGGACTCTGCAGAGGACAAGGCAGCGGGACGTCATCGTTGAAATTGGGATCAATCGTGGGAACGCAATTTGGATCCTGCTGGGGGACGTGGAACGTAGGCAGCGGGCTGTTTACTATGCCCGGATTCACCGGAGTGACCAACACTGAATTTGTGGCCGTCCTAATGATGGATATTGAAGGCGTGGGGAAAGTTCTATCGGGCTGCACCGGTCCCTGCAGGCAAAACTTGTCAGTGCAATTCGGCACATGCACGTCATCGCGGACCGTGGTTGTGTCATTGGCGCTGATTACATAAACGCGCGAGGCGTCAGAAGAAGCGTCGATTGAAACCGCGCCTGGGCCAACTCCAATTGTTCCGGTTTCCCGCAGGCCAACGACATCGATTACGCTCACCAGATTGCCAGGGCAATGACTTGTATTGCTTGTGGAGGCGGGATCCGGGAGCGCAAGGTGATTCACTCCGACAGGACAATTCCCCAGTGCCGCATACGCCTTAGTTCCGTCACTCAGCGCTGTGATCGAGGTTGGAAACCCTGAGACGGGAATGTCAGCTATCTTTGAAGGCAACACCTGAGGGTTTGAGCCGAGATCAATGCCGTTCGCCTTGATTACTGTGACAGTTTGCTCACCGGTATTGGTCACATAGACGCGCTTCAATGTGGGCTCATAGAAAGCAAAGTTTGGTGACGACGCAGCGGTAGTCCCAACTTTGATTGCATTCCCCGATGGACAAGAAGGACCCACATCACAGGGCAGAACAATGTCCAGTGAGGCATCGATTACGCTCACAGTTCCATCGCCCTGGTTCACCACAAACACAAATAGCCCGTCTGAGCTCATTACAGCCCAGATAGGTTGCGAACCCACGGGAATGGTCTTGATCACCGTATCGTCAATGGTTGAGATCTCAGTGACGTTGTTGCTGCCATGGTTCACAACAAAAATCTTATTGTTAGCGGCGTTGCCCGCGATCATCACAGGCTCAGTGCCCACTGCAATGGAAGCCGTGACGGCCAAGACCCCGCCCGCAATCAAATCCACGTTATTGCTCAGGCGGTTAGCGATATAGATATTGCCGCTGCTGCTGGTGGCACCCGCTATTGGGCCCGAGCTGGTAGCAGGTAAAGTCACCGTAGAAACAGTACTTGTTGGAAGCAGGGCAAGGTAGATTGAAACGGTGGCAGGAATTGCCGGAGGATTGCCGCTGTTAATAACAAAGGCCTGATTCGAGGTTTTACCCAGAAAAACAGGATTGACGCCCACCGGGACAATCCCGACACTTGAGTCTCCAGAGACGTTAAGGTGCATGTCAGTCCCGTTGCCCGGTGTCGGGGTCGGTTGCACACCAGGATTGGTCGACAAAACGATGGCATGCGCCAGTCTTCCAGGATCACCTGAAGGGGACGGAACCGGAACAATAAATTGCCGTAACGTATCATTGCAGCCCGCTGCCATGACCATAAGAATGCCCAGGCTGGCCAGCAGCCACATTGCCTTGAAGCTTACCTTCATTCAAACTCCACCGGTGCTACCGGTTTGAACGTCAAAACTCTGAATTATTGCGAAGGATTTTATTGTAAACCATTGAATCTTGCCGCTTCGCTCCAGACCCCGAGAAAAGGAGGGCTTCCTGACGGAATGAACACGGAGACACCCTTGCAGCTTGGGTTTAAGTCGGCATCGGCCCAAATCAACTGATCAACCAATCACGCGCGATCACCCGATCTCGATTCGCTACGCAGCTCGCTTCGGCGGTTTCTTCTTGCCAGCCACCGACTTTGGCTTCCCTTTCACCTCAATCTCTGACTCCCGCTGGGCAGCTTCCACTCGTTGCGGGCCTTTCTTCTTGCCTTCCATCTGAGCCAAGCTTTGCTTCAGCGCGGCCATCAGGTCAGTAGGTGCGGCAGGGGGACGAGGCTTATCAATCGCTACTACTTGTTTGCCTTCCATGTGGGCCTTGATCAGCTTTTTCAGGTTTTCCTCAAAAGTGTCGTAATATTTTTCCGGGTCCCACTTCGCGGCCAGCGCTTCAATTAACTGGTGCGCTACTTTCACCTCGCCTTCTTTCAAATTGGCATGGTCGGTGCCAAAGTCAGGCGCTTCGCGGACTTCGTCCTTGTAATACATCGTGTGCAGCATCAATCCTTTTTCGTAAGGACGCAGAAACGCAGTGTATTCGCGGTTGTGCATTGCCAGCTTGGCGATGCCGACATAGCCCGAATCCTTCAGCGCCTTCACCAGTAATGCGTAAGGCTTTTTGGCCGCTTCTTCCGGCGCAAGATAGTAAGACGACTCAAAATACACGGGGTCGATCTCTTCCTGCTTCACAAACTCAAGAATTTCCATGGCTTTGGCGGTTTTCGGCTCTATCTTTTTGATCTCTTCCGGCTCAATCACCACGTATTCACCTTTGCGAAATTCGTAGCCTTTTACAACCTCATTCCTGTCGATCACCTGCTCATCAACGGGGCAGTAAAGCTGCTGCTTTACCCGGGCATTGTCACTGCGATGCAGCATGTGGAAAGAAACGCGCGATCCACGCGCCCCGGAAAAGAGCCGTACCGGCATTGAAATGAGTCCAAAAGTCAGATATCCGGTCCAGACAGATGCAGCCATGATTCACCCTCCTTTAACCATCCACCCCTGATGATTCAACCTATGAATTCCCTTTAGTAAGTTCCAGATTTCCGCGAATGGTTGAGCCACCCTGTTGTGGCAAGCCCTTTCTCTTGTACGATGCGGAAAGCAGCTTTGATGCCGCCAGCCATGCATGACGGGCTGGTCCGTCGGGGAGGAACTCACTGTCAAACCCGCGCTCATTCAGGATTTCTGACCTCCTGGCTCTAAGCTTTGCCGCCGCAATTCTGGCTGTCTTCGAATGGCTGCATCACGTTGAATTCCCTGTCAGCAGCCACCGATTGCTGATCGCTCTAGCCACCACCGCTGGGTTCGCCGTGCTTGCCTGGTTTGTAGGAGGCGTGAATGTCAGCGGAGCTCTGGCAGGGTCGGTCGTGGCGTTCATCATGGCTGTCCGCGATCTGCGTATGTTTCTTGCGCTGCTCATCGTTTTTGCCGTCACGCTGGTGGCCACTCGCGTCGGCTACAAGCGCAAGCAGCAGCTCCGTACTGCTGAACCTGCCGGCGGACGCACAGCAGCTCAAGCCATGGCCAATCTTGGAGTCGCCGCGCTGGTAGTTGCCATCGCCGCCTCCGGATGGCCTGTGCTGGCGCTGGCCGCGCTGGCTGAAGCCGCGGGAGACACGTCTTCCAGCGAAATCGGCATGGCCTTCCCCGGCAAGACGCTGCTTGTAACAAGTTTCAAATCCGTTCCCCCTGGCACGGATGGAGGCATCAGCCTGTTTGGGACAATCGCGGCTTTGCTTGGAGCAGCAAGCGTCGCCGTAGCCGCGGTTCTAACCGGGCTTGTGCCTGTAAGCCAGATTGCCGCGATCATTCTTGCCGGCCTTTTCGGCACTGTGGTTGATAGCCTTTTTGGGGCGATTTTCGAACGCCGTGGGATGCTCAACAATGATATGGTAAACCTGCTCAGCACCGCCGCAGCTGTTGGGATGGCGTGGGGACTTGCGTAGACGGCACTCAATTCTGGCCCACGTGACCCCGTCCTGCGATAAGGCTTCTGATTTTCCCAATCACGGGATTACGTGCGATCACCAGATCACCCGTTTTTTTGCGTCCCTCTGCCTGCGTCCTTCAGCCATAGACCCACCTCCCTAACGCCTTTGTTGAAAACAAGGATCAAACCCCAATTCGACAGTACTGTCGACCGAACAGTCGAAGCCTTTTATCCCGTTTTTCAGCCGCCAAAACTTGCCTACTTTTCGGCTTTTTTTCTCGTTTCAACTGTTCGGTCAGCAGAGGGCCGCAATTTCTGGTGCGCGGACGCGAAGAATAGCAGCACAATTAGCCGGAGCCAAGGATTCAAATCAGGCGAAGCTATACCGCTATTAGCTGACCGCAGAATGGCGATTACTATTTTTCAAAGAACTGACGGTCTGCGCCCCTCAGGGCTTAGTCATGCTATCGTAATTTGTTCGCCTAATCAATAACAAATAAACCTTTGACATTAAAAGCCAGCACACTTGATTGGGGTCTTCACAAGGTTTATTGGTTCCAAAAGAGAACGGCGACCATCCTGAATTCGTAAAATTCCACCGCTCTGCTTTTTTTCTCCTGAAATCCGACGTATGTTGCTCAAACTGCGCGGAACGCTTTGTGTGCTTGATCAAGGCAGGTACCAAATGCGTGGAGACGAACTACCTAGAGGGAGGATTGTTGAATGAAAAACAAAATCGTGGTTACACTCATGCTTTGTGCATTGGCGTCATTGGCCGGGGCCCAGACCTGGACTCCATTGGCGCATCAACCCGGCGTTCCTGTGGGAACCGCACTGCTGTTGACGGACGGTACCGTCCTGGCCCAGCAATTGGACAATAACGGCTTTGGAACGGGAGCATGGTGGAAGCTCACGCCTGACAATACTGGCAGCTACGTTAACGGCACATGGGGACAGATGGCTTCCATGCCCTCGGGCTACGCGCCGCTTTACTATGGCTCCGCCGTGCTGCCTGATGGACGTATGCTGGTGGAAGGCGGAGAATTCAACGGGAGTTCCAACGCGCAGGTTTTGACGACTCAAGGCGCTATTTACGATCCGGCAGCGAATTCCTGGAGGTCAGTTGCACCGCCCGCGGGCTGGAGCAACATTGGCGACGCGCAAACCGTGGTTCTCAGCAATGGAACTCTCATGCTGGCCAATCCCATAGACGGCGAAGCGGCCCTGTTCAACCCTTCCACGCTCACCTGGACTGCAACAGGCAGCAACAAATCCGACCGCAACGACGAAGAAGGCTGGTCACTGCTTCCCAATGGCAAGGTGCTTACCGTCGACGCCACCAACCTGAACAACTCTGAACTTTATGATCCGGCAACCGGGTCGTGGTCTTCAGCCGGCAACACCATCGTTCAGCTGACTCAGGCAAACAGTCAGGAAATCGGGCCTGCCGTGCTTCGGCCGGATGGAACCGTGTTTGCCACAGGAGGAACGTCCAATACCGCGATTTACAACACGGCTTCGGGCGGCTGGTCAGTCGGCCCGGCCATTCCAAACAGTTTGCATATTGCCGATGGTCCCGCCGCGCTGCTTCCCAGCGGCAACGTCCTCGTTGACGCAAGTCCTATAGCCAGCAATGGCGAGTCAGCATGTTGTTTCCAGTTCTTCGAATTCAACGGTACCAGCCTGCTTTCCGCCCCCTCGCCACCGCGGTCTTCTATCTTTGATGGGCCGACTGCGTCCTTTACGGGACGGATGCTGGTGCTGCCCACGGGACAAATTCTTTTCACCAATGGAGTCACCGTTGGGAGCTTTGGCTTCAAAGGACCTGCCTCCGTACAGGTCTATACCGCCGCTGGCGTTCCCCGGGTAGAGTGGGCCCCTGTGATCAGCTCTGCACCCGGGGCGTTGGTCCTGGGCAGCTACAACAACGTGATCTCCGGAACGCAGTTCAACGGCCTGTCACAGGGCGCTGCTTATGGCGAT
Source organism: Terriglobia bacterium (assembly GCA_963831465.1). GTDB lineage: Bacteria > Acidobacteriota > Terriglobia > Terriglobales > Acidobacteriaceae > Angelobacter. Next base: position 163,850 of record CAWHQH010000018.1, on the reverse strand, counting down.
GACGCGCAAATGGCCACTAACTACCCGCTTGTTAGAATCACCAACAACTCGACGGGCCATGTGCGCTATATCAAAACTCACGACCACAGCACCATGGGCGTGGCCACAGGAAGCGCCCCCGTATCCACGCAGGCTGATCTTTCCACGCTCATTGAGACTGGATTGAGCACTCTTCAGGTCGTAGCCAATGGAATTCCCTCAAATGGAGTGACAGTGCAGGTTACCAGCACGGGAAATCCATTTATATATCGTACGCCGCGTGATCAACAGCTTGCCTGCTTCGGGATTTCGGTAGCGCCCAACTTTCCTACCAACTGCACTGACATCAGTGATCCGGATGACAAGCAGATGTGCTTTGGAATGTCACAGAATTCGCAAAGCCCTTGCACCACCATCCAGGACAGGAACCTGCAACTGGCATGCTTTGGCATGTCCACCGCGCCTAGTAACCCCAGCAATTGCCGTGACATCACAGACCCCCAGTTGCAAAACTTCTGCTATGGCGTTTCCAGTAGCGGCTCAATGTCTAATTGCAATAACCTGACTGACAACAATGCTCGCGCCATGTGCCAGGGCATTTCTCTGCACAATACTTCTTTCTGCTCCAGCATCACCAACAGCAACGATCAACTTTTCTGCCAGGGTATAGCGACACGTTCCCAGACACCCTGCACATCCATTCAATAAGCGCCGTTTTGGTGGACCTTGCTCTTTGGAGCAGGGTCTGCCTGCACACTTTGAATTGGCTGTCCACCATGTCACAAAAGAGCCTTTAACCCTTTTTCTATGACATCCGTGTATTCAAAACCAATAATCTTCTGCCGCAAAATGCCCTGCCGGTCATAGATAAGAGTTGTTGGCAGGCCTTCAATACCGCCGAATTTATTTTTAATTTCATCAGTCGCAACGGCCAGCGGATAACGGATGCCAAGCCGCCTGGCAAAAGCGCGAGGCTCTTCCGTGTCAGCCATAATATCCAGCTTGAGGCCAATCACTGCGAATCGTTGCGCTCTATAACGGTCCGCCAGCTTTTGATATCCCGGCATTTCTTTCTTGCAGGGCGCGCACCATGTGGCCCAGAAATCAATCAGCACTACCTTGCCGCGCAGCTCACCGGAAGAGATCCGGCGTCCTTTTAAATCGCGCGTGGAAAAGTCAGGCAAGCGTGAACCAATCTCTCCTGCCGTGATTGCCGGGGCTTTTGGCTGCAAAGGACTCGCCGGAACTGGTTGCACTCCGGCGAGCCGCAGCGCACCCAGAAACAGGCAAAACACCAATTGTTTCAGCATTTATTCCTTCTTCTGCACTTCCTGTACGGTAAGTTTCAGTGGCTGCGTATTGTCCGGTTTCTTTTTTCCCCCAGACTTCTTGTACAACTGGCCGCGTAGCGTGACCACGGTCGGCGAGTTGGCCAGCGATTCAAGTCCCTGAGACAACTCATTCGGCGCGAACTGGTAAGACCGGTTCGGACTGACTTGCAAGGCAAGATTGCCGGACGAGTCTTTCACCACTTTTCCCCGCGCTGTCACATCCATCTCGGCGACTGACACGCCGCTGTCATACGTCGCTTTAAGAAGCTGGGCAGGATCAATTTGGCCATCTTCTTTAGGCGTGACGTCAACTTTTCCATCGATCAAACTGACTTCAACTTTTTGAACGCCAGACTGGCGTCCGAGGTGTTGTTTCACCCCGTAGGCTCAAAAGTTTCAAGTCATGCCCTCAACGCGCATATCCACGTGCGTGATCTGCGCCTGGGCAAAAGGCGTAGCGAGCATAAAGCCAAACTGAGCAAGCATGCTTAGTTTTCTAATATTCAAGATCTTCCTCCTTTAAAGATGAATTCGAAACTGTTGTGTGATGCCAAAACTGATGTGGCGCCGGAGAGGCGCAAAAAGCGCGCCGGTGGAATGGGCAATGTCCCAATCTGCCCCCAACCACACATACATCCCTGGCCGCAAGCCGACGTAAGTGGTGATTCCTCCCAGCAACGCGTTTCCGCCGCTGCCATCCTGAGTGACGCCGCCGATGCGATCGTCCTGTGAGTGCAGCAACGTGATCGCCGGGCCGATAAACCATTCTCGCTCTCCGTTTTTCGCCTCGTACGGACGATAGGAAAGCCAGAAACGTGATTCCAGATCGCTGCCCAACCTCGTTGCCTCGCTGCCTTCTGATCGGAGAAGAGTGTGGAAGTCTTCGTCGGCCACCAGACGCCGAAGGTTGAAGAGTCCGGTGTAGGTCCAGTTGGCGGCAAGAAATAAGTCTGTCGATCCGGAGCCGGGCTGCAATCCCGCAGGAAGCCGAAGCCCGCCTCCGCCGGTTAGGCCCGTGCTGCCGGTGGGAAGCTTTGGCCCCAGCGTGACTGAGGCTTGCGTGGTGCCTCGCGGTGAGTCGCGACGATAGAAGCGGTACTTTGCCAGGACCAGCAGGTCGCCCAACCCAGTTCCTCCCACTTGTGGCCTTCCCAACGATGAAAAATGGTTAGTCACGATTGGCAAGATGAGAGTGAGATCAAAGTTCTTATAAAAACCCCAGGTAAAGTTCCAGTCGCCGTCATCCGAGAACGTAGGACGCGCAGTGGCCGGAACATTGCCTGTAAGCCGCGGTGCGGAACCCCGTGTAGTAAAAGTGGGATTGTAAGAGATAAGCCCTCCGCCCGGAAAAAGCGGCGGCGCTGTTTCCGGGGCCGGACCTTGCGCTCTTGCAGTAGAAGCAGCGCACAAAAGAACAAGAAATGCGGCGACAGTAGAGCGCGGCACAGAAATCAGCTTTTGCAATGACACAGACTTTCCTCCAGGAAAACAGATTGCAGGCACAGAAATGCCTGAAGTCGCGAACCGACAGGAGGAGAGATCAGATACGAAGTTGAAGAGGGGCGGTCAAATCAAAGATCAGGGGCGGATCGTGGAAGCGCAAAACGGCGCGCCCCTCCACACAATCGAAAGAACTGATATGGGTGGACGCCGGCTGAACCGCAACGGCCAGAGGTGCGAACGTAATCCCATGTATCGATGCGGGCTGCACAAAGGGCGCATGCACGGAAGGGGCGGTTTGGCAGCAATCTTCTCCGTGCATCCCATGGGAACAATTCATGGAGTCGCAGCACTCCATTGCCTTATCTGGCGACATGATGGGGGAACAGTCAAATCCATAAGCCGCAAAAGCGAAACCGAGCATGGCCACCAGAATGGATTTGCCAAAACGCATCGACACCTTTCTAACAGTTTGGAAAGAAAGGGTCAACTCGATGTTCCTCAGTTCTGAAAGACTCGCTATCTCGCCCTTCGCCAGCAGCTTTGTTCGCTATTGATTCGCCGAATAACATACGATAATATACCTCTACCCCAAGGGGTGAAATTGGTTAGATCATTGAAAATACAGGCAATCTGCACTCGTAACAGCATTCAACTAGGTTGGAACCGATTAAACGATCAAGAAATAGTTTCAACAGTCTTTCGACACAATGTCCTTGTGCGGGAAGCATCTTCACTCCCGCGCTCTGGCGGCTCCTTATTCGGCGCTCTCTGCAGCAGGAACGGCGAGTGCGCCTGCTTGCGCTCTACTGCGCCAACTCCAGGGCATGTGCTCCAGAGATTCGAGAAAGTCGATAAACTCTCGATTCGTAAGAGAACGGAAGGTCCCGCCTTCATGAGCGCGAATGAAGCTCCCGCCATTTGGGACAAGGCAGTTCATCGCCGCTCGAACACTCGAATGAAAGTGTCCGCAGGCGTAGACGCCATCGTCTTGAGTAAAACAGGCAACATACTGAATCTCTGATGTAGGCGGCGACATAACGTCGCCGCGAATTATACACCTAATCAAGTTGCTATCTAGTCAGGATGTAGATTTGTGCGGATTGCCGAAAGACCCTATACAGCGTGCACAGCGCATTGGTTTTGTTCGGCAAACAGGTCCGAAGGTTAAGAATTGAACGGCATCTCTCCCAGGAGAAGCTTGCGGAGATGTGTGCCTTTCATCGGAATCAGATAGGAAGAATAGAACGCGCCGAGCAAACCGTCTCATTTGACGGTCTTCTCCAGCTTTCCTACGGCCTTGGCGTGGCGCCTTCTGAAATTCTCAAGCTTGTCCCGGTGCAAAAAGGCCTTCCCTCAAAGAAGGGTAAGGCCAAGGACGAATAGCGTCGCAAGAGGACAATAGCAACGGGAGACAGTGGCTGTCATAGCTTGCTTCCGCTCCACAAATAGGCTTTCGGCAGGTGCCAATTAGCCGCGAATTGCGGATCTTCTTTGGTCCGCCTAAGGCCTTCAGTGAGGGCGCACCGTCTCGGGTTCGCATGAGCCATTCACCAAGATCGTACCATTGCTGGTTCTCTGGATTGACCGCTTAAATTATGCCTGAAATCTTAGCCGTCACTCATCAGAAGCAAACCCTAATCAGCCGAGATCATCCATTACCCTGCCTAGCGATGCCCGCCACGGCGGCAACGTCACGCCGAAAGTATTCTTGAGTTTGTCATTGCATAGCCGAGAGTTGTGCGGTCTGGAGGCTGAAGTTGGATACTCCCTGCTTGATATCGGCACAATGCTGGCCACATTGTTTGATAAGCCACGGTTCTTCATCTCTTCCACAATCGCTGCTGCAAACCCGCACCATGAGACGCCTCCAGCGGCAGTCATGTGATAGATGCCACGCCGATCACCCAATGCCTCTCCCATAGAAATCCTGGCCGGAGAAGATTGCGCCGCTAGCTGTTCGATGATCTTCCTGGTCGCGTCCGCCAAATCGCGGCTCCAGGTCGGAGCACCAACTTGATCATCGACTATCTTCAACTCAGGCCGTTCCGCTGCCAGCTTGAGAATCGTCTTCAAAAAATTCTTGCCACGTGCGCCGTACACCCATGACGTGCGGAATATAAGATAACTTCCGCCGGTGGCTTCCACAGCCCGCTCACCACTCAGTTTGCTTGCGCCATACACGTTCAAAGACGCAGGGGGATCGACTTCATCGTAGGGAGATGCCTTTTTCCCATCAAAAACATAGTCAGTGGAATATGTGATGAATATCGCGCCCAGGCGCTTTGCTTCCTCGGCCATGGCGGCGGGCGATTCAGAGTTAATCTTCATCGCGGTTTCCGGCTCAGATTCCGCCTGGTCCACTGCGGTATAGGCTGCGGCGTTTACTAAAACTGAAGGCTTGATCCTGCGAATCTCTGCTCGAACGTCCTCTATATTCAGCAGGTCGACTTCAGGCCGTCCAACACAGATGATCTCGCCCAAGCCTTGAAATTGCTGGTTGGCTTCCCACGCAAGTTGACCGTTACGGCCAACAATCACGATTTTTAAATCAGACTGATTCATTTGTGCAAAGAGAGTTGTTCAAGCGCGGGTGCGTCTCCCCCGCAAGGCTTGCTTAGAAGGCCGGCCTTTCCAGCAAGCCGCGAAGATATTGGCCATATCCGTTCGAGCCGTGCGCCTGTGCCAGAACCTCAAGTTCGGCAGCAGTGATGAAACCCAGCTTGAATGCGATTTCTTCAGGACAGGAAACTTTTAGTCCCTGTCTCTTCTCAATGGTCTGGATAAACGAAGATGCTTCCAGAAGAGAGTCATGCGTGCCGGTATCAAGCCATGCCATGCCGCGGCCAAAAATTTCTGCTTGCAAGCGGCCGCGCTCGAGATACCAGCGGTTCACATCGGTAATCTCCAACTCGCCTCGCAGAGAAGGTTTCAGTTGCGCGGCAACTTCCACCACTTCAGTATCGTAAAAGTAAAGTCCTGTCACTGCATACCGGGACTTTGGCGCTTTGGGCTTTTCTTCAATGCTTAACGCCTTGCCTTTTGCATTGAACTCAATCACTCCATAACGCTCCGGGTCGTTCACCGCATAAGCAAAAACTGTCGCGCCTTCCGTGCGTGCAGAAGCATGTCGCAGGCAATTCGTTAAATCCTGTCCGTAAAAAATGTTATCGCCCAAAATCAGGGCGCTGGGATTTCCTGCAAGAAACTGCTTGCCAATGATGAATGCCTGCGCCAGACCTCCCGGCGTGGGCTGCACCGCATAACTGAAATTGAGTCCCCATCTATGGCCATCCCCCAGCAGTTGCTCAAAGCGAGGTGTATCTGCCGGAGTGGAGATAATAAGAATGTTTTTGATCCGCGCCAGCATGAGCACGCTGATGGGATAGTAGATCATCGGCTTGTCATAAATGGGCAGCAGCTGCTTGGAAACCGCCTGGGTCACCGGATGTAACCGGCTCCCCGCGCCGCCCGCCAAAATGATGCCTTTGCGTTCCTGGTCCATGAGCTTTATTGGCCTTTATTGTGCCGTGTGATAGTGGAGATCAATCCACTCCCTATATGCGCCGGAGGTCACGGACGAGATCCATTCTTCATGCGCCAGATACCACTGGATGGTCTTGCGCAATCCGCTGGAAAAACTTTCGCCGGGCGTCCAGCCCAGTTCGCTGCGGATCTTGGTGCAGTCCATCGCGTATCGCCGATCATGGCCGGGCCGGTCTTTCACATAGGTGATCAAGGATTCATATCCGGTACCAGGCTTTAGCTCAGAAAGAACAGCGCAAATCTCGCGGACGACCGCTAAATTGCTCTTCTCGCTGTTTCCGCCGATGTTGTAACACTCGCCGATACGTCCCTTTCTTAACACCTGCCGGATTGCTTCGCAATGGTCTTTAACATAGAGCCAGTCGCGCACATTCAATCCATCGCCATATACCGGCAACGGCTTTCCCAATGTCGCGTTATGGATCATCAAGGGAATCAGTTTTTCAGGAAACTGGTAAGGACCATAATTGTTTGAGCAGTTCGTAGTCAGCGTAGGCAGCCCATAAGTGTGATGAAATGCTCTCACCAGATGATCAGACGAAGCTTTAGACGCCGCATAAGGGCTATTGGGAGCAAATGGAGTCTTCTCCGTAAAGGCCGGATCAGTGGGCCCAAGCGAGCCATACACTTCGTCCGTTGAAACATGCAGAAAACGAAAATTCAGTTTTTCTGGTTCGGCAAGATCTGTCCAGTACTGGCGTGCGGCTTGCAGGATCTGGAATGTTCCTTCAATGTTGGTGCGAATAAATTGCTGTGCATTGTGGATGGAGCGATCCACATGGCTTTCCGCCGCAAAATGGACGATTGCCGCCGGCTGATGGCGTTGAAGTAAATCGCTTACCAGTTCAGCGTCATTGATATCGCCGCGCGCAAATATGTAACGATTGTCATCGCTCAGTTCAGCCAGATTCGCAGGATTTCCGGCGTATGTGAGCTTATCAAGATTCACAACTCGCGAACCTTCTTGCGCCAGCCAATGCAATATGAAGTTGGAGCCGATGAAACCGGCCCCGCCCGTCACCAGAATCGATTGTTGTGACCTTGTCATTTATCGTTTTACGGGAACAGGACCTTGGCTGCTGCCGCTCCAATCACAAACGTGCTGATGATCTGGGTCCAATCCTTAAAGCCACGAAGCACAACGCCTTTGTCCAATTTCTCCGGCACCACAATCGTGTCCCCCGGCATCAATCGTGCCTGGCAAACTGTTTACTAGAAGGCCATTGTGCCCCTGCTGCTCACTGTTGTGCCATCCGCGCGGATCACAAACGAGGGCCCTTTATCGCCATTGCGGGTAGCTCCACCGCAAAGAGGCCGCGGTCGTATCGATCATCGGGTGTCGGCGAAGCCGAAGAGCGGTCTGTTTGGGTAGAAGAAACACCAATGACAACGCAAACAAATGAGAAAGCTAAAACTAATTTATGGCGCAAGATTGTCATCTTGAGATGCAAGGCTCCGAAATAAGACGCTCACGCAAACTAAACCTGCCAGCCTGGATGCAACGCATCTCCGGTGTCATGACTTGGAATCAACGATAGGCGTCAATGACCAAAACTATATCGTAAACAGTCTTGCTTTGCCTAGCATCCGATAACCGGAAGCGCAGTTTGGCTGAGGTATTTGCACGCCAACACCTTACACACGCAGTAAGGGAATTTCCTGTAAAACTTGCCGCTCATTGGCAATCCTTGCAGAGGTGTATGCATGAGCTTCTTCCGACGACGCATTTGCATAATTTGGGTTGGGATTTGTATTGCGCTGATAAAATAAACCCACGGGCCCGTAGCTCAGTTGGATAGAGCATCTGCCTTCTAAGCAGAGGGTCGCCCGTTCGAATCGGGCCGGGCCTACCATTTCCGCAAATTTCAAACTGCTACTCTTTCTGCTTTTTTATTGTCGGACTTGGGCGTGCATGCAGCAAGCCATTGGACTACAATTTCCACCCTATCATTTGTCGGAATCCATCACGCAGCACACCGGAGGATCTATGAGAATCAATCAAAGCATTTGGAGCAGAACCACCGTTGCGGTGCTGACGCTGTCTTTGGCGTTAGCAGCCACTCAGCGTGCTTATGGCGAAGATCAGGACGGTTCCAACCGCGGCGCAGCTGAGCTGTTTGCCGTTCTTCCCGAGGGAGCTTCCGGGCCGGAAGGTCTGACTGTGGGGCCGGACGGCAATGTATATGTTGCAACGTTTGGCTTCAATGCAGCCGGGCCGGTCACCGGTCTGGGACAGCTTTATGTTTTCAATCATGAAGGAAAGCTCCTGCGCAATGTAAGCGTGCAGAGTTCATCGCCCCATCTGCTGGGAATTGCGTTCCATCCTCAAACAGGGGCTTTGTTAGTGGCTGATTTTGGCGGCGGACAAGTGCTGCGCGTGGATCCTTTCACCGGCGCTTCTTCGGTTTTTATGACCGTAACCGGCAGCTCCGGACTGAATGGGCTGACTTTTGATTCTGCGGGCAATGTTTATGTTTCTGACTCCGCTCAGGGGATCATCTGGAAAACGGGAGCAAACGGCGGCCCGGGCACCGCATGGGTGACTGACCCTTTGCTTACGACCACCGGCGTTCCCCCTTTCGGAGCAAACGGTGTGGGATTCAATCACGCAGAGACAACGTTGTTCGTCGCCAATACCGGCAATGACACAATTGCTCAAATTCCGGTGGACCATGGCACGCCCGGACACCCAGTGCTTTTTGTAAACAGCATTAACGGCGCAGACGGAATTGCCATTGATACCCATGAGAATCTGTGGGTGGCCGCCAATCAAAGCGATGAAATTGATGTCGTGGGCCCTTCCGGCAAGTTGCTGGCCAGGCTTGGAGATTTTGAAGGCCTCACTCGCTCAGGTACTCCACGCGGACTGCTCTTCCCTGCCAGTCCTGCATTCAGCCGGAACGGTGAATTTGTTTACGTAACCAACCTTGCGCTCGACTTGCGTATTTTCGGGTTGACGCAGGCGGTAGACTCACAATGGTGCGAGCAAGTGAAGCACTACACGGTTTCCAGGATCAGGACACACTTTACGCCGCTAAGAGTGGGGCAAGACTGAAATTTTGAATTTGTAAGAAGCACGCCGACTTCAGAAGTCGGCGTGCTATTTGCATTTTAGCGTGCGCTTGAAGAAGCGAGTTGCGCTTCCGATGCCACTCGTGCCAAGTCTGCGTCCACCATCATGGAGACAAGCTCTTCCAGGCTAGTTTTGGGCTTCCAGCCGAGAATGGATTGGGCTTTTGCCGGATCGCCAACCAACACATCGACCTCAGCAGGCCGCTCAAATTTTTTATCGGTAACAACGTATCTCTCATAGTCGAGACCAACATGGCGAAAGGCGAGCCGGCAAAATTCACGCACGCTGGTGCAGCGCCCTGTGGCAATCACGTAGTCGTCTGCCTTCTCTTGCTGCAGCATCATCCACATAGCTTCAACATAGTCCGCGGCATAGCCCCAGTCGCGTTTCGCTTCCAAATTCCCCAGCCTCAGCTCACTCTGTAAACCAAGCTTGATTCTTGCCACACCATCGCTGATTTTCCGCGTGACAAACTCAATCCCTCGCAATGGAGATTCGTGGTTAAACAAAATACCGCTGCAAGCAAATGTGTTGAAGCTCTCGCGATAGTTCACGGTCATCCAGTGGGCATAGAGCTTCGCCACGCCGTAGGGGCTGCGCGGATAAAAAGGCGTGCGTTCCGACTGGACTGGCTCCTGTATCTGGCCAAACATCTCACTGCTCGAAGCCTGATAAAAACGAATCGCAGGATCGGTGAGCCGGATTGCTTCCAGCAAATTCACAGCGCCAATTCCCGTGGTCATCCCGGTCAAAACCGGCTGCATCCATGAGGTCGCCACAAAGCTCTGCGCGCCCAGGTTGTACACTTCGTCAGCAGAAATCGCGGCAAGCAGCCTTGTCAAAGACGATAAGTCAGTCAAATCGCCTTCCATCAAATCCACTTCATTCTCAATGCCCAGATGGCGCAGACGCCACTGCGTGTCAGAAGATCGCCGGGCCAAGAGCCCATACACCTTGTAACCTTTTTCCAAAAGGAGCTTTGACAGGTATGCGCCGTCCTGTCCGGTGACTCCCGTGATCAACGCTTTTTTGCTCATTCCAACTTTTCTCCGGCGATTCAGAGTGTCGTCCTTACGCAGTGCTCGATTCTACCTGACGTTATGCGCATGACCAGGAGAGCTACTTCTCTTTGGCCAGTTGTTCCATTTCTTTCTCGCCGATGACTTGTACGCCCAGTTCACGTGCCTTATCCAGCTTTGAGCCGGGATCTTCGCCGGCGATCACGTAATCTGTCTTTTTGCTGACTGCACTGGAAACTTTTCCTCCAGCATCTTCCACCAATTTCTTAGCCGCCTCACGAGAATAATTTGCCAGCGTGCCGGTGATTACAAACGTTTTTCCAGCCAGCGCCGTGCCGCGCTGTTTTTTCTCGCCCTTAAAGTTCAGATACTTGCTCAAGCGCTTTACCAGATCGCGATTGCGAGGTTCGGCAAAGAATTCCTGAATGCTGTTGGCAATGCGCGGACCAACTTCGTCCACTTCCTGCAATGTTTCCGCCGAAGCATTCATCAGCGCGTCCATGGAACCAAAATGTTCTGAAAGAAACTTGGCCGTGCGTTCACCCACAAAACGAATCCCCAATCCATAGATCACGCGTTCCAACGGCAGCTTGCGCGATTGCTCAATTTCACGCAGCAGATTCGCAGCAGATTTCTCGCCAACGCGCTCCAGGCTGAGCAGCTTCTCTTGATTCAATTCATAAATGTCCGCCAGGTCTTTGACCAGCCCCCGGCTTGTGAGCTGATTGACCATGGATTCGCCCAGACCTTCAATGTTCATGACTGAGCGCGCCGCAAAATGCAGAATGCTTTCACGCAGCTTGGCCGGACACGCCGTGTTCACGCAGCGATGGTCGGCTTCACCCTCAACGCGCACCACGTGCCCACCGCACTCCGGACAGCGCTCCGGCATGTGGAATATCTTGTGACCGCGCGGATGGTCTTTATCAGAGATGACTTTCACAACTTTTGGAATCACGTCACCGCCGCGCTCGACCATTACCCAGTCCCCAATCTTCACTTCCAGCCGGTCGATCTCATCCTGGTTGTGAAGTGTGGCGCGCGTTACCGTAGTGCCGCCAATCGCTACAGGCGTGAGCGCTCCCACCGGCGTCAGCTTGCCGGTGCGGCCCACCTGAACAAGAATGTCTTCAATCCGGGTGATGCCGCTGCGCGCGGCATACTTATACGCAATGGCCCAACGCGGAGCTTTTCCGGTAAAGCCAAGGCGCTGTTGCGTTCGCATGGAATTTACCTTAATGACCACGCCATCAATTTCATACGGCAACTTGTCCCGCAACTGCTCGCACCGGGCGATAAACTCCAGCGCCTGATCGATATCGCGCGCCAGCAGGTGGTTTGAATTGACCTTGAACCCAAGCTCCTGAAGGGCCTTGAGTGAGTCGTTATGGTGCTCGGGATAAAGCTTGCCATCCACCAAAAGGAAGTAAGCGTAGAAATCCAGCCGGCGTTGCGCCACGATATTCGGCTCTAACACACGGATCGTCCCAGCGGCGGCATTGCGAGGATTGGCAAACTTGCTAAGCTCCTGCCGTTCGCGGTCTTCATTCAGGCGTTCAAATGCCAGCAATGGAATCACCACCTCGCCGCGAACCTCAAAGTCGGCGGGCACGCCAGCTTTCTTTAGAGTGGCGCTTGGCACGGAAAGCGGCACAGATCGCATCGTCCTCACGTTTGAGGTCACGTCTTCTCCGACAGTGCCATCGCCACGCGTGGCGCCCTTGAGCAAATGCCCGCCTTGATATGTAAGCGCCAGCGACATGCCGTCCAGTTTGAGTTCGCACACATATTCCAGCTTTTCACTGCCGGCCGATTCGCGAACGCGGCGGTCCCAGTCACGCAGCTCCTGTTCGTTGTAAGCGTTGTCCAGGGAGAGCATGGGCCGCGAATGCTGCACCTTGGGAAAACCTTCCAGCGGCTTGCCACCAACGCGCTGGCTCGGAGAATCCCTGGTAATCAGCTCCGGATGCGCCGCCTCCAGCTTTTTCAGCTCCTGCATCAGGCGATCGAAGTCGGCGTCGGGAAGTTCGGGGGCGTCCAAAACGTAGTAAAGATGTTCGTGATGGCGGATGGTCTGGCGCAACTCGTCGATCTGGCGCTGCACGGTCCGGTCTTTTACTCGATCATTGGTCACCCGATCCTTGGCGACAGTTGTCATGGGTTGATTATATTTCGAAGCATGAGTGAGGCTAAAGCAGCACCGGGGCGCTTACTTAGTTCAGTTTGCCACGCCTGGAAGAATGTTTAGTGAGCGTGTTTTTTATCGCTGCGCGCTGCCATTGATACGCCGGGCACTGTAACTTGAGCATCTACAGAGCCAACGTTTCCGCTGCCATTGTCACGCGCGGCCAGCCTGAGGAAATAGTGGCCGGGAGGCAAGTCAACTTGCAACTGGCAAGGGAAAAATTTTGATTTGATCTTGGCGAACGCGTCCGGCTTTAAAGCTGCATCTACTTTTGTTCCCTCGCTTTTGACAGGATTGTCCAGGTCATTCCCGGAAAATACCCGCACCGCGCAGTCAACCTGGGCCCGTTGCAGCCCTTCAGCATCGGGAGTGAATCGAATAGAATCGGGTTCGATTGCATAGAGCAGATTTACGGTACTTGAGCCCGGGTCAGGTGGGCTGATTTGGGCCATAAAGAGGAGCGCACTGAAACTCGGCGACTCCATGCTCAAGGCGAGGTTATAATCCACGTCCTTGCGCTCTGGGTGCCGTGCCGCATCTGCTTCTCGATCGATAGCGAAGTAGCCGGTGCGGTAGCGCAGATTGATTCCTTTCCGGCGTGTCTTCACTTGAATTTTGCGGAATCGTCCATCCCATTTCTTGTTTTCAGGGTAGTAGCCAAGGATGTAGTAGGTTGAACCGTCGCGAATCCCATCGCCCAGCGCATCGTCAATGTCGTTGCGGTTGTAATATGCTTTGCCACCGGTTTTGTCTGCCATATCCAGCATGGAAGAATGAGCCTGAAACAGTGCTTCAGCCTGTTTCCCTTCCCCTTGCATGCCAAGGCCGCCCATAACTCCCGCGCCAGAAATTCCATTGGCTACGTTGTAAATAGCGCTGCCGATAAGCCCACGAGCATCGATAGGATAAACAGAGACCTGGGCATCCGTAAGAAGATTGGCAAGATACGCCAACTGGTCTCCATGAGTGCGGTCAGAGATATGCCCGGTGTACACATCCTGGGTTTGGCCGGAGCCAGCACGTCCCTGAACCTTTGAGGTTACAGTGGCAAAAACATTCATCGGAATGGATTCTGACACCCAGATCAGGTTTTTTCGGCCTGGATACCTGGAAAGTATTCGCCCCAACGATAGCAATGCGGAATAGGTGTACTGAACCTGCATGTCGCTCTGGTCAGCAGTGGTTTGCTCGGCGAATTCCTTCATCTGGTACAGCAGCGCAGAATCTCCACCGATGGGGTCGTCAAGCGCTTGTGCAGCAAATCCCTGCGCAGCCATGGACACTTCGCTTGTTCCGGTGGGATTCTGCAAAACAGGAGAATGTTCACCTTTGAACGCATTCACAACTGCTTTCAACTGCGTCAAGTCGGTGGTGAAATCCTGCACCATGTGCAATCTTCTTCCCAGGGTGAAAACGGCAACAGGCTGGCCCTGGGGAAGTTTTTCCAGAAACTTAACCATTTCAATCCGCACGTAAGCCTGGTTGAGAAAAGTGGTGTTGAGCGAGTCAAGCAGAACCACATTCAACGCGGTGTTTGCAGGGTACCTGCGTGCGTTGCTCACCATGTCCGCAGGCAATATCTCTTTTTTTTGCGGCGGTTGTTCAGCGGGCTGATCTCCGCGCTGCAACATGAAACTGCTGATCGGCTGTTCTTTGCCGTCCTCAAGAATCCGCAAATCAGCAGTTCCCAGATCAGTAACAGCGTGGCCTTTCTTGTCATGCGCAACTAGGTCCACAACCACAAGCCGCGTGGTTATTTTTACCGCAGGAATTTTTTGGTCGCGATTGGCTCTTTGTGGAGAATTGGAATCGCTCGTTTGGCCATACAGAAAGGAGGAAAAGGCAATGAAAGCTATAAGGATGGCTGTGTAAAGGAGCTGTTTTGATGAGCTAAGCATGGTCCCGCCTCTCTGGCCCGTCAGGGTAAGATATACGCCATTGCCAAGGGTCTTGCAAGCTGCCATTGTCATACTTCTCGGATGTTTTTGAAGGGTGAAAATCCAAAGCCTTTTTGCATATCCTGGTCTTTCGGGGCTGAGAAGCTTCCGCAGAGACGCGCAGGTGCGCCCGTGCCCTTCGCTGATGTAGTTTGCGAAGGGCCAGGATCAAGGGCGTCAATTATTCGGAATCGAGCTGCCGCATTCACGGCGGCGAGAAATGCTAGTCGCGGTCGGAACGGGAGTCGCGGTCTTTACGGATCTTTTTCTTTGCCCGCTTGCGCGCCAAGGCCTGCTTCACGCGCTTCTTTTCGCCCGGCTTCAGATAATACGAGTGGCGCTTTACTTCCTTGATGATGTCCTCTGTTTGGACTTTACGTTTAAACCGGCGCAGCGCATTTTCCAGCGGCTCGCCTTCCTGTAATCGGACTTCTGCCAAGCTATTTCCTCCGTGCAGAGTTAAATCGTGCACCTTAAATGGTTACGCGTCTAAATGGTGCTCTTAAGAGGATACATCAGTTCAGGGGAAAAAGCAGCTCTTCTCAGCTAGCTCGTAATCATAACGGCCTAAGAGAAGTGGGTGGAATCAATTGGGTCAATTCAGATTTTCCTGGTTGTCCACATCCATCATGTTTGAGGGTGCCCAGCTCGTTTCCCCTCGACGTTCGTGCGCCGCAAAAAATAACTTGACCCCGACTTAGATATTGAAACGTTTTGGGATCAAATGTCACTTTGACAGTAGAGAAAGAAAAGGAACCAACTCCTTTTATACGTTATTTTCTGCATGGGATATGAGATGGATCGCAGCATCAGCACACTCCGCAAGGCCACCTTCATCCTTGGGTATAAGAATTTCGCTTTGTTGCTGGTCACATTCACCTCACTTCTGACCCAAGCAGCGTTCCCGGCCACAGCGGGGCAACCCGTCGTTATTAAAATCGGAATCTCGGAATACCAAAATATTGAAGCCACCTACAATGATTACCAAAAGTTTTTTTATGTATTATCAGTACTCTCAAGAAGCAAAGATAAATCCGCCGCAAACGGCAATACTGCCGTATTCCAAATTTCCGTCGGCAGCTATGACGAGGTCATTGATTGGTGGAACAAAGGTCAAATTGATGCTGCTGTTTTGTCCGCTACGCCTGTTGCGACCCTTCTTGCGGCGAGTGGCGAGGAAGGAGAAAAGCTTAAGAAATCCTATATCGCAACCGTGGGAGAAAGACAAAGGCCTGAAGATCCAGAAAGACCTTTATTGAATGCATTTTGCGATCAGCTACCTGAGCCCCTTTGTCAGGACCCTCTTTCTAAGGAAAGACTTGAAGATGGAGCAAGATATTTCTACCGTTCACTCGCGCTTGTAAACACCGATCACGTAAATGCGACCAGTTTTAATGAAGTAAGTCGCTCCAATCCAACATACCTGTTTGTACGGCCGGCATCCGCGTCCGGTTATCTAGTGCCGTTTGCATTCCTGAAACAGACGCTGCCTGAAGGATCGTCCATTCTCCGAGGGCCCCGGGACGAAGCCCTCACTTATCAACATACGAATTCAATCATTAAACTGCTGGAATCCGACAAGCCTACAGTCGCATTCGTCTATGACAGCGTGCGCATCAGCGGAGATCAGAAAGATAAAATTATTGGCCAGGTTCGCACCAAGCTGCGAAGATTGCGAGATACCGGCTATCTTGACACCACCCTGATTCCTTTTAACGCCCTTTTCGTCAATTACAACCGTCCGGAAGAAATTTATAACAGAGATATCGAAATCCTGCGGAACGCCTTTGACCGGTTCAACGATGAGCCAATTCTGGGCAATGCCTTTACGAAGAGTTACCAGAAAAGGGGAAACTTTACCTTCAAGAGATTCGATGATTGGATTTCCAAGTACGACGAAATGGTAAGGATTCTCAAAAATCCGCCTCCGGGGTGGAACGCCTCTACCCCCGTTCTTTTTAGCGCTTCACAGATTACCGATGAGCTCTTCCACTACGCTAACTGCAGCAAAGGTCGATCTTGCGAGCGCCTGCCCAGACTGGCAGTTGTGTTGTCGGGTGGCGGTGCCAAGTGCGCGTATCAGGCCGGAGCGCTAGAAGGGATCGAGAAAGCCCTGGACGAACGCCGGCGCGCATGCGAAAAGGAAACCGCTGGCAACAAATACTGTAGCAAGGTTTTTGATATTGATGTTCTTGTCGGCACGTCGGGCGGATCGATTAATGCACTACTTGCGGCCGCGGGAAACACCAACACTGCGAGTGGCCGATTAAATATGGAGCACGTGTGGAAGACGCTGAATCAAAATAACCTAGTTGAACCTTCCACCCGCCTCAAACTCTGGCTCGCAGCATCATTCGGTATGCTTCAGGCTTTTATTTTGGCCGTCATGGTGGCCCTGTTTGCAACGAGCAGATGGAACTGGCTTGCGTTTTTTGACCTGCTTCTAATCTTTTGCGTCGTTCTCTTATCCGTAATTTTCCTTGTCAGTGGCGGCCAGTTCGTTCCTGTAGCCCTTGTCGTGCAGCTTGTCCTGGTTGCTGGAATAGTTGCGATTAAACCTGTTAATCGCTTTATCCAGAAGTTTTCCGGTAAGCACCGGGCACGTGTAATACTATTGATACTCTTGGTGGAATCCATTGTTTTCGCCCGCATTCATGGCGAACTCGATTACTCTACGACGGGAATGCTACTTGGGTGTCTCGTGACAGGTGTTGTGGTTATCGCCTTCGTCGCTGGGTTAACACGATATTTGCTCACCCTCCAAACCGTGAACAGCCTAAAGTGTGCGCGCGTTTTTGCCGCCTTGTGCGCAATGGTGCTGGCTCTTCTGAGGTTCGTTATAGATCTTCATTTGCCGGCTGTACAGAGCACCATTCCAATTGCTTCCACTATTTCGCGGCTTGTTCCATTTACGCCCGACATACCCGCTTCCTACGCTATTCCCATCAATACAGGATTGACAGCGCAGTTGTTATTATTCGTCTATCTCGTCATCATTGATTTTGAAACAGTGAAGCTGCGAAAAATTAAAGATTGGCGATTTTATGCTGTCGTGGTCTTCATTGTAATTGCAACCTGGCTTCCTATTCCGCAGCAATCGGGCGGGCACAAAGATCTGGTGATGACTTCAGCCCACGTCGTCGGAGCGCTTTTTCTTTTGCAGGCCACCGTTTGGCTCGCCTTTTTCATCCTGAGCAGAAGCCTGAAAAGGGGACCTATCGATTGGTGGATGGCGGCTTCATCTGCGATGTTCTTCATCTCCGTTGCGGAGTTCTGTATTGCCCTTATCTGGGTGCTTATGGACTATTGGAGTCCACCATTGGGGCACTGGATCCTACATCTGGGTCTATTATTTATCAAACTTCTCATATTCCGGTGGGTACTCGCTACGCCTGTGCTGATCGGGCTGGCTATGCTATTGACTCCGCATGTGCTGAACTGGCTGCAGGTTAGCTGCGATTGGAATCAACGCCGCGCATTGCCTATTGGCGCTCTCGCTGGCATAACCGCCGTGGTCAGCGTTCTGGTCACCGGCGTTCTTTTTTTCCTGGAAGTATCTGTTTCTGAGAGTACAGCAATCGCCAAAACCTTTTCCGAGTCTATGCCTTCGATTGTGGCTGGATTAAAGGCCCCAGCGAATAACCCGATGGCCAGCAACGCACCATGTTCCGGAGATCCTGATCTGTGCAACATCTCTCGCCAGATCATTACAGGATCCTCAATTCGGAGGGATCTTCTCATTACTGCTTCGCGGCTTCACGAACATCGCAGCGGTGCTGAATCTCTACCTGACGACCTCTACTTCTATTTCAAACGTTCTTCCCAAAAAGTTCCATGGGACAGCCGATTTGTATCGTTCGCCAAAAACCCTCACCTCCTGCTGGATGCCGTAATTGGCTCAAGTACGATCTACCCGGTTTTCCCCCCGCGCAAATTAAGACGCGTTTGCTTGCGAAAAGAAATCGGGAGCGGCTTCCAAGAAGAAAAGGAACTTGAGATTGTCGACGGCGGCTTTACTCATAACAGTCCCATTGAAGCAGCTGTAAGCTGGGGCGCAACTCACATTGTCCTCATTGAGGCTTCACCAGACAATAGCCCGCAGCCACCCCAGCACTTTGGGCAGCACCTTGCAACAGCGTTTGATTACCTGTTTTCCCAGGCCCAAAGAACGGATGTCTCCTCCAAGGGTTCTGTAGAACTATTTGAACTCCGACCAGAGAACGCCATGGATGTTCTGGATTTCAGTCCGAAGTTGCTTGAACGCGCGATTAACGAGGGTAAGGATGACGCCGGAGAAGGAGCAGCCGCAAAGCCAAAATTTCACCGCATTGCCAGGGCTCCAGCCTTCCGAGAACAATATCAACCTCTATTGGGAAACGCTCTTCAGCCGTCCATTGAGCAGGGCGAGTCGTTCTCGGAAGAATGTGATGAGAAAATTCCGTCAGCAGCCGTGCAGAAATCACCGCGTTAGTAACCTTTGCCAATCGGTGAAAGCGCACCTCCTTTTACAGGAGTGCGCCTCCTGTTTAAGTTTAAGGGTTTAGTTTCTGTTGAGCGTCGAGTGTGGCCATCGTCCTTTTTCACTTGATACGTAGGGCGAATAAAAGGTATAGTAGCGGATCGACATCCGGGCGGAAGACTTTGTCCGGGTGGTGGTCTTTGACAAAATAGCCTTTAGCTTTTGGCCGCTGGCCTCTAGCTGGATTCGCGCCCAATTGAGCGGTGAAAAGGAGCTTCGACCCTTCGGTGACCGTTCGGTCGAATGCGTTTTCTCCTTTGGTTACAACAAAAGGGCTACCCCCGGGTGGGGCTATGTAGCAAAAACCAGTATTTGGTACTTAGTAAATGAAATTATTAGCTAAACCCTAAACTCAAAGTATCGGCTGTGGCAGAGATCACCGGATTCGACGGGATTTGAGGCCGGTTCGAAGCGATTAGAAGCCGGTTGGAAAGGAATTGTAAGCCGATTTGAGGCTAGTTCGACGGGGTTGAAAGCTCATGAAGGGCCGAACCCCTGGGATCGGATGGAATAAGCTCTTTGGAATCATAGTTGAGGCCAGGGGGGTGGGCGCGCAAAGCCCGATACCACGAGGATCTTGAATCCTAAAAAAAGGCGCACCCTCTCAAAAGGATGCGCCTGCTATCTAGGGAGAGACTTTATTCGCCGTTCTGGTTAGAGCTGGGCTCAGCCGCGTGCATCACACGGAATGAGCTTCCGCCATTGGACTAGACGAGCACCATGGCGTCTTTTCCGCTGGGAACGTTCCCCAGTTCGCGCTTTACGTCATCGGCATTCTGCACCGGCTTGCGGTTGACTTCCATGATCACGTCACCTCGGCTGATGCCGGCGTTATCTGCCGGGCTTCCGGGAACCACGTTGCCAATGACTACGCCCTTGACGTTGTCAGGCAGTTGCAGTTCCTGGCGAAGATCGGGCGTGAGGTTCTCAAGGCCAACGCCCCAGCGCGCTTTGCCGTGGGATTCGCCGGAGTTGGACGCTGTCTCGTCAGACTTCTTGTTGAGCCTTCCAGCGTTACCGGAAGGTTCAGGCTCTTGCCGTCACGCATTACGGTGAGAGTCACTTTGTTTCCCGGACGCTGTGAACTGATAGCAGCCTGAAGCTGGCCTGAATTCTCCATCTTCTTGCCGTTCAGTTCGGTAATCACGTCACCAACTTTGACTCCAGCCTTGGCTGCAGGAGAGTCGGAGTCAACCTGGCTGATCAATGCGCCGCTGGCGTTATTTAGATGGAAGAAACTAGCGTTCTCCGGCGTCACATCGTTAATGCCTACGCCGATTCGTGCATGCTCGATCTTTCCGTCTTTCAGCAACGTGTCAACCACGGGCCGCGCAATCTGCGTTGGAATGGCGAAGCCCATTCCTGCAAAGCTGCCGGAAGGAGAAATCAGGAAGGTATTGATGCCAATCACTTCTCCATGCGCATTCACCAGCGGGCCGCCGGAATTGCCGGGATTGATGGCTGCATCGGTCTGGATGAATTCTCCGGGCTTGCGCGCATCGTCACTGTAAGGGTTAGGACGGTTCAGCGCGCTCACGATGCCGCGAGTCACCGTGAAACGGAAGTTAAACGGATTGCCGAAGGCCAGAACAGTCTGTCCGGGCTTGAGCGCGGTTGAGTCGCCCCACGGCAAGCTGGAAAAGCCGCTGCCGTTGATCTTGATCACCGCCAGGTCCGTCATGGGATCTGCGCCGATCAGTTTTGCCGGTAGAACGCGGCGGTCATTCAGCGTAACGCGAATGTCGGTCGCGCCGTCAATCACGTGATTGTTCGTCACGATATAGCCATCGGGCGAAATAATGATCCCGCTTCCAAGTCCGTGCTCTACGCGCGCGCCTTGGCGTCCCTGTGGCATTTGTTGACCAAAGCCAAACGGTCCAAAGAACCGCTGGATTTCATCCTGATCTTGACCAGACATCTGCTGCTGTTGCTTGGCTCGTGAAGTTACGGTCACGTTGACCACTGCGGGCGTCACGTGCGCTGCAAGAGTTTCCATGGCGTGATCAAGCGCGGAAATCGCGCTAACGCTGTTGTCGTCCAAAGCCGCGGCTGCAGGCGCAACACTTGCGGCGTTTGCAGACGCGGGTTTAAGAAATTCATATCCTCCAAAACCGGCGGTAAGAGCTAGCATCAGTACTGCTGCCAGCGTCCTGCCTTTCAGGAGAGTCTTCAATTGCTGTATTGGCGTTTTCATTTGTTGCTTTTCTCCCATGTAATTTAATTTCGAATGATCTTCTTGCAACTAGTTATTTAGTTTTTAAAAGCCAGAGTTCAACTTGCCGCTCTCTGGCGCTAAAAAATTCTTTTAAGTCTTTCGGGGTTTTTGTACGACCTTGGATTGTGGCTGCAAGCTCACCTGCCACATGTGAACCTGCCAACTTTGCTGCTGGCCGGAAGCGGTGCGCTCCGTGACTACAAAAAACATTTCTTCCCGTACCGTTACGTACTGCTCTGGTGCAGGTAATTGATTCTTGGCCATCACGACCAGCGGTTCTAGATTCTTGCGACGGTTAGCCCGACGCGCATGACCAACGTTGCTTCGAGAAGGAAGCAGCGCCTTCGCCTTGGTTGGCACGATCTGGCCATCAGCGGTCTTCAAACTTGCCGGCACCATGTGGACTGCTGCATCATTTGCCCTGGTAGCAGCAAATGTTGGAGCAATATTTGATTTGCTTTGGCTACTCACCTGCGCCTTCACCATTGGTGCGTTATCCGCAAATCCCACCAGTTCCGGTGTAAATGAAGCTGGCACAGCGCATAGCAGGGCCACTACCATCACCGCTGGTACTGCAGGCTTCCACAATTGCGTGGCCCGCGGACGATCAGGATCCAAAATTTTGGTGACACGCTCAGTGAGCTGACGAATTCGTCCGACAGCGGCCTGCGCCAGAGCAATTTGACGCCGCAAAAAGCTTCTTTCCGCTACACGAGCCAGACATTCCGCATAACCCACTGGCGTTCCGGAATGCACCAGAACGGCGTCATCGCAAGCCATTTCCCGGTCCAGCGAGAGCCTGCGCTCAATCCACCACACGCTAGGCAGGAAGAACAGCAGCGCTTTCAGAATTTTTTGTGCCAGGTTCGTCCAATCGTCCCGCCGGCGCAGGTGCGCCAGTTCATGCAGCAAGATATATTTCAGCTCTTCGGCTGGAGTGCTTTCCACCATCCACGCAGGCAGGATCACCGCAGGGTTGTGGAAGCCAATCGCCGTCGGCACTTCCATCTCACCTGAAACAAGCACTGAAACTGGTCGCGACTTTTGGGCATCATCAATTAATGAACGCAATTCGGCGGGCAAAGACTCCATCGCAACCGGCACTGCATGCGAACGCAACCTGCGCAGTTGGAAGGTCGCGAGCACGACCCGAGCCAGACCTGCCAATGCAATCACTGCCCAGGCAATGAATACGTACCATGCCATCGAAGTGGAAAACGTAAACACGGCAGGCGAGCCAGCGGGGGCAACAGCTCTGCCCTCCAGATACAAACTCAGTAGCGGCAACATTGCCGTCGCCAGTAAGGTTGAGAACCAGATAGCAAAGTTGGTCCGTGAATCTCTTTTAGGAAATAGCTGCAAAAGCAGCCAAACGGCAGCGGCAAGCAGGGTACCGCCTACCGCGCTGAACAATAAGCGCTGTGAAACTAGTGTCGCCATGCCGTGGAAATCCAGGTTCATGGCTTCCCCCTGTGCTCTTGAAGCAGTTCGCCTAGACGCCTGAGTTCGTCCGCGTTGATGCTCTTGTCTTCAAGAATGTTTAGCACCAGTAATTCGTGGGAATCCTTAAAGAACCGGCCGACCAGGTTCTTGATTTCGAAACGCGTTGCTTCCTGTTTACCCACCAGCGGCGCGTAGACGTGCGCTCGTCCTTCTTTCACGTGCTGCACATAGCCCTTTTTTTCCAGAATGCGAATTGTGGTAAGCACGGAGTTGTAAGCAAGTGGAAGCTTAGCCGGTAGCGCTTCCATAACCTGGTGGACCGTCGCTGGCCCTACCTCCCACAGCACCTCCATGAGGCGAAGCTCAGCTTCTGTCAAAGTAGGGGATTTTCTGGGCGGCACGGCTCTTTTACTCCTTCACTTCGCTGGGGACTTTCCAGTTGCCTATTTATATAGACGCCACAGAAATGAAATAGTAACTAATTCTTTAGTTATTTTGGAAGAAAATTCTTCTGCCTTCTAACGGACTCATTTCATTGGATTTATCTTGCTCGGTCGCTCACTCGCCGAAACGTCCGCGATGCTCTTCCACTAGCTTTCGGAGCTGCACCTGGAGAGAGTTCACGGTCTCATAGAGTGATTGGATTCCACTCGTCTGCCACGTTACCCCTTGATGTTCAATATCTGCGGAGAGGTCTTTCAACATCTGGTTGGAGCGGCGCATGCGCTCTGCAGCTATAAAAGACAAGACGTTAGCGGGATCTTTTTGCGACTCCACCGCGCTGAGCAGTTCACTTACTGTCCACGCCGTAAGGCGGGCATTGTCCAGCACGTGACGAAATTCCTGCAGAGGCAACAGCTCTGGAGTTGCGCCTGCTTTCAAAGCCAGGTCAATCTCTCTCAATTCGCTTGAGATTTCCTTTAAACGACTGGAAAATGCACCCGGAAGGGTATCCGTCATTTCTGAGCACCTCGTTAAGCGATACGTTATCCCAAATAAACGTGACAAACATATTAAAAAAGGCTTATCAAGGCTCAGAATGGTTACTAATGTCATGTATTCCGAACGAATTAGGGTGAAACGGCAGGGTGCAAGTGGCGCAAACTGGTAGCTCTATATCTGCGAATCTCGAAATATATCTGCGAATCTCGAAATCGCATCTTCAAAAACTTTTTCAAAGCCTTATACGGCTATCCCACCGCAAGATTATGATTACACGTTAGAAGATGTCTGACAGTTTCTATTCCAGAGCGGCAGAACTCGCGTCGCAACGCAAGCCTTTTGCGATTGCTACTGTGGTGCGCGTGCAGGGATCATCTTCGGCGCAGCGCGGATCAAAAGCTCTGATCGATTCACAGGGAAACATCATCACGGGTTGGGTAGGCGGTGGCTGCGCGGAGAGTGCCGTCCGCAGTGAAGCGCTCCGTTGCATTCGCTCACAACGGCCTGAGCTGATCACGCTGGATCTGCAGGACGAAATCCTGGGCGTGGGCATGCCCTGCGGAGGAATGATGGATGTTTATATTGAGCCTGTTCTGCCACAGCCGGAGTTGATCATCGCCGGTCACGGACGCATTGCGGAAACGCTGGCGCGGTTGGGACACTTGATGAACTTCACCGTCACTGTGCACGATCCGTCCGCCACCCGAGAGAGTTTTCCCGAAGTCCAGCGCATCGTCGATAAAGATTTCGCCATTTCTGAAATTGCTTTTGGTTCCAGCACCTATGTTGTGATCGCCACGCTGCACAAGAATGATCACATATGGCTCCAGCGCGCGCTGGAAGGTGAAGCCGCTTATGTTGCGCTGATTGCCAGCGCCCATCGTTCACGCCTGGTTCTTGATTATCTGCTGGCAGAAGCAATCCCGGCAGAAAAAGTTGAGCGCGTGTGGGCGCCTGCAGGGCTTGATCTTGGCGCTGCCGGCCCGGAAGAAATCGCTTTGAGTATCATGAGCCAGATTGTTGCACTGCGGCGTGGAGGCAATGCTGCATCCATCAAAAAAAGACTTGCGCATAATTCGCACAACTCAATGGAGCGTTCTGGCGCTGTTGATAAAGTCATTCGTCAATGCGATGTCAGCAAGGCCAAATAAAAGACATTTACTAGGCGCCACCTCAGAATAACGTGTGCATTCAAATACGTCATTTCTATTGCGAGCCGGCACTCAGCATAGCCGTGAGAGCGCGGTTGAAGGCAATTTCACCGGCAACCAGCTATCCCTCTCCACTTTGTTGTACCGTATTACTTGACGGGAGAACTGACTGGATGCAAAAGAGTGATTTACCTGAACCATGGCTACGCGGCACGCTGACAGATGTGCCGGCCGTGCAAAGGGCCGTTCTGCATGCGCTGGAACTGGCGCGTGAAGACCTGGAACGCTGGTGTGACGGCCTGAGCGACGAAGAGTTGCACACCCGTCCCGGCGGGATTGCGCCAGTGGCGTTCCATCTTCGCCACATTGCGCGCAGCATTGATCGATTGCTTACTTATGCGGAGGGCAACCAGCTTTCCGCTGAGCAGCTTTCCGTAATGAAGGCCGAGATGGAACCGCACGGCAGCAGAAATGAGCTAATGGCAGAATTGATGGTAGCAATCGCAAAAAGCGGCAAACGAATTCGAGCTTTCTCAGAACAGCAGATGCAGGAAGAACGCCACGTCGGTAAAAAACAGCTTCCAGCATCCGTGGGAGGATTGCTGGTTCACGTGGCCGACCACACTCAGCGGCACGTCGGCCAGGCGATTACGACGGCAAAGATTGTGGTCGCGCAAAGATGAAGATAAAGGAGGAGCTGAACCGGAATCATTATGGCGGGAGATATAGATAATCACGAATGTGGCTACTCAGTCCGGCGCATCTTAGCTGCCGGTCGGTTCGCCGCGGAGAAGCATGCTCAGCAAAAGCGCAAGGGAGAGAATGCCGAACCATACTTCAATCATCTGCTGGAAGTTGCTGAGTTGATCGCAGCCAGCAGCCCTGATCTTGATGTGGAACTCATCATGGCCGCTTTTCTGCATGACACAGTGGAGGATACCGGCGTCACATCGCAGGAACTGGAGCAGCGGTTTGGCAAAGATGTTGCTTCGCTGGTGGCGGAGGTTACGGACGATAAATCCCTCCCGAAAGAGATCAGGAAGCAATTACAAGTTGAGCACACGCCCGAGAAATCCCCGCGCGCGCAGATACTCAAGCTGGCTGACAAAATTTCAAACCTTCGTGCCGTCGTCTCCAGCCCACCCGTGGGCTGGAGCCTGGAGCGAAAGCGGCAATATTTCCAATGGGCAAAGCAAGTAGTCTCAGGCATTGCCTCCCCAAACGAATATTTGAAATCAGAATTCGACAAAGCTTATCGAGCAATCTCCAAACTCAGCGAACCGTAGCCATCCTCAACGCGCTTCGCTGCATCGCGCCAAAAATCAAACCCTCGTAAGAAATCCAGCTCTGGATTGCACAAAGGCCGCATCGAAATATAAGTGCCGCTAAACCGGTACAGCTATGCGTCGATCCCCCACACTACCGACCGTGTTTCTTTTGTTTGTCTCGCTCATTGTTTGCGGGACAACAAAGCTGGCAACGGCGCAAGATGAAATCGGTCCTGCATTAACCAAATTCGCCGCAAGCCCGGACAGTCAAGGCCTTCCCCAAAATCGGCCGGACGCAAAAAGTCTCCTATTACTAATCGGCCAGCGCATACATGAAACCGAGTTGGATTGTTCGCACTTTGTGCAATATCTCTATGAGCAAGCCGGGCTGTATTACGGATATGCGCCTTCACGTACTCTTTATGATGGCATGGAAGGCTTTAAGCGTGTAGCTCATCCCCGCGCAGGTGACCTCATCGTATGGCGCGGTCACGTGGGGATTGTTGTCGACCCAGAAGACACAACATTCTTGAGCGCATTGAACTCCGGTGTGAAAGTATCCTCGTATCGATCGCATTATTGGCTGCGGCGCGGTAAGCCGCACTTCCTACGCTACATTGGGCCAGATGATAGCAATGCGCCAGAATGGGCGGCGCGAAGGGCAATCGCATCGCGCGCTGGATCAACTGCCGAGTAGCCAGATTTCAAAAGAATCAAGGATCAATAGCTGATTAGCGCTGACTCGCAAGAACACTTGGGTTTGTATTGTTTGCGCGCTGTTCCTGATACCACTGAACGGTACGTTTCAGTCCCTCTTCAAAACCTACGTCGGGCAAATACCCTAAATGTTTTTTCGCTAACGTGATGTCTGCCAAAGAATGTCTTACATCACCGGTGCGTGGCTCGGCATATTTAGCTGCTCCGCGAAAGCCGATAATCTTACCGAGCATTTGAAAGATCTGATTCAGTGAAAATCGTGTGCCTGTGGCGATATTGAAAACTCGGCCTGATACTTCATCCGCCGGCGCGACGCAAGCTTTCAAATTGGCCTGCACGGCATTGGCGACAAAAGTGAAATCGCGGCTCTGCTCGCCATCGCCAAAAATTGTGGGCGACTCTCCCAGTTGCATCTGCGTAATGAATTTGGCCAGCACACCGGAATATTGGGAGTTTGCGTCTTGGCGCGGACCAAAAATATTGAAGTAGCGCAGGCTTACCGTTTCCAAACCATACACCTTTGAGAATGTCTGTAAATAGTATTCACCGGTAAGTTTCTGGACCGCGTAGGGCGAGATAGGCTTTGGAACCATGTCTTCCCTTTTGGGCAAGACTTCGCTTTCACCATAGGCTGAAGAAGAAGCGGCATAGATCACACGCTTTGCACCGGCATCACGCGCGGCAAGCAGAAGATTGAGCGTGCCATTCACGTTGACTCCATGCGTCAACTCGGGCTCGACTACCGATTTTGGTACTGAAGGCAAGGCCGCCTGGTGAATGACGTAGTCAATTCCGTCACAGGCCGAAGCCAGTCCTGCTTTATCAAGAAGGCTGACCTGCCTGAAATCGATGTCGTCTTTAATGTCGGCGATGTTTTCCCTTTTTCCGGTGGAAAAATCATCCAGGCCTCTTACGGTCTCACCACGGCTGACCAACTCATGCGCAATCGAAGAGCCTATGAACCCAGCAATGCCCGTAACCAAATACTTCGCCATCAGAATAAATAAACCTCGTCAGTCGCAGCAGCAACGCTTGGATTGCCCCTGGAACTTGCTTAGTTGGCTTTGGCGCGCAGGCCGAACTCGCGGCTCCCGGCTGGCGATAAGCCATGCTGCTTAATCTTATATAACAACGCCTTGTAGCTGATATTCAATTCCGCGGCGGCCACTTTTCGGTTCCAGTTGGAATCGTCCAGGGCGCGCTGGATCTCTTTGGCTTCCGCATCATCTTTCAAGCTGCGTACCAGGGCTTTGAGTCCACCATGCCCGGATGACGACGCGCCATCTTCAACGCTTCCCTCCTTGCTTTTCGTCTGCAGCTCATCCAGCACCTGGTTTTCGTCTTCCAGTACGAGATAACGCTTTACCAGGTTTCCCAGCTCGCGCAGATTGCCGGGCCACGCGTAACGCGTGCATTCCTGCACCAGTCTGTCAGAGATCGGTAAAGGATTCTTCCCGAACTGGCGGGCAAGGTTGTTCATGTAATAGCGCAGCAAGATGGGAATTTCTTCACGCCGCTCACGCAACGGCGGCACCGTGACGGTAAAAGCATTCAGGCGATAGTAAAGATCTTCACGGAGCCTGCGCTCCGCAATGGCTTTTTTCACGTCGATATTGGTAGCCGCCAAAACACGCGCATCGACTGTAACATTGGCGCGCCCGCCCAGGCGTGAAAACGTGCCGTCCTGAAGAACATGCAGCAGCTTGGCTTGCAATGCCGCGCTCATTTCCCCGATCTCATCCAGAAGAATGGTTCCCTTGTGCGCCATCTCAAACTTACCCGGCTTTGATTTGTTGGCGCCGGTAAAAGCTCCTGCTTCGTAACCGAACAGTTCGCTTTCCAGCAGGTCCGCCGGCAGCGCCGCGCAGTTTACTTTCACCATGGGGCGATGCGCCCGAATCGACAGCTTATGAATCAATCGTGCCAGAATTTCTTTGCCTACGCCGCTTTCACCCAGAAGAAGCACCGGCACGTTCACCTTGGCGATCAGCGCGGCTTGTGCGCGAATCTGTTTCATGGCAGGGCTTGCCGCCAGAAAGAACAAATCCTCGTCCAGATTGTCAACCAGCTCTGAGCCTTTGACCGGAGCTTGAACAGGCGATGGAGTGTTCAACATGCCGGTGTTCAGCGCCTTGCGAATAGCGCCCTGAAACTGCTGCGATAAGAACGGTTTCGTCACGTAGTCGGACGCGCCGAGCTTAATCGCCTGTACCACCCGGTTGGTGTCATTCACGCAGGAGATCATCACAACTTTTTGCTCGGGATGAAGTTTCTTGCAGTTCTCCAGCGTTTGCAGGCCGTCCATTCCCGGCATCACCATGTCAAGCACAAGCAAGTTGGGAGCCGGTCCCCGTGTCATGCGCTGCAATGCTTCTTCACCGCTATTTGCGGTCTCTACGTTGTAGTTCTCAATTTCAAGCAGAGTCTTGGTATAACGAAGAACACTCGGCTCATCATCGACGAGTAGTATGTTTGGCGCGCTAATCACTTTGTCTCCTATTTGGCCTGGGACAACAACAATGAAAACTTGCTTCCTTTGCCTACTTCGCTTTCCACCCAGATGACCCCACCGTGCGCTTCCACCAGACGCCGGGCTATGGCCAGTCCTAACCCCGTGCCGCGAGCGGACCCGCCCGGCAACTGCACAAAGTCCCCGAAAATTTCATCATGATGCTCGGGTGCGATGCCGCGCCCGGTATCACTTACGTCAATGCGCACAGCGTTTTCTACCTTGCAGGTCTCTTTCCGCTCCATGTTGAACAAAAATTCGCTCTGCGCCTTCCGCCGTTCCCAGAAACAAGGCGTCACGGTGACCGTTACCAGCCCTTGAGCGGGCGTATGCTTCAGCGCGTTTTCAATCAAGCTGGAAACAACATGCTGCAGCTTGAGCGGTTCAATACGTACTCTCTCATTGCCTTCCGAGGGATTGAACTGGTACCTGACGCGTTTTTGCGTGGCCGTGGGAGACCAGTAGTTAAAAATCTCGCTAACACTTTCATCCACGCTTGTGGATTCCTGGTTCTGGGCAACGCCCCGGCCGGCCTTGAGCTCCTGAAGCAGCAAAAGGTCCTGAATCAGTTTTTGCAAGCGCTGCGCGCCTTCCTGTATCTCTCCCAGCACCTGCTTCTGTCTTTGGTTTACCGCGCCTAGATGGCCATTCAGTAAAAGATCTGTATACCCAAGCATGACCACCAGCGGTGTTTTAAATTCATGTGCCGCAGACACCAGAGGAAAAGCCGATGGCTCAACTTCTTCATGTCCACAACGTAGCTGACGTTTGCGGCGCTCAGGAGGAGTCACCTCCACGATTCCATTGCCGGAGCAATGAGACGAATGTACTGTGGAATGAAGAAGGCTGTGACATACCGGACAATCAGCATCGGTATTAGCGTGTTGTTGCTCCATCATTCCCCTTCCCATTTTCTGTCCAATCGGCCAGTCGCTTTCTTCGATCAGGGCCCCCATCTAAACCCCATCTCAAACTTTTGAAAATTTAATCTTCGTTTCTAGTTCCCGGCCCTGGCTGTGATTCACGTCACTAAGTTGTAATTATTTGCAGCCCATCAATGCGCTTGCGCCTTCATTGGCGATCAAGACAAGACTTGGCGCATCCAGAGCAGCATGATCGAAAATATTTTGAGTGGAATGGAAGGGAAAGCGCTTGGTGAAACCACTGTGGCAAACTACGCCGCGCAGCTTCAACAACGTCCGACTGGAAGATATCTTTTGTTGCGCACTGCATAGGACTAAATCCAATGCTGAGCGGCCCAATCGATATGAGTTGGTGTTGCAAATTCTTAACCCCTTCCAGGTGTCCGGTTCCGTCGAAATGCCATCAATTTCAGCACTCAGGAAGTTTCATAACTGCATTGAAACCGCGCTGGGGGCACTTGCTGAGATTATTGGCAATCGTCCACTTGGCCAAACCTTTATTGTACTTAAGTACAATGCACTATAGGGAATATGCAAATCATTTGCAAGAGGAAAGTTGCTGATTTACAAAATATTTACACAGCTCTGCCGGATTCTTTATCACAATTGTGAAAATCATTTCACATTTTTAGGTGAAATCTGCCTGTCTCCAAAGAAGTGGGTGCAAGAAGCTCATGAATCAGAACACCTTACGCAGCAAGGCTGCGTCAAGCGGTGGCCGCTGAGTTGCACATTTACCGGACTGGCGAAGCTATGTCTGCCACTCACGCCAAACTCGCTCCACAAATTGCCACGGCACCGCGAGGCGTGTTGTCAGTGCATATCTGCTCAGCATGGGATGAGTTGGACCAATTCCGGGAACAGTGGAACAGGATGCTGGAAGGCAATCCAGCGGCTTCGATCTTTCAAACGCCAGAATGGCTCGCATCATGGTGGCAAGCCTATGGCCAGAACAGAAATTTTCTTGCTCTGGTCTTTGAAAACTCGGTCGGAGACGTAGTCGGAATCGTTCCCTTCTTTTCCTACCAAATACCTTTTGTGGGCTACGGCCTGAAAACCTTGCGGATGGTGGGCGCGGGATCAGGAGACTCTGACGGCCTGAATATCATTACCGCCCCCGGATACGAAAATGATTGCACGAAAGCATTTATCGCGTGGTTTGCCAGTCAGAAAAAATGGCACCTTTGCCAGATGGAGACACTGCCGCAGCATTCGCTTGCGGCTGAGTCGCTCTTGCATGAGACCCAACAGTCAGGCATGAGCATCGATTCCACGCTCACGCCAAACTTTATTATTGATTTGCCGCCGACGTGGCAGCAGTATCTGGATTCGCTGGAACCGTCATTTCGGCCATTGCTTACTCGTTATCCCAAGCGCCTTCAGTCCCGCTTCACAGTCCAATTCTTGCGCTGTGAAAAGCAGGGTGACCTCAAAGGACAACTGGATACACTGTTTGACCTTCATCAGATGCGCTGGACCGGCCGCGGTGAGGCCGGAGCATTCGCCGACAACGCGCGTCGCGATTTCTACCAGCGGATGGCTGCGGCGTTCCTGCAACGCGGCTGGCTGGAATTCTGGCTGCTGGAATTGAATGGCGAAACTGTTGGCGCTCAATTCTGCTTTCGCTACAACGACACGGTCTCACTGCTCCAGGAAGGTTTCCATCCAAAATACGCTTCAGAAAAAATCGGCTACGCTTTGAAAGCACATCTGCTGCAAGAGATGATCAGCTCCGGCACCAGACGCTATGACTTTCTTGGAGGGGCGGATCCGTATAAATCAAAGTTCGGAGCGCACCAGGAAAATTATCTCAACTTATTTATTGCCGGACCTTCAAGGCGAGCGCGTTTCTATCTCCAGGTACAAAAGCTAAAACGTGAAATCAAGGGATGGGTAAAACGCAAGCTTCCGTCAGGCGTCGTGGCTGCCTATCGGGGCCGTGCAACGCCTCGCGGCTAGACCTTTGCAATAAAACTTTTAATCGGAGTCAAACATGTCAACCATCTATCAAAGCTTTTCCACCGAACCAACGACTATTTCTCCTGCCGAGCGACTCAGAAAATTTGGCCAGGAAATGGGTTTATGGAACCATGGCTTTGATTTCGCGCGTTTTGCCAAGCAGCTGTTTCGCGACATAGATTTCCGCGACAAGACAATGCTTGAGATCGGCTGCGGTAAGGGAATGCTATGCCTGTGGGCAGCTCTTCATGGCGCTGAATCGGTTGGTTTAGAGCCGATGGCTGAAGGCTGTTACGACTCCAATGAATGCCACAAAGTTTTTAGGCTGATGGCGGACAAACTTGCTCTGCCGCAAGCAACTATTCTTCCGCTAACCGTCCAAGGGTTTCAGGGTCCCAAGGACCATTTTGACGTTGTGCTATCGGTGGCTTCCATCAACCACCTGGATGAAAAAAGCTGCATAGCTCTGCTTGAATCTCAGGACGCAGCCCGCGAGTACCAGAACATCTTCCGCAACATCGCCGCCATGATGAGGCCGGGCGGCAAGCTCATTATCATGGACGCTGCGCGGCACAATCTTTTCGGCGACTTGGGAGTTCGGAACCCACTAACGCCCAACATTGAATGGTTCAAGCATCAGCAGCCGGAGTTCTGGGCAAAGCTACTAAGCGGCTGCGGCTTTGGCGATCCCCAGATTACCTGGGCAAGCGGGAAGCTTCTGCGGTACGCGAGACTCACTTCAATTCCCAAAACTCTCTCTTATTTCGGACAAAGCGTGTTTCGACTTGAGATGACTCGCATCTCGTAGCGTGTAGCAGTGTGCAAGTTATTGCACACTACGCAATTGCTTGCGTCAGCTAAACTACCGATCTCGAAATTACATCTTCATTGTCTTAGTGTCTGAATAATTTACACTTTTGATTCCTTCTGCTTCCTGCCCCACTTACTGATACCCGCTAAATTGCAGCATTTGCGAGTTCCTGGCTCTATGGCCACATTCTTGCAATTCGTCTTTGCAACAACCGAGCAGTACCCTCGTTAGTTTTCCTTCCGGGAACTTTGGTTTTTCTGGCCAAGCATTTCAAGCAAGAGATAAGAGCAAGTGCGCGCACGCTCGCGCACGGGCGGTCATTGGAAGACAGTGGACTGCACATGACGTGGTGCATGGTCGAACGATTCGACTGCAGACACTTATTTCTTGAGACGCAAACAGTGAAGTGATGAAGTTGATGGAGAAGTTTCAGCAGCGCTGGCAATGCGCCTGAAATTTTGCTTCCGGAATTCAGGAGTTACTGTGCGCAACAAAACGAATTACGCAGTTCATGTCGGGATCTTTCTGGCGTTACTCATCGCCATGGTGAGCGCGATCAGCTGTGGAGGAGGCGGTTCACAGTCCGCCACTGGATCGCCGGCTTCTTCGCCAACTCCCACTCCGACTCCCGCACCTTCTTCAGCCAGTCTGGCCGCAACCCCCAGCAGCCTTGGATTCGGCTCTGAGGTGCTGAACACCCCGACAACGCAAACAGTAAAAATCACCAACACAGGAAGTGTTGCTGTGGCAATTACGCAGGACACCATTGCCGGCTCTGGATTCTCTGTGGGTATCACGACGCCGATCAACCTGAATCCGGCACAAAGCGTGAATGTTCCGGTTGTGTTCAATCCAGCAGCGGCGGGAACAGTGAATGGCAGCCTGGCTCTGATGAGCAATGGCGCAACAGTCCTCTCCGTCCCCCTTACTGGTACGGGCCTTGCTCCGCTCGCGCACTCAGTCGATATCGCCTGGGACCCGAGCACGTCTGCGACGCTGCAAGGGTATAACGTCTATCGCGGAACCGTGAGCGGAGGCCCATACAGCAAAATTTCTCCAACGCTCACAACGTCAACGCTGCTTTTTACCGATACCACGCCCTTTTCCGGCAAGCAGTATTTTTATGTGGTCACCGCTGTGGATACCAGCGGCACAGAAAGCGCGGCTTCTACGCAGGTTGCGGTGACTATTCCCGTGCCCTAAGGCCAATGGCGCCGTTTTCGGTTCGCCACAAAGATTTGAAGTTGGGAGTTGCAATGCTTAGATTTCTAAAAATCGTTACAGCCCTCTCCTTGATTTTCTCTGCGGCACTTATGTCCGCGCAAACTGCGCCACCGCGCATCTTTTTCTCTGACCTGGAAAGCGGTCCCAACACTGGCGGCCAGAGCAATAGCGGCGTGTGGGTGACAATCTGGGGCAAGGGCTTTGGAGCCACGCAAGGCACCGCGACGGTGACGGTCGGTGGAGGCGCTGTTGCCAGTTATCCTCTCTGGTCAGATGGCAAAATCATTTTTCAGCTGGGGGCTGCCGCAAAAACCGGAAGCATCATCGTGAATGTGCCCGGAGTCGGCGTCAGTAACGGGTTACCATTCACGGTACGGGCGGGCAACGTGTTTTTTGTCGCGACAACGGGCAATGACGCCAACACAGGCAGCTTCGCTTCGCCGTGGAAGACCATTCCAAAAGCCAAGAACGCCATCGCTGCAGGTGACACGGCCTATATCGAAGACGGAGTTGCGCAAACTTCAGAAGACAATTTCACCGCATACCTGAGCATGGACAACGCGGGCTCCAGCAATTCCGGAACAGCAACAGCGCCCAAGGCATTGATCGCTTATCCCAACGCAACTGTGACAGTGGGAGTGGCAGGCGGTCTGCATTATGGAATCCGCACACCGAACATTGGCGCCAGGGAAGATTTTTGGGTCATTTCACAATTGCATATTGTAGGCGGCACCCAAGCCATGGATATTGGCGGAACGGGATGGCGGATCATCGGTAATGAAATGCAGTGCCCCGGCGCTGACGACCAGGTGGGCTGCTTTGAAATGAGTGAAGGCAATCAGGCAAAGTTCTACGGCAATGACGTGCACAATGCCGGAATCAATCCCACGTCCTCAAAGTTTTATCACGCGGTTTATTTCAGCACTGATTCCAACCATGTGGACGTTGGCTGGAACCATATTCACGATAACTTTACCTGCCGCGCTTTGCAGTTCCATTCGTCACCGCTTTGCTCTCCCAGCTGCGGCGTTGCCGATACGACCGGCTTTGATCAATTCGATCTTCACGTGCATGACAACCTGATTCATGGCGACAATTGTAACGGCATCAACTTCGCCACTGTCGATCCGTCAAAAGGCCCCGTGGAGGCTTACAACAACGTGATTTACAACGTTGGCCGCATGGATCCCCTGCAACTTGGCGCGGCGTTTTCTTGCATCTATGTTGCCGGCATCACAAATAATGGGGTAGCCGGAACGGGCTCAGTGGAAGTATTTAACAACACCCTTTCAGATTGCGCTGCCAACAACTCGTCCAATGCCAGCGGCTCGCGGGAACGTTTGGCGTGGGCGGCGGCCCGGCAACGCTGATCATGCATCTCCGCAACAACATCGCTTACCAACTAGTGGGTGAGATTTATATTGACGGCAGCACGTCACAGATCACCGGAGACAAGAACCTTTGGTTCGGAGTTGGCTCGGGACCGGCGCAGACCACCAACAACATCAACGCGGATCCTGTGTTCGCGAATCGCACTATTGGCGATTTCCACATCCTCACTGGCAGCCCGGCGATTAACACGGGCGTGACAATTGTGCCCAGCAATCCTTTTGAGCCGAACCCCGGCCCGACGATTGATACAGACAAAGATGGAGTGCTGCGCGCGCAAGGAGCAGCCTACGATCTTGGCGCTTATGAATTTTTCTCCGGCACAGCAACAAGGCCAAACCCGCCGACGAACGTCCGGGCAGCGGTCCACTAGACAATGGGATCTAGAAAAAGTTCTTGATGCTTAGAAGGGCTTTGGCGCGGGCGATTCCGTAAGTCAAGTAGAGCGCGAGTAAAGGAAAGAAGTCAGAGTATTTCCGGCTGTTAAGGACGCACTTGATTGCGAGTGCCGTTGGCGGCAGGCACAATGCGGCGAATCCTACCCCAGGCAATAACCAAGGCCCGTGCAACGCCAGCGCCCATACGAAACCTGCCGCTACTGCCAATAAGCTAAGCAAAGTGTAGGCCGCAAAGAACACTGCTTTGCGATTATGCGATTTCAGCGGATCGCGGAGAAACACCTTGATGACGTGCGTTCCATGCCACGCTTGTTTGCGAAAGAACACGCGCGAGCTCTGGGCCGTCCCTAGATGGACCACGCCGATCTGGGGTAAAGCGCGAACGTGCATGCCGGCTTTTCTTGCGCGGTCGCAAAGCTCATAGTCTTCATTGGTCTGGATGGACTCGTCAAACCCGCCGAGCTTTAGGAAGTCTTCACGGCGCATGATCAGGTCGCCCGCAGGAACATGTGATACTTCGCCCGACTTGGGTGCTTCCTGATAGCGGTGCCATGTTCTTCCTACCCAGGATGAATCTTCCGGCAATAGATAGTGCGCGCCCAGAACGCCTGCGCTCTCCCGGGGCGTCAAGGCATAGATACGATCCAGCCAATCTGTGGGTGCGAGACAATCTGCATCGAGAAATGCCAGGATCTCCCCCGATGCGGCGCGCGCGCCAAGATTTCGCAGCGCAGAAATACGAACACCAACTTGTTGTAGGATCCTCAAATTCAGGCGATCTTTGAATGATTCCACCACCGTCAGAGTTTTATCGCGCGATCCGTTGTCCACCACCAGAACTTCAAATCGATCACGCGCAAAGGCCAGCCGTGTCAGCGAGTCAAGGCAGCGACCAATCATCTTTTCCTCATTCAGCGCAGGGATGATGATGGAGATGCTTATCACAGGAGCTGACACAGCTTGTGCGATGCTCGTCCACAACAGTGGCTGTTCCGTGGAGCTCACGCGCGCCTCGCATCAGCGTTCCTGTTATCCATTGCTGGAGCGGGGACTGCGGCCATGGCCGGAGCGCCAAGAACTTCTTCGTACATCTGGCGATATTTCAGTGCCATGGCTTCAGAGGTGTAACTGCGGCTGACCCATTCGTGGCCGGCGGAGCCAAGACGGCTGCAGAAATCAGAATCCGAGAGCAATTGCGCGAGAGCATTCCGCAATCCGTTAACATCGCCGGGATCAACCAGCAAGCCCGTTTCTCCATCCTTGACTACTCTTGGAATCGCGCCGACTCTGGTTGCAATCACCGGTCTGGAAGCAGCCATGGCCTCAAGGATAGTCATAGGCAATCCTTCATTGAGCGACGGCAGCACAAAGATATCCAACGCCGCATAGATGCTGGGCATATCGGAATGCTGGCCAGCCAGAATTACGTTAGAGTTCAATCCCAATCGCTGGATCATGTTCTCAATCGCATGGCGGTCCGGCCCTTCACCTACAATGACAACTTTCAACCCAGGAAAAGCTTCGCAAAGTTCACGAGCAGCTCGCAGCAGAAACTCAAAACCTTTCTGAAGATCCAGGCGGGCCACCATGCCGACAACTTTGTTCCCATCAAAGTCGAACACCGGCAGAGGACGTGCCCGCTCAAACGGTTCCACATCGATACCATTGGCTATTGTCCTGAGTTTTTTAGGGGCGACGCCGGAATCGAGCAGGCGCTGCGCTACCGAATCCGAAACCGCCGCGAGCCCATGGAATCTTTTAAGCGCCATGCGGTCAAGATGGTTGTAGATGCCCAGAGCCGCAGTGCCTCCCACCCAGTTATGGCAGGTTGCAACAATCGGTTTGCCGCAACGCCGCGCGGCAACATAGCCATAAAGATCTGCCTTGTATCCATGCGTGTGCAGCAGTTGAATACCATCTTCATGAATACATTCTTCAATCTGGCGGACAGCACGCCAGTCGGCGCGTCCCTGGCAATGCACCATGCGCACGCTCAGGCCGCGACGCCGCGCGCGCTCATAGAATTCAACATTCGGAGCATGCACGTTGTAAAAAAGCATCAGGCTGTTTTCGCAGCCGGATTTCTGCTGGCTGGCGCAGAGGTTCAGCAGCATGTTTTCTGCGCCGTAATAGCCGCCGCTGCTGATGAGTTGTAAAACCTTTACGCGATTCATTTCTTCTCTCTC
The DNA here is from genome assembly GCA_963831465.1 of Terriglobia bacterium. Taxonomy (GTDB): domain Bacteria; phylum Acidobacteriota; class Terriglobia; order Terriglobales; family Acidobacteriaceae; genus Angelobacter. The sequence goes on along the minus strand of CAWHQH010000018.1, from coordinate 125,686 downwards.
AAACATGCATGTCTTGCTGACGGGCCGCCTCAAACTCGTTGTATCCGGTCAATCGGCACCAGAGTCGGTGGTATAAGCTGTCGCCTAACACTCCCACCAAGCCTCCCCTGAACTGGGAGCGTAGACGCAATTTGCGCAGTGCACTTGGATCTTTGCCGACTATCTTCTCAAGGTCGGGAATCGTGGTCGTTCGCCGCACCATGAACCGGCCAATTACCTCTACTCCATCGATTTCTGCTTCGATCCACGGATCGGAAACGTAAACGCGGCGATATCCGGTTGCGGCGCATGCGGGAATGACTTGCCGATTCCATCGTCCGCCTGGAACCGATATTTCTTCCACGGCACTGCCGAGGTTATCTTCCAGGGACTGCTTTGACGCGCGCAGTTCGTGAGTGAGCTCTTCTTCAGAACAAAATGTAAGAAACTTGTGCGACCAGCCATGTGACTGAACGGAATGTCGCGCGGCCTGCAAAGCTCTCAGATCATTCCATCCAAGAAATTTTGCTGCTGTGCCAATCAGCCCCGGCGTGACAAAGTACGTAGCTTTGAATCCGTATTCAGCCAGCAACGGTAGGGCATTGTGCAATTGTGATTGCTCTCCGTCGTCAAAAGTAATCTTGATGCCGAGTGACTTTGCCCTTCTTAGTGCGTCGAACAAGCGCAGTTGTTCAGCAAATGCCTCGGATGTCACGCAGTAAGCGTAGTTCGATTCAGGCATTATCTCGTGGTAAGCAAGTACCATATTGCGATCGGCAGTAGGCTGCATCATCTTCCGCCTTCCACAACCGGCTCGCTCAGGGGTTCATCGATCACAACTCCGGACAACTGGCCTGAATTTAGTTGAACGTTTGCTCCAGCGGCTTCTTCAGCCAGCACATCTTTAAAAGGCTGGAACTTGCGCCGGCTCAAGACGGTGTTCAGCTTGGTGTGCATGTGTTTAAGGTTTGTATAGTGGCGCACACGCGACTTCAGCGGCCCTTGGATGCGCGGCTGCTCCGGATCGAGCTCCCACGGATGCAGATAGACAACCACTCGCTCCCCGTTTTTTTCAAATGTACGAAACGCGAGCTCGGTAAAAGCTGATGGAAAAATCCGCAGATATCCTCCGCCGGCGGCGGGAAGGTTCGTGCCAAGAATGCGGAGAGTCGCCGGAGGGAACTCCCGAAGCGTTAATCCGTTGGCGCATGCCTGTGTGTACGGAAACCTTTGCCCTCCGGGCACTCCATAGAGATCGTGATGAATGGGATAAATACTGGAATCGTAAGTAAATCCCTCTTCGGCCAAAATGTCGAGCGCCCAAAGGCAGGACTTGGTAATGGACCAGCTCGGCGCTCGATAACCGTTTACAGCAACACCCGTTGCATTTTCGATCACGTGTTTGGCCTGCCGCGTGTCCTCGCGGAACTCATCCGGCGTAAGGCTATAGACTGTACGATGCCAGTAGCTATGGCAAGCAAGCTCATGTCCGCGCGACTGTACTTCGCGCAGCAACTGCGGAAATCGCGCGGCCACCCAGCCGACAAAGAAAAATGTTCCTTTGGCATTATGCCGGTCAAAGAGGTCCAGCACGCGGTGAGTATTCGCCACCACACGGGAAGGCCATTTGTCCCAGCCGCTTCGGTCAACTGATCCGGCAAACGCTTCCACCTGGAAATAGTCCTCCACGTCCACGCTGAGGACGTGGGTTATTTGCTTCGATCTTGGATCTTGCTTCTTCAACAAATCCTCATTTCCCGGTGCTTTGCAGGCGCAATTTTGCCTGCTGCGGTTAATAGTGCAACGCAGCTGCCGTTAAGTCCTATGGAAGTTGCTGTGAACGCAACGGCTTACGGTGGGCTTTGCAGAACTAATTCAGCAGGTGTGAAAAACATTGCACAATGTTGAGCAACAGGATTGTCTTTTCTGAGGATGGTCCGTTCGGACGAAAGCAGCGAATCGCGGCTAACTTGGTGGAAACACAAACACAAGGCGGCCGATATCGTGACTGCTTCCTCCGCGTCAAACGGCAACAAACGGCAATCTAACTGCTCTCACCCTTGGTTGACCCTTTGCAGTCGTGCGCCTTGGTTACCCGGCGCTAAATGGAGCAAGTTTTTGTCGGTTACAGCAGAATTGAAATCGATTGGGCACGCCATCTCCTTCCGTAGCGGGCTCTCGTCAGTCATCGCGCGGCGGCAGGGTTGCGGGCGTATCCTCATGTACCATGGCACCCCACAGGAAAGCGCTCCTGCACTCGCGGAGCAATTGCGTTTTCTGGTACGCCATTTCAAAGTTATCTCACTGGAAAGCATGCTGGACCGGATAACCAGCGGATCTTTTCCGCTGGCGCATGAAATCGCGCTCACCTTCGATGATGGCTTGCGAAATAACCTTACGGTGGCTTACCCAATTTTGCGCGAATTGCAAATACCAGCGGCCATGTTTGTCTGTCCATCGCTGGTGGAATCCGGGGAATGGCTTTGGAACCATGAAATGCGATGCCGTCTGCAGACGTTGGCCAGTGCGGATCTCGCCGAGATTCATATGAAACTGCTTTCGCCCGGCAGCTCTGTTAACGCCATTGTTGATTGGATGAAAACTCTGCAACTGCAACAACGCCGCCTCGCCGAAGCAATCATTCGGGAAGCCACGATCAGCTTCAAGGCGACAGCCGCGCAGCGCGAAGCCTTCAACGTTATGGATTGGGATGATCTGCGTTTACTGGATCGCGAGCTGATCACTGTGGGGTCGCACACACTGAGCCATCCGATTTTGACAAAGTTGAGCGGTGAGGAAATCGCATCGGAAATATTGGACAGCCGCCGATGCCTGGAGCAACAGCTACAACGAAAGGTAGATTTCTTCTGCTATCCCAATGGCGCTTATGATAGGCGAGCTTATCAACTTGTGAAAAAAACGTATCGAGCGGCAGTAACCACCGAAACAGGTGTAATCCATGGCGCAAACGCGCTTGACGTTCACCGATTGCCTCGCATTCCCAGCGCCGAAAACGCGGCGCTGACAGCATGGCGGCTGCACAGGCCAGAAGCATGAATGAAATGACAGTATTAGTTCTTGACGGACATAGCCGCGCAGCCTTGGAAACCGTGCAAAGTCTGGGCCGAGCTGGCGTGCAGGTGGACCTTGCGGCTGAAACGCCAGACTGCCTGGCCATGTATTCACGCTACGTCTCACGCAAATTGCAGCAGCCTTCGCAGGAAAGAGCGGCGGATTTCGAGGCATGGCTGCGTGAGCAGGACAGACTCCGCAGTTACACGTTGATTGTGCCGGCTACTGAAACTTCGCTATTAGGGCTCCGCCGCTTGGCTGAAAATGACCCTCTTCGCCGCAAGGCCGTTATTGCCGGCGATGAAGCGCTCGATATCGCCTTAGACAAAGAAAAAACATGGCAATTGGCGCACCAACTTGGCGTGCCAATGCCCTCTGGAGTTTTGCTTTCAACTCTTCCCGACGTCGGCCAAGTGCGACAGTTCCCCGTGGTGCTGAAGCCAACGCACAGCAAGGTGGTAATCGATGGCGCGTTGCGTACGCTTGCCGTCTCCATCGTGAAAAATGAATCTGAACGGCAGCAACAGTTGCGGCGCTGGCTTCCACTTACCCAGGTCCAGCAACAAGAATATGTTCAAGGGCGCGGTGTTGGCGTGGAACTTCTTTTCAACAGCGGCAAAAAAGTCTGGCACTTCGCCCACGAACGCGTGCATGAGTATCCGCTTACTGGCGGCGCCAGTTCCTACCGCCGTTCCATTGATCCTCCCGCGACGATGCTGGATGATGCGGAAAAGCTGCTGACTGCACTCAACTGGCACGGTGTGGCCATGGTTGAATTCAAGATAGACGCCAATGGGCAACACTGGCTGATGGAGATTAACCCTCGTCTCTGGGGATCGCTGGCGCTTTCCCTCGATGCAGGACTAGATTTTCCGCTTGGGTTGCTGAAAATCGCAAGCGGCGAGCAACCGGCTCCGCAACCAAGATACAATGTATCCTTACTACACACGCGACCTGCGTACTGACGTGGACTGGCTCAAATGCAACTTCAGGTCAGACCATCACGATCCCTTGCTGCATACACGGTCCCGCGCTGTTTCTTTTCTGGAGCTTCTGCGGCCATTGCTCGGGCGCGAAAGCTGGGACCACTTTGACTGGCGTGATCTGGGGATCACACGGCGTGCGCTGACTCTGGCGGTGACTGACCAATTGCGACCGATCTACCGAAAGATCAAGGACTGGCAGATTAGACGGAGATTTCTTCAGCGCCACCATGCATTGTTGCGCCGACTGAAAGCTGCTGGTGGGCCAGAAAAGATTCTTTTTCTGTGCTATGGCAACATCTGCCGCAGTCCTTTAGCAGCCGCGCTCGCAAAACAACGACTGACCGGCGTCACAATTGATTCAGCAGGATTCCACGAGCAAACAGGTCGAAGCTGTCCGCAAAAGATCCTGCGAATCGGAAAGTGTTTTGGGATTGATCTCTCATTCCATCGTTCTGCGCGGGTTACGCGTGATCAATTGGCAAACGCTGACCTGATCATCGCCATGGATCTGGAAAACCTCAATCGACTGCGACAGGACTTTCCTGAGATGGCGAACCGCACGACCTTGCTTGGACTCTTTGGAACGCCGGAAACACTCGCGATTGCCGATCCTTACCTTACCGATGAAGCTGTAACGAACAGAATCTGCGAACAGGTTCGCGAGGGTGCCGAGGGCCTGGCGCTTTGGGCCGTCAAAGCAAAGGCTGCCACCTGTACGCCAGCCATCCCCTCCACTGCTGCCGGCAGGCGTTAGGCTTGCTTTACCGTTGAAGGAAATTTTGCTGCAAAATGTGAAATCTCTTGCACAAAGGGTGAAATCAACACGCCAAAACGGGATAAATATCCTGTAAGCTGCTGAATACAAAAGCCGTTCATTGAAATGCTTTGGCAGCTGACTTGCCAATAAGTCAGGTAGTTGGCCTTCTAACCCGAAGAACAGCGGAAGTCCGCACCAGGGCAGACAATGTATTCAAACTTTTATGGCTTAAAACAAGATCCTTTTCGGCTCACGCCGGATCCTCGCTTCCTCCACCTTGCGGAGCCGCATCGCAACACTCTGCGTTCCATGGTTGAGGGCGTGGTGGGCCGCAAGGGCCTGCAAGTCGCTATTGGGCCCATCGGCACCGGCAAGACCACTCTGCTTTACTGCTTGCAGCACATCCTTTCGCATGAGGCTACGCGGGAACGGCCACTCCGCTCAGCCTTTGTAGTGAATCCAACGCTGACCCCCGACGAACTCTTCGAGGCCTTGTTTGATGAGTTGGAAATTCACGCTTCCGCGCCAACCAAGCCAGCCCGGCTGCGCGCCTTGCACGAGCTGCTGCTCGCGTCGCATAAAAACAATACAGCCGTGGTAGTTATCATCGATGAAGCGCACCTTATGCCACCGGACCTTATCGAGGAAGTGCGCCTGCTGATGAACCTGGATAATTATCCGGTGAATGTGCTTCAGATCATTCTCTGCGGCCAGCCGGAGCTTCTGCCGTTACTGGCAAAACCTGAATTAGCGGCGTTGAAACAGCGGATTTCCGTAGTCACTAAATTGCGTGCGCTTACTCTTACTGAAACCAGGGCCTACATTGCGGAACGCTTGCATGTTGCCGGACTGCGCGGCGACAGCCCGTTTAACACATCGGCTCTGGAAGAAGTCTTTCGCCTTACGAACGGCGTTCCGCGCCTGATCAACTCAATTTGCGACCACGCTCTTGGCATTGGTTTCCGGCGCCAGCTAAAAAAAGCTTAACGCCGACGCAGTGCTTGAAGCGGCCGAGGAAATGGGCTGGGAGCAGCCTGCGCCCGTAGCGCCGCAGGAAAGTTTGGCCAAGACCGCTTCTTAGTATCAAGAGCAATAACAAATTTGAGATAAGTTCAGACAGGAACAAAGACGGCATGAGCAAATTTTTTAACGAAACTCGCACCGTACGGAAAAACAGAGTCCATTTCAGCAACGGCGAATGTCAACATTCAGGACCTTGTCAGCTCGCTGAAAGAGCACATGGAAAGCAACGGAGCCGCAGCTTCGCATTCCGGGCAGGTTGATCTGGAGCATTTGCTGCAACCGCTGCAAGAGTCGAGTGAGGTTGCTTCCCAGGTTGCGGCTGTTAGGCTGGAAAATTGTCGCAGCATAAAGCTGCCGCGCACGGAAGAGAGATCATTTCTGGTGTCGCAATACAATCCAGCGATGCAGGCGGCCGTGGAAGCCTACCGCACGCTGCGTACACGCCTGGTAAAACAGCAGACGAAGAACGGCGCACGGTCGCTTGTGGTGACCAGTTCATCACAGGGCGAAGGCAAAACACTGACGATCTTCAATCTGGCCATCTGTTACGCCAAGATCGAAAACTGGCCCGTGCTGGTGGTAGACGCCGACTTGCGTACCCGCGGCCTCTCCATTTTGGCAGGTGATCCGGAGTCACCCGGACTAGCTGAGATACTGGAAAGAGATTGCCCTTATCAGTCTGCCGTGCTACGCACCGATATTCCGGGACTCCACATTTTGCCAGCCGGCGAGACCACTGCTTCACCTTCAGAGTTGTTTTCAAGCCAGCGTTGGAAAGAGTTCATGGGTTGGGCGGCCGAATCTTTCCGACTAGTTTTGGTGGACTCGCCTCCGGCATTAAACCTCGCCGATTTTGAACTGATCGCCGCATCTTGCGAGAGCGTGATGGTTGTCGCGCGCGCGCGCAAGACGCCGCGTGAGTCATTGGCGAAGGTGCTGGCCCAAGTGGACCCGCGCAAAATTACGGGAGTGGTTTTCAACGCTGCCGAAGAGAAACCAGAAAACGGATATTACCGGTACGCAGCAAAAGCGGGCGCTTAAGGCTTCAAAACTATTTGAAATAACAGAAGGCCTCTCGCCGCAGGGCTTCATTTTATCTACAAAGACGGCGGGAACGAATGGCCTTGTTTGTTGAGAGATCTATCGGGGCCGAGCGGCAGCGCGGCGGCGGCGCAGAACGGTCGCTCCGGAAATCAAGAGTGATCCCAGCACGATGAGCCATGCGGACTCAGGAAACGACTGAACGCGCTGCATGCCATCAGAGAGTACGTTGTGAAATTCAAGGGCCCCGGAAACCAAACTCCCAGAGAGCAGAAACAATAAAATGCCGATAATAGAGTAGGTAAATTTTTTCATCATGATCCCATCCGTTGAATCAGTCATTGACTAGCCGTTTACAAAAACAACAGTGCGCGTCCCGGAAGCGTTGCACAAACGCGCACTTATTGGACTTATGATCTGCCTTGAATCTGTGCACGGGTAATACCAAAGCAGCTCACAGAGAATCAATGACATATGAGGTAAAGTCAGAGTTAATGTGCAAAAGCTTGCAGCAAGGTGTCACAATACATTGGCTAAGTAACAAGACGGATCCCGCAAGTCAGATTTCTGCGGTGCTTAAATCACTGAAAAAGCGAGAATTCTAACCTTGAGGCAAGAACTGGGGTTTTGCACCGGCTAACGCTCCGTGGCTAACAAATTGCACACTATAACTCTTTAAAGCCTTGTGCGGCAGTATCTCCTCTGCCGATTGTTATGGAAGATATGCAACAGTTTTCAACTCGAGTCTTGGACTCCCCAGAATCTCCGGCCGCACTGGGCAGCGAATCCTTGCCTCAAGGACTTACGGGCGCCGAGGCCAACGCGCGGACGCCGCACGTACTGTTTCTGATCGACCATTTAATGGCGCTAGGTGGCGGAGAAACAAACCTGCTGAAGGTGGTCGAGTTAATGCCGCCGGAGCTGGTTCGTTGCTCGATTGCCACCTTTCGTATCAAGCCGGAGATTCACCAGGGTATTTCTGTTCCCGTTTACGTTTTTCCCTGGAAGCGTTTTTTTCATTTGGACGCGTGGAGAGCAGCCGTCGCACTGCGGAAACTTATCAGGACGGAAAAAGTAGATATCGTCCAGACCTATTTTGAGACTGCGAATTTATGGGGTGGGCTGGTGGCCAAGCTAAGCGGCGCGTTGCTGCTTTCTTCCCGCCGTGACATGGGAATCCTACGGAAGCCCAAACATGCTTTGGCCTATCGCGTGGTAAACAAGATCTCTGACCGCGTACTTGCTGTATCGGAAGAGGTGAAGAGATTTTGCGTTGATGCTGACCGGATAAATCCGAACAAAGTTTCCGTGGTCTATAACGGAGTTGACCTCAAGCATATTGCCGCAGAGGACTCGTCCGGTAATCCTTTGGCAGGGGCCGATTGGGCCAAAGTTTCACACATTGTCACATGCGTGGCCAACATCCGGAGAGTCAAAGGCATAGATGTGCTCATCAGGACAGCGCAACGTGTATGCCACGAACTGCCCGACACGGTCTTTGTGATTGCAGGCAGCCTTTACGAGCGCGACTACTCAGCAGAAATGCAGGCAATGATCCGCTCCTTAGGACTGGAGAAAAACATAAAGCTGCTGGACTTTGTGGAAAATCCAGTTCCGCTACTCAAGATGAGTAGCGCATTCTGTTTGCTTTCTCGCAGTGAAGGGTTCAGCAATGCGCTGCTGGAAGCAATGGCATGCGGCGTCCCTTCAGTGGTAACGCGGGTAGGCGGAAATTCCGAAGCCATTACCGACGGGAAAAATGGTTTTCTGGTCCCGGTTGAGGATGATGCCGCCGCAGCCGAAAAACTGCTTGCTCTGCTCCGCAATCCTGAGCGTGCCGTTGAAATAGGAGAATGCGGGCGCAGCTCAGTACAAACGCGATTCAGCGCCGAGGCGATGATCCAGAAATTGATTGGTGTTTATCGCGATCTGCTGGCGGAGAGAGACAAGTAAAGATAGCTTCCGCTGGGTTATCCTTCTGCCAAAGGCTTTGTCAGGACGATTTTCCCATGGACTTCTTTTCAGCTCGGCTCCCACATCTTGCCTGAAGTCTGGCTAGCTCTTTTAGATTTCTTCAGTCGCTTTGACAGTAGCTGCAAAAGCAAGCCTTTGGCTGCATTCCAAACCACGGCATAGTCGAAAATCAGCGGAGAAAATTCGCCTTTGGAATCGACCAGGTGATATTCACACACGTTGACGCGAGGGATGAGAAAAGGATCGCAATCGCTTGTCCAGACGCCAGGTTCCTGGTTTAGGAAAGCAAACTGGTATCCCGCTTGCGCTACTAATTCACGCACATGTTCAGAGTAGTCCCCGTTAGGATAGGAGAACAGGTGGCAGGAGCTTCCGAGCTTTTGCTGAATGGCTTCACGGGAAGAAACAATTTCCTGCTCCGCCTGTTCAGCGGGAAGCATGGTAAGAATCTCATGCGTGCTGGTGTGTGAGCCAAAGGTCACGCCACAGGCATGAAGCTCTGCGATCTGCTCCCAGGTCATTGCCTTGTCCACTGCGGCAGAAGGCTCAAGAACGCCGGCAGAGCCGACCATCTGGCTGATCCGAGTTTCGCGTTCCATTGCAGGCAGCGTCTTGAGCGCTTCAATGGCCTTTCTAATTGAGACAGCGCGTCGATTGCCATTTATTGGAGAAACGTGGTGGAGGGCAGCGGCGGCCCGTTCCGGCCAGAACGGCAACGCGGTTCCGGTTCTTCCCGGAACAATAAAAATAACCAAAGGGACGTGATACCGGGAAGCAATTGGATAAGCTGACGACGCGTTGTCAGACCATCCATCGTCAAAGGTAATAACCACTTTGAGCTTCCCGGTGGGAGTCCACTCAGGCTCTTGCTCCAGATTGGCAAATTCGCAAGTCTGCGACGCGTACTTCAAAAATGCGGCAAATGTTTTTTGACGAACGATCATTCCGCCAAGCGAAGCGGTTTGTTGCAGTTCAGAATCAGCCAAAACGCGATGGAACGTGAGAACAATAGCGCCGTGGCGTTGGACCCACTTGCGGGCCAGCGACAACACTCCTGAAGCACGCAGCAAGCCTGCCCAGAATACTTTTCCATGGGCCCTTAATGCCGATCTGTTAAACGGGCTTGCCATATGAAGTCTTTGCGTTAGATAGCGCGCAATCCTCGCCGCCGGAACTCGCGTGCCTCTTCACGACGGGGAAAAGTAAAGTAACTTCCCTGCGCGTGGTCCATCTGTGTTGCCACTGCTGAATTCGATTGCAGGCTGCGTACAACCTTGGCCATGCAGTGCGCTCCATGGCGCTTGCTGCGGCGGATCAGCTCGTGCAGCGACTCGCCGGGAATGACGGGCAAAGATTCCTGCAAGAGTGCATCGCCTTCATCCACCTTCGCTGCCATGTAATGAATTGTCACGCCCAGTTGTTGCTCGCCATGATAGAGCTGCCAAAACGTAGGCATCATGCCTTTATATCGCGGCAGTGGAGCATGATGGATGTTGATGCAGCCGCGAGGCGGAATTCCCAAAAGCTTTTCTTTCAATATGTAAGGGCAAGCCACGGAGATTAAAAGATTGGGCGATCGCTGCTGTAACGCGCCAGTGAATTCCGGCTTATTCGGATTATCGACATGCTCATAAGAAATGCCATAGGCATTCGCCAGCTGGGCAATGGAATAAAACCGTTGCGATGACCGGCTGCGCGGCAAAAAAGAAAACACTTTGGCTTTAGCGGCCTGCAGCAGAAGCTTGCCCAATCCGGCAACTCCGTAAAGCCACTTGAGTTCCTGTAAGAGTTGCAGCCGGGAACGCTTACCCATGGCCCGGCAACAGGAGATGCGCGAGATCTCAAATTCGCCAGCGTAGTGCCGTAAAAATTCCTCAAAAAATGGCAGCACGTAAAGCGAATCTTCCTGGGTTAGAAATTCAATTTTCATCTACGGGCCCTCACGGTCTGCCAGGTTACATATTTGCGTCCACGGCATATCTCCAACATGCTGACGAGCGCCGCGGCGTTGAGCGTACAGAAAAAAAGCGGAATGCCCAGTGGCTTCCATTGGCGATGCAGCGGCAAAAGTATGGTCAGCAGCGCCGCAGCATAAAAGAACAATTGCACAGCCAGGGTGAATCGATAGAAACGAAAATCGATCAGGGCCAGGTTGGCTGCGAAAATCGCGATGAGAAACAGCGGCACCATCCAGCGCATGATCTTGTGCGACCAGAGCTGCAACGCCGGCCACGCAAACTTCCATGGCTTAAGCAGGTCAGAAACGCTCAACAATCCGCGCATGGCCCGGGTCACAACGCGGACGCGCATGGAAAACTCTTCGCTGGTCGATTGCGTTGTCTCTTCATAGGCCAGCGCGCGGTCCTCAAACACCACCCGATAGCCCTTCCGGATGGCCTGCAAAGGCTGAACCAGATCGCTAATGATATCGGCCGGCAGCTCCGTGTAAGCCGCTTTACGGACGGAATAAATGCAGCCGCAGCAACCGGTAATCGTGCGAATACTCGACTGCATTTTCTTGATCAAATTTTCATAATTCCAAAAAGCAACGCTGCCCAGGCCGGTGGGAGATTGCTGGCCCGGATCAAAATATTGATACCGCCCGCTGACGGCGCCAACCGAAGCGTCCTGGTAATTGCACGCAAGGTAAAGTAAAGCTTTAGAGTGATAGATTGCCGTGGCGTCGGAGAAAATGATCACTTCGCCTGTGGCTTGTTTCACCCCGACGTTCTGGGCGAAAGTTTTTCCGCGACGCTCCGCCATTCTGACCAGGCGAACACGTTTGTCAGGAAACGCTTTAACTATTTCATCCGTCCGGTCCGTGGAGCAGTCCGAGAGGACCAATACTTCAAGTTTTTCATGAGGGTACTCCAGCGCCAGCGTTTGCTGAATTTTGCGCTCGATGGCGTCTTCTTCGTTATAGGCGGCAATCAGGACTGATATTCGGGGAGCATAGCCCGCATCGGGACGCGGGCGGCGTACAAACAAGCCAATTGCGGCGAGAAGAAGCGGGTAGCCAGCGTAGACATAAAACAACAAGAACGCGGCCAGCCAGAATACAATTCTGGCTCCGCCTGCTACACCCGCTCCGAATTGGCCCGCCATAAGCGTTACCATTGTTTCCCTACTGGATACAGACTACGCCGGCCTTTTCTGATTGCCCGAGTTGAATCATCGGTTTTTGCTTGGTCTCGCCCATAGCCGATTCGAGCACCGATTCCGCTGACTGTTTATCGAAGTACATACGCTGCCAGACTTCTATCATCAGAAGTGCCCAGATTTTCAATGCATTGTCTCGGCGATTCTCGGCATGATCGCGCAGAAGCTTCTGCACCGCGTCTGGGCGGAATAGCCCACGGCGCTCGATTGCCGCGGGTGAAAGAAATTCCCTGATCACCGGCTTGAGTTCGCCATTGATCCACTGCGGCAACGGCGGATTGAAGCCCATCTTTTTCTTCGTGATCACCTCTTGGGGCAGGATGTCCCGCATGGCCTGCCGGGTTATCCACTTGGTAGTCATGTTGCGGACCTTCATGCGCTGCGGCACCTGCATGGCAAACTCAAGAAGCCGATAGTCAGTAAGGGGCGCTCGCACCTCAAGAGAGTTGGCCATGGACATGCGATCGGCATATTCCAGGCAATTGCAGCAGAGGAAGGACGCGGAATCGACGTAGCCTAAACGGCTCATTGGATCCAGCTTGGCACCACGGCGGAAGAACTGGCGCAGAAAATCTCCTGAGTTGCGTCCGCCCACGGACGCGGAGAAATCAGGTGTATACAGTTCCTGCTTCTCACTCTCAGAGAAATAGCCGACCCAGTCAATGTACATATCTTCTTCCGCCTGCCAGGCTGACTGCGCAAACTCACGGACGCGGCGGAAGCCGTGGCGTCCATCAGTGGCGTCACTCATGAATCCAGACAACCGCGAGACTAGACCCTTGGTGACAAACTGGGGTAGCTGGCGGTAGCGCCGGGCCAGAGCAGCGCCGGCATAGCGCACGTAGCCGCCAAAAAGTTCGTCGCCGCCATCACCAGAGATGGCGACTGTAACGTGCTTCCGCATCTGTTTAGTAATGATGTATTCAAGAATTGCCGTAGGATTGCCGAATGGCTCGTCGAAGTGCCGCACGACATCAGTCATGTAGGCGGCGCAGGCTTCGTCCGCCTGCAGAATGTGGTGCTCCGTATTGAATCTTTCGGCAACGAGCTTGGCGACGGGGTGCTCGTCGTAAAACTTGCTGTTCTCGAATCCGATGGTGAACGTCTTGATTTGTTCCGGACTGTTCTTTGCGGCAAAGGCAGTAATCGCGCTGGAATCAAGACCGCCACTGAGAAAGAGTCCCAGGGGCACGTCACTGATCATGCGCAGCTTGACCGATTCTTCCATCAAATCGCGCGCACGATCAATCATCTCCGCTTCTGACATCTGCAAAGGTGTGCCGGCAGTTTCCGCGGCGTCCCAATATTTCCATTCACGCCGGTGCACATCTCCTTCTGAGTCGACCACGATCTCCATGGCCGATCCGGGCGCCATCTTGCGCACGTGCTTGAATGCAGTGGAGGGATATGGGAAATATAAATAGGTGAGATAGTCGTGCATGGCCACGGGATCGAGTTCCGCAGGAACGCCGGCCTGAAGAATGGCTTTGATCTCTGAAGCAAAGACGAATTTCCGATCGCCATTCGAGTAAAAGAGCGGCTTCTTGCCCAGATGGTCGGTGGCCAGCAGCATGCGGTGGTGGCGGTGGTCCCAGATGGCAAAGGCAAACATGCCGCGCAGCTTCTTCACCACCTCAGCTCCCCACTCCTCATAGCCGTGGATAATGACTTCAGTATCTGTATGCGAGCAGAAGGCGTGTCCGGCGGCAACCAATTGCGTGCGCAATTCCTGGAAGTTATAAATTTCGCCGTTGAAGGTGATCCATATGGATTCATCTTCATTGCACATGGGCTGATGCCCGGCGGATGAGAGGTCAATAATAGACAGCCTGCGGTGCTGCAAGCTCACCCAGACCGATCCGTTGGACAAACTGAAATACTTGAGTCCAGCATCGTCCGGGCCGCGATGATGGAGTTCCAGCCCGCATTTTTCGTCTGCCGGTGAGCTGCCGATTTGTCCAAAGATTCCACACATAGTATTTACTGCTCCTTAAGCCAACGCCGGTTCTTCTTCGTGCTCCCAGGGTAGAGGCTCCGGCGGAGCTTCCGTGGCGATCTCAGCAGGTTCGTCCTTGCGCACGCTTTCTATCATCTGCCCACGCACAACACATGCCAGCATGACCCAGAGAAACCCGTTTACCTCCACATACAACCAGCGATCGCCAAAGAAATTCACGACGAAGACGCAGGCCATCAAGAGAGAGAAGCCCAAACCAATCGACTGAAGGAATGGATCCTGCGCGGTCCGATAGAGCTTCACTCCCAGGCGCGTCATTTTGGCCAGAAGAAAGAGGAAGAGCATCAGCCCGAGAACGCCGGTTTCCACCAGAACTTTCAGGAAGTAGTTGTGCGTGTCAGTGTAAATACCGACTCGATGCTGCCATTCATAGGTATCAAAACCGGCGCCGAACGCGGGATTCTGGTGAAACAGGTTCATGGCGTCATCCCACAGGACCACGCGGTCCTGCGCTGAGGTATCAAGCTGTTGCTCATTTTTGTCATAGGTCATGAGCACGCGTTCCTGTACAGAGACCGGCACAAAGCTTTGCCAACTGAACAGGAAAACAGCCAGAGCGACGAGCACCCAGCGCTGCCGGACCAATCCGAGGAAAAATAAACCGACGAGAATCCCTGCGTAGGCTTCGCGGGAGTAAGAAAACAGCAGACAATACGCGCTGAAGGCAAATAGTCCCCAGAGCGCGAATTTGAGCGATTTGCGCTTCTGCAAGGCGCTCAGCCCCAGGACAAATAACATGAATTCGGCTTCAAATGTGGCCACGCCATTCACGCCCGCGTAGCCAAGAGCGCCGCCATCGCGAACGTCATACGAGAAGTGCGACGTGTCGCGGTCACTCATGGTGCCGTAATAGCCTTTGTTCACGGCCAGCACCGAAAGGCACATGAGCACGACAATAATTTTGATCTGCTTTACATCCTTGATCACGCTCACGGTGACGGCAAAAATGACGAACATGACCATGTAGTTCTTCCAGTTGGAAAAGCGCGGATCGCTGATGGAGAGCGGCATTTCTGTGTTCAGGAAGAATGCGCCTCGCCAGAGCTGGATGTAGCAAAATACGCCGAAGATGATGAGAAATTTGTTCATCGGCGTTTTGGCGAAGCGGAAGCCGCCTTTGAAGACTGCGCCCAGAACGACTCCAAGCAACAGCATGTCAATAAGCTTGTTGCCAAGAGGAAAATCAAGAATGCGATAGCGAACAGTCTGCAGCGGCAGCAACGGGATTAAGAAGTACAGGCCCGCCTGGGGTTTCCAGAACAACGAAAGCAAAAAGGCAGCGACCGCGCCAATGTAGAGGGCCAGTGGGACGTATTGTTCAAGTCCAAAATGCATGGCTCAGGTCCTCTCCGTGACGGTGGGCATCGGCTCCAGAACTCGCTCATTGGACGAATGCAGCCAGCCACTGAGCGCAGTCCAAATGCTGGTGAGCAGTTCACGCACGCGCAGGTCGATAGCAAAAAGGATCGCGGCGTACAGCACCAGGATCAGACTTCCCTTCATGATCGCGCTCAGCAAAGGTGTTTCTACAGGCAGTTGCATGACCAGCCATGCGACGGCAGCGCCGGTCATGGCATATTTTGCGAACGAGATGAGTTCGAGTTTGTACGGCAGCACGCGCATTGACTGGTAAGCAAGAAATACGACGATGCCTGCGTAGCTCACGGTGGTGGCAATCGCCGCGCCAACAAGGCCAATCCGTGGCAGCAGGATTACGTTCAACGCCACGTTGAGAAAGCCGGCATAAAAAGTGGCGACTGCGATTTTGGTAGCTCGCTTGTGGATCATGAGGCCGGGACGGAAATAAATGGTGACGGCCGAAAGCACCAGCCCAATTACCAAATATGGCAGCAGGGTGTGCGCTTGCTGAAATTTGCGGGATGCGAGCAGGACGATGACGTCGCGCGAAGTCACGATGGCCACGCATACCACTGCAACTGCGACGAAAATAAACTGGTCAAGGCTGCGGGAAAGAAAATCCTGCAGCGCTTTCTTGCCTTCAGTGTTCCAGACGCGCATGCAGATGGGAAAGAGCGCCATTTGCAAAGGCGCCATCATCACGTCCTGAAGATAGATGGCGATGCCGTACGCCGCGGCATAAAAACCAAGCGCCTGCGCGCCAAGATAATGCTGGATGAAGAAACGGTCTCCGGAGTCGAGGACGAACCAGGAGATTTCGGCTGCCATCAACGGCAGTGAGAAAGCAGCAGCAGTACGGAGAAAACCTACGTCGAACATGCTGGGAGAAAGCAGCTGGCGGCGACCAAGAACGGGCACATATTGCAGAAGGATGATGCCCTCAACGATCACGAGCCCAAGAAAGAAGGCAAAAACAGTCTTCTGCCAGAAGAACAATAATGCGCAAATCACGCCGATGGTCAGCGCTTTTTGCAGGATGTCCATGCCGTTAAACAGGCGGGTCTTGTTCTCCATCTGCATCAGGTTCATCTGCATGGATCGCAACGAGCGGATCATGATCAGGCTGCATGCAAGCAGAAGGGTACCGCTTGCGGTAACTCCAAAATAGCGCCCTGCTCCAAGAAGCAATGCCGCGATGAACAGCAGAGTCAACGCCAGCGCCAGGAGCGCTGTGCTATAGAACAGTGTGGAGTAGTAACGGCGCAGGTCGTCAGGGTTGGTAGCTGTCTCCCCTTCAGGGTAATAACGCTGAACGGAGTGCTGAAAACCAAATTTAGATAATACCGTCAAAAGCAAGACGGTATTCGTGATCAGGTTGATAACGCCATATTCAGCAACGGAAAAGACGCGCGTGAATACCGGGAAGGATATGAATCCCAGGAGCATGACAGCCACTCGTCCACCAAGGTAGTGGGACGAGTGGCGATAAAGTGTCTTGAGTGAGCTCATGGGAGTTCCAGCCACAAAGTTTCCTTGCCGTTGCGGGCGAATCGTTTTTCCGCGCCATATAGTTGCCGCATTGTCGTTCTGTCTAACGCCGGACCGTTTTACAAAATCGAATGCAGCTTCAGGAATAATCCTGCTTCAAGCGCGCAACCGATCAAAGAAATCACTATTGCGATAATGGCAAACCGGATCGAACTGCGCCGGTCAGCCGCAGATTGGAGTTGAGGCACAACCGTCAGTAGAGCGACGTTGGCGGGCAGCATGGCTTTCAGTTCGCGTTCAAACTTAACGGTACTATTCATCATGTCTGCGAGGTAAGCCAAGCCGAGCGACATTGCCAGAGCACTGAGGAATGCTCCCACAAACATGAGCCCGCGCTTGGGTTTGAACGGCTTTTCCGGCACCTGCGCCAGATCAAGAATGGTGAAGTGCTCCGCTTGCTGCTTCTTTTCCAAATCAGCAGCCATACCGGCAGAAAAAGTTTTATCGAGCAGTGATTGATAATGGTCTTTGGACACGCTGTAATTGCGGTTCAACTCGGCCATCTCCTGCTCGCGAACCGGAACTGCATCCACTTTGGAGCGATACGAGGCCATCTGTCCGGTAAGGCGCTCCTGTTCCTGCGTGAGACGTTTTGATTCTCGATCGATGAGCTGCAGCCGCACAGTGACAGCGGTATTGTCCTGTACTTCAGCCACCACTGGCGGGTCCGGGGGAAGGGTCTTTAACCTGTCTTCCACGCGCTGCAACTGTGAAGCTGTATCCACAACTTCAGGATGGGCGCTGGTGTAACGGTTTTGTAAGTCCACTAAGCGGGAGCGGAGTTGACGGCGCTCAGCTTCCAGTTTGGCGCGCTCAGTAAGCACTGGAGCACTTTTAGCTTCGCCGCTGCTCGGATTTTCTAAGCCGCGAGAAAGCAGCGTACGCTCAACTTCAAGGCGATTGAGCGCGTCAGCGTTGGCCTGAAACTGGGTCTGCAGTTGCGTGAGCGCCTGCATGTTTGCCGCCTGCTGCTCAGGCATTTCACCCAGGTGACGCATCTTGAAAGCGCTTAAGCGGGCTTCCTGCTGTTCAAGGTTTTGGTTCGCTTCTTTAAGCTGGGCATCAAGAAATTCCGTGGTGTCCTGGGATTGCTGTTCACGGCTCTTAACGTTCCATTCAATGAAACTGGCGGCAAGCTGATTGGCTACCTGCGCCACCTGCTGGCGCTGACGGCCTTCATATTCAATGGTGAACGCACTTAATCCTGAAGAAGACCCCTGCTTCACGGTGATCGTAATGTCCTTGCGCATTAGTTCAATGACTTCTTCGCGGGACAGTTTCCCCTGCAGCTCAGGGTAAAGGTGCATGTCATCGATAATCTGCTGCAGGCGCGTGGTGCTGAGGACCTGCTGCGTGATGGTGGTGAGGCGCTGGCCAGGATCGGAGTTTACGGTGGGACTCACGTATTTCTCCGATACTTTCTGTGGATCGACAAGGATCGTTGTCGTGGCCTTGTAGCGATCGGGCATCAGCAGCACCGTGGCAATTCCCACGAGCGAAAGCAATACGGTGCCGAGGACAATCCATCCGCGATAGTGCCGAACTGTATGCAAAAAAACCTTCAGTTGGTTTGTGTTCTCGTTATTGGCTGCCTGGCTCATTGTTTTCTCCCATTCATTCATCCCTTGCCTGATAGCCTTACCGGAGATGCAGCGGAGCGGGATACCACTCAACGCCGACCACGGCATAGCTCAGATTTCCACTCACCAGATTTCCGCCGGCGCCGTGGAATGAACGATAACCCGCGCTTAAACCCATGGTGTTCGTGATCTTGTAACGCACGCGTGGCGCAACAAAGTATCCGTGGTAAGCAGGCACCACCGTGGTGATGGAGTCGCCGCGAAGATAGCCTGCGTCCGTGGTGAAAGTAAGACGGCGAATCCCTTTGGCAAAGCCTACGGTAGCATTGTCTTCCCAGCGGCTATCGAGACCGGCAATGGTAGTGAACTGGCGGTTGACGCTGGCATAGATTTTGTCCTGGTTGCCAAAGTTCTTGACTATGCTGGCGCTGAAGTTGGCGGACTGCGGAGATCCGCAACTGGCGGTGGACCACTGCGGGCCGCCCTGCACGTCAAATGAAACAGAGTGAGTCATACGTACGGCGATGCCAAGACCGCCACCAAAGGTATTGCACGTGGGACCATTCAACACTGAATCCGCCTCACCGTAGCTACGGAGGTCAATGCGAGGAGTAAGGCTGCGGACGTATTCAAGCTTTTCTCCGATGGAATTAGCATGAGAACCGACGGACTGAGGGGTATTGGGATCGCCTTCAACGCCGGTATAGACATGGGAGACGGTGACGCTGATCTTGTCGCGCCGGCTTTTCAGCCAGCCCAGGCCGAAACTGCTTTCAGTAAAAGCAACATTCTTGGCCTGCAGCAATACCGCTGTTGATGTGGTGTCCGCTATGGGTGTGCTCTGCACCACAAGAAAGCTCAACGGCCCTTGCAAACGGGCGGATTCTGATCCATAGCTGCCGCTGGTAGAAGCGTTCCAATACAGCCGTGGGCTAATAGATCCCATGGCGCTCAACGTAGCAGTGTGATAAGCCTGCGGGCCGCCGCTCTGAGTGTCATTGGGGTTGACCACCGTGGAGTACTGAAGCAGGTAGCGGCCAGTCCGGGTTGGGATAAAAAGGGCGAGATACGGGTTGACCGAGGTCGAGACGAGGTCTGAACCGGTTCCAACGCCGCCAATACTGTTGGTGTAAACGCTGGACGCAGAGACTCCGTAAAGCATCTGGTATTTATAATCTTTGCTCTTCAATGAGACAGACTGCTGCCCCTCAACGTATTCGCCGCTAGGAATCGTCTGATCATTACGCACAGGTGGATACAGGCTGATCAACTGCCCCGTGCCCAGAGAGACGCTGTACGCGCCATCACTGTTGGCGTACCAGGGCTGGTTAGCCGCCGGCTCTGATGAAGGAACGTCTTTCTGATCTGCCGTCTGATCTGCTGGCGTGCTCTGTGCGAATGCGAATGGTACAGCCAGTAACAAAGCCGCACAGAGAGCAAGCATTAGTTTTGAAAGGTTTTTTCTTTTCATGGGACCACCACCGTATCTCCTGGATGAAGAGCAATGTTCTGCTCAGCCTTTTTCCCGTGGATAACTTCCTTGTACTTAAACTTGAGCCGCGACTGACGGCCATCTTCAGTACGCAGAACCACTATGCTGTCGGTTTTGGCAAATGGCGTGAAGCCGCCAGCCTGGGCGATCAATTGAAGCACTGTGGTTTGGGCGTTGAGAGAATAAGTTCCCGGTCGAGACACCTCGCCAGTGATAAAGGCGCGCTTGCTGCGAATCTCAATCACGGTGACTGTGACTTGCGGATTATTGAGAAAGCTTTTCAGCTTTTCAGCAACCAGATCCTGGATTTGGAGCGGCGTCATGCCGCTCACTTTCACTTCATTGATCAATGGGAGTGAAATGTTGCCATCCGTCCGGACGACAACAGTCTGCGAAACTTCCGGCTCTTTCCACACATTGACGCGAATAACGTCGGAGTCGCCGACAATATAACCAGCAGGAACCACTTCCGCGGGCTTGGTGGTATCGGTGGGCTTCGGCGTGTCCGAAGCTGCCGGATCGGGGGATTTAAGATTAGCGGCTTGGGTCTGCGACATCAGGCTGCCCGCGCAGGCAATCCAGCAAATGACTACGGTGAGGACTAGTTGTTTCTTAAATGAAAACATATTGCGCTCCGACTCTTCCGTCAGAATCCGCTTACGCAGCCGACGGGGAAAATTGCAGTTCACTACTTGGCACCTTTACCCAGAAAAATCACCTTGACCGTTTCAAAAACGATGACCATGTCCAGTGAGATGGAAAGGTGCTTGATGTAAAAGAGATCGAGTTCCAGCTTTCTCTTGGCGTCTTCCACGGTGGAACCGTATTGATACTTGATCTGGGCCCAACCTGTGATTCCCGGGCGTACGGTGTGTCGCTGGGAAAAAAAATCCAGGTTAGTCTCGAGCATCTCGCAGAAGTACGGTTGCTCAGGGCGTGGACCTACCAAACTCATGGCACCGTGCAGAATGTTGAAGAATTGCGGCAGTTCGTCGAGGCGATACTTACGAATAAAAGCGCCGACGCGAGTGATGCGATTGTCGCCGTCCGTGGCCCAACTGGGACCGGCTTTTTCCGCGTCCTGCCGCATGGAACGAAACTTAAAGATTTCAAACTGCTCGCCGTTCAGTCCCACGCGCTTTTGCCGGAAGAGCACTGGAGCGCCGCTTTCAATAAGGATTGCGACTGCTACCAAGGCCATGATGGGCAGAGTAAGGGCAATAGCAAGCAGCGCGGCTGCGATATCCATGGAGCGCTTGGCTGCCAGCAAGAAACGGTTTTTACGGAAGCCGTCATTGAAAATGAGCCAGCTGGGAGAAAGCTTTTCCAGGGCGATGCGGCCACTGATGTTTTCGAAAACAGTATGCGCGTCTTCAACGGTGACGCCTGCAAACTTGAGCCGCAACAGCTCGCGATACGGCATGTTCCCGCGCTGCTCCTTGAGCGAAAGCACTACGCGATCAATATTTTTTTCCCGCACCATCAGTTCCAGTTCGCTCAGGCCGCCGATGATCCCGGGATTGACCAGCGACATGCCGATGTTTTCTCCCTTTTCATCGAGAAAGCCGAGAACCTTGAGGTTGAGATCGGGACGCGAACAGATTTCACGCGTGAGAGCAATGCCGGTGGAACCGGTACCGACGATCAAAACCCGCTCCGGACTGCGCAGAAAGAAGAAGCCTTTGGAATCCAGCAGCATGCGCCATCCGAAGATCAACGTCATGATGGTGGGAATAGCAAATGCCGCGATGCCACGGCCCAGGCTCACGCCGGGAGCGATGTAATAAATCATCGCCAGACCAATGCACGCTACGCCAAGGGCCTGCAAAAGACCGATCAACAAACGAGCGCGCGACTTCATGACTTCAACGTCATAAAGATCGTTGTAATACAGGGCAAATTCGCACATCAGAACGACAATTACGAAACGAACCACAGGATTGCCGCCGGCGTATTCCCATCGAGAGGATGCAAAACGCATGGCGGTGGCCAGAGCAAGCCCTAGAACGATCAGAAGGCTTTCACTCGTCAGCAACACCAGCGTCTTGGTGGGAACTCTTTGTCCGCCGATTTTAAGCATTGCTCACCTTAGCAATTGGCACAACGTTCTCAACGTTTTGCGCGGCAGCTTCAGGCTCGAGATCGCTGTGCGCGATGGTAGAACCGTTCTCCGCGGACATGCTCTTGACGTTGGCTGTGCGATTGGGTGACAGACCGGCGTCACGAATCTTATAAAGGAGCGCGCGATAGCTGATCTTGAGCGATTCAGCAGCGCGACGGCGATTCCAGTGATGGGCCTGCAGGACTTTGAGGATGATTTCCTTCTCAAGGCGGTGCACGGCCTGGCTGGTGATCTTCTTGAGCGGCACCGGGCCTTCCATGGGGATTTCAAAATCGAAGTTGTTGGGCGCGGGCTCAGCCAGATCACTGCTGATGCAGGCTTCCGTGCCCAGAATCACGTAGCGCTTGATCAGGTTTTCCAACTGGCGGATGTTTCCCGGCCAGTGATACGCCTGCAACAAACGCATGAGCGAAGCTGACAACGCAGGCGCGCGGCGGTTATACATCATGTTGAAATGGGCCAGGAAATAATCGACCAGTTCAGGGATGTCTGCGCTACGTTCACGCAACGAAGGCAGCGTGATATTTACGACGTTGACGCGATAAAAAAGATCTTCACGGAAGTTGCCGGCGGCAATCTCACGCTTCAGGTCGCGATTGGTAGCGCAGATTACTCGCGCTTCAGACCGCGTATCTTCTTCCGCGCCGATGCGGCTGAATTTTCCATCCTGCAACACCTGCAAGAGCTTGGATTGAAGGCCGAGGCTGAGCTCGCCGATCTCATCCAGAAAGAGCGTGCCGCCATCGGCCAAGGCTATCAAGCCAGGTTTGGAAGTAACCGCGCCGGTAAATGCGCCTTTTTCATAACCAAAAAGCTCGCTCTCAAGCAGTGCGTCCGGAATGGCCGGGCAGTTCACCTTTACGTATGGGCCCCTGGCCACGGGCGAGCCCTGGTGAATCAGCTTGGCGATAATCTCCTTGCCGCTGCCACTAGGCCCTTGAATCAGCACAGGGACGTCCGCCGAAGCGATCATGTCCAGATCGCGCTGGACCTTTTTCATAGCGTCCGATGTGCCAAAAATTACGGACTGGGGTGGGACGTCAAAGTTGTGCTCTACCGTGTGTTTCATTCCTGGCTCCGTCTGCCAAACGTGCGTTTTGGATTTCTTAATCTGGACGTAATATGTGCATGTTCAAAGCCAAAGCTGCCGGAATGGCATGACAGGAGTGGCAGGGATCGGGATGCCAGCCAATTACTTCTATGTAGATGAAAATAAGCAAGTTGGCCATAGATCGGCAGGCGGACGCTAGGGATGAAGGCTATCTGCGAGAGCCCGGAGATTAAGAAAATAGGAAAACATTTTCACACAGAGAACATCGGTTTCCCACCCCGCGCGAAAACCTAAGGGTAAGGAATCGCCCGGTCGAATGGTTTTGAGGATGTTCTCCGCACGGCATCCCGTACAACCGATGCGCTAAGCTTTAAGGCACTCGGGCGAGCACCGTGGCGCGGCTGCAACAATTAGCAATCAGGGCAATGCATTTTATTGAACGGGTGAAATCCTGGGATGGCTAGCTATGCACATCGAAGGAAGCTAAGAGCTTTTTTGTAACGATTTTCATCGTCCGATCACAAAGTAAGTGGTACCCTTCCGGAACAAAAAAATTCAAACATTTTGCTGGAGCGACGATGCGGCACATTTGGAACACCGTCGCAAGCAAACGACTAAGGACGTGAAGATGCACGCCAGGAATCGCCGTTTTCTGTTAGTCTGCCTGTTTTTTGCCCTCTTTGCATTAGCTGTACCAACCGCTCACGCCGCTGGTAACCAGAGCGCTTTTTGCCATTCCACAGACGGCAGTTTCACCACCTGCCCAGACGGTCATCAGGAATGGTCAGATATCGCGCCTGTATTTTTCCCGCAAAGTAGCAGCTATCTTTATGCTGATCAGGGCGCGTTCCTGAATCCCGGGGGACCTCCGGATACTTTTTTCCTCATGTATGACGAGTGCTCGCGCACGGCGCCGCTGGGGCCGAATGACTATTTTCTGGTGAACTTCGCCAATGTTGATGAAGCCTCAGGTTCGCCAGCGCTGGTGCACTATAGCATTCACATCTTCACGGATGGGACCATCATTTTTCTAGAGAACGGCCAGGTACAATCGGTTGGCGGGCAGACGCGTGTGCCAGAGATTGAGGGCCAGCGGGGCCGGGCGAGTTTCGGCACCTCGCCGAGTTGTCCGTTCAATCACTTGATTGCCGAATTTCAAATTCCTCTGGAGAGCGCCGGCACGCTAACGGCCGGTTTTGATACCACGTATTCGCCGGACCCGCTTTTCTGGGGCAGCAGCGTTCCGCCGCCTCCCCCGCCACTGCCGCCCTGCCCATCTGCAGGATCAGGGAGCCCAGTCACATTGCCGCAAGTAAATGCACCGGTGAAGCTGGCCTTGAAAGACTATCGCATGATCTACGGATCAATTCCGTTAACGTTTACCTCCAATGGAGGCTCAGTAGCAGCGCAGTGTTCAGTAACATCCAATCTGGGAGCGCTGCCGGTGTTGTTCCAGGACACCGAACTGGGATTCGATTTCGGGCCACCTATCCAGGTTGGAACCAGTCGGGCAGTTGCCAGCGTAAATATCTTCGACCAGGGAGGCATCGATACATCTTCCATCCCGCAGTGCAATTTTTCCGGATCAGGCGCGAACAATTGTTTCATCAACGCAAGTCCAGGAGGGTCGGCCAGGGTCGCCCAATGGTCTACTAGCGGTTTTGATATCACCGCTTTGGGTATACCTCACAACACCGGGCCGCTTACGTTCTATGTGAACCTTGACGCGCTAAATCCGCCGACTGGGGATTTCAATTCAATGCTCCAGAGCATTGAAACATTCGTGCACACGACTCTCATCAACAATCTTGACGGCGTTACCTCCCTTGCGGTGTTCCAGGACCCGCCCAACAACGTCCTAGTAACCGATCCCAGTGGGTTGAGAACGGGAATGTTGGCCGACGGCACCCTTGTGAATGAGATTCCCGGCTCCACCTACATCCAGAATTCAGCCCGCAACGCGGTATTGGTTGTGGAACCGCAAGCTGGTGTCTACAACACCCAGATTATTGGCCCGGTGGACAGCGCGTTTGCCTTGTCGATGTCATTCACACAATTGCTGCCGAACCTTTCTGTTCCTTCCATCACCGAATCGGATGTCACGGGAACAGTGTCTTCAACCGGAAGTGTTTTTCCCTTTACGGTGCCGGCGCCAGGGCCAAGAGGATCGGGTGGAGCAATTCGCGACGGGTTCAACAGTTTTGCCCTTCCGCCCAACGACGATGGCTCGAGTGGACCAACGGCCATTGGCTTCCCCATCAACTTCTTCGGCCAAACGTTCTCCTCGTTGTTTGTGAACGACAACGGGAATATAACGTTTGATCAAGAGCTCTCTGAATTCACGCCGTTTAGCCTACAGACCACGCAACGCGAGATCATGGCGCCTTTCTTTGCAGACGTGGATACCCGGATCGGAAACCAGGTGACGTACGGTCCCGGTACAGTGGACGGGCATCCTGCCTTCGCGGTGACGTGGCCGGGCGTCGGTTGCTTTGCCGAAGTCACGAGCGTGCTTGATTTCTTTCAGGTGGTGCTAATTGACCGTTCAGATTCTGCTCCGGGCAACTTTGACATTGAATTCAATTACAACTCAATTCAATGGGAAACCGGCCAGGCCAGCGGCGGCAACGGCACATGCCAAGACGGGTCCTCCGCCCGTGTTGGTTTCTCCAATGGCAGCGGAGCTCCGGGCACTTTCTTTGAGCTACCCGGTTCGGGACTTCCCGGATCTTTCCTCGACAACAATCCTTCCAGCGGACTGATCCATAACAGCTTTGGCAGCAATCAGGCGGGAAGATATGTATTCCAAGTGAGAAATGGAGTGCCCGCAACCGGTGTCGACACCGACGGCGACGGCGTTCCTGACGAGCTGGATAATTGTCCCACCGTACCCAACCCAGACCAGAAAGATTCTGACTTTGATGGTGTTGGAGATGCCTGCTCGTCGCCTACATTGCAGCGCAACACGGCAGCATTCCTGCAGGCCCTGCTCAACGGACAGACCAGCGCGGAGCAAAATGGGCTGACCGTGGCCCAAACGCCATCTCTCACCGATCAGTTGACTCGGATCGTAAACTTCCGCGTTGCCGCGGGATTGACCGCGTCGGCAAGCCAGCTAACAACCAGCTTGGTGAACAGCCTTGTGGCGATCGGCCAGGTTCCGGCGGCAGATGCCAACGCGCTCATAGCCAGCGTGTTGCATTCACCAAACCAACCACCATCGATCGTCTGCTCGTCAGCCGCGGTCAATGAGTGCACGCTCAACTCGGGTACGCAAGTATCGTTGACGACGCACGTCTCCGATCCTGATGGTGACGCGCTGACCGTGACATGGAATGCCGATGGGTCGCAACTGCGTGTGGACCAGGTGCCAAGCGGACCTGCCCCCACCACAGCCGCGCTCACGTTGACTCAGCCGTTCTCACTGGGTGTTCACAACCTGAATATCTCAGTCACTGACGGCAAGTCAGCTCCGGTAGCATGCACAACCACCGCCACCGTTCGCGACACAACGCCGCCAGCGGTAAGCGCTTCAGTGGGGTCGCCCGTCCTATGGACGCCGGACCACACGATGGCTAACGTTGGCTTTGCCGCAACTGCGCATGACCAATGCAGTGGGCCGCAACCTGTTTCCGTGAAGGTGTTTTCGAACGAGAGCCAGTTTGCACAAGGCTCTGGAAACTTCTCACCGGATGCAAGCGGAGGAGCGGCAGGTCTCCTGCTGCGCTCTGAACGGGCTGGAAGCGGCAACGGACGTGTCTACCTGATCGTAGCCAGTTCGGTGGATCCGGCGGGCAACCGTGCCTTTGCCTGTTCTACCGCGGTGGTACCACACGACCAAACTGACGTTTCACTACAGGCTGTACAGGCTCTGGCTACCACAGCTCAGGCGTTCTGCGTGAGCAACGGTGGATCGGCGCCGGCGGGATATTTTGCGATTGATGGTACGCAATAGATCGCGAAGGACTCTGCTAAACAGTACTGGTTTCAGAAACCCGGCCGCCACTCTCTGCAAAGAAGTGGCGGCCGAATTTGAAAAGAGTAAGCCCGGCGGTCATGCCGGTCACAGCAGCCAGCGGTCCGCCCATAAGAATTCCAAGCATGAGAGTAAAGAGGAAGAGACTTCCTACCCGTGCAAGAGACCATGGCCCTTCCAGCATGGGAAGGCCACAAGCATAGAGCGCGGCAAATATTACGAACGTGCCGGCGCCGACGAAAAGGCCCCGAAGCACGGCCCGGCCATAATTCTGTACTCGGGACGGATCCAAAATGGCTGCGCCCCAGATATACCCGCCAATTCCAGCAGCCAAAGAAGGCAATGCAACATACAGAATGACGACGTGAGGCGCCATCACCAGCCGGAGAAAAAACAGGAAGGTAGCAAGAGCCGCAAATGCCGCAAACCAGATCGCGGCTATGGATCGTCGTGCGGACGGTGGCAGAGTGCGTACAGCCAAACCGGTGTCTCCTAAAAACACATTATAGTATTCAGGATTTGCTTAGATATGTGCCATTGGTGCAGCACCTGCGGGGTAATCCATTTTCTGTCGGGCTCCCTTGTTTTCTGATTTTCCCTAGCTGAAAGGCCGGTCGCGTAGGAGTTTCTCCTATCGATCCAGCTTCATGCCTACTCATCGGTGAACCCACATTTTGGCGGCTCACCGCGAACGATCGATGGCATTCCACCAGATACTTTGAGCATTCATTGAACGTGATCTTGGCGCATTCACGGCGATGCCACCAGCGGACGCCGAAGAGTCGAGGACCTTTGGCGGCGGCCATTGACCATTGATATTGCGGCAGATGGTGCATGAAGATGGAGCGCGCGCGTATGGTATCCATGTCCTAATTCGCGCTTGATTTCCAAGTGGAAATGCCCTACCCTCTAGCACCGCCTCAGGGCTGGGAAGCAAGTTTGGTCTTTGAAAATTTAGCAGCTAGCAATTAGCAACTGGCCATTAGCCAGCCACCAAAAACTCACCACTGATTAACACGGATAACACTGATCTGCGCAAACCAACGCCAATCGGCCCCCAATGCGTGAACCCCACGCCAATCTGGGATGACCTTGGGATGACATCGCTCAAGTCTACGCCAATCTGGGATGACCCCAGGGGGGTGGGGGCACAACTTCACCACTGATGCACACAGATAACACTGATCTGAGCAGGATTTCCAGGGTACCTCCGGGGTTGAATCGTATAACTCCTTTGGAATCCTAATTGAGGTATAGGGGACGGGTGCACAGAGATTGCCAAAATCGCCGGAACTGCAAAATTGGGGATTGAAAAGCGGAAGCCTCACCACTGATAACACTGATGACACTGATTTGCACGGATTGAAAGAGTTCAACAGGGACATTTGATTTGTGAAAATGGGTCTCATCCGTCCTCCTTCCTCGGGTGAGATTTGTTTTTGGGCAAAGCAGAACCACGGGGCGTTCATCGGAGAACGCAGACGATTTTCAGTAAGAATGTGCAAAGCTTTGCATTGGTGGACGGGATGCGCTGGGCTGGTTAGGGTTGAGATTCAGCTATCGGTAAGAAATCAAAGGAAGTCGAGCAGGCAGCGCAACCTGTAAGGGTAATTGGAAGTTGGCAGCTGAAATGCCCTAATCGAAGGCATTATGAGCACTTTGGAATATATAGCTTCGCCCTCTGATTCATTGACGACCAAGCTGGAGAACCGTACGGCAAAGATTGGCGTGATAGGCCTGGGTTATGTGGGCCTTCCGCTGGTGCTGCTTTTTAGCGAACAGGATTTCCGCGTGACCGGCTTTGACGTTGACGCAAAGAAAGTTGACATAATCGGGCGCGGCGGATCGTACATTGTGCGGATCCCCGAAACGGAAATTCAGGCGGCCAAGAGCAAAGGTTTCACCGCGACCGCAGATTATTCAGAGATTTCAAACATGGACGCGATCATCATTTGCGTGCCGACTCCGCTGGATGATCACCATGAGCCCGACCTGAGTTTTATTGAAGCAACAGCGGAAGCAATTGTTCCCCATCTGCGCGCCGGACAGCTGGTGGTGCTGGAGAGCACGACGTATCCGGGCACGACGGAAGAGTTGCTGATACCGATCCTGGAGAAGAATCCGCTGGGGCTGAAGGCCGCGCGCGGCGATGAAGAAACCGCAAACACTTTCTATGTTGCGTTTTCTCCGGAGCGCGAGGATCCGGGCAATGACACGGTGGCGCGCTGTGACATACCAAAAGTTATTGGCGGACTGAACAAAGCGGCAACTGAATTTGGCCGGCAGATGTATGGCACTATCTTTAATAAGACTGTTCCGGTTTCTACGCTCGCTGCGGCGGAGATGACCAAGCTGCTGGAAAATATTTATCGGTGCGTGAATATTGCGCTGGTAAATGAACTCAAGCTGCTGAGCTTGCGCATGGGCATCGACATTTGGGAAGTGATTGCCGCAGCGTCAACCAAGCCGTTTGGCTTCCAGCCGTTTTATCCGGGGCCGGGACTGGGCGGACACTGCATCCCGATTGATCCTTTTTATCTCTCATGGAAAGCCAAGGAATATGACTTCCATACGCGGTTCATTGAGCTAGCGGGAGAGATCAACCTGGGAATGCCGTACCATTGCGTCGCCGCGACCACGGCTGCGCTGAACAAACAGCGCAAGAGCTTGAACGGAGCCAACGTCCTGATACTGGGTGTGGCGTACAAGAAAGATATTGACGATCTGCGCGAGTCGCCGTCACTGACGATTATTGAGCTGCTGCAAAAAGAAGGCGCCAAGGTGAGCTATAACGATCCGTTCTTTGAATACGTGGGACGCGGCCGCAAGTACAACCTGGAAATGAAAAATACGCCGCTGGAAAATCTTGGCCAATATGATTGCGTGGTCATTGTGACCGATCATTCGTCGTACGATTACGCGCAAATTGTGGCCGAAGCGAACCTTGTGGTGGATACGCGCAACGCAACCAAAGGCATTGAGAGCGCTAAGATCGTGCGTTGCTAAAGAGTTTTAGGCCCGTAGCTCCTCTCTTTTTCGATAGGCTAGCCGTGATTAAAGCCAGCCATTTTTTGATCGGGTGGCCTTGGGCGAGATCGGTGGGCAATCGGGGCTAAGGTGTAACCCCGTATTTCTTAGAAATATAGCCACCACGCTTGATACCTCGGTAACCTTCTACTCTGGATTCACTGCGGATATCATCCGTGTATGGCAACGCAGGCACGCTTACGTTCAGTCCCGGGTGGCAAGGCTTCAACTGAAAGAGCAGTTTTCAGGCGCTGGCAGCGGTACCGGCTTAACCTTCCCATTCGGCTCATTCATACGCATGAAGGCACCACCAAAATAATGGCGGGCCGCGGAAATGACATGAGTGAAGGTGGCGTCCTGGTATTTGCCGGCATGGAGCTTAAAACCGACGACCAGGTTCTGATTGAATTTACGCCGCCGTTTGCCGCAGGACCGGTTCGAGCCAGAGGGATTGTGCGCCATCGCCGCGGCTACAATTACGGCATTGAGTTTGCGCTGGATACTAAAGAAGACCAGGAGCAGACAGAAAAGTTTCGCGGACTGCTTCGCCTGGCCGCCGGCAACGCCACAGAGTAGCTTCGACACACTAGAACAACTCTCACCGTGGCGCTTCATAAGCGCCCAGGTCAAACGCCTTTCCTTGCGGACGCGCCACGCCATCTTTATCTCTTGCACTGCCATTGCTAATAACAAATGGATTGTTCGGCAGCACGGATGTACCTGCATCGCGAGCAGGGCTGGCGGCGCGCAGGTGAAAATCAAATTTTTCAAGATCGATAAACAACGGATCGGCATTTATGTTTCCTTGCGTCTGCCCCGGCCCGCTCCCTGCCCCGAACCATAAGTTTTTTTCGCCGGTAATCTGCGCTCTGCTGCCATCAAGATAAATTTCTCCAGGCAGCTGATAAACGATGTTGTTCCGCAGACGCATCGCGAGCCCCGGCGGGCCACCGCCAACGCTGAACGCGCCGCGCGAGCCGTCAGAGTTCCGCGAATGATTTGCAGCGCAGTCGTACAGCGTGTTGTTAAAGACTTCTACTGCGCCCGTACCCGCGCGGCCGTGGTTCGTGATCCCCGCAACATAGATACAGGAAAACGCGCCGCCTCCATCCTTGGGATCGGCCACGCCAACGTGATAGATCACGTTGTTATAGGCTTCCACCGGGCCTTGGCTCGGATCGACAGTGGCAAAGTTGATGCCGTTACAGCTATCGCCATGAATCAGGTTGTCGTGGACATGGAGATCGAACTGATTATGGCCTGTCTGGTCGCGCGCGCCGCAGTTTGGCCGGCACAACGGCGACGAATGAAACTGCACCGCTCGGCACGTGAAGTTGTCATGAATATGGTTCCAGCCCACGTCAATGTGGTTGGAGTCTGTGCTGAAATAAACCGCGTGATAAAACTTTGACGCCACCGACCCGGCGCCGGCATTGTGTACTTCATTTCCGTAGAACTTTATGCCGCTGGCCTGGCTGGTTTCCACGCAGCCCACCTGGCCATCACCGCCAGGACATTGAATGTCATTGCCAACAATCTTCCAGCCTATGCCGCCCATATCAATCGCCTGCTTGCCGCCGACGATATGCAGTTGCGAAATCACCCACCAGTCTTCACGCGCAGAAATGTTCGGCGTACGAATTCCGTAATCCAGACCGTGCGCTTTGCCAATCGTCACCCGCGCTCCTGGATACGCGACCAGCGCCTTGGGCGCACCCGCCTTCCCGGAGTTGCTGCCGCCATCGCGGTCCATGCTGAGGTATGCGGTGTAATTATCTTCAGTGGTTTGTGCCACGCCGTCTCTTATATATGTCACGTCGCCAGGGAACATGCGGTCCTTGGCATGGACAATACTCTTCCACGGCGCTTCAAAGCTTCCCTTTTGGCGATCACTGCCATTCACCGCGACAAAATAAATCTTTCCCGCGCGGACAGTGAAAGGCAGGCCGTTGCTGACTATTTTTTCCTTACCTTTATTTATGTCGGCGTTGGCTTGCCCGATTCGGTTCGGCATTCCCGCAGTCGATTGTCCCTCTCCTGCTCTCACCGCGTTCTCGCGAACAGTCACCACAATGTCGCCCGTTCTGGCCAATGGTCCCAGTTGGAATGTGATCCTGGTGTCCGTCCATATCGGATAATCCGCCGCCGCGCCTCCGCCGACTGTTACCGTTGAAGCGCCACGCTCGGCGCCAAAGCCCTTGCCCCAGATCGTCACCCACGCGCCCAGATTCTTCTGCCCGCCGATGTTGGGGCCGCTTTCAAGATCAGAGAAGAAGATGCGGGGCGGGGTTTCGGCTGGAAGCAAGGTTGAAAGGGCGAGAATGAGGTAGAGCAGCGAAACACAGAATTTCATGAATGAGTATTTAAACACGCCGCCGCGTAATGGAATACGTCGAATCATTGAAGCGGAAAAGACTGCCCTTTTTAATATCCGACCGTCTTTTCCGCGAAATGATTACGTAGAGATCTTCCCCGTTTTTTCCATGTGCGAATGTCACGCCATGAAGAACTCCACCCGCCCGCGCCGTATCACCCGTTTGTCGCACACATACAATGTGGTGAGGTTGAAAACCAGATGACAAAAGCAAAGCCTACGGGTGCCGGATTACCTCTCTGATCAAGACGACAGGCAATTGCCATTGCTTAGTTGCTACTTCATGCCAAGTCAAACAATAGCACCTCGCTGCCTTCTGCGGTCCCACTGATTTCCAGCTTCGTTTCTTTGGATACCGCGGCTCCATCGCCGGCCTTGAGTTCCTGGCCATTCACATTCACCGCTCCTCGCGCCACCTGCACCCATGCATATCGTCCGTCTGCAAGAGAATGCTCGACCGACTCTGCTTTGCCTAACGCAACGGTATAAAGTTCTGCATCCTGGTACAACTTGACTGCATTGCTCCCGTTGCCTCCGCTGGGCGAAGCCACCAGCCGCAACTTGCCTTGCTTCTCTTCCGCAGGAATCGCCTTCTGCTCGTAATTCGGCTTGATGCCTTCTTTTTCCGGCAGAATCCATATCTGGTAGAGATGAACCGGTTCTTCCTTCGAGTGGTTGAACTCGCTATGGCGAACTCCGGTTCCGGCGCTCATCTTCTGCACCTCTCCCGGACGGATCACCGAACCGGTTCCCATGCTGTCCTTATGCTCCAGCGATCCCTCCAGCACCACCGTAATGATCTCCATATCGCGATGCGGATGTGTGGGAAAACCATACCCTGGCTGCACCCAATCTTCATTGATCACACGCAGGCTGCGGAATCCCATGCGCTTTGGATCGTAGTAATCGCTGAATGAAAATGTGTGATACGTATTGAGCCAGCCATGGTTGGCATGGCCGCGTTCATTGGCTTTTCTTACCTGAATCATATTTGTCCCCCAATCTGCTCTAGTTATTGACCGGTGTCGGTTTTCTTAGACCGTCGTTTGCTTCGTTGAGTTTAGATGCTTTGATGTCAAAATAGTTTCAGGGGGCTCGGAGGCCCTTATAAAGTGGATCAAATCAGTCCTTCTTGGGTGCCGGGCGAAGGTTGAGAATAGGTAAAAGGCTGCTGTAGTCGTCGGTCCACAGCCTCAGACCCGGTTTCGGGTCGATCTTTGCGCTGGCATCAGCAATCTCCGGCAACGCCAGGAATTTTTCATTGGCTGTCACCAATACCCAATCTGAACTGAAAGCGCCCGTGTCGTCATTGTCCTGGGTTGTCACTAAAACGGCATGCAGGCCGGCGTGGTCTGCCTGTTGCTGCACCACCGGAGCCAGATTCAAGTAAGAATTGGAGATGTGAAAAGCAATAATCCCACCCGGAGCCAAATGCCGCTCATAAAGATTGATGGCCTCGGCAGTGAGCAGATGCACGGGGATTGCGTCACCGGAAAAGGCATCTACGGCAATCACGTCATAGTTTTCCGGCGGCTCCGCTTCCATGGAAAGCCGCGCATCGCCATGCGCGATCTCAATCTTTGCCCGCGATTCTCGCAGATATGTGAAGACATTCTTGGCGATGATTTCCACGTGCGGATCAATTTCATAAAACCGAAACACGTCTCCCGGCTCTCCGTAAGCAGCCAGCGTCCCGGTGCCCAGGCCGATATCGGCCACGCGACGCGGACGCCCTTTGCAGCAGTTGTCCAGCGCCAACCCCACTCCCGAGTCGTGCGAATAATAAGTAGTTGGCAACCGCCGTAATTCCTCACTGGCCATGAACTGCGTGCCATGCTGGATGGTCCCATGGATTAGGGTGCGATATCTTCCAGCGTCTTCCGTCTCTTCATCGGTTACGCGAAGAGTTCCATAAAAACTCCTCACCTGCACGATTGCATCCTCTCGATCGGCACGCTCCTGAAGCACAACCACAACCAGTAGTCCCGCCGCGGCCGCAGGCCAGAAGAGCCGCCACGCCCAGTGTTGCCGCCACATCAAGGCAGCCGCCAGTGCAGCCGTATACACCAGGCTCCATGCCATCTCGTAGCTTCCGCTGAAGACCATGGGTGCCAACACGCCTACAAACATTGATCCCAGCGCACCGCCCGCCGCAATAAGGAGATAGTACTGCGTGAGATAACGCGCCGAAGGCCGGCGCAGATAGAGCTCTCCGTGGCAGAAAAATGCTCCAATAAATAAAGTGAGGCAGAAGAGCGGAATTGAAATCATGATCGGGACGTCCATCGTCGTATCCACGATCAGGTACGCCACCCCGCCAAGCGCGGAAGGAAGTAAACCCATCATCAATTTGCGTGAGTAGATTTTTCCGCCGTTGAAAGCCAGTACAAACGTAAGCAGATAAATCGTCAGCGGAAGAATCCAGAGCAGTGGGATTGCGGCAATGTTCTGGCTCAAGTGGCTGGTCACGGCGGAAAGCAGAAGCGAACCGCAAGCCGCCATCAGCAGCCACAAGGTTCTTTCTCCCGGACTGGGCACAACTTCAGAAACCAAGGACGGCGCTGCCGCAATTCCTGTCTGAGAGGTCGAAGATGTGCTCCCGCTCACGCCGGGTGATAGGTCAATCTTTCGCTCTTGAAGATCGGGAGCTGTTCTTCTGCCGGCAATGATCACACCGCAGACCACGACGAAAAAAAGAAATCCCACGGACCATGCCAGTGTCTGCGTTCGCAAGCTGAAGTTCGGTTCGATCAGCACTGGATAAGCCAGCAATGCCAGCAACGATCCAAAATTGGAAAGCGCAAACAATCGATAAGGCGGCGCAGGAGATGTCTTATCATCTCTCACGCCGCCATGAGCGTACCACGATTGCAGTAGCGGATTCGTGGCCGAGAGCGCCAGAAACGGCAGCCCAATCAGCATGGTCAGCACCCACAGCACGCTAAAGATCGGACGAACAGTAGAAGCATGTGGATGAGGATTCAGGTTGGCAAACACTTGCACGAGACTCAATGCAAGTAAAAATCCATAAGTCACGAGTTGCAGCCGCCGTGACAGCCGCGTGGCTATGCCATGTGCGCAAAGGTATCCGAGCAACAAAGCTGTCTGGAAGAATACGAGGCACGTAATCCAAACTGCCGATGAGCCTCCCAGCAGCGGCAGCAATCGCTTGCCTGCCATCGGTTCCACCAGGAAAAGAAGACTGCTGCTTAGAAAAATTGCGGCAATATAAAGAAATACGCGTGGACGCATGAGCAAATCAAGATAACAGACGGAATTGGTAATTGGGTAATTGGGTAATTTCGCAATTTCGTAATTTGGCTCAGAGGAATAAGTATTTTCCCATGCCAATCGTAAGCGTTATTTAAAATGGCAGAAGAAGTAATTCTGAAAGAACGGGGGCAGAGGTTTTCAAATTACCCAATTACCAGATTACTCAATTACCAAATTCATTCGCCTTTTCCCAGTTTCCTGCACAATTGCCCCAACTGCTCCTGCTCATCGGATTTGAGGCGGCCCATCACCTCAGTAATTCGGCGCGCATGCTCCGGAAAAATCTTGGCGATAAGCTTTTCACCGGAGGGAGTGATGCAGGCCAAAACAAAACGCTTGTCTTTGCCCTGCTGCTCTCTCTTTACCAGCCCACGTTTCTGCAGGTTATCGATCACCAGAGTAAGATTGCCGCTGCTGGTAAGAATGCGCCGCGCCAGGTCGCCCAGGCATTGCGGACCCACGTGATACAGCGCCTCCAGGACGGCGAACTGGCTGAGTGTGAGGCCTTCCTCTTCCAGTCCAATGCGTGCATAGGCAAACGCTGCGCCGGCAGCGCGCTCCAGCTTCACATAAGCGCTGAGCGCGCGTTTCTGCGTAGGTGTTCCTTGAAATTTCTTAGGCATGGCTCCTGAAACCGGTTCGGGGAAATTTACTCCAAACGACGCAACGACGCAAAGGCGAATTGACCGCAAATGACGCCAGAACGCAAAGGGGCCGCGAATCAACGCGAAAAGGCGCGAATCTTTTACATTCGCGTCCACTCGTGAAATTCGCGGCCGCAGCCTTTCAATTTCCCGATTACCAATTTACTCAATTACCAAATTTCTACTGAATGTCAAACTGTTCCGGATGCAGCAACGCGTCTGACTTCACCAGCACCGTCCGCTTCACCAACTCTTCCATCTCCTGCAACCAGCGCCCATTGTTGCCCTTGAGCGCCTTGGCTACTTCAGGATTTACGCGGACCATCACGTCGCGCTCAAAGTGCCGCGCCATCTTGCGCATCTCCACGTAAATCTCATTGCATACCGTGGTAACGGACTTGATCATTCCCGTGGCTGAACAGGTGGGACAAGGCTGTCCCAAAGTGCGCTCCAGTGACTGCTTCACGCGCTTGCGGGTAATAGCAACCAGACCAAAATCATTGAACTGCAAGACTTTGGAAGGCGCGCGATCGGCCTTCAAAGCTTCTTCGAGCGCCTGCATCACCTTCGCGCGTTGCGGCGTTCGTCCATGTCAATGAAGTCAATCACAATAATGCCGCCCAGATCACGCAGCCGAATCTGTCGGACAATCTCCTTGATTGCGTCAATATTCGTCTTGACGATCGTGTCTTCCAGGCGCGCCGTCTTGCCCACGTACTTGCCAGTGTTGATATCGATGGCTACAAGCGCTTCTGTCTGGTTGATAACGATGTAACCGCCGCTCCGTAGCCAGACCTTCGACTTCAGCGCCTTGTTGATTTCTTCAGTGATATTGAACTGCTCAAACAGCGGCGTGTCTTTGCTGTAAAGTTTTACGCGCTTTACCAATGAAGGCTGGAATCGACTCACAAAACGCAGAATGCGTTCGTATTCCTGCTCGGTGTCTGCCCAGATGGCAGAAAAGCTGCCGCTCACCTGATCGCGCAGGATGCGTTCCACCAGGTTCAAATCATGGTAGATCAAAGCCGGGGCCTTCGATGTATCCGCCCGTCCGCGAATCTCATTCCACAAATTGATCAGGAAACGGATATCGTTCCGCAAATCCTGCTCTTCCGCGCCTGCCGCCGCCGTGCGAACAATGAATCCGCCCTGAGCTTCACCGCGTTCACTCAGCGCAATCCGCTTCAGGCGATGGCGTTCTTCTTCTGAAGCAATCTTGCGCGAAACACCCGTGTGATGCACCGTCGGCATATAAACCAGGTAGCGTCCTGGCAGAGCGATGTGGCTGGTGATGCGGGCGCCTTTCTTTGCGATAGGCTCTTTGGCAATCTGAACCAGAATTTCCTGGCCTTCCTTCAGCAGATCACTGATGGCAGGCATCTGCCGGGCTGATTGATGCCGTGGTGGCCGTCCGCGCATGGGCCTGCCTCCCTGCCCGCGACGGCGACCGCCACGACGATCTTGCGGTCTGCGATCAGTGCGCTGTTGGTGGCCCGTTGCTGCCGGTGCGCCATTTTCCGCGCTGTCCCCTTCAATTTGCTCCCCGTGATCGCCGTGTTCTTCGTCACCGCCTTCGGAATCTTCTTCGCCCTGGCCAAACGCGTCTTCTACCTCTTCCATTTCGTCCGGATCAAGACCGTCGGCTTCGT
The DNA here is from genome assembly GCA_963831465.1 of Terriglobia bacterium. GTDB lineage: Bacteria > Acidobacteriota > Terriglobia > Terriglobales > Acidobacteriaceae > Angelobacter. The sequence goes on along the minus strand of CAWHQH010000018.1, from coordinate 87,583 downwards.
ATTTCCCTGTAGCTTGCTCGTTCACGTGCGCGTCACGCACCGCTTCCATCAGTTCCTTGCCCATGGGGACCATTTGTTCACCGGTCTGGCCCAGAACTTCCTCTTCGAGTTCCTCGAACTCTCCCATGTCCAGGTCTTCTTCAAAGCGGGGAAGATCGCTTTCTTCTTCTTCGATTTCTTCTTCCTCAATTACGCCGCGCGCCCGCATGCCACGATTATTCTCAGAGTCGTTCTCGGAATTAACCGCTGGAGTCCATGATTCCTGCTCCTGCCCCGGTGACTCAAGCGAGGAATCGAGATGCGTGGCTTCTTCCGCCTGCTCTTCCTCGTCCACTTCTGTGGATGCCTCCGCTTCAGCAGCGCCACCACCAAAAACACTGGCGACGTTCATCCTTTCAAACCGTTCTTCTTCCGGTTGTGTGTCATGCTTCTGAGGTTCTTCAAATGTCGGAGCCGTTTCAGATGCTTCGGGCTCTTCTGCTTCAGCTTCCTCAATTACTGGCGCAGCCTCTCTGCGATGGAAAACTCTGGGTGCTTCCACGCGTGCTTCCGTTCTGTCTTCCTGCTCAAATTTGGCAGGAATCGGACCAGCGGATTCTGCGTTCTGGAGAAATCCGCGTTCCTGGGCTTCCAGAGAGTGCTCCGGGGAGTGTTCCGCAGCGCGTTCTGCAGCCTGATGTTCTGGTTGCGCTTCAGATTTTCCACGCGACTGCTGCTTGTCTTTGCCGTATTTAGCCAACGTCTCACCCGGCAGGACCATGGAGCCTGCGGCAAATGCCGAAGAATCGATGGAGTACTCGGTCGAAGGCCGGGGCCGGGGCGCTGACTCGGTCTTTACCGAAGTCTGCGCAGCCGAACTTGAAGACTGCTGCGCTTGAGGCTGATATTTGGAAATTGACTCGCCGGGCAGCACAATCGGATCAGAGTGTTGCTCGAAGCTCTGCTCAGGCCTGCCCTCGTAACGATCCCGTCGATTTTCGCGGCGATAGTCCGAGCGACCCTCGTGCCGTCCCACAGATCGTCCTTCCGAACGGCTTTCATGGCGCTCGTGCCGAACTTCTGGCTGGCTCTCCGGTTGCGATTCTTCACGCGATTCCGGCGCGGCTTCTATGGGCTTCTCCTGGTCGCCGTGATCGCCGGCTGCTGCTTGGTCATTTGCGCCGCGATCGTTAAAGCGATCACGTCCGCCTCTTCCGCGACGGCGGCGGCCGCGCCATTTACGTGAACCTTCCCGCTCCTGCTCTTGAGAAGAACTTTTCTCCCCAGGGGCAGCCTCAGTGAATTCCTGCTCTGTATCGTTTTGTTCTTGATCGCCAGCTACCATGGGCGGCACGATTTCCTCTGCCTCAATCGGCCCGTGCTCTCCCTCAGTGCTGCGCACCTCAATGATTGGCGAGCGTGAACTGGCAACAGCTTCGCCAATGGCGTCGCTGTCCTCGTCTTCTTCCATCAGGAAGTCTGAGACGTAGAGGAAGGCATCGCGCTCAAGGCCTATGTTTACAAAAGCGGATTGCATGCCCGGCAGAACGCGCGTAACGCGTCCTTTGTAGATGGAACCGGCCAGTGTGTATTCGTTTTCTCGTTCGAAATATATTTCTGAAAGTTGGTCTTCTTCAACCACCGCTACCTTGGTTTCATGCGGGGTGGAAGAGACATAGAGTTCTTTCGCCATGTATCTTCTCCGGTGTATACCGGCGGGAAAGAGGGCGGTTGGAGGTCCAGAAAAAGGTCAGGAGCCCGACGCTATACGCGCGGGTTGACTGGCTTTGAGTGCCCGGAAATTCAATCTGATCTTATGCAGGAAATACAATTCGGCTGCGGTGAGTAGAACTCGCCGGCCAACATCTGCAATCTGCCTATGACTTGTTTGAAAAATCTGTGCACCTATGCACTCCGGGTTTGTGGCCACACTGCGGTGCCCGAACAATCGCCATAATTTGCAGTTGTCTGGGTGCCTTCCGCGGGGCCGTTCCCTGCCCGGCAATGCTTTCTGATACTCTCCGGCTTCCCTTCTATCTGCCGGCGCCCTTTCCTTTTAACGCAAGGGCGTAACGTTCAATCCTGAAAAATCCTGTTACTGATCGCGCCTCTTGGCGCAGTTTCTAATACCTTTGCTTAGTTCACGAAACGGCGCATCCGAATATTCATCACAATACCCAGCGCCAGAAACATAAACAAAACTGACGAACCACCATAGCTCATCAGCGGTAAAGGAATACCGGTGACGGGCATAAACCCAACCACCATTCCCGCGTTTACCAGGATGTGGAAGAGCAAAACCGCTACCACACCCATTACCACAAAGCCGCCCGCGCTGTCTGGGGCGGTCTGAGCGTTATGGATCAAACGCATTAATACCATGAAGTATAGCAGCAGTAGGGCCACTGCGCCCACAAAGCCGTGCTCTTCTGACCAGGCTGCAAAAATAAAGTCCGTATGCGGCTCAGGCAGGAATGACCCCTGTGTTTGCGAGCCTTTTCGCACTCCTTTGCCCCAAATTCCGCCTGAACCGACGGCAATCTTGGATTGCTCAATTTGATACCCCGTCTTCTGCGAATCAGCTTCAGGATGCAGGAAACTGGTCAAACGGTCTTTCTGGTACTGCTTAATCAGGTGCATCCGCGGCCCGTAAATCCACAGTGTCGGCATGAGCACGCCGGCAATCAGCAGGATCGCAGCGGCGTGGCGGAACTGGATTCCGCCCAGAAACAGCCCCATCAGTGCCACAGGAACATACGTGAGGGCCGTACCGAGATCAGGCTGCTTCAGAACCAGTAGCATGGGAACTCCGGCGATCAAGCCGGCTTTCATAATCTCAGAGAGTGACGCATCCTCACGCTCGCCTTGAGCGCCTTGACCACTGAAATGTTTGGCCAGCATCAGGATCAATACGAGCTTTACCCATTCCGAAGGCTGGAAGTGCTGCCCGCCGGGAAGCTGAATCCAGCGGCGCGCACCCAGGTACTTCTTGCCAAAAACGGCTACTGCCAACAGCGAGACCACTGAGGCGATATAAAACCAGTTGGCATTTTCCAGGAGGACTTGATAGTTGATGAGGCTTACGGCCAGCATCACCGCCAATCCCGCCATGATCCAGTAGATCTGGCGGATGTGTGCGCCGGCAAACTTGGTGTTGTACGTGGTGCTGTAGATTTCCAGCACGCCAAGCGAGCAGATGATCAGGATGAAAGTAAGCAGGAGCCAGTCAAAGTCGCGAAAAGAGATCAGCCGCCTCATCAGTCCGAGCCCCCTATTCCAATCGACACGGGGCGCACCATTTTCGGAAGTCTCGCTTTGCCAAGGTGCGTTCTGCCGACCTTCATCAGCACTGTGCCGCCGTGAAGCTCACTGTCACTCGCTGCATCCTGGCCTGCGTCGGCATGTTCGTCTGCATCGTGAGATTTGCGATTGCCAATCGAATCTGGCTGATTCCACACTCCCGCCATCGGCACCGATCCCGGATCAGCTTTGTCACTAAACAGCATGGGATCATTACGGAGGCGCCGCTGCTTCTCCACGTAGGCCCTTACAATTTGCGCGGCCAATCTAGCGGCCAGTTTCCCATGCTCGCCGCCTTCAAACAGCACGGCCACTATGATCTCAGGATTTCGGCGCGGAGTGACGCCCACGAACCAACTGTTGTCATTGAATTGTTTGCCCGCTCCGCCTTTGCTCTTGCGGAACGTATTGCTCACCACCTGCGCGCTGCCTGTCTTGCCGGCAAAATCCACGCCCTGGATATGAGCACTAGGGGCTGTTCCTCCTTCGGGCAGGCTCGCTGATGGAGGATTCACCACGCCAGCCATGGCATTGGTGATCGTAATCCAGTTCTGGGGATCGATAGGGACATGCACGACATCCGGCATGGTCTGGGCGTTTGTGTTCCTGAATTGCTCCGGCAGTTGCTCAGGATCGACAACGTGAGGGCGATAGAAAGTTCCGCCCATGGTGATTCCACCAATCGTGCGCGCCAGTTGAATTGGGCTCACAGCAACCGCACCCTGGCCGATGCCAACGGAGATGACTTCACCCGCATACCATTTCTGCCGGAAAGTCCTCATCTTCCATTCTTCTGACGGCATGATCCCGCTCACTTCATTGGGCAGATCGATGCCGGTCTTCTTGCTCAGCCCCATCGCAGTGGCCCATTTTGCGATCTTCTCAATACCCAGCCGCTCCGCCAGGGTGTAAAAGAAGACATCGCAGGATTGGTAAATGCCTTTTGTGATATCCACTGCACCGTGAACGCGATGCTCACCCTTTACCCAGCAGTTGAAATAGCGTCCAAAGAAAACTCCGCCGCCCGCACAATTCACGCGCATGTTTTGCGCTACGCCTTCCTGCAAGCCCGCCACGGACATGATGATCTTGAAGACAGAGCCAGGCGCGAGCTGAGCCTGAATTGCTTTGTTAAACAGGGGGTGATTCGGGTCCTCGACCAGCCTAAGCCATTCCTCGCGCGAGATGCGCACGGCAAAATCGTTGGGATCAAATGCCGGACGGCTCACCATGGCCAGAATCTCGCCATTGCGCGGGTCCATAGCGACGACCGCGCCGTTCTTGCCTTCCATCGCCTGCTCAGCCGCTTTCTGGATATCGAGATCCACGGTCAGCTTGAGCTTCTGTCCGGGGACAGCAGGAATGTTCGCGTTTGGCGGACGCCCAACTTCTTTGCCTTTGCTGTTCACCAGCACTCGGCGAGAACCGTCTTTGCCCATTAAAAGATCGTTGTACTGCAGCTCCACGCCGGACTGGCCGACGATATCGCCGCGCTCATAGAGTTCAAACTTAGGCGAGTTGAGCATGTCTTCGCTCACTTCACCCACGTAGCCAATCAGGTGCGCCATGAATCCATCTTTCGGATACAGACGGCGGTGGATCATCAAGGTTTCCAGTTCAGGAAATTCATCGCGATGAGACTCAATGAACGCGCGCTCGTCAGGAGTGATGTCATCTTTGATGATGATCGGCTCAAAGGCAGGCTTGCGTGCCAGTTGATAGTGGCGAACTTTGTCGATAACGTCCTGCACTGGAATGTGAAGACCGTCGGCAATCTTCTGCGCGTCGGCATTAAGATCGCGCATCTGGTCGCGCAGCAGCAGCGCAGAGAACGAAGGATAGTTATCGACGATCAATTGCCCGTTGCGGTCATAAATTTTTCCGCGCGGCGCAAGAATCGGCACCTGGCGAATGCGGTTTTGTTCTGAGCGCGTAACATATTCGTCAGTCTTGCGGACCTGCAGAATCCAAAGCCCATAAGCAAGCACGATGAACACTGCCAGAATGACGTACTGGACAACCGAGAATTTTGTCTGCGGAATTTTTTCGTCGCGACCGGACATACCTGTTTCGATCTGTCGCCTTCCGGCAACAAATCAGGATCCTAATTTCCTTTGTTTTTGGGTTCCCAAAAATAGAGTACAGCAAATCGGTCCGTCTTGCTGTAAGACAAAGACCTCAAGGCAGTTACGGAAGGATTAAACGTTACTAAATCGCCAACTCCGGCTCTCTTCCGGTTGTTGAACCTTGCGAGTAAACATCTATGGCCTTCAAATACCCTTATTGCAGAGGTTCATCGCCGCTTGCTTAGCTTGCCGAGGCTTTGGCTTGAGCTTTGGTTTGCCCGTGAGATTGAGCCCCACCGCGGCGCTGATAAGCTCCTTCAAAGCCGCCTCATTGACCCTGTCGTTTTCGTGAAATGTCGATGGCGCGCCTCACGTTCCCTTCCAGGCTGGAGTTGAACAGACCTGAAGGGTCTTTCAATGCAGCTCCCCCTTGGCAAATGTCAGCTTGACGACGCTTTTGTACGTCTCCCCCGTGCAGATGATGCCGCCGTGGGAAAACACGGGAGTCCACGACGATCCTTTCTTGACCCATTTCACCTCTTCCACGATCTCAGGCTCTGCTGCGCGGATGCTTTCGCGCACTTTCGCTAGCATCTTCCCGCGCCAGTCGCCAAGTTCGTTGATCTTCTTGTCGGTCAATGCTGAGGCTGAGGCTGATTCCGCCGCCACGGCCTTTTTCATTTAGAAAGACTCGATTCTCGCAGCTAATTTTACTGCGCTCAGCGCAACCTCAACTTTCGCAAGTGACGACATGCGGTCTTAGGTGAGTTTGATTGTCGCCAATCATGCCGGTGCGCCGTTGTCGTGGAATCTCGTATGAATCAGGTCCGGTTCAATGGCGGTGACATTCCATCCATTGCTGGGGTTGAACGCCGCTCTCAGTTCTTCCTGACAGATGGGGTGTGGGCCTGAATCAGGGCCCTCATTGCTGAAACACAAGATATACAGGGTTCCATCGTGCTCGGTCACTCGAGCCAGACTCGCCACGTATCTTGGTCGCTCGTCGCTGTCGAAGGTGTGGAACAGTCCGCAGTCCAGCACTGTCTTGAAACTGCGCCCCAAGCGTTCCAACTGGAACGCGTCAGCCGCAGCGAACTCGACGTTGATTTTCGATCCCACGGCCGCTACCTTCTGTCTGGCGATGGCCAGTGCCGTCTCAGCCACATCAACGCCCAGAACCGGCAATCCCAGCATCGGGGCGACGTGAAGAGCATTTTCGCCGGTCCCGCAGCCGGCATCAAGTACCGCTCCGGCGAATCCGCCTTGGGATGCCAAATGAACTATTGCCGGTTGCGGCCGCCCAATATCCCAGGGCGCAGGACCCTGATGGTATGACGCATCCCAGGGCTGTCCCGCCATCCGCTCATGACTGGTTGGTTGCCGGCCACCGAAGGGATCGTCAGCAGGTGTTCGTGATCCCTGCGGCATCCTTGTCCCCCTTTCTGCAACTGGTCTTGCCAGCTCTAGTTAAAGCGATCATTGCGCCTAACGATGCCGATCAAAAGAGAACAGGCATTGTTCATTATTCATCCTAAGGTTTTCGAACATCGGCAAGGTAACCGCCTAAAAAAATTCAAAGTCAAATCAGACCCTTAGCTCGCCACGGAACCCCCTGGCGGCATAGTAAGATTCCGCGCCGTTGTGATACACGAAAGCAGTATCGTAGCGAAGATCACAAAAGAGAGCGCCGCCTAGTTTTCTGATATCAGAAGGTGTTCTTACCCAGCTCGACGTTTTCGTATCAAAATCTCCAAGCTTCTGCAACTCTCGATATTGCTCTTCCGTTAAAAGCTCAATACCCATGGCAGCCGCCATACCAACAGCATTATCTGCCGGTTTATGTTCTTTCCTTGACTCCAGCGCTTCACGGTCGTAGCAAAGACTTCTGCGGCCTTTAGGACTTTCCGTTGAGCAATCGTAAAAAATGTATTTACCCGTGTTTTTATCATGGCCAACAAACGTCTGGCGCACCGCCGGTTCTTTCAATTCATTGAGTGACCACAGTTTTGCACCATTAGCTTCAGCTTTGCCTGTACCTGCGCCCATGCAAGAACCTTGATGGCGGTCCATGTTCTTCTCAAAGCGTGCTTTCAATGTTTTGAGCAGCTCTTCACGCTGTTTTGGCGGCAGTCTTTTTTATTACTCTTCATGTTCCGCGCCTTTGTTGCACTCATAGTTGTCGCTTCCCGCGTTTCTTCTTTGTTGCTCCGCTGCGCTTCGCCATGGATTTTTTCCGGCTTGTCTTTACGTTTTTATCCGTTCGCAGTTTCCATGCCGTTCGCAGTGCGCCCGTCAGCACGTCCTCGCTCGCCGCAGCAAGGCGAATATGTGTGTGCCCCATCTTTCCCCAGCCGCCGGGAATCGGCAGGAAAATGTCGGGTGCCTCCTCCACAAACGCGGCCTGCTGCTCCAGGGTAAGCATCAGATTTCCGTACCCCTCGGCTTGCGAGGCCAGTGAAGCAAATTTCCTCCCTCCCGCACGGAAAGCCGGCAATCCTCCATGGGGGTACTCTTCCACTCCCTCCAGGCCCAGTGCGATCCTGCGAAAGTCTGCTGCGGTCATCCGGTGACTCCATAGATCACGGAGTATCTGACCATCATTGGACAACATATGTCTACCGCTCCAGGCCGCATCCCTCAACGCGTCGCCAGAAGCGGGCAAAAGCATGGGACACCTGGCCCACTTGGGTGCGGGGTGACTTAAAGGGCGACTTGCAGCTAGCTTAATTTCTCAGCTTGAACTTATCCAGTCCCGCGAACAGCACAACCGCTGCCAGCCCATTCACCAGGGCCGAAAGCAGAGTGTGGCTCCAGATCCAGGCTTCGCTTCCGCCCACCAATTGCAGGCTTATTGCCATGTAAACAAAGCGGTGAATCAGGACGAAGGCAAACGTCATCAGAAAGCGCGAACCTGGGTTGTCGACATCAACTTTCACGCCGAGTGATGATCCCAGATAGCCGACGATGGTCTTGGCGATCCCAAAGAGGCCGATAGGATGTCCCGTCCATGCGTCTTGCAGTGTTCCGATCAGGGCTCCAGTAATCATGCCGGGAATCGGTCGGCGGCGGGCGACAGCAAAGAAGATGGTCACCAGCAACGGCAGGTCCAGTACGGTCAGAAATCGGACGCGCAGGAAAACTTGAAGAAAGATGGCCAGCACCGGAATACCGATTGAAACCGGCCAGCTAAACCGATGTACCTCAATTTCCTCGCGAGAGGTCAACGAAACGGCGGTGTTCATCGGGGTGGCTTCTCCTGGGTTGCTGGAGTCGCGGTCGGCGTGGCGCTCGGCTGGTCAGATGTGGATGAATCAGGGACCGTCGCAGGAGTCTTGGCTTTCTTCTTCGTGGGTTTCGGCTTGGCCATGGCCGTGTCTGCCGAAGCGGTGGGCGGCTGGGTTTGTCCGGACAATGGCTTTTTGGCCTCTGCTCCCGTCTTGTTGGCAGAAGCAATCGCTGCCGTGCCGCTTCCGGCTGCTGGCGGTTTCGCTGACCCGTTCACTGCTGCCGGCTTCTGCTCGGCGCCTGCATTTAAAGCTTTGTTTGCTTTGGCAGGCGCAGGAGAGGACTTTGCCGCTGGAACTCCCGTAGAAATACCACCCGGAGTCTTCGGGGCATTTGGATCGACCTTGGGAATGCTGGGCAGACGCTGCGACAAAATGTCCGCGGCGCGCATGGGTGCTGGCCCTGAAGCCGTGGCTTGCGAATCATCACTCATTTTGGTGATAACCAGCACTTCCTCTAAGCGGCTGATGTCGGCTGCCGGTTTGATCTTGATAACCAGAAATGGATCGTTGTCACGGTCCGGCGTGGCTCCAATCACGGTGCCAACGGTATAACCTTTGGGATAAATTCGATCACCACCGCTGGTAATCACGCGTTCTCCGGTCTCCACTTTCTCGTCAGACATAATGTCATTGATCTGGAGTTCTCCCAGAGAGGTCCCTTTCACAATGCCCTGAAGGCGCGAGCTTTCCAGAATCACGCCCGCTCCGCTGTCATGGTCGTTAATCAGCAGCACCTGCGAGCTCAACGGAAAAACGTCTTTCACCTTGCCCACAATCCCATCGGGCGTAATCACCGGCATATCAGGCTTAATGTGGTCATTGGAGCCTTTGTCGATGGTGATCAAACGCGACTGCTCGGTTCCGCTGGTAGCGATCACCTGGGCCGCAACAGTCTTTGCGATGAATTTTTCCTTGAAGTCCAGCAGCGTTTGCAATCGCCGTGCCTGATCGGCATCCTGCTTAAGACGTACTTGCTCCATTTGCAGGCGCGCGACTTGATCCTGCAGCTCCTGGTTTTGTTTGCGTATGCCACGGAGATCGGCATAATTGTGCCAGCCGTTCCGGAAGAATCGACCGGTGGAAACAAATACCTTCTCCACGGGAGTAAAAGCCGTGACGGTCCACACGCGGATCAGCCGCGTCCCGCTTCCGGTACTTCCCGGCTTTGGGCCTTCAGGACGCTTCACCTGCGTGGCCAGAGCGACCACCTGAATGAAAAGGACCGCCATTAATGCCAGGGGGTTCTTGTACCGAGTAAAAAAATTTTCCATGACCTGCGTTAACGGAGGGCCAGATGAGGGACGGACTTACCATGTCCGTCCACCGGTTTACGAATAGATGTCTTGCGAATAGACGCTTTACGACTAGACGCCTTATTCAATCGAAATCTTTCTCAGCAGCTTAAAGTCGCTGAGCATTTTTCCTGTGCCCAGCACAACGCTGGCCAGGGGATCGTCCGCAATGGAAACCGGCAAACCGGTTTCTTCGCGAATTCGCTTGTCCAGGTTCTTCAGCAATGCGCCGCCGCCTGTCAGGACAATGCCGCGATCACTGATGTCCGCGCTCAACTCCGGCGGTGTGCGTTCCAGTGCGACGCGAATCGCATTCATGATGGTGCTGATGCACTCGCTCAACGCCTCTCGAATTTCGCTGTCGTCAATGGTAATGGTCTTGGGCACGCCTTCAATTAGATTGCGGCCCTTGATTTCCATGGTCAACGGCTTATCCAGCGGATAAGCCGAGCCTATCTCAATCTTGATGGTTTCCGCAGTGCGCTCGCCGATGAGCAAATTGTATTTGCGCTTGAGGTAATTCATGATGGCTTCATCCATCTGATTACCCGCCATACGCACCGAGCGCGAATAAACGATGCCGCTCAGCGAGATGACGGCAATGTCAGTGGTGCCGCCGCCAATATCCACCACCATGTTGCCGCTGGGTTCCGTGATAGGCAGCCCCGCGCCAATTGCCGCCACCATTGCCTGCTCCACTAGGTGAACCTCGCTGGCTTTGGCGCGATACGCAGAATCCATGACAGCGCGCTTCTCCACCTGAGTGATTTCAGAAGGCACGCCGATCACAATCCTGGGATGTACCAGCATCTTGCGGTTGTGCGCTTTCTGAATAAAGTAGTTCAACATTTTCTCTGTGACCTTGAAGTCGGCAATTACGCCGTCTTTCATGGGCTTAATAGCCACAATGTTTCCCGGAGTGCGGCCCAGCATCTCTTTGGCTTCTTTGCCCACGGCCTCCACTTCCCCGGTGTTTTTGTTGATGGCGACGATGGAGGGTTCATTCACTACAATGCCCTTGCCTTTGGCGTAGACCAGCGTGTTGGCCGTCCCCAAATCGATCGCCAGATCGCTGGAAAACATGCTGAAGAGCGAGCGCAAATTGTGAATGCGCGAATTCTCTGATTTAAAACCGTTTTTCGACATACCAGATTCTTTCTTCTATTAAATAACCGCGGTCAGACCGAAAAAGCTTTAAAACGACGCACCACTGTCCCGACGTTCTCAGCCTTCGTGCTCAATCTTTTCTGGGGACCTATTACTCTGATACAGAATTCAAAATCGGGCAATAAGCGATTCTACTGTATAGTGATCGGCCTCGTTACTGTATTCACCCCGCCCTTGGCGTTCTGTGCCGTAATGGTTATCACGTTCTCACCGGTTGGAAGAGGATTGGTAAAATGGCGAAACGCGCCATCACTAGCAACCACCGCTTCCTGCCCATTTACCATCACTCGCGCGTTCGGCTCCGTGTGCCCCTTCACTTCAATTACGTGCCCCATCTGCACAAAATCACCCACTTCCAACGCCAAAGACCCTGTACCTTTGGGGACAATCGTGAACTTGTAAGTCTCGCTTTCAATCGATTCCTTACCGTCAGATCCAATCGACCGCACCTGCCAATAATAAGGAATACCTTCCTGTAAATTCGTAACCAGGACTTGAGTTGCCGCCTTGGTATCGTCCACACCCGCCCCGCTAAACGATGGATTGCGGTTGATCTTTATATGGTATTCCCGCACGCCATCCACAGGAGACCAGGAGAAAGTCACGCCCTTGGTTGCTTGATCCAGGAAGACATTCTGCAACGGCGCAGGCGAGATCAAAGTGGGCGGCTGCAGTTCCTTCGACTTGATCAAGCCCTTCGAATTGCTGCTGAATGATGCCTTGGTGTAACTCTCCAAAGGAATAGTCTGCCCGCCACGGCTTACCTCGCCTGATCCCTTTTTCACCAAAATCTCATGCTGGTCGGCGCGGATGTCATTCATCACTTCCGCGGAACTCTCAGATGCGATAGTGGCCGTTGCATCTCCAACGATTACTTGCGACTTTGAGCCACTGGCCAGTGTTGAGGTGGCCAGATCAACCTTACCTGTCGTCACCTGGACCGCGACTTTTGTCTGTTGCGCGCCGTTCACGGAATTTTCTTGAATGGTGATAAGCGACGCCGGCTGCACGGTGTAGTTCGTGCCGTCCGTGAAAACCACTTTGGCCATTCCTTCCGGAGAGGTCTGGACCACGTCGCCTCTCTCCAGAGCCAGCGAGTAATCCGCTACTACCCACGCATTTGTGCTGGCCTTACGCACCCGCACATTGCCATCAATGTTGGTGAAATGGGCCTGCTGCGGGCCAGGATCAATGGAGGTACCGTTTTCCGGGCCGCCTATTCCTACTTTATTCAGGACTTTTCCCAGCCCGATTTGTCCGGCAAGGATCAATTTATTCGCTGTATCGGGAAATGCGAAATACATCACCACAAATGCAAGCAGCAATACGGCAAGCATTCCCATCAGCACGCTGCGATAGGTGATGGTGACGTATGAAATCTGGAATGCGGATTTTCGCTTTTGCGCCACTGACTTAAAAATTGGGGAGTTATTGGTGGCTACAGATTAACACAGCACTTGCAACCGCCAGATAGGTTCCCTTGCCCCTGATTAAGGTGTTTGGATTACTCTTTTGAGAAGCCAAAACGCCTTCATCAAATATGTGTAATTAAAGCAGAAAGCGGCGCGGCTGGCAGTAGCCATGTTGGTTCTGGCAGTAACGAGAGGGTCATGAACCTGCATTTTTCTGTTCCACGTTGCCTAATTCGCCCCCGATACAGCAAAATTGGTTATGCCTTCAACAACTGGATCACGTCCGCAGGCGATCGAGTCTTTACTCGGACGGATTCATGCGCATACCGCAAGAATTGGAATCATCGGCCTTGGCTACGTGGGATTACCGCTGGCTCTCCTCTTCAATGAAGCCGGCTTCCCTGTTACCGGGTTCGATATCGACCCCGAAAAGGTAAAGGCCCTCAACAATGGCCGGTCTTATATCTACCGCATACCAAAGACGGAGATTGCTGCCGCGGCCGCGAAGGGCTTTTGGGCCACTGATGAGTACTCCCACGCCAAGGACATGGATGCCCTGATCATCTGTGTCCCTACGCCACTCAATGAGTACCACGAGCCCGACCTGAGCTATATTCGCGAAACGGCAAAAGCGATAGCGCCGCACGTCCATGCGGGCCAGTTAATCGTTCTGGAGAGCACTACATATCCCGGTACCACGGAAGAAGTGCTGATCCCGGTATTGGAAGCTGGCAACAAAGCCAAGCTCAAAGCCGCCCGACCGGAGCAGGACGATCCCAAGACCACTTTTCTGGTGGCGTTTTCTCCTGAGCGTGAAGACCCCGGCAATGACACAGTGGCCCGCAAGGACATTCCCAAGGTCATCGGCGGCGTGAACCAGGCTGCTTCTGAAGTTGCGGGCGCGGTTTATAACTCCATTTTCAACCGTGTGGTTCCGGTTTCCAGTCCTGCGGTGGCTGAGATGACCAAACTGCTGGAAAATATCTATCGCTGCGTGAATATCGCGCTGGTCAACGAACTCAAGATGCTCTGTCTGCGCATGAACATCGATATCTGGGAGGTCATCCGAGCCGCCTCGACTAAGCCCTTTGGCTTTCAGCCCTTTTATCCAGGCCCTGGCCTGGGAGGGCACTGCATCCCCGTTGACCCTTTTTACTTGTCATGGAAGGCCAAGGAGTTTGACTTTCACACCCGCTTCATCGAGTTAGCGGGCGAGATCAACTCCGCCATGCCTTATAACGTGGTTGACGCCGTGACCGCGGCGCTGAACCGCCACAAGAAGTCGCTGAACGGATCAAAAGTTTTGGTGCTGGGCGTCGCCTACAAACGCGATATCGATGACCTGCGTGAATCGCCTGCACTCACCATCATTGAGGAGCTGCAACGCCGTGGCGCAGAAGTTTCTTATAACGATCCTTATTTCCCCAAGGTCGGGCGCGGACGCAAGTACAACCTGCAAATGACTTGCGCTCCGCTGGAAAAGCTTGGCCAATATGACTGCGTCCTGATTGTGACCGACCACACTGATTACGACTATAAAAAGATCGTCCAGGAATCAAAGCTGGTAGTGGACTCACGGAATGCAACGAAAGGGATTGAGTCAGAAAAGATTGTGCATTGCTAATCGCATCCAATCTTCAATGTGTCTCGATTTCTGAGATTGCTTCTAGAATTTGTGGCGATTCCAATTGTCCCTGTAACTGATAATGTTTTTTTAGGGCCGATGAGAGATTCTCTTTCAATTCAACTGAGCCCGCTTTAGTCTCAATTATTGCTTCAACAGGATAATCTCCGTATGACGTTATGTATTCTTCGAAATTGTCGATGACTGCGGGGACCTTGCGAACCCGTTGCCGGTATGTGGGGTCAAGTTTATAAGTTACGAGTGTAGCACCCACAGGCGCGCCTTTTACCGAAAGCTTGATCGTGTAATGCTTAGCTAAAGCCCCTGGAATGAATGCCGGACTGCCATTTTCATCTTCAAATTGCGCTATAATTTCGGGCTTATTTTCATCGCTCATACTCATTTCATCCTTTCCACGGAGGATCTTACATTTATCGGCGCATTACTCCAGGAATCGTCACTTGTAAAGCAGTTCGAGAGATTTCCTCTTGCTCCGGAGCATCTTTCCATGGTCCAAATTTTGTTTTTAGAGCACTGACCCGTTGTGTCACTTCGTCATCAATGCCGTCGGCGAACTTGCCCCAGGGCCAGGATTCGTCATGTCCCCGGTATCGATTAACAATAGCAACAGCTTTGTTCTGCAAGTTGACGATCTCATCATTTGGTGTTGAAAATTGCAGGACCTTATCTAGTTCAGTGTCTATCTCCAGTAACTCTAGGCGACATGTCTTGGCCAAGATAGTCCTGCTCGGAGCCTTCTGCGCCTTATAAAACACTGAAAGGCCGACTAAGGCTGCACCAAGTATTATTGCTGTAATCCCTAAGCCAGATGTCGAAGAAGCCGCCTCATTCTTCGTTGGAGCACCGCCGATGAGTTTGTTATACCAGATCAATACTTGAGGAGCGATTCCAAAGCCAACTAAAGCAGCAAGGTAAGCTTGCAGGAATGAAAAAAAGTTATAGGTTCTATACAGTGTGTGCCTTGGAAGCTTTTCTGCGGATACAAGATATGGAATGATAATTTGCTTCAGCTGTCTCTCAACTTTATCAGAGGGCATTCGTAGCTCCTTCAGCTGTCTTATACTGAAAGATGTGAAATTTTTTCTATCATATCTCGGCAATTTGTAATGTCAAGACTTAAGGAGAGTGGCTGGGTTTATCGCTGCCTCCGATAGGATGTAGCAAAGCCGCGACTATATCGCGGACTTTGCTATTTCCAAAGATACCGTGCTTCTCTAAATCGAACTCATGTTCGACAAGAACTGCCCGTTTGATGGCGTCTTGCCCAGTTTGTCGATCAGCAACTCCATGGCTTCTACGGGTGAAAGCGGGTTCAGCACTTTGCGCAGTACCCAGATTCGGGCCAGATCTTCCTTGGGAATCAGCAGCTCTTCTTTACGCGTACCGGAGCGTTGAATATCAATCGCCGGAAAGACGCGCTTATCCACCAGCTTGCGATCAAGAATGATTTCGCAGTTGCCGGTGCCTTTGAATTCTTCAAAGATCACGTCGTCCATGCGCGAACCAGTGTCAATCAGGGCCGTGGCCACAATGGTCAGCGATCCACCTTCTTCAATGTTGCGGGCGGCGCCAAAGAAACGCTTTGGCCGCTGCAAGGCGTTGGAGTCCACGCCGCCGGAGAGCACCTTGCCCGAAGGCGGAACAATGGTGTTGTAAGCGCGCGCCAAGCGGGTGATGGAGTCCAGCAGGATCACAACGTCGCGCTTGTGTTCCACCAGGCGCTTGGCTTTTTCAATCACCATCTCGGCCACTTGCACGTGGCGGGCAGCCGGTTCGTCGAAGGTTGAAGAAATGACTTCGCCTTTAACTGAACGCTGCATGTCCGTAACTTCTTCCGGGCGTTCGTCAATCAGCAGAACAATCAGCACAACTTCCGGATGGTTGGTTGTGATGGAGTTGGCGATATTCTGCAACAGCATGGTTTTGCCGGTACGAGGCGGAGCAACGATCAGGCCGCGTTGGCCCTTGCCCAGCGGAGTAAGCAGGTCCATTACGCGGGCGCTTACGTTTTCTTTTGCCGTCTCAAGCTTCAAGCGCTCTTGCGGATACAGCGGCGTGAGGTTGTCAAACAGGATCTTGTTGCGCGCTTCTTCAGGGGACTCAAAATTGACTGCTTCAATCTTTACCAGCGCGAAATATTTTTCCCCTTCATGCGGAGGCCGCACCTGGCCGCTGATGGTGTCACCTGTCTTTAAATCGAACTTGCGGATCTGCGAGGGCGAAACATAAATGTCGTCCGGGCCGGGAAGGTAGTTGTAATCAGGGGAGCGGAGGAAGCCGTAGCCATCAGGCAGGATTTCCAGCACACCTTCAGCAAAGATGTGCCCCTCTTTTTCACTCTGAGCCTGCAGGATTTTGAAGATGAGGTCCTGCTTGCGGAGACCGCTGGCGCCAGGGAGGTCAAGGGTGCGCGCGATCTTGGTAAGCTCAGTAATATTTTTTTCTTTAAGTTCTGCGATTGTCATTCGTCACCTACGGGAGTTTTTATGCTTGAGGAAGGATTGCTTTGTGAATCAGAGGCGAGAGTTACAGCCCTCAGGATACCTGAGAGCCCGCCAGGCGGCCTTGCCTGGCGGGATTTTTCAGGAATATCTAATTATGCAGCGCGGCGCTGTGGTTGTGCAACCGGTTCGGGTTTCAGTTCAATCACGGCATCCGGCTCGGGCGCCTGGCCCACGCGGACAAGCACGTCATTCATTGTCTCTTGTACGCGGGTGTTAGGCTTGTGAAACTTCCTGGTCGCCTTGGAAATCAATTGACACAAAAGATAGCGATTACGCACCGTGTCGAGTGCGTCATAAATTAAGTCAGAGCGCATGACTGTTATTTCTCCTTAGAATAAGTTCAGTAATAATGAATTGATTCGTCAGTTACGAAATGAATTCAAATTTTTGGGTCTTGACGGAGCACACAAACTTTTCTGCCTCTTTCGACGGCAAAATACATCTGTTGTTATGGGAATTACCAGAGACCCTTGTGCGATTATTAGACGCAAATCTAGGTGTCTAAGTTGCTTTATCTCCTGACTCTGCTTTGAAGTGGCGATTTCGTGACAAAGCCGGGAGTGAAACCCATCCGTAAGACGTTCTACGGTAAACGGGGATTGGCAAAACGTCAAGGGTTTTTTGCGCAACAGCCCTGGTATTAAGTCCTTTTTTTCTTATAATTTGCTGATATTGAAGTATTTATTGTCACGTTTTCCGCAACTTTACCCCTGGTAACTTGAGAGGTTCCGCTTATGAGCGATCCCCGTTATCCCATCGGCCGCTTCACCCCTGACCCAAATCCAACTCCGGATACGCGCAATCGCCACATTGAGCAGATTTCCGGCACACCTGCTCGTTTGCGCAGAGCCATAGCCGGGTTGTCCCCGGACCAGCTCCGAACTCCTTATCGGGACAATGGATGGACTGTCCAACAGGTCGTCCACCACCTGCCGGACAGCCACCTGAACGCCTATATTCGGTTCAAGTGGGCCATGACGGAAGATGCTCCCACAATCAAAGCCTACGATGAAACCGCCTGGGCAAAGTTGAAAGACTCTGAATCGACCCCTGTTGAGGTGTCACTCACGCTGCTTGAATCTTTGCATGCACGCTGGACCGTGCTGCTTCGGTCGCTGCGGCCAGAAGACTTTCAGCGCAGGTTCGTCCACCCTGAGTCTGGCCCCCATGATCTTGACTGGCTGCTGGGCCTCTATAGCTGGCACGGCAAGCACCATGTGGCTCACATTACGAGCCTGCGCGAGCGGATGGGCTGGTAGTCTCGCTAGCCGCAGACTCAAAACAAATCAGCCGCGAATTTTCGCGAATCAACACGAATCAAAAGATTTCGTAATTGGGGTGATCTGGGATTGAGCAGTTTAAAACACAAGCCGCGAACCTCGCGAAGTACGCAAATCACTTTTTGATTTGATTCGCGTATTTCGCGTTGATTCGCGGCTAATCTCTTGATTTCACTCTGCGGCTAACCTGGGTTACGGCAGGAATCCCAGATCCTCCGGTAGTGGCCCCGCGATGGGCGTTTCAAACAATGGCGGCACACTGGGCGGCAAAAGGCCAACGCTATCCGGATCGATTGTGAGCGCGCCATCGGTGGCAAAGAACACTCCGATTTGGATTTGCGGTTCAATAGCGATCGGCTTTGGCAATGACGTTAGGAACGTGTGCGGATTGTGCAGTCCCAACCCCAGCGGGAAAGCTATGTCATTGCGGTAGAACGTCGCCCGGTCCGTCAAATCTCCCGAGCGGATCAAGGCTGTTGCTGTGGGATTGGGCACGGTCATATCACCGCGCGCAAACTGCACAATGACGGATTTCGCCAGATCGCCCGGCAAGGGATTCTTGCGGATGAACGGAGCCCAGGCCACGGGGTCGCCGGCCTGTCCAAGCCACCTGCTGGTGTCTTCCACAGTTTGAATGGCAATCGCTCCCGGCACATTGTTGATCACCGGAGGCAGGTTGCGCAGGGGGCTGTTGTCATTGAAGAACAGCGGAGGCCCAGCGTTGAGCAAAACTGGTGTCCTGACCGCTAAGGACTGCGTGAGCAAGAGCTGGAATGACGGGCTCAGGCGGACAATGTCAATGATCGGGCCGCCGGGAACGTTGGGGACGCCCACTCTAACGTCAGGCTCAATGCCCAGGAACATTGTGCCGTAAATCCCGCCAAAAGACTGGCCGGCATAATAGATGCGATTGGCATCAAGGTCGGGCAGGCTATCGCCATCAGCGTCAATTCCGCCCTGGATGGCGCGGACCAATTCCATCAAATTTGCTACGGTCTGCTGCAAGGCATCGCGCGAGCCAATGGTTCCCTGCGGACTCAGCACAAACGTGGAAGACCCTTCTGAGCTGGTGATCTGGCCGTTCCCGTCCTGATCAACGCCGCGTCCGCCTTCAAGGAAGGTGGTTGAGGTGGCGCCCTGCTGCACAGTGAGTGTGCTGTTGGGACCAAACCCGTGGCCAACCACGTTGATTGCGATGCTGGCAATGCCGTTGTGCGCAAGGACAGAGGCGACCGCGAAGGGCGCGCCCTGCTTGCTATCAGTAAATCCATGCCCAAAGATCGCCACCGGCCAGCCATTGGTGGGGCGTGGCCCTGAGGGGATGAACAGGTTAAAGAAGATGTCTTCCGTGCCTTGTGCAGGAACGCTTTGCCGCGTCGGAACCTGCGGGATGAACACGTTACTATTCTGCCAGTGAGTGCCGCTAAACTTTCCGAACGCCAGCGTACCAATGGAACCAGGGAAAACCTGCAGTGCGCCAAGGGTGGCATTCAGGCTAGTAGGGACGAGTGGACCAACCGTGAGCGCCTGCACGTTCCAAGTGAGTCCTGTAACCGTGTTCAGCGGGAATACTGTTTTTTCTCCACCGGTTCCCAGGTTGAAATTAACGGCGGGGGCGGCGGCAGATTTGATCTGCTCGCGGATGCTGCGCAGCGTGGCCGTGGCGCTTTCCGTGGTAAAGATGCTGGCAGCTGCGACGTTCCCGTGTGAGATGCCAACGTTCTTCAAGACATCGTTATCCAGAGAATGCTTCAAAGCCGCCTGATAGCCCTTCAGCAGGCGGTCGGCATTTTTTCCGTCAACGCCGCCATCACCATGGATAAACTGGGCGAAAGCTGAGCTTGTGGCAATCGGGTTTCCGCTGGCATCATGCACGCCATTGGTCACTATCAGAAGATAGTTCGAATCTTCGTCCAAATGGTCATTTGATTCAGCAAACAACGTCAAGCTGGCCGGATCCCATACGATCTGATTGATACCAATCACATGCGGATTGGAGATGTCACCGTCAGCCTCAACCAAACCTCTTCCCGGTAATTGCAACAGGAACACCGTGTTGCTGTTCACCGTGCTCACATCAATCGCACCGTCAAACGGAATGGAGAGGCGCGGCTGAAGGTTGAAGCCGTCCAATTGATTCAGCAGCGTCAGATCGGCGCAGTCTGAAGGATTAGTGGCGCAATTGGGAAGCGGGACGTTCACGCGCAAGCCCGTAAGCTGCTGCGAATCAAACGCGGTAAATCGGTCGCTGGGGAACGGCGACTGCGTAGTCGATTGCAGGTTAAAGAGCGGATGCGTCTGAGCCAGGGCCAGCGCAGGTGTGAGCAGCACGATTGAAACCAGCACCACAAGGGCGCTACGTACAAATGAATTCTTTTCAGTAAGGGTCGTATGCATGGCGGTAGAAAACCTCCAGGGGGAGTTGCAACGGGTGACGAAAACCTTAGACCTTACGCAAAGGGTTGTCAATGGCTGCGATCAGGAATCTTTTGAATAGGCCTGCTTTTCAGGGCCGGTAATTTTGATGACAGCTGCCCAATAACACAAGGATTATAAATCTTTACTTACGCCGTTGCGGGCGGCGCACCAACTCCCCACCACAATTGAGGCAGACGCTCTTCATCTCCGCCGCGCATTTCTCGCAAAAAGTACATTCATAGGAGCAGATCATCGCCAGCTCATTTGCCGCCAGGGGCTGATGGCATTTTTCACACTCCGGTTTCATCTCCAGAGCCATACAACTCCTTAACGAATATGGATGTTAACCAGGTAAGGGCTGCTGAACTCCGTCATATCGCCCACTTTCTTACCCGCAACCGGCAACAGCCGAGCCGATAACGGCTTGTGCCACTTCACCGCCAGGCTTGCCATATCACCGATAATGCTTTCCAGTTCATGCAGTGAAATATCGCCCGGAAGAGGGACAGCGTCTAGCCCGGTGCTGCAGACAGAAGAGTACGACATGAGCGAATCGCGGCTGACCGTGCCTGCTTCCCATCGTTTGGCCAGGACAGAATCTTCCATTACCGGCAGCATCAGCCCGCTATAGCCGACCTGCTGCACAGCCACTTTCTTCACCCCCGTGGTAATGGTGTATGCCACGCTCAAACTTCCAGGTGAGCCGATTTCGCCATGCAGCAAGGATTCCATGGCCCCGCCGATGGAAATGTCTTTCAGCGGAACCGGCGTCAGGTCAATTCCTTGATATTTCCAACTGGTGCTGGTCGATACGCGGTGAGCAATCTCTTCTACCTTCTTTGCTTCAGTACTCAATGCAGCAGTTAATTGATCGCCCGTTGCGTTCAGATCGCCCCTGGCGTTCGCAAACACCTGCTGCACGATGTTGGCCGATTCAAGGCCTATGGCAAAACCGTGTCCCGCGTCAGATGTATAGGACACAGGAAAAAAGGGCGCTACCGCCGGCGGAAAAGCTCCGGCGGCAAAATGAAAATTCCCTTCGCTGTGCTCCGTGTGCTCTTCAAGATACTTGATGACCTGCGCGGCCGCGTGAACGCCATTCCAATGAATGCCACTTTCATCAGCCACAGCCACGAAGCCGTTGATGTTCTGTGTTTCAGCCAGGACTCGCGCCAGCAACTCGGCTTGCTTGGGATCGTCGCTGTCCTTGCTCATGGCCGGGCCGATATCGGGCGTGAATGCTTCTTGCTGCGCCAGCTTGTCATAGGCTTTAAAGAATTCCAGCGCCTGCTCCGGCGTCAATCCCTGCGTATATTCGGGAAATGGCTGCGTGGTGATGCGCAGGGTTTCAACTTCATAACCTGCTTTGGTAAAGGTGTCCTTGGCCGCGTGCAACATCTTCAACGCCTCAGCCACTTGCGCTTGATATGTGGCGCGATTCAACCTTATAAATGCCGTAATCGCGCGGATCTTTGGTTGCATCGCGACGCGCGTCTCGGGCGACTCCGCGTTTGTCAAAGGCGATTGTGCAAAGCCGGTGGATGAAATGAGCAGTAGGAAAAATAGAGTAATGGCAAAGCGCTTGAGCATGCGAGGGGATCTCCGCCCTGGCATTCTACACAAGCGCTACTGGAGCAGCTCTGTGCCGTTGCAGTTTTTCACGATCATTTCCTGCATGGCGTCGCTAACCCGCGTAAACTCCAGCCCGTAGCGAAAGCCCTCACACGTGCGGATGACCGCATCCAGCTTGGCTTCAGTTGACGAATAAGGAAATGTCAGCTCCAGCCGTACGGACGTACCCACAGGGATGGAGCACGGAATGTAAGCGCCAATACCGCCGCGGCTCAGGCTGTTGGCCCGCCCGAAGGCGGAGTCATTCTTCCCGTCATTGGGAAATGAAACTTTCAGACGAACGTCAATTTTATGCCGCGACCAGCGTCGGGCAGTTGGGCCTTGATCAACTTGGGACATGGGGAGTTCCATAAAGTTATTTCCGTCGTCTGCTTGTCGGTTTTCCGCTCATTTAGATATTCGTCACTCTGCAGAAAAAGTTCAACGGTACTGCCGACACATGTACTTTTGTAGGCAACAAAATGCCCAATCGCGCAATTTTGGTTGGCAAATCCTGTCAAGGCTCAGCGCGAATTGGAATACGATCGCCGTTCCATTTGGGTGATCAGAACATTCCACATGTCAATATCGAGCTGGAACTGGTGCTTGAGCGGGGACTGCGTAGTATCGACGAATGCCAGATTGGTTTCCATCTGTGCCACTATTGCGCGCATTTTCTTTATGTCATCGCGCATCGCCTGCGCATCATTGCCGCGAGCGCTCGAAAGTTGACGGACCTGCGCATTTTCCGCGGCGTTAGCGGCTGCCGCTTGCGAGCTGGACGCCTGTGAAGAAGAGTTGGGCGTCTGCTGGACCGCGCCCAGCAGCGTGACGGAGAATAGAGTTATGAGAACTGGCTTGAATGACATTGGGGCCTCCTAAGTCAGTACTTAGTATTTGGTATTTAGCGGTAAGATCGCAACTCTCAGCGGTGCTTCGGAATTACCTCGCTCTTCGACACAAACCAAATACCAAGTACCAAATACCAACCACCAACTACCGCCGTCCTGTGATTCCGTCCTTCACCACGACTCCGCCTTTCATCACAAAACCTACGTTCTCTAAAGCGCGCACATTTTGCAAAGGATCGTCGGACACAGCAATTACATCAGCGAATTTGCCTGCTTCCAGCGTGCCCACGTCCTTGGCCCGCCCAATGAGATCAGCAGCGCTGCTAGTGGCTGCGCGGATGGCTTGGGCGGGAGTCATCCCAAATTTCACCATGTAGAAAAATTGCTTTGCGTTGTCGCCGTGCGGATAGACGCCTGCATCGGTGCCAAAAGCCATCTTGGCTCCGGCTTTTACCGCGCGCTCAAAGTTCTCCCGCTGTAACTTGCCGACCATTTTCTCTTTCTCGACATTTTCTTTCGGCAATCCAAATTCAACGGCTTTGCCCAGAATGTAATCGTCGTTATAGATGTCCATCACCAGGTATGTGCCATGTTCCTTTGCCAAACGAATCCCCTCGTCATCAATCAGGCTGGCATGCTCGATAGAATCAATGCCGGCAAGGATCGCATTCTTGATTCCCTGCGTGCCATGCGCGTGCGCGGCGATTTTGCGGCCTGCCATGTGCGCCTCTTCCGCTGCAGCTTTCAGCTCGTCAAAGGTAAACTGTGGCGCGCCGGGACTATCGCCCTTGGAAAGGACGCCGCCAGTGGCGAGGATCTTGATCACATCAACGCCGTACTTTACCTGAGACCGCACCACATGACGTATCTGGTCAACGCCGTCAGCAATCTGAAAGTCGCGCTCTTCAGGAAACATGCTCACGCGCGTTTGCGGAGAAAAGTTATTCAAGTCGCCATGCCCGCCGGTAATGGAAATGGCAGGGCCGCTGGCCACGATGCGCGGTCCGGGAACCAGGCCTTCATTGATGGAATTGCGGAGATCAACGGCCAGAAATGGCAGCGAGCCAACATCGCGCACGCTGGTAAAGCCTGCTTCCAGCGTCTTGCGTGCATGAACCACCGCGGCAAAGGCGCTTTGGAACGGCGTGTCCTTGAAATTGTAAATTTCATCATAGCGGTCGGCCCGCGCGCCAAGATGCGTATGGCAATCAATCAATCCCGGAAGCACGGTGGCGTGCGAGAGATCGACAACGGTTGTGCCCGCAGGAATAGAAACTGCGCCCGCTGGCGAAACGCTTTGAATCCGGTCGCCACTCACCACGATCACCATGTTGTCGCGAGTTTTATCGCCTGTACCGTCAAAGAGATGTCCCGCCCGAATGTAAACCGTTTTGGGCGTAGGCGTTGGCGACGGCTGCTGTGCAAATGCAGGTAGAAAGGCGATCATCACCACAAAGATCATCAACACAAAGAAGAGAAAAGAACGTTTCATCCAAAAGCTCCTGAAAAGTAATCGGAGAGTATATACGAAGAAAAGTGGCGAGAAGGCGTCTGCCTCAGGGTAGAAGGATCAAAAGAAAATCCGTGCTGTTAAAGCAGTTTGCAGCCGAGTGGAAACATTCGGCGAGGCCGACCACGCGCCGAGCCGCCCGCATCAGGGCTGAATGATCAAAAAGAAATCCATACTGCTCAAGCGGTCTGGAGCGTAGCGACAAAATTGAAGCTTAGCTCTTGGCAACCAACAGCACTCGAGAAAAATTCAGCCAGATCCGCCAGCGATCGTACTCGCGGCTGTGTGACGTAGCCGTAACTACTGCGTCTTCTACACAATTCTTGCTGAAGATCACTTGCAATTTCGATCCCAGACCCACCATCGGGCCAATCAGCATGGTGGCATCGCGTTCACCGACGGGCAGAATCAGGTCGCGCTCTTGAAATGGAAGGCCATTGCTGGCAAGCCCGCGAAGAATGGCAATAGTCCCGCCTTCAGGGATTTGCAATGCCTGCGTTTCCGATGACGAGTCAGATGCCTCAGATGTTTCAGGCTGCGTGGCAACTCGCGCATGGTTCGCTCCGCTGACTGTGACCGCGCTGGCTACAGTGACTGCGGGAACGCCCAGCTCCCAATCTTCCGGAGGAAAATAAATTCCCCAGAAATTTTCCGGGCGATAAAGTTCAATCCCGTATTCGCGCTCGCCGGAATCCGCCCAAACCACCTGGCCAACCCGCCACTTATAAGGAGCAAGCATGGCCACGCGAACTTCCATTTTGGGTTCCAGCGGGACGGCTGATCGGATCTTGGCGCCGTGTCGGTTCACAAGAATAGTTTCCGCGGCCCCACTCACGTGTGAACCGTCACTCTTCTGGCCGGAAACCGCTAACGCTAACGAAACAAGAACACGAGAGCTTCTACGCCCCCGTTCCTGTGGAATGAGTTGCGCCATATGTCTCTTAAGACAAAGCTTAGATTTAAGGAAACTATAGAGCCCGCGGCCAGTTGCAGGCTATATTACCGGCATCTCTTCCTTGCCGATACCAAAAAGGAACGCCCTATTGTCCCACGGTAATCTCGACTGTCAATACCTTAGAATGTTCCAATCTCGCCTTGGCAACAGCTTTGACGGATCGCCGAGAGCAAAAATTCACCACCTTAATGAATATCGGATACACTGATCGCGAACAAAAAACTATTTAAAATTAACCATTTACGGCAGTTTCCGACACGCATACCCCCAGCTTCAGACCCATTTTTAAAGCACCGGCTCAATAGTGCTCACATAAATGGTCTGGGTAGCTTGGTTCAGCGCTCCTTTGATTCTCACTTTTTTCGCGGCTAGTTCCGCAGGCCGCTCCTGGTCACTGAGCTTGTAGATTTTCTTGGTGGACGGGACATAAAGAACGTATCCATATCTTCTGCCGCATCCTTTCACGCAATTGGCTCGCGTATTCACCTTCGCCTTGGCCATCACTTCTTTGTGCGATCCCTTCACTGCACACTGGCCATCGGTAATTATGCCAACAAATGTCTGCAGTGGTGCCGCGGCTTTTGCCGGAGCTTTTTGCGCTTTGGGCTGCGCTGACGTAGCTTGTGAAGCAGTAGCTTGTGAAGCAAACGCACAAACCAAAAGAGCTGTAATTCCAACAAAGGCGCCTGCTCTGTGATATCTCTTCATTTCTTTGTCCTGTCTCAATTTCCTTTTCCGATCAGTGTTATCTGCGTTCATCAGCGGTAAGATTTTGCTTTTCCGCTCACGTGCGCTCACGGCGATGACGGCGATTGTTGCGACACTCCCAAATGCTCACTGAAAAACCGCACCATCTCCACCGTTGACCTGATTCGGTTAGGGACCTTGCGCCAGCCGTGGCCTTCGTCGGGGAACAGGATGTACTCCACCGGCACGCCGCGAGCTTTCAGCGTCTTTACAATCTGTTCCGCTTCAATCACCGGCACGTTTGTGTCGTTCGCGCCGTGCTGCACCATCGTTGCCGCCTTAATGCGATCAAGCTTGTAAATCGGTGAGAGCTTGTCCAGCATCTCTTTTTGCGTATCCGGATCGCCATATTCAACCTTGGAAATCGCCGCCATCCACGGCTGTGTGTGCTGGAAAAACGTGATGAAGTTTACGATGCCGAACAGGTCCACTCCGGCGGCAAACGAATCAGGGTATTCGGTAAGCCCGGCCATTGTCATGTAGCCGCCGTACGAACCGCCCGTGATGCCAATTCGTTTGGGATCGGCCAGATGATTGTTTACCAGGTAATCAACGCAGGCCTTGATGTCCTTCACGCCGTTGACGCGAAGTTCGCCGTTATCAAGATTGACGAACTTCTTCCCAAATCCCGATGATCCGCGCACGTTCGGCGCAAACACGCCTATTCCCTGCCCCAGCAGCGCCTGATAATCACTGCGAAACGGCGCGCGCTCCTGCCCTTCCGGTCCGCCATGGAAGCTCACAACGTATGCGCCGGGCCCGCTCTGGTTTTTGGATCGATACAGCCATCCGCTCAGCTCCAACCCATCGAATGATTTAAATGTAACCAACTCCGGCCTGACCAGCACTGCAAGGTCCACGCCAGCATGAGGACTGAAAGTAAGCTGCCTGAACTGCTGGGTCTTCACATCCATGATCCAGACGTCAGTAGGCTGAGCAGCTCCGCCAACATTCATAGCCAGCTTCGACCCGTCTCTCGAAAAAGCAAGTCCGCCGGCCAATTCTCCGGGTAGCTGCCGGACCGGCGTGTTCTTGTTCTGAGCCAGATCGTAAAGCGAAATCTCATTCTTGCCCTTTACGTTCCACAGCAGTGCAGCCATGGTGCCCTGCTCATTGAGCCGCATGCCGTCCAGTTCACCGTCAGGACGCGTCGCCAGAATCTCAATGTCTCCCGGCGAACCATCAGCGGCTAATTTGATCAGGCCAAAAGCCATCAGGTCACGATCTTTGTTGGTGCCGACGTAGGCTGCTCTGCCGTCCGGCGCTATCTCGCCAAAGAAAGTCGCTACGCCATCATGCTTCGTAATCAGCGTGTCTTTGCCGCTGGCAAGGTCCAGTAAATAGAGATTATTGTCTCCGCGATTTTTCAGGCGGCTCAGCAGCGCCCGGCTGCCATCATGGGAAATCCCCTCAATCCCGCCAACCCCCGGGTTCTTGGCCACCAACTTCGTCTCACCCGATGCCACGTCCACCATAAAGCTGTCGCGCGAAGCAGGATCGTTGCGGCTGGAATCAATTGCGATCCGTTTCCCGTCGTGCGTCCAGGCATCAAAGCCGTTGTTGTCCTGTCCACCCTGCGTGAGCAGCTTCATGCCGGTGCCGTCGGGCTTCACCACATAAATTTGTGTGTTCAACCCCCCGCCCGGGGCAATCCCCACTGCAATCCAGTCGCTCGCGGGCGACCATTGCTGCTCCGTCACCGGGTCGTCGCCATTGGTAACCATGCGCGGATACCCGCCTTCTGTAGGCACAATCCACACTTGCGGCGAGCCGCTCATGTTGGAAATAAAGCTCACCCACTTACCGTCAGGAGAAAAGCGCGGAGCCACCGCGCTGCCCACGCGCGCCATCCTCGCCACGGCGGCGGCAAGATCTTTTTTCGCGTTCGCTTGCTGCCCGGTTTGGCCGGCCATCACCGCTCCAATGCAGCAAAACAGGAAAACAAAAACTGATGCTAGTTTCAACATGATTTCCTTGCCTCCTGCTGCTCAATTTCCCGATCAGGGTTATCTGTGTTGATCAGTGGTAAGGTTTTTGAATTTAGCTAAGAGCCAATGGTAAGAGCTAAAGGCTGATTTTCATCTACATAGCCCCACCCGGGGGTAAAACTTTTGTTGCAAACAAAAGAGAAAATGAATTCGACCGAACGGTCACCGACCGGTGGTGGGCCATTTTTCAATCTGTTTTGCCTCCAAATCGCGTTCAAACTCGTTGCTTCCGGTCCTGATTTTCATACGCTCAAAACAAGCGCAAACCATTGAAAACACGATTCTTATATTAACGTCAGGCAAGGCGAAAGCCAAGCAAAATCGCTAAGCGATCACTGTTTGGCGCAGTGCCTCCTACCTGCCTTCCTGAGCGCCGCACGATCTGCATTCGGGTTCATCTGTACCGATCACGATCCTGCGTCTTCATCGTGGATTTTGCTTTTCCGATTACCCGATCTTCAAAACAGCGTTATCAGTGTCATCAGTGTTGATCACTGGTGAGTTTTCGTTTTTTTCCGATCACCAGATCACCCGATCACGGCGATCACCCGAATCTTCCTAGCTTGCCTTCCCTTCCTTTGCTGCCCGGGCCTGCGCTGCGTCATAGCTTTCGCCATAAATCGACGGAACTTTGCCGCCCATGGGCCTTAGGTAAGTAGAAAGCTGTCCGCGATGGTGGATAGTATGGTTCTGCGAGAGCTGTAGGAAGCTCACGGCCGGCATCTGAAACATGCCACGAAAATCGATTGATTTTGTCAATTGCTCGCCGCTCAGGGCCTCAATCTGCTTCATATTGGCATTGAACGTCTCATCAAACCAGGCCGCAATCTTGGCAGAGTTGTTAATGGAGTCCGGCCGGTTGTTGGGCGTGAAATCAAATTTCCCGGTAGAGATGGCCTTGTGGAAGCGATCTTCCGCCGCTACGATGTGCCATGCCAGTTCCAGCCCGCTCTTGGCCACCGGCTCCGGACGATAATCGCCTTTATCCGGCGGTATGGCTTCAATCACCCGCTTGGTGGTTTCATGTTCCGTCTTGATGTTCGGGAGTGTGAGCGCGAGCAAGAATTTGGCCTGATCGGAAGTCATCTGTGAAGACATGACTGGTAAATTCCTTTCGTTGGGGATGAAGGAATAATTCTACCAGCACAAAAAGCACGGGTCCCACTGCGGAGGAATAGCGCGAAAACCCAGGCTCGGAGGATTGCAGCGAGGGGGTAAAACTTATCAGAGGCAGAGTTTTTAATACGCCCCATCACTCATGGATGACCGGTAATCCCGATACCTCTTGCACCTGCTCCGATAGATCGTAACTAACGGTGGTAACCTGGGGACAACGCATACACGCAGCGCCACCCTCCTGAGAATACCAGCGACAATCTTTCCGAATGATGCACGGAGGCAAGGCGTCGACGACCGTCGGCAGAATATTTACAACCCTGGTCGCGAGCCGGCAATCGGTCCCGTCAAAGTGCGGACACTTGTGCTCCGCGCAAGTAGCCGCAAGTCGAAAAACCTCTGTGGGTTTCAGAGGCGCAGCCAGGGAAAGAACTTCATGGCTTGCAGGCAGGAGTTCATTCAGATATACAATTTTGGAAGTTGGCCCTTTCTGTTGAACTACTCCCAAAATTCTGCAGTTCTCCATACCCGGCTGTGCGCTGGGACAAAGCTTAGACACAAGCTCGGCTTCTTTACCTCTCCAGCAGAAAAGATTCGACGGCCGGAATTCCGACAATTACGTGACCACCCGCGGAAAAAACCACCCCTTGCTTACTCGCTCCCGCCAGGGCTTCCGGATGCGTCGCGACCAGGTGGCTTGCGACATCGTCCGCGAACGCTTGCGTTTCCGCGACGGTAAAGCGATCGGGGACGGGAATGCCCCGGATCAGATAGGAGAAAGTGATGCCTTTGGGGGCATCAGCCTGGAACTTAGGGTGCTTCTGCAGTGCAGTCTTCACGGCGGCCTGCACTGTAGTGGTGAACTCGGTTAGGGAAATTGATTTTGCTTTCATCTCTAATCTCCTTCATTGCCATGTACGGAAACTCATTCTGAATATTCTTAATCGCACAAGAAATCTCGGCTTGTGTTATGTATGCTTCCGCGCTCAGGGCAAGAAACCGGGGTGATTATATAACTTTGTCTGGATGCTTTGGGTGGGTATGTTGAACCAAATCGCCTTAGGATCTTAGTCGATTAGAAACCTCTTATAGATCAACTCCATCATCTGGGCGTTCGGCACGAACACCATGGCCACGTTGTAGTCACTCGTGCTGACAAACTGGTGTCACCGCACTTGCGGCGCTATGCGGTAATACGGTCCATGAAAGTTTAGGATTGCTATTCGCCTGGAGGTTGGGTATTCCCCGGATAAAGTGGGCGCAGTTCCGGAGAGCTTAGTAGCTGAGGAAAATGCAGGCACAAAACTCCTCAGAATGAAAGAAACCAAAAAAACGCCGACAATATTCCGCTCCACCAGCCGGTTCCAAAGCCGGTAGACTCGGCATCGCCAAAGAATTTATTAATTTTCTGCTCAATCACGATGCCCCATAGTTTACGTTCTTCTCACTAATGCAGGCTAGCAGAAAGCGGAGTGAGGCGATTACTGACGTTCAGCGGGCCGGGTGGTCCACGCTTTCGCCGGGTGTTGGCAAAGCGTAGGCCAAAAAGCTTCCGTGAAGTCTAGCGGCGAGGCCGACTCGCGTGCCGAGCCGCCTGCATCAGGCGCAGATCACACCGACCACGTTCCAGAGTCTCAAGCGGTTTGGAGCGAAGCGACATAAAAATTAAGTCCAATACGTCCTATCCAGTGTCCGGTACTGGATTGCCTCCGCGATGTGCTTGCTCTCAATCTGCGGGCTGGCTTCCATGTCGGCAATCGTGCGCGCGACTTTCAATATCCTGTCATGCGCTCTTGCGCTGAGGCCTTGTTGTTGCATGGCGCGTTCCAGCATGCGCTCACTGTCCGTGCCCAGGTCGCAGTAGGCGCGAATCTGGCGTGAACTCATTTGCGCGTTGGAATAGTTGCGTTCACCGGCGGCGGCAAAGCGATTGAGTTGGACATCGCGCGCCCGCACCACGCGTTCGCGAATCTGGGCAGAGCTTTCAGCCTTGCTGTCAGACCCGCGCAATTCTTTGTAATTCACCGCCGGAACGTCAATGTGAATGTCGATGCGGTCCATCAGCGGCCCGGAAATCTTGGACACGTAGCGCTGGATCATCGTGGGCGAGCACGGACATTCTCTCTGGCCCGATCCATGGTAGCCGCACGGACAAGGGTTCATGGCCGCGGCCAGCATGAAGCGCGCAGGAAAAGTCAGCGACATGGAAGCGCGCGCAATCGTCACATTGCCGTCTTCCAGCGGCTGCCTCATGACTTCCAGCACGTTGCGCGGAAACTCCGGCAGCTCGTCCAGAAACAAAACGCCGTTATGCGAGAGCGAGACTTCACCGGGACGCGGAATGATTCCGCCGCCGATCAGCCCTGCGTCGGAAATTGTATGGTGCGGCGAGCGGAACGGCCGCACGCTTACCAACCCGGACGCGGCATCCAACACGCCCGCAACGCTATGGATCTTGGTGGTCTCCAGCGCTTCTTCAAACGTAAGCGGCGGCAAAATGCTGGAGACGCGCTTGGCCAGCATGGTTTTGCCGGAGCCTGGCGGCCCGATCATCAAAATGTTGTGTCCACCGGCGCAGGCAATTTCCAGCGCGCGCTTGGCCGTGAACTGCCCGCGCACTTCCTTGAAATCCGCCGCGCCGTTGTGGTCGGTCTCTGCCAGCATTTGCGACGTATCCACCTGCAGCGGAGAGATACCGTTGCCGCTGTTCAGCAGATTCACCACATCCATCAGCGACTTTACCGGATAAACATTCACGCCGCTCACCACGGCAGCTTCACGGGCGTTGACTTCCGGCACAATCAGGTTGGCAATCTTTTTGGCGCGTGCCGCAATGGCAATCGGCAAAGCACCGCGCACGCCGCGAATACCGCCATCGAGTGACAGTTCGCCCACCATCACGTATTCCGGCAGCTCTTTTTTGATCAGCCCGCCGTAAGCCCCCAGAATTCCCATGGCCATCGGCAGGTCAAAGCCTGAGCCTTCTTTCTTAACGTCCGCCGGGGCAAGGTTGATGGTGATCTGCGTGATTGGAACTTCGAATCCGCAATTTCTCAAGGCTGCGCGGATGCGCTGCCGGCTCTCCCGTACTGCCGCATCGGGCAGGCCAACGGTTTGGAAATTCTCTTCCTGGCTGCGGGTGGGACTAATATCGACTTCAACCTCAATGATATTGGCGTCGATTCCAAAGACGGCGGCGCTCTGGGTCTTGAAGAGCATACTGACGGACGATCTCCTGGGCTGGCAAAGCATTCTAGCAAGAGCGTGGCGAATTGCAGAATTTTGCAGCCTTGAACGGCACAGTCGACACCATGGACCGCTGACCTCTGGGGTTACCTAAGTGCATGTTTCCATTGAATCTGTGCCCTTTTGAAAGTACCATCAAGCCATTCTCACCGGTGTTTTATGGCGCAGTATCTCGAGCCTCGCGTTGACATCAGCCTCGACGTAAAAGTGTGGGGCATGGATGTTTATGGCAAACCGTTTGTGCAGCATGCGCGTACGGTCAATGCGAGCTCAGTAGGGGCGCGGCTTATCGGGATCGATTGCGTACGCGAAGGTGAAGTCATTTCCCTCCAGCATGAAAACCAGAAAGCGCGCTGCAGGGTAGTATGGGTCGGACGTGACGCGGCCAAGTCACGGCAGATCGGAATCCAGGTAGTTGAACCCGATAAAAAACTCTTTGGCGCAAAACTCAGGGCCCCGGTAATCCAGACAACACAGTCAGCCTCAAGCTTCGCCGGTTTTGCAGGCGCGGCCCCGGCAGCGCAACAGGCAAGGAGACCTATGCCAGAACCCACAGGAACCCGAAGGGCCCAGCAGCGTTTCCACTGCACCGGGGGCGTTGAGATGCGCCGCAGTGAAACTGCGCCACCGGTCTTTGGCAATTTAAGTGACCTGAGCCTGACCGGCTGCTACGTTGAGACCGTATCAACGCTTCCTGTAGGCAGTGAAATTCTTTTCATGTTGCGCGTGCGTGACAGCATTGTGCGAGGCCGTGCGCAGGTGAAAACTTCTAACCATGCCGTCGGCCTTGGGTTGGTCTTTACACAGTTGGGCAGAGAGGACCAGAGTAAGCTTGAATATATCCTGAGCCTTCTTTCCGGATCGCTCGACTTGAGCACTGACGATCCACGAAAGCTCGCGCCTGAAGATCCCCTGCCTTCCTGGCCGCCTTCCCTCAATACCGTTCGACCAAATTCACGCGGAGGTTCCGGCAAAATGTCCAGCCAGATGTCCACCCAGGTTACCCGCACGATTGAAGAACTCAATCAACTGGAACAAGGGCTGGTGATTGACAAGGTCGACCCGCGCATCATTGCGCAGTTTCATGATGCCGTGGAGCATCTTCGGCAGACGGCGTGGTCCGTGGTTCAGTGGGTTGAGCTGAACTCCTCCGGCGGCGATCCGTTTGAAGTGCTGCCCCAGCTAGAAGCCGAGCGCATGCACATGCTCCGCAAACTTGCCCACAACGTCACCGCAGACCTTGATTCCGGCAGCGTCACTCGCTTCACTGAA
Source organism: Terriglobia bacterium (assembly GCA_963831465.1). GTDB lineage: Bacteria > Acidobacteriota > Terriglobia > Terriglobales > Acidobacteriaceae > Angelobacter. Next base: position 53,937 of record CAWHQH010000018.1, on the reverse strand, counting down.
GGCATATCGAATATTTATGAAGAGGTGCAGGCGCTTTATAGAGGGCTGAGGAAGATTGTGATTGATTCGCCGGAAGATAAGTGACGATTCTTTCTGAAATCTGGACCCTGAGCGCAGTCGAAGGGGAGAGATCCCTATGGCGCCATAGTCTCTTGAAAAACAAGAAAAGCCGCAAACCAACGCTCTGCACCCAATTTTGCGCTGATTCGCGGCTTCACAGTTTGTAAATTACCCGATTACCAAATTACTCAATTACCAAATCTTCTTCGTGTCCTTATGTGGTTAAACCCTCTCCACCGCCATCGCCACAGAATTCCCGCCACCCAGGCACAACGCGGCAATACCGCGTTTTCCGTTGCGGCGAATCAATTCATAAATCAGCGTCACCAGCACGCGCGTTCCGCTGGCGCCTATTGGATGTCCCAACGCCACAGCGCCGCCATTCACGTTGACCCGCGCCGGATCGATGCCCAGCTCTTTAATTACCGCGACCGACTGCACTGAGAACGCCTCATTGATCTCATACAGATCAACGTCCTCAGGCTTCCATCCAGTCTTGGCCCAAATCTTGCGAATGCCATCCACCGGCGCCATCATCACCCACTCCGGAGCGATGCCGCTTGTCGCCTGCGCCACCACGCGGACCATCGGCTGCGCGCCCAGTTGCTTTGCCCGCGAAGCTGACGTAACTACCACTGCCGCTGCGCCATCATTCATCGTGGAAGCATTTCCGGCCGTGACCGTTCCGTCTTTCTTGAATACAGGCTTTAGATTTCCCAGCGTGGCTGCGGTAGTGTCCTCGCGGGGCCCTTCATCTTTCTCAAACAGCACAGGCGCTTGGCCCTTCTTCTTTGCCGGCAGCTCCACCGGGACGACCTGGCTCTTGAAACGGCATTCTTTCCACGCCTGTACTGCCTTCTGGTGCGAACTCACGGCGTATTCGTCCTGCTGTTCGCGCGTAACGCCATATTTCTGCGCCACGTTCTCGCCCGTCATGCCCATGTGGTAATTGTTGTAAACATCCCATAGGCCGTCATTCACTACGGAATCAATGATCTGCGAATTTCCCAGCCGGTAGCCTTTGCGAGCCTGCGGCAACAGGTACGGTGCGTTCGTCATGGATTCCATGCCGCCCGCCACTACGATCTCAGCGTTCCCGGTCTGGATGGCCTGCGTCGCCAGCGCAACGGCTTTCAATCCAGAGCCACAAACCTTGTTGATGGTCATGGCTCCCACGGTATTCGCCAATCCGCCGCCCAGCGCTGCTTGTCGCGCGGGATTCTGTCCCAGACCCGCAGCTACCACCAGTCCCATAATGCACTCGTCCACCTGCGGGGGATCAACCTTGGCCCGCTTCACCGCCTCGCGTACCGCGATTGCGCCCAGCTGCGGCGCGGACAACGGCTCCAGCGCTCCCTGGAATTTGCCGATAGGCGTGCGCACCCCGCTGATAATGACAACATCTTCCATAAATCTCTCCTTATGAATCCCAACCCTTCATTATAAGATGAACGTCAGAGCCATCGCGCTTCCAAAACATATGACCGAGTTCAATGCCCCGCCACCCACGTCCGAAGTTCCGTCCTCTGAACCACTTATCGCCCCGCCCGCGCCGACTGAACCGGCAAAGCCGTCTCTGATCGCACCGCTATGGCATACCCTGCTGATCACGGCATTGATCCTGGGCAACTCTTTGCTTGGTTCATCAAAAGTCGGTGCGGTCCACGGTTCCGGTTCACGAATTGTGCTTTATGGTGGGACCTTCATCACGCAATTAGTGCTCATCCTGCTCATCTGGTTTGGCATTCGTCTGCGCGGTGTGCGTATGCGTGACCTCATCGGCGGCCGCTGGAAAACCGTGGAGTCATTCTTATTGGATGTTGCTCTCGCCGTCGGCTTTTGGGCTACGTCATTATTGCTTCTTTTCGGGGTTCGCGTTGCCCTGGGCACCATCGATCTTCACAACATGCAGAAATCAGTCGACGAGACAGTGAAACTTCTGGGTCCAATGGCTCCCCATACCTATCTTGAAGCCGGACTCTTTGTGCTCTTGAGCGTCTGCGCAGGCTTATTCGAAGAAATTATCTTCCGCGGATATTTGCAGCGCCAGTTTGGCCTGCTCAGTAGTAATGCGATCGTCGGCATCGTGGCCTCTGGAATTGTTTTTGGGCTGGCGCATGGATACCAGGGCCCGCGAATGATGGTTGTGATCGGCATCTATGGAATTTTTTTCGGCATACTCGCACACCTGCGTAAGAGCCTGCGGCCCGGCATGATGGCCCACGCCTTCCAGGATTCCATTGCCGGTATCGGACTTTTTAAACTCGTTACCCAGCATCATTCGCTCATCGTATGACCGATAAAGCAGCCCGCAGATGACTTCGTGGAGAAAAAATAATTAGTTACCAAGGTACTGGCGCACCATCTTTATCGTCGCACTGATTTTCTTTCGCGACTGAAGTTGCGTGTCATCGAAATTGTTCTTGCATCGCTCAAAGCCGCTAAACATCAATGCGTTTTCGCATCGTTTCAATTTCTTTTTTCCAATTTGCGAATGCGTCTCCACTCTCAAATGACTTTTTAGTCCTCTTGAGCCGACCTGCAATCTAAAATGACATCAATTTTTTTCTTGACTTCGATTTTCAACCACTCTATACATTCATCAATTGCGGTTTTTTACTTAGGACCGCACATCCATGAAAAATGGAAAGGGAGAATAGAAACATGGCAACCAAGAAAAAGGCAAAAAAGAAGAGCAAAAAGAAATAACAACTCTTCACATCAAACCCAAGGGGACGCGTAAAGCGTCCCCTTAGTTTTTTTGATTGTCATTTTGATTCGCGATTGACTAAGAGACTCTGCGCAGCAATGTTGAGCGGCGAGGCCGACTCGCCCGCCGAGTCGCCTGTATCATGAGCCTGGCTACCATAGCCACATCAAGACTTTTGAGCGGTTTGGACCGAAGCGACAACGGCTTAGTCTGAGGCTTTACTCGCGGATAATGCTTTGCGCTTTGGTTCCAGCCCGTTCGAATCGTCTGGTCCTGTCGTCCCGCTGAGTTCCGGTTTTTCCGGATCATCGAAATCCAGCGTCAGGTTTCTGGTCGTCGTCTCGATCGGGCTCAACTCGGCAATTGCCTCAGTGACCGGAGCGCCTAGCTCAACAAACTTTCTGGCCGATACCATCACGCGGCTCTCCAGCGATCCCACCGCTTTGTTGTAAGACTCAACCGCGCGGTCAAGCCCTTTGCCCACATTGTCAATGTGCCCTCCCAACAACCGCAGCCGGTCATGCAGTTCCTTCCCCAGCGTGCTGATCTCGCGGGCATTGCGCGCCAGCTTTTCCTGGTTCCATCCGTAGGCAACCGCCTTCAGCAGGGCGATGAGCGTAGTCGGGGAGGCAAGAATAACTTTTTGCGCTACTCCACTCTCAATCAGGGCTGGGTCTTGCTCCAAACTGGCACTGAAAAAAGCTTCGCCGGGTAAAAACATCACTACAAACTCAGGGCTGGACTCAAACTGTTCCCAATATCCTTTGGAACTTAGTTGGTTCATGTGCGACCGAACCTGTCTTGCATGGTCCTGGAGCTTTCGCTTGCGGGATTCGTCGTCTGTGGATTCAACTGCTTCCAGATATGCCAGTAATGGAGTCTTGACATCCACTACTATGTTTTTTCCTCCGGCGAGCTTCACAATCAGGTCAGGACGCAGCCTACCTGTGCTTGCCGTGATTGTCTCCTGCTCCACAAAATCGCAATAGGGCAGCATTCCTGCCATTTCTACTACGCGACGCAACTGAATTTCTCCCCATTGTCCTCGAACAGTAGGGGTGCGCAATGCCTTCACCAGATTGCCGGTTTCGCTTTGCAGTTTTTCCTGTGTGGTAATCAGTGAGCGCACCTGATTTGTAAGATCGCCGTAAGCCCGATCGCGAACGCTTTCCATCTGCCTTATCTGGTCATCCACTTTCTTAAGAGACTCCCCAATCGGAGCCACCAGGTTTTCAACCGCCTGCTGCCGCAGTTCCAGGTCGCCTTTGGCTGCGCTCTGGAATTTTTCCAGTGTCGATTGGGCAAGGTGAAGGAACGCCTGGTTATTGCTCTTGAGCGCCTCGGCGGAAAGGGCTTGAAAGCTCTCGCGCAGTTCCTGCGTCATCTGGTTCAGGATGGTCAGCTTGTCCTCATTGGCTTTACGCTCCAGAGCGACCGTGGTTTCCAGTTTCACCTTGGCGGCATTCAATTGCGTGTTCAAGTCGGTGAACTTTTGCGCTTCCTGGCGCGCCTTGGCCAGCTCCTGCTGTAACGCCGCCAAGCGCGCGTTCAACACCGCCGCGTTCGGACGGACCAGCAGCCATGCAATAGCAAACCCAAACGCTGCGCCTACCGTTATTAGCAGAACATTGGCCAGCCCCATCATGCGCTCACTCCGACCCTCCAGGAAATCCTGCAACGCCAAAAATTACCGAGAGCCTACTTTGTATTTCTTGTGTTTCTCCGCGTCTCCGTGGTGAAATTTGCCTTCCGATTTCCATCATCCATTCACCCCGGCAACTTTTTTCTCCGCTTGCAGCTCCAGCAGCTTCACCGGCAAAAAAACGCGCTGCTCCGTCGCCGGACATAGATTCTGATAATCACACCAGCGGCAATGCGAACCCGGCTTTGGATTGAACTCGCCCCGGCTGATGCCTTCAGCAACATCTTCTATCTTCTGCCGGGCGGAATCGATCTGCTTCTGCGTTCGGCTGGAAACCGCCAGACTATTGTCCTGCACGTTCACCAGCACCAACTCTCGCGGTAACAAATTCATCTGCGCTACAGCCATGGCATAAATCGATAGCTGCAAGCTTTCATCGGCAAACTTGCGTTCTTTCGGCGCTCCGGTTTTGTAGTCGATCACCCGCACCACGCCTTCTTCCAGCAGGTCAATGCGGTCAATGCGGCCTTTTATTTCACGCTGGCCCAGCTTAAAGCTGAATTTATGCTCGGTGGCAATCACGTTGGCGGAGCCACGCGGACTGGCCAGCAACAGCGTGCGCAACTGGTCTACTCCGCGATCTTCATACATCTTGCGCTGCACCGGATCATCGATGTAGCCCTTGCCGAATTCAACCTTGAACGCCTCAATCGCGTCTTCAACACTGAGTTCCCTGGCGTGCGCCCCCGGATCGTAAAAATTCTTCAGTACCGTGTGGATGGCAAAGCCATATTGCATTGCCGCAGCTGCCTCACCAGGAATTTTCCAGTCGCGCTCCAGCTTGAACTTCATAGGACACGTCGAATAGCTCTGCACCGCGTTCGCACTTAGCGCCATCTGCGTGCCAAAAGCTGGCGGCAACAGCATCCAGCGCCCCAGCGGAGAAGGATCGAGCGGCAGCGTCGCCGGAGTCAAGCGGTCAACGTTCCTGGCGGTCAGTGCAGCGGTCAGCCGCCGGTCGCCCATCAAGGTACGCAAGAATCCCGGGGGTGTGGGATCTTTTTTTCCTTTCCCAGGGCGCGACCCAATACTCAGCCGGTCGCGCGTGCGTGTGATCGCCACGTAGAAGAGCCGGCGCTCTTCCTGGTCATGCACCAGCTTGCCTTCACCTACGGCAATAGAGCTGCGCAAGGCTGGTGGAAATTCAAACAGTCCTTCCTTGAAGTACGTTGGAAATGCCCCCGACGTGACCCGCAACAACCAGACATGGGAAAATTCCAGCCCCTTGGCTGCGTGTACGCTCATCAACTGCACCGCGCCGGGATTACGACGCTCCAGCTCCGCCATCTGCTCTTCCGTAAAGAGCGGAAGTATGCCCCGGCCCTTCTGGTAGTAATCCAGATATTGCAGGAACTCCGGTAACGATGCGTTCTTGACGAAGGCCTTCTTCTCCCACGCCGCAGCAAACCGCAAGATTGCCTGCACCACCGCATCCTCTTCCGCCAAACCAAACTGGCGGACAAGATACGTGAGCGCGCCTTCCGCGCTTGGCTCTTGCTCCCGGATGAACGCCCGTGCTTCCTTGATTGCCTCCAGAACCGGCACGGCTGAGTCCAGCGTTTGCAGCACGGCCTTAAAGCTCTTTTGCCCGGCAGCCGTGCTCAGTTTGTTCCGCAACTCATCGGCAACCACATAGAACTTTGGCAGCGCGCAGACTCGGAACAGGCTATCTGCATCATTGTCATTGCCTACGGCGCCAGCCAGGGCGAGCACGTCCCGCGCCATGGCCGTTTCCAGCACGTTAAGCCCGATCACAATAAACGGGATGTCCCGCGCCGCCAGCTCCGCCATCAGGTCTTCCCGCTGCATGTGCTGGCGATACAACACTGCCATCGAACAATCACCCGGACGGCGGTTCCGTCGCAACTGCTCAATCTCTTCGCCGATCAGGGCCGCTTCGCTTTCATGGCAATCGGTAAGAACGATCTCTACCGGCTCATCGAAAACCAAGCGGCCTTCCTGCTGGTCGCGGCGGTCGCGTCCGGACTCGAGCTGAACTCGCTGAAACTTGACCCGGTCGCCCAGCGATTGAACCGGAGGATTCTCATTGATGGCCGAGAAAGCAACGCGGAGAATATTCCCACGTGAGCGCTGGTTCTCATCCAGCACAACACCCTCAGTCAGGGGAAAACGCTTCTGAAATTCTTCAAAGGCCGCGCTCGACGCTCCGCGAAAGCGATAGATAGCCTGGTCCGGATCGCCGACGGCAAAAATGTTCTGCTCGTCCCCGGCGAGAAGCTGGGCCAGAATGATGTTGCTGGAGTTGCAGTCCTGAAATTCGTCGATGAGGATAAAACGCGCCTTGCGCCGTTCACGTTCCAGCAATGCCGGATTGGATTCCAGCAGCCGCACGGCATTGCGGATCATCATGCCAAATGTGCCCAGGTTGTCGCGCTCCAGCAGCCGCATGGAGTTGGTATACACGCGCGCAATCTCCTGCCAGCGCTCGACGATTTCCTGCGCGCCCATCTCTTCCACTTCTTTTGAGCGGCAGTTGCGCGGCAGATCGATGCCGGGACGCAAACAATCGACATACTGCTGGAATTGTTCAGGCCCTACCAGCTCTTCATGGCAGCGATCAAAGAAATTTTTCAGGTCTTCAAGAAACTGTCCCAGGTCAGCGGGCTTGATAAATCGCTTCAGGCCCAACTGGTCAATGCGCTGCCGCAGAAACACGTAAACGTCTTCCGGCAGCAACAAGTTGAAGTCCTGACCGGCTCGCTTCAATACGCCCAGGCAATAGGCATGAAACGTCCCGGCAAAGATGGAGGTCTTTCGCCGTAGGCGCTTTTCGACGCGAGCCTTCAGCTCGTCAGCTGCATTGTCAGTGAATGTGATGGCCAGAATCTCATCCGGCTTGGCGTGTCCCTGCTCAATGAGCCAGGCGATGCGCTCCACCAGCACCGTGGTCTTGCCCGTGCCTGCGCCGGCCAGCACCAGCATCGGGCCAACCGCATGCTCTATGGCCTGTCTCTGCTTCGAATTAGGAGTAAAAGTCGTCACCGTAAAGCGAGTTGGTTCTATTATGCGAATCCAAGGCGAAGCCAGCAATGGCTAAATGCACCTAGGCTGAGGAAAAGTAGGATTTTTTAGGATGTGTTCTGTTGGAAGGGACTTGAACTACTCAAATAAGGGTCAGATTGATTCCAGTTCCGCCATCGCTACCGAAACCGCCGCGATAGCCGCGGTCTCCACTCGCAAAATGGTGTGTCCCAACGATGCCGGCTTCCATCCCGCAGCATTAAAAAGTTCTAACTCCGTCTGTGACCATCCGCCCGCCGGCCCAAACGCTAACGCCAATGGAGTCCTGCACTCGCGCAGCGCGGCTTTCAATGAAACGTGCTCTTCCACCTCCGATAGCACAACGCGGCTTCCCTGCTCTTTCTCAATCGCTTTCTTCAGCGCCACGGGAACGGCAAGCACTGGCGGCGCAATCCGCCGTGCTTGTTGAGAAGATTCACGGGCAATCTTGCGCCAGCGCTCCACGCGCTTGGCAGCCGCTTTGGCCAGATGCTCTTCTGTGCGTTGAGCAATCATGGGAACCACATGGCTTACGCCCAGTTCGGTCAGCTTTTCCAGCGCCCACTCCATGCGATCGAATTTAAAAATGGAAAGATAGACCGTGACTTGCGGAAGCGCGGCGCTTTCAACTTCTGCGCCAAGCTCAAACTCAACAGTATCGTGCGAAGCAAAGACCACTTTTGCATAACGGAGCACGCCATCGGCAGCAACATCGAACTCCTGGCCTATTTTTACGCGGAGAACGCGGAAGAGATGGTTGGCGTTGGGGCCCAGCAAAAAAGCGCGGTTACCTTCCACGCGGTCCGCTATCCAACGCCTGCGGGTCATACTTTTTTGAGCATCACGTAAGAACCCGCGGCCAGACCCAAATATAGAATCCCCAACAGGCGGCTTTGAAAGACCAGTGCTTCCAATGTGGGATACTGCGCCTGGAAGTAGGCCTCAGCGGCGCTGAGCACTGAGAAGACTGTGCCGATAATGATCCAGCTCTGGTGGCCCCACGGAAGGAAATAAATTCCGCCAAAGACCACGCCCACGGCCAGAAAGAGCAAGCTGCGCATCTTGGCTTTGGAGATGGCATTCGTCGCTTTGAAGCGTTCCAGTTGCAGCTCAGCAAAGCGGCGGGGCAGCACCAGACGGATTACGCCCGCCAGACCTGCCACGACTACTACGAACCAGATGTAGTATCTACCCAAAGATGTCTTTCACCTTCTCAAACAGGCTGCGCGGCTCCGGCTTGTTATCGATGCTGAAGGTCTCTCCCAGTTCAGCCATCAACTCACGCTGGCGCTTGGTGAGCTTGCGCGGCGTTTCCACCCGGACTTTAACGTACATATCGCCCTTGCCCGAACTCTGCAGCGCTGGAACGCCTTTGCCGCGAACGCGGAACGTCGTCCCCGACTGCGTTCCTTCCTGGATTTTCAATTTGTGCTCGCTGCCATCCAGAGTTGGGATGACAATTTCTGCTCCCATGGCGGCTTGACTGAATGAAATTGGCACCGAGCAGTGCAGGTCCCTGCCTTCACGCTCAAAGAATGGATGCGGTTTTACCTCAAGCACCACATAAAGATCGCCCGCCGGACCGCCATTGGGGCCAACATCGCCCTGCTCCTGGTATCGAATCCGCGTGCCATCTTCCACGCCTGCCGGCACGCTCACGTCGATCCTGTGCTCTTTCATCACGCGGCTTTCGCCTTTGCACTTGCCGCAAGGATCGGAAATTACGCGCCCGTTTCCATGACAGGTTGGGCATGGCCGGGCAATGCTGAACATTGCCTGTTGATAGCGGACCTGGCCGCGGCCTGCGCACGTGGGACAAGTGCTGGGACCTTTTGACCCCGCTGATCCGGTGCCATGGCATTGTTCACAGGCTTCATAGCGGCGGGCCTTTACCTGGGTCTTCTTGCCGAAGGCAGCTTCCTCAAAAGTTAGGGTGATATCTGCGCGAGCGTCTCCGCCGCGTTGCACACGAGTACGTCCTCCGCGACCGCCGCCAACGTTCACTCCAAAAAAGTCGCTGAAGATATCGCCAAAAATATCACTGACGTCGGCGAAGTTGGAGCCGTCAAACCCGCTAAAGCCGCCGCCGTTCACTGCGGCATGGCCATACTGGTCATAGCGGGCTCGCTTGTCTGCGTCCATCAGCACGCTGTAAGCCTCGGTGCATTCCTTAAACTTTTCTTCCGCCTCAGCGTTGCCGGGATTGCGGTCAGGATGCCACTGCATGGCCAGCTTGCGATAGGAGCTTTTGATCTCCTGCTCAGTGGCCGTGCGGCTCACGCTTAGTATTTCGTAATAATCGCGTTTTGCTTGCGTTGCCAAAAATTACCTCAATGTTCTCGATACCAAAGAGAGTTAAAGGGCCCCTCACAGGCCCAACATAATGATTCAGAAAATACCACAAAGATTCTTAGTGCTAACCGATCACCGGATCACCTGATGCCCCGATCACCCGATCTTCTTCGCCACTCTTACCATTGCCGGACGCAACAAACGTCCCTTGATCCGATAACCTGGCTGCAACTCTTCCAGCACATGATGGTCCGGAGCAGCGTCGGTTTCAACCATCTCAATGGCCTCATGCACACGCGGATCAAATGGCTCGCCCTGTGCCGGAACGCGCTCAATATTCAGTTTTTGCAGTACATCCTGTAGCTGCTTAAAGATAAGTTCCACGCCTTTGCGCAGGTCTTCCGGCTTGGCGGCAGCGTTCTTCAGCGCCAGGGTAAAGCTATCGATCACCGGCAGCAGCGCGCGGGCAGCATCTGACACGGCGTAGTCGCGGTATTCGGCGTTTTCTTTTGCCGCACGCTTGCGATAGTTATCAAACTCGGCCTGCAATCGCGCCAGCCGTTCGAACAAATCGTTGCGCTCCGTGCGCAGCTTTTCCAACTCGCCGCCGGCGACCGCTGCTGAACCCTGAGAGTCGTTACCGGAAACGCTCTTTTCGTCGAACCCATCAGCGGGATCAGCTGCAGGAAGTTCGTTTTCTGAAGTCTGGTTTTCGTCTTTCAATTGCGTATCTTTCAATTGTTCTTCTTTCAACTGATCTTCCAGGCTTACGTCAGCCTGTCCGTTGCCCTTGCTCATTACTGCACCTGGTCTCTTGATTGGAATTTTCACGTGTTCTCATTCAGCAGCTTGTCAAAAAGCTGCGCGATGTATGAGACCGCCGTGATGGTGTGTTGATAGTCCATGCGGGTTGGACCAATTACCGCCAGCGATCCCCGCATCTCTTCCCCTACGCGGGCCGGCGCTCCTATGAGAACAAAGTTGCGCATCTCCGGCACCGCTTCTTCCAGTCCTATCACCACGCGCACGGCCTCCTGGCGTGTATCGAGATAAGCGGAAAGCAGATCGGCCACGCGTTCTTTTTCTTCCAGCGTCTTCACCAGATCGCGCAACCGCAGCCTGTCCTGGTCATTCCCCACAAGGTTTGCCACGCCTTCAACAAAAATGTTCTTTGCAGGCTCTTCGGCTGCCAGCGCGCCGCCCTTATAAAGCTCTTCCAGACTCTTCATCAGGCGGTCATACTCAGAGCGTTCCTGGTCAATGCGCCGGCGCAGCTCAGTTTTCACCTGGCTGATGATCCAGCCGCGGAAATTCTCATTGATGTAGTTTGCCGCGGTGTTCAGGTCGCTCTGGTCCAGATCGCGCTCCAGTCGCATCATGCGGTCATGCACCACGCCAGACTTTGTGACCACAACGGCTAGCACCCGATTGTTGCCCTGGCGCGAGAAGTAAACATGCTCCAGCGCGTTCTTTGGCCCGGCGTTTCCGATCGCTACTCCAACGCCGCTGGAAACCAGCGACAGAACGTGTGACGTCCGCTCCAAAAACTCCTGCACATCCACCGTGCCCTGTAACGTATCTGAAATCAGCGTCTGGTCAGCCGCAGAGATCGTGGCTTTCCCGGAAATCTGGTCCACGTAATACCTGTAAGCCTGCGATGTCGGCACGCGCCCAGCTGAGGTGTGCGGCTGCTCCAGGAACCCACTCTCCGCCAAATCCGACATTACATTGCGGATCGTCGCCGGACTCAGGCCATCTTTATTGTGGCGTGAAAGCGTACGTGACCCTACCGGCTCGCCTGTGGAGATATAGGTCTCCACAATGGCGGTGAGGATTTCCCGCTCACGAGGGCCGATTTGTCCTGGGTGTGGCATGCTGCAGATTTGCTAAAAGATTTATTTCCAACAACTTAAAAGAAATTTTGCGAACTCCTGCTAACCAGATTTTAAGGATGTTAGTGGGCTATTGTCAAGGTAGCAGTTGGGCAGGAAGAGTGCCAAAAAGCCGCTCCGGGCTGGTTTGAGCAGCGCAATTCAGCGTGACTCTGGAACTCCTATGACTTTCAGCGGCGAACCTAATCCGTGACTCCAGCTTACAACTCGTCCATCAAAGAAATGAATGCTCGATCTTTCGTATACCCATTCATCCTCAGTGGAGGTGGTTGGCTCCCCTTGGATTGCTTTTACTTGTTCCTTAGTTGAACCCACCGTTATAAACACAGGATCAAGCGGCGTCTTATTTGAAACGTTGCTTGTAGCAAATGTCTTCTTGAATGAGCCGGTATTCACCGCTGTTGCGGCGATAGGTACCGGAGTCCCGGAGTTTTGATCGATTGCATCGTGCAGTTTTATTTCAATCGGCTTTGGCTTTAACGACGGAAACGCGAAATGGGCCGGATCTTTTTTGTGTGGCGTCTCTTTTGTTATCGAAAAGTTGGACCCAACGGGAATAACTTCCATGGCCGATGACTGTGACTGAGCTACAGCAGGAAATGAAGGCTGGGCAAAATTTGCATTGGTGCGTAACAGATTGCCGAAAAGAAAAATAATGGGAAGCCATAGCACGAAACTCGGGATTTTTCGGCGGGATATTGAAAAATTACTGCTCTTGTGCGCGTAGTAGCTAGTTGAAGAAGCTTGGTTGTAACGAGGTGGTTCAGAAGCCGCGTGATATGTTGAACGGGCTTGGGTGTAATTATATCGCGGTCTCTCACCAGCACTGCCAGGGCGATTATAAGCTGAGGGTTTTGAGTAGGCCTGATATGTTGCACTTGAAGCGGAGGGTGGTCGATAGTTCCGCAACACGGCATAAGCTTCATTAATCGTTTTTAGTTTTTCTTCGGCCTCAAGACGTAATCGCTGATTACCTGGGAAGCGGTCAGGATGCCACTTCTTAACTAGAGCCAGATATGCTTGCCTGATTTGTGCGGCTGAGGCTCCGGGCACTAAACCCAAGACGGCCTGGCACTCTGAAAGACTCTTGTTCGTTCGCATGAGGCGCCCTCTCTCATTTCCTAAGCAGGTTACGCCGGTAAAAACGAAAGAATTATGGCACACATCGCATGGAAAAGCACCATGCAAGGTGGCAAGAAAAGCGCTTACTGCACCTGTATCACATCCCCGGGCGCACTGTTGCTCTTGACCTCGGCCAGGCGCATGAGCACCTTCTTAGCGAAATCATAAAGCGACTTGGCGTGAGGATCATTGTCACCTGCCAAGGCCGGAGGCTGGCCAGCATCGCCGCCTTTGCGGATTTCCGGATCAAGCTCAATCGATCCCAGGAAGGGCACGCCGAACTGCTGCGCCGTGCGCTCCACTCCGCCTTTAGAGAAGATATCGATTTCCTGATGGCAATGCGGGCAGAGGAAGTGGCTCATGTTCTCCACCAGCCCCAGCACGTCAACTCGTGCAGTCCTGAACATCTCAATGGCCTTGCGCCCATCCTGCAGCGATACATCAGATGGAGTCGATACCACCACTGCGCCTGTAAGCGGTACGGTCTGGAAAAGAGAAATCACCACGTCGCCGGTGCCTGGGGGTAAATCGACCACCAGATAATCCAGTTCGCCCCAAACCACCTGCTGTAAAAACTGGCGGATAATCTGGTGCAGCATGGGCCCGCGCCACACGATTGGCTTATCGCCGGGATTGAGAAATCCCACGGAGATGATTTTCACGCCGTAATTCTGGAGCGGCTCAATCATGTTTTCATTCAGAACGCGCGGCTGCTGGCTGGTATGCATCATGAGCGGAACGTTGGGGCCGTAGACGTCGGCGTCCAGCAGGCCTGTCTTGTAGCCCATTTTGGCCAGCGCCACGGCCAGGTTCACGGCAATGGTAGTCTTTCCCACGCCGCCTTTGCCTGATCCGACTGCGATGATGTTGTTGACTCCCGGCAGCGGGGTAGGTCCCTGCTGCCGGGCTCCGTGCTGATGTCCATGAGCCATAGGTATCTCTTGATTATACGGGATACAAAACCTTGAAACCGAGAGGAACAGAGTAATCGGAGGAAGTCAGGGATAGATCGGCGGATTTAAATCTTCGCAAGCAAGAGCTATGGTTCACAAAAATGAGAAACATCTTTTACTCTGCTTCCTCGTTTCCTCTGTGTTTCAAGCTTTTGTTCTTCTTTGGGTAATCTCCGCTCGTCTCGCCGCCTCTTCCATCCGCAATTCACGCCGTCGGCCGGCATCTTCATAGCGTTGCTTGTCCTCATCGGTTTCAGGGATCAAACCGGGTACCGGCTTGCGCTTACCGTGTTCGTCCACGGCAACAAATGTGAGATAAGCCGACGCCACGTGCCGCGTGTGTCCGGAAATATAGTTTTCCACCCAGCACTTTACGCCGACTTCCATCGAAGTATTAAAAGCCCGGTTGACCGACGATTTCAGGATCAGCAGGTCGCCAATCTTTACCGGCAAACGGAAATCAATGTGGTCCATGGATGCTGTAACCACGTGGCTGTGTGAATGCCTGTGCGCAGCAATTGCGCCGGCAATATCGATCAGGTGCATGAGGCGTCCGCCAAGAAGATTGCCCAATGGATTGGCGTCATTGGGCAACACCACTTCTGCCATCTGGGATTGCGAATCACTCACTGGGCGCGGTGCAAGGCTATGGCCGGCGTTCTGATGACCGTCGGTCGAATTTTTTATGCTCATGTCTCTTTAGATGTTAACGCAGGATAGCGATTTAGAGCAGTTGCGGCACTTCAGTCTTTCTTGGCCGTCTCTCAAGGTATACCGCCACATAACATTCCGCCTGGCGCTGCAAGCAGGGATTCCGCATAGGCGCAAGCCAACTCTGCAACTTGCAATCATATTCGAGCCGGCCATATTCCACAGGCTCGTGGAACCGCTCGCTCACGTAGTGGAGCACAATCCTGGATTCTTCATCCCGCGCAATGGCAAAGCGGACACCATCAGAACAACGATCGGCGGGCATATGACAACAACCACCCGCATAACCAATATTGCAGAACTCCCGCAGCTGAACTTCTGAAGGAGTGATTTCCTCAAATCCTGCTCGACAAGTGCCAGTAAACCCGGCCCCTAAAGGCAGGCGGGCAGGAAAGGCCCAGCCAATGGAAATTTTTTCGGTCGGAAAGAAGAAAGGACACGCCACAACAAGCAATCGTAGCGTCAGAAACTCCGGGTGTAAAGAAAAACGTGTGAAGAAAACCTGCTCGGCTTTGCACAATGCACCGAACCGTGTGCAAACCCCTCTGCATAGTCACAAGCCCTTTGTGTGGATGTGTTAAATTTCTCCCATGACCGAGCCCAGCCGCCTGCAAATGCTTGCTCAATTTCTGGAGCAGAACCCCAGTGACGCCTTTGCCCGCTATGGCCTGGCCATGGAATATTCCAAAGCCGGGCAGACGGAACAGGCGCTTGCTGAGTTCAAGAAGTTGCTGGAACTCCATCCTGACTATACGAACGGCTATTTCATGGCTGCGCAAACACTGGAGCGAAACGGCCGCACCGCAGAAGCTAAGAAAATGTTAGAGAGAGGCGTTGAAGCGGCTAAGCGCACCGGGAACAAGCATGCATTGTCAGAGATGTCAGGGATGTTGGAAGAGTTGGGCTGATCCTTCCTGAAACCCCGAGCGGAGTGAGGGAACCCTACTGCTTTAGAACATTACCCACGACACGGTGCCATGTAGAAGCTAGCAACGAAAGCAGATTGTTATCCTTTAGAGTTTTCCGGCAATACAGATCCCTCGCTTTGCCCGAGACTAGGAACGATCTTCTGCGCTCGTGATTTGTCGGATACCCCCCCACATCAGGATCAGCAGGTATGGCGCTTGCCAGAATGTCGAGCATTGTGGGCACCCACCACAATTGTTTCACCAGTAGAGATGGACTCGCTTCACAAGCAACTGCTCCCAGCAATCCGCCGATAATTGAGATGGTCGCTGCTGGATTGTGCCGCCGCACCCACGAACAAACCATAAGCTTGTTGAACACCATCACACCTGCCGCCAGGCGAACAATTGATATGTGATGAACCAGCGCAAAGGCAATCCCATCTCAAGCAAAGAACGCGCGATTAGGATTACTTGCTGTAGACCTTGTGAGATCGCCCCCGGATCTCCTGGAGCTTCGATTTCGCGGATTAGGAAGAAACGCCTGCCATGGCCTTATAATCTCTAACGCCACGGAGGTTCTGCCTGCAAATGCAAATCGCCAACCTGCTGCCTCAAAAGATCGCATCCATCCTCATCCCAGCTATTGCGAGCACGGTCTTGGCCCAACCGTTACCTCAAAGCGATCCGCCAAAGGACAAACCGCCGGCCCAAGAAAAAAAGTCGGACGAGAAGAAGACCGACATAACTGCACAACGGGGCGGGTTTGAAATCCTTTCCGACAACATGGGCGTTGACTTTGGACCGTACATGAGGCGTTTGAGGTCCGCAGTGCAAGGTCACTGGAACGCGTTGATTCCCGAAGTGGCTCTGCCGCCTTTGAGCAAATCAGGTACTGTGACCATTGAACTCTCGGTGATGAAGAATGGCCAGGTAAGTGGTATGAAGCTTGTGAAATCATCTGGAGAATGGCAGTTGGATCGGGCCGCCTGGGGCGGTATCCTCAATTCCATACCATTGCCGACACTGCCTCAAGAGTTTAAGGGTGATTCTCTGCGCATGAGATGCAGCTTTGCCTATAACCCTCCTCCAGTTAAACCGTCTTTGGAAGGAAGCCCAGACGCAACAAAATAAGGCCTCATTGCCAACTACTTCTTCGCCGCCTCCGCCATCACCTGCGACGTTGGCCTGAGCGATTTGCGGATTCTGCGTTCCACCACTCCTGGCAAAGCTTGATACATGCGGATTATCAGTTTGTAAAACTTCGGCACTATCACTTCCCTCTTACGCTTGAGCAGTCCCTGCAAAGTTGCATCCGCCACAACATTTGCCGTCACGCCGTACTTCACAGAGGAGCCCACACGCTCAGAGTGTTTGCCTTTGACCATGTTCTTCACAAAATCGGTTGAAATATATCCTGGGCAGACGGTGAGGACGTTGATGTTGTGCCGCAGCAACTCCATGCGCGCCGCCTTGCCGATAGCGTTCATGGCGTGCTTGGTGGCGGCATAGCCGGACATATACGGCGTGGCGATATGGCCCGACACCGATGAAATATTCACAATGTCGCCGCCGCCCTGCTGCCGCATGATTGGAATCACTGCCTGCATACACTCAACCGCGCCAAACAGATTTGTGTCGAACATTTTTCGGAACTCGGCCATATCCATCTCGGCTACGGCGTCATTTAATCCAAAGCCGGCATTGTTCACAAAAATATCAATGCGCCCAAACTTTGCGACAGCGGTTTTCACCAGCGCGTCTACCTGATCGCGCTTGCTCACATCACAGGCGATGCTCAATGTATTTGCGCCGCCCCCGATGCGCTGCTCCGCCGCTTTGGTCCGCGCCAGATCGCGCGAGCACAGCACCACTTTCGCGCCCTCCTGCAGGAACAACTTAGCAATCGCTTCACCAATCCCCATGGAAGCGCCGGTAATCACAGCCACTTTGCCTTCAAGTTTCATGGATGAAGTTTTTAGATGGTTGTCGAATGTATGTCAAGAACAGACTTAATGAGGCGAGCCCTCTCCCATGGCGAGCCGCTCAGGCCAGGCGCAGATTGCACCAGTGTGCCGGATTGGATCACCGGCGGTTTGGAGCGGAGCGACAGAATTATTAGAATGTGGCTGTGCCCCTCCTTCCGCTATTTCCGCTTGAAATAGTCGTCTTCCCCGGCGCTCCACTGCCGCTACATATCTTTGAGCCACGCTATAAAGAGATGATCAGCGAATGTCTCTCGCAGAATCGGGCGTTTGGCATGGTGCGAGCGAAGGAAAACGCGGTCTCGGCTATTGGATGTTCCGCCACCATTATCGAGGTTGTCAAGAAATATGAAGACGGCCGAATGGACATTGCCGCTGAAGGCGTCCAGCGTTTTGAAATCATTCAGGTAAACCAGGAGCGCTCTTTTCTCCAGGCGGAAGTAAATTTTTTTGATGACGAGCCATCAATTACCAGCGAAGGCTCTGCGAATACAGTAATCCAATTGCACGAGCAACTTTTTACCGTGATGGGGCAGTCAGTGGAAGTCGACCGAGACGCGGCCTATCTTTCTTTTCGCCTGGCGCAGGATTTGCCGGTGGACCTGGACTTTAAGCAGACACTTTTGGAAATGAAATCCGAAGCGGAACGCGTAGACATCCTTACGGAGTATTACCGCGCGACAATTCCCAAAATAGAAAACAGCCTGCGCGTGCGCCAGCGGGCCAGCGGCAACGGGCATGTGCATTAATTTAGCGCTTAGTTCTGCCGGGCTGACTTCCAATTATCGATCTGTAATCCTCAGCGTATAATTATTTTCAGAGGCCCTTCATGAATCTTCCCCCTACTCTGGGCGAGCTCAGGAAAAGTTCTTTCTCTGAGCAGCGGCTACGCACGCGCAAGGTAAAAGATGAACTCCGCGAAAATCTGATTGCACGCCTGCGCAGCGGCGAAACTATTTTTCCCGGCATTATTGGCTATGAAGATACGGTCGTTCCGCAATTGGTGAATGCCGTACTCTCCCGGCACAACTTCATTCTGCTCGGCCTGCGCGGACAGGCCAAAAGCCGCATCCTGCGTGCTCTGACTACCCTGCTTGATCCGCAACTGCCGTATGTTGCCGGCTGCGAAATCCGTGACAATCCTTACGAACCAATCTGCAAGCGCTGCCGCGAGCTGATTGCCCGCGAAGGTGACAAAACTCCCATCGCTTACCTAATGCCCGACGATCGCTACGTGGAAAAGCTGGCAACGCCGGACGTGACGATCGCTGATTTGATTGGCGACGTTGATCCTATTAAGGCCGCGCGTGGCGGGCACGATCTCTCGAGCGAAATGACGGTGCACTACGGTCTGCTTCCCCGTGCGAACCGCGGGCTGTTCGCCATCAATGAGCTGCCCGACCTGGCGGGAAAAATTCAGGTCGGCATGTTCAACATCATGCAAGAAGGCGATGTCCAGATTAAAGGCTACCCTCTGCGCTTGCCGCTCGACGTGGCTCTCGTCTTTACCGCAAACCCTGAAGACTATACAGCGCGTGGCAAGATCGTGACGCCCCTCAAAGATCGCATCGGCTCTGAGATTCGCACGCATTATCCCGGCACGCTGGAAGAGGGTATCAGCATCACCGAGCAGGAAGCGTGGCTGCATCGCGACGGGCTGCAGCTGCACGTGCCCAAGTATGTCCGTGAAGTGGTTGAGCGCGTGGCATTCCTAGCGCGCGAAGACAAGAAAATTGACAAGCGCTCCGGAGTGAGCCAGCGTTTGCCGATCAGCGTTTTGGAAAACGTCATCTCCAATGCTGAGCGGCGCGCTGTTCGCAGTGGTGAAAAGACGATTGTCCCGAGGATTGGCGATGTCTACGCCGCGCTGCCCTCGATCACTGGCAAACTGGAACTGGAATATGAAGGCGAGATGCGCGGGGCCGATACAGTTGCGCGCGAGTTGATTCGCACCGCCGTCGCCAAAACCTACGACACATATTTCAAAGACCTGAACATGCAACAGGTGGTGCAGTGGTTTGAACTCGGAGGCGAGATCAAACTTTCTGACACGGCCAGTGCACATGAAGTGTTAGAGGGCTTGAAGAATATCCAGGGGCTCACGGACAAGCTCGCGCCGGTGGGCATCAAATCAAAAGAAAAGCCTGAGGTGCTGGTGTCGGCTGCGGAGTTCGTGCTGGAAGGCCTGCACGCGCATCGCAGGATTGGGCGCTCAGAAGAACGCGTCTTCGCCGCAGATAAACAGCCCAAGCGGCAGGAGCGTCCATTTGAACGCGGGGACGATGATCCGCCGCCGATGCGGAATCGTCGTCCTTACAATTAGCGGCGTAAGAAGGCGTGAGCTCAGCGGGAGCCTTCTGCCGCTATCCTGAGCGAAGCGAAGGATCTCTCTGGACGCGAACAAGAAGCTTTGCCGCAGATTTAGCCGATGGACGCACATAAAGAAGGGTAGCCGGAATCTCGCGAACGAGCACCAATCAAAGCCCGAAATATGATTGCGTGCTTCGCGTTGATTCGTGGCGAGTCTAATTTTTGGGGCTACTGGCTGAATGCTGATTGCTGACAGCTGAGTGCTTGAAATGAAATACACCAAATACTCCAAATACGTTGCTGACCTGGCCGACGAGATGAGCATGGAGGACCTGCTCAGCGCCCTTTCGGATTACATGCTTGAATCGGGCTTCCAGAGCGATTCCATGTATTTCCAGCAGATGGATGATCATTCACTGGACGCTCTGCGCCAAGCTATCCAGCAGGCGCTGGAGATGGGCGACTTCATGGACGACGAAATGCGCGAGCGCCTGGAACAGATGCAGGCAGACGGCACCATGGATGAGTTGATCGAGCGCCTGATCGAGCGCATGCAGCAGGAAGAGCTGATATCGGTAGACCAGCCGCATGATCCAGCGCGCCAATCGACCACACCGGGACAGACCGGCGAAGCCCAGACCAATGCGCGCTTTGAGATCACCGACAAGAGCCTGGACTTTCTCGGCTTCAAAACTCTGCGCGATCTGCTGGGCTCCCTTGGACGCTCCAGCTTTGGTCGGCACGACACGCGGGACCTGGCTACCGGCATTGAGTCCAGCGGAGCATCCAAGCCTTACGAGTTCGGCGATACCATGAACCTTGATATCACCGAAACGCTCTCAGCGGCCATCCAGCGTGAAGGCCTGCACCTCCCGTTGAATATCGAATACTCTGACCTTCAGGTCCACCAATGCGAATATCAATCGTCCTGTGCGACGGTGGTAATGCTGGATTGCTCGCACAGCATGATTCTGTACGGTGAAGACCGCTTTACTCCCGCCAAAAAAGTGGCGATGGCGCTTTCACATCTCATTCGCACGCAGTACCCGGGCGACTCGCTATCGCTTGTGCTGTTTCATGATTCGGCGGAAGAAATGCCGATCTCACAATTGGCGCGTGTGAAAGTTGGGCCGTATTACACCAACACGCGCGAGGGTTTGCGCCTGGCGCAACGCATTCTGCAACGCCAGCGCAAAGACATGAAGCAGATCGTGATGATCACTGACGGCAAGCCCTCAGCTCTTACCTTGGAAGATGGCAGGATTTACAAAAATGCTTTTGGGCTCGATCCTCTGGTCGTCAGCCAGACGCTGGAAGAAGTTTCGCGCTGCAAGCGCTCCGGCATCATGATCAACACGTTCATGCTGGCTTCTGACTACGGGCTGGTCCAGTTCGTCCAGAAGGTCACGGCCATGTGCAAAGGCAAAGCGTATTTCACTACGCCGCAAAACCTTGGCCAGTATCTCCTCATGGATTACATGTCACGGAAGATGAAGACCATACACTGAATTGGTCAGGGCTTTTGTCCTGCTCCTGCTGCCCGGGTCTTCGGCTTGCCTTGGGCTGCGTTGAACAGATCATCCAGTGAAAGCGCTGTAGGTTGATCACCGCCGGCGCCTCCCGTCATGATCTCCTCCACTATATGCGCACCCAATCGAACGTAACTTTCAAACTGCGCCTCATTGAAAAACTGGTTAGCAGTACTCTCATGCGGGAACTCAGGATGGGTTTTTGCGTACTGTGTTACGTCCGCCGGTTCATTGTCATTCAGAGAGGCCTTGATGTATAGCAGGGTGCCGTCTTCCTCAGCCGGCGTACCGTCTACGCAGCTATATCGGATGGTCATCACAAAGCAGTGCCGGTTATGGGGGTTAGAGCCAGGCTGCAATGAAACACAACGGGGCAGGCTGCCTGAATCCGCATTTTTCGCAGGATCAAGATCGATGGGCACTCCCAGATCAATAAATATCTTGCGTACGGCATTGCCAAGGTCTTCAAAGTTGAAAGTGGGGTCGGCCGATCCATCCACAACGATGATCCTTTTGCAGCGCCGCAGCACCATCTCATACAAAGCCAGGTTTTCAAAATGTCCGCCATCGGAAAGATAGACCCATCGACTTTCATCGGTCGTTCGTCCCAGGCTCTCATTAAGAAGCGGCAAAAGAGAAAAAACGGGGCCATTCATCCCCCAAAAATAGCTTCCTTTCGGGCCCGGGTTCGGCAGCCACCACCCTAACCGCGCATTAAAAAATGTCATCACCAGTGAAAGAATCGGCGATGAGTGATACCCCATGTTTGGGCTGGCTGCTGCGCCGCTGATAGCCATCGCAGTGCCCAGGGAAATTCCATTCGTTCCAGCATATTCCTTTGTCGGCTGATAGCCCACGCGAAAACTGCCAGAATGGAGGGCACTCACGGTAAAGGACTCGGCCTTTCTCTGCTGCCAGGCCAGTTTCTTGGTCGCTACCACGTTCAATGCGATATTCACGATGTGCAGAGGCGCCGACCTCTCCGCCGGGGCATCTTTCATCTCGAAGTTATCTCCTGGATCAAAATTGGTGAACGGGTTAGGCCTGCGCCGAGGATTGGAAGCCCCAAGGTAGGAACGTATCAGACGGCTACGATACATGGCGTGGAGTGAAAAAGTATTGACATTAACAAAACCGTTTAGCACAAGCGCGATCACCAGAGCGGCTGCGAACTCAAGAACCAACGCCCGCGTTGGAATACTTGCCGGATAAGGCGTGCCTCCGATAAGGCGGCTCAGCCAATCATTGGCTTGTGTTAAGGCGATGCCCAATAACACGAAGAAAAGAGCACCCAGGGCGGGAATCAGCAACTCTCGTTTCGCCAGAAACTTGCGGGCGCCGCTCAGTTTGTTGAGGTCAACTTTGGCATGACCGGAACCTGTTGCCGGGCTAAAGCCGGCCCAACTTGCAAGCCCGCCTATCAATCCTGTCAAAGCCGGGATACTAATCTGGCCCGGAACTCCCAAGAAGACTTTTTCCGCAGCTTGCGTGATTTCATGGCCGTAAAGTACCAGCAAATGCACTAAAGGCCACAAGATCACCGCCATCAATATAAAAGCTCCGGACCGTGACCACCATTCGCGGTCCTCTTCCGCGTCAAAGTGCGCGCTAAGCCCATTGAGCAGGACTGCTGTAAGCGCAAAGCATCCCAAAATCAACGGTAAAGACACGCTGACGAACAGCCGGACATCGCCTCCATGGTTCAAAATTGGGCCAACATGCACGGCCAGTCGCCACAAAAGCCAAGCCACAAAAAATGCCGAACCAACGGCAATAAAAAACTGAGCTATAGAGTCGCGAAGGAAATGGGCAGCGCGTTTGTACCCTCCCTTGGCGAGCGCCCTCAGAGTACGTCCTGCAACCAGTCCCAGATGACTTACGGCTGCCACAATGAGCAACGTCCAGTACATCTTTTGCCCAAAACTAACGTGATGTTTTTGGGCAACGGCGAAGGATGCTGACAGACACCAGGCGGACAAGAAAAGTGGGACGCCAAATCCAGCAAAGCCGGCTTTTTTTGGCTGTATCTCATAAATGCCGGGCAGATGCCATGCAATATATGAAAAAGCCAGCAATGCAAGCCCTCCGGCTGTCCACAATAGGGAACTTGCGTCGAAATGGCTCGTCACAGATGAAAACAAATATGTATTAAATACCGGAAGGAGCAGCAAAGCCGCAAAGGCCGGTACCAGAATTCCCCAGTTTAAAAGCAAATTGCGCAAGAATATGGCGGCAAGTGTCCAGCTATCCGCTGAGAGCAATCCGCTCCGCGGAGCCAGATAGCTGGTATAGTCCCGCAGGTGACGCAGAGGTGAGGGTTCAGGATCAGCCTCGGTGGGAGGAGCACCGCCTATATCTTCGATGACTCTATCGAGCGCGCTTGCTTGCTGTGGCACGCTTGCTTCTTCCGATTTGCTTGCGGTCGCCGATGCTTTTTGTTTGTCTAGGTTTTTTGCTCTAAGCCATCCGGTGAACCAACTGCCTACATATCCGCCGCCTGAGACAGTGGAAACATAGTCAATTTTATTCAAGACGCTCTTGTCACCAGCTCCACGGGAAAGTCTTGCCAGTTGTGTTAAGACTCCCAGTCCGAAGCTTGCACTTCGTATTCCACCGCCGGAAAAACATAAGGCTGTAGTCTGCGCCGCATGCAAGATCTCTTTTAATGGACGCTCCTTACATACGCATTCTTGTAGGGCGGTAGCATATTCTGCGAGATTCGCTTCCGGCAGGTCACGCAGCCTCTGCACTTTCGTTTGCGCCGTTTCCCACTCGCAGAGAAGACGTTCAACATCACGGCCTTCAAGAACATCTTTGTGCCTGAGTGCGAGTTCTTGCATAAGCACGCGGTATGGCAGTGAATGCTCCCAGGCATCGGCGGCGGTGGCAATTGGAGAAGCAGTGACAGGATTGGCAGAGATGGAAGTCGGCATAAGAAACTCCTTGCGGCGGATCGGCCTGAAGTAGTGAGCCTACCGAACGGAAAACCGCACCATATAACACAACGAAATCCGGCCGAACGGCCCTTTTGCGGGGGTGTTCCCAATGTATATAACTGAATGACAATTGGAGTCAATGGAAGCAACTTGCTATTTTGCAGGCACAGCCGTGGAGGCTCAGGAAGTTATTGCCTTAGTCCGAACTACAGGGTTGAGATTTACGTCTGCTTTGTAGCGGCCTCAACATGCACCACATCCTTCACGTTCTGGCGGCGGAACTTGTCTGCCTGGCGGGTGGCCAGCACGCGGACTCGACGGGCCGGTAGCGTGACAGGCTCAATCTTCTCAAAGCGTCCACGCTGAATTTCAACATCAAAACGGAACCAATCGCTCTTATAAAGCCGTCCGGCGGAATAGAAGCTTACAGAAGCCGCGATTGTTCCCTCAAAATCGTTTCCGGTAATAGCAAGGATGCGTTCACCGATGTGTTGAGTCCAGGTATTGCCGCCGACTAACGGATCGTTGAGGTACTGGCGCTCAAACGGCATGGCATGCGTCATGGTGCGCAGCTGCACAAGCTGAAGAAGAACGGCAGCACGCGCAAGGTTAGTAATCACGATCTTGGCGTCGGCGGTGGATGCGCGTTCCAGCCGCACGTGCAATTCGGGCGCCCATTCGCGCTCAAACTGTTCGCGTGACAGTTCCAGTCCGCGATCGGCAGCCTTGGCATATCGCAGCGTTGCCCGCGCCAGCACCACGCTCAAAATGGTGGTAACAATGGTGGCCGCCACCGGAATGTATTCCAGCAACGTAGTAAATGGCACGCGCGCGATCGAAGCCATCAGCATGGAGATACAAGCTTACTGAGATTTGCCGGTTTTCCCGAGATGCGGGACGTGTCTGGGCTTTGGTAATCCGGAAAAGAACGACGCGCGTAAGTAGCTGAAACCGAAGAGAAAAGAGCGAACTCTTTCCCCGTCTAGCCAGCAGGTCGCCTATCCTTCGTTTTTTACGGCGGCTTCAGCGGCCAGGAAGCCGATTTTTGAGTGGGTGCCGTCACAGAAAGGTTTATTCGTAGAAGCGCCGCAGCGGCACAGCGCGATCGCCTGTTTCCCGCTGATGTCTACTTTTTTGCCATCAGCGTCAGCGATTTCCAACTGGCCCAGATCTCCGCTGACAACGTAAGGGCCGGTCTTTTTGATCAGGATATTGATTGACATTCAGTTCCCTCCGGGGGAAGTTTTATGCTGAAACAATGTAAATGCTCCACTGGCAGCGTGCAAGCCAAAGGTGATGTGGTAATTGGATAATTTCCTAATTTGGTAACTGAAGGGCGAACTCCTGATGCGTCTATCAGCATTTCTCAATTTTACGAGTTTTGGTTTTCAATTACCCATTTACCAAATTACTCAATTACCAAATCCCGCGTGCTGCATCGGTCTAGCTCACCGCTTCTTAAACGCGACGTTCACCAGAAGCTTGTCGCCTTCAATGTCCACGACGTTGCAGAAGGTCCGGTCCCCGCGGCGTGCGAAATCAAGTCCCACGCGGCTGCCGCCAACCCGCATGTTGCGGATGCTGAGGTGCTCCAAAAATTCCGGCAGCGCCGGGTTTACGATGTTCAACTCTTTTCTTTGGGCGCTGGGACGGATACCAAGAACCGACATCAGAATGAGAAATACCGAGCCTGATGCCCATGCCTGCGGAGAGCACGAAACCGGGTACTGCACAGGTTCATCGTGTTCACGGCGTTCAATGCCGCAGAAGAGCTCCGGCAGGCGGTAATCGCGGAAATTCAGCGCGGCTTGAAAGAGCGCAGTAAATAGCTGGTTGGCCGGCTCGCGAAATTCATACAACGCCATGCCGTGCGCAATCAGCGAATTGTCATGCGGCCATATTGAACCGCGATGATAGCTTAGGGGATTGAAGATGCGTTCATCGCGTGACATGGTGCGCCAGCCCCAGCCTGAAAACATATCGTCACGCATAAAGCGTTGCGTTATCGTTTTGGCGCGGTCCTGGGGCAGCATGCGGGTAAAAAGCAGCTGGCCGGGATTCGATGAAACAACCTGGGTCTGCCGTTTGTCACGGTCCAGTGCCATGGCATAAAAACCGTGTTTGGGCATCCAGAAAGCTTTTTCAAAGCGCCTGGCCATTTCCGCAGAATCCTTCTTCAGCTTGTCTGCTGTTTTAATGTCCCCAAAAGAGCGCATCAGAGAGGCCATTCTGTACCTGGCCTCATAGACGTAGCCCTGCACTTCACACAATGCAATTGGACTCTTGGCGACTTCACCATCGTGGTGCATGATAGCGTCCCAGGAATCTTTCCAGCCTTGATTTGCCAGACCTTTTGACGAGCGGCGCTGATACTCCACAAAACCGTCGCCATCCAGATCGCCGTATGAATCAATCCATTCCAGTGCGCGATACGCATGTGGTAACAGGTCTTTTACGAGCTGCTCATCTGCCGTCCAATTAAAAGTTTCGCTCAACAGAATGAGCCAGAGCGGCGTGGCGTCTACCGATCCATAATAGGGACCAAAAGGCATTTCGCCCGCGCGGGTCATTTCCCCTTCACGATATTCGTGGAGAATCTTGCCCGGCTCTTCATCGCGCCAGTCGTTTTTCTCCTTACCCTGCAGTGAAGCCAACACACGCAACGTTTCACTGGCCAGTCGCGGATTCAGCATCAATGACTGGTATGCAGCAATGATTGAGTCGCGACCGAACATGGTGGCAAACCAGGGGATGCCCGCGGCGATGACACGCTCCCTGGCCTCAGGAATCTGCAACGCGTGAAAATCAGCTTTGCAGGTATCCACCATCTCTGTGAAGATGTTGTTGCCGGCGCTGAAGCTGGTTGAATGCGATGCCCACTCCGCAATCGCTTCTCGACGCGAGCGCAGTTGCTGCCCAAAATCAGAATGCACAGAGCGACAGCGCTTCCCTTCCACATGCGGGACTACCGTGGTGTGCAACTGAAAACGCTTAAAAGGCGGCAGCCGCAGCTTCCACCTTGCTGTGGTGCCATCTACCTTGTCCGGCTCAGGGGAAAGATGAATAACGGTTTCGCGGGCAACACCATCCAGGCCGCAGTAATGAAAGACAATGGAATCGTGCCGCACTATTGGCAGGTAATACTGGCCAAGTTTTTGTCGGGCTACCCCGCGCACCTGGAAAACGTCCATGAAATCGGCTTCATAAGCCAGTTCAATGTTCAATTCAAGCTCATGGAAGTTGAAATTCTCAAAAGAAAAATTATCAAACAGTGTTTCAGAGGAGAGTAACTGCTCCCTGCGGATATGTACCGTGTTCTCAGGAATCTCGTAAGTCTCACGCATTGTGCTCTTCCCAGTGGTGAGCTCAATCTGAGATGCAAACGTCTGCTCCGTGCTGGAAGAAAGCACCACGGTGCGATATCCATCTACGCGAAGCTCCAACCGACTAAGAAAACGGGTATCGTCGTGGAAGAAACCGACATCGGCAGCGCCCGGCGGCATCACGTCCCCCGCAACGGTAGTAGAGAGAAATGTCTTGCCGTCAATCAGAGTGAGGTTGTTGACCTTGCGCGGCTCGGCGTTCTGATAGACCAGCCGCGGCTCTGGATAAGGCGGAGAAATCTCTACTAGTTCAGAGTGGGAGATCAGGGGTTTGGCGCTCATGCAACAATCTGCTCCGCTTCAGCCACGCCGTCGCGCAGAATTTCTGAATAAAGAGCAATGTAATCCCGGGTCATTCGCTCGACGGAAAAAAATTCCTCCATGTAGGCGCGAACCGTTGCCGCTGGGATTTGTAGATTTCGAGCCCGCTTCACAAGGTCATTCACCGTCGAACAGACATAGCCGCTGATCCCATCTTTTACGATCTCGGGCACTGAGCCGCGGGGAGTTGCCAACACGGGAGTCCCGCAAGCCATTGCCTCGATTAGCACTAGGCCGAACGGCTCATCCCACTGGATGGGAAATACCAAGGCCCGCGCACCCCCCAACAGCTCGTTTTTTTCTTTCAAATTGACCTGCCCAACATATTCGATGAATTTCCCATCCACATGCGGTTTGATTTGCGATTCCCAATAGTCCTGGTGAAAAGGTTGGATTTCGCCGGCGATTTTTAGCGGTATTCCGGACTTTTGTGCCACCTCGATTGCGTGGTGCGTGCCCTTAGCAGGCGCTACTCGTCCCAGAAAAGCCAGATAATCGTCCTTTTTTTCCCTGACCTCATAAAGATTGCGATCAATTCCATGATGAATGGTGCGCATCTTGGGCATGGGAAGCTTGTGCCGCTGAAAGTCGCTGATGGTCACGTAATTTACTTCAGGCAACCTTGCATAATATCTGGCAATCTCTTCATCATCAGTGTGCATAGTGCAGGAAACGGAATATCTACAAATCCTGAAAACGCGGGCCATCGCGCTGTTTACGTGAAAAAAATCCACTTGCCCAACTGCATCTTTAATGGCCCAGGCCGCATGGCTAAGCTGTTTCAGGTTTCCTTCAATCGGGAGTTCAGCAGGCCACTCTCCTTCATACATAAAGCCATCGACCGGGGCAAGTCGATTCACCATTAGTGTAGAGAATCACTTCTATATCCTGGTTTTTAGTCCTTTAACTAATTGAGCAACAAAGAATTCTGTCCCGCCATAATTTCGTTGGAGGCACGGCAAGGAAAGGCGGAGCTATAAGGGCTACTTTCATTATTAGGCCTATACATATAGTAAGATGCCAAATCCAACTCTGTGAATTCAAAACCTGAATTCTATCCAGACGAAAATAACTTGACACAATTATGGCGAAGATTTCATCCATGAATCACACCACTACAGTCGATGAGGATTTCCCGTGAAGGCTCTGTTCGATAATCGTAAATTAACAGGCGTCAATGCGCCGGGGCGTTTTGAGGGATTGTTCACGATTTCCAACAGCCTGCTCAAATTCCTGGGCTCGCACATCACTGGTATGCGCGGCAAGGACTCGGCCTCGTGCAGCCCGGCCCATGCGCCGAAGCTCTGCGACATGGTAATTTTTTAGGTACCGAACCACATCGTCACTCCCGGCGGCCAAAAGAATCTCGCGTCCGGGAGTGAAGAAGGTTTCCAACCCTGGCCAACTGTCGGAAGCAATGGCCGCGCCGCAAGCGGCTGCCTCAAACAGCCGCACGGAAGGCGAGTAGCCCGCTACCACCATCTCTCGTCGCGTAACGTTCAGTGTGATCCGCGACGAACTGTAAAGCTGCGCGTGATAGCGCGGCTCCAGATGCATGATGTGTTCCACGTTCTCAGGCCAGCGGATGTGAGGCGGATATTGCGGGCCGGCAATGATGAATTTCTTTTCCAGGGCCTTGCGCGCAGGTTCGCAGAGAAATTTCTCAATCGTGGGCTGGCGGTCTGGCGCGTAAGTGCCCATGTAGCTCATATCGCAGGCAAACCTGGGATTAGCGGGAAGTTCCCGATGTTTATCCGGGTCAACCGAACAATAGAGCGGCACAGCGAAGGAAACTCCGAAGTCTTCTTGAAGTTGCTGAAGCATGGGGCCGCCGGTAAAGCTGAAATAAATGTCTAGTTCAGGAAGATGGGACTTAAGCAGGTAATCAGCGCGTCCATTTTCACGCAGGCTGCGCACGGTAATGGGCGTGTCGATGTCGTAAAAAGCCTTCACCGGAACATTTGACGCGAGTACCTCTTCAAGCGCGGCAATTCCATCAGGAAAATAGGAGCCGACCATCGCGACATCAGAATCTTGCAGCTCCGCTTTGACCACGGGCAGTACATCGTTCCAATTTTCGAATAACTTGACTTCACAATACGGAGGCTCAGGAAGATCACGGTTGTTCTGGTACCACTCCACATTGCGCTCAAAAAACACAATGCGGTGCCCGCGACGATGCAGTGCCTGGCACAGCGCGCGGAACGTCGTCGCATGCCCGTTGCCCCATGATGAAGTAATCGAAAGACCGAAAATAGTGATCTTCATAAATTAGCACTCAGCAATCAGCATTCAGCATTCAGCTTGTACATCTGACATAGCAAGGTGCTGGCTGGTAATCTCTTCAATTACGTAGCGCGGCTCCTGCCGGAACATTGGCAATGATCGCGTCGACTTCTTTTGCGCGCAACGCATACGTATGATCCCGCAACGCCCGCCTCCGCATGTTCTGGCCAATCTCCTTTGCTTTCGCAGCGGAAGTGTCACGCAACCACAAAATGATTTCTTCGGCGCTGCCCGCGATTAATATTTCGCTTTCGGGCGCAAAGAACTGTTCGATACCGGCCCAACGGTCGGTGATGAGGCAAGCGGCGGCCCCGGCCGCTTCAAAAACACGCGTAGGCGGAGAAAAGCCAACGCCCGCCATGGAGTCCCGATTGATATTCAACACCATCCGCGCCGAGCAGTTCACGCGATTGTGATCTCCGGTGGCAACATGGCCTATCCAACGAACATTGCTGGGAAGCGACTTGCCGCCCCAACCTTCGCCGCCCAACGCGAACTGGAACTCCGGCGCAAGTTCCGCTGCGCGGAAGAAAAACTCTCCAACGCGGCGTTCGCGGTCCGGCAGCCGATGGCCGACAAATAACAGATCGCAGGCCAAGGCGGGATCCGGTGTGACAGGATGGTGCGTTTCCGGATCAAGCGCGTTGTAAATCGGATGGCAATTTGCTGCGCCCAGGCCCTGGTAATGCTCCATGACCGGGGTTCCGCCGCCGTAGGTAAAAATAAAGTCATATTGCGGGATGAGCACGCGAAACGGATCTGCAGGATTGGTTTCCATACGCGACAAGGTTGCGGGAGCATCCACATCCCAGAAAGCGACCCGGGTATTTTCGGATTGGCACTCCAGAACTTTCTCTTCCAGCAGTTCGTCAAACACGCCCACGCCGCTGTGCTTGATTACCAAATCGCACTTTTCCGCCTGCTTCAGCAGTCCAGAAATTTCGTTGGCATCTTTGTAAACCATTGTATCGACGTAACTGAGATCACCTGCGTCACGATTTTGCAGGCGGCCATAGGCATCAGGCTCGGCGAACGTAATGTGATGGCCCAGCGCGTGAAGCTCTTTGTAAATGCCACGGTAATAGGTTGCCGCTCCATTCCAGTAAGAGGACGTGATGCTGGAGCCAAAGACGAAAACTCTCATCGCGAAATCTCCTGGCATATTTGCATAAGTTCCTGCGCCCGGTGAGCGCAGGTGTGGCGCTCACGAATGGTCTGCAATCCATTTTCTGCGAGCTGGTAACGGGCCTTAGCGTCGCGGCGAAGATGCCGCAACTGCTCAGCCATTTCAATTCCATCGCGTACTACAAGATAATCTTCGCCCGGACGGAAAAGGTTTTCCTGGTCCGTCCAAGGCGAGCAGACCAGCGGAATGCCGCAAGCCAGGGCCTCAAACACTCGAATCGTGGGTATCCCAGAGAGACCATTGGAATATTCGCGACGCGGAATATGCACGCTGAGCGCGCTTTCCGCATAGACTTGCGGAGAAAAAAGATTTGGAAGATAGCCGCGGTATTCCACGTTGGCGCTTACCAGCTTTTGCAACGCAAATTCCGGATAGCGAACGCCGTGAGCCACCACGCGCATTTCAGGGAGCGTCCGCGCCGGCTGGATCAGGAACTCCTCCAGTTCGGCGGAACGTTCATCGTCGCCCCAGTTGCCGATCCAGATCACGTCAATTTCCTTGCGGCGCTGGAGCGGACGAAAGTGCTCAACGTCAGCCGCTTCATGAAAAGTCCATGCCCGGTTGATGCCGAAGCCATCAACATAAATGCGACGGATGGCCTCGCCAAACGCGAGCACGCCATCCACCAAATGCAGATGGAACTTCAGGATTTCGCCAGCCCGGGTGTGAGCGCGATGATGGCTGTCATGGAAGAGCGCAATGAAGCCGAACTTCTTCTTCAGAGCGAGCACCTGATTGACCACCTGCGGGTCATTCCATTCATGCAGCAAGACCAAATCAGTTTCTTTCAATTCCTCTTCGAGAAAGCGAGGAAACTCATCGTCACCAGACTTGTAAAATCGGACATCAAGTTCAGGATAAGCGCGACGGAAAGAATCAATGGCCTCAATCGCGCGCTCGCCCTCCTGCTTCATCAGGTTGGTAAGCGACCAGGAACTCAATTCCTCATAACAGCGCACCGTGTGGCCCATGCGGACCAACTCGCGCATGAGGCCGCGCAGGAAATGAGCGTTGCCGTGGTTCCAGTCAGAGACAATGGAGTGAGCGAAAAGAGCGATATTGAGCTTCTGACTCATGCGCTGAGGGCCTCAGCGGGCGTTAGTTTCTGGTAGAGGTCTTTATACCCTGCCACCATGCGGTCAGCAGTGTAAAACTGTCGCGCACGGCGAAGAGCCATATTCCCCTGGCTCAAACGTAAAGCACGGTCGCGCTGTACACGCTCCAGGGTTTCCGCCAAGCTGTCAGGATCATTGTTGCGGAAAAAAACTGCGGCCCCTTCCCAGAGTTCGCGGAATGAAGGAATGTCATTTGCGACGATAGCGCAACGCGATAGCGCCGCTTCCACCGGGGCCAGACCAAAGGGCTCATACTGTGACGTGGCAGCATAGATTCCGGCGCGCGCCAGCGTCTGGGTGATCTGCCGCTCATCCTGATGCGGCTCCAGGGAAATGTTCGGCCTGATTGTTTCAGCCACAAAGGAATGATTTTGCAGATCAGGATGCCGATCGCAGCCGACAATGCTCACCGAGCCGGGCATCTCACGCTTCAAAAAAAGTGAGACGTTCTTGCCGCTGTCCCAGAGACGCCCCAACGTAACGGTGGTTTCCTGCTTGCTGATATATGGATTAAAGAGAGCCGGGGCGCGGCCATTGTGAATTACTGATGCGCAGCGAACCTTGCCGTAATGAAGCTCCACTTGTTCCAGCATCCAGCGTGACGGCGCGACGACAGTTGTGGCTGCATGCAATCCGCGCGTGACGATTTGACGATACCATTTCAGCCACTCCGTTTCCGGCGGCATTTGGCGATGGACAGACATCCACCAGCTCACAACATCGCTGTGCGCAACTACCACTCGCGGAACATCGCAGTGAATGGCTCCGTAATAGAACTGGCTGAAATGGAGAAGATCAGGATGGATCTCATTAATAATCGCTTGCAGATATTGGGAAGACGCTTCCATGTCAGCTTCAGAATCGAGCATCCATTCCAGCTTGAATGCTGTGGGCCGATAATCAAGATTAGCGAGGCCGTCCATCCAGCGAGTTTGCGCAGCTGTAGGAATATCGCCAAAGCTTACAAGCGTCACCTTGTCGCCCCGGCGGACCAGCCCTGTGACCAACTCACGCGTGTATGTCCAAACGCCGCCCAGCGTGTCCGCAGTGACTAAGATATGCATGTTTCCAGTTCCTCAATCGCCAGCGGCGTTTGCTCCTGAATGTCGCTATAGCCCTTGCGCGCGAATATGGAAGTGTAGTGGCGGTGGGCGCGCTCCCATGCCATGTCGTCCGGGGCTGCGGCAAACGTCTGTGTATACAGCGGGCTTCCCGGAAAGGGGAACATGGGCACGGGCTCACTCACCCAAACGCCTTTCGACTTCAACTTTTGCTGCCAGCGATGGATCTCCGCACGATCGTCCTTATCTGTGAGGATCAGGTTTGCCTGAACCCATGGGATTCGCCCGCGAGCATAGACCAGCAGTTCTGCGATGCGGTCTGTGCCTAAGCGGCAATTCTTGTTCAGGTCTTCACGGCCTTCATGCGTGATGGATTCCACGCCGCACTCCATGGAGATGCAGTGCGCGCGGCCCAGAAGATCCAGCGTTTCTTCATTCCACAGATCGATGCGCGTCTGAAAGCCGATCTTTACCGGACGCTCAGCAATCCCTTCAAGCAAGCGGCGCACGTTCTTGCCGACACCAAAGATTTCATCGATGAAATAAATGTACTGAACGCCGCGCGCAATGAGCGTATCCACTTCCTGCAGAACAGCATCAACGCTGCGCTCGCGAAATTTATTGCGAAAGAGCGTCTTATTGCAGAAGGTGCAAGCCCAGGGACATCCACGCGCGAATTCAAGTTCAGCGCCAAGACCATGGTCATTGGTGAATACGTGATGGCGATGCGAGTGCGCTTCAACGTTGTAATTCTTGAAATCCAGCGGACCCAGCGCTGACATATCCGCGACGGCCGAACCGAGGCTGATATGTAGTTGCCCGTCTTCTTTTTTGAAGCAGCAGCCAACGATCTCTGGCCATGGCTTGCTCGCGAGTTCCGCCAGAATCTGGTCGGGTTCGCCTCGCAATGCCACGTCACAGCCGGTCTTGCGGATCGTCGCGGCCGGTGTGGCCGAAGGATGTGGGCCGATAGCGACTTTGATTGCTTTGCTCCGCAAGCCTGCAAACCATTCCATGGGCACGCGCAGCTCCGGCGGCGGACAGCGCCAGAAAAGATAAGAGGGCGCTGTGGGAATCACCAGAAAATCTGGCTCAAAGGCATCGAGCCGACGACGCGCTTCGTCCATGCTGAGATTGTCAGTCTGCGCATCGATCACCAGCGATTCATGCCCGGCAATATGCAATTGATCGGCGGCAAACAGCAACTCCAGCGGAGTATGAGGTTCCTGACATCCAAAATAGGTTGAGCCCTTGAAGTCCCAGTTGGGATTGAGCAGGGCAAACTTCATCCTGCCCTCCCGGAAAGCTCAGTGGCCAAGTTAAATGCGGCCACAGCGGTGGCAGTGCTGTGACGCCGCTTGGCCAGCATTTCATGGTTGTCTTCCCAGAATTCCTGCAACAGCCGCAACGTTTTCTTTAACCCCGATCTCGGGCTTCCAGCCGGTATCCTGCTGGATCTTTGCGTTATTGGTGATGTAAACCAACTGATCGCCAACGCGGCGCTCATTCAGCACACATTCCATTGGACGCCCGGTCAGTAAAGCAATCTCATCCATCAACTCAAGGAGAGAAACGGAATTCTGCGGACCACCGCCCACGTTGTAGACCTCAGTCCTGGTAATTTCAATATTCTGGCGCGCGGCTTCAAAAGCACGTACCAAGTCATCCACGCAGAGAACGTCGCGGACCTGGCGGCCATCGCCGTAAATCACTACCCGCTCTTCCTGCAAAGCCGAATAAACAAAGTGGGCAACCCATCCCTGATCTTCGGTGCCAAATTGCCGTGGCCCCGCCACGCACGACATACGGAAAACAACGGTAGGCATTCCGTAGATTCGTCCGAAGTCCCGCACGTACTGATCGGCAGCGCCTTTGGAACATCCATAAGGAGAGTGGAAATCCAGCGGCTGCGATTCTGAAACGCCGCGTTCGATAGGAGTTATATAGCGTTTGCCGCTGATCGACCGGCGCGCCAAGCCCAAGTTCGCCATAAACTTTATTGGTTGACGTAAACAGGATGAACGGCCGATTGCCGGAGCGGCGGGCAGCATCCAGAATATTGAAGGTACCGGCAAGATTCACTTCAAAGTCATGCCTGGGATCGGCAACAGACGTGGTGACGGCGACCTGCGCGGCAAAATGATAAATCTCATTCGCATGGGCCACGGCTTTTTCAACCTGCCGGGCATCGCGAACATCGCCGACCGTGACCTGAAGCCGGCCGGAATTTCCCGCCGTCTTTCTCAGCCATTCCACGTTGTGGTGCACTCCGGCGCGGGAGAGATTATCAAAGATATGCACCTTCGCATCGGTGCGGGAAAGCAGAGAGTGGGCCAGGTTCGACCCGATAAAGCCTGCTCCTCCAAAAATCAACACCGAGCGAGCGTCGTGCTTCCGCATTGTTCCCCCTTCAGAACATCCTATAACTAGGCAGTCAACCCAAATTCGCTGAGCTGCGCCACCGCTTCAGCGGCGCGGTCCTGCGGCTGCTGCGAGCATAACCATTCCACCAGGTCTTCCAATCCATCGGCAAAGCGCACCTGCGGCGCGTAGCCAAGAAATTTACGTGCGGCAGAGATGTCGGCAAAACAGTGGCGGACATCGCCTGCGCGATATTTCTGCGTAAGCTCGGCGACAATTTCAGAGTCCATAGCGCGCGCCAGTTCGGCTGCCACTTCACGAATTGAAATTGGCTCTCCCGATCCAATGTTTAATGCCATGCCGTCCGCCTTTGAAGACTCCATGGCCAACAAGTTAGCGCGAACCACATCTTCCACACTCACAAAGTCGCGCAACTGTGCCCCATCTTCAAAGATGAGCGGAGAATTGCCATTCATCAATCGCGAGGCGAAGATTGCGGCCACGCCGGTATAAGGATTGGAAAGCGCCTGCCGCGTTCCGTAAATATTGAAATAGCGCAATGCCACTACTGGAAGGCCGTATGTCCGGCCAAAGAGCAGGGACATCTCTTCCTGGTCTTTTTTGGAGAGCGCGTAAATAGAGCTGCACTGGAGCGGCTTGGATTCATCCGTAGGGATGGGCGTGAGCGCCTCACCGCATCGCGGGACAGTTTGGCTCCCACTGCTTGAGCCTGAGCTGGCCGGCGGTGCGAAGTTGCGGCGCCACGCTGCCGCAGGCTGCACAAAGATATTTGCCTTCGCCATAGATCGACATGGACGAAGCCAGCACCAGCTTCTCCACGCGGCTCTTGCTGTCCAGCAATTGTTGCAGCAGCACGGCAGTGCCCTGCGTGTTGGTGCCCATGTAATGCTCAATCTCATACATTGACTGGCCAACACCCACGGCCGCTGCCATATGAAAGACGACCTCAACTCCGGCTAACGCGCGCCGGATAGCGACTGAATCCCGAACATCGCCCTGGATCAACTCGGCGCCATCAGCCAGATATTCAGGAATTCCACCGCGATGGACCTGGCCGGTGAGATTGTCAAAAATGCGAACATGGTGGCCCGCGGCCAGCAGGGCGTCAGCAAGGTGCGATCCCACAAACCCTGCTCCGCCGGTGATTAATATGGTTTTTGCCATTTCTTACCTGGCTCCTATCAGAGATGGACTATCTTTTCTGGCCGTAGCGTACTTGCGAACCGCCCAGAGCGCAAACTCAGCAAAATCTTCAGCGCGCTTTGGCGGACTAGTGTAATGCGGAGCGATGCCCATGTGCTCCGGAGTAAAACACAGCGTCAAGGTAGTATTGAAAGGCTCCAACGCCTGCATTTGACGATCGAACCATGCTTCTGCATTTTCACGATACCAATCTGCCCAGCTCACGCCGGTGCGCAGGTACTTCACGCCCAAACGCTTCAGCCAATCGACAGCGAGATCGAGCCGAGGGTCCTCATAGTGGAACCACTGGCAGATGCCCATACCGCTGGGGAACGATTCCGCAGCCAGCTTGGGCGAGCCGTCTTCACGCAACAGTCCCATATAGTAATGGCGATAGTAAGCGCTGCCTTCGGCTTCTTTGTGGCGCGTAGTGGCCGTCCAGGTGGCAGGCAGATCAAGCAAGCTGTACCAATGCACGCGGTCCACAATCGGCAGCAGCAGCTCAGCCGTGCGTTGGAGACCAAAGACCTGGACTTCTTCCGCGCCAAAAGAAGAAACGCCTGCTTCAGAAACCCAGACCGGCTTGCTGGTAACGGCGCGAATTTCATCGATCTTTTTGGGCCACTCCTGAAGCTGCCAGTGGTTCCAGTCCAGCGGAAAGCCATGCACGGAGACCACATCCACGGCGTCAAGCACGCCGTAAGAGCCGAGCAGCTGAATAAAATGGGGATCAATGGGAGAGATGCCGCCCAGCACTATCGGCAGCTCAGGATTTTCATTACGAATGGCCTTGCTGGCGGCAATGACCATGTCCGCAAACATTTTCCAATCAGGATCGAGCTTGAAATCCCAATGCGAGAGATTATTAGGCTCATTCCACAACATGACTGCTTCAACCATGCATGCACCTTTGTACAGAGCTGGGCCAGGTTACAGGGTGCCCGCTAATTCGTGGTCCAAAAGATATTTACCGTCGTCCTTAGTGACGTGGGAAGGGGCGCAGATCCAGGTTTCCTGTTCAGGATGAGAGACGATCTCCAGGCCTGAGCTGCGCAGCATTCCTTCCATTGCGCCATGATTGGGGATCCACCAGTTGGTGGGATCTCCCGCATAATTCTTTTCAATAAAGTACATGCAGGGAAAATCGGGGTTCTTGAATATCTCCATGTTCCAGAAATGATAATCCTCCCGCAGTTCCGGGCTGGTGAGAGAGCCGCGAATCATGGTCTGGAATATCAGGCTTCTTCCGACTTTCTTGATGACTTTATCGAGGGCGAACAAAGGATAGCGCAAGTGATAAAAGACTCCCATAAACAGGACAAAATCAAACTTTCCGGGGATGGAATCCACGTCATAAACAGAGCATTTGGCAAATTCGATATCCAACTCCAAGGTCTGGGAGGCAAAGCGCGCCTGCTCAAGATAACGGTCGTCTACATCGACGCCCAGAACGCGGCTGGCGCCTCTTTTTTTTAGCTCAATGGAGTAGAACCCGCCATTGCAACCAATATCAAGCACGCTGGCCCCGGACAAATCCGCGGGCAGCTCAGGAGCAATGTGCTTCCACTTTACATTGGGAAAGTCGCCCAGAAAGTGATTCGGCGCGGTCCAAACGCCATTCAGGTTGATGTTGTGGAACCAATCGCCTTTTTCAGCGATACGGCGTGTGAGTTCCTGGTTGCCGTCAAGATTCGGAGCTGCATCGACTCCCGGCATGTTCGCGCGTGATGTCACCATCTGTTTAGCTACCAATTTCCGCTGCTATTGCAGCTTATAAAGGGATTTAGACTCGATGCGAGGAACTTAGGATGTCCTTTAAATACGGATACATGACGCAAAGAAGCGCCGTTCTCTGACGCCGAGACAGAAAGGGCAGGAGCTATTCGCGCAAAAAGAGGGAGCAGAGCCACCTCACAGTGCAGCCCACTCCCACCTCACAGAAACTTTTGCCCAATCGCGATGCCGCGCCCTGGAAATGCTAGACAGTCCTGCGTCCTGTGACCAGGTTGATGACGGCAACAACCAGAGCGATCACCAGCAAGAGATGGATCAGACCGCCGGCCACGTGGAATCCCCAGCCCAGAAGCCAAAGGATAATGAGGATTGCAAAAATCGTCCAAAGCATAGATACCCCTTCAAAATAAGAAACTCAGTCAGTAACCACCAAAGGTGAGAAGCGGCATCGCCAAGCGGAGTTGTCTCTGGAATGTGTGTTTTCCGGAAAGCAGGGTTAGAACCCCGCCGCAGTGCCCATCCCGTGTTGTTGGATGCGCTGAACGGCGGCGGGGTACCTGTTTAAATATGCAACGACTTTTCGAGCCGGGGACGAGCCAGATTACCTCATGCCATTTGGGGGCTGCGTTGGCGGAGAAGTCCAATGCGCGATCCCATATTCCTTCAGCTTGCGATACAGAGTGGTCTTGCCGATGCCGAGCGCCCGCGCGGTCATAAGCTTATCGCCATTGAGCTGATGCAGCGCATCCAGAATGGCCTGCTTTTCCAGCTCAGCCAGAGGAAGAATCCTGGCTTGCTTTTCCGGACCAACGGCGCGAAGAGACGCCGACCGGATATGAGGCGGAAAGTCCGCGGTTTGCAGCACGGAGCCGGGGCTCATGGCCACGGCGCGTTCCAGGCAGTTTTCCAGTTCGCGCACATTGCCCGGCCACTCATAAACCTGGAGCAGCTTTAAGGCATCAGGATTGATGGAATACTGCATGTGCCGGGCCTGACCTACACGCTCCAGGAAATTCTCAGCCAGCGGACGAATATCTTCTTTGCGTTCACGCAACGGCGGCAAGCGGAGACCCACCACGTTGAGCCGGAAGAAAAGATCGCGGCGGAAAGTTCCCTGCTGTACAGCCATTTCCAGATCACGGCTGGTACCCGCAACAATGCGGACATCAACCGGTATAGCTTTGCCCGTGCCCTGGGCGTGAAATTCTCTTTCCTGTAAGGCACGAACCAGCCTGCTTTGAATATCCAGCGGCATCTCTCCGATTTCATCGAAGAAAACGGTGCCGCCGCTGGCCAGCACAAACAGCTCCATCCCTGGACTTTCCTGAACCGTTGGATAATTTGATGGGGCCAAACAGTTCATTTTCTAAAACGCCATTGCCAGTGGCAGCGCAATCCACCATCAGGAAAGGACGGTCACGGAAAGGCCCATTGGCATGGATGGCGCGGGCAACGGTTTCTTTACCTGTGCCGCTTTCACCCTGGACCAATACCGGATGTTTGCTGGTGGCAACCTTAGTGACAATGCGATACAGCTTCTGCATTTCCGGGGAGTGTCCGAGCATACCGTTATATCCTGGGTTCGCCTGCAGGTGCTCGCGGGAGATGCGGTCTTCCAATGAATTGCGCAGGCGTCCGGCAGCGCGGGTGAGCAGAGTTTTCAGTTCTTCACCTTTGAAGGGCTTACGGATAAAGTCGCAAGCGCCGCTCTTCATGGCTGTAACCACGGAATCAACCGTGGCTTGTCCGCTGACCATGATGATTTCAGTCTGCGGATGCATTTCCTTGAACTTTGCCAGCAGATCAACTCCGTCCTGGCTTGATTGGCGCACGTCGAGAAGGACCACATCCACGGGCTGAACTTCCATCTGTCGCAAGGCCGCGCGAGTGCTTTCGGCGGTGTAAACCTTGAAGCCCATGCTGGCCGCAACTTCCCTGGACAGGTCCCTTGCCCAACGATCTGCATCGACAATCAGGAGAAACAAAGATTCGGCTGGTGAAACTTCTTCTCGGGGGATGGCACGAACTGCAGTCGACATAGATTCCCTTTCCGCTACTCTGGAAGCCATATATTCAATCCTTTGGCCAGAAGGGTGTGACTTCCCGGATTCCGTCGGCGGCGAAAAATACCCAAGTCGCGCTCATGCGCGCGCAAACTGCTTTAATTGTCGTGCTCTTTAATTAAAGAAGTGGTCGGTCCCGCCGCTAACGGTTCCGCTTAACAAAGTTAACTACAATCCGCAAGGTAAACGACTGCTCATGACTTTTTACGTTTTAAGTTAAAAATTTCCAATTTCAGAACACTGATTACAAGAAATTATGGTGACCATCGGCATAGATACTTTTGCGTGTTCTCACGCTGTTATCCAAAGGACTACGCTGGCTTGACTTGAGCAGAAGCCACGCGATACCTTCGCGGGAAGCCTTTCCAACCACAGCAGGGAGAACTTAGTGCCTTTTCAACGAATGATCACGCTCACGACCGACTTCGGCTTGACCGAGCATTATGTGGGTGCAATGAAAGGGGTTATTTACAGCATTAATCCAGCGGCACAGGTGGTGGATATCACCAATGCCGTGCAGTCCTTTGACGTTCTGGACGGCGCTCTGGCTGTCTCACAGGCCTACCACTATTTTCCTAAGGACACTGTACATGTGGTCGTGGTTGATCCCGGCGTGGGTGGACCACGGCGACCGATCATTGCAACGATAGGCCAATATCGTTTTTGTAGCGCCCGATAACGGTGTGCTGTCACTGGTCTATGAGCGCGAGGAGCGCGTGAGCGTTCGTCACATAACTTCAGAACATTATTTCCATAATCCCGATCAGCAACACCTTCCATGGCCGCGATATTTTTGCGCCGGTTGCGGCTTACCTGAGCAAAGGCGTGGATACCGCAAAGTTTGGAGAAGAGATTACCGATTACGTGCGCTTTCTGGCGCCCACGCCAAAAGCAACTTCTGAAAATTCATGGAAAGCCCTGGTGCTCAAGACAGACAAGTTCGGCAACCTGATTACGAACATCTCTCCAAAAAATATTCCTCAGATCTTTGATGGATCGCAAAAGGCATTCAAGATCACCGTGGGCAAAGCTGAAGTCACCAAGCTTGTTTCCAGCTACGCTGAAGGCGCGCCGGGAGAGTTGTTCGCACTTTTGGGCAGCACCGGCTTTCTGGAAATTTCCGTGAATAAAGCAGCAGCATCACGCGTGGCGATGGCGGATAAAGGGAGTGAGGTGATGGTGACGATTGGGTAGCGGGAGTTCCCTGTCGACCGTGCTCAAGGGGGCCGGTTTGTGGAATGTCCTACTAACAACATCAACAGATCTCATTGGAGCCGCCATCACGGCGCACGAATAAAATTCTGCGCCATTAGTCACGATCGATGCAGCACCGAGGGTGGATCCACTGCTGGGCAGCATAAGCACGTTGCCAACACCTCGGCGCTTGTGGCAAAAAGCCAACGAGTTAGCTGCTCGTCCTAAGGAACTCTCTGGAAGCTACTGACAATGAATGGCCGCCGCTTTGTCTCCCTGCTTCCAGGTAATCGCTCCATGTTGAAAACGATTGATGCGCCCGCCGCTGCCATTAGGCTCCTCGTCGCTTACCGGCAGCCCTAAGCATCCTGCATCCGAGCCATGTTCGATATACGCCTTATAAATTAGGCCATGCAACTCG
This sequence comes from Terriglobia bacterium, assembly GCA_963831465.1. Taxonomy (GTDB): domain Bacteria; phylum Acidobacteriota; class Terriglobia; order Terriglobales; family Acidobacteriaceae; genus Angelobacter. Next base: position 11,481 of record CAWHQH010000018.1, on the reverse strand, counting down.
TGAGCGTTGGTGGCTGCGCTCCAATAGATTGCTTTGCCGTCCGCGAAGGTTGAACGTCTCCCGTGCTGAGTTGGCTCCTCGTTGCTTAGCGGTTTCCCGAAACCGAGATCCCCGCCAAGTTGCACCCATTTATCGCAAATGGCGCCAAAGACTCTAAATGTGCGGGCACCGTTGACATAATGCATATGACTGCATGCTCTGGGATTAGGTTCAGAGCAGGTCTGTTAGCCAGTCATAAACAGTGACACCGTGTTCCCTTGTCGGGACAGCCGCATAACCTTCCGTGTACCCATTTCCAGGTGTCCATCACGATGCCTTTGATTCCTGGATTCTTTCAATTTCGCTCCATCCAGTTCCGCCAGCGGTCGTCCGTTCCGCTAAGATTGTCGCCCCAAAAACTGCCAGGCGAGTTGCGAAAATATCAGATGACCGTCATAGCCATTCGATATATCCAGAATGACTGGCACTCCAGTGGCCACCCAATCATTTAAGGCTGCTCTTTTTCCAAGCGGCCAAGTTCGGCAGGTTTGAACGGTTGTTATCGTGCGGCACAAGTTTGCCGCTGAAAACACTTCAGACTCAAAACCCATAATGCCCAGGACGGCTGGTTGTGCCTTCAATGCGGCTCCTGCCGGCCTCGGAAATGCTATGTATCCGCACCCGCTGCCTATTGTATCCAGCGTGAATCCAACCTTTATTCGATATTGGGCCTCTATTTGTGCCGCCACCGCGCCAAACCCCGAAGCAAAGGCCGCATCGTTGAGCCCCCTCTGATCTGAACAGGCATGAAGGATGTTAATGGCGTAGCGCGCTTCCCCGTTCAGGTCGTAGATCTGCGCCCCCAACGGTTCATATCGTTGCGGAACATCTGCACCAGCCAGCCGATTCTCCGTATCAAGCCCGGAGCGAGCTCTCCGCTGCCCTGGGGATGAGGGAAGTCACTTTGAAAGTTGAAGTGTGGAATCTCAGGATGGCTTGGATCAAATCCGCTTTCAATGGCGGGCATGATCACCAGCGGCAGATTTCGTACTGCTTATTACCACACCGGGAACAGTCAGAGCCATTCTGCACCGTTAGCGCCATAGGAGACCACTGCGGCATGTCACTCCAGTAGCTCATCACCACTGTGTTTACATGCGACCGCGGCAATCCGGCTCATCACCCTGGCCCGGCTTTCCGGCACGCTATTCCAATGCAAGTCATCCATAAGCGTGCGATAGACTTGTATAGACCGGCCTGGAGTTGTCTCCCTCGCCCGGAAAGAGAATAAACCCCTTTTACCGGTTGCCCTTGAAATTGCAATGAGGCGAGTAATCCACGCCATTCCGGATGCGTACCCTGCGCCCAAGAGCATGCCGAGGTGCAGAATAGAACTAAGATGACGATCGAGCAGATCGGGAGACAATTCAAGGTTTGCACAGGGCAAGTCCTCAGAGCGAGAGACACGATGGTACATTAGTTCCAATGCTCAACGTGAGTGTGGAAAGATTTGGTATGCAAAGCGCCTGGCGCTTTTGCAGACCGATCGCATCGCCGAAAAAAGCTAAGGACCATGCGTGCAGGGCCGATTGTTGGCGTAACATTGCCATTTGACTCATTGACCGTGTAAACGCCTTGACCTGCGTGGGTGGACTGGCTGGGCCGCGCAAGATAAATAGATGCAAGATAAAAAGGAGGAATTGAGATGGCATTTTCGACGGATTGCAGAACATTTCATAGGCGCGTTGGTCTTGCGGCGGCAGTCCTGGCATTGCTGGCCGTCTCCGCATGCAAGTCCGGCCCCGCATCGAAGAATGCCGACGGGAAGTCTGGCGCGCAGCCAAATTCCGCGGCGACGGCGCAGGGCGGCGGGGACGCGGGAATCGATCTCAACTGCGTGATGGACCACATCCAGAATCCGCCAGAAGCATTCCACTATTCCTACAACAAGGAATCGTCAAACCCTGTGCACGAGGAAGCGGATATTACCCCGCAGACCATTGATGGCAGCTTTAAAAACAACAGCGCGTCCAGTTCGTTTCACGGCGTGCATTCGGACGCGGCCAGCTGGCAAGACGCGCGGTCCAACCTGATGGGGATCGGCGGAATGGCAAGCGCGATCGCGCTCGTCAGAAACAGCCCCGTAACAATGCGCGAAGGCCCGGAAAAAGTGAACGGCTATGATGCGATAAAGTATTCCATTGATACCGCGCGCGGCAACGACTCGGAGAAGTCGCTCTACCAAAGCGTTCTGGGCACAGGCGGCTTTCAAAAGGGGACGGCCTGGGTCACGGCGCAAGGATGTCCCGTGAAACTGGTTATGGATTCGGAGTTGCACGGAAAGGACGGCAGCGTGGAAAAAATCCATTACGAGGTGGCCATGGTCCGGAAATAGACTTGGCCTCTGCGGCGACGATCGACTGCAACGCGCGCCCGTTGTGCGCGATCTCAGCCATTTCATTCCCAAAAGCAGCATTCCAAGTTGCCTTCGCGAACCGTCGGCCATCCGGAACTGAACTACGGATTGGTGCTGCTCTATGCTGGCAGAGTGTTCAGTTGTTTATACTCAATACCACATGCGCGAACTCTTACGATTTTTCTGGAACTCAACCCGCGGACATCGGCTTGCCCCGTGGCGCAGCCCCTATCTGCGCTGGCGCATGGAAACCTATTCCGGCCTGAAGATGGACAAGATCGGCTTTGTGGAGTTCTGGGGATTCATGGTGCGGGAAAGAAAACAGCTTCGCCGGTTCCTGAAGTGGACGGCTGAGATGGACAACTACGCGCGGCCGAAGCCGAAGAATCCCTAGCACGCACAAAAGAACATTTGCCGCAGATTTGCGCTGATGGACGCAGATCAAGAAAAGTCAGCCGCGAATTCCGCGAATGCACACGAATCAAACAATTAGCAACCGCGGATGCAATTAGCAGATGGCTCAGCAGAGAACAATTGCTTCGTACTGATTGCGCGTGAATTCTGATCAGCACGCAGCTGCATTTCGTCGAACCTGTGCAGACTGCGGAACTATGCAATGAAATAAGAGCTTCGGAACACGCGCTGAAGCATGATGCGAAGCAACCGAACATCGATCGCAAGGAATTATTACTCGCATGATTTTCCAGTCAGTTCTGCCGGGCAGTTCTCTATCCGAGAGACTTTGCTGTTTGGCCAGGCAGTCGGAAACGCCTGCAGGCCCTCATCGACCTGCAGTCTCCTCAAGGGCACGACACAATCGGCGCAAGACGAAGCCAAAGCCGAGATACCGCTGAAGGCCGGAACTGGTGAAGGAATTTGTGGTGGCAGCGCACGTTGACCTGGACAAGACCAAAGCCATGCTGGCCGAGACGCCAAGCTTGCTGAATGCCACGTGGGACTGGGGCGGCGGCGACTTTGAAATGGCCATTGGCGGCGCCGGACACATGGGCCGCCGGGACATCGCACTGTTCCTGATCAGCCAGGGTGGGCGCTTTGACCTGTTTGTGGCCGCGATGCTGGGCGGCTGGACGTGGTAAGCCGATGCTGACAGCGTTTCCTCACCTGGCCGATTCGAAGGGGCCGCACGGCATTCCACTGATGGTCCGATGCGCAGAAGGGCGGGCAGGAAGCAGCGGAGGTTGCAGCGTTTCTAGGAAGGGCTGAATAGCAAGACCGGCATTAGCCAAGCCAGAGCTCAGGCAAAGAAAATCGCCGCAGATTTCCGCTGATGGACGCAGATCAAGAAGAGTTAGCCGCGAATCCGCGAATAAACACGAATCAAAACATTGAACCGCGGAGAACGCAAAGGTCGCCGAGAGGAACAGAAGAACAGTCTCTACTTGGCGTGAATTCAATACGGGTATTGGCAGATACCAAAAGCCAAGAGCTAAGAGCCAAAAGCCAAAGGCTCGGTGATCCACAGCACTAATGTGGTGATAGGGCTCCCTCGCTCACGCTTCGGGATTTCAGAAAAAAAGCTAAATATCGTACTTCTTCAGCAGATGCCGGAACGATCGGTAGGAAACCTTGAGCAGCTCAGCGGCGCGGATCTGCACTCCGCCGGATTGTTGCAGGGCTGATTCGATCAGCGAACGCTCAACGCCGGCGACGTACTTTTCAAAATCGATTCCATCGCTGGGAACATCAGGGCTGCTGTGGCCGTTGCTGGAGGCGGCTGCGGCGCGGGCGCGCGGACGGTCGCCTCAAGATCAACCTTGAGTTCATTGCCGGTTTCCATGGCCACGGCACGCTCAATGGTGTTTTCCAGCTGGCGCACATTGCCCGGCCATTCAAAGGTCTTGAGCGCGTCGAGCGACTCCTGCGAGATACGCAAGATGCTTTTCTGCGCCGCGGTGGAGTATTTCTTGAGGAAGTGGTTGGCCAGCAGTTCAACGTCTTCACGGCGCTCACGCAGCGCGGGCACCTGGATGGGGATGACGCTCACGCGATAATAAAGGTCTTCACGGAACGTGCCGTTGGCGATCATTTCACGCAGGTCACGATTGGTGGCGGCGATCACGCGCACATCCACCGGCGTTTCCTGCGTGCCGCCCACGGGACGGATGGTGCGTTCCTGCAGCACGCGCAGCAGTTTTACCTGCATGGAGAGGCTCATCTCGCCGATTTCATCGAGGAAGATAGTTCCGCCGCTGGCCACTTCAAAAAGGCCGCGCTTGTTCTGGCTGGCGCCGGTGAAAGCGCCTTTTACATAGCCAAAGAGCTCGCTTTCCAGCAGCGTTTCCGGGAAAGCGCCGCAGTTGATGGAGACAAACGGCTCAGAGGCGCGAGTGGAACAGGAATGCACGGCGCGCGCCACAAGTTCTTTGCCGGTACCGCTTTCACCATAAATCAGCACGGTGCTGGCGGTGGGCGCCACGGTGCGGATAGTGGCTTTCAATTTTTCAATGACCGGGCTGCTGCCAATGAAGTTATCGAGCGAGTTGCGGCTGGCGGCATCGCGCTTGAACGCGAAATTTTCCCGCTGAAGCACCAGGGTTTCCAGGGCGCGTCCCACGGCAAGCTTTAGCTCTTCCAGCAGGCCGGGGCCTTTATGGATGTAATCAAACGCTCCGCCTTTGACCGCCTGCACGGCGGCTTCATAATCTTCAACGGCGGTAATAAGAATGACGGAAGTTTCCGGCGAAGACTGGCGGGCAAAACGCAGCACTTCAATGCCGTCAGTCTGCGGCATCTTGATATCGGTGATCAAAAGCTCATAATTGGCGGAGCTAAGTTTCTTTTTTGCCGCTTCACCGCCATTCACGGTCTCAACGCGATGGCCTTCTTTGCGCAGCGAAATATCCAGCATTTCGCAGATCGAGCGCTGGTCATCACAGACAAGAATGCTAGCCATGTGAGACCTCCTGGTTCAACGGCACATCATCAGGCTCAACCGAAGCGGCCCTGGCATGAAGGATTTCCAAAATAAACTCCGCTCCACTGCCCAAAGTTGACTGGGCAAAAATCCTGGCGCCATGGGCCTGCACGATCTGGTAAACGATGGCCAGTCCCAGGCCGGTGCCGCCTTCAAATTGAGACTGAAAGGGCTCAAAGATTTTCTCAGTCAGGTTGGGGGGAATGCCAGGGCCGGTATCGCGAATGCCGATGCGCAGAAAATCGCCCGCGACGCGCACGGACACGGTGATGGTCCCTTTGCCTTGCATGGCGCGCACCGCGTTTTCCAGCAGGTTCCACAAGACCTGCTTGATGCGGTCAGCGTCCACGGCGGCATAGGCATCGGGCACAGCGTAGTCGCGCACGATGATGAGATCTTTAGTCTGCGATCGATTGGCGAGAAGCACCAGCGCATCTTCTATCAGCGGGATCAGGTCCATGCGCGAGAACTTGAAACTCTTTTCCCGGGAATAAACCAGAAAATCAGAAATGATGGCGTTCAGCCGCGTGGATTCGCGGGTGATGATGTTGACCAGAGTTTTCTGCTCTTCATTGAACGGAGTCACTTCAGCCAGCACGTTGATGGAACCGGCGATCGAGGCAAGAGGATTGCGAATTTCATGGGCGATGCCGGCAGCGAGCCGCCCCACGGCAGCAAGACGATCGCGCCTGCGGACTTCACCTTCCAGTCGGCGCAATTCCGTGCGGTCCTCAAAGGTATAAACGTAGCCGATGGTTCCCTGCTCCGGGACGATGAGAGCCGTCACGTTTACGTCAAAAGTTTTTTCCAGTGCCTGATGGCGTCAGGCCGCGGACTTCGCACTGGACGGAAAGCGAATCGATGTTGGGAAGCGGATCCAGAAACAGCTCAGAAATGTGGCGGCCATACACCGAGGACGCCGTGCGCTCCAGCACTTTTTGTCCGGGAGCGTTCATCAACGTGATGCGGCCTTCAAGATCAGTGGTGATGAGAGCGCTGCGAATGGAGTGGATCACGTTTTCATGCAGCGCCTGAAGGCTGAGCAGTTCGCCGCTCTTGTCGCGAAGCTCCACGCCCGCCTGTCGCAACTTGGAAGACAACGAACTGGCGAGATGCGCGACGGCCAGATAGGCGCAGAAATTGATGATGATGACGACTTGAAGCGACTTGAGATCGCCACGCGCGGAATATTGAAAAGAAGGTATGCGCTCAAAATAACTGAGTTCCAGAAGCGCGCCGAAACAGATAAAAGAAACAGCCGCCGTTACGTATGCCCAATAACGCGGCAGCAGAATGCTGGCAACGATGATCGCCAGGGGATAGAGGAAGTTGAAAAAAGTGTCGATGCCGCCGGTGACGTAAACCAGCGCCGTGATGAATGCCAGATCGGTAAAAATCTGGACGATGGCCTGGCGCTTGGATTCCTGCCAGAGCGACGCCAGCAACATGAAGAAGAAGGAAACGATAAACCAGGCGATGATTACCGTTTCAAACAAGTGGATGTTGACGTTGTTGGGCGTCAGCTTGGCAATGAGCAGCTCAACGGCAAGGAGAATCGAGATGACGATGACACGAACTTTTACAAGCCATGCCAGCCACGCCCGCTCGTTAAACCTGATGTCTCCCATTTCCGCCTGTTTCTTATTGTGTTTCGTTTGAAGACCCGCCTGCATGAACAGGCGGGCCTGATTGTTCGCGTGATTGGCCGTCCGGCGCAATCGTTAGCCGGAGAGTTTCGCAATCATGGAGAAGAGCGGCATGTACAAAGAAATTACAATGCCGCCGACCGCAACGCCCAGGAAGCCGATCATGATCGGCTCCAGCAGCGTGAGCATGTCCTTGGTTGCGGAGTCCACTTCATCTTCATAGAAGTCTGCGATCTTCTGCAGCATGGCGTCCATGGCGCCGGTAGCTTCACCGACTCCGATCATCTGCGTAACCATGTTGGGAAACACGCCGCTTTCTTTCAGCGGATCAACAATTGTCCGGCCCTCTTCAACCGCTTTGCGAACTTTCATCAACGCATCTTCAAGAACGGCGTTTCCTGACGTTCTTGCAGTAATGGTTAGACCTTCCAAAATCGGAACGCCCGACGTAATCAGCGTACCCAGGGTACGGGTAAAACGCGCCACGGCAATCTTGCGCAGCACTGTGCCAAGAACCGGCAGGTTCAGAAGCATCTTGTCGAACATGTAGCGGCCTTTGGGATCTTTGCGGATGTACTTGATCGCCACAAAGATGAGCACCATGCCGCCAATCACCAGCCACCAGAAGCGTCCAACAAAATTGCTGAGCCCGATGACGATCTTTGTCGGCAGCGGCAAATCAACGCCCATGCTGACAAACATGTTGGCAAAGATCGGCACCACGAATTTGAGCAGACATCCCACAACCAGCGCGGCGATGGAGATAACGGAAATCGGGTAGATCAACGCCGATTTCACCGCGGCTTTCAGCTTCACGGCTTTTTCCACGTAGGTAGCCAGGCGCTGAAGGATGGTATCCAGAATACCGCCGGCTTCGCCCGCTTCAATCATGTTGGTGGTGAGATCGTCAAAAATCTTGGGATACTGCCGCATGGCGTTGGAAAGCGTGGAACCGCCTTCAACGCTCTGGCGCACGCCGGTCAGGCATTTCTGGAAGATCTGGTTTTCCTGGTTTGCCGCCAGAATTTCCAGGCACTGCACCAGCGGAAGACCTGCATCGATCATGACGGAAAACTGCCGGAAGAAAACGGCCGTGTCCTTGACAGGTACTTTGCCGGTGCCCAGTTTAGGAAGAGCGAATTCCTTGCCCTTCTCTTTGATGGCCCCCGGGGTAATGCGTTCGCGGCGCAACTGCATGGTCACCGCGGCCTTGCTGTCAGCTAACCGTTCCCCGGCAACTTTCTTGCCCTGGGGGTCGGTCCCTGTAAATGTAAATACCGGCATAACCGTGAACTCCTCTCGTCCTTTTTGCCTACCGACATCACTTGCCAACCCCGGGGGAGGCTGGAAAAACTTTTATCTGCGCTGCGGAGTGGCCGCAGCAACTTTCGGCGCCTGCACGCCGCGATTAATCATGTCCTGCAACTCATCCGGCATGGAAGAGCGCGCCAACGCGGTTTCCAGCGTGATGGCTTTCTGGAAATAAAGCGTCGCCAACGACTGGTTAAACGTCTGCATGCCAAACTTGTCCTGCCCTGACTGCATTGACGAATAAACCTGATGGATCTTGTCTTCACGAATCAGGTTGCGCACCGCGGCGTTGGGGATAAGGATCTCCATGGCCATGGCGCGTCCCTGCCCGCCCACGCGCGGCAGCAGCGTTTGGCAAAGAATCCCTTCCAACACCAGGGAAAGCTGTGCGCGAATCTGCGACTGCTGGTGCGACGGAAAAACGTCAATAATACGGTTGATTGTGGATGCGGCCGAATTCGTGTGCAAGGTGCCAAAAGTCAAGTGGCCGGTTTCCGCAATGCGCAGGGCCGATTCGATTGTTTCCAGGTCGCGCATTTCGCCGATCAGCACCACGTCCGGATCTTCACGCAGCGCGGCGCGCAGCGCGTTTGAAAACGACTGCGTGTCTGAGTGGACTTCGCGCTGGTTCACCAGGCAGCTCTTGTTCTGGTGCACAAATTCAATCGGATCTTCGATGGTAATAATGTGGTCGTGGCGCTCGGTGTTGATCTTGTCCAGCATGGCCGCCAGCGTTGTGGATTTACCGGAGCCCGTGGGGCCGGTAACCAGAATCAGGCCGCGAGGCTTATCGCACAACTTGGAAATCACGTTCGGCAGATTCAACTGCTGGAATGTCTTGATCTCAAAAGGAATCACGCGGTAAACCGCGCCCACCGCGCCGCGCTGGTTGAAACAGTTGCCGCGGAAGCGGGCCAGCCCTTTCAATCCGAAAGAGAAATCCAGCTCCAGCGTTTCTTCAAAGCGATGCTTCTGCGCATCGGTGAGCACGCTATAAGAGAGCTGCTTGGTTTCCGACGGCGTCAGCGGCGGCATATCCAGCGGCTGCAAATGCCCGTGAACGCGCACCTGCGGCGGTGAGTTGGTGGTGATATGCAGGTCACTGCCTTGCATGTCCAGCATCTTCTTTAACAGATCGCTTAGTGTGACATTCATGGTGGTTCCCTGTTCTGCTTCCTTTTTCTCTTGCTTCTAGCTCTTGGCTCTTGGCTTTTGGCTTTTTGCTCTTTCGCTCTTTGCCTTTAGCCTGTTTCGCCTGCATCTGCTTTAGCTGAGCTAATTGCCAAGTAGCCAATTGCTAATTGCTGCTTAGTGCAATGTCTCTCTCGCCACTTCTTCCAGCGTGGTAACGCCTTCCTTCACTTTCACCAGACCGCTGCGCCGCAGCGTGATCATGCCGCGTTCAATGGCTTTCTTCTTCAGTTCCACGGCAGACGCGCCAATCAAAATCAATTCGCGGATTTCATCGTCCACTTCCATCACTTCATACAGGCCGGCGCGGCCTTTGTATCCTGTTCCGTTGCAGACGGCGCAGCCTTTGCCCTTGAAAATCTTTACCGTCTTGGCTTCTTCCGGCGTAAAGCCGGCGTCCACCTTGGCCTGCGGCGGCATCGGAACTTCTTCACGGCATTCAACGCAGATGCGCCGGATCAGTCGCTGCGCGCAGATCAGGTGCACGGCCGTCGCAACCAGAAAAGGCTCAATGCCCATGTTCATCAGACGGCTAATGGTTTCCGGCGCGCCGTTGGTGTGCAGCGTGGAAAGCACCAGGTGGCCGGTAAGAGCGGCCTTAATGGCGATTTCAGCGGTTTCAAAGTCGCGGATCTCGCCCACCAGGATCACGTTGGGGTCCTGCCGCAAAAAAGCGCGCAGGGCGGCGGCAAAATTCAGGCCGATGGATTCCTTCATCTGCACCTGGTTCACGCCGTGCAACTGGAACTCAACCGGATCTTCCGCGGTAATGATGTTGGTATCGGGCTTGTTCAGCAGTGAGACGGAAGAATAAAGAGTGTTGGTCTTGCCTGATCCCGTGGGGCCGGTGACCAGCACCATGCCGTAAGGCTTGAACACCGCGCGCTGAAATTTTTCCAGCGACTCCGGCTCAAAGCCCAGCTTGGTCATATCGAGCCGCAGGTTTTCTTTATCCAGCAGCCGCATGACAACTTTTTCGCCCCACAGCGTGGGCAGGCAGTTGACGCGGAAGTCGAGCTGCTTTTTCTTGCCGCCAATCTGCATCTTCAGCATGATGCGCCCGTCCTGCGGCAGGCGCTTTTCGCTGATGTCCATCTTGGCCATGATCTTGATGCGCGAGGTGATGGCGTCTTTCAACTTCATGGGCGGCGACATAATGTGCTGCAGCACGCCGTCAATGCGGAAACGCACGCGATATTCTTTTTCGTAAGGCTCAATGTGGATGTCACTGGCGCCGCGCTTCACCGCGTCCGTCATCACAATATTCACCAGCTTGACGATGGGCGCTTCGTCGGCCGATTTCTCCAGTTCGGCCAGGTCGATCTCGTCCTGCTCGGCCTGCAGCTCGACGTCAGCCTCGTCACCCATGGAGGCCAGCAGCTCATCGACGTTCGATTCCTGCTGCGAACCGCCATAAGCCTTGTCGATCGCTTCCATGATGGCGGATTCAGACGCCACCACCGGCTCAATGTTGAAGCCGGTCATGAACTTGATATCGTCCATGGCAAAAACGTTCGTCGGATCCACCATGGCAATCGTCAGCGACGCGCCAACGCGGCTGAGCGGAAGAATCTGGTAGCGCTTGGCCGTCTCTTCCGGAATCAGCTTGACGACGGAAGAATCGATTTCAAAATATTGCAGATTAATGGCGGGAACGCCGTACTGCCGCGAGAGAAAATTTGTGACTTCCTCATCGCTTACAAATCCCAGGTGGACCAGCGTGGAACCCAGGCGCGAATTGGGGCCGGACTCACGCTGCGCCTTCAGCGCCTTATCGAGTTGGTCGTGCGTGATGATCTTCTCTTTGACCAGAAGATCGCCTAGCCTTTGCGACATTTGTAGCAGGTCCTGGATGAATTTGTCTCAAGCGCACCATGTCTCAAAGAGGCCGGGGGGAGCCGCTGGTCAGTGGGAAGAACTTGAGTAGCCCGATTGTGTGCCGGGTGACAGAAATTGTCAATCAGCCGTTCCCCTCTAAGGTTCATGCACTTACGGGAAGAGTA